>NZ_JAEFCD010000028.1 GCF_016405965.1 Alteromonas sp. IB21 | reverse complement strand
CCCCCGAAGCGGATGCGCATTTTAGGGAAATGAGCGCTCACGTCAACACTTATTTCGAAAAAAACCTTATTTTTCGATCGTTTGCACAAACAACACTCAAAACGTTTATTTAACCTACTAATTCACACGACTTTTAACTGACTATAAGTTTAGTTAAGTGGTAACAGCCGCGTTGTACTATAAATTAAGTAAGTCGTTACGATTACAAATACGCCCTTATTAGGAGCATTCTATGAAGGTTTCGGAATTTAAGACCGCAGGGAAACTCATTACAGGCCTTGGCGCGATAAAAGCCCTTGCAGATGAAATGACGCGATTAGGTATAAAAGATTGTGCAGTCGTAACTGATAAAGGTGTCTCGTCATCTGGTCTTCTTGAGCAAGTACTCGCTTTACTTCCCTATCCCCCCTTGCACGTTATCGATGATATTCCACCCGAGCCTGATGTAAATATCATAGAAGCCAAATTAAACGACCTTCGCGAGAATAAGGTAGATGGCATTATCGCCCTTGGTGGCGGTAGTGCTATTGATAGCGCAAAAGTACTAGCAGCTACCTATGATCATAGCGGGTCTATTAGCGAACTCTTTGGTGAAAATACGCTTTCAGAAAGGCGTCTTCCTCTTATTGTTATTCCCACCACCGCAGGGACAGGCTCGGAAGTCACCAATATTGCTATATTGTCTGATCCTAAAGCACAAATGAAGAAAGGCATTGTTAGTCACTGCCTATTACCCGATGTTGCTATTGTTGCGCCTGAGATGACAAAAACTTGTCCACCGTCTATAACGGCAGCAAGCGGAATAGACGCATTCGTTCACGCGCTTGAAGCCTATATAAGTGTTAATGCTAGCCCTATTACTGATGCTCTTGCCGAAAAAGCATTAAAGCTGATCTTTAATTCTTTGGTGCATGCTTATAATAATGGAGAAAATCTGGCTGCTCGCGAAGATATGGCCACCGGCAGTTTAATGGCCGGCCTTGCTTTTGGAAACGCCGGCGTTGGGGCAGTGCATGCTCTGGCTTACCCTTTAGGTGGGCGATTTCATTTATCACATGGTATGAGTAACGCGGTTATGCTTCCTCATGTATTGAAAGTAAATGCACCGTTTTGCCAAGACAAGCTTTATTGTGTAGCTAAGCTTCTGAAGGTATGTGAACGTCACCATTCAAAAGATGAGGCAATTAAACTGTTGTTAATTGCTATCGAAAAACTCTGCAGGGATGTCGATATACCCGCTTCACTCACCCACTTTAATATTTCGCCTTCTTGTGTAGGTGAGTTAGCGGAAGAGGCGAGTAAAGTAACTCGCCTTCTTCGCAATAATCCCAAGCAATTGAGTATTGAAGAGATTGAAGACATCTACCGGCTGGCTTTTTAAAGTGGTCTTACCCACATATTTTTAAAGCTCACTAAGTTGCCGTGATCTTGTAATTGAAGCGGTGCACATCCGTGGGATTTATATTTAGGTGCACCAATCCATTCAGTGGTACCTTGGATCTCGGTATGGTTTTGAACCACCACGCCGTTATGTATAACAGTAACATAGCCCGGTGACGCTAAATTTTCTCCGTTAAACTTAGGTGCTCTATATATAATGTCATAGGTTTGCCATTCATCTGGCGCCTTCATAGCATTGACCAACGGAATGCTTTGCTTGTACACACTTGCCGCCTGACCATTGGGGTAGGTCTTATTCTGATATGAGTCCAATACCTGAATTTCGTATCTTTGCTGTAAGAAAATACCGCTGTTATTGCGCTGCTGTCCTTCTATGCCAGCTTCTGGCTGTGGTGCTCTCCACTCTACATGCAGCTGTACATCGCAAAACTCTGCATTCGTTTTTATGTCGCCTGTTCCCGGCTTCACGGTTAGCACACCATCTTGAAGCGTCCATTTAGCCTCACCTTCTTTTACTGAACGCCAGTTTGACAGGTCGTCACCTATTAAAGTGATCGCATCGGAAGGCACGCCCGCCTCATCGAAAGACACGACTTCTGGAACCGGCTCCCAAACTTCCGTTTTAGCGGCTTGTTGTTCACGACTTAGTCGTAACTCGCTTTTCTCTGTTTCTACTTCAGTTGTAGCGCACGCCATAAGTGGCATAAGAAGCGCCACCGTAGAAGCAACAAGGGTTTTATTCATTGTATCTGTGCCTTTTATTGTCTGCTTTATAAATGTGTTGCGTTTAACGGTATTGCGTTTTTCGCTTTTTACATCTTAGGTTGCCCACGCTTTATCGCCTTTTTTGTAGGGGTAGGCGCCGTCGTATCGTCCGGGTATAGCGACATATCGAAGTACTTTAGTCGCGCCCACTTGAGAGGTGAAAAAACAATAAAGTGTTAGCTGTTTTAATAACGTAAAGTAGTGAGGCGTAGGTTCATCGGTGCCAGGCTCCCACTGACTTGGCTTTCCTGTTTCAACGCCTTGGTACACACCATTTGCAAGGTTTGCCGCTTTTGCTTCTACATCTAAGTCATTAAACAACGCTTCTCGCTCTTGTTTGGTAAGCTGAATAAATTGCTTGTTGAAGCGAATTTGACTTAACGAAGAAATTTTCTTGATGCCATCAAGAAATGCTCTTTGAAGCAACGGCGTGTAGCAATCGGTTACCAGTACGGCCATAGTCGCGCCAACATTTGCCGCTTTTGCCCCTGGCGTATCGGTTTGTGGAATAATGACCTCAGCCATTTCATTAAGTAAGGCCACGTCTTTTTCATTACATAATGTGTCGCTAAGGGGGACTGTAGGAATGTCTTTGTAAGCAAATACATTTCCAGCAAATAAAGCGGTACCCGATGCTGTCGCTATGAGCTTAAGTAGTTCTCTGCGTTCCATTATAGGTTTCCTCGCTTTAACTCTTCCACGGCAAAGTCTGCGGCTCTTGCCGTTAGTGCCATATAGGTAAGCGATGGGTTCACACAACTGCCTGATGTCATTGCTGCACCGTCAGTGACAAATACGTTAGGTGCGTCCCATACTTGGTTATGCGCATTTAACACGGACGTTTTTGGATCTCTGCCCATACGCGCCGTACCCATTTCGTGAATACCCATACCCGGCGCGTAATCTGCATCCCACCCCTGCACATTCTTAAGACCAGCCGCTTCAAACATATCAACGGCGTCTTGCTGCATGTCTTTGCGCATCTTCAGCTCGTTTTCTTTGATTTCTACGTCCATGGCGAGCACTGGTAAGCCCCATTTGTCGGTAACTTTTTTGTTCAGGTACACTTTGTTTTCGTGATAAGGAAGTATTTCACCGAACGCCGTCATGCCAATGGTCCAAGGACCAGGCTCTGTTATGGCATCTTTAAGCCCTGCACCTATTCCAAACTCGGCAATATCTTTGCGCCAACCTGAGCGACTTGCACTGCCTTGGTAGCCAAAGCCACGTAAATAGTTACGCTTATCACCGCCCCAATTCCTGAATCTGGGTACATAGAAACCGCTTGGTCTGCGGCCGTAGGTATATTTATCGTCAAAGCCTTCAACCTCTGCCGACGCACCTACTCTAAAATGGTGATCCATCACGTTGTGGCCCAGCTCGCCACTGCTGCTACCCAAGCCACCGTCCCATACATCAGTAGCCGAGTTCATTAGCACCCATGCCGAGTTCAAAGCAGACGCATTAACGAAAACGATTTTACTTTTAAATACATAAGTCTCGTTCGTCTGTGCATCGATAATTTCAACGCCAGTCGCGCGCCTCTTGTCTTTATCGAACAAGATCTCTTTCACTATCGAGAAAGGTCGAAGGGTTAAGTTGCCCGTTTTTACAGCAGCCGGAAGCGTAGACGCTTGCGTACTAAAGTAGCCACCAAACGGACACCCCAACCAACATTTGTTTCGGTACTGACAGTGAACACGCCCTTCTTCGGGTTTGCTTTGTGTCATATTCGAAGTGCGCCCGTGTACTAAATGACGCGCACCCTCAAACGCTTTTTGAACCCGTGCCGCTACACTTTCTTCAACAATATTCATTGGCATAGGTGGCTGGTAAATGCCATCTGGCAATACGTCTAACCCGTCTCGATTACCGCTGATGCCCGCAAACTTTTCTACATAGTCGTACCAAGGCGCCAAGTCTTCATAACGAATTGGCCAATCGACGGCTATCCCTTCTTTAGCGTTAGCCTCAAAATCTTCTTTATTCAAACGATAGCTTTGACGGCCCCACAAAAGTGAACGCCCGCCTACGTGATAGCCTCTGTACCAATCGAAACGCTTGTCTTCTGTGTATGGGTTTTCTTTTTCATTCGCCCACATACCATAGGTTTTCTCATTGAGGGGATAGTCACGCTTCAATACCGGATAATCAACTTTCATCGCCTGCGTTGGCAAGTCTCGATGCGGGTAGTCCCAGTCTTCTTTATGCGCGTTTTTATAATCCTTAATATGCTCAATGTTTTGACCACGCTCGAGCATAAGCACTTTGAGCCCTTTTTCTGTAAGCTCTTTCGCAGCCCAACCGCCACTGATACCAGACCCAATAACTATTGCATCATATTCGTTATTTGCCATAACACGTCCTTAATACATAATTCGTCGCTGTGCCTGTTCGCACGTTACACATCGCAGATTTCTATCGCTTCTTGTAGAGACGCTATTCTGCTGGCTTTGGTTTTCGGTGTAGGTATGAACTCTTGTGCTAAATAGCCTTTGAATCCGGTCTGAACAATGGCTCTCGCAATGGCTTCATAATTGAGTTCTTGTGAAGTATTAATTTCGTGACGCCCCGGTACGCCAGCCGTGTGATAGTGGCCAAAGTACTGATGGTTATCGAGAATGGTTCGAATGATATCGCCTTCATTAATTTGCATATGGTAGATATCGTAAAGTAATGAGAAGTGCTTAGAACCAAGGCGTTTGCACAACTCTATGCCCCATGCAGAGTTGTCGGCCATGTAGTCGGGGTGATCGACTTTGCTGTTAAATAGCTCCATGAAGATCACAACGTTGCGTTTTTCAGCATGAGGTAAGATTCGCTTTAACCCTGCAACCGCATTTTCAAGCCCTTCTTCTGGCGACATGCCTCTGGCATTACCGCTAAAGCAAATAAGGTTTGTATAACCCGCATCAGCGACTAAATCGATATGCTTTATATAACGCGCTTCTAGTTCATCGTGTAATTCAGTGTGTATAAAGCCATCTTCAAGGCTAATTTCAGCGCCGTTACACATAGACGAGTCGACGCCGTATTCCTTTAGCACGGGCCAATCTTCAGGACCAACTAGGTCAATCGCACTAAAGCCCAGCTCTTTTACGGTTTGGCACAACGCTTCAATACTCAAATCGCCGTAAGTCCATCGACTTACCGAGTGATTCACATTGCCTTTAAGCGGTGTACTCATGGTATTGCTACCTTTAACATTGTTTTCACTCGCTGTGGCTGACTCGGCTGCGGCTAACCCTGAAGCAGCAAACCCCGCTCCAGCAATGCCAGCCCCTGTCATCGCCATGCTCTGAAGTAATTTTCTGCGGGTAATGTTATGCATCGGCATTTACCTTCTCCCCTCTAAACAGAGTGATGAATATCAACAGCACTACCGCAGCAAATACTGCTGGGAATAGCCATACTTGCTGCCAGCTATGCGCACCCGTGTCTAAGGTGTAGGTGTCGGTAATTGCGCCTGCTACAGCAAAACCCACCAGCATACCTACGCCGTACGTGGCCAGGGTAATTAGCCCTTGCGCCGCACTTTTTACGTTCTCGCCCGCTTTCGCATTGGTATAGATTTGACCTGATACAAAGAAGAAGTCGTAACAAATACCGTGCAGTGCAATGCCGATAATGAGCATGAATAAGCTTTCGTCGGCGTTCCCAAATGCGAACAGCGCATAGCGAACCACCCATGCAGCCATACCGATAACCAAGGTAGCTTTGATACCAAAGCGGTTTAAAAATAACGGCAGCGCAAGCATGAAGAGTACTTCAGATACTTGGCCTAATGTCATTTTGCCCGTGGCGTTTTCAACGCCTATTTCGGTAAGAAAAGGGTTAGCATTCTGGTAGTAAAACGCCAAGGGGATACAAATAAGCACGGAAGATAAAAAGAACACTAAGAAGTTTTTGTCTTTAAGCAGTGCCAATGCTTCTAACCCAAGAATGTCGCGTATGGTGACGGCTTTACCGCTTG
Source organism: Alteromonas sp. IB21 (assembly GCF_016405965.1). Classification (GTDB taxonomy): domain Bacteria; phylum Pseudomonadota; class Gammaproteobacteria; order Enterobacterales; family Alteromonadaceae; genus Alteromonas. The sequence continues at coordinate 61,048 of NZ_JAEFCD010000028.1, read as the reverse complement.
ATTGAGGTGACGTGTTAGGCAGCGTAAAGCTGAACACACCCAGAATTAACGAAGCGATGCTACACAATAAGAAGGTGTTTTTGAGCATACCATCGGCAATAGACTGGGCAGAATCCCATGAGAAGACATAGCTAATCATAAGACCTGCCACAATCCAGCCGATAGTGCCCCACACACGAACTTTTCCGAACTCTTTTGACGGGTCGACCATTTGTCCGAAGGACACCGAGTTGACCAGTGCAAGCGTTGGCATATAGGCAATCATGTAAGCCAACACATAAGGGTAGAAGCTGGCAAAATCATTCGCTTGATACATACAGTACATAAGCATCGCGCCAACAATGTGCAATAAACCGAGGATCTTTTCTGCATTGAAGAATCGGTCAGCAATTAGCCCCACAATAAAGGGCGCGATAATGGCCCCCCAGCTTTGGGTAGAAAAAGCCAAACCTATTTGGCCGCCATTAGCAGACAGGGTATTTGTCAAATAGGTACCTAAGGTTACAAACCAGCCTCCCCAAATGAAGAACTGAAGGAACATCATCAAACTAAGGCGTAGGGTTATCATAGTTATTGTTATCCTATCGATGGCGCTTAGCGCTCAAGGCCTAAAATACGATTATTCTTCGCCTCACTAACCTCACCACCGGCAAAATCGTCGAACGCGTATTTGCTTGGCTCAATAATGTGTGAAGCAATGAACGGGGCGCCTTCTGCTGCACCTTGTGCACTGTCTTTTAAGCAGCATTCCCACTCAAGCACTGCCCAACCGGTGAAACCGTACTGGGTAAGCTTGCTGAAAATACCTTTGAAATCGACCTGACCGTCGCCAAGCGAACGAAAACGCCCAGCGCGTTCTTGCCAGTCTTGATAGCCGCCATATACCCCGTTTCTGCCGTTAGGATTAAACTCGGCGTCTTTAACGTGAAACATTTTGATACGGCTGTGGTAGCGGTCGATGAAGTCGAGGTAGTCAAGCTGCTGTAAAACAAAGTGACTTGGGTCGAAAAGAATATTTGCCCTTGGGTGGTTATCTACCGCACTTAAGAACTGCTCGAACGAAGCCCCATCGTGGAGATCTTCACCAGGGTGGATTTCATAACATACGTCGACACCCGCATCGTCAAATGCGTCGAGAATAGGTTTCCAACGCTTAGCCAATTCAGCAAAGCCTTGTTCAACCAAACCTGCCGGACGCTGTGGCCACGGATAAACCAAGTGCCACATTAATGCACCAGAAAAAGTAGCGTGGGCTTTTAATCCCAAACGTTTACTGGCAATAGCTGCACATTTCAGCTGATTAATTGCCCATTCGGTTCGCGCTTGCGGTTTACCGTGTAAGTGCGCCGGCGCAAAGTTGTCGAATAACTCGTCGTAAGCGGGGTGAACGGCCACTAGCTGACCTTGTAAGTGCGTAGAAAGCTCAGTAATTTCTACGCCTGCGTCTTTACATATTTTAGCAATGTTATCGCAGTACTCTTGGCTTTCAGCGGCTTTTTTTAAATCAAACAGGCTAGGATCGGTAGGAACCTGTATTCCCTTATAGCCTAGTGACGCTGCCCATTTCGCCATATTTTCAAGGGTATCGAAAGGCGCGTCTTTACCCATAAACTGCGCTAAAAATATTGCAGGCCCTTTAATAGGTTGTTGATTATTCGCCATGGCCACTCACCTTTTTCGTTTCAAGTTTTGATTGCATTATTGCGCCCCTTCCTGACTAACCGATTCCCATTTGGTGTCGCTGTCAGTACTAGCCAGCATGGCATCAATAAATACCATGCCGCGTATACCTGCATTTATTCCGGGTACGCCCTCGGCTTTGCCTTTTTGATTCGCGCGTACTGCTTTGGCAAAATCGGTATACAAATTTGCCATCGCTTCTAAGTAGCCTTCTGGGTGACCGGCTGGAACGCGACAACGATTTGAGGCTTCATCACAAAGACCTGCTTGCCCTTGCCCTGCTCTAAATACTTGATAAGGCGCATCAACCGGGCGAAAGATGACGGAGTTTGGCTCCATTTGACGCCATTCCAAGCCGCCTTTGTCACCGTATACGCGGATCTTCAAGGCGTTTTCTTCACCGGCGCAAACCTGCGAAGCTATAAGCACGCCCGACGCCCCTTTTCTGGTTTTAATGAGCGCAGCGCCATCGTCATCTAATCGACGTCCTTCAACATGGGTATTTAATTCTCCACATAGCGAGGTAACACTGTCGTTTAATACAAACTCAACCAACCCAAATGCATGAGTACCGATATCGCCCATTGCGCCTGTCGCCCCAGAAATGGCTGGGTCGGTGCGCCACTGCGCTTGTTTATTGTGGGTTTCTTCTTCGCCAGACAGCCAGCCTTGAGGATACTCAACATACACTTTTCGAATATTGCCCAGCATGCCGCTTTCAACGAGGTGGCGTGCTTGCCATACCATAGGGTAACCAAGATAAGTGTGCGCTAAGCCATATAGCGATTCACTACCGTGAATAACGTCTTGAAGTTCTTTTACTTCTGCAAAGCTAACCCCTGCTGGTTTTTCACAAAACACATGAAATCCCGCTTTAATGGCCGTAAGTGATATAGGTACGTGAAGATGATTAGGCGTTACGATAACAACCACTTGCATTCGCTCTTGCTCGGGAAGTTGCGCCTCGTTATCTAACATAGCTTGCCAACTGTCGTAAGCACGGGAAGCATCTACATTTAACGTTGCTGCCGTACGCGAGTTGTTTTCTTCGTTTCGGCTAAATGCCCCGCACACTAATTGATAGTTACCATCTAACCCAGCGGCATGACGGTGAACTGCCCCGATAAACGCGCCTTCTCCGCCTCCGATCATTCCCATTCGAATTGGCTGCATTGATATTCCTCTTTGCGTCTACGCACTATTAGTTCATTCACTGAATAAAAATGTAACCCGTTACATTTTATCGGTCAATAAAAAATGCATCATTCCATTAAACTAAAGTTTACAATTAGCTGAAAAAATGACGCTTTAGCACATAAAGCACGCAGTTTTGCCGTCTTCCTTTGCGCTAAAAATTAATATCGGTTTACAAAATGCCTACAAATAAGCTTTGACGTTTTAGTGAAAGTGAGTATTCTTTTGTTTAAATGAAAACGGTTACATCATTGCCCGCTGGTTATTTCGTATTTCACTACCATCGTATAGACCACACGGGATGTAGCTTGGGTTTACAATGAGCATGTCTATTAACAAACAACAAAAACATAAATGGCAAATATTAGAGATGTAGCAGATAGCGCCGGTGTGTCGGTCGCCACAGTGTCGAGAACCTTACAGCAACCTGAACGTGTGTCTCCTAAGACACGCAACAAGGTTATGGCCGCCGTGCAGGCCGTGGGATATAAGCCTAACTTGATGGCCGTTAAATTTCGTTCGGGCAAAACGCACAATTTGGTAGTACTGGTTCCCACGGTTGCTAATGTATTTTTTGCTCGAGTAATAAGCGGCATGCAAGAAGCAGCAGCTGAATTGGGCTATTCCATTTTACTTGCCAACACCCTTGGTAACAGTGAGATTGAAAACCACTACGCCAAGATGGTCAGTACCTCTCAGGCAGACGGTCTTATTCAACTTCGTGCAAATAATCCTCTTGATGCCTCCATGATTAATGATCACGGATTACTGCCAATGGTTAATGCCTGTGAAGTAATCGATGACGGGCAATACCCGGTTGTATCTTTAGATAACCGCGCTGCGGCTAAAGCTATGACCGAGCACTTAATTTCGCTAGGGCATTCCCGCATTGCCATGATCAAAGGGCCTAATTCAAGCCCGCTGACTCAAGAGCGTTTGATGGGATACAAAGACGCGCTAGCCCAGGCAAATATAGTCTTTGACGAAAGCTTGTTGTTCCCGGGCGACTTTACGTTGCAGGCAGGGTACAACGCAGGGGAGTCTATTAGTCGCCTTGAAAATAGACCGAGCGCAGTATTTTGTGAAAACGATGAAACGGCTATTGGCGCTATGCAGGCTTTTAAACAAGCCAATTTACACGTGCCTAAAGATATTTCCGTGGCAGGTTTTGACGACATAGCGTTTTCGGCCTTTGTAGACCCGCCGCTAACCACTATTGCGCAACCGGCAGAAGAGTTTGGTAGAACGGCGGTTACGCTACTGGTGGACGTACTTAACGGAAAAATTCGCAAGGCCCCCAAGGTTATTATGCCATTTGAACTTATCGTACGGGAAAGTACGGGCAAGGCTTTCGGTTAATTGATGATAGCCATGTGCCATCACCTATGTACCACTACAAAAAGGAGCAAACAGTGAATTTAAGTAAAGAAAACGTAAGCAAGAAAGCAACGTTAGAGGCCGCAAACAAGATTGGCTCCGGCGTTTCAAGACGACAGTTTATTAAATATTCGTCTGGCTTATTGGCTGCAATGAATGCCCCTGCTGTATTCGCACATACTAGTTTGGCCCACGGGCATGGTGGTGATAAAGGATCAATGATGAACGGCAAGCATAGCAATGCGGTTGGGCTACAGCTTTATACCCTTAGAGACATTATGAAAGTAAGCGTTCCAGCAACGCTTAAGTTGGTTGCTGACATTGGCTACACGGAAATGGAATTTGCAGGCTACTTTGACCATAACGCCAAAGAGATTAAGCAACTGCTTGATGAAAACAGCCTTACTGCGCCTTCGGCTCATATTCAGTTGGATGCATTCGATACTAACTTGCCACAAATTTTAGATGATGCACAAACCATTGGTCACAAATATTTAGTGGTACCCTGGCTTAGTGAAGCGCAACGCGGTATGGGTATTGCGCCTTACCATGCCCTTGCCGAAAAGCTAAACAACATTGGTGAAGCGTGTAAGAAAGAAGGTATTACCCTTGCCTACCACAATCACGATTTTGAATTTGAAGTACGCGACGGTAAGACCCCCTTGGATGTACTGATAACAGAAACCGACCCTAATCTTGTGGCTATGGAGCTTGATTTATACTGGACGGTGAAAGCGGGTAAAAACCCCATTGATTACTTTAAGCAGTACCCGGGGCGCTTTAAGCTTTGGCATGTAAAAGATTTGGCTGAAGACGGCAGTTTTGCTGACGTAGGTAAAGGCACCATCAATTTCCAAGAGATTTTCGCCCACGGTGAACTAGCCGGTATTGAACACAAATTTGTAGAGCGGGATCAAACCACCGACCGCATTGCCACTATCGAGCAAGGTTTTAAAGCAGTAAGCGCACTACATAAAAGCGTTAGCTAACGCTTTTAACCTTGCCGTGGTTATAATGGGCACTCAGTAACAACGTCATAATAGTAGTCATTTTATGAGTGAACTTTTCAGTGCCCTTTCTCGCGCATTAAGCCCCTATTACACAGAAATGAGCATTATGCTTATGGCCACTATTTTAGTGGTGTACGGCGACCTGATTAACGGCCATGTAAAACGCATACTGGCACCTTACCATTTCACCATTCGCGTTAGCTTGTTTGTAGTGCTGTGTGCTTTTGGCTATGGTGCACTTACGCTTTACGGCGCACCATTTTTGAAACACACCTTAGCCTACTTGCCCTGGCAGTACCAAGGTGCAGGCTATGTGGCATCGTTTCTTTTGATTGGCTTTTTGGCGGAAAGGCGTAAGTATTTATAAAAGCACTATAAACATGAGGCTGAAGCACTACGCTACGGTTTGGTTGTACTGCTCCACAAATTTCTTTGGCGGTATATGCATGACCTTTTTAAACGATGTCGAAAAGTAAGCTGCTGTGCCAAAGCCCACGTCTAGGCAGGTATCTAGAATACTATTTCCTTCCAACAATAGCGGAATGGACTTTTCGATTCTAAAGCGTGACAGGAACTCGCTGAAGTTGTATTCAAACAACTCAGACATTCTTCGGTTTAAACTTCGGGCGCTGATAAGTAATTCCGCTGCGGCCTGCTCTCTATTGAAAGATTCATCGTGGTAGTTTTTTTCCAGCACCGCGATAAAGTTAAGATAGAACGCCATATCTTTTTCATTATTGAACTCAGGAATTTTCAGACATCCATATTTAAATACAGGCCGATCATTTTCTTTGTCTTCGGTTTCATTTGCCTTTCTCAGTGCTAACAAATGTTCGACACGCAGGGTAATTTCTTCGTTAGAAGCGGGCTTCGACAAAAAATAATCCACCTTTTCTTCTAGCGCTAATTTTTCTAGTCCAAATGCAGTGTCTGCAGTTAGCATGAGGACAGGAATATGTGCATAGCTAGGGTTGCTACGAATGGCGTTAGTCAGAGCTATCCCATTCATTTCATGTAACATTTGATCGGTAATGACTAAATCGACCAAATAGTGCTGCATTACCTCTAAAGCCTGAACGCCGTTTCGTGCGACTAAACATCTATATTTCTTGGAAAATAGGTCAAAAAGGTAAGTGCGGAATGCTCTGTTATCGTCAACGATTAAGAGTGATTTCTTGTTTGTTTTTGCATGTGCTGGGGACAAGTCTTCAGCGTGTGAGTTTACAAATTCTACGTCATCCATGGGGAGTCTTACTGTTACTTTAGTACCTATGCCCTTTTGGCTCTCAAGGGCAATCTCGCCTTGGTTCAATTCCACTAATGACTTGACCATTGCCAAACCAACGCCGCTACCCTCTTTATCGGTATCTCCTTTTTCAAACCTCTCGAATACTTTTTGGTGAAGATGTTCGTCAATACCTTCACCATCATCCGTAATGGTAATCTTTAGTTCCTTGCTATCTTGTACGGCAGCAACTTTTATCGTTCCAAGTTCTGGTGTGAATTTAATTGCGTTTTGAACCAAGTTAACAAGAATTTTTTCTAAGCTATCGCTAATAAGCGACACCTCTTTCTTCCCCTTAATTCGAACCTCTAAGTTCTGCCTTTTTTGTTTAGCTAAAGGCTCAAGAGATAAAACGATAAATCGAATATTTTCTAGCGAATATAGTTTGTAGTAATCTGCTGCGTCCAACGCTGTAGGGACATCCTGACTCATTTGGTTAATTAAATGCTCTACTCTCTTCATATTGTCCTGTACACAGATTAGTTCTTTGCTTGTTCCTTTAGCTGTATCAGATACTTGTTCTAGAGAGCCGTTAATGAGTTGGATAGGCGTACGAAGCTCTTGCATAATTTCGTTAATGAAGCGCTCTTTGCTACGCAACATTTTTTCGAATTTAGACTGGCCATCGGTGATTTCGTACCGAGTAAGGTGGGTGTAAAGTGTGGTGGTTTTGAACTGCCCCCAGAGAATCGTTAAATAGCCAACTCTATAAAGTATAAATAGACACAATGTTATGAGTAGATAGCATAAAACTGCGTAGCTTTGCAGATATAGAGGCAAAGCTACTTCAAAAAGAAGCGATGATACCGGAGACTCCTCTCCTTTCACCCTCGCTTGAAATTCATAGTGACCGGCGTTTAAGTCGGACACAGTTAGAAAAGCCTGAGGCATGGGATGAACTTTCCATTCATCCTCGATACCTAAAATCCTGAACTCTAGCTCCTGAGTCTCATGTTCAGAATAGCTGTTTGTCCTAAAATCTAAAGACAACTCATTAAAGCTGTTTTCTAATTTGATAGGTGAATTTTTTGATAGTGAACCTGGAGGTAAACTGCGGGGGATCATTTCACTATCTACCCATTCAACACGAGTGAAAATGACCTTACTTTTAATATCCTGTTTCGCTTTCATTGCTTCGATAGCTTTTATCTCATCAACCACGTATGAATACTTATCTCCAAGAATAATCAAGCGGCCACCTAACTCTCTTATCCCTCTATACTCAAAATCTGTGTCGAAGAAACCATCACTTTCATCAAATGAAAAAAATTGTTCACCCGGTGTGACAGCATAAAGCCCCATATTAGTTAAGAACCATAAGTTTTTATTACTGCTTAGCTGCCCTCCTCTGATAAATCGCGTCTCATTTTCAAAGTGAAATTTTGACTGTTTTATATCCCCGTTTTTCTTGCCAATTGACTTAACTCCTTGCCCAGATGTACAAACAAGAAAAACCTCCTCTAATTCAATTAAACAAGTCAAACCTACCCAATGCCCCTCGTCTGGAGAAACAGTTTTCCAATGAAATTTTGACATCTGGATATGAAAGTTGCTTTTCGTATCGAATCCAGCTATTTCTCCTGAGGAAGTTAATAGAGAGAACAGCATTTGGCGTGGAGCAGGTATTTTATCTACTATCACATCATTCACTATCAGATCGTAAAAACCTTGTTCACCATCATCATGATAAGCATAGTAAGATGAATCTGAATTGTTTATTGAGTGAGAAAATGGGGAATCGCAATAAGCGTAGTTTGCGATACTCTTTGAGTAAGCTTTATTAACGATTTTGAGGTTTTTATCTATACACTGGTTGCCTTGCCAAAAATCAGAGGGGGTTAATTCACCATTTTCAAGATTGATTAGATAACTTTTATCTTTCGTTTTAACAGCGTATCCAAACTCCTCGCTAACACCGAAAGTCTTGATGTTCTTCCTTAAAACTTGATCATTTTCATGAATAAGGTTTATAGCCTCATGGGAAGGAGTGATTGAAATGAGGCCGAGTTGTGAAGAAGCGAGTAACAATTCTCCCGAAGAGATTTCGGTTAACTTAACTATGCTTTTTATACCCTCAGAGGTAATCAAGGGAGACATAAAAGCAGGCTTCCTTATCTCTGCTTTTACTATTTCGTATAGGCCACCAGCCGCTATAAATATTCGCCCCTCCCTTGAAACGTAAATATCTGAGACTGGTCCTACACTATCGCTAAGCTCTTTGAATGAATAAAAAGAAAATTCGCCGGTAAAAGTATCCCAAAGATAAACACCTTCCTTACCTCCAATGTAAACATTGTTTTCAGATACAGCAACAGAATGTATTTTTGAAAGAAGCGGTAACGTTTTCGCTAGATTGACTAGTTCAATGGCTGTCTTTTCAGGCGTGACTACTATTAGCCCCTCTTCCGAAGTCAAATAGACTATTTCGTTCTTATGGACAGCGATAGAAAGGACTTTATCTACATGGCCGACTCCTATATTCGAGGCCCAATCTTGAACCACACCTGTGCTCTTTTCTACAATGATCACGCCTTGTATGAGTGAAACAACAAGAAAGTGCTCTAAAGCTGCAATCTTCCAAGCATACTTCGGCCACTTGGTATTTTTGGAAAACATTTCAGAAGCACCGGTTTCAAGATTATACTTGTGAACCCCTACCCCAAATTCGACTATCCAGAGTGTTTCTTTGCCATCGAAAAAGAGGTCGGAAATTGTACCGTGCATTTCAGGGGAAGAACTATAGGCAACCTTTTCTGATTGACCTCCTAAATATTTAAAGACCCCATTTTCTGAAGCGATATAAACAGAATCACCAACAACTTCAACATCTCTAATAATACCCGCCGAGATACCCGCAAACTTTGTTTTACCGTTTAATGAAACTTCTAATGCATGTGAGGTATTCGAAAAAAAGAGACAAAAAATTACTAAAATTGCGCCAAGTCCTAAATATTTTGCGCAATATTTCAATGTTGTCTCTATTCGCAAATCCATATGTCTGAAGCCTTGTTAATTTTGCATCGCTTTCTAGCGTTGTTAAATTAAATGAGGAAAAGGTTCACTATGAATATCGAACAAAAAACAAACATGCAAGAGCTTGCAGAGGAAGACTATACTAAAGTATATGCAGGAACTGGGCCTATGCACCTTTGTGATGAGGAGCTATTAAATATTCTTCCTGAATTACCACCTCCTCCTGATGGCCATAAAGTTGAAATCTAAACCAAAAACCACTTCATCCCCGCATTTTCGGCGGCTTGCTGATCATAAATAAAGTCGCCCACATACAGGCAGTCTTCAGGTTGAAGCTGCCACGTATTTGCTACCATTAATAAGGCTGTTGGGTCGGGTTTGGCAGGGGCATCTTCACGGGTAAGTACATAATCGATAGGAATATTGTTGTTGGCTAGTTTAATTGCGGTGGCTTGGCGGCAGTTACGGGTAACTATTGCCATTGGTAAGTTATACGCCTGCACTTTTTCCACCATGGCTTTGCCTATGGGTAGCCATTGGGCGTTTTGCGCATCGTCTAGTTCGTGCTGCAAAATAGTACGATGGGCATTCGCTTTGGTTGTAGCGCAGCTAAGCGCATCAACAAAGGTAAGAATGTCTTCGTGCTGCGGGCAACCTACATCGATGCGTATTTGTGTGAAGTTAAGGCTAGATTCTACCAAAGTACCGTCTAAATCAAATATTACGCCTTTAATACCGCTTAAATTCAGTTTCTTGATGTTCACGCCTTTTTGCCCTTTCACTTTGCTGGAGTTGCCGGTGCCCCCCCCAAACCAACAAGGGCGTAGCTAGCCACTACAGCTTTTTAACCACATGATATAGATGATGACACGATTATGCCCAACATTCTGTTACGTTTACTTAAGGCACTGAATTTATCACTAAAAATCACGCAATGATTTAAGTTTACCGCAATAGCACCTTGCATTAGCATAGCCGCAATTTTTAATACGTTTGTTGTTATTCAGGCTTTTTTCAAAGGTAATTTATGGGTGTTTTTGCTGCGCTAGGTACAGCGCTTTGTTGGGCCATTGCTGCGCGTTTATTCCGAGGTACCGGTAACGCGTTTTCACCGCTTACCATGAACTTTTGGAAAGGCCTTATTTCTATTGCCATTTTGGCGGTAGTTTTAATGGTAGTTCAGCCAACAGGGCTTAGCACTCACGTTGTTTTATGGCTGTTGCTTAGTGGCCTAATTGGTATCGGTATTGGCGACACCTGCTTCTTTAAAGCCCTGCAAAGCATTGGCGATAGCCAAGCTGTACTGGTTGCCGAAACCCTTGCGCCGCTTTTCACGGCCCTTTTCGCTATGGCGTTCATTGGCGAATGGATCACCTGGCAACAGTGGGTTGGCATTGCAGTGGTGCTATTCTCGGTTGACATGGTTATAAAGGTACGCAAACGCAGCACTACCCACGTATTTGCTACTAGCGGTTATTTATATGGCGTGGGCGCAGCGCTTTGTCAGGCTGTTGGTGCGGTAGTTAGCCGCAACATTTTGAGCGCCGGCGAAATCGATGCCGCCAGCGCTGCGTTTTTGCGCTTAGTCGGCGGCATGGTGTTTGTTGTGCCGTTTATCGCCTTAACAAAAACGCGCTACATGCCCGTTATCGACTATCAAAGCGAAGGCGGAAAACGGGTGTGGCCCGCGTTTGTGTTAGCCACGTTACTCGGTACTACTGCCGCTATTTACTTACAAATGTTCGCGTTCGCTTACGCTAAGGCAGCCGTGGTTCAAACCCTAATAGCGACTAGCGCGCTTATGTCATTGGGCGTTGCCTGGGTGCTTGGCGAACGGGCTACTAAAGCGACCATTGCGTGGTCTGCGGTTGCCTTAACTGGGGTCGCAATTTTGGTAAGCTTTGGGTCGCCCGCACATTAATCGAGTAAAAGAAAAAATTGTACCCACAGTTTTTACATAAACCGTATATAGGTTAAGATATCAACAGCCATTACCATTAATGTGCAAAACCATTGATTTTCCGCCGAATAAAGAATGTAGATAAGAAGAAAAATTTATTCTCATGGCTCAAAAAATACTTTTAACCGTAATTTCGTTTGCGAGCGTTTTGCTTGCCTCTTTCGCTTCATTGGCAAACGAGAGCGTTGATGCTGTTATTGAAAAAGTACGCTCTCCCTCTTACGACTGCCCAAGCCAATCCTTACTTCCGGAGCTTGAAGATGCGCTTGCTCTTGAGTCTATTTCAAAACAGCAGCGTTTTGCGTTGAACGTTGCAAAAGGGCAATTTTTAATTTGTCGCGGCAAATATGAAGAAGCAGAAAGCCTCTTACTTAAGGCTATTATGCAGAATGATATCGACCGAGGTTCATATGCATTTGCTTCAGCTATTTATCAAATTGGCTTTTCTTATGACGCTAGGGAAAACCCCGCTCGATGCAAGTATTACCAACAAGCACAGGCACTGTCATCACCAGAGCGTCACAGCGACATCTACACAAGTTCTTCATTAGGGCTTATAAACTACTGCTCTGAATCAACAGAGCCGGGCATTCGGCTAGGCAAAATGTTTGGTGTTCTCAAACGCTATTCTGATAACGGTAGCCCGGGGGAGCTCGCGCATATACATAATGCAATTGGTTTACTTTACGGCAGCTTAGAACAACACGCTTTGGCTGCAGAGCAGTATTTAAAAGCTCATGAAATGGGACTTCAAGTTTATAAAGGCAGTAATAAAGTAAGCATTATAATTAGTGCAATTGTGTCATTGATAAGTAGTGGGCAAACTGAAAGGGCTTACCAAAGCATTCTAGAACTGGGTACACTTAATAGCGAAATAGATACCCCACTGACTAACTTTTTGTACCAGTACGCATTGTCGATCTATCACAGGAAAACGAAAGACTACAGTAGTTTGGCATATACGCTTCCCGATTTAGAAAAAGCTACAGCGAACATATCAAGCTCGCTTGGAGAGATGCTTGTTGCATGGCATAAAGCCGAACTCTGTTTACACGAGAATGATCTAAATTGTATTGAAGAATATTTAGCAGAGGTTGAGTCGACTAACACAGCTGCTATTCCTCGTGTGTTTCAATCCAACTTAGATTACTTAAGCTTTAATGTTGCTATGCATATGGCTTTAGATAATATGGAGCGCGCAAAGGCGGCTCTTGAGCTTTACTCCAAAGAAGTCACAAAACGACGTGAACTCACACAAGATTCGGCACTCATTATTGGCGCAGCCAATTTGTACACCCGCATTTATGACTTAGAATCCGCCATTGAGCAAGCGGAGCAGCGTCGCAAAAATACCCTATACACTGCCGTTATTATTTTTCTATTACTAAGCAGTATTATCGGTTATGTGTTACGCAGAAAGTACTTGGCCGGCAAAGCTATTGACCCTGTAACGCAACTACTCAATGCAAATTCAGCCATTGCTCGCATTAATAAACTCGATGCGCCTAAAAAAGGCAGAGCCATTGCTATCGCTATTTTCGACATAAATAATTTGCGCCATATAACTCGTAAAATGGGTTCGACCCAGAGTGACAAAGTACTGAGGCAAATCGCACAAACCCTTCAAGACGTAACTCGCGGCAACGATATTTTAGGGCGATTTGGTACTGAGCAGTTCATTTTATGCCTTCACAACATTGAAGAGCGAAGTGCAAGGCAGTTCTTCGACCGCGTACAGAATGCGCTAGACAATACCTTTGAAAATGAAGCGTCTTCTGACCATATTGGGGTTGAGTCCCAAATGAGCGTATTCATTGCTAACGAAAAGATTACGGGGCTAAACGACATACTCGATGATATCGTCATGTCGATTGATATGGGTAACCGCTCTGGCAACAATTAATATCTACACAACCAAAAAACCCGCGGCCCGTTTATACGGTACCGCGCGTTTTTTGTTTTAGCCGACGTTTTACTATTGGTTCAGATACGATTGAAAGCGGGTATACACGCCATTGGTCCATCCGAAACCTAGCTGCACGTCGTATTCACCGCCGCCTGCTTTTATTTCCGGGTCACACACATTGTACTTTTCTAGCAGAACGCCGCTTGTTGCGAAGTGATTTTCAATAGTTTTGCAAAAACGCAACATAATGTTTTGTGCCTGCATATCGAAACCGTAATTACGCAAGCCTTCAACGGCGAAAAGTTGAAGTGGTGCCCAGCCATTTGGTGCATCCCACTGTTGCGATGTAGTATTGGAAGTAGTTACCACTCCGCCTTCTTTAAGCAAGGTATTCATTACGATTGCGCTTACCCCTTCTGCCTGTTGGTCATTTGCGATACCAACAAACAACGGCACACACATGGCCGCTGACACGACATTAGTTTGAGTTTGTGTGGGGAAGTGATAGTCAAAATAGCCCGCCTTTTCAGCGTTAAACAAATAAGTGTTTATTGCATTAATTCGCGCCGTAGATGCCGCATTGTAGCGCGCTTGCTCGGCTCCTTTTGTCACGCTTGCCAGGGTTTGCTCAAGCGTTACCAGTAGAGCATTTAAATCTACTGGAATAATTTCAGTAGTACAAATACTTGCCAATGAATCTGGATTAGCTAGCCAGCGCGAACTAAAATCCCATCCCGACTCACAAGCCGCGCGAACGTGCTGGTAGAACTGACTTTTGTCTGCGCCAATGTGCTCTGCTGTTTCAATGTCTTCTCGATAAGACTCTGGGCGAGGCGTAGGCTCGGTGTCGAAGTAACGATTAAGTGTAGCGCCACACGGCATGGTAACCGTGCGTAGTTGTGCTGTGCCCTTCTGTGACGCGTTCTCGCCCGCTTCATTCATCCAAAACTGGTATTCTTTCTTCAAGCCCCAAATAACGTACTCTTTTTGCTGGTCGCTTAGTGCGTTTTTAAGCAAGTTATAAAATAACGCCAAAATAGGTGGCTGACTGCGAGAATAATAATAAGCGCGATTGCCGTTAGGTATGCAGCCTACTTCATTTAAAATATCTACAAAATTCACCAACATGTTAATTGCCATGTCGGTACGCCCCGCGTCAATTAGACCTAGCGCGGTGAAATATGTATCCCAGTAATAGATTTCGCGAAAGCGTCCACCCGGCACTATGTACGGGCGAGTTAGGGCTATTAAGCTATCTTTCTGCTTTGTATCGGGGGTACGCGTTAGCACTTGCCACATATGCTCAATATAGTCGGCTACATTTTCAAACTTGGTTTGCGATGTTGCGCTAATCATTTCTGGAATATCGAAATGAGTATTAACAAACGTAGCTAACTCTACTGCTTCACCGCTTTTCTGAGCATCTAAACACGCTTGTTCGTAGGCCGCTAAAACGGTATTAAGATCGGTTTTAACTATAGCGTCAGCAAAGGTTTTGCTGTCAGGAAAAAGCTGAGCCATTTGCACTTGCTTAAACAGGTCGCTGGCGAAAAATGACAAGCTGTTTCGCCAATTGTGTGAAGAAGAACTCATAATTACTGCGCACCTTTAGGCGATAGAGAAGAAGACGCTTTTTTAAAGAAGAATAGGGTTACTACTAATGCACCTATCGGAATAAGAGAAAGATAAAATGCTTGTTGGCCCCCTACTGCGTCGAAAATAAATCCAGTCACGATAGAACCTGTGGTTCCCCCAAGAGCCGAAAATACAACAATTAGCCCTGTCATAGGTGCATGTTGATGTTGAGGTAGCGCGCTTAGCATTACCGAGTTTAATACGGGGTAAATAGGCGCCATCATCAATCCAATTAATGGAATAAGGAACGCAGCTATTGGTGCGTCAGCCCAGCTGGCTATTGTGCTGTCAGCCACGTTTTCGGCAAGCGGTAAGCTTAGTAGCATTACCGCTGCCATACCCGCCAAACAAATATTTAAGAAGGGATACCAATTCATTCGCGTAAGTACTGCGCCCGCAGTTAAGCGCCCAACGGCCAGCGCTATCGCAAAGATACTGGTTATTTGAATGCTGACTTGAGTAGGTAAGCCTAGCACCTCTTTGTTAAAAGTTGGCAGCCACGAGCCTATGCCCTGCTCTATTAACACGTACAAGAAAATAGAGAAGATAAACACCAGCACTAAAGGCTTATAGGCCAGTTTCAGCATGCTGAAGAACTCGCTTGCAAAGCCTTCTGATTGCGCGTTTTCCACAGGCTTTATAGGAGCCAATGCCACAACAATTAACGTAAAACCAACCAGCGCAGCTAGTAAGTAGTAGACGTTCAGCCAAGATAATGAGGCGTCGTTATTGGGGTCGATAAATTCGGCGAACACCCAGTAGCCAGACAACACGCCCAACATAAAAATACCTTCAATGGTGTTCATTAACGATGAGTGCGCTTTAGTAGTAGACGACAACTGACCAATTATGGCGTACACCGACACTTTCACTAGCGCAAATGCAGTACCTATGCAGGCAAACAACACTTTAATGAACCAGAAACTTGCGATAGAAGGCGTCAGCGCACAGGCAACGGCCACTATTGCTAACCCAAGTAACATTGAAAGCTTGTAACCAACTCTAGGAATGAAGCTGGCCACTAGGAACGAGACAACAGCAATAGAAAGGTCTTTAAAGCCTTCTAGTGTGCTTGCTTCTGGCTTACTAATGTCGAAGCTATTGATCGATTGCAGAATAACAGTACCCACACTGTTAAGTAGTATGGCAAATACATAGTAGCTAATGGCAATGGCTGCAATGACCATGAATCGGGACATGTGTAAACACTCTGTTAACTGAATTATGCAGGAGTGTAGTCGTAAGAAAATAAAAATGCAAACGTTTGCAAAGCGCTATTATTTTTTTGTTAGAGCTTAATATCGACACCCTGTTACCGTTAAATCATAGCGTTTATGCGTTAAAAAGCTGATAAAAAAGCGAAATATTAGTCGCTGTGCTGCGTAGAGCGACGGGCAATTAAGGTTGTTTCCACTACCTGGCTTTCTGTAGGTTTGTTTTCAAACTGGTTTAATAGCTGCGTAACCATCTCTATTGCGGCATGCTGAGTGTTCTGACGCACCGTTGTTAACGACGGGTGCATAAGTTCAGCTAAAGAAATATCGTCGTAACCCACAATGCCTACATCGCTTGGAATACCTACATAGCGCTCTTTTAGCGCTTTTAACGCGCCTAATGCCACCATATCACTTACACAAACGATCCCGTCGAAATCTAACCCATTCGCCTTTATACGCTCATTAATGTATTGGTATGCTGCTTTCGACGTAATATCGATGGCGCAGGTGCACTGCGTGTCTATTGGCACATTCGCATCGCGGTGGGCTTGCGAATATCCCTTGTGACGTTCCTGCATTTCCGCGTGTTCAGAGTCTCCAAGAAACAAGATGCGTTTGGCGCCGTGGCTCAGCAAATGCTGGGTTGCCGTATAGCCACCCAGATAGTTGTCGCCGCCGATAATGGGATATGGCGCGTCTGTTTTTGCATCGCCCCACACTACAATGGGAATGCCCGACTGTGCTGCTCGGTCGATTTTGGCCGTGGATTTTCCTTGCCCAATGACAATAATGCCGTCGGCGCGTTGGCTGCGAATAAAGTAGTTCGCCCAATCGTCAGATGCCATAAATGAGTTAGACAGCAGTAGCTCGTAGCCTTTGGCATTTAGCGCCTGATTTAGCTCTCCCACCAGCTTAAGCAGGAATGGGTCCGTGGTGCTTTGTTCGGTGTTGTCGATTAGATTTAAAATCACCGCTATCACGTGAGTTTTCTGTGTTCTTAAGCGACTAGCGGCCGCGTTAATACTAAAATTGTGCTCTTTAGCTAGTGCCTGAATTCTGCTGCGGGTTTCCTGCTTAATAAGCGGGTTATCTTTCAGTGCCCGTGATGCTGTCGATGTTGATACACCAGCAATATCAGCCAGCTTCGCTAAGGTGAGTTTTGTTTCAGAAACCAATGTGACCATTCTCTAATAATTTTCGGTATACCGGGTTACCCGTGATAGCACTACAAAATATAAGCGTAAAACCGCTACCTAAACCGGATAAATCGTCGACTCTACAGCCGAATCCACAATATAGCGCGAATCGTCTTGGCGTAAAACCATGTTAACAACAATAAACAAAAAATTTGCAAACGATTGCATTTTATTCTTGCAATCGTTTGCAAACAGATCTATTTTGTTTCGCAATCGTGATGCGTATAACAATTTTTAAACCTGTTTAACGCATTCAGTTAACAACGCAATAGAACATTTTCGGGAGCACACACCATGAAAACGTTGTTTACAAAAGGAATGCTGGCGAGTGCAGTAGCGGTAGCACTAACGCAGCCTGCCATGGCACAAGAAGACGTAAAACAACAAGCGAAAGACAACGCAGAGATCATTGTTGTCAGCGGTACGCCAGGCGGCGCAGGGATCAGAAAGATTGACGCAAGCTTCGCGGTAACCAACATCGACGCTAGCGACATTGAAAAACTCGCACCTAAGTCTACGGCCGATCTGTTTAAGGCTATTCCAGGTGTTTGGGTTGAAAGCTCAGGCGGTGAGTCTGGCGCAAACGTTTTTGTTCGTGGTTTCCCAGGTGGCGGCGATGCCCCGTTCTTAACGATTGCGCTTGAGAACTCTCCTATTTACCCTGCACCTACGCTATCTTTCCTTGAGAACTCTCAGCTGTTTCGCATAGACGATACAATTGAAATGGTTGAAGGTTTACGCGGTGGTCCAAACCCAGTAGTGAGCAACGGTCAGCCAGGCCTTACAACAAACTTCCGCCTTAAACGTTGTGGCGAGTCAACAGAAGCGTCAGCGAAGTACACCATCTCTGACTACGGCCTAAACCGTATTGACGTGGTTGCAAGCGGCGCACTAGATGACGACTTGTACTACATGGTAGGTGGCTACATTAAGAGCTCAGAAGGTATTCGTGATGCCGGCTTTAACTCTGAGCAGGGTAACCAGTTCACCGTTAACATCACTAAAGTTTTCGAAAAAGGCGAGCTTAACCTTTATACCCGTCAAACTGACGATCGCGGTACTTGGTACTTACCTACACCTTTAAACGTTGAAGGTATCGACGCAAACTACACGCAAATTGGTCCATTGAATCGCCAAGGCACCATTACGTATGGCCCTAATGATACCACTGAGTCTTTCGACTTTGGCGAAGGTCGTGGATGGGACGGACACGTAAGTGGCGGTAGCATTAAGCTTGACTTAGGCAACGACTGGCAGCTAGTTGACCGCTTTAACCTTACCAAAGGTGAAGCCAATACTTTTGGTCTTGTACCGAATGGTTCTGCAACTACCGTTGCAAATGTTGCCGACAATGGCGAATCAGCCACTGGTGCAGTAACTGGCACAGTGTATGACGGTGATACGCCTATTCAGCAAATCGGCCGTTGGGTAGTACTGAAAGATATTGAAGCTTTCACTAACGACCTTGCTGTGTCGAAAAGCTGGGAAGACTTCGATACGTCATTTGGTATTTACAGTGCATCAACCAAAGCCAATGACTGGTGGAGCATTGGTAACACGGCTTACCACGTTTTGCAGCCAGGCGGTGAATTGCTAGACGGTATTGAGTGTAACACCGACGCACAAGGATGCGGATTTAACTATGACATTAGCTCTGTGGGTGATGCAAGCACGTTCGCACTTTATGCAACAGGCACGTGGTACGCAACAACAGACCTGAGCATTGACCTAGGGCTACGCCGTGAAAATCATGAAGTGAACTATTCGGTAGATGAAGATCTTGACGGCAAAATAACTAAAGCGCTTGAGTACGACGAAACCAAAACATCGTGGACAGTGGGCGCAAACTACGCGCTTAATGACACTAGCGGTGTATTCGTTCGCATGAACCGAGGCTATAAAATGCCTTACTTCGATGACTTCAGAGACAATTGGGGTGCCTACACTGGCGGTAACGACCTAATTAAAGAAGTTACTCAGGGTGAACTTGGTTATAAGTTCATGAATGACAACATTCAGTTTTTTGCGACGGCATTTGCTAATGAAGTAAAAGGCGATACGTTTGTACGTCTTCCAGGCGCACCAGCTGAAATTCTTACTAACGAAGCCTACGGCCTAGAGCTTGACGGTCGCTATAGTCACGATTCAGGTTTCTCGTTGAGCGTGAACGGAACTATTCAGGAAACTGAAATTACTGCCAGCGCCAATAACGAAGGCAATGAATCTCAGCGTCAGCCTGGTTGGCAAGTACGTGTAACACCAAGCTACGGCTTCGATATCGGCGATATGTATGCCACTGTATACGGTACATTATCAGCGGTTGATGATCGCTTTGGTAACAACGAAAACACAGTTGTACTAGAGGGATACGAGAAGATTGATGTAGGTCTAACGCTAGAGCCAACTGAATCACTTCGTCTTCAGTTCTCTGTTGATAACCTGACCGACGAACAGGGTATTACCGAGGGTGATCCGCGTAATCCAGATTCACCGAACGGCCGCTACATTATGCCTCGTAGCATGAAGCTTAGCGTTTCTTACCTGTTCTTCTAAGAACAAAAAGCGCAAACTTAAAAATAAAGCCGGCCTTAGTGCCGGCTTTGTGTTACTCGTGCTTCTTTTTTTGCTAAGCTCAGGATTTTAAAGTTTCGCCAACTCATTGTTGTTAGCTTGAAAACCTTTTGTACTACAAGATGTTCGTTTAGCTTCTAGCGCGTTAAGCTGACGCTTAAGCCATGATTTCTGAATGCCAGACTTTGCTACATCCATCTCTGTACTAACGCGCGTGATTTCTTTGCCAACGTTAACACATTCTTTCTTGTTCGGTTCGAAGCCACCATTGGCTAGTACAGAAGAAGAAAACATTAAGGCCGATATAGCTAAAATCGTTTGCTGTTTCATAAGAGTCTCAACTACTCGTTATAATCCCGGATTGATGTCATACCGTAAAAATGAGCATATATTTGCTCTCAGCTCTATAAGAAATATAGCAGGCCTTAAATTCCTGTTAGGTACTTCAAAACATACGCTGTAATAAATCAGCGTTTACTTTGGCACCGTTTCAACAATCAACCCCTTGTCTTTTATGATTTTATTATGACAATTCGTAAATTAGCCATTCCACTTACGTATCAATTCTTATAATTCTACGCACTTAATAAAAAGCCTATCCATAGTATCGGCCACAGCAACAGCATTCTGTAGCAGCATCACTTTTAACTAAGCGGCGTTATTAAATCACCTTAGCTTTTTTGGGACAAGGGAAGTGATAACATTTTCTTCACAGATAACCGTTCAACGGTTCTTACATAAGCGCAAACTCACCGTCATCACA
This sequence comes from Alteromonas sp. IB21, assembly GCF_016405965.1. Lineage (GTDB taxonomy): Bacteria > Pseudomonadota > Gammaproteobacteria > Enterobacterales > Alteromonadaceae > Alteromonas. The sequence goes on along the minus strand of NZ_JAEFCD010000028.1, from coordinate 40,281 downwards.
GACGGCTACCGGCATCGAGTTTCTCTACTGTATTCATGACGACGCTGCCCATATCTTCTAAGCTAACTACACTTTTTGCAGCGCCCTTTTCAATCGCGACTTTCGGCATTCCAAATACAATACAACTTGCTTCGTCTTGGCAAAAGGTTTCACTCCCCGCATTACGCAACTCAAGCAACCCCAGTGCGCCGTCACTACCCATTCCTGTTAGTAAAACACCTATCGCATTGCTTCCTGCGCTTCTGCACAACGAGTTAAATAGCACGTCGACCGAGGGTTTATGCCCCGACACACGCGGCCCGTCAGAAAGCCTAATTCTGTAGTCCGCTCCACTTCTCTCTATTTCCATATGTTTATCACCCGGCGCTAAATAGGCCTGTCCTGGCAATAAGCGCTCACCGCCTTTTGCTTCCTTAACCTGCATTTGACACACAGAGTCTAGCCGTTTGGCGAACGTTGAAGTATAGCCAGCAGGCATGTGCTGAGTAATCACGGTTGCAGGCGCGTTTGCTGGAAACGTACTTAACACTTCTTTTATAGCCTCAGTGCCTCCCGTGGACGCGCCAATGGCTATGACCTTTTCCGTTCCTGAGTAACTGACTTTCCTGACAGCGGCAGATTTTGTCGGGTTTAATTTTTTAACTTTAGAGCGGGCTGCCGTACGAATTTTTTCTACTATCATTTCATGGTAATCGGCCATCCCCTGAGCGACCCCAATTTTGGGCTTTGCTACAAAGTCGATAGCACCAAGCTCAAGAGAGCGAAGCGTGGCATCCGCCCCCTTTTCAGTTAGCGTTGAAATCATCACAACTGGAGTGGGTTTAGCGTTCATTAATACTTCTAAAAACCGCAGCCCGTCTACTTTTGGCATTTCAATATCAAGGGTTATCACATCGGGCGCTTTTTCAAGTACCAGCTTTTTAGCGACAAACGCATCGGGCGCCGCGCCCACAAGGACCATATCAGGCTCACTCTTAACTATCTCGCTAAGGATCTGCCTAATCAACGCAGAATCATCCACTACCAATACTTTAATTGTCATTTTAAATCCTCAAACAAATCAACGTCACCGCTAGCATCCCGATTACTAAGTTCCCAGCGATGCTGGCTCTCTCGCTCAATAATTGTTGCATTATTAAGCTCGTGGATGCGTTTCATGAACACATTACCGTTGGTAGGGAAAAAATATATTTTGCGCGCATACACATCGCATAGGTCACTTGCAATAATTGGAATTTTTTCAGTGTTCAAAAACTCTGTAACAAACTCAGCGTTAAACCTACCTACATCACTTTGAATGAAAGACGGTACGACCTTTCCTCCTCCGAATACCTTTGCTTTCAACCTCTTCTTGGACGCTCCAACTTTTATTAGTTCATTGATAAGAACTTCCATAGCATGCACGCCATACTTTGCGGCCATCCCCTGCACTTTTTCAAACTCTTCAGCTGTTTTGTTCACATTAGGAAGCATAAAATGATTCATTCCTCCTACACCGGTTATTGGGTCAAACATGCAGGCCGCTACGCAAGACCCGAGAACTGTGACCAGCATTTTGTCTTGAGACGTGACAAAGTACTGACCAGGTAACAGCTTAATGGCGTCAACTGAAAAGCGGTTATCATAGTAGCTAATAGGTAATTCAAAATTACAGGGCTCCACGCAATCTCCTAACCAGCCGGACGATAAATGGTCTTCCCTACCGGCCTAACAAGATTAGTATGCATATTGAAGTTTTCAGAGTGCCCAGCCATATAAAGCCCTGTAGGCTTGAGCATGCCTACCATTTTTTTCAACACATTCAATTGCGTCGGTTTGTCAAAATAAATCATCACATTTCTACAAAAAATGATGTCCAATGGCGCTTTAACATCCCAATTTTGGTCCGTGAGATTGAGCCTCTTGAACTGCACCATTTGACGCAGCTCATCGACTACCTTGACCTTTCCCTCGTTCGCACCTTTCCCTTTATGGAAGAATTGTTTTTGACGTTCTATAGGGATCTTTGAAATTGAGGCTAGCGGATAAACCCCTGCTTTAGCCTTTGCCAACACTTTACTGTCTATGTCTGAGGCCATGATCTTAACCGGCGTTTTAAAGCTGCCAAAGGCCTCTGCAACCACCATTGCAATAGAGTAAGGTTCCTCACCTGTTGAGCTAGCAGCACACCAAATATTGGTAACGTTTGAATGCTGAGCCAAATATTCGGCTAATGCCGTAAAATGATGCGGCTCGCGAAAGAACGATGTCAGGTTAGTGGTCAAAGCATTGATGAATTGCTCTAGCTCTGCTTCAGACCTACCAACCACTGCAAGGTAATCGTTAAAGCTTTTAAGGTTCAGCGCTCTTATACGCCTTGCCAAGCGGCTATACACCATTGCTTCTTTCGCATCGGATAAATTTATCCCCGCCTTCTTAAACAGCATTTGCTGCACTTTTTTGAAGTCCGCTTTTTCAAAAGCGAACTCCCTTGTTCCATTGCGTTCTTGTACTTCTGCCATCATTAAAATGACTCCCACTCAGACTCAACGGGCATCGCGGGCTTTAAGGCCTGAGCTCTGGTTGCGTGGCTGACTGAAGACGGCATGCTTTGTTGATGATAGTGACGTTGAGGTAAGGCTGCGATGTGCTGCTGATCAGCAGTCAGCCCTCTTCCTACGTTGAACACTGACACACGTTCATTGAGTTGCGCAGACTGCTGTCTTAAGCTGTCTGCCGCTGCAGCCGCTTCCTCTACCAGAGCCGCGTTTTGTTGTGTCATCTCATCCATTTGAACAACAGCACGACTTACTTCCTCAATACCACATGCTTGCTCTGCTGAGGCTGCTGCAATTTCGGACATAATGTCGTTTACACGCTTGATGGAGGTCACGACTTCTGCCATGGTTTCGCCAGATTTCACCACCAGCTGGTTACCGCTTGCAATTTTACTTACCGAGTCAGAAATTAACTCTTTGATGTCTTTCGCCGCCTCAGCTGAACGCTGTGCTAAATTGCGTACTTCTGACGCTACTACCGCAAATCCCCGGCCTTGTTCGCCCGCTCGAGCAGCTTCTACTGCTGCGTTAAGCGCAAGAATATTCGTTTGGAAAGCAATGCCATCTATTACGCCTATGATGTCCGAAATCTCTTGGGCAGATTCATTGATTTGAGTCATGGTCTCGACCACTTCTCCAATCACTTCTCCGCCTTGAGATGCAATTTTACTTGCTTGGGCTGCTAGGCTGTTTGCTTGATCTGCATTTTCAGCATTAAGTTTCACCGTACCGGTAAGTTCTTCCATGCTTGATGCCGTTTCTTCAAGACTCGACGCTTGTTGCTCGGTGCGGCTAGAAAGGTCCGCATTGCCGGTAGCGATTTCTCCCGACGCTACGTTAATAGTCTCAACCGCTTCGTTGATATTGGTAATTGTGCCGCGCAATTCATTAATGAACTGATTAATGGCTTCACCAAGGATAGCGAAATCACCCTCAAGCGCGTGATCGATATTAACGGTCAGGTCGCCTTCTGTGAGCTTAGTCATTACGTGCTTGATTTCATCTACCGCTTGGGTTCTGCCTGTAATATCAGAGGCAAATTTAACGACTCTGAAAGGCTTGCCATTGTGATCAAGTATCGGGTTGTACGAGGCCTGTATAAAAATTTCCTTTCCATTTTTACCGAGCCTACGATACTCGCCCGAAGAATAAGAGCCATTACGCAAACCTTCCCAGAATGCAGCGTATTCTGGGCTTGCTCGATAAGAAGGGTCTACGAACATACTGTGATGCTTACCTTTAACTTCCTCTAGCGTGTAGCCCAAGGTGTTTAGGAAGTTTTCATTGGCATGCTGGATAACACCGTCCATATTGAATTCGATAACGGCTTGTGACTTGCCAATGGCAGCGAGTTGCCCTTCAAAATAAGCATTTTTTACTTTTTGTTCAGTAATATTGCTTGCGTATTTGACGACCTTAATAACATTGCCGCTCATGTCCAATATGGGATTATAGGTGGCTTGGATCCAAACGTCAGTGCCGTCTTTTGAGATGCGGTGAAACTCGCCTGAATAGAATTGTCCTTCGGCAAGTTGTTTCCAAAAGGTTTTATACTGGTCTGATTCTCGCTCTTGCTTTGTAACGAAAATGCGGTGATGTTTTCCCTGGATTTCATCTAAAGCGTATCCAACCGTTGCAAGAAAATTATCGTTTGCAGTAAGAATATTGCCATGCACATCAAACTCAATCACCGCTTGAGACTTACTAATGGCGTCTATTTGCCCTGTATTAAACGCGTTTTTAAGTTTTTGATCAGTAACATCAGACGCATACTTGACAACCTTAAGGGGCTGACCAAATTCATCGAATATTGGATTGTAAGAGGCTTGAATCCAAAGTTCGCTGCCATCTTTTCTCACTCGTTTGAATTCACCAGATTTGAACTCTCCTTTTTTCAAGTCACGCCAGAAAGCTGCATATTCGGGGCTCATTTTATAATTTGGCTCTACAAACATGCTGTGGTGCTGCCCTTTTATTTCGCTTAGGTCATATCCGGTTGCTGCACAAAAGTTTTCGTTAGCATTTTGTATCTCGCCATCTAAGTTAAATTCTATAACCGCTAGCGATTTGCCAATGGCATTAATTTGCCCCTCATAATCTGCATTTTTTCTTTTCTGGTCGGTAACATCGGTAGCAAATTTTACTACACGAACTATATTACCGAGCTTGTCGTATATAGGGTTGTAAGAGGCTTGAATCCAGATCTTATCGCCGTTTTTAGCAATACGGCAATATTCACCGCTGTTACGTTCGCCATTTCTAAGGCCTTCCCAAAACTTGCTGTATTCTTGAGAAACGCCGTAATCGGGTAACACAAATAACCTGTGATGTTGACCAACGATGTCATCTTTTGAATAGCCAGTAACTTTAAGAAAATTTTCGTTGGCGTCTTCAACTATGCCATCTGGCGTAAACGATATGACCGCTTGGCACCGGTCAAGCCCATCTAATACGCCCGTTTTGTATTGAAGCTCCTGGTCATTTAGCCACTCAACCATGGTGCCAATTTTTGTACCTTCTGCACTTTTAATCACGGTCAGCTTTAACGTAAACAGTAAATCGCCGATGGGGACTAAGAAGGAATCTTTGCTATTACAGCTAGTATAACGATTGGCGAGTTCATTATTGTTGGTAAAAAAGTTGACCATAGGCATGCCATGAAGACTGTGGTGGTCAACGTCTGGTAACGCTGATTTAAACTTATGCTGATGTTCTTGTATCAATGCCAATAGTGCTTTGTTTGCAAAAGTGATTAAGCCTTCAGCGTCGACTAGCATCAAACAGGCCGAGCTCTCGCTTAATGCTTGCTCTTGGAAACGAGAAAGGCTTTGTGCTGCTTCCAACTCTTCATTGTGAAATATTTTAAATACACCCATTGTGTTACCACCTCATCAATAGCGACCCGTTTACGACTCGCTTAAAACTAATAAAAAAGGCGAACTTTTTCACAAGTTCGCCTTTTCACTCTATTAGAACGATTCCCACTCACTGTTGCTAGGGACCTTAGGCGCAAGCTTTTTACCGCTGCTTAGAATGGTCACTGGCGCTATTTTTTTCTCATTACTCACTACAGAAGATTTTGCAGGCTGCATTTCCCCTGAATCAGCTCTATCACCTATGTTGAACGTTGAAACACGTTCAGATAAGTTACCAGCCTGATGCTGTAGGCTTTCAGCCGCTGCCGCAGCTTCTTCAACCAGTGCGGCATTCTGCTGTGTCATCTCGTCCATCTGTACTACCGCTTTGCTCACTTCTTCTATGCCACAGGCCTGTTCAGCACTTGCTGCTGCAATTTCAGACATGATGTCGTTTACTCGCTTGATGGAGGTCACTACCTCTTCCATAGTATCGCCAGACTGATTAACTAGCTTATTACCGCCATCGATTTTATTAACCGAATCTGAAATGAGCTGTTTTATTTCTTTCGCAGCCTCAGCAGAACGCTGCGCCAAATTGCGTACCTCAGAGGCAACAACTGCAAAGCCACGACCTTGCTCCCCTGCTCTGGCTGCCTCTACTGCGGCATTTAGTGCCAGGATATTGGTTTGAAAGGCAATTCCATCTATGACACCTATAATGTCTGAAATTTCTTGGGCAGACTCATTGATAGAAGACATGGTATCGACCACTTGGCGAATTAACTCTCCGCCTCGGCTTGCGATCTCACAGCTTTGAGATGCTAAGCTGTTCGCTTGCTCTGCATTTTCCGCGTTGAGTTTCACCGTACCGGTCAATTCTTCCATACTAGAAGCGGTCTCTTCTAAACTCGAGGCCTGCTGCTCGGTGCGGCTTGAAAGGTCAGAGTTGCCAGTGGCAATTTCAGACGCCGCTGTGTTAATGGTTTCTACTGCCTGGTAGATTGAACCTATAGTGCCCGACATTTCATTAACGAATTGATTGATAGCGTCTCCTAATACTTGGAATTCGCCTTCAAACTGCTCATCAAGCACAGCAGTGAGATCGCCCTGCGATAAACGTGTCATTACATCGCTAATGGACCCGATTATGCGACGCATATCGTCTATAAAGCGGTTGATAGACGCGCCCAATTCCTTGAACTCTCCCTCAAACTCATGATCAATACGGCAATCAAGATTCCCTTCAACCAACTCGCTCATAGCGTGTTTAATGTCTTTAATCGCTTGTTTTGTACCCGTAATATCAATAGCGTACTTCACCACACGATATGGCCTACCGTTTTGGTCTAAAATAGGGTTGTAAGACGCTTGGATCCAAACCTCTTTGCCACCTTTGCCAACACGCTTAAACTCGTCAGAAAATTGCACACCTTGGCGTAGTTGTTCCCAAAATTGTGAATACTCAAGGCTACGTTTGTAATCATCTTCAACAAAGATGCTGTGATGTTTGCCTACTATTTCGTCAAGGCTATAATCCACCGTATTAGTGAAGTTCTCATTAGCATTTAAAATCTTGCCATCCAAATCGAATTCAATTACCGCTTGCGCCTTATTTATTGCTTCAATTTGCCCTTCAAAATAGGCGTTTTTAAGCTTTGACGCGGTAATGTCAATCGCAAATTTAACAATGCGAATAACTTTTCCATCACCGTCAAATACTGGGTTATACGTTGCCTGAATCCATACCTCTTTGCCCATCTTGTCGAAGCGGCAAAATTCTCCGCTTTGACCTTTACCCGCTTTTAGGTCGCGCCAGAACTGACCATACTCCTCTGACCGTACGTAATCAGGGTCACAAAACATTTTATGATGGTTACCCACAATTTCGTTCAGGCTGTAACCCAAGGCGTTAAGAAAGTTGTCGTTGGCGTGCTGAATGACACCTTCAGCGTTAAACTCTATGACCGCTTGGGCATTGTTCAACACTTCTAACATCGTGCTTTTAATGAGGAGTTCAGACTGATCAACCCACTCAACCATAGTGCCAATGTTTTCTCGGTTTTCGTTGAAAAATGGAGTCAGTGTAAGTTTAAAGTTCAGGTCACCAATGCTAATTGTAGACGTCATTGTTGACTTTAATTCGGCTAAAATGCCGCGCTGATGTGAAGGGTTTCGATGAAACTGATCGATGTTTTGCCCTTCTAAGTTGTCTGCCGAAAAACTTGGCAAAACAGCTTGAAGCTTTCTTTCGTTCTCTTTTAATAGCGTCTTCACCGATTGGTTGGCATAGATAATGTTCCTATCGGCATCCGCCATCATAATGCAGCAGGTTGTAGCATCTAACGCCTGCTTGTTGCGCAATGCTTGTTCAACGTCAGTTGCTTTAGTAAATTCTTCTAGCCACGTCATAATGCCCATTTTTTCTAGCCCTCTACCACTTGTGTTTTCGTTTCAACTAATCCCAGTTCATTGCTCGTGATCAGGCTTTCGATATTCACTAAAATGACCATGTGCTCGTCGACATCAGCCAGTCCGTGAAGGTATTTGCTATCGAAAGCTACGCCGAACTCGGGTGGTGGCAACATGTCTTCTTCTGAAAGACGGATGACATCAGACACACCGTCAACCACAATACCCACGATGCGGTCGTGCACATTGAGCATAATGACTATTGTAAAGTCGTTATATGTCGCCTCTCCCACATTAAATTTAATGCGCAAGTCCACAATCGGAACGATATCCCCGCGAAGATTTATCACCCCTTTGATAAAGCTGGGCGCATTGGCGATTTTAGTGACCTGCTCGTAACCACGAATTTCTTTAACCGTTGTAATATCAAGGGCGTAGTGCTCTTCACCTAAAACAAAACTTAAAAATTCGTTTTCTCTTGATGCACTAACGGCTTGCTGTAAGGCTGCTTCGCTCATAGTGAAACCTCTTCATTAGGAATTTTGATACAGTTTGCTGCCACTGAATCTGCGTCTAAAATCATCGCGACCTTGCCATCACCCATAATGGTAGCGCCGGCTATACCTGCGACTTTCTTGTAATGCTGCTCTAAACTTTTAATGACCACTTGCTGCTGACCGACGAGTGAATCCACTAAGACGCCATACCGCTTTTTGCTACTTTCAAGTAACACAACAATGCCTTTGGTAGGTTCTGTAACCCCATTATCGACTTGCATTAGTTGAGTGAGCGACACGAGGGGCCAATACTGGTCTCTAATCCATAGCACCTTGTCGTTGCCCAGTGTTTTGACTTGAGATTTGGTAGGTTGAAAAGATTCGATTACGTTGAGGAGAGGGATAACGAAAATTTGATCTCCCACTGAAACACACATTCCGTCGACAATAGCCAGGGTAAGAGGCAAGTGAATATAGAATGCTGAACCCTCACCTTGTGACGATTCAATTTCAATACGGCCACCGATGGATTCAATGTTACGGCGGACCACGTCCATACCTACACCGCGACCCGATACATCGGTTACCTCTGCGGCGGTAGAGAAGCCCGCTTGGAAAATAAGCTGCCAAACTTCGCTATCTGGCATATCAGGCGAGACCGGAAGGCCGTTCTGCATCGCCTTTTCTAAAATACGCTCTTTGTTTAAGCCTGCGCCATCGTCAATAATTCCGATGATGATGCTGCTGCCTTTTTGCTCGGCACTTAATATTACTGTTCCGTTTTCTGACTTACCGCTTGCAAGTCGTTTTTCGGGACTTTCGACGCCGTGGTCAATACTATTTCTTACTAAGTGAGTAAGTGGGTCGACAAGCTTTTCGATTAAGCTTTTATCGATTTCGGTATTACCGCCTTGGATAACTAAGTCAACTTTTTTGCCTAGCTTAGAAGACAAATCTCTTACTACACGAGGGAATCGATTGAACGTCATATTCACAGGCAGCATGCGCATCGACATGACGGATTCTTGTATTTCACGTGTGTTGCGTTGCAATTCATCAATCGCTAGCTGTAGCCGCTCCCCAATCTGACCTTCTACTTCCTGACCTACGTTGGAAAGCATAGATTGGGTAATCACCAGCTCGCCGACTAAATTAACCATGGCATCGATTTTAGTTGTGTCTACCCGTATGGATGCGGCTTCTTTAGGCGCCGCTTTTGGTTTAGGCTTAACCGGTTTAACAATTGGCTGTTTGGGCACTGACTGAGCAGCTTGCTCAACGTCTGGTTTTACCGGTAGGGTCTCTGGTGCGTAGAAGCCAAATCCTTCATCAACTGTAGCTTCATTGGAGGTTTTTTCTGCCTGGGGCTCACTTTGGCTTGGCTCGTCTTCATCATCGAAAAACCCAAAGCCTTCGATTTCCTCCGACTTCGTCTCGGATATCGCCGCTTGGGCTTCTCCTTCGTCGTCATCAAAGAAACCAAAGCCCTCTATGTCATCGCTAACAGCAGTGGTACCTTTTTGAACATTCTCTTGCAAGTCGTCAGCAGTTTGCCCCGATGCTCGTGCCAGTGTCTCTTCCAGTATCTTGATGCTTGCATCGATTTGGTCTTGAGGGAGTTCGGTTTGTTCTTTGTAAGCCGTTAACGTGTCTTTCAATACATCCAAAGTTTGAAGAAATATATCTACTATTGCAGCAGTAACCTGAATTTCTTGGTTTCTTGCCTTATCAAGCAAGTTTTCCATGACATGAGTGAGGTTCATCAGCGCATCAAACCCGAAGATGCCACTGCCCCCCTTAATTGAATGTGCTGCTCTGAATATGCTGTTTAGCTCTTCAGGGTCGGGGGCGTCTACATCTAGGGTCATGAGCAATTGCTCCATATCCTGAAGATGCTCGTCACTTTCGTCGAAAAATACGCCGTGGAACTGGTTTACATCGATGGTCATAACTGACTCCCTTTTACCCTAAACACGCTGAAATTGGATTAACCTAAAACACGTTTCATCACATCTAGAAGCTTGTTTGGATCGAAAGGCTTCACCATCCAGCCTGTCGCACCGGCTGCTTTACCTTTTGCTTTCATATCATCACCCGCCTCGGTAGTAAGCATGACGATCGGCGTAGACCTGAAATTTGCTAGGCCACGGAGCGACTTGATAAGGGTAAGGCCGTCCATCCGAGGCATATTTTGATCAGTAAGCACAAAATCGAAACGAGCCCCTTGGCATTTGTCTAAAGCGTCTTGACCATCTTGTGCCGTTGTCACATTGTAGTTTGCTGACTTAAGCGTCATTTCCACCATTTGACGGATTGACACAGAGTCGTCCACGATCAGAATGCTTTTACTCATAATTCAACCACCTTTGTGAATATTTGAATGAATCTCACTTGTCTGTGAAGATGTTTGTTGCTAAAAAAGTTCTATGTCGCCAGCATCCATTGATGTTGCGGAAACAGGGTTATGATCTGCCTGCCCTTTGTCTTTGAGTGACACCTGATAGTTAGCCAGACTTTCTTTCACTTGATGCGCAGTTTGTGCATTGAGACCGTTCAACTGAGCCACTACAAAGTCAATAATCTCCCGCGTATAGGTCAGGTTTTGCCCATTAATATCACCAAACTGCAGCCCCCTGATGGCGGAGTTGGTTGCATCAGATAACTGCTGACGAATGCCCTCAAGCTCACTTGCTCCCTGAATATCTGCCTCAGCTTTTCGGATGATGCTTTTGAGTTGCTCGCTAATCGCGTCTTTGGCATTTACCACATGAGAAATATCTTGAGAGGCAACCACTTCGGCGGTCTCGGTAAGTTTGTTGATAAGCGATCTAATGTTTTCGATTTGCTTTTTGATTACGTCACTGAATTGGGTTGAGCGCGTAGATAGTGCGCGAACCTCGTCAGCAACTACTGCAAATCCGCGCCCTGCCTCTCCAGCACGAGCAGCTTCTATCGCCGCATTTAGCGCCAAAAGATTCGTTTGAGATGAAATATCGTCAATACCACCAAGAGCTTCAATTACGGTCGGCATTGCTTGTTGAATGGTCTGTACCTGAGACTCAAGCGCTCTCGTCGACTCAGTCATTTCTTTTGTTGACGCGATAAACTGCGTCAAGGTGTTGTCAGTTTCTGACGCGAAAGTACGCATTTTGTCAGCATACGCGCTGTCGCTATTGTCATCGTCTTTAAGTAAGTTGTTAATACTGACTTCTTGCTGACCTAGCAATGACTGTAGCGAGATAAACGCGTTGCTTAGCGTTCCCACTGCATCAGTTTGCGTAGAAAAAATGTCAGCAATGTTTGATGAAGTAACCGATAAAATGTCGTTAGCATCAGCAATGGTTTCTGCCATTAAATCATTGCTGTCGTTAGTTTCATTTGTCGAGACCGTTGACGCAGATCGAGCCATATTCGGAGTGCTATATAGCTCAGACATTTTTGATAAAAAGAACAGGAGGATCAGAACACAGGCAGAACTGGTAGCAAGCGCTAGGTGGTCGAAGGACGTAAAAAAGAGCGCCCAACTTATCGCCATCATTAAAAAAGCAATCACGAAAGAATTGCTTTTGTTAGAGAAGAAATTATCCAGATAATCTGCAGCTATAGCGACCACAATCACACCTCTGTTGTTGTTACCGCGTTGGCGGATGCACAAAATACAAACAAATTATGGTCTACTTTTTTATTCCAACAATTATACTTTTGATTATTTTTATTAAATTAATACATTGGTGACATTTGTGACAAGCAAATACAAGAAAAATTAGAGACGGGAACTTGCACCTAACGCTTCAAGCGTATCCAAAATTGCATCAGAGATATCTTCCAACGGCTTAACGAAACTGGCGGCTTTAAGTTCGACAGCAACTTTAGGCATACCGTAAACAACACAGGTTTTTTCTTCCTGACAAAACGTAACAGAGCCTTTTGTGTGCATACTCTTAAGGCCTTTTGGCCCATCCCGGCCCATGCCTGTAAGCAACACACCCACCGCGTTTGCGCCAGCATGCTCAGCCAGCGAGTCAAACATCACATCAACGGAGGGCTTGTGCCCTGATACCTTAGGGCCATCATCAAGGGTTAAACGATAGTCAGCGCCGCTACGCTCTACTTTTAAATGTTTATTACCTGGTGCCAAGTACGCAAATCCAGGCAATAAACGCTCCCCTCCGTGCGCTTCTCTTACGGTTATTTCACAAAGGCTATCGAGCCGCTTGGCATAAGTGGTTGTGAACCCTGGAGGCATGTGTTGGGAAATAATGGTGGCCGGTGCATTGCGGGGAAAATGCATGATAACGTCTTTTATTGCTTCGGTTCCCCCAGTTGATGCGCCTATACCAATTAACTTTTCGGTTCCTATGTAGCGCATAGAAGCATGTTTTGTGCAGCGTGTTTGCGTTGGTTGGCCTAACCTCGAATGCGCTGCTGCTTTTATCTTTTCAACGATAACCGCTGCGTACTCAGCCATGCCTTGCGCTACACCAAGTTTCGGCTTTGCCATAAAATCGACAGCACCTAGTTCCAACGCACGTAATGTTGCATCAGCACCTCGCTCTGTTAGCGTGGATATCATCACAACCGGGGTCGGCATCGCCTTCATCATTACTTCTAAAAAACGTAACCCGTCTACCTTCGGCATTTCAATGTCCAGTGTAATAACGTCTGGCCTGAACTCTTGCACGATTCGCTTCGCCGCATAAGCATCCGGCGACGCACCCACAAGCGTTAAACCTGGATCTCGGGTTACTATTTCTGAAAGAATTTGGCGGATTAACGCAGAGTCATATTAATGTATACGCTTTTAACGGAAGCCCCGCAGTTAAAAGCGTGTGCGTCTATTTTCATAAAAATTTCAGCTTTTTCCTGGCAATTTTCAGCTTTTTTACAGGTATTAAATACCCGGGCTGCATAGTCTTTGTTTCAAGTAAAACGCAGATAAACCACCTCGTTTATTGGTCGTTAATTTAACCATAAATAACTTGTAATGGTGCCCAACATGAAATTGTCTACGCAACTGTCAAAATCTCTTAACTATCACCTCTCTAGAATCGGTTTCATAGCGCTTTTGTTTATCGCCCTTTTCTTACTATTAAACGAGTTTAAAGAGCATCTATCAGATGGAAAAGAATTTCGCGCCCCGGGAAATTCAATCCATTGCCTAGAGAAAGCGGACCCCATTGGCAGAGTGCTAAATCAAAGTGCAACACTGAAATGCTTATTTGGCTAAATGCCATTTTATGAAATGCACTGATTTATGACTTAAGGGTTTAAATCGAGCTCACTTAGGTCATTAGAGTGCGAACAAATATTAGTTTTTTTCGACATTGTGATACGCGAAAAGTGATACGGATTGAATTCACATACCAAGGGAAATTAAAAATGACTTTACTGTCAATATTTAAAAAAACGAGCGTTTCACTACTCACCGCCAGCGTATTATGGGCGTGCAGCGATAGTGAGTTACATGTTCAATCACAACCAGCCCCTCTACACCGCCTGTAATTGAACAACCCAGTCCGATCCCGGCTTTTGACAACGATGAAAGCTTAGACGCAGATATTCGCTGGACGACTTATGGTGTACCGCATGTGGTTGCTGATAACCTCGAAAGCCTCTCTTTCGGAGTAGGCTATGCTTTCGCAAAGGATAATGTATGAGTAATGGCAGACCAAATTATTAAGTACAACTCTGAGCGAGCAAAATATTTTGGGCCAGATAGAATATTAGGTTCTCGCGACGCTGCACATTTAATCAATGACTTTGGTTTTCTGACTATTGGCATGGACTAAGGAAATAGCGATGTTTTTTTCATTTTCAACGGTATTTACCGAACCCGTAATAATATGCGAGACATCCAAGATATCGGCAACGTCATCTAGCGACAAACGCGAGTCCAATCTATCAACCGCCTGTGGCGATGCTACTTTTATTTGATTTTGAAAACTAATCTGCATAGCAATTTCGTAGCCAAACCCCACGGCCAGAGTTTCTAACTCAGGATCTGCACCAATTGCTTCAAATGGCAAAACTGCAATGCTGTCAATATAGTCTGGCGCGAATTTGTAATAAGCCCAGTAGCTCATTACGCCCAGTATGAGTATAAACATGGCTGAAAGCGCGGCGGAACGTTTGGTTAGCCAGCGAACTTGTGTATGCGGTTGCTTTGTGGGGTTGCTGGTAAACTTTACTTCGTCACTATCGTTTCGTTTTATAAATTTTTCAGGTGCACTAAAGGCGCCATCTAACACAGCTCTATTTAGCATGTAGCCGCGTTTAGGAACGGTTTTTATGGCTTTTTCAGCGCCATTTTTGAACTCTCTTAGTGCCTTACGAATGTCGGATACGGCACGAGTCAGTGACTCGTCTGCGCCGTAGCGACCAGGCCAAACTATGTCTAATATCTGCTCTTTTTCAACCAAACAGTCTGCGTTTTCAGCAAGAAGTGCGAACACCTGTGTACATTTCGGCGATAATCGAATCTGATGATTGTACTTCAAATAATGAAGAGATGTGTTTAGCGTTAAACTGCCAAAACTGTATGTTTCCTTAATGTCCATTATCACCATTCCTTTTATCGAGCCGAGATCAATAAAAGATAGGTTGCGGCAAATCTGCAGGCATATTTGCTTATCTTCTTAAACACGAGAAACCGAGTTTCAAGAAAACCTTTACCCCCACTACCACTATTGTTGTTTGTTTTATAGAAAAGTTTATTGCTAGACAACCGGCGCGTACTCATTCATTACTCGCCGATATAAAAAACAGTGGGATTAGTTAGTTAAAAAATAAATTTTAGTCTAAAAAAACATGAAGAAATGCCAGCTTTATGGATAAAAAATCCACAAAAACACTACTAAAGTATAATTCATCAAACAGAGCGACTAAGTTTTTTCGTCAAAACGATGGAGATATTTTCGGTAACAGTGCTCGTGCAGCCGCAGGGGCACGCCAGCGTGTGCCTGTGTTTTTCAACCACCCAGATCAAAAAAGCCCTCGCATTTCTGCAAGGGCTTCTAAGAATGGTGCCTCGACCCGAGATTGTAACGCGCGGCGCAGCCGCAGGGGCACGATAGCGTGTGCCTGGCTTTCCAATCATCGGGATCAAAAAAGCCCCTGCATTTCTGCAAGGGCTTAAATGATGGTGCCTCGACCCGAGATTGTAACGCGCGGCGCAGCCGCAGGGGCACGCCAGCGTGTGCCTGCGTTTTTAAACCACCGAGATCAAAAAAGCCCTCGCATTTCTGCAAGGGCTTAAATGATGGTGCCTCGACCCGGGATCGAACCAGGGACACGCGGATTTTCAATCCGCTGCTCTACCAACTGAGCTATCGAGGCTGCAACTTGTTAGCGTTCTAGGCGTTGACTGCCTGTCCTGCTGTGGGTGCGTATTAAACGGTTTTCGCTTTCACAAGTCAACCGTTTTTCTCGCTTTTTTTGCGCTTTTATTACTGTTTGCGCATTGTTTGCTCAAAAAATGCTTTTTTGCTTATTTTTCAGGCGGAACATAGCCTTCAATCGTAGGCTCTACGTCGTCAAACAAGTAAGCCGACATTTTTTCTTCCAAAAATGCTCGGGCATTCGGTTCCATCATATTTAACTTATGCTCGTTAATTAACATGGTTTGTTTTTTTTGCCATTCGGCCCATGCTTCTTTAGAGATGTTGTCGAAAATACGCTTACCCAGTTCACCCGGATAAAGTTGGAAATCTAAGCCGTCTGCTTCTTTTTGAAGCTTTCGACAAAATACCGTTCTTGCCATGTTATTTCCTTTCGTTCGCTATCTGCTTAGCAATGCATGCAACAGTAAGCTGTTTATGCTCAATTCACTAGCTGCTGAATAATTTTGTTTGTAGGTGCCGCTAAACCAACTTCAATGGGTTCGTTTAACGAAAACCAGCGAGATGCCGTCTCGGCAACGCGTTTTGATGGAGCAGAGTTTACCACGGCCACTACTGGGGTGATATCTAAATGAAAGTGACTAAAGGTATGTCTGAACCCTTCTAATGCTCGAGTCTCATCAACAACTATGCCTCGTTTGTTTAGCTGTGCAACCCCCTCTTCCAGTGAGGACACCTCTATAAAACCATACAAGCCGCCCCATAATCCAGTTGATGGACGCTGCTCTAAATACACTTGACTGTTAAACTGTGCCACCATCATAAAGGTAGATTTTTCCGGCAGCGCCTTTTTAGGCTTTTTACCCGGGTAGTCGGTTTGCGCGCCTTGTGCGTAGGCAATACAGTCAGCTTGAAGCGGGCACTCATCACACTTTGGCTTGTTTCGCGTACAGATCATCGCGCCCAAGTCCATCATCACCTGCGTATAGTTAGCACAACGTCCGCATTCTGAATTGGTGGGTGTATTTTTCTCGGCCACTTCCCAAAGCTGGTTTTCGACCTTTTTCTGTCCCGGCCAACCGCCTATTGCGTAGTAGCGAGCTAGCACGCGCTTTACATTCCCATCTAAAATAGGGAAGCGCATATTGCGAGACAGGGACAATATGGCCCCAGCGGTAGAGCGCCCTATCCCGGGTAAGTCCATGACTTCTTCAAGAGTGTAAGGAAATTCACCGTTGTATTTTTCTACTAACGTCTTGGCGGCTTTGTGCAGATTCCTTGCCCTTGCGTAATAGCCAAGCCCCGTCCAATGGTGAAGCACATCATCTTGGGAAGCGTTAGCTAAGTCATGTACGGTGGGGAACGACGCCATAAAGCGTTTAAAGTAGGGAATTACCGTGGTAACTTGGGTTTGCTGGAGCATAATTTCCGACACCCACACTTTATAAGGCGTGACGTCTTGCTGCCAGGGCAAATGCTTTCGCCCGTTTTTGTCAAACCATGCAAGCACTCTTTCTGCAAAGCTACCTGTGTATCGTTGTTCTGTCATAATAATCTGTATGAGTAATGAATACCGTTCGGTCGTTTATTAATAATGCTTGTTCACTTAAAGCGCCTGGTCGTTTTCTGCTTAGCGACCGTTCATTAAAAAGCGCGCTATGGTAGCATGTAACCAGCCAGTTTATTGTTAAGGAGCACACGTGTCTGTGCAGCACCCTGTTTTGTTTTTTCCCGGTACACTTTGCGACGAACGCATTTTTATGCCACTTTGGCGCACTTTAACTATCGCGCAGCGTCGCTATGTACCGCTTCAATGGGCAGCATCACAGGAGGAAATGCTGGCACTAAGCGAAGATCGTATTCTTGAAAATGAAAAAGTGCACCTTGTAGGTTACTCCATGGGTGGATTTATAGCCGCCTTAGTGGCACAGCGCAATCCTGCCAATATCGCCTCGGTAACGTTAATCGGTTACAACCCACAAGGGTTGTCGAAAGAAGAAATTGCCAAGCGTAAACAACTGACCACTATGCTTAAGCAAGGAAACTTTAAACCCGACAATGATGCTTATCTTTCGCGATTTATACACCCTTCTCGTTTGAAGGATGAAAATGTGGCGGGCGTTGTGAAATCTATGGCACAGGATTTAGGTAAAACAACCTTACTTAATCATACACTCGCCACTACGCCACGAGAAAGTACCGTTGATGCGCTGGCAAAGATCAATGCGCCAGTGACGTTTATTACCGCCCAGCAAGACGCGATTGCGCCAGCACAAGCGATACAGCAGCTCAAAGGCTCGCTACCAAAAGCCACGTTCCACACTATCAGTGATGCGGGGCATATGCTGGTACTTGAGCAAACTAAAGCGGTTGCATCTATTATTGCCAAACAAATTGGCGTATAAAATTACAGCATTTTTACCACTCTAGCGTTGCATAAGCCGTGGGTAAGTGGATAATGCGCCACCAGAAAATTGGGTTAGAAAGGCATTGCAAATGAGGCAATTCAAAAGTCAGGCGGAAGCTGAAGCCGCCGGAGTATACGTAAGCAAAGTAAAAAGCTTCGTAAAACGCGAAGGCAGACTTACGAAAGCACAAGAAAAAGCATTGGCAGATCACTGGCCAACCAAAGGCATTGACTATATGGACACACAGCTGTCGTTGTCAGAGGTATTTGGTCGAAGTGCGCCTGTTGTGGTTGAAATTGGCTTCGGCATGGGCAAATCATTAGTTGAAATGGCCGCGAATGCCCCTGAAAAAGACTTTATTGGCATTGAAGTGCATCGACCTGGCGTTGGCGCGTGTTTATCCGATGCTAGCGAGCAAGGCGTTGAAAATTTACGCGTAATGGATCACGACGCGGTTGAAGTGCTGAAAAACATGATCCCAGACGGCTCATTATCTCGCCTCCAACTATTTTTCCCAGATCCATGGCACAAAAAGCGCCACCACAAGCGCCGTATTGTACAACCTGAATTTGTTGAATTAGTTCGTACTAAATTAGCCATTGGCGGCTGCTTTCATATGGCAACTGACTGGGAGCAATACGCAGAGCACATGGCTGAAGTCATGAAAAACGCCAACGGTTACATCAACACTGCGACAGATGGCGACTATGTACCTCGTCCTGACTACCGCCCTGTCACCAAGTTTGAAACTCGTGGCCAAAAGTTAGGCCATGGCGTATGGGACTTAATTTTCGAGCGTACTAAGTAATGATTTTATCTCCTCAGAGCCAGCTATTAGATCGTAATATCGCGCTTTTTGATGAAGGCGAGTGGGCGTTTATTAACCCTTCTGACGCTTACTTTCTTGACAGTTTAAAGTCTCAAGACGTTACCGTTGTTCATCAGTATTTTGATGTATTTTCAGAGTCTGTGCGGGTTATTCCATCAGCGTCATTTGATAGCAGAGACATTAACCAAAAAGGTTTTGAGGTAACACAGAAAGTTGGTAATCATACTCATATATTCGCGCCTTTTGTGACACTTGAAAAATCACATACTGACGTGATGATTTTCTTACCCAAAGCAAAAACGCATTTTCAGATGTTGTTAAGAATGGCTGCAGGTATGGTGGGTCAACATGGTCGAATCCATGTTGTAGGAGAAAATAAAGGCGGTATAAAAAGCGCGGCTAAATTAATGCAACAGTACGGTGCGACACAAAAAGTGGATTCGGCACGTCACTGTAGCCTTATTACCGTAGTTGTTGATGAACCTCATATCGCGTTTGAAGTCGATGCCTGGGTGGAAATGAACACCTACAAGGTTGAAGGCACATCTTGGCATGTGGCCACAATGCCTGGTGTTTTTAGCTATAAAGAGCTAGATGCAGGTACAGCGTTACTTTTAGAAAAACTTTCGTCATCGCTTAGTGGCGAAATACTAGATTTCGCTTGTGGTGCGGGGGTCATAGCCAGTTACATTATGCTGAAATATCCGCATTTAAAGCTACACCTCACTGATGTAAGCGCGCTGGCGCTTTACTGTAGTGCGCTGACGCTTGCGGAAAATCAGTTGTCTGCAACCTTGTATGCTGCTGATGGCTTGCATGGCTTTTCCCAAAGAGTACAGCACATCGTAACCAATCCACCGTTTCATACCGGTGTAAAAACAGACTACACGGTGACTAAACGTTTTATATCTGATGCGAAGGCCTGCTTATCTCGCGGTGGTACGATGCAAATGGTTGCCAACCGCTTTTTACCCTACCCCGGGTTACTGTCAGAACATTTTCAAACGGTTTATACAACAGCACAAACCTCACAATTTTCTGTCTATCAGGCTGTCTTGTAATTAAAAAAGCTATAAGCTTGTGCTAATTTAGCACATCCAGCTGATGTTGAAGCCATTGCATTCTCTGCTTGATGGCTTTTTATGCTGTTCTAACCTTATGGCCTAACATAATGAGTGCACTGTGCATCAAGCTCTGGGAGAGCGCCTGTGAATATTGTATTTGCTATTTCGGAAGTTGAAGAACTGGTGAAAACCGGCGGCCTTGCAGATGTGGGTAAAGCCCTTCCTCTTGCACTTCGCGCGCTAGGCGAGGACATTACTATTGTGATGCCCTATTATCGTGTACTGGACGAACAGCTTAATCTAGCCACAATAACAGAACAGCAAACCTTGTTCACTGAAGGCCAAGTTTACCATTTTAATATTCGCCATTTGCAGTGGCATGATATTCCTATTTATTTCATCGACTCACCCGAGCATTTTATGCGAGAAGGACTTTATGCTAACGCATTTGATGCCTACGATGATAACGGGGAACGATTTAGTTTCTTTAGCGGTGCAGTCCTGCAAACGTTAAAAGCTATCGATAAGCAACCCGATGTGATTCACTGCCATGACTGGCACACGGCAATGCTGCCGTTCTTGCTGACCCACGAAAAATCGGGCTATTTTAAAGATACTGCTACTGTATTCACAATTCATAATGCGGCTTTCCAAGGGGTGCATAAACTCGATACTATTCCATACCTTCGTCATCATCCCGATATTTCTCATCAAGTGCATGGCGGGTATATCAATATGCTCCAAAGCGGCATTGAGTTTGCCACAAAAATCACAACGGTTAGCCCAAATTATGCCAAAGAGTTACTCACCGACTTGGGTAGCCATGGGCTTCATGAACGTTTAGTTAAACGGCAATCGGACTTAATCGGCATATTGAATGGCTGCGACTATACACAATGGAACCCAGAAACAGATGCCTTTTTGCCCGAAAATTACAGCACCGAAAACTTTCATGCGAAAACAGCGTGCAAACGCGTGTTGCAGGAGAAATCTGGCTTACCTGATAAAGTTGACGTACCGCTGATCGGTATGGTTTGCCGCCTTACCGAACAAAAAGGCTTCGGATATATTCTTCCAATTTTAGATGATCTCATAAAACACAACGTTCAAATGGTTATTGTAGGAACAGGTGATCCCAAAGTTTGCATGGACTTAGGTGAGTTTGCCCAACAGCATCCCGACCAATTTGCTTTTATCAACGGTTTTAGTTCAGAGCACGCCCACCTTGTGGAGGCGGGGGCAGACTTCTTCCTCATGCCATCTCAGTTTGAACCCTGTGGCTTGAATCAAATGTATAGCTTAGCCTACGGTACCATTCCAATCGTGCGCTCTGTGGGTGGTTTAAAAGATACTGTTATCGACCATAGCAATGACCTAGATGGGACTGGATTCGTGTTTGACGATCCAACGCCTTATGCACTTTTGACATGTATTCGCCGTGCACTGCTTGCCTATTATGAAGATAAGAGTAAATTCAGAGACATGCAGTTGCGTGGAATGAGAACACGCTTCACATGGGAGGCCGCAGCAAAAGACTATCAACAGCTTTACGAGTCTCTTTGAGGTTTGCTGCTTTTGTCATATTAATTATTGTTTATGCGCGTCTTTCCTTTTACATAATAATGCGCCACTATTGATTGATGGAAGTCGTGCACGGATTGTATGCGAAACGGATATGACAGATAACGCAGTTAAGCTTTCTATAAGAAGTCTTTTTCTTTGGGTAGTAATGTCAATTACTACGTTTTCACTTGCCATTTTGTCAACGCTCGCTGTTTATACACAAATTGAAACATACCGAAATGAGCTTGAATCTAACGCGATCATGCTCGCAAAGCTAGTAGCGAAAAGTGCTTCTACCTATCTTTATGATGAAACACCTGAGCGCATTGAAAGTGCTTTAAGCAATCTAAGCGCGGCAGAACTCGTTTTGAACGCCCACGTATATAAATTACAAAGCAAATCAGCGGAGCCTCAGATATTTGCCTCTTATAATAGAGAAGGAGAGCTATTGCTTGGCGGCAAAGAAGGCCAGCTAGCCCCCCTTTTTATGACGCCTCAGTTTGCAGACAACGGTCAATATTTTGAACTCAGTGCCAAAGTCTTCGACAATGACGCCAATATTCAGCTAGGCTGGATATATTTGCGAGTGTCATCAGATAACTTCAATGACCTCGTAGGAGAGTCAATTTGGCTCAACATAGCGGTTGCACTTTTACTGCTTGCCATTAGCTTCTATTCAGCAGTGCGCTTACAGCGTGTTGTCACTGGCCCTGTAGAAGATATTGCAAGCTTCTTACAGCGTACATCTCGACAGAGGGATTATTCAGCCCGCGCTGAACGCTCTAGCATTCGTGAGCTTGATATACTGGCTGACGCGGTAAATGTGATGCTTTTTCGCATGCAAGAGTATATGCAGAAGCAGCGACAAGCCGAAGAGCAGCACAGAAAGCTCAATGCTAGCCTTGAAGATATGGTGAGTCATCGAACTACCGCGCTAAAAGATGCAAACCAAGAGCTGATCCAAACGCTAGAGAAGCTTCATCAATTCCAGCGACAAATAGTACAGAATGAAAAAATGGCGTCCCTTGGCGATATGGTTGCGGGTGTGGCCCACGAAGTAAACACGCCAATTGGCTTAGGCGTTACAGCTTCGACCATGATGTTGGATAGGCTTGAGGTTATCCAGAAAGACTTCGACAACAAAACGTTGAAGGCTAGCGCAATGAAGCGCTTTTTAGATGAAAGCAAAGAAAATCTGAACATCATTTACCGTAATTTGAACCGAGCAGCAGAACTAATTAGTAGTTTTAAGCAAGTAGCGGTGGATCAAACGTCAGAATCTAGTCGAAGTTTTTGCGTTGTACAGCTAGTTAATGAGATACTACTGTCATTGCAGCCTCGACTAAAAAAATTAAAACACAACATCAACGTAAATTGCGACCCTACCTTAAACGTTGAAACGAAGGCTGGCCCAATAAATCAAATCTTGATTAACTTAATTATGAATTCAGTTATTCACGGGTTTGAATCAATGGAAGAAGGCACAATTGATATTAGTGCCGAGTTAGTTAGTGACAATAAACTCAAGCTTGTTTATACCGATAACGGTAAAGGCATTCCTCCTGAGATTCGCAAGCGAATATTCGACCCCTTCGTGACAACGAAACGAGGCCAGGGCGGTTCAGGATTAGGCATGCACTTAGTTTACAACTTGGTGACGCAGGCCCTCAAAGGTTCGATATCGATAACCAGTGAGGAAGGCGAAGGGGTGGAATTTGTAATTGTATTCCCCGTTGTTAATGCGAAAACCTCAGAATAGTTGTATAAAGTATGAACTTTTCTTGATTTCTATTGGCTAACCCCAATATTTTGCTGTTAAGAATATTCACAAGTTACTTGCAATCAAGTGTATGAATATTAAAATTTAACCAGTTAGTTGCTTAAATCGTATTTTAGAAAGAGTATAGAACGCCATGCAGACGCCAAATGTGTTAATTGTTGAAGACGAAGTGGTAACCCGTACCACGCTTAAGAGTTTATTTGAAGCGGAAGGGTATAATGTATTTGAAGCCGAAAATGGTGATCAAATGCATGATTTCTTCGAGAATCACGCTATTAACTTGGTGATTATGGATATTAATCTTCCAGGGAAAAATGGCCTTATTTTAGCGCGCGAAGTGCGTGACCGTAAAAATGTAGGTTTAATTTTCCTTACTGGTCGTGACAACGACGTTGACCGTATTTTAGGTCTAGAAATTGGTGCAGACGATTATTTGACTAAACCATTTAATCCTCGCGAGCTAACTATTCGCGCACGCAACTTACTCTCTCGCACAACTAACTCTGCTGAAGACGACGATTTACCAAGCCGCGTAAGCTTTAACGGCTGGACACTTGATGGCGATAGTCGCTCATTGATTTCTCCTAACGGCAAAGAATTCCGTTTACCACGCAGTGAGTTCCGTGCTCTTCACCTTTTCCTTAGTAACCCAGGTAAGATCCTTACCCGCGAACAGCTTATTATGGAAATGACAGGCCGCGAACTGCGCCCTAATGACCGCACGGTAGACGTAACCATTCGCCGAATTCGTAAGCACTTTGAATCAGATCCTACAGATGAAGAATTGATCGTAACTATTCACGGTGAAGGCTACCGTTTCTGTGGGCAAGTTGACGGCTAAGTTAATACCTTTGCCAGTATTGAATCTGCAAGAAGCCGCTACAAAACGTAGCGGCTTTTTTATAGGTAAACGTTAAGGAGCTATATTTCACGTTAGCGGGCTTACGCGATAGAGCTTTGCACATTGCAGTTCAATACATACCTATTAAGCTATATTGCATCAAAAAGGATTGAGTACCGGTACCTTTTTTCCTCTAATAAGAAAGCTTTGTGTGTACTTGGACTCCATGAGTCATCTCCCCCAACCCCCATATGTGCATGGTCGATGTAAACGAAGATGCAATCTTGTGATGACAAGTCACTTGTGTGTTTAGCGCTATCAAGTTGCGCCTGACCATATTCACTGACGTTAAAGTAGAACTTCCCTTGCGCTTGCAGACCCGCAATATTTAATTGCTTACAGTCGCTTCGCAAACCGTTATCAGTTGGAAAAACATATCGCGTTTGCATTTCATCAATTGGCAGCGAGTAGTGACCATAACGGGCCGCGGCCTTTCTATCCGGATAGTTCTCAAACGGGCCCAAACCCAACCAAGAAACGGTTAAATGATTTTGCTGCAACTCGGTCTGTGCGGGTACTGCAGTTTGCAAACCAATTCTAGGCATAGGCGGTAAGCTATCATCTAACAGCACTTCTACGTCCACTTTCAGCTTCGCTTGCCTGTTAATGGTATACGTCCACTTAGTCGCCGCCACGAGCATATCAGCGTTATGATATTCAAATAACGATGTTATACGCACATCGCCGGTACTCTGTTTTACGTCAATATGGGTACAGGTGCGTTCCCATTGTCCTATACCGGCGCGACGCCAGCGTGACTCCCACGCATTTGGATCAGGGTTATCGACTTCACTCACACCAATATCGTTATCTAGCGGTGCCCTGAAAAAGTTGTCTTCTAGGGGTGCGCTAAGGGTCTCATTCCCGTTTTTAAGCCACGACGTTAATAGCCCGCTTTTACTATTGAAGCTGAACACCTGGTTTTGCACACTTACTAACAGCACGGCATCTTGCGCTTCTACATCTATATCTGCTTTGACGCTTTCTACGTCTCTATCCGTTGAAGCAAAAGATACAATACCGCTCTTGTTGGTGAGTGCTAATTGCGCGGTGTCCATTACGTGCCCCGCGTTCGCCCACGAACAGTCATTGACTAACACTACATCAACATTTAAGTGATAGTCAGCACCCGCCTTAAACCTAATTTCAGGGCTTAGATTAAGCGTCTGGATGTCCTGTGGTGCGATATCGATGTCGCATTCGCCTTCTGCAATTGCTTTACCGTTTTCAAGCACCTGCCAGCGCAAGCGTTCGTTGTCTGTTCGCCTGAATAAGTAGTCGCTGCGTGCGGATAGCACAAGGATATTGTCTTTTTCCACCAGCGAAAAGCTCAAGTTTTGCTGGCAATATTTGGCTTCAAATAAGTGCGGGTGCGGGGTTCTGTCTGGAAACAACAAACCGTTTATGCAGAACTGCCTATCGTTGTCGGTATCGCCGAAATCTCCGCCATAGGCCCAATAGGCTTCACCACTGTCTGTATGCTTCGTTAACCCTTGATCAACCCAGTCCCAGATAAAGCCACCTTGAAGACGAGGATACGCCTTAAACGCTTTCCAGTATTCGTCAAAGCTCCCTAAACTATTGCCCATGGCGTGTGCATACTCGCAAAGAATAACGGGGCGGTTTTCACCCGGCATCGACAACCACTTTTTAATGGCCCATTTAGGCACTGCATCGTCTTTGATGTCGGTATCTACTCTTGCATACATAGGTGCAATGATGTCGGTTGCGGTAGTATCAGCTCCGCCCCCCTCGTATTGCACAGGTCGAGATGGGTCGAAAGACTTCGCCCATCCGTACATTGCGTCGTGTGTAGGCCCGTGCCCACATTCATTGCCTAATGACCAGATAATAATGCAAGGATGATTTTTGTCTCGCTCTACCATTTGCGTAAAGCGCGCCATATAAGCGCCTGCCCATAACGGATCGCGAGATAGTCTTCCCATCGGAAACATACCGTGAGTTTCTATGTTCGCTTCATCTACCACATAAAGTCCGTACTCATCACAAAGCTCATACCAACGAGGATGATTGGGGTAGTGCGCGGTCCGCACTGCGTTGAAGTTGTTTTGCTTTAAGAGCTTAATGTCTTCAAGCATGTCATCTTCGTTAATAGCGTGACCTTTGGTTTGGTGATGCTCGTGTCGATTCACTCCGCGAATTAATATTGCTTTGCCATTAACAAGCAGCTGTCCGTTTTTCATTTCAACGGTTCTAAAGCCCACGTTGTAGGCTTCCCTGTCTACGACGTCGCCGTTGTCATCAATAAGTGCGACTACGATACGATAAAGATAGGGGGTTTCTGCGGTCCAATGTTTGGGCTCTTTTACATTTAACGCTTGGAAGACTACATCATCCCAACCGCCCTTCTCGTCAATTCGTTTGTTGTTGGTACCAGTGATGACTTGTTCAGTAACGGCGTGTGTACCATCAAAAAGCTGAATGCCTACTTTATAGTTCGAGGGCGCTTTAATTGACGTGCGAACCGCCACACTCCCGTCTCGATAGCAGGCATCGAGGCTTGGCGTGACAAATACATCCTGGATGTGATGATGAGGCTTAGTTATTAAGCTAACATCGCGAAAAATACCGCTTAGCCACCACATGTCCTGGTCTTCTAGGTAGCTGCCGTCAGACCATCTAATTACCATAACCGCAAGGCGATTTTCGCCCTCTACAAGCATTTTGGTGATATCAAATTCAGCGGGTAAACGGCTGTCTTGCGAGTAGCCAACATACTCTCCGTTGCACCATAGATGAAAGGCACTATTGACCCCTTCAAATACAATATGATTGCGTTGTGAAAGCTGCGCTTTTGTGACGTTGAACACCCTACGATAGCAGCCTGTTGGATTATCATTAGGTACGACAGGCGGGTTTACCGCAAAAGGATATTTGACGTTGCAGTAAATAGGCTTGTCATAACCTTGCAACTGCCAGTTTGAAGGGACAACAATAGGCTGCCAAAAGCAACTTTCTTCAGCGCTCAATGTGGCAGAAAGCAAGCTCTCGGTGACGCTCTCAGGGGCATCAAATAGCCGAAAATCCCATTGGCCGTTAAGGCTGCACTTTTGTGTATTGATATTGTGCAGCGCATCCTCTAACGACGTATATCCATGATGAGGGCTATGAGCATTGACCCGATTTCGCTGAAACACCACTGGGTTTTGCCAATCATTTTGAGCCACCACTTGCGCGACATTAAGCATATTGTCTCCCTTACGTTTAGTTATGCTCAATATAGCTAAGTTTCAGTAAATCCTTTATGCTCTAATCTTTCATCTATTTATCCAAAACTATCAATAGACACCTATGCAACCTAGTTTCAAAGATATTGTAGACATAGGGCCAAGCTGCTTTGAACGCTTCATCGATAGCAGTAATGTACCAGAAATCAGTGAGCTGGAGATAGAGCTTGCTGGATGCTCTAATTTATCAGGCAATTATACGGTTGGACGCGTCTCGCCCCCTAACCATACCTTGTTTTACAGTCTTAACGGGCAAGGTGTATTTCGTACGCCATGTAGAAATAGGCAGTTATCTGAGGGACAGCTCATGATTTTGCCTGCTAACCAGAGTTTTGAGGTATCTATCATAAGTGAGCAGTGGGACATCATTTGGCTCAATCTCGCGGACACTGAACGCTGGAAACCGCTCGGAAAAGGCGGCGCAGCAGTTGTAGACAATGCGGCTTTAGAAGGACTGCATCACGCTATGGAGCTATTGTATTTGGAGCGTGATGTCGAGAGCAGACAGGCAGCGATGCAAATAGCATCAAAATACCTCTACGCTATTATTGAGAAACAGCTCGGGGCATGTCAAACGGGTGAGCAAAAGGAGAGACGTCAAATAAACAGACTGAACAGCCTATTTTCTGCTGTAGATAAACAATTGCAGTTTGACTGGGATATTAAAAGCTTGAGTGAAAAAGCTCATTATTCATCACCACACCTTCATAGACTGTGTCTACAAATCTATGGAAGAAGTCCGAAACAGCACGTCATCCACCTGCGCATGGCGCGGGCAAAAAGCCTACTGCTAAGTACCCAATGGCCAGTATCCTATATCGCTAGCTACGTCGGCTATGCAAATGTGTTTACGTTCTCAAAGCGCTTCAAGAAGTCTACCGGCATGTCGCCCACCGAGTTTCGCAACGTGAACGAACAATCATCGGTGAGCTAACAGGCTATATCTATCGCGATGCAACGCTGAAGATATAAGGGTGGAGCAAGTCGGCAGAGTATAAGGACTGGGTGCCTAACTTCCCGCTATTTTCATTTGGTCAATAAGCACCGAACCCGTCTGCACGCTGCCGCGCACGTCTTTTTCAGCGCCAATCGCTACAATGCCTTTAAACATGTCTTTCAGGTTTCCGGCAATGGTTACCTCGTGCACTGGATATTGGATGATACCATTTTCAACCCAATAGCCTGCCGCACCACGGGAATAATCCCCCGTTACGCCGTTAACGCCTTGCCCCATAAGTTCGGTGACGAAAAGCCCGGTTCCCATTTCTTTAAGCAAGTCAGCGTCACTATGACCTGTATCACCCACCAACCAGTTATGAATACCACCCGCATGTCCATTCGACCGAGTGTTAAGCTTGCGCGATGAGTAAGTGGTATAAAGGTATGTCGCTAACTGCCCTGCTTCAACAATGGTCATGTCAGAACATGCTACGCCTTCGTTGTCGAAGCTTGAACTTGCCAGGCCTCCTTTAACAAATGGGCGCTCTTCAATATAAAGCCATTCGGGGAAAACCTGCTTACCCAAACTGTCTAGTAAGAAGCTAGAACGTCGATACAGACTACCGCCACTAATTGCGCCCACGTAATGTCCAAACAGGCTCGACGCGATGTCGCGATGCAGAAGCACAGGTACATTCGCAGTATTGATTTTACGTGCACCTAAACGGTCGACCGTAGCTTTTGCTGCATCGATACCTACCGAGGCTGCCGATTGAAGCAGTGCTGCTTTGCGACTCACCGTGTAGGCATAGTCACGCTGCATATCGCCATCTTGTGCGCCAATAACCATACAACTTAGTGAATAACGGCTGCTTGGATAACCTGCGTTTATACCATGGGTATTACCGTACACGCGCATGCCCATATTTGCGTTATACGATGCGCCATCTGAATTCGTAATGCGCGGATCGTAATTCATTGCTGCCGTTTCAGCCTCAATGGCGATCTTTATCGCTTTCTCAGTATCAAGCTCTTCTGGGTGATATAAGTCTAAATCAGGAAATTCTGTCGCAATAAGGTCTGCATCCGCTAACCCTGTGCACGGATCTTCACTGGTATAGCGTGCAATATCTACGGCCTTTTCTACCGCTAACGTCAGTGCCGCTTTACTTAAATCTGCGGTAGACGCGCTCCCTTTACGCTTACCCACATATACGCTTATTCCTAAGCCGCCGTCGTTAGTAAACTCAACGTTTTCAACTTCTTGCATACGTGAAGATACGGCGATGCCCTGCACTTTAGACATGCTGGCTTCGGCTTGGGTCGCGCCTTTAGAAAGGGCTAATTTTAGTACATCATCTACGACATTTTGAATGTCGCCTAACTGCTGCTCAATTTGCATAGTAAGTTTCGCTGTCTTAATTCGACTGTGATAGTTACAATTTAGCTAAAGTGTAACACTAATGAGTTTGAAATGAGTGATCAGAAATACAATTCTCCCGAAGATCCTTACTTCGAAGATGCGCGAGCAGATGAGTTCGAAGAAGAAGAGTTAGTCAGTAAAACTGAGCTTAAGCGTCAGGCGAAAGAACTTCACAAACTAGGTGAAACTCTGGTTAGCCTGACCGATGCACATATTGCCACTATTCCCATGGATGAAGAGTTGGCAGATGCGGTGGCCATAGCGCGCAGAATTAATAAGAAAAAGGATGGTTATCGCCGTCAGCTACAGTTCATCGGTAAAGCCTTGCGTAATCGAGATACCGTTGCAATAGAAGAAGCATTGGCTAAACTCACCCATCAGCATCAGGCTGCTAATGCAGCGTTTCATGCTTTAGAGAAGGCTCGAGAGTCCATTATTGAGCAAGGTGACCCCGCCATTCAAAAGGTCATTGAACAATACCCTGAACTCGACAGACAGAAGCTACGCCAGTTTCATCGCCAGATTAAAAAAGAGCGTGAAAAAAATGCGCCACCGAAAGCGTTTAGAGAGCTGTTTCAGTATTTAAAAGATGGGATGCACGACGATTAACAGCGTTTAGCGTTTGTCGTTAGAAACAAAAAAGGTTGGGACAAACGCCCAACCTTTTTCAGTTTCATCATGTGTTGACTTCAGCAGAGCTACGCCGTTCCACCCACCGTCAATTCATCAATTTTAAGGGTTGGCTGACCCACACCCACTGGCACGCTTTGACCGTCTTTACCGCATACCCCAACGCCTTTATCAAGCGCGGTATCATTGCCTATCATCGAAATTTTTCGCATCACTTCTGGCCCATTACCGATCAAGGTAGCGCCTTTTACTGGTGCAGTAATTTTTCCGTTTTCAATAAGGTAAGCTTCTGCGCTAGAGAACACGAATTTGCCTGAGGTAATATCAACCTGACCACCCGCGAAATTCGGCGCGTAAATACCTCTGTCGATAGACGCAATAATTTCTTGCGGGTCGTGCTGCCCTTCCAGCATATACGTGTTTGTCATACGCGGCATAGGAAGGTGAGCGTAAGATTCACGACGACCGTTACCGGTAGGCGCAACACCCATAAGCTTGGCGTTGTGCTTGTCTTGCATGTAACCTTTTAAAATACCGTCTTCAATCAAAACGTTATGTGCCGTTGGCGTACCTTCGTCATCCACAGATAGTGAACCGCGGCGGTCGCTTAATGTACCATCGTCGACAACGGTGACGCCTTTAGCCGCTACCTGTTGGCCTATGCGGCCACTGAACGTTGAAGCGCCTTTTCTGTTGAAGTCGCCTTCAAGGCCATGCCCCACCGCTTCGTGAAGTAACACGCCCGGCCAGCCGTTACCAAGCACAACGGGCATAGCACCAGCGGGGGATGCCACGGCCTGCATGTTCACTCGCGCCATGTGAAGCGCATCTTCAGCAAGGTTTTCATAGTAAGGCTTTCCGTTTTCATCTTGTTTGAAAAACGAGTAAGCATAACGACCACCCGCGCCGGCTGACCCGCGCTCACGCCTATCACCTTGCTCTAGCAAAACCGAGCAGTTCAAACGTACCAGTGGACGTATATCTGTGGCTAGTGTACCGTCGCTCCCTGCTACTAATACTTCTTCGTACACACCGCTTAAGCTCACGACGACCTGATTGGCGGAGGGCTCTTGTTTGCGAATGTATGCGTCTACCGCTTTAAGCAGTGAAATCTTTTCAGCATCTTGCATTGCAAGAATCGGGTTATTCTCGCTATAACGCGCTTCAACGGCTTTTTGGCCTAATGCTGCGACTTGCTGTGTACCGCCACTAGGTGCAATACCACGGGCAGCTTTACATGCTTTGGTTAAGGCTTCTTCGCTTATTTCATCGGAGTAAGCAAACCCTGTTTTCTCGCCGCTGATCGCGCGTACGCCAACGCCGCGCTCAATGTTATAGCTGCCTTCTTTGATAATACCGTCTTCCAGCACCCAGCTTTCATGCTGGCTAGACTGAAAATACAGGTCGGCATAGTCGGTGCTGTGGCTATGAATAGCGGCTAGCGCCTTCTCTAGCTTTGAAATATCTAGCCCTGAGTCAGATAATAAATGACGCTCAACAGATTTAAACAAGGTGACTCCTGAATCGGTTATGTTCGGCAACCGGCATATTTTGTTTAATGGTCTCTCTTTCTGCAATATCAACGTTGGCCGCTACAAAACCTACGTCGGTTTTACGTTCGGCAAGGGTTTCACCCCATGGTGATAAAACAATGCTATGGCCGTAAGTTTCACGACCGTTGGCGTGCACGCCGCTTTGATTTGCTGCTACCACGAAACACTGTTTTTCTATCGCTCTGGCTTGCAACAATGCATGCCAATGCGCTTCACCAGTACGCTGGGTAAACGCCGCCGGCAATACTAAAATGTCAATATCGCCCATTGCAGAAAACAATCCTGGAAAGCGTACATCATAGCACACCGCAAGCCCAATGTTGCCAATTGGCGTGTTAATGGTGACGACCTCAGTTCCTGCCTGCGTTGTTGCCGACTCACGGTAACTTCCCGTATTGTCGTTCACCGACACATCAAACATATGAATTTTGCGGTAGTCCGCAAGTACCTCGCCTTCAGGGCCAAACAACATGCAAGCTGCCGAAAATTTTTCGGGGTTAGCAGTTCTAATCGGAAATGTACCTGACACAATATAACACTGATATTGAGCGGCCAATGCTGACAAGCGCTGTTGGATTAACCCTTCGCCTTTGTTTTCGGCAATAGCTAACTGGCCTTTGTCTTTGCCGCCGAAACAGGCAAAGCATTCTGGCAGCACAATCAAACTATTTGCTTCGATGTTTGCCGCTGCCATCTCTTTAGCAACGGTATCAAGATTTTCATCTACATTGGGCGTAGATGTCATTTGCAGTGCAATTAGATTAACCATCGATCACCTCCATTTTCACCCTGCGTAGGTCATCATCCGTCAACGGCCGGTCTTGCGGATTAGCAGGAACGGGCGCATTCTGCGCAGGTAAACTAATGTCTTTACTGTTGCGCTCAACTTCGTCGAACTTAGGATCTTTTATGGTGCCAGTAACGCGATAGTTCACATTCGAAATCACTTTCGCAGAGGTTAGCACTTGGTCAATGGCCAATGCGGCCAATGCAGTGGGTGGTGTCGCTAAAAAATACACCAAGAACGGTAAGTTACCCGTGACGTTTGGCGCAAACGACACATTGTAATTCAAACCGCCGGTATTTAAATCTGTGTAACCATTTATTTCTATTTCACCTGCACCACCGTCAATTTCGGTATCGTCGGTGTACGCCTTTCCGTCCACGATATTAAGCGTGCCGCCCATGTCATCGTAAAAAAAGCCCTTCGCGAAAACATCTCTAAAGTCGAGACTAAGCTTTCTAACAATTGAGTTCAAACTAAACAGCGTGAAAATTCGGGAGCCTTTGTCGCTAAGCTCGGTCAAATATCCATCAGACAAGGACCACTCTACGTCACCGTTAAGTGCTTCAAAACCAAAATCCATGGGTGCGTTAGGCCAGTTAACGTTAAATCTGATATCGGCGCTTGAATCTTTAATACCCGATTCAACGCCGTATTCTTTTAACATTTGCCCAACGTCAGGAGACGTCAGGGTGCCATTTAACGCACTTTGTATCTTTCCATCTACATGCTTCCAATAACCGCTAGCGGTGATATTGGTTTCATCTGACTTAAGCAAAAGCTGACGAATGGCAAGCCCGCTATCATCCTTTGCAATATCTAGGGTAACTTCACCTAAGTCGATGCCGTGAAAACCACAAGATTGGCAATAAAAATAAATAGGCGGTAGAGAAATAGGATCGATATTGTATGGCGAATCTTCCTTTGCCGAGACGTGTTCTGTGACAACAGCAGAACTTTCTACATAAAGACTATCGTCTGATGAACTAGGCGCCAGTTGCACCGGCTTATCTAGCGACAAATAGTCTGCGTTTATCTCTATACCTTGCTGCGCTAAATCGCTATTAATCCGAATCGTGGCACGCGCTTGTGGTGACGCTAGATCTAAAATCCAGTCTTTATTCCGCTCGGTCGCGTTTAACTGTGCATTTTTAATCGCGTGCCCGGCAAAATTGAGCTTCTCAGCTTTTGCAAAAATCCGTGACGGTGTACCAAACAAATTAGCACGGGCCGTATTGCGTTCGGTGTCCGCCGTATTTTCCATATCGCTTGTTAACGCGCCTTTTGCTGTGACTTTTTGCACAGCATCTTCCCCTGCGCCTGAAAGCAGCATATCAATCGTGCTAAACCACGCCTGCACATCGGCTTCGGCTAAGTTCGCACTAATACTAAAACCTGTTCCGATATTGGCGATGTCACTGTCGCCTAATGCAAGATGAGCGCGGGAAAACTGCATTTCTTTGTGCGGTAAAATGCCGTCAAAACGAATGCTATCGCCGAGTGTCGCCACTACATTTGACGCCTTACTGTCGCCCTCGCTACTGATCACGAGAGGCATTTCACTTCCTGCTGATGTATCAAAGGGTGCTGGCAATAGGCTTTGCGTCGCCGTCAAATCAGCTGTCAAATTTGCGGCGTACTCAAAGCTATCCTTTGACAAAGTAAGATCAACGCTAGTCTTCCATTCACTTTCACCATCAATATAATCGGTGAGGTCCGTATTCACGTAATTTGCAAGAGGATGTACATGCCAGCGCCCCCCTAACTCAACTGAGAGGTCGTAGGTATCGCTCTGTCGACCTGACAGTGAAAGGTAGATAGGCTGCTTTAAGAAACGTGCTTGTAGATTAGTGGCGTCAATGTCTCCGTTGGTGAACGACACGTCTCCTGAGGCTTGATCGAAAAGCATCTTAGTTGCTGCTATATAAACGGGATTGTTGGCTAAATGCGCCGTACCTGAAGCCACCACATCTTTACCTTTGAACGGGATATCAAGCTTAATATCTGCGGAAAGCGGCCCACTAATTTGCACTTCATCCTTAAGTACTTTCCCTAAAGAATTTTCAAGAGACGAGTCCATCATAAGTGCAGTAAGCGCGTCACCGGTCCCCTCTCCGGTGGCGTAAATTGCCAGACGAGCATCAGGTTTAAAGCTTGGAATGGCTGCTGACATATTGCTTATTTGCATGCCTGCCAACGTCGCGGTTGGACTCTCCATCACCAAAGCGTTGTTTACAAAATAGAGCGAGAGATCTAAATCACTGAGCGCAGGCCAGTCCGGTGCAAATAAAAAGTCGCCGTCTTCGATGTCGACATATGCTTGAAAAATACCTGTGTTGTCCTCGAAGGGAAAATTACCGGTGGCGCCATGCCATAGAATGCGCGCACTGCTTATGTCGCCTTTTCCGTTAAAAGCGCGAGTTAGATACTTGTCAGTATTTTCCCCCATTACGGCTACAGGAAACAGGTCGCTCACTTCACTTAAGAGGATTGCGCTCACATCCGCATAGAAAGACATGAAACCTGTAGCGGTATTGAGCTTGAACTGTGGTTTTAGTGTAACCGCATCGCTGTCAAACAGCATCTTGTTACCTTTTACAATCCACTGTTTTTCTGTCTCGCCTGAAGTGGTAGGGTAAATGTAGAACTGCGATGTGAACGCGTTGATATTGATATCTTTTTTGATGATCCCA
Organism: Alteromonas sp. IB21; assembly: GCF_016405965.1. Lineage (GTDB taxonomy): Bacteria > Pseudomonadota > Gammaproteobacteria > Enterobacterales > Alteromonadaceae > Alteromonas. The sequence continues at coordinate 4,828 of NZ_JAEFCD010000028.1, read as the reverse complement.
GTGGCACTTAACACACTATCGGTACTTTCCAAGTAGATTGCACCGTTGTGCTTGTACCAAAACAATTCCGCATTCAGCGACGACAGCCCTGGAATTTTATCCGTCTTAGTCCACTGTAAATCGAACACTTTGGCCGCCAGCGAAGGTTCACCGTTATGTAGTTGAATCTGCAAGGTCGCCAGTTCGCCTTTCGGATCTAGCCCGCGTATTTCGTCCTCACCCGTGTCGTCCATAAACAGTGGAAGGAGCAGCAAGAAGGGGTTTACCTGAACGGGCTTAACCGTGTTGACCAGTACGTCGCCATTTGGCGCTATACTGCCAATGAGATCGGTCGTCATCGTCTCACCGTTTGAACTAACAACGAGATTATCTAATCTGACATTCCATCCACCCTGTTTACTGGCCGTGTTGGGTAATACTTGCAAACTCCCGCTCGTTATACCTGTTACGGTTGTAGCGCGACCGCCGCCCCACTCCAATAAGCTATTATCGAGTTCGGCCTGCACACTGAGAATTTCACTATTAGTAAAATCAGCCCACACTTCAAAATTAGCTCGGCTTTGCGTTAGCGGACGCTTCGTTTTTATTAAATCGCTAACCCATGGTGAGATATCAAGTTCTTCTGCTTTTGCGTAGAAAACGCCGTCAAAGTCTTCTCGCGACCCCTTGATATCGATAACAAACGAAGCAGAATTTGCAGCTAGCTCAGCGACTTTCAGCTGGCCTAAACCCTGATGCCGATCGTTATGGTTGTTCCAAGACAAGCTTTCTATATCAAAGGTGTTCGTTTCGTTGAGATGGGTTATCGATACCGCACCGTCTTCAAGGGAAAAGCTTTGTAACTGCTCTAGGAATAAACGTTCGAGGGCACTGACTACAGGAAAGTTGCTTTTTCCCCCGCCCGACAAACGGTCTGCATCAACTTCGAGTCGAAGACCGCGCAATTCAAAGCGAGTAGAAGAAATAAGTTGATGGCGCAGAGACTCCCAAAAGTCTAGTTCGACGTAAATCTGGCGAATATCAAGCGCAACTGGCGAGGCATCATCTTTGGCAAGCGACACCGAATTCAACACAATGCTAGGACCGCTGCGCTGCCAAACGGCATGCACACTTTTGATGGATAGGTTTACGCCATACTGCTCATTTATATAGTTTTCCAACAAATGTTTGTTGTGCTCAATATGCGGCAGAGCATAGCGTGCAGCGCTTAACACGAGCGCGAAAAGTACCAGTAATACGGCGAGTAGCAGCCAGAACTTCTTAAGTAGATAAGCAGCTACCGACGAAAAATTTGTCACATTTTGCCTTTGTATAACGTTAATGCATTACATCATGACGACGTCGTACTTATCCTGGTTGTACAGTGTTTCTGTTTGTACCTTAATCTGCTTAGATACAAATACTTCGAGTTCGGCCAGCATATGAGACTCCTCACCCATTAGCGCTTCTGCTACTTTGGGAGACGCATAAACCACAAATTTATCAGCGTCATAGGCACGATTAACTCGCACTATTTCACGCATGATTTCAAAACAGATGGTTTCAATAGTCTTCACTGTGCCACGCCCTTTACACACAGGGCATTCACCACAGAGAATATGCTCAATGCTTTCACGGGTGCGTTTACGAGTCATTTCAATTAACCCTAACGCTGTAAAACCGTGAATATTAATTTTGGCTCTGTCCTTGTTTGTCGCTACCTCTAGTGAATGTAAGACACGTCGTTTATGATCTGGTTCAATCATATCGATAAAGTCGATAAGGATCATACCGCCAAGGTTACGCAATCTTAGTTGACGCGCTATTGCTTGCGTCGCTTCAGTATTGGTATTAAATATGGTTTCTTCTAAATTACGGTGCCCAACAAAGGCGCCAGTATTTATATCTATGGTGGTCATAGCTTCGGTTTGATCAATGATTAGATAACCACCAGATTTCAAGTCGACCCGACGTTCGAGCGCGCGCTGCGCTTCATTTTCAACATCGTATAGATCAAAGATAGGTCTATCACCGGTGTAGTACTCAAGTTTGCCATTCATTTCTGGCACGTACTCTTTGGTGAACTGAAAAAGTTCTTGGAACGATAACTTTGAGTCTATGCGTATTCTATCGAGTTCTGTGCCTACAAAGTCACGCAATACGCGCCGTGCAAGCGGCAAGTCTTCATATAGCACATTAGATTTGCGTTTCTTCATGCGAGATTGAATTTTATCCCAGAGTCTTCGCAAGAACGCGGCATCTGACTGCAGTTCATTTTTGCCTACCCCCTCTGCTGCGGTACGCAAAATGAAACCACCGTTTTCATCACAAAACTCTTGCACCAACGACTTCAAACGCTCTCTTTCGGCTTCTTCTTCGATGCGTTGAGATACGCCCACATGGGTAACTGAAGGCATAAATACAAGATAACGACTTGGGATAGTAATGTCTGTAGTTAGGCGCGCGCCTTTAGTGCCGATTGGGTCCTTTACCACCTGAACCACAATATCTTGACCATCTCGCACCAACTCGCGAATGTCTTGTTTTTGAATATGGCTTGCCGAGACTTCCTCTGCAATTTCGTTGTGAATGACAATATCAGACGCGTGTAAAAAGGCCGCTTTCTCTAGGCCAATATCAACAAAAGCCGCCTGCATACCGGGCAATACACGGCTAACTTTACCGCGATAAATATTGCCAACCAGCCCGCGTTTAGTGTGACGCTCGACGTGAATCTCTTGCAATATTCCGTTTTCAATCAGCGCAACCCGTGATTCTGATGGGGTAACATTAATAAGCAGTTCAGCACTCACGACACAACTCCAAATGCATTGAGTAATTGGCGGGTTTCATAAAGGGGTAAACCTATTACAGCACTTGCACTGCCATTAATTGACACCACAAATTCTCCACCAATACCTTGAATAGCGTAACTCCCTGCTTTATCAGCAGGTTCTCCTGTCTCCCAGTATGCGTCAATTTGCTCATCCGTCAATGCTGCAAAAGTCACTCCGGTGGTGATAACTTGGGTCTGTTGGCGCGAATCACTCAATGCGCTGATAGCTGTTAACACCTCGTGCTGCTTTCCAGAAAGCATTCTCAGTATTTTTTTAGAGTCGGCTTTATCAATTGGTTTCCCAACGCTTTGCCCCTCAAAGGCAATTAGCGTATCGCTTGCTAAGATAACGGTATCTGCGGTCATAGAATGCTGCGCTTCTAGATGAGCTTTAACGGCTTGCGCCTTTTCAGCTGCAAGGCGTGTAACGAGCGCTTGCGGTGTTTCATTGAGGCGCGGCGACTCGTCAATATCGGCAGGATGTATTGTGTGCGCAATGTTCATCTGTTTGAGTAACGCGGTGCGTCTGGGCGATGCTGACGCTAACACTACCGATTTTGTCATTGACTTACCTTTGGTTTTTAGCAAATAGAAGAGTGAATTACGATATAGAAAACTGTCTTCGGGTGCGCCGTAGCAGCCAAAATACCCAGGGCCATAGCACCATAGACGTTAACACCGGCCACAAATAATCCACCTGAAAATAAATATCGGTTAAAAGGTGCTGAACCCAAAACGTCATGAGGTGATAAAGCGATGACATAAGACCAATAATTATCGCTTGCTGCCACACGGAGTAGTTGCGTAAACGTTGATAGTTTGCCGCCAATATGTAAACGCTAAGGCTCAACCCTAAACTGTGAATCCCAAGCGTTGTGCCCACTAGCACGTCCATTGCCACTCCTGTTAGAAAGGCAACACCAACATTAACTCTATGAGGCAGCGCCATGCTCCAATAGGCTAGCACGACCAATACCCAATCAGGGCGATACACGTCGACCTGCGAGGGTAAAGGTACAATTTGAAGAACCAGTGCAACCAAAACGCTTAGCCAAATAACGAGGTTACGTTTACGCATCGGACGTTTTCTCCTCGCTTTCAGTCACATCTTCAAATTCATTATCAGGCTCACCGTCATCCTGCTTATTTTGCCAAAGGAGAAGGAGATGGCGAAGTCTGTCTAAATTAGCTAAAGGCTTAACGATAACGCGGGCGAAGGGCCTGCTTTCATCGCGTACAACTTGCGTGACTTTTGCCACAGGATAGCCATCAGGAAAAACATTTCCTAACCCTGAAGAAATAAGCGTATCGCCTTCCTGTATATCGACGCTATGGGGTACATGTTCAAGAAAGAGCTCATTAAGCGCGCCACTTCCTGTCGCTATAAATCGGATATCGTTGCGAAGTGAACGCACAGGAATAGCGTGGGTAACGTCTGCGATAAGTAAAACACGACTGTTTGTAGACCCTACTTCCATGACTTGTCCTACAATGCCTTTATCATCAAGCACTGGTTGAGATAAATAAACGCCGTCTATCGCCCCTTTATTTATCACCACCTGCTGGCTATAAGGATTCTTATCGACCGCCATGAGCTCGGCAACCATTTTACGCGAAGACTCCCGAACTGGCGCTTGTAATAACTCACGAAGCTGGGCATTTTCTTTGGAAATAACCTCGAATCGCTGCAGCTTCTCGCTCATTAGCAAGAGCTGGTTGTTTAGCTTTTGATTTTCAGCCAAAAGCTGCTCTTGCGACGTGAGACGCTGCGCGCTTTCACTCAGCATAAGTCCGGGGAGGTTAGCAATATACTGAAGTGGGCTCATTAAAGAGTTTAGATAGACTCGCGTAGATTTGAACCCGTCCATTTTGTGATCGACAAATATCAGCGTTACTGACAACACAAGGGCCAGCGTAAGTCTGATATTTAAGGAAGGACCGCGAGTAAAAATAGTATCCATTGACCCGTCCTAAGATAGGTTGACAGTTTTTAGGCCAGCTCCAGTAGCTGGC
>NZ_JAEFCD010000027.1 GCF_016405965.1 Alteromonas sp. IB21 | reverse complement strand
CTGCAAGCATTTGACCCACTTGGTTGTTGTCGCTGTCGATAGCTTGCTTACCCATCATGATCAGGCCCGCGTCTTCTTGCTCGGCTACTTTCGCTAGTAAACGGGCAATAACTAATGGCTCTGGTTGCTCTTCTACATCAATACGAATGGCACGGTCAGCACCCATCGCAAGGGCAGCTAGGATCTGCTCTTTAACGATTTTGGGACCAATACAAACAGCGATAACTTCACTTGCTGTGCCCGCTTCTCTTAGGCGTAGTGCTTCTTCAACCGCTATTTCACAAAACGGGTTGATAGACATTTTGGTGTTGCTCAAATCGACGTCTGAGCCGTCCTGTTTAATACGTACTTTTACGTTGTAATCGATAACCCGTTTTACCGGAACAAGGATTTTCATAGTAAACCTTCTAATTCTAATTAAAATTGATCAACAGCAAATTCATACAGTGCTTGGGGGTTTTGTACCATTACACCAAAATGATGTAGTGCACGTGGCAACAAGCACTGGCTGTAGTACATCGCTGAAATACGCTTCTTAGCAAGGAACTCTTCACCGTACACGTCGTCGTTCGCGTCAGTTAAGGCGATAACGGCGAGTAAGGTACGGCCTTGCATCCAACCACCACACAAATAGCCCATTGCCATTAGCATATCGAAACAAACTGCTTGTGATAACTCTTTTTCGCTCGGTGCGTTAGTCAGTAGCCATTCTTTTGCCGCACGCGCTTTGTCCACGGCTTGGGCGAATGCTGCACCAAAGGCTTGCGCGTCGGCGTTGCTAGAAGCGCTCAATTCAGTGGCGGTAGCCGTCATGTCGTTTAATAGACTTTCCAGTGCTACACCACCGTCCATTAATACTTTACGACCAATAAGGTCGAGCGCCTGAATCGCCGTTGTGCCTTCATAAATAGGTAAGATACGTGCATCGCGGAAATGCTGCGCTGCACCTGTTTCTTCAACATAACCCATACCGCCATGAACTTGTATGTTAAGCGAAGTGAGCTCTTGTGCAAACTCCGTCATCCAACCCTTTACAATAGGTGTAAACAGTTCAAGACGCGCGTATTTTTCTTTACTGTTATTGTCGGCGTGAGCAAAGTCTAGCGCGGCAGACGCTTCTAGCGCTAAAGCGCGCATCGCTTCAACCCCAGAACGCATGGTTAATAGCATACGGCGAACGTCAGGGTACTCGATGATAGGCTTTTTACTACCATCTCTGTTTTTACCTTGAACTCGCTCACGTGCATACTGCACCGCTTGTTGGTAAGCGCGGTCTGAAATACCCAAACCTTGTACACCTACGCCTTGGCGGGCGTGATTCATCATGGTGAACATATACGGCAAGCCTTTGTGCGGTTCGCCAACTAAATAACCAATCGCGCCCTCGTTATCACCAAATGCCATAGTACACGTTGGCGAGCCGTGGATACCGAGCTTGTGTTCAATTGAGATGGGGTATACATCGTTGCGTTCGCCTGGTTCGCCGTTTTCGTCGAGTACGAACTTAGGTACGATGAACAGTGAAATACCTTTTACGCCCGGAGGTGCGTCGGGTAAGCGTGCAAGTACCAAATGCACAATATTGGGGGTCATTTGGTGATCGCCCCAAGTGATGAAAATTTTCTGGCCTTTAATGCGATAGTGATCGCCATCTGGTGTTGCAGTTGTTGATACTGCCGCGAGATCTGAACCAGCGCCTGGCTCGGTCAGGTTCATGGTGCCAGTCCACTCACCAGCGATTAAGCGGGGTAGGTAAAGGGCTTTTAGTTCGTCGCTACCATGAGCAAGTAATGCCTCTACAGAGCCGATGCTCAATAACGGGCAAAGTGCAAACGCCATATTTGATGCTTGCCACATTTCGCTGACTGCAGTGCCTAAAACCTGAGGAAGATTTTGTCCACCAAACTCTTCTGGTGCTGTTAATGTAGACCAACCGTTATCCACAAACTGTTGATAGGCTTCTTTTAATCCAGGAGATTCAGTGACGGCATTATCAGCCCACTGCGCAGGATTTTGGTCGGTGTCCCAGTTCAACGGAGCAAATACTTCTGAGCTCAGTTTACCGGCTTCTTCTAAGACCGCATCTGCTAGGTCAATATTAATATCTTCTAATTGAAGTTTTTCACACAAACCATCGAAACCGATTAACTGGTCAAGTACAAATTTAGCATCAAGTACAGGGGGTTGATATTGACTCATTTCAGAACCTATCCTAGTGATTAACGTTGTTGGATTATCCAAATAGTATAGGCACTAGTCTGCAATTTGCGCTTAATTTGTTCAATTACCAAAAAAGTCTATTGCTTGACATATTCGGACACTCGTTTGCTCACTTCATCAAACTATCTCAATCTGCATTTATATTAGTTTGGGCTGATGTTTTGGTGCTAGATAAGTGTGTTCTCGCGATATAAGGTAGGCGTCTGTCCAGTCCATTGTTTAAAGGCGCGCGTGAAGGCTGCTGGTTCAGAAAAACCTAATTTATTCGTAATGGTGGAAATCGGAATATCGGGTTGGCTGAGGTAATAAATCGCCATATTTTTGCGTAATTTATCTTTGATTTCTTGAAAGCTGGTACCTTCTTCGGTCAATTTCCGACGTAGCGTGCGTTCAGACACATTCACGCTATCAGCAATATCTTGCATGCTAGCTTCGTGCTCGCGGTACTCGGCCAAATAATCCATCACTCGGCGGGTATAAACTGGTGTGAATTCTTGACGTGTAAACCAGTTGAGTGGGGCTTGCTTGAAGTGTTCGCGCAGGTTCTCCGCGCGCTGGGTGACAGGGTTTACTAGTTCTTCTTCACTAAAAACGAAGGCATCGTAGTCATGGCCGTAGGTGATGGGGCAGGGAAACATAAAACGATACTCGGCGGCATGAGCGGGTTCTGCACCACGCATCTTAACTTGTTGCAGAGGAATACTTTTACCAATTAACCAACCCGGAAAACGGTGCCAAAGCAGCAAAAAGAAATCTCGAAACAGTAAGTTACGGTCGATTTCAGGTTGGACTTGACGCATGCGCAATTCAACCTGTCCTTTACTTATATACAATGACAGTGAAATTGACTGGTTAACCAAACTGTAAAAACGGCACAGGTGTTTATAAACCCGATGTAAATTTTGCTCTTGAATCGCCCCATCGGCGAATAAACGGAACACGCCATACTTACTGGGCTGCGTGGTTAAGCCTAAAAATTCATCGTCACTTTGCTCCCATACCGAGCGCATAAGTTGACTAAATTGTTGAGAGGTTATACGACTTTGCGGATTGTCGAGCAGAGGCTGGTTAAGTCGAGCACTTTGTAGAATCGGCTCCAAATTCAAACCGAGTTGGCGCGCTGCGTCTAACACCGCATTGGCAAAGTGCACAGAAACACTGTGACTGTAGTGAAGCGACATACCTAGCTCAATGAGTCATTCGAAATTGATGCTATTTTGCGAGAGCGGTAGCCGATTAGCAAGTACAACTTGGGTGGCTTTAGTGCGGGTGTGACAGCTCCTCTACTTGGAAAAGTAGTGTAATTGGACCAAGAAAATGGCGTAGTATGTGTATTCAAACACCGATACTCAGAAACATGAGTAATAACGACGACGAGAAAATATCATGCAAAAAAGACTGACGAGATTACTTTCTGGATTAGCTACCACGCTCGCTGTTTCAATGTCTGCAAGCTTCGCCGGCTATGCGTCTACAGTAGTGACCAACGTGACTGGGTATACGCTAAACCCGCAGGGTGAAATGGTAACCTTCAACACAATAGTGTTTGATGAAGGTAAAGTAGTGCAACTTAATCCCACCGAAATGCCAGCTGATGCAACAGTGATTGACGGCAACAATAAAGTATTACTGCCGGGGTTGATTGATGCTCACGGGCATTTGCTCGGTTTGGGCGGTAACTTAATGGAAGTCGATTTACGCGAGAGTTCCTCAATGCAACAGGCAGCCCAATGGGTAGCTGACTATGCCATGATGCATGCTGACCAAGAGTGGATAAAAGGCCGCGGATGGAATCAGGAGTTATGGAGTGATCGCTCATTCCCAACAGCCGCTGTACTCGATGCTAAACTGAAAAATAAACCCGTCTGGTTGACGCGAGTCGATGGCCATGCCGCTTGGGTGAATAGTAAAGCGTTACAGATGGCGGGTATCAATGACAGTACGCCTGACCCCGCTGGAGGCCAAATTTTGCGCGATGCTGATGGCAAGGCAACAGGTGTGTTGATTGACCATGCCATGGATTTAGTGTCAGCGATAATGCCAAAAGATTCAGCGTCACTCTATGCAGCACAACTCAACGCTGCAGGCGAGCATTTGCATTCGGTTGGCATAACCGCCATGCACGATGCGGGTATTGGCCATCATGTCTACGACTTTTACTTGGCGCGAGCCGCTCAGGGTGAACTGCCCGTGCGTGTTTATGCCATGCTAAGTGCGACAGATCCGCTGCTACCAGAGATGCTAGATGTTGGCATTATTCGCAGCCAAGACGACTTTTTACATGTGCGCAGCGTAAAAGCTTATGGCGACGGAGCATTGGGTAGCCGAGGTGCTGCGTTAATCAAGCCATATTCAGATGCACCTCATCAGCATGGGTTATTACTAACGCAACCTGAAGATTTTCCCAAAGTAGTACAGCAAGTGTTAGGCGCGGGTTTCCAGTTGAACTTTCATGCCATTGGGGATAAAGCCAATCAGTTAGTACTTGATGAATTTGAGCGTACCTTTGAGCTACTGGGTGGCCAAGCCCTGCGTAACCGAATTGAACACGCGCAAATCATTGCGGTTGAAGATTTGCCTCGCTTTGCCGAGTTGAAAGTATTGCCGTCGATGCAACCTACTCATGCCACCAGCGACATGAATATGGCGGAAGATCGCTTGGGTAAAGCTCGGATGGAAGGTGCCTATGCATGGAAAACATTATTGAACAGTGGTATTCCAATGCCACTAGGTTCAGACTTTCCGGTTGAGTTGGCCAATCCATTCTACGGCTTACATGCCGCAGTTACTCGCCAAGACCGCAATAATCAACCCGTCGCTGGTTGGTATCCCGAACAGGCTATGAGTATTCAACAAGCTTGGCGCTTACTCTACGTCAACAATTTTCAATGTATTGGTTGCACCCACTTTTTCCATTTCATCACCGTAAGTTAAGATGATGCTGTCACCACTTTTGACTAGCCCTTTTTCTTTTAACGATGCAATAACGTCGTATTTCAAACGGCCTGGTTCACTGTTAGATGAGTCGAAGAAAACTGGCTTAACACCACGACAAAGCGCCATCGTATTTAGTGTAGACTCGTGACGTGACATGGCAATTATTGGCAATGAAGTTGTAATGCGAGACATAAGTGTTGGCGTGCTGCCGCTTTCTGTTAAACCGACAATGGCTTTTACGCTTGGTAAGTGGTTAGCGGCATAAACAGCTGATAGGGCAATAGATTCACTTGTTGAAGAGAATTGTTCGTCCATGCGGTGTTTTGAAAGCTTAACACTTGGGTGGGTTTCTGCACCTTCACAAACTCGAGCCATAGCTGCAACGGTCTCAATAGGGTAGTTACCTGCAGCAGTTTCAGCCGATAACATTACCGCGTCAGTACCGTCTAGTACCGCATTGGCTACGTCCATGACCTCTGCACGAGTAGGCATCGGGCTGTCAATCATCGACTCCATCATTTGCGTTGCAGTGATCACCACTTTGTTTAACTGGCGAGAGCGAGAAATCAGCTTTTTCTGCACACCCACAAGCTCTGCATCACCAATTTCAACACCAAGATCGCCACGGGCAACCATTACCGCATCTGACGCTCTGATGATGTCGTCCATCGCTTCATCACTTGCTACAGTCTCAGCGCGTTCAACTTTGGCGCAAATTTTTGCATAGCAACCTGCTGCTTCAGCAAGCTCTCGCGCGTAGTTCAGATCTGCGCCACTGCGCGGGAAAGATACCGCAAGGTAGTCAACGCCAATTTTAGCCGCCGTCTTAATGTCTTCTTTGTCTTTCTCAGTTAAGGCATCAGCAGACAGACCACCACCTTGGCGGTTAATTCCTTTGTTGTTGGAAAGTTTGCCACCAACGGTTACTTCAGTAATAACTTTACGCCCTTCAACACCGGTCACTTTAAGCTGAATGCGTCCATCGTCTAGAAGCAAAATATCGCCAGCAGATACATCGTCGGGTAGGGCTTTATAATCAATGCCCACTTGCTCGGCGTTGCCTTCATCTCTACCTAGTTCTGCGTCAAGAATAAAGGTTGCACCCACCGCTAGTTGAACAGGACCTTCTGAAAAGCGGGCTACGCGAATTTTAGGGCCTTGAAGATCGCCCAAAATGGCGACGTATTTTCCAAGGTTTTGCGCTGCCTGGCGAACGCGCTTTGCTCGTTCAATATGATCCTCAGCCTGACCGTGAGAGAAATTCATTCGCACAGTGTTTGCACCTGCCGCGATTAACGCTTGAATTTTTTCTAGGGTGTCTGTTGAAGGACCAAGTGTGGCAAGAATTTTTGTTCTTCTAGTCATGAGATTCCGTCGCTGTTTCTAAGTTAGAAATGACAAAGAGTGATTGGTATCGGGTGATCCCCGCTACCTGTAATCGCTTTACGTAATTTTATTACAGAATAGTAGTTTAATTTGACAAAAATGTGAATGAAAGAAAGAAAAACTGCCAACTGGCTCGACCAGTTGCGGTGTTTTTTTGAATTCTGAACAAAATTTACAACGCGAAAGCAAAGAGCAAATCTTATTCTCCAATCACATTTTTAATTCACGTATTTAATTCACGTAGTGTAGAAATAAAAAGACGCTGTTAAGTAGGGTAGGACGCCATTAACGATATAGCAAATTGACCGAATAAACCGGTGTGTTGCTACACATCGTCAGTGGCTTTTTGAGCAGTGCCAAAGTGCACTTTGCGGATGGCTCATTGAGGCCGCATTGAGGACTAATTTACCGCTCGATTGAATTATTAGTAGTTTAGTCGTTTCGCTTCTCAAAGCGCGAGCCGCGCAATGTGTCTTTAACCCGCTTTAAATTCTCTCTAAACTTATTGCCTCGGCGCAGCGTAAAGCCTGTTGCAAGTACATCAATCAAGGTTAACTGCGCAATACGAGATGCCATAGGCATGTACATGTCGGTATCTTCTGGTACTTCAAGTGATAATACATAGCTACATTCTTGAGCCAGTGGGCTATCTGCAGAAGTAATGCCTACCACGGTTGCATCGTTCATGCGTGCAATTTGGGCAATCTCAACTAAGCTTTTTGTTCGTCCGGTATGACTTATCAAAACAACAACATCGCCGTCTGAACAATTCATACAACTCATGCGTTGCATGAGGATGTCTTCAAAATAGACAACCGGCACATTAAAGCGAAAAAATTTGTTAAGCGCGTCATGAGCAACAGATGCCGAAGCGCCAAGGCCGAAGAAAGAAATCTTTTGTGCCTGTGTAAGCAGATCTACAACGCGATTTACCACATTCACGTCAACAGATTGTCTTGCCACTTCTAAAGACGCCATGGTCGATTCAAAAATTTTATTGGTGTATTCGTCAGGGCTATCGTTCTCATCGACGTGACGATTTACATAAGGCGTACCGTTAGCAAGGCTCTGAGCCAAATGTAATTTGAAATCAGGGAAACCTTTTGTATCAAGACGTCGGCAGAAGCGGTTAACCGTTGGTTCGCTCACATCCGACATTTTAGCAAGGGTTGCTATACTCGAATGAATAGCTGTTTGCGGGTTAGCAAGTATAACCTCGGCTACCTTTTTCTCGGATTTACTGAATGCAGCTTTATTTTGAGTGATTTTTTCTAAAATGTTCATACAGACTATAGCAATTTAATGGTGCATGGATTTGTAAAGTACATGCGTAATAGTACCCATTGTGACGTCAGTGACAAGAAAAATGTAATTTTTTGACATTTTTTATTGATTAGATCGGGTTAAATCGGGGTAAACTGAGGGAAACAGCAAAGTTTCAGATCCGGTAGTTGGTTGAAGTTGTAATTTTACTACATTTGGTGTTAACTATGCAGTAATTAATGTCGATAGTATTGTAAACAACCATGCAATACATCGCACACACTCATTTAAAAGGTCGACGAATATGGTATTGGATAATTCCTACGAACCCTGTGATTTTGTACTTTTTGGTACACTGGGTGATCTTTCACGACGCAAGCTTTTGCCTTCGCTATATCAATTAGAAAAAGCCAATCTGATCCACCCAGATACCACTATTGTGGGTGTGGCGCGTCAAGAAATGTCGTTAGAAGCTTACATCGATGAGGTTCATGCCAACTTAGTTAAGTTCGGTGACAAGAACTTATGTGAAGCTACATGGGAAAAGCTAAAGGCGCGTTTACACTATGCGTGTGTAGACATGAAAGACGTTGGAAGCTACTGCGTTCTTGACGATCACGTAGACTCATCTCGTACAATGGTGTGCTATTTAGCTACACCTCCTTCAATTTATGGCGATATTTGTCGCGGTTTGCACAGCTGTAAAATTATCGACTCTAGCGTTCGCGTTGTTTTAGAAAAGCCAATTGGTCACGATTTGGCGTCATCGAAAGTTATCAATGAACAGGTAGCTGAATATTTCGATGAAAAGCAAATCTATCGCATAGACCATTATTTAGGTAAAGAAACTGTACTTAACCTTGTTGCATTGCGATTTGCAAATTCAATATTTGCGACCAACTGGGATCACAACTGTATCGATCACGTACAGATATCGGTTGCCGAGTCAGTAGGTATTGAAGGGCGTTGGGGTTACTTTGACGACGCTGGTCAAATGCGAGACATGGTGCAAAACCACTTGCTACAAATTCTAAGTTTGGTTGCGATGGAGCCGCCTACAACCCTTGATGCCGACAGCATCCGTGATGAAAAGCTCAAAGTCCTTAAGGCATTGCGCCCAATTAATTCGTTTAACATTAACGAAAGTACAGTTCGCGGACAATACACATCAGGTTTTGTTAAAGGTGAAGAAGTACCTGGTTACCTTGAAGAAGAAGGTGCCAATACACAGAGTAAAACTGAAACCTTTATTGCAATAAAAGCTGAAATTGACAACTGGCGTTGGGCCGGCGTGCCATTTTACCTGCGCACAGGTAAGCGTATGCCGACTAAGGTGAGTGAAGTTGTTATTTACTTCAAGCGTCAGCCGCACAACTTATTCGGTGACAGCTTCAAGAATCTTCCGCCAAACAAGCTGGTTATTCGTCTACAGCCAGACGAAGGGGTAGAAATCACCGTAATGAATAAAGTACCTGGCTTAACCAGCTCAGGCTCTATGGATCTACAAAAATCCAAGTTAAACCTAAGTTTCTCTGAAGCGTTTGCCGATGAGCGTATTCCTGATGCATACGAAAAACTCCTTCTTGAAGTTATGTTGGGTAATCAGGCGCTATTCGTTCGTCGTGACGAAATTGAACAAGCCTGGACATGGGTAGACTCAATTCTTGAAGCGTGGAAGCAATCGAGTGAGCCACCAGAACCGTATCAAGCAGGTACATGGGGGCCGGTAGACTCTATAGGTCTTCTTGCTCGCGAAAATCGCAGCTGGTACGAAAGCAAAACAGGGAAGAAAAAGTAATATGGCGTTAACAACTCTATCATTCGAAACACCTGATGCATTGACTGACGCATTTGCGCAAGACTTAGTCAGTATCTTAAAAACAGGTATTAAAACTCGTGGTCGCGCATCGCTTGTAGTGAGTGGTGGTCGCACGCCTCTGGCGCTTTTCAAACAACTAAGTGAAACCGAACTTGAGTGGGATAAGGTTGATATCACCCTTGCTGACGAGCGCTGGGTTGAAGAGGGCCACGAGGCCAGCAACACCAGCCTAGTCAAAAATAATCTAATTCAAAATAAAGCCGCAGCAGCTCGTTTTATCGAATTGAAAAGCGATGCTGATGATGCAAACGAAGGCGTAAATGCTGCAGAGTCAAATTTGGCTAGCATGTCGCAACCTTTTGATGCATTGATTCTTGGCATGGGGGAAGACGGTCACACTGCATCGCTTTTCCCTTGCTCTGAGCAAGTACTTGACGGCTTAGATATGAGCAGCGGCAGAACCTGTATCGCTGTTCAACCTACAACAGCACCTCATCAACGTATTTCATTAACGCTACCTGCGTTACTCAATAGCCGTAATATCTTTTTGCATTTAACAGGCGAGAAGAAAAAACAAGTCTTACTTGACGCTATTGAAAATGCCACCGAAGCGCAAAAGCCCATCACCGCCGTAGTTAACCGTGCGCCGGTTACTTTGATGTGGGCGCCATAGGAGACAAACATGAATCCAAAAATTGCTGAAGTTACGCAACGAATTATCGAGCGTAGTAAAGAAACGCGTAAGGCGTATCTAGAAAAAATTGAGAGTGCACGACGTCAAGGACCACACCGTGGTGTGTTGTCATGCGGTAACCTTGCTCACGGCTTTGCAGCATGTGGAACAAGCGAAAAATCTGACCTTCGTTCAATGACTAAAGCCAACGTGGCTATTGTGTCTGCGTATAACGATATGCTTTCAGCGCACCAGCCTTACGAGACTTATCCTGCGTTAATTAAAGAAGCAGTGAAAGAAGTAGGCAGTGTAGCCCAGTTCGCAGGTGGCGTACCTGCTATGTGTGATGGTGTTACACAAGGCCAGTCTGGCATGGACTTAAGCCTAATGAGCCGTGATAACATTGCTCAGGGGGCTGCCATTGCGCTTTCTCACAATATGTTCGATAGCGCATTGATGCTAGGTATCTGCGACAAAATCGTTCCCGGGCTACTAATGGGCGCACTAACGTTCGGTCATTTGCCAACCGTTTTTGTGCCAGCCGGTCCAATGCCATCGGGTCTTCCAAACAAAGAAAAGGCCCGCGTTCGTCAAGAATTTGCCGAAGGTAAAGTAGGGCGTGACGCGTTGCTTGAAGCTGAATCTCAATCTTACCACTCTGCTGGTACCTGTACGTTCTATGGAACGGCAAACTCGAATCAGCTAGTGGTTGAAATGATGGGCTTGCACCTTCCGGGTTCGTCGTTTGTTAATCCAGGCACACCTTTGCGCGACGCGTTAACTAAAGCGGCTGCGGTCCAAGCGACACGCCTAACTGACCTTGGCGACAACTATACGCCAATTGGTCACATTGTAGATGCAAAAGCCATTGTGAACGGCCTTGTAGGTCTTCTTGCTACGGGTGGTTCTACTAACCACACCATGCACCTTATTGCGGTAGCTCGCGCTGCAGGTTACATCGTAAATTGGGACGACTTCTCAGATATCTCTAATGCTGTGCCTCTTCTTACTCGCATTTACCCGAATGGCTCAGCTGACATTAACCACTTTGTTGCAGCAGGTGGTATGTCATTGCTAATTAGACAGCTGCTTGATGCGGGTCTACTACATAACGACGTTAAGACTATTTGTGGTGAAGGCTTAGACTTCTACACTAAAGAGCCTGTGCTTAAAGACGGCGAATTAGAATGGCGAGATGGCCCAACTGAATCCCTTGATAAAGAAGTGCTAGCAACTGTTGACGCTCCGTTTAAGCCAGATGGTGGTTTGAGTGTACTTGACGGCAATCTTGGTCGTGGCGTTATCAAAACCTCAGCGCTTCGCACGCCTCACTGTAATATCAAAGCGCCAGCGGTTGTGTTTGAAGACCAGTTTGAACTGGATGACGCGTTTAAGTCTGGCAAGCTAGACAAAGACTGCATTGTAGTTGTTCGCTTCCAAGGTCCTTCTGCGATTGGTATGCCAGAACTTCACCGCTTAACGCCACCTCTTGGTGTGCTTCAAGATCGCGGCTTTAAAGTGGCGCTAGTTACTGACGGTCGTATGTCTGGTGCATCAGGTAAAGTTCCTGCAGCTATCCACGTGACTCCAGAAGCTTATAAAGGCGGTCTACTTGCTAAAGTGCAAGAGGGCGACATTATCGAGCTAAACACACAAACTGGTGCACTAACACTGCATGTGGATGATGAAACACTGGCTGCACGTGAAGCAGCGCCAGCGAACTTAGCTAAGCATCACGTTGGAATGGGACGTGAAATGTTTGCGGGTATGCGCGCTATTCTGACAGGTGCAGAAGAGGGTGCATGTTCACTGTTTTACACGCAGGAGCAAGCATAATGAGCCAGAAGTTTGTGGCTGATGTTGGCGGTACGAATATTCGCGTTGCAAGGGTAACCGAATCAGGTGTGGCCGACATCAAGAAATACATGTGTAATGATTTTGCCAGCATTGACCTTGCTATTGCACAAT
Source organism: Alteromonas sp. IB21 (assembly GCF_016405965.1). Classification (GTDB taxonomy): domain Bacteria; phylum Pseudomonadota; class Gammaproteobacteria; order Enterobacterales; family Alteromonadaceae; genus Alteromonas. Next base: position 57,666 of record NZ_JAEFCD010000027.1, on the reverse strand, counting down.
ACTTTAGCGACATGCCGGAATACAGCTTTTCGCAGGGCTGTATTGCTATTGCATGTCCAGTATTGGGCGATCAAGTCGAGATGACGAATCACAGCTGGGCATTTTCGCAAAATGCGCTTCGCTCGCAGCTTAAACTAGATGCGTTGTTCGTTATTAACGACTTCACTGCCGTAGCGCACTCATTGCCTGTATTAGGCGAAGAGCAAGTGGTGCAAATTGGTGAAGGCACAGCGAAAGAAAATGGCAACATCGCTGTTTTTGGGCCAGGTACGGGATTAGGTGTTGAACATATCACGATGACCTCAACCGGTTGGCAGACGCTAGACGGAGAAGGTGGTCACGTAGACTTTGCACCGGTAGATGAAACCGATGTTGTCGTATGGCGTCACCTTCAATCTACCTTAGGACGTGCTTCTGCTGAAGAAGTAATGTCTGGACGCGGCCTGCATAATATTTACACCGCGCTAGCAAACCACGCATCAGCACCAGTTGTATTTACCGAGCCGGCTCAAATCACTGACGCTGCGCTGAACGGTACCTGTAAAATTGCTGAAGCGACGCTTACCCAATTCTGCCGAATTATGGGAAGCTTTGCGGGTAATTTAGCACTTAACATGGCAACCACGGGCGGCATCTTCATTGGTGGTGGCATTGCTAACCGTTTCCCTGAATTTATTCAAAATAGCGATTTTAGAGCGCGTTTTGAAGCGAAAGGGCAAATGAAGCACTACGTGAAAGACATTCCCACCTATTTAATTGCAGAACCTGATCATGGTTTATTGGGTGCGGCTGCATATCTGAATCAAAATACAGCGAGCTAAATTATGACAACGAAATGGAAATACTCTCCAGAGGAAATTTTTGCGGCCGGTCCAGTTGTACCTGTTTTGGTAATCAATGACGTAGAAAAAGCGGTTCCTCTGGCAAAAGCGCTGATGGAAGGTGGTATTAAAGTACTAGAAGTAACGCTACGTACCCCTGCTGCTATTGACGTGATTAAGCGAATTGCACAAGAAGTGCCTGACTCGCTAATTGGTGCTGGAACCGTGACTAACGCCCAACAGCTTAAAGCGGTAGTTGAAGCGGGCGCTAAGTTCGCAATTAGCCCAGGTATGACGGCTGATTTGCTAAAAGCGGGTATGGATTCAGAAATTCCACTTATCCCTGGTATCTCTTCAACTTCTGATTTGATGAAGGGTAAAGATGCGGGTTATACCCACATGAAATTCTTCCCAGCAGAGGCTTCAGGTGGCGTTAAAGCCATTAAGTCAATCAGTGGTCCTTTCCCTGATGTGACGTTTTGCCCAACGGGTGGCATTGGTCCAAACAACTACAATGACTATTTAGCGCTTAACAACGTTAAATGTGTAGGTGGTTCGTGGCTTGCCCCTGACGACGCAATTGAATCAGGTGACTGGGCGCGTATTACGCAGCTAGCAAAAGAAGCTGTTGCGGGTGCTAAACAGTAATTTGCTGAACCTTTAAATGAAAAAACCTGCTCATTGGCAGGTTTTTTTATATCTCTTGATCGTGAACTGCGACTGTCTACCTTCCGAAGTGTCAGCGAAATTGCGCTTGCACTTCAAATAATTTACTTCGGAACAATAGATTGTTTCAGTGTGTGGCTAGCACCGGGGGACAGTGTCTTTCCCTGAGTTAGCGATGTTTCTACGCACAACATATGCTTATAGCCAAATGGGTCCATGTCTGAAATAGACGCGGCGCCTAACCACGGGTTCCACACTACCAAAGAGTCATTGCCGTCGGATACCACTTCCGTAAACGTGTTGCCTTCGACTTCAATTTCTGCTGTTTTAATCGGCGCAACATGAATGCGATCCGTTTCGCCTGTGATAGTGTAAGGACTCGGTGTCGTCTTAAGTCCCCAGTCGTCAAGTTTGTCTTTATATTGACCTTCAATTCCAGTTATTTTGGTATGTTGAATGTGATCAACGTGGAAATATGTATGTAGCGCACAGTTAAATTCGAATGGTACAACCCCCGTATTTTCTGTAGTTAGCGCGACGTCCATCGTCTCACCAACTGTAATTACCATGGTCACGTTACAATCGTTTTCAAACCCTTCAGCTCGGGTAAAGCTTGGCGAAAGCGTAATCGTTGTTCCGCTTTCTGTATCTTCTGAATGAATTAGTTTCCACACTTGGGTTCTTAAAAAGCCGTGAGAGGGCAGGGAACCTTTTTCCCTCCCGTGGTCGTCGCTAAACCATGGCCAACAAACAGGTATTCCACCGCGAATTGGACGCTCTCCATTTAGATAAGCGTGTGGGCTTACCCATAGCCGCTCTTTGTTATCGCTTTTAGGAACAAAAGACAAAATATGGCCACCAAATAAACTTATACGCGCTGTGGCGAAAGCGTTATCCACATCTAAAAAGGTGAGGCCATTAGACTCGCTAACAGTGACTGAACTAACGGGTGGCATAAGCCCTCCTTGGACGAATAAAGAAACAGGTAAAGAAAAAGCGACAGGAAAGCTCTTGGGCGAATTAAAACTAAATAGCAAATAACCCAAGTATCGCTTTTGTTAAGTTTTAGTAATGACTAAGACCACTTAAAACAAAAAAGGTGCAAACGCAGTGTTTACACCTTTAGATTAACTCAACTTTAAAGCAAATAGTTTAACTATTTGATCTAAATTTTATTAATTATTTGGAAATGTGCGCTACAAGGTCTAGAACCTTGTTTGAGTAGCCCCATTCGTTGTCGTACCAAGACACTAACTTAACGAAAGTGTCTGTTAGCGCGATACCGGCTGTAGCATCGAATACTGACGTACGTGCATCGCCTACAAAGTCATTCGATACAACAGCGTCTTCGGTGTAGCCCATGATACCTTTAAGCTCGCCTTCTGATGCGTCTTTCATCGCCGCGCAGATTTCATCGTAGCTCGCCGCTTTTGCTAGGTTAACAGTAAGGTCAACCACTGAAACGTTTGGCGTAGGTACGCGGAAAGCCATGCCTGTTAGTTTGCCATTAAGCTCAGGAATTACTTTACCTACTGCTTTTGCTGCACCCGTTGATGACGGAATGATGTTTTGACCCGCACCGCGGCCACCGCGCCAGTCTTTCATAGAAGGGCCATCTACCGTTTTCTGCGTTGCTGTAGTCGCGTGAACCGTTGTCATAAGACCATCAACAATACCAAACTTGTCGTTTAGTACTTTCGCTAGCGGTGCAAGGCAGTTAGTGGTGCACGACGCATTAGAAACGATAGTTTCGCCAGCGTAGCTGTCCTGGTTAACACCCATTACAAACATTGGCGTGTCGTCTTTAGACGGTGCAGACATTACAACTTTCTTCGCACCAGCTTCAATATGCTTCGCGGCAGTTTCTTTAGTCAGGAATAAACCTGTCGACTCAACAACTACGTCAACGTCTACTTCGTCCCATTTAAGCGCTGCTGGATCCCTTTCAGAAGTAATGCGGATAGTTTTGCCATTTACAACTAGACTATTGTTATCTACTGTAACTTCACCGTCGAATAGACCGTGTGTAGAGTCGTATTTCAAAAGATAAGCAATGTAGTCCGTGTCTAGTAAGTCGTTTATTGCAACAACTTCGATGTCGTTGCGCTCGGCTGCTGCGCGCATTACTAGGCGTCCAATACGGCCAAAACCATTGATACCGATGCGAATTGTCATAACGTACCCCGATTATTTAAATAAAATGAAAATAAATTACGTAAAGTATGGATCAAAATGCCATAATTAGCAAAATAAAAAGCAAAAGTGTTGCAAAATTACGAATTAGCGCTATTGCAATCGTATTCACATATCGCGAAGCCTTTGTTTCTAGAATAATGTTAAAAATTTGTTTGCAGACGCACCTTTAAACCTCTGGCGAGTGCGTTTTTCACCGAATAACAGGAATGACACACCATGACACAACAACTTCTGCAACAACTGGTTGAAATGCGGGGAATAGAAACCCAATACGTCGACGCATGGGGAAAACCAGCAACCATCGCAGAATCAAGTAAAGCAAAACTGCTCAACACACTTGGCTATGACACCAGCAGTGACGAAAAAATTCAGTCGCAAATTACACAAGATATAAAGTCGGTATGGTTGTCGCCGTTAAATCCTGTTCAAGTAGTTCGCAATACCCAAGAAATCAACCTAGCAGTTCGTTTGCCTATCGAGTTAGTAAACGATGACCACACGCTAACGGTTACCTGTGAAAATGGTGACGTGCTCACTCACCAATTTACTCCAGTCGACCAAGAAATGACGACAATGGCGCATATCGACGATGTCGAGTTTCATGAATACGTGTTAACCCTACCTTTGGATTTACCTCTTGGGTACCACGATGTAGCCTTAAGCGCTGACGACGATGAGTTTGCGCGTTCTCGCTTAATTGTGGCACCAGAAGCGTGCTATACACCGAAAGAGATCAGAGAAGGTAAAAAAATATGGGGCTTAAGCGTTCAGCTTTACTGCGTTCGCAGTGAAAAGAACTGGGGAATTGGTGACTTTTCTGATTTAGCTCTGCTTATTGAAAAAGCCGCTGGTGTGGGCGCAGACTTTATCGGGCTTAATCCTATTCACGCGCTTTACCCTGCAAACCCTAATGCGTGCTCGCCTTATGGACCAAGCTCACGTCGCTGGCTTAATTATTTGTATATCGATGTGACAGCCATTGATGGCTTCGAGGATGCATCAGTACAAGCGGTAGTAAGCAGTGATGAGTTTAAAGCTACCTTGGAACATGCACGTAATGTAGAACATGTAGACTATGAAGCGGTAGCTCATGTGAAATTGGCCGCCCTTAAAGCGGTATTTGATGCCTATGATGCCAAATACCTTCGTAAAAACACCAAACAAAATAAAGCGTTTAAAGCGTTTGTGGAAGCGGGCGGTGAAAGCTTAGATATGTTGGCAGTGTACGATGCCTTGCAATCGCACCTAAAAGCTGAAGGTAAAGACAGCTGGGGGTGGCCGGTATTTCCACAAGAATATAAAGACTATCACAACCCAGCCGTTGCCAAGTTTAAGCGCGCTAACGAACAAGACGTTAAATTCTACTTGTTCTTGCAGTGGATTGCGGCGCAGCAGCTTGAACTTGCAAGTAGTAAAGCTACAGATGCGGGTATGACTATTGGTCTTTATCGCGACCTAGCGGTAGGGGTGAGCGAAGGCAGTGCAGAAATTTGGGGTAACAAAGACCTATACTGCACGGGCGCAAGCGTAGGTGCTCCACCGGATATCTTAGGCCCACTAGGCCAGAACTGGGGGTTGCCGCCTATGGACCCTCGTAAGTTGTATGAACAGGGTTATCAACCTATTATTGACTTGTTTGCGTCTAACATGGCGTCGTCGGGTTCACTGCGCATCGATCACGTTATGGCGTTGCTGCGTTTATGGTGGGTAGTGAAAGGTGATAATGCAAAAGATGGTGGTTACGTTTATTACCCTGTAGATGATTTGCTTGGTATTTTAGCGCTAGAAAGTCACCGTAATCAAAGCCTGGTTATTGGTGAAGACTTGGGTACTGTACCAGAAGAAATTCGCAGTAAGCTTGCCGATAATGGCGTGTACTCATACCGCGTATTTTTCTTCGAACAAGCCGAAGACGGTGGTTTCTTCTCACCTAGCCATTATCCTGTTCAGTCTATGTCAACATTGACTACTCACGATATGCCGACGCTGATTGGTTACTGGCACTGTCTAGATTTAGAGTTAGGCAAAGAGATAGGGCTATATCCAACAGAAGAAATTCTACAAACGCTTTATGCGGATCGTCACGAAAACAAACAGGCGATTTTAGATACTTTGCACGGCCACGGCTCAATTGGCGACAACGTGGGTCACGATGTTAACTATACAGGGATGAATCGTGAATTGAATAACGGTATGCAGGTACACATGGCTGGTGGTTCAAGTGCTCTGTTAAGCCTTCAGTTAGAAGACTGGTTAGAAATGGATAAGCCGGTAAATATTCCGGGCACATTTGACGAGTATCCGAACTGGCGAAGAAAGCTAACCGAGAATATCGAGTCGATGTTCGATAGACATGATATAAATGAGTTAGCGTCTAAACTTACTCTCGCCAGAAAGCAAGCAAGTCAAGGTTAATTACTATTATCGAATAAAGGGTAATAGTATGTTGCTTGGGTAACTTAAACGAGTAAGATAGAGTATCAGTACGGTACTAGACAGAGCTTAAATGTGGTCAACGCATTTAAGCTCACAATTCAACCCGCTGCCATGCGGGTTTTTACTAGGAGTAGCGAATGCAATTAGCGCAGCAGTTTGAACAGGTATTATGTTCACAGCCGTTTTCCCATTTAGGTGTAATTACCAATAAACAAGAATCGATACTTCGCGTTTGGCACCCCAATGCCAGTCAAATAACGATTAAATGGGAGAATACAGCGCTAGCAAATGTAACCGCGACCTCCAACAATGGTCTTTTTGAAACACCATTACCTAAAGAATATCAGGGTGAAATTTATCGTGTTATCGCCGAAGGCTTAAATGACGATAAGGGCTATATCGACCCTTATCAATTCTCCGAGCAGGCGTACCATGCGGTACACTACATCGATAGCAAGCCTTCAAATTTGTACGAGCAAGCGGGCGCGCAACTTTTAACACTCACTTCATCACAAGGCGATTCGGTAAAAGGTGTCAGGTTCTGCGTTTTCGCGCCCAATGCGAGTACGGTGTCGCTCATTGGCGATTTCAATCAGTGGGATGGGCGCACGCATCCTATGGAAAAGACCTCTATGGGATACTGGGTACTGTTTGTGCCAGAACTCGCAGAGGGAGAGCGCTACAAGTATCACATTAAAGATGCACACGGCCACGATCTACCGCACAAGGCTGATCCACTTGGCTTCAGTGCAGAGCAGTATCCTTCTCATGCTTCGAAAATTTACAACCACAATAACTATGAGTGGAATGATAGTGCATGGATGGAAAAGCGAAAGGGGAACAAGTACAACAGCCCAATGAGCATTTATGAAGTGCACCTTGGCTCTTGGAAGCGCCCGGGTATTGATACTGATGCGCGCTACCTTACTTACAAAGCGCTTGCCGATGACTTAATAAGCTACGTCAGCGATATGGGTTACACTCACGTTGAACTGCTGCCTATTTCCGAGTTTCCTTTCGACGGTTCGTGGGGCTATCAGCCCGTGGGAATGTTCGCACCAACGAGTAGATTTGGAAACCCAGATGAATTTAAATACTTTGTTGATAAGGCCCACCAAGCAGGTATAGGCGTAATTATCGACTGGGTACCTGCGCATTTCCCAGAAGACGGCCATGGCTTGGCGCGATTTGATGGTTCTTGTGTTTATGAATATGAAGATCCGAGAAAAGGTTGGCATCCGGATTGGAATTCTTGTATTTACGATTTCGGCAAAGACACAGTTCGTCAATTTTTAGTTGCAAACGCATTGTTTTGGCTAGACAAATTTCACGTTGACGGACTCAGGGTTGATGCAGTGGCATCCATGCTTTATCTCGACTATTCACGCAATGACGGAGAGTGGATCCCGAATGTGGATGGTGGCAACGAAAATTACGAAGCCATCAGCTTACTGAAATGGATGAATGAAGAAGTGTACAAGCACTTCCCTGACGCCATGACTATTGCCGAAGAATCAACGTCGTTTCCCAAGGTTTCTCGTCCAGTATTTGATGGTGGTTTGGGCTTTGGCTTTAAGTGGAACATGGGGTGGATGCACGACTCATTGCACTACATCGCTAAAGACCCCGCCTATCGCAACTATCACCATGGCGATATTACCTTTAGCATGGTTTACGCGTTTGACGAAAACTTTGTGCTGCCGATTTCGCACGATGAAGTGGTACACGGCAAAGGCAGCATGCTGCATAAAATGCCTGGCGATGAATGGCAGCAAGCCGCTAACCTGCGTTGTTACGCGGGCTTTATGTACGGCCACCCCGGCAAGAAGCTTAACTTTATGGGGAACGAGCTTGCGCAGGCACGAGAATGGAACCATGACAGTAGTTTAGACTGGCACTTGCTCGATTACGAAAAGCACAAAGGCATTCAAGCGCTTTATAAGGCGCTCAACCACCTCTATACGTCTACGCCAGCGCTTTACGAGCAAGACCACGAACCAGGGGGCTTTGCTTGGTTGGACCACAATAATGCAGACCAAAGCGTAGTTTCATTTGTTCGTATGTCAAAAGATGCGAGGCAAAAAGTATATGTGGTATCTAATTTTACGCCTGTGCCTCGTCAGAACTTCAGAATAGGCGTAGATGATGCGTGCACGCTGACGCTAGCATTAAATACAGATGATGGTGCATATTGGGGTAGTGACTACGACGTTGCTTCTACTGTAAATACGCAAACCATACCTTGGAATGAGCGTACACACTCTGCAGAAATCACGTTACCGCCGCTAGCCACAGTATTTTATGTTGCCAATGTGGATTAATCCGACTAGGGCGACACGCCCTAGTGAAGAGATAAATTGAGAACGAAGTGAACGAAATTCGAGACACCGCACTAATTGTAGAAAGTGGAATGGGGAAGGCATATCCACTTGGCGCAACAGTTACACAAGATGGGTGTAATTTTGCCGTATACGCGCCCGATGCGAAGGCGGTCGTGCTGTGTTTTTTCAATAGTGACACAGAAGAGGCGGTGAGTGAGCATCCTTTGCCTGAGAAAACCGGTGATGTCTGGCATGGCTACTTTAGCGGCGTTAGCGCAGGACAATACTATGGTTATCGCGTAGAACGCGGTGAGGGAGGGTTGCATGCAGTACCCACCGACAAACTGCTGATCGACCCTTATGCCAAGAAAATTAGTCGCGCAATAAAATGGGACGCTAGGCAATACAAACATGACTCTCAGTTTATGATCCCCAAGTGCATAGTAATTGATCAAAATGACTATGCGCCCAGTCATGTTAGCGCGCCTGTTATCCCGAAACACAAGCGAGTAGTTTACGAAGCACATATTAAAGGGCTCACAAAACTCCACCCCGATGTACCTAAAGAACATCGTGGCAAATTCATCGGTGCTGCCCATCCGAGTGTCATCAAGCATCTCAAAGCATTAGGCATAACCACGGTGCAATTTATGCCGTTGTGCTCATTCATGCCTGAACCATTTATAACAGAGAAAGGCTTAACTAATTATTGGGGATACAACCCGGTTAACTTCTTTGCGCCTGAACCACGCTACGGTGTGTCAGACGCGCTTGCTGAACTGAAGTCTATGGTTGATGCTTATCATACAGCCGGACTTGAGGTCATTGTTGATGTGGTATTTAACCATACAGCAGAGGCAGGCAATGGCGGTCCTATTCTTTCTTATAAGGGGTTTTGCCCTTACCAAGCGTACTTATTAGAGCAAACGAAAAACGGAGAATTGGTTTATTCCAACCACTCAGGCTGCGGTAACACGGTAAATACCGCGCAGCCATTTATGATGGGACTTATTTTAGATGCCATGCGCCACTGGGTATCCGTAATTGGCGTTGACGGCTTTCGTTTCGATTTAGCAGTATGCTTGGGAAGAGAGCCACAAGAATATAGTAAAAAATCTGGGCTATTGAGAGCCATTAATAGCGATACTGTCTTAAAAGAGAAAGTATTGCTTGCCGAACCCTGGGATATTGGGCCTGGAGGCTACCAAGTGGGTAACTTCCCGTCTCCGTGGTTGGAGGTGAATGATAAATACCGCGATACGGTGCGCGCCTTCTGGCGTGGAGACGATGGCGTTACCGCGGACTTTGCTACCCGCTTAATGGGCTCACGGGATATATTTCACAAAGGCCATCGACATATCAGTACATCGGTGAATAACGTAACCTACCACGATGGGTTTACCCTACACGATATGGTGACTTACGCCGAGCGTCACAATCTAGATAACTTGGAAGATAACAGAGATGGTCATGGTCATAACCTTTCCGCTAACTATGGTGTAGAAGGTGAAACCAACGACGAATCCATTATCACCATGCGAGAGCGCCAGAAGCGAAATCTCTTCGCGACCTTGATTTTTTCACAAGGTACGCCTCATATTCTTGGTGGTGATGAGCTAAGTCGTACCCAAAACGGAAACAACAATGCTTACTGCCAAGATAATTCGATAAGCTGGCTAAATTGGGAAATGAATAAACGCAAGCAGGACTTCCTGAGTTTTTGTCAATACGTTATTCGCCTGCGTCAATCGTCTTCCTTGCTAAGTGAGTTAAAGCTTCATGATGATGCTTTTACCTTGTCGCGCAATGTAAAAGAAATAAATTGGTACAAACCCGATGGTTCAGACAAAGCGTCAGAAGACTGGAACGCGCATCACAACAAGGCCTTTGGCGTTGAAATAAAGGGGTGTGCAGTAGGTCAACAAAAACCAGAACATTGGTTTTTATGCGTTAATGCCAGTGAAAATGACGTGCGCTTCCATTTACCGTCTGTGCTTCCTAAAGGCGGATGGACTATGCATCTGGATACCAGATACAGCTCTTTGGAAGAACAGCCGTCAATATGCATTCAAAAAGTGTTTTTACAAGCCAGTAAATCACTCACGCTGTTTAGTTTTGCCCAGTTTACCGGGTAACGCCCATGTTATGCTCCGTTGATGTACAGGTAAGACCAACTTTTTCCCTATGCGTTAAAACGTGAGAAGCGACTAAGACTTTACCTTTGTTTGTATTTCATACAGCATAGGATGACGAGCTGAAACTCAGGGTTAAAAATTCCGACCGATTAGCCTTAAATACCTGCTTATGTTTACTGCTGGTGATATTTACACCAGTGCTAACGAAAAAACGATGTTTGACTGTTCATTATTCTTTCAGGTGGTATCATGCGCAGCCATCTGAAATGTGAGGGTGTTCCTATGCAAAAGAAAGGTGGTAATTCGCACGAAGACAAGTCGTGTGATATTGGTTTTATCGGTTTAGGGGTGATGGGTAGTAACCTGACCATGAACCTGGCAGACCATGGCTATCGCGTCGCGTGTTTCGATTTAGACCAAAACAAAGTTGAGTCTATATTAGCGAAAGACGAAAGCGAGCGAGCCGAAAATACTGAGCCTCGTGTAGAAGGCTGCAGTTCGTATACCGAGCTTTTGAGCAAATTGAAAGCCCCTCATCTAATTATCATCTCTGTGCCAGCCGGCGACCCCGTTGACCATGTATGTAACCATCTGATTGATGCGGGTATTCATGCTGACGATATCGTTGTCGATACGGGTAACAGCTTGTGGACTGACTCTGTAGCCCGTGAAGAGCAGTATAAAGGGAAGTTTATTTTCTTCTCTACCGCCGTGTCTGGTGGGGAAGTCGGTGCGCGTTTTGGGCCGTCATTAATGCCGTCAGGTAACCCTTACGCATGGACTCGTATCGAGCCCGTGCTTAAAGCTATTGCGGCAAAGGTTGATCCAGAAACCGGTAAACCGTTAGAAAGTCACACGCCAGGTAAGCCTGTGCTTGAAGGCGAACCGTGCGCGACTTACATAGGTCCCGTTGGGGCTGGTCACTACGTGAAAATGGTGCACAACGGTATAGAATACGCCGACATGCAACTTATTTGCGAAACCTACCATGTTATGCGCGAGGCGCTTCACATGGCGCCTACTGAAATTGCAGAAGTTTTTCGCAAGTGGAACCAGGGCAAGCTTAATAGCTATCTGATGGAAATCAGTGCCGAAGTACTAGAGCAAATGGACCCAGAGACCAATCAACCACTTGTTGATGTCATTTTAGATAGAGCAGGCCAGAAAGGAACGGGCCTGTGGACTGCCGTAAGTGCATTGCAGGTAGGTAGCCCAGCTCAGACCATTACATCAGCGGTATTCGCGCGTAGTATCTCCAGCTTGAAAGACGAGCGTGTGGCAGCAAGTAAAGTGCTCACTGGCCCAGATGCGAAAACGTTCAGCGACGATGAAAAGATGTCTATCGTCAATAAGTTAGAGCAAGCGCTTTACTGCTCGAAAATTTGTGCGTACGCCCAAGGTTTTCAGCTGATGGCAATGGCGGGTAAAGAACACGGTTGGACACTAGAGTTTGGCGAAATTGCTAAAATTTGGCGTGCAGGTTGTATTATTCGCGCCGTATTCTTGCAGTCGATTTCAAAAGCTTACGAAAATAACGAAGACCTTGCTAATTTGCTGATGGACCCTTTCTTTTCTGAGCAAATCACCCAATTCCAAGCAGATTGGCGAGAATCTATCGCCCAGGCAACCCTTGCAGGGGTTCCTTGTCCGGCAATGATGTCAGCATTAAGTTATTACGACTCTTATCGCACAGCGGTATTACCTGCTAACCTGTTGCAAGGCCAGCGTGATTATTTCGGCGCGCACACTTATCAGCGTGTTGATAAACCAGCAGGTAAGAAGTACCACATTGAGTGGAGTGATCCTGCAAGGCCGCAAACTGCTATCAAAAGATAGTTGCTAACATTCATCGTTATCGCTCCTTGAGTCTATACTATTCAGTGAGCGAACGTTTATAGGAAAAAGGTGTATTTGTTATCAGATACGCCTTTTTTGTTTTAAGAGGTAAGTTATGTCGACAGATAACAATGAAGGTGTATCCAAAACAGAAAAAGATTGGAAAGCAGATTTAAGTGAACAGGAATACTATGTGTGCCGTGAAGCAGGCACCGAGCGGCCGTTCACGGGGGTCTTGCTAGATGAACAGCGAGACGGTTTGTATTTATGTAAATGCTGTGAAGCGCCCTTATTTCCCTCAGATACAAAATTCGATGCCGGTTGTGGTTGGCCATCTTTTTATAAACAGCTCGATGATGGCAATGTGGATTACAGAGAAGATTTAACTCACGGTATGCGAAGGGTTGAGATTTTCTGTAAGCAGTGTGGCTCCCACTTAGGGCACGTGTTTCCTGATGGTCCTGCACCAACGGGCCAGCGCTATTGTGTAAACTCTATTTCTATGACATTTAAAGGCGAAGACAACGTCAAAGTAAGAGGCTGATATTACGGTCTCACAATGAAGTGAGAGATGGTTAAGGTAAACATCTGATTAAAAATTAACCTTGCGCCCTGCCTTCAATTGTAAATTCAAAAAAAACCGCCTATAAATAGCGGTTTTTTTAATTATTTCCCGATAAAATTGTGTAACTAAGTTTCAAAAATCAGAGCTTATCTAGCTTAAGCGCGTCCGCATCGAACGTTGCGCTTTTAAGGTTGCTGACTACTTCATCAATGATAGCATCCAGGATTTGCGTGGGAAGCGCGTATTGTTGTCCTAACTGAATGCGCTGGGTTTCATCGAGTCTTTCATCGAAGGCTTCAGCGACGCCGTACCAAACATACGCACGGCGATAATTCTCTAAATCCATGCCTACAGAGGCGAGTGAATAAAAAACACTTACATCGATATCATCACTGTCGGTATATAAGCTTAACGCGCGATGTAGGGTTTCTGTGGTGCGCTTCAAATCGGTTTTTATCTGAACTGAGGCAAGCGATACCAACAAAGCAGGATCGGTAACTCGATTACTCGCCGCGTAGCGCTCAAAGCGGTGAAAAGCGTCTTTATCGTTGAAGCGAGTCCAATGATAGTAAGAAAGGTAAGGGTCTAAAGAGTTTTTAGTTTCTCTGCTAAGTCGTTGAATTTCACGTTGAGCGGTGATCACACCCTTAAGCCGGGTGGCTTCTTTTCCTTTGCGCTTTATGTGCTCGATGTGTTGAACTTCCTCGACACACGTTAAGTATTCTTCAAAATTTAAAAGAAGAGGGTATTTATAAGCGTCATCTTTTGAATCTTGGTTGTAGTAACGCAGCCGAATAATTTCTGCACGCTCGGCGCGACAACGTGCGTCTAAACTTAAGTCTAAACAAATTTCGCTGTGCGATTCGCATATTTCACTGATGGTGGGTTCGAAGAGATCGCCACAGCCACTTAGAGCGAACAGTGAAACTAGCCCCATGGCTGAAAGTCGCATTTTTGTTGGAAACTTACTAAACAAATTCTTCGTTGTACGAGTTTTCATGGTGGTTTTGAAACTTATCAACAATTTGGCCTTCCTTGCTTGTTTATTTAAGATACTGCTCGTCACCGTCAGACGAAAACTCACCTAGTGTACCCTAAAAATAATAAAAAGCTGACGCGTAATTAAGAATTGTCGAATGTCTAAACGCTAAATATTATGGCAACCAACTAGACATCAACGACAACACCGTTAATTTAATTTCGATGAAGGCAGAAGCATGAATCAACAGTTTGAGCAGGAATTACAAAGCAGCTGGCAAGAGCGTCAGGAATACGCAGAAATGATGTTGCCCCTTATTGGTAAGCTTTACCGCAATAAGGCAGTTGAAATTTCAGTTTACGGACGTTCATTATTAAACGCCAGTGCGATAGACGTTATCAAAGCGCATCGCAAAGTGCGACTGCACGAAGGTATTAAGTTACGCCTACGGGAGAGTTTCCCCATTTTAGAAGCGCTAAGCAATATGAAGCTGGCGCCGGCTCAAATCGACATCGGAAAATTAGCCTTCGATTTTCATTTCGGTTCTGCGGTTGACAACAGTGACCTTACGGCCTACCTCAACGAAAAACTAAACGACGTTGCCAACAAAGAGGACGACCAGAAACCTCAAGACGTTGTACTTTATGGTTTTGGTCGTATTGGTCGCTTACTTGCGCGCTTGCTCATAGAGCGTCAGGGGAAAAATAACAAATTGCGTCTACGAGCGATTGTGGTGCGAGGCGGACGAGATGGCGACTTAGAAAAGCGTGCAAGTCTGCTACGCCGCGATTCAGTACATGGCCCTTTCAACGGCAGCATTACGGTTGACCATGAACGCAATGCGCTTAAAGCGAACGGCTCGTACATCCAAGTGATATACGCCAACAGCCCAGATGAAGTGGATTACACCCAATATGGTATAGATAACGCCATCATTGTTGACAACACAGGAATCTGGCGTGATCGCGATGGTCTTGGTCTTCACTTGAAAGCGAAAGGCGCAGCTAAAGCCATTCTTACTGCGCCGGGCAAAGGCGACATTAAAAACATCGTACACGGTGTGAACGACGAAGAAGTAACACCGGAAGATACTATTGTTTCTGCTGCTAGCTGTACGACCAATGCCATTACACCCGTGCTTAAAGCGCTAGATGAAGAATACGGTATCGAAAATGGTCACGTTGAAACGGTTCACTCATATACCAACGACCAAAACCTCATCGATAATTACCACAAAGGCGACCGCCGTGGACGAAGTGCACCGCTTAATATGGTAATTACCGAAACAGGTGCGGCAAAAGCAGTAGCCAAGGCGTATCCAAAATTGGCGGGTAAACTTACCGGTAATGCTATCCGCGTACCTACGCCAAACGTATCGTTAGCGATTTTGAACTTGAACCTTAAAACGTCGGTAGATCGTATTGCAGTTAATGAGTTCTTGCGCGATACCGCATTGTTCTCAAAGCTCCAGCATCAAATTGACTATACCGCGAGTAAAGAGATTGTATCTACAGACCTTGTTGGCTCTCGCGCTGCGTCGGTGGTGGATTCTCAGGCAACCATCGCTGCTGACAATCGATTAACGCTGTACGTTTGGTATGACAACGAGTTTGGTTATAGCTGTCAGGTGTTGCGCGTGGTTCGCGATATGGCAGGGCTAAGCTTCCCAACGTTACCGTTATAATCGATAGTGTTATAAGCTAACGTTTAAAAAGTTCGCTTTTATCTGATTAAAAAACCGACCTAAGTGGTCGGTTTTTTGATGGTGTAAACATTTAGTATACTTTCCACCGTACAAAACCCGCTGAGTGCGTGGAATTTGTGTTTACGTCTATGCTAAATTAGCGCTCAAATAACGAGGAAAACGACAGTCTATGCATATTTCCAGTCAATTCGACAGCGGTAACATTGAAGTAGTTAGCGCACAATCACCTGACGATATTCGTCTAACCATTCCCAACGATAACCAATCTGAATTTGCTCAGTGGTTCCATTTTCGTTTAGTGGGCGAAACCTTTGTAACGCACACCATGACCATTGGTAACTTGGCAAAGTCAGCGTATCCAGAAGGTTGGAGGGAATATAACGTTTTGGCGTCTTACGACCGTCAAACTTGGTTTCGCATTCCTAGCGAATTTGACGGCGACAACCTTACGTTTTCACTAACGTTAGAACAGCCTAGCGTTTATTTTGCGTATTTCATTCCGTACAGCTATGAACGCCATCTCGATCTTGTGCACGATGCGCAAATGTCATTGTTGTGTGAGCACAAATTCTTAGGCCTTACCCTAGATGGCCGTGATATGTCGTTGCTGGTAATCGGTGAAGAAACGCCAGAGAAGAAAAAGGTATGGATAACAGCCCGCCAACACCCTGGCGAAACGATGGCCGAGTGGTGCGCAGAAGGCATTATATATCGTTTACTTGACGAGCAAGATGGTTTGGCGCGACAGTTGCTTGATAACGCTGTGTTTTACATTGTACCAAACATGAATCCGGACGGCAGTGCTCGAGGCCACCTTCGTACCAACGCTGTAGGCACCAATCTTAATCGCGAGTGGGCGACACCATCGAAAGAAAAAAGCCCAGAAGTACTTTACGTACTTAACGCAATGAGCGAAATTGGTGTAGACATGTATCTTGATTTGCACGGTGATGAGGCATTGCCGTACAACTTTGTGGCAGGAAGTGAAGGCAACCCAAGCTACAATGATACTATTAAAATGCTTGAAAACACGTTTAAAGATGCGCTATTAAATGCAACGCCTGAGTTTCAGGATGAATTTGGTTACGACAAAGACGAGCCGGGCAAGGCGAACTTAACAGTTGCCTCTAATGCTGTCGGCGAGAAGTTTAAATGTATGGCGTACACGGTTGAAATGCCATTCAAAGATAACGCTAATGTGCCAGATGATATTTATGGATGGTCGGTACAGCGCAGCCGTCAACTAGGTGAAGATTTGCTTATTGGCGTAAATGCGGTTGTTAAAAAACTAAAAGCATCAGACCAATAAAATACAAATAGGAAGCAAAAGCTTCCGCAAAAAAGGCCTCGACAAAAAGAGGCCTTTTAATTATTAAAATAAAACAACAATTAAACATAATAAAAAAGGGGAATAACGTTGGAAGGGTTATATGGTTTTCTAACTATGCTCGATGGATTCTTAGGGGGCGCGTTTTGGTTTCCTTATGTATTATTAGGCGTAGGTCTTTTCTTTACGATTTATCTTAAGTTTCCACAGATTCGTTTTTTTAAGCACGCTTGGCAGGTTGTAACCGGCAAGTTTGATAAAGAAAGCGACCCAGGCGATACCACCCATTTTCGTGCACTCACCACCGCACTGTCTGGCACGGTAGGTACAGGTAACATCTCAGGTGTTGCATTTGCAATCTTTCTCGGTGGTCCGGCAGCGCTATTTTGGATGTGGGTCACAGCCTTTTTAGGTATGACAACTAAATTCGTTGAAGTTACCCTTTCGCATAAATACCGTGTTAAAACCGAAGATGGGACTATGGCTGGTGGCCCAATGTATTATATGGACCGTCGCCTAAACATGAAATGGCTAGCCGTAGCCTTTGCAATTGCAACGGTTGTTAGCTCGTTCGGTACAGGTAACCTTCCTCAAAGTAACGGTATTGCGCAAAGTATTGAAGCCACCTTCGGTTTCGAGCCATGGGTAGTAGGAAGTGTACTAGGAATTCTTCTTGCCTTGGTTATTCTTGGTGGTATCCAGCGGATTGCGGCTTTCACCGCGCGCGTTGTTCCTGTAATGGCGGTTATTTACCTCATTGGTGCACTTGCGGTTATTTTCGCGAATCTCGAAAACATTGGCCCCTCGTTCGCCGCTGTCATTGGCGATGCCTTTACCGGTTCAGCCGCCGCAGGTGGTTTCTTGGGCGCGTCATTAGCCTACGCGTTTAACCGTGGTGTTAACCGTGGTCTGTTTTCAAACGAGGCAGGTCAGGGCTCTGCACCTATCGCCCACGCTGCGGCAAAAACGAAAGAGCCCGCTTCAGAGGGTATGGTGTCTTTGCTGGAACCTTTCATCGATACCATTTTAATCTGTACCGTGACGGGTTTGGTAATCCTCTCTTCAGGTGTGTGGAAAGAAAAGCACGAAAACGTGTTCGACCGTTCCGATATGTATTTTGTGGCAGGAAAATACGACGATACCAACCAAGCTGATGTCGATAAATTATATGGCTACCTAAACGAGATTGAAGGTAACGTTGTTGAACCTTATACAGGGTCGATTACGGTTGTTAACGGCACTGCGGTAAGCGATGGCTTTACGCTTCTTAACGCTCGTTCAATTGCGGAAGACGTGAAGTATTCTGTCGGTAGTGAAGACTTGTTTACCGGTACCCTCAAAATTGTGGACGGTAAGCCAGTTAAAGAGAATTTAGAAATCAGAGGAAAGTCACTGGTTCACTCTGCAGCGCTAACGACGATTGCATTTACACGAGGCTTTTTTGGCGACTTCGGTCAATATATCGTGTCAATTGGCCTTATGCTGTTTGCGTTCTCAACTGCTATTGCCTGGTCTTACTACGGTGACCGCGCCATGACTTACCTTTTGGGGCCGCGTTCTGTTATGCCGTATCGAGTAATTTACGTTGCCGGTTTTGTTTGGGCTGCGTTCTCCGACACCACATTAGTTTGGGCACTGTCTGCCGTGGCTATTGTGGTTATGACCTTGCCTAACCTGTTTGGGATCATGCTGCTTTGTAAAGAGATGAAGGAGACCGTAAACGACTATTGGTCTCGCCACAAAAAGTAGAAACCACGGATTTATAAGGCGTCTTAAAAGACGCTGTTGTCTAACGTTTATACAGAAAACAAGTGAGTAAAATTGCGCGCCGGTGTACTTTTTTTAAAAGTATACACCCCGCGCATTTTTTGTTTCGAGATGTCAGGTTTTATCCTCACAATCGACTTCATTGTTGTGCTTAACTTAAGTATGATACCCGTCCGCGTAAAAATACTTGTGCAAATAGCATGGGTATTCTCATTTCGCACTCAATCATAGGAGCAACATATGGCATTAGTTGACTGTCCTTCATGCAATAAGAAAACGTCCGACAAGGCGCAGACGTGTCCTCATTGCGATTTTAAAATCGGTGACGCGACCTCAGAAGATATAGAGCGCAAACAAAGCTTACAAAGATTTAAGAAGTTGGCGAGTATCCAGAACCAGTCTCTCCTTGCTATGCTGATATTTGTTGCAAGCTTTGGGTTCATGTATTGGGGCGGCACCCGCCCGGGTGATTTGCAACATAATTTAGCTATTTTGGGCGCAGTAGTTGGCTTTGTCTGGTACTTAGTCAATCGTGCGCGAATTGTTTACATCAAGCGTTTTTCCTAAATGAATATTGAAGCATTATTAGCCAGTATGACGCCAGAGATTTATGAGCGTCTTCGCCAAGCAGTTGAAACCGGTAAATGGCCTGACGGCACACCTTTGAATAATGAGCAAAAAGAAAGCTCGATGCAGGCCGTTATGCTTTACCAAGCCAAAATTGAAAAGTCCTCAGAACATATGACTGTAGGCGAGAACGGCGAAATTGTTCACAAAAGCAAAGCCGATTTTAAACGCTCATTACGTAGTGAGCAGGATGATAAAAATACAATAGCGCGGTTCAAACAGGATGATATTTAGTCGTATATTTACGCCTTCGCACCAAAGCCCGAAGCCTGAAAAAAGAATGCAGGCAATTGAAAATCTCTCTCCAGATAAGGCACAAGAAAAAACAATTCTTCACGAACTCGCCTTCAATGACGAGGATCCTAATGTAAGTTTATTAGCTCTGGAGAAGCTTAATAGTTTCGTGTTATGGCTTAAAATGTCGCAAATTGCGAAGCTGTCTCGAGTAAAAAAGGTCGCAGAGCAGAAAGTTAATTCAGCGCTTTTAAATGAGGGGGACCTTTCCCTTTCTTGTGAAGAAAAGTTGTCGTTTTTAAAAGAAACGGCGAGTCCTGAGTTCGTCATACAACTTCTACCCAAAATGCTCGAGAAAGACGCTGCGCTTTTACGTGACGATACCCTAGCCAAGGCATTAATAGACAAGGTCAATAAACCTTCATTTACACACTACGTCTTTTTAGAAGGGGCTAGTGCCAGTTTACAATCACAGCTCATTAGCGCTTACTCAACGATATCCGATTTGCAAAAACTGGCAAAAAAAGTGTCGGATGATGATTTGTTGTCCAAAATCAACGCCCGTATAGACGCAATAAAAGAAGCGCAGCAGCGCCCAGTGGAGCTTAAAAAGCAGCTAACCTTAATCTTATCAAAATACCAAGCGCTACTTGATAAGCCGGACGTAGAGATTGTCGAGCAAAAACGGCGAGAATTCGACAGTGAGCTTTCTGGGTTATTTGGCCAAATTGACCTTCTCACGCAGGAAGAACACACTGAGTATAAAGAAAAGCGAGAAAGGATTTCAGAGCAAGTAGACCGCTACTTATCGCGTATTCGCCCAAGGTGGGAAGAAAAGCAGTTAGCTACTCAGCTTGCCAATACTCAAGCATTGTGTGAACAACAATTGACCCACGCTATCGAGCAAGTTTCGTGGCTTTACGATAATCGTCTTTGTGAGGCGACACTTGCCGATGTAGCAACAGTAAACGAGAGTGTGCGCGGCGTAGAAGCTACGCTTGAGCAGTTAGCTCGTTTGGGAAATGAAAAATCAAGCGAGAAGCGCCTAAAAGAAATAACAAAAGCAGTAAACGAGTTAAACGATAAGCTTGATCGTTTCTCAATGCAGCAACACTATGGGCAAAAGCTCCTGATTAAACTGCAAATGCTTGAAGATATTGCTACCAAAATAGCAACACTTAGCGCTGTGAAGGGGCAGAGCGCTCAAACAGGCGCTAACCCAGTGGAGCCAAGCGCACAAGATGATGAAAAGTCGCATGAAGAAGTCACCCTTGATACTCTTCAGGCCGCATTTACTGAAGCGCGCGAAGATTATAAAAAGCTAAGTAGTGAGATTGACGCTATTCCTAAAGCGCTGTCAGGGCGTTACAAGGCATTGATTAATAGTGTCAGTGCTAAGGAGAGGGCGCAAAAAACAAAACAAAATGAGCAAATCAAAAATGTTAGAAGACAAATAAGCGTTATCGATAACCTTATTGGTCAAGGAAAGTTTCGCGTCGCGATATCGAAATTTCAAAAGCTCGAAAATAACTACAATGAGATGCCTGATTCTGCGAAAGAGCAAGTCGAAAAGCGCTTCGACAAAACTGCTGAAGAGGTATCTCGTCTTGAGGGGTGGCAGAGTTATCTCGCTGCACCTCGCAAGCCTGCGCTTGTAGAGGAAGCTCTAACGTTAGCGTCAACAGATGCAGACGATATAAAAGCGCGAAGCGAAGCGATCAAATACCTTCGCAAGCAGTGGTTGTCATTAACAACAACGACGAATAGCAGCACAACGGAGGGTAGCGACGACGATTTGCAGAAGCAGTTTGACGATGCGCTAGAAAAAGCCTTCGAGCCTTGTCGTGAGCACTATGCAAAACTTGATGAGCAGCGGCAACAAGCTCTAGAAAAACGCGTAGCTATCATAGCTTCTGTAAAATCGATAGATCCAAGCTTATCGGAAGCGGAGTTAGTTAAAATTTTCGACAGAGCAGCAAAGCAATGGCACGCTGCTGGCCAGGTTGAACGAGATACTTACGAGCAGCTAAAGCGCGAGTGGAAAGCGGTTTCTGCTCCCATCCAAACTAAGATTCAAGCTTGGCAGAATGATAACCAAGCTCAGAAGCGAGATTTAGTATCGCAAGCTCAGCAACTCGCAAATCACGACTATGTAACTGTTGCAGCAGACGAAGCTCAGAGTCTACAAAACCGATGGAAGCAAGTTGGTCATGCGGGCAAGCGGGAAGAGAGTAAACTTTGGTCGGAATTTAAAGCGGCAAATGATGTAGTTTTCGAACGCTTGAAAGCGGAAAGAAAATTGCAGAATAATGTTGCAAACGAGAAGGTAGATTCACTACTTTCTAATATCGAAAATATTGATATAAACAGCGACGACGCTTCTTTCAACGAGTCAATGGGCTGCGTTCGAGAACAGCTTACAGAACTGCCCAAGCCACAGCGTAGCAAAGTTGAGCGAAAATTAGATATGCTTGAAAGCAAGCGCGAAGCGCAGGCAGAACGTGCACAGAGTCAAGCTCAACGAGACAGAGCACAAGCACTTATTTCACTGCTTGAGATCAGCGTAGGAGAGGGAACTGAAGACAAGGAAATGCTAATTGAACGGTTAGGTAAGCGCTGGTCTGCATTTCTCAGTCAGTCTGACGGCCATATTCGCTTGCAGCACGATAGACGGTGGTTAACAGTTGCCTTGGAAGTGGCATCTAATATGCCAAGTCCAGATGCTGATACATCAATAAGATCAAGCGTTCAGTTACAGATGATGACTGCAAAACTAGAGCAAGGAGAGGCTGCCACGGCATCTGAAATTTTAGCTGATTGGCTGTCATATGATGTGTTAGAGGTTAAAGACAATCCTTTAACGCAACGTGTTATTGCTGTTGTTGACGCGCACCCTGAGGTGGTGGCTTAAATGGAAAATGCTGTTGAATTCGAATTTGAAACAGAAATGTCTGCATATCGGTTTTTGAACACCGTGAAGCACCTTGATGCAGATGGATTGAAGGTTAAATTCGGAAAGTCTGACCATCACGTTAGTGTTAAGTATCGTTATATACTTGGTGAGTTTGACTCGACGCTATCGACGCTTGACGACCTAGCCAGAGACTTAGGTGGCGAAGAAGTTTCCTAGCTTGCTTTCAAAGCAAACGAAAAAGGGTCAGACAATGTCTGACCCTTTTTTTGAAGATGCTATTAGCAATCTTTATCTTCGGCTTCTACGCCTTCTTTCACATCTTCGCAAGCGTCTTCAACGGCGTTACCAGCATCGGTAACCATCTCGTCAAGCTCTTCACCCGCGTCTTCTGCTTCACCATCGCCACACGCGGCTAGTGATAGTGCAAATGCTGATGCTACTAATACTTTAGAAAGATTTTTAAATGAAAACATATCCTTACTCCTTTTTCCTATTAAAATGCTTGTTACTTCTAGGCTCTTGGTGCTTTGCCACGTAGCGCGTTAGCGATTAGTGAGATTACTAGCAATGCGATAAACACGAAAAATAGAAACTGTGCTATCCCCGTTGCTGCACCTGCGATGCCTCCAAAACCAAAAACTGCTGCGATAATGGCGATAATAAAAAATGTAATTGCCCAACCTAACATAACTAAGTCCTCGTTTTGCTTCCGTTACTTACACAATAACTAATGCTAGCTTCGTGCCGGGTTTTTAAGTTAATGATATTTAATGAAAATGTAGGTTTTTCGACTTTTTATAGTCAGCAACAAACGCTTATTCAAGGTCACGATTACACAACGAAATGCATATTTTACATGCCTGTAAGACCCAATACTAAGGCATGTCGGCAGAGTAACTAAGCGGTTTTGGTCAAAACCGCTTTGCCTAAAGAAAGGGAAGGGACCCCCACAGTATGTAAATACTCAGGGGCAAAGCTTATTTAATTGCCATTGGGGTTGTAGGGTAAGGATGATTGATGGGCCACAATTCGAAGATCACCGTCACTGTCTTTTACATAGGCAAACGTGTACTCGACTTTCGTTTCTCCGCCCTGTATGTCGGTAAAAAAGTAGTTACCCATCGCCACTGCCATACGACAGCTGTTATTTATAATACCAACGTTATCGAATTTAACGTTCGTATAAGGTTTAATCGCGAAGCCTTTATCTTCTTCATAGGCATCATTGCCGCCAACGAAGTAAGAAAGCGCTGCATCAAAGCTTGAGCGGAATTGGTCATTAGCAGCCAGGGTTGGTTTGAACAACACACTACTTAAATCGTAGCCGTACATCGCCTGTATAAAATCGGCAGCCTCGGCAGAATAATCGCCATCATTACTAAATACAGCGCCAATTCTGACTATACCGTCGCCCCATTTCCTTTGCGCTGACACCACCTCTCTTTCCGTGATGCACCTATCAGAGTAAAGCAGCGCGTTATCTAATGCGTTTGCTTTTAATACCGGTGTAGTAGAAGCGGCTTGGTCTAACTGTGGTTTAGCGACAGCACTACACCCTGAAACGAACAACACTGTAGCCGCTGCAACCGCTGTCTTTGTAATTACTGTGTTTAGGTTTTTCATCGCTGACTCCTTAGTCATATGCAAAATAAAGTTTTGCTGTACCTGTATCATTAATGTGATAGAGGCGTATAAATCTGCTTTGCAGTTCATGAGACTAAGGATAGATATTTTAGATGACGAAGACTTTCGCACAGCATTAATAGAAGATTAACTACGCATTAAAACAATGAAAAATATAAAAATATTAGAAATAAGGTGACTTTGAATCAGTACTTTCTAGGCACGCGCTGTTCTTTACTCGTTAGAGGAATCGAGCTTAGTAGTAGTGAGACAAAAAAAAGCGGGAGAGAAGTAGACGGCGCGGCGCGAAATAGAGTAAATAGGAATAATATTTTATAAACTTGGCAGAGAGACGGGAAAAACACAGTGTCGCCGTCACAATGCCAAGGCACAGATATCGTATCTGGTCTAATTCTGCTTTTTAGACGCCAAAGGTTCCGACAACACCTCTTCGACGGTGAAAGCGTTTTTACCCAAAGCGTTCAAATCGTTAGATATCTTCACATCTATAGTGAAGTAGATATCGTTTATTTGCGTTTTAACAACATCGTTAGTGGAGGGTACCGCCATTGGCTGCGCTACTTCGTCACAGCCCGACATCGTACACTGTTTATCGGTCTGAAAAGCTACGGGTTGTTCGTTATTCGCCATTATCTCTCTTGCCATTACAGGCTTTTTATCGACACTGGTTTTTACAATAGCGAGGTGAGAGAACCCCTGGGATTTTGCAATTTCGGCGGCGCGGTATAGCGCATATTGCTGAACGAGATCTGCTGGGGTTTTATCCGTTGCTTTAAAGAGGACTTTAATCTCGTTATCAGAAAGCTTTTCGCTGGAATAACCATATGCGGCTTTCGAACTTGCCGATTTATAGGGAGTAGGTGCTGCAATGGGAGAAGATGAACAACCTGTTAATGCCAAAGCAAAAGTAGCCCCAATTAAGGCCAATGTAGTCTTTAATTTTTTCTTTATAATTGTACTGCCCATCTCACATACTCCTTAGGTATTGTGATCATTGGAATAATGACATCAACGCCGTTCGGCCCAACGCCATCATAGCTTGATTGCGCTTAGCCTTAGGCTTGGCATCTACTGCGCCCTTATAGGCGCCAACAGCTGAAATACCCAAAAGGACCTCGGGTTTGCCCATCAATAACTTACATTGCCTTTTTGCTTGAGTAAGTGCAACGTCTGCGTGATGTTTTTGAGAAAAGTAAGCATGCTCTTTTTGAGCAATATCTTGTATGTTTGCTTTAAGAAAAATATTCATGGATATTACCTGACGTATTAACAAACCATGTAGGCGCCATTAAGCTACCCAATAACCTTATGCCACGTTTGAATAAGCCGTTTAAAGCTTAAGTAGTTAAATGCATTCTGAGCAAGTTTAAATAAACCGAAGGCGGCAACACTGTTAAGCACGAGAAGCACGAGAGGAACAACAACATAATGCAGGCCAATGTTGTGCAAGAAAGCGCCAATGGCGATGTTTAAAATCAACCAGCACACTGTGCCTACCGCAAATGCCGCCAGACAGGCAAAAACCGTAACGAAAAAGCTTTTCTTAATCAGCATGAGTTCGCTATTGGTTAATTCTAGGAACGCAAAACCTTGTGCTTTTCGCTGAGAAAATGCTTCTTTAAACGCTGAAATTATGTCTGAAAAAGCTGGGTCAGGGTATTGCTGTTCAGTGGCAGTTTTACCTTCTGTTTCATCGGTTTTCGGATGATAGTTGTGAGCGCTCGCCTGAGCCCCAGGGGGCGTCAGGCGAAACGGATTTTCTTTGCACAGAGCGAATTGTGCTTTGTGAAAATCAGGGGCTTCCATTAAATTACTTCTTGCGTAGCAGTGAAGTCACTAACATACCAGCAGCGAACGCGATACCCGCAGTCGCAAGTGGGTTTTCTATCGCATAATTACGCACCTTCGACGCTTGCCATTTTTGTTCTGCTAAACGTTTTCTTTCAGACATACTCTCTGCAGACGATGACGCTGTTTTGCGAATGTTCTCTTCTGCAATACCTGCACTGTCTGCTAATTTATCTACCGATGCATGAAGAGAATCCTTCAGTTGGTCCGTCACTGGGTGGCTTGGCTCAGTCACGCCGTTTGCTGTGGTAGGTTTTACCGTTTGCGATTTTGCTGATGCTTGTGTAGCCATAATACTCTCCTTAATATCTTGGGTTCAGTATAATGGGTGCAACGCCTATACCAATACTATAAAATATTGAAAGTAAAAGATAATGTTGATTTTAAGAGGAGGCAGAGAGAAAAAGGTTTGCAAGTCTCACTCAGTAAGGTTACAAACCCTTGTAATATTTTCGCAGTGTTTAAATTTGGTTAATTTATTCAGCCTAAGATGGACTCTAAATCATCTTTAGACACGGGTTTAAGAAGCGCGCTATCTATACCAATCGATTCCATGCTTTCAGTGTCAGCTTCATGTCCGCTTACTATCGTCAGCGATGCGTCAGGAAGTTTTTTCTTAAGCTCTGTTGCAAGGTCATACCCGTTGTAATCGGGCAATGTTAAATCCATAAGTATGTGGTCAAAGCGCTGCTCTTGCGCGGTTTTCAGCGCATCTGCACCACTGTACTCTGTTGTGACTGTGTGACCCAAGTGCGAAAGAAACAGCTGTAGCAGTTCTGCCGCATCTTCATCATCTTCAACCACAAGGATTCGCTTATTTTTTACTACCTTTTCATCAGCTTTTTCATTATTGGTTGTTGTTATGGGGCTAGGCGATTTTTCATTGTGTTCTTGTTTATTTTTTGCCGCATACGGTTCATGTTTTTCCGGTGCAAATGGCTTGTCGAGCGGCATGTCAGCAACCTGAGCTTCTACGTTTGTAAACGTAACATGATTGCCCGGTGGCAAATATTGTGAGAGTAAGTTAGCAAGTGCAAACCGGTCGATAGGCTTTCCAATAACATCATTAAAACCTTCTCGAATTAAAGATTCTCTCAGTCCCTTCCGACTCGCGGCTGTTACTGCAATAACAGGGATCTTTTTACCATGGCGACGTATTGCATGGAGTGCCTCAATACCATTCATAACAGGCATGTGGATATCCATTAGCACCAGGTCAAAAGGTTGGTTGTGCTCATCTGCTTCCAAAACCGCCTCTAGCGCTTTTACGCCATTTTCAGCATAGCTAATATCTGCCTGTGACTGACTCACCAAATGGCCGGTAAGCCTGCGTATTTCTCTTAAATCGTCGACAATCAATACTCTTCCAGTGACACAGAGATTAAGACTGCTTGATTCAACAGGTTGTATTTGTCCAAGCTGAAGTTCAACTCGCAGTTGTGACGAAATGTCGCCAGGACCGATATCGAAAGTAAAGGTACTCCCTTGACCGAGGCGAGATGAAACCGAGATATTACCACCCAGCTTAGTGACTAATTCTTTGCATATTGCCAGCCCTAAGCCTGCGCCGCCGTGGTTAGCTCGCATAACATCTTCAATTTGTTCAAAAGGCTGAAAAATGTTTTTGAGCTTATCTGGTGGCATACCAATCCCAGTGTCATCAACAGAGAACCGTAAAAGCGGCTCGCGTGTAGACGCTGGCGAAGGCTCTTCAAGTGAAATCGTTAGGGTAATGCTACCTTTGTCGGTAAATTTTACCGCGTTTGATATAAGATTAAGCAGCACTTGGCGTAGACGAGTAGGGTCTGTCTTAATGAATTCAGGGATTTTTGTAGTGGACACAACGTTAAGGCTTAAGCCTTTATCTTTTGCATTCAACCGCATGAGTGAATGGATATCGGTTAGAAACGCCGATAAGTTAACGTCTTGAATATTCAGTTCGAGTTTCTCTGCCATGATACGTGACATATCAAGAAGGTCATTAAGTAAACTCAACAAATGCTTACCATTTGAATGAATAATTGACAGTTCTTGTTGGAAAGGACTGTTACGGGCATCATCAATAAGAAGTTCTGTGTATCCAAGAATAGAGGTCAGTGGGGTACGTAATTCATGCCCTAAATGCGCAAGAAATTTGTCTTTCGCTTTGTTTTTTTGCTCAACTTTATTACGCTCAAGCCGCTCGTTTTCTATGTCACGGCGTACCATCGCATAGCGAATGGTGCGCATGAATCGTGGAGACTCAATTTCAGATTTTTGTAAATAGTCCGCGGCGCCAGCACGCATGACCATTTCATCTACCGTTGCATCAGATTGGCCCGTCAAAATAACTACTGGCAGGCTAAATTGATTTGATTTTAAGACGCCTAAAACGTCGATAGCGTTCTCTGCACCCAATAGATAGTCGAGTAAGCATAGGTCAAAACTATCTGATTTAAGTGCTTCTATTGCATCCAAGCTGTTGGTCACCCACGTTAATTCAAACGAAGGTGACTCACATTGTTGTAGATAATCAGAGGTTAAGAAGTAATCGTCTTCATCATCCTCGACTAATAGAATTTTAATTACCTCTGTCATCTAGTTCCCCGACTACTCGTGTGGCAACTCAACGAATTCTATCCAATAGCGTCCGAGCGCGCGCATTAATTCAACCAAACCCTCAAAATTAACCGGCTTGGTTATGTAAGATGCACACCCCAAATCGTACCCTCGAAGCATATCTTCTTCTTCCTTAGACGTTGTTAAAATAACAACAGGAATACTTCTCAGCTTTGGATCGTTTTTGAGTTCTTGAAGTGCTTCTCTACCGTCTTTTCTAGGCATATTTAAATCTAACAAAATAAGACTAGGGCGGGGCGCAGAAGCAGGGTCTGAGTATTTTCCCTCATGACGCAAAAATTCTAAGAGTTCAACACCGTCTTCAACGCAGAATAGATTATTTAAAACTCGACTTTCTTTAAGTGCATCAACCGTAAGCAAACGATCGTCTTCGTCGTCGTCGGCCATAAGTATATTAATAGGTTGGGACTGTTTACGCGTCATTGGTCGTCTCTCCGTTATTGTTGTTAGTACCAAAAGGGTCACTGTCTTTCGGCAGTATTATCGAGAATGTTGCACCTTCGCCAAGCTTGCTCGTTGCGCTAATCTGACCGTTGTGGCGTTCAACAATACGGCGGCAAACAGCTAGACCTATCCCGGTTCCTTTATACTCACTTCTACCGTGTAAGCGTTGGAAAGGTGCGAATATTTTTTCGGCGAACGATTGCTCAAATCCAATACCGTTATCGGATACCGTGATTTTTATCCATTCGTGCTCTTCGGCAATAAGGATATCTTTTACATCCTCTGGTAGCGCGACGGTTGCATTTATTGAAACAATAGGCGTAACGCCTTTAGTTTGAAATTTCAAAGCATTCGAAATAAGGTTTAAAAATAGCTGTTCAAGTTGCGACTTGTCGCCTCGAATGATCGGCATATCACTCACATTTATTTTTGCTGATTTTTCGTCAATGGCTATTTCTAAATCGCCAACAACGCTATTGATAGCACGTCCGAGATCAACTTCATCAAACTCTTTGCCACGGGTTGATACGCGCGAAAACGCCAGAAGATCTGATATTAACATTGACATTCGCTCTGCTGCATTGAGCATGCGTGCAAGGTAATCTTTACCTCGTTCGTCTATGACATCGTTGTAGCCCGACTCTAACCTGTTTCCGAACGCACGGATTTTTCTCAGAGGTTCTTGTAAATCATGGGAAGCGACAAAAGCAAAGTCTTCCAATTCTCTGTTACTTCTTGCAAGTTCCTCGGAATAAACACTTAATTCTTGGGTTCGATCGGCAATCTTCGATTCTAACTCTTCATTCACAGACTCAAGACCAGCTTGGTATTTTTCATGTTCCCGCGAGTTGATTTTCAGCAGTAGAAATACGGCGATAATGAGAAGCAGGGTAGTGACAGATGAAATGATTAATGTATTCACTGAGTCGCGTCTCAGGCTCATCAAGTTGGCCAAGTGCTTGCCCTGCATGTTCCTTTCTGAACTATCGATTTCACTAAAGAGCGTTTCAAAGCGCTTATATAGCATAATTCCTTTATCACTATTTACGAGCTCAATTGCTTCTTGTTCTCTTCCTGCTTTTATAAGTTCAACAACTTCAATAACCTCGTTGACCTTGGTTTTTGTTAATTCAAGCAGCTGCTCCATTCTATTGGTTTGCTCTTGGATGTCGGATGAAAATGAACTTACCTCTACCTCATCCATGACCTCACTAATAACCCCCAATGTCTCTGTGTAGTCGGCAAGGTACTTATCATCTTCAGTGAGCATGAAACCTCGTTGACCAGACTCAATTCTGAGCACGGCAATGTGCAGCCTGTTTACCGCATTGATAACGCGGTTGGTGTTGAAGAGTCTTGCTTCAAGAGCTGAAAGGTCGTTTAGCGTACTTACCACATAAAATGAATTAGCTGTTATCACAGCGATGACAAAAACAACGATAATGATCCAACTGTAAACAGAAGACAGCACTTTAGAAATCATTTAACTAATCCGCAATGTTGCCACCCAATTCTGAGGTCATTTCAGTAAGGGTGTGACTGCAGTCTTTCGCACTGCTAATTATCTTGTCTAACGCCGCGATCGCCTTTTCAGGTGCGACGTCTCCATTTAAAGCCATTTTTACAAGTTCAGCTTGCATTGAAATCCTGTTAAGCGGCTTGCGTGCATCGTGTACGAAAACACTGAGCTTCGAAAATTCTTCGCTAGTCATACCGAATACCTCATTTATTCGTCTTTACTCAGGTCACCATAGGCATGAAGACGGTTATAAAGCGTTTTAGTACTAATCCCCAGCATTTCAGCGGCGGTAGTTTTATTGCCGTTCACTTTTTCCAATGTGGCGTAAATGAGTTCTTTCTCAACGTCTTCTATGGTTCTACCTGCTTGGAGCGCAGGGGTCGTACTTTGCTTTTGCGCAAAAGGTGATTCAATGGTTTTAGGAAGCTCAATTTCACTTTTTTCTGGGTCGCTCATGATGGCAGCACGGTGCACAAAATGTCTTAATTCACGAACGTTACCCGGCCAGTCGTAGGCCTGTAATGTTTCCAATTGGCTATCTTCCCATTGATAAATTGATCCATTATCTTTGTTAAATTCAGCGATGAAGGTTTTTGCAAGTAGCGGTATATCCTGTTTGCGTTCTCGCAGGGGCGGAATAGTGATAGGAAAGACGGCCAGCCTAAAATAAATATCCTCTCGAAGTACCTTACTCTGTGCAATTTCTTCCATAGTGCGGTTTGTAGCCGAAACAACACGACAATTAACAGGAATCGATTTGGTTCCGCCAACGCGAAGTACTACCTTGTTTTCCAACACGCGAAGTAAGTTAGGCTGCATATCAATTGGCATTTCTGTGATTTCGTCTAAGAAAAGTGTGCCGCCCTCGGCCTGTTCGAATACACCTTCTTTCCTACCTACAGCGCCAGTGAATGCGCCTTTTTCATGACCAAACAATTCGCTTCCAATTAATTCTTTAGAAAAGGCGCCGCAGTTTGTAGCGATATAGGGGCCTTCGCTTTCTGAGGCGCGATGGATTGCTGCAGCGACCACTTCTTTACCCACGCCACTTTCACCAAGCAACATAACATTTGCACTTGTTTTACTGACGCGTGCAATAAGTTTGTATAGGTCCTTCATCACCGGAGACTCGCCGATAAGCAAGTCAAAGTGTTTTTCTATCTTTGCTTCTTCGGGCTCTTTATTTTTCTTTTTCTGGCTTAAAACCGCTTCAATTTCTTCCCGTTGAATGGGTTTTACGAGGTAATCAACGGTTGGACCACACAGGCCCTTTATAACGCTTTTTACAGAAGGGTGACCGGTGATCAATGTAACCCGTGGACGCTTAGGAAGTGCGTCAAGTTCATTAAATAGATGGGCACCACTGCCATCAGGCAGCATAAAATCTAGTAAAACGTGATCAAAAGTTTCTTTCTTCAACCAATCTCGCGCTTCTTCTAATGTTCCGGCAGTAAGTACTTCATGCCCCAAAAATTCAATAATGGTACAGGCAACTTCTGTGAATTCAGCGTCGTCATCAACTAAAAGTACAGTTAGCACGTGGATGTCCCTCTCTTTCTATTCCTAATTCGTAAAACTTGGAATTTAATCAATATTATGGTTTTCGTTGTTCAGTCATCGTAGCGTTTCGAATTCTGCTATCGAAAGCTCGACCACCGCATGTGTCAATTCTGTACAACAAGGAATGTTGGCTAGGCAGACGTAACGACCCGTTCAAACTCAATAGCGTTTGTCGAATAGTAGCGTTTGACGCGATTCCTTTATTTTTAATTTTTGTTGTAAGCAAAACGTTTCATAAAAAGTAAATTTGCAAAAAACATTCCTATGCGCGCAATAGTGATGTAAGGCATCCAATGGCACATTTTTCGCACAGCATATACCTAATCATTGTTCGCAATATGGAGTGCTTTGTCTCAAAAATGCGCTTTATATTAGATTTTCAGCGAGGAATTCGTCAGATAGCATACCAGTTCACAGGTAAAGTGGAATCAAAGGATTTGAAAATATTAGGAAAAACAGCTGAAAGATCAATGACGTTATATGAGCTGCTTGGAAGAATGCAGTCAAGCGCTCAACAAAGTGTCTTTCACCTCGCTCATTTTTGGCGTGTTTTAGAAAAGTGAGGCTTTGGTCCAATGCTTGCCTTGCCTTCTTTTATCGCCTGCACATCTATAGGTGCAGTTCTAGGGGGGCCATCCGTGGCAGGTGTGACAATTTTACTTATTTCTTTGCAAATTTTACTCGGTCAACGTCATCAATGGCTTCCAGTTAAAGTCATGGACTTGAAATGCGACGCTGATCAGCTTAGGTAGATAGTCGACAAGGTCAAACCTTACGCGGTTCGTATTGACAGGTTCTTAGTTCCTCGCTGCTTCTTTGTGCGTCAGACGCTTTTTCGCTCATTAATCGCGCTAAATTGCATGGTGTGCGGTGCCGTGATGATGCCATTGGAACTGATCCCGTTCATGGGCTTAATTCCCGCGTTTGCCGTTTTGATTATGGTAATAGGCATGAACGGACGATGGGGCAGTGGCTTTAATTAGCGTGTCTATTTCACTGCTTGGTTTTGTATTGGGTTTCGAACAACTTAGCGCTGTAATGAGTTAGTCTAGACGTCTAATTTTCACAACTATCCAAAATCAGATCTGAGGTCGGTAGGTTCATCGTTTGATATCTCAATTCCCCTATGAACGCGCGAGCCGCAGGGCCGAGTGTGTCACCATCTTCAAAAGACAAGTAAAGCAGAGCTTTTCTTAATGCAGCATTGTTGTCCAGCGGGAGGGGGACTAATGTACCATCCTCGAGCTTGTCTTTGATAATAGCAATAGGCAGCCAAGCAAACCCTAGACCCTGCGCAATGATATCTACTGATGTCCTTATGTGACTGACAGTCCATCGCTGCTCTGCTCCTAACCAGCCAACGTCAGCTTTACGTTCTGTAGAAGAATCCCGAACCACGATCTGGCGGTGAGCTTTTAAATCCTCTAATGTCAGTGTTCTTCCCAACTGATGTAAAGGATGGCGGGCGTGAGCCACGGCTACAAACTCAATCTCGCAAAGGTCTTCACTAAAACCATTTGGAAGAACGAACGGCGATATGCCAAGATCTACTCTCCCACTGCTTAATAGGGAATTCGCGCCGCTTAGTACGGTTTCCTCTAATTCTATACGCAGCAAGGGATATTCGTTGGACACTTTTCCAAGAACGTTATATAGCAGTGCGGATGGAAATATAATATCCACAGCGATGCGTAATGTGGTTTCTGTTCCAGCCTGAAGACTGCTTGCTACCGCCTCCAGCTTGTGTGCTTCATCCAGTAAAAAAGTAGCGCGACGATACATTAACTCGCCTTGTGGAGAGAGCTGTACTTTTCGTCCAATATTTTCAAATAGCCTAACCCCAATAGCGCTCTCTAATTTCTGTACAGCATGATGAACACTTGACTGACTTTTATGCACTTCTACGGCAGCCTGATTAAAACCGCCTGCGTCGACAACGGCTTTGAACATTCGCCACTGCTCTAATGTGGATTTCAGCATGTATAGGCCTTTTACTCTATTTCGGGCTGTTATATCACATAAGGGATTAACGAGTCATTTATCACTAGCTTGATTGATTGTGGGCACTGGACACGTTACGACAGATATATTTTCGTAACCCATTTTAGTTAGTTGTTCTGCTGCAAGCTTTGCGCGAACGCCTGAGGCACAGTGTATATAAAGGGGCGTGGATGCATCTTTAAATTGCTCAATGGCCTTCATTTCGAGAACGCCGCGGGGAATGTGTAACGCAGAACGAACGGGTTGATCTTTTACCTCCGCGGTTTCCCTAACATCAATTAATGTGCCCCCATTGTTTTCTAACTCATTAAAAGCCTGTTCTGCCGTAACGGTTCTAACGTTAACGTCGATATTTTCTAAGCGAGTCTTAATGTCAATGAGCATTTGGCTTCCTTAAAGATAGGCTGGTGAACAACGCAAGTTTTATAGGTTAACGTTAATATTCGTATTTTAGGATAGCAGAATAAGCGTATTGACTGAAACTCATCGCATAAAATAGCTAATCAGCAATTTGTCTTATACTTTAGTATAATAAAGGGGTAAATTAACGCGGGTATTTTATTAAAAAGGGAGTGCTTATGTCCGAGGATATGGTAATAAGTTCAAATGAAATAATGGAACATGCTGCAGAAGCCGAAATCTTTCTAAAACAATTTGCGAACAAAACGCGTCTTATGGTGCTTTGCTCTTTGTTGGAAGAAGAAAAGTCGGTCACTGAGCTTCTAGACGTTGTCGATGTATCTCAGCCTGTCATATCACAACATCTTGCTTTACTGCGAGAGTCAAAAATGGTGGCCACACGTAGAGATGGGCAAACTATTTTTTATCGTTTAGCAGATGAACGGGTTAAGCGTTTGATCGCGTTGATGTACGAGTTTTTTTGCTAGTGAGTTAAGACATTGTCAGCAAACCGGTAAAAACAATGTCCGTTTAAAAACGGACATTGTAAGAGGAAGGCATTTGGCTTTCCTTAAGTATCGCCATTAAGACTGTTGCATAGTGTTGATATGTAGCCTTCTTCAGAGATTTTATCATCATCTACTTCGGGTCGATTCATTAGCTCGTCTTGACTGAGACTCACGCTAACGTGATGAGCTGCCCAATCGATGTTTTTGATGTCGCTAGGCAATAACGCTAAATGCTTCCCACCCGGCAGCCAGTTGTTCGTATCAACAACCAGCATCACAATTTTCCAACTACGCGTATCAATAATAAAATTGCTGATATGACCTACATTGTCAGATGTTGTAGCGACTTCATAGCCGCCAACTTCTCCCACCGCGCGTAAGTGATTCGACGTTTTTTGAGGATGAACGGTATCGGACTCCTCAGCCTGCTGCAGTTCAACCAATTCGTCTGGATGGGCGAATTCGCCCCAAGCTCCTGGGCCTATCCAGTAATAACCGTAGCCAAAATACTTAAAAAGGTTCTCTTCATACTCCCGGGAAACAGGTTTGTGCTCATCTATGGAAGGGCTATTCTTGAGTGTATCGACAGTCATGTTGATATGAACTGTCTCATCTTCACAGGCTAGTTGTTTTACCGAAATAGGGGATATCACTACTTTTCGGCTTAGAGGTAACCACGTGTTAGTGTCCGCAACGAGATAGCGAACGGTGAAGGTTTCGTCATCAAAAAGGATGTCGCGAATGCCGCCCACTTTGTCATCAAGTGCATGAATAGAAAAGTGAGTAAGCTGTTTCGAGCTAATAACCATCGTTGCGCCTCCTTTGCTTGGGCTGGTTTGTAAGAGCAATGCAACCAAATTAGGGCATTTTGCTCCTCTATAGTCTAAGTGTAGACAATCCTTAACGTTTCTCAATTTTGTTCTTTCCATAACTTGATTGAGATCATTTCAAGGCCAAACAAAAAAGCTCGCCATGGCGAGCTTTGGTATTCATCGTTAAATTGAGGCAAGGTCGAAATATTTACGCAACGTCGAATTCGTCGTCTGAATAGTCATCGTCATAATCCGACTGGTTACTTGCGCTACTGTGCAATGTATAAAAGTGTTTTTTGCCTCTGGCGAGTTTGACGTACTTTGCCCACGCCTTCTCTACATTGTTGCTCGCTTCAACCTTTCCACCGATAAAATCAACAAAATGCGCTTCATCGTCACTTTCTGGCTTAAGTTCGCCACTTTCAAGTCCCAGTAGGGTTTTACCGTATGTGGTGAGAAGATCTGCTTCCGAAATGCTGAAATCACCGGACTTACGAAATCCATAGGGAAACTTCAAACGGTCAATGTAAGGTTTTGCTGATGGTCTAATAGCTAAACTTTTCATAATGTACCCAACGTAATAGTCTGTTCAGCGCTCTTTTATGACAATTAAAAAGTAAGATAAAACAAAAGTTTTTTTTCTTATCAACAAAAAATTTTTAACGGAATGAAAACTCAAAAAAAATTTCACATGAATTTAGTAAAATATTAACGTCTGTTCATTATTACGATATTACGCATTGGATATATATTATTGAAAAATATGATAAATGCCGTTCATATTTTTCTTGTTAGGTATGCGGAGACTACCGCTCTATCCAGAGGCTTGCGCTACATTATATTTTCAGAAACTCCCCTGTTTTATCATCAAAATTTCTTATCGCTACGATGATAAATTTTCGTTTTTCATTTTTACGCTTACGTTAATAATTAAGGTGTGTTAACAACTTAGAGAAAGCAATGAGCAAAGACTATCGTTACCAGCGTGAAGAATGGGACTCGGTAGAAGACGAAGGTTCTTACGCAAAGAAAACTAACGCCAAGCGTCAAAGCAGCGTGAAAGTGAAACAAAAGCGTGACCTACAACGTCGTGATAAACAGCGTCGTCTGCACCAAGAAGAATATTAATTCTACGCGTTGGTGAAAATTTGATTAAGCGTACCGTTTCTAACGGTGCGCTTCTGTGCTTTTGTGTTTACTTGCCGTATCATCTATGTCAACTTAGACATACTTTGATTCGGTTGTACAACAAGCATGGATATACGCTTTCTTACCACCTTTATAGAGGTGGCCAAAACACGTCACTTTGGTAAAGCTGCAGAAAATCTTTACCTCACCCAATCTGCTGTCAGTGCACGTATAAAGCTCCTTGAAGAATATTTCCACACTACGCTGTTCATTAGGCAAAGAAACAGCATTCAGCTTACTCAGTCTGGAGAGAAGCTTCTGCCTTATGCCAAACAACTGTGCGCGACGTTAAACGAGGCTAAGCAGGAACTACAAATTCAGTCGTCTGAATACGT
Organism: Alteromonas sp. IB21; assembly: GCF_016405965.1. Classification (GTDB taxonomy): domain Bacteria; phylum Pseudomonadota; class Gammaproteobacteria; order Enterobacterales; family Alteromonadaceae; genus Alteromonas. The sequence continues at coordinate 20,259 of NZ_JAEFCD010000027.1, read as the reverse complement.
TGTATGTGGCGCCACGCAATTAGCTAGTGAGCTATTGTTGCCACAAATGTTAAGTCATTTGCATAACGCATTTCCAGATTGGTCGGTTAAGGCAGAGGTGCTTACCCTGGATACCTTGTCCCGTCAAATGCACGAGCGAGTTACCGATATGTCGTTTTCTACCGAACCGTTAAAGTCAGAAGAAGTGAATAGCACCGTATTGCTCGAGCATGAACTTGCTCTATATAGAGTGGGAGACGGTGCGGAAACGATAGACGCGGCCGATTTTGTTGCCATTGATTGGGGAGCCAAAGCAAGAGACTGGCTACTTACGGCTTACCCACAATTACGAGATGCTAAATTAAGAACAAACTCCTTGAACTTAGCGCTAAACAATCTTCAAAGCGAAGGTGGTGTTGCTGTATTACCCACGAATGTTGGAACCCAGTTACCTGAAAATGTAAAGCTGACGAAAATCGAAGTACTGGAAAACGTATCGCTGAAAGTATACGTCCACAGCATGAAACAAGTAAGAAGAGTAGGTCTAGCAGAAATAATAGACAGCGTATCGGCCGCGTATTAACCGTTGCTGAGACTATGATGTTGCATTCATAAAATAGTGCAATAGCCCCAAAATAAACGAGAATATTATGTCAAATCTACACCCGCTATTAGAAAAAAGTGCTGCTCAGCGTCTAGACGCAAGCTTAGCGATTATAAAAGCCGAACAACGATTATTCATTCTTAAAGATGAGCATGGATGCGTTATGCTGACCACGGATGAAGAAGATGGCGTACCAATTTGGCCTGAATCCGAGCTTGCGCTGTTATGGGCGACCGAGGACTGGGCTCACTGTGAGGCGATGGAATTAACCACGCAAGAATTCTTAACTAAGTGGGTACCCGGTATGACCCAAGACGAGCTTGTGGTCATCGTGTGTCCTGTTCCTGCAGAGGAAGGAGAGGTCATCACGCCTGAGGATTTTGCAGAGTATTTGTAAGCTGTGATCTCAAGGGCGAATGTGTAGGTAAACAACTTATAGAAATACTAGGAGTTATTATGTTTACTCAGCAACCCACAATGAATAGCCTGTTTAGCCAACTTGGTTTGGGAAGTTCAGATGAAGAAATCGCTGAATTTTTTGAAACGCACCGAGGACTTAATAAGCGTCAGCATCTTCACGAAGCACCTTATTGGAACGAAAGTCAATCTGCGTTTCTGAAAGACGCGATTATTGAAGATGCAGCGTGGGCTGAAGTCATTGACCAACTCAACGCAGAACTTCACGAGTAACCTTACCATTGGTATTTGTTATCCCCCGCGCTAGGTCATTAAATTCTAATTAAAGGTAGTCTTAACTTGTTGCAACCTACAGCTGCCGATTTGTGGTTTGTTCCCTTAGGAGGGACCGGAGAGATTGGCATGAATCTCAATCTCTATGGCCACAATGGGCAGTGGCTAATGGTAGATTGCGGTGTTTCCTTTGACGAACCGTTAATCCCTAGTTACAAACGCAAAGGTAATAATGGGGAAAATATTACAGAGGGCACTACTCACAGGGTTGTTGCACCCGATCCGACTTTTATTGCAAGTCGGAAGGATTCATTAGCAGGTATTGTCATTACCCATGCGCATGAGGATCATATAGGTGCAATCCCTTATCTATGGGAAAGATTTCAAACGCCAATTTATACCACCTCTTTTACAGCTGAAGTACTCAGACGAAAGCTCGCTAGAAGTAAATTGGCGAATCGGATTCCAATTATCGAGGTTGACGCGGGAGATATCCGTCAAATTGGGCCATTTACGGTAAATTGGCTCGCCATTACGCATTCACTTCCTGAGCCTTTTGCTTTGAAAATTTCCACGCCAGTAGGTACGGTTTTACATACAGCTGATTGGAAAATTGATGCCAACCCAATAACCGGTTTACCGTTTGATGTGAACCTCTACAAGCAGTTAGGGAATGAAGATATCCTTGCTTTGGTTGGCGACTCTACTAACGCGCCCAAACCCGGCTTTTCGATTTCCGAGCGAAATTGTTATGACGGATTACTTAGTACGATTTCACCTCTTAAAGGCAGAGTGATTGTTGGGTGCTTCGGCAGCAATATCGCGCGGCTTATTTCATTAGCGAGAGTAGCTAAAAAAACGCAACGCTACATGGGGCTTTATGGACGCTCTCTATTGAACATGTACGGCATCGCGAAGCAACAGGGAATCTGGCCTGATGATTTGCCAATTGCAGATGCACAACATCTAGGCTATTTACCACCTCATGAAGTGCTTGCTGTGGCTACAGGTAGCCAAGGCGAAAAGAACACAGCGCTTGCTAGGTTAGCTAAAGATAATCATCCTCATCTTCAACTCGAGAAGGGAGATACGGTGCTGTTTTCTTCCATAGTGATCCCTGGCAATGAGAAAAGCGTTGAGCGGCTAAGTACATTACTGCTAGCCAAAGGAGTGACTGTCGTCCATAGCGAAGACAGTCCCCTACCTATTCATGCAAGTGGTCACCCATGTGAAGAAGAACTCAAGCTTATGTATCGCTGGGTAAAACCTAAAATTTCCATTCCCGTTCATGGCGAACATCTTCATCTTGCGGCTCACGCCAACATTGCGAAAAACAGCGGTGTTTCAAAACATTATGTGGGCCAAAATGGTGATTTATATAGACTAGCACCTCAGCCCAGTATTAGGCGTCAAGTGGTTCCAGTAGGTCGTATTCCCGTACAGCAAGATTAATCGCTCTATGTTTTTTACATTGTGCTTAATCGCAGGTGGCGGTAAAACCTTTCATTTAAGTTTGAAAATAAATGTTCTTTCTAATCAAAGTGATATCTTAATGGCGTTGATTTAAAAACCTGTAAACAGACGCTGCCCATGCTCGAAACATTCTGTTACACTGGCGTTAATAATAATAAATCTTACCGAACGACTCTTATTCGATGCGAAGTTTCATTTATCTGTTTCTTTTTATTGTGGGATGGCAAGCGGTGGCGTCACCTCGACTATCCAACCCGGTTTTTCAATCGCTTTCGACAAAAAACGGTTTACCTCAGGACATTGTAAACGACATCGTCATCAACGAGGACGGGTTTGTTTGGATAGCCACCGAAGGCGGCCTAGTTCGCTGGGATGGCGTGCGGGCAAAACGAGTAGAGGGCCCTAACAACTCCATGGTGGACGCCTCAATTTATAAGCTCGCTTTACAAGGAAAAGAATCGCTCTGGTTTAGCGTTTATGGTAGAGGCGTTTTCTACTTAGATTTGGCTACGCAAAATATTGAGCAGATTGTTCCTACTGATTATCGCAACCTAAAAGGTTTTATTCAGCACGCAGAAACCTTTCACTGGCAAAGCCAGAGTCAACTTATAATTGCGCTTGCGGAAGAAGTGCAAAGATTCAATACCCAGACTAAGACGCTTGAGACAATAGCGCGGCTTCCCGACCCGTTTTTAGATAATAATCAAAGTATTCGCGCTGCGATTACCATAGACGATACACTTCTCATTGCCACGACATCTGGTGTTTACACTAAGGATGTTAACAACCCATCTCAATCACTGAACGAACTCAACTATTTGGGAGACACGCCGAGAAATCTTGACAATGCTAACGCTAAATTTTTGATGTTAGATAACCAAGAAAGAGTCTGGATTACCACCGTGCAGGGCGTTTTTGTTGCAGAGAAAGCAGGTTTCTTAGCGCAGTTACAAGGCAAGAGAGACGATGCGTTTACTCAAGTTGTATCCGATAGAAATGTGTGGACCATGGTGCAGCACAAGGATGACGAATTTTGGATGGGCACCAATAGAGGGCTCTATGAGTTAAGTAAAACCGCTAGCGGATGGCAGTATGAACATATTTTAGAGCCCCATAATGGGTCTACCGAAATATCAAATAAAAAGATTTCAGCCATCGCGGATGACGAGTCTGGAAACCTCTGGCTTAGCTCAGTTTACGCTGGAGCGCTTTATTTTGGCACCAAGAGTGCGGATATTTTTTCGATACAAAATACGCGAACGGGAAGTGGTGATGTTCTTACGAGTCATGTGATATGGGCCCTTGCAGAGACAAAGCCTAACGAACTCTGGCTCGGGACAGAAAACGGGCTCAATCGTTATGATTTAACGTCTAAAAAATTCAACAAATACCTTTTTTCAGAATCTGAGCTCGCGTCTGTGGGCGAGGGCGCTATCGATCGCATAATTCCACTGTCAGACGGAAGGCTTTTAATTGAAACCTACGATGGCATTCGCCTCTTTGACCCCGCAACGGGCGAGTCGCAGCGACCGGAAATCGTTAGTGGTGGAGAATCCTCTATTTTCGATGCCTATGCGCCAGGCGCAACGCTAGCAAGCGATGGTCATTTATACTTTATTGGCAGCGCCGATTTTGTAAAGTACGACATTGAGCGAAAGCGTATTTCCTCTTTACAACTCGACCCCCGCGTATTTGATATTAACTTTTCATTCGGTTTTCTAGGTGAGTCTCCCTATCATGACAACAGGCTATTTCTTGCGACAGAGGGCGGCCTTTGGCTAATCGACCCTAAAACCTCTAGTCATGAACTTGTTTACCGGTTCTCAGAGCTTCAGCGCGCCAGAGACCGCTCAATTGGATCCTGGGTGATTGATGATATGGGGGTGTTATGGCTTGCTTATAGCGGCGTAGGCCTCATTGGGATAGATGCGGACACCTTTGAGCCGCTTTACAATCTAAATGACAGCAATATCTTACTTTCCAATATTGTTTATGGGCTTCAGAAAGATGAGTCTGGGAAAATATGGTTTAGTTCTCACAAAGGCTTGCATAGGTATGACCCTTCGACGAGTCAAATAAAGAATTTCATTTACGGACGTGAATTGAGCGTGTCTGAATTCAATCAAGGGGCGTCTCTTAAATTAAATGATGGTCGGCTCGTCTACGGCTCAACGAGCGGCGCAGTCGTATTTTCACCGTCACAGTTAGAAAATTTAGAAACTAAAAGAAGTTTGCTCAGTAGACAAACCGCAATTACGGAAGTATCAGTTGATAACAGACTACTCCCTCAACCACTAACGAACTTAAACGGACATCATTTTAACCTAGGCTATGAAGACTATGGGTTAACGATCCACTTTTCCGCGCTTACCATGTCTGGTGTCGGAAAGGTGAAGTATTACTATAAATTGCGTAACGGAGACCAAACCGTAACAGAAGGGGTTACAGAAGACGCAAAAGTTACTATCACTAATATAAAGCCTGGCGACTATGTGTTTTCTGTTGTACCTACACCAGGAAGCTTTGACTTCAACGTCACACCTGCCGAAGTTACCCTTTCTATGCCCTACGCGCCACTTCGCTCACCGCTTGCTTACACGATATACGCTTCAGTTATTGTTGGTCTATTTATCGCTTATTTGTTTTCGCGTCAGCGTCAGTTAGTTCGATTGCAAAAAGCCCAGCAACAAGTGACATTATTCAGTGACGCATTTAGGCAAACCCGTGATTGGGTTTTAATCTTTGATAAAGATAAGCGCCTTGTTGCAGCGAACCCGGCGTTTGAGCAGGTGTTTGGATTTAACAGTAAGGAACCCTTACCCAAGCAGCTAGCGAGACTTTACTTGCGCTATCCCAATTTGAACAGGTACCTTTCTGGAAAACTGCCAGAAATGCAGGGCGGTGATTTTTGGAAAGATGAAGCCACGATCGATGGCGCCGACGGCAAACGTTACGATGTTCTTATCGATATTACCGCGGTGAGTGGTGAAACCAATGATGCCGATCACTATCTTATTGTTATATCGGACATCACAGAGCAAAAAAATGCGGAGCGCAAACTCTTAAAAATTGCGACCTATGATAGCCTGACAGGCTTGGTAAACCGGCCACTCCTCTTAGATAGGTTAGAGCACGCCATTGGGCTGGCGCGTCACAATGCTCACCGTGTTGCTGTGATGTTTGTAGACTTAGATCGATTTAAGGGAATTAACGATTCATTAGGTCACGATTATGGCGACAAGCTATTACGAATTGTTGCAAATAGGATGAGAAACCTTGTGGCCGAGTCAGGTACCGTTGCACGACTAGGTGGTGATGAATTTGTCATCGTAATTGAAGAAGTGAATAACCACGACGATTTAAGCCCATTCGTTGCGCAAATTATCGAGTCAGTCGAAACACCAATTTCATTAGCAGAAGAAGTACTCCGCGTGTCTTGCAGCATTGGTGTGGCGTTTTATCCAGAGGATGCCTCTGAGCCTGCTGAGCTTATAAAGCAAGCGGATGTTGCGATGTATACAGCTAAAAAAGATGCACTTAGCGGATTTACGTACTTCACTAGCGATATGAATGAACGTGCAAAAATGCGGCTTCAGCTAGAAAACAAGGTAAAACGCGCGTTCTCAGAAGACGGCTTCTTCAATCACTATCAGCCCATCATTGACGCCAGAAATAACACGACTGCTGGCGTAGAACTATTGCTGCGGGGAAGGCTTGACGATGAGCCTCTGTACCCAGACCAATTCATTCCAGTGCTAGAAGAACTTAAATATATTATAGAAGTCACACGGCGAGCGATGCGAAGAGCCGCTGAAGACTTGTCGGCATGGTATAAACAAGGTTTTAAAGGATATGTCTCAATTAACCTGTCGGCTTTGCATTTCAAAACCGAGTTCGATGTGACAGGCGTTTTGAATCTGCTTAATGAGTTTGGTTTACCAAAAGAAGCGTTTCGTTTTGAAATCACAGAAGGCGTATTGATGGACGATAGCGACAATGCGCTGAGGCAAATTCAGCGTTTTGTCAACGAAGGTTTTGTATTAGCGCTAGATGACTTTGGGACTGGATATTCATCTCTTAGTTACTTAAAACGCTACCCTTTGTCGGTACTAAAAATTGACAAGAGCTTTGTTAATGAAATGACGCCTGGCAACGCTAACGAAGCATTGGTGACTACCACCATCACACTTGCCAGTAATTTGAAGATGACGTGCATAGCCGAAGGTGTTGAAACAAAAGCACAGGTAGACGAATTGAAACTTAAGTCGTGCTTTTTCCATCAAGGCTATTTTTACGCGAAACCATGTACGGCTGAGGAGATAGTTCCGCTGTTATTCAAGTCATGGTAATTGAAAAATTTCTCGTTTATTGACTGGTTTACCCATAAAAATTAAAAAGCCTTAACTATAAGGAAACTAAATTCAGCGCTCAAAGTATTGTTATTCATCGCAAATAATGTAAACGCTTGTTTAAAAAGCTTGTTTTTCAATTAAAAATCAGGCTTATTAGAAGTCTGTGAAATCATTGTAAAAATGATCTACATTATAACAACATATGAGTGACTTATGCCGCTAGACATGACTGCAAACACTACGGAAGTAATTACATCGCCATTGAGTATGTTGTACCACTGGGAAAAAAGCCGAGGGGACGACGTATTTCTTACTCAACCAATAAAGGGTGAATATCACGATTTCACTTGGAAGCAAGTTGCTGAACAGGCTCGAAAAGTGGCAGCACGTCTTCGTGAAATGAATTATCCCGCAGGCAGCCGTATTGGTATTTTTTCTAAGAATTGCGCCGAGTGGTTCGTCGCTGATCTTGGCATAATGATGGCCGGTCACATCTCTGTTCCGATATTCTCGACAGCTGGGCCTGATACCGTTCAATACGTGTTAGAGCACGCAGACGTTCAACTCTTATTCGTTGGTAAACTAGACAATACTGCTGAACAGGTCGCTTCTATTCCCGCCAAGTACTTAACCGTTGCTTTCCCATATCCCAATATCGCTACTAAACAGCAGTGGGATGAATTTATGGATATCGCGCCTATTGATGATTCGCCGGTTCAAGATATGGACGACATCATGACGATTATCTACACGTCGGGCAGCACAGGTCAGCCAAAAGGAGTCGTCCACAGCTACAAAACTGCGTGTTGGGCAGCCCGTCGCTCGCTAGATCAGCTGGGTATTAATCAAGATGATCGTACCATGAGCTATCTACCGCTTGCACACATTACTGAACGAGTGCTCGTAGAACTCTCTAGCTACTACAGCGGTGGGAAAATCCACTTTGTGGAAGATTTGGCAACTTTCCAGCGTGACGTAGGCCACTGTCAGCCAACCTTGTTCATCTCTGTTCCTCGCCTATGGACGAAATTTCAAATGGGCGTGTTGGCTAAAATGCCGCAGAAGAAGCTTGATACGCTACTCAAGATTCCAATTTTAAATAAGATTGTGGCTAAGAAAATCCGTAACGGCTTAGGTATAAACAACGCCCGTTTATGGGCTAGCGGGTCGGCGCCACTTGCACCAGCAGTGATAGAGTGGTTTGCCAAAATAGGTATCTATATCTCTGAAGGGTGGGGCATGACCGAGAACAGCGCTTATGGTACAGGCAGCGTTCCATTCCGCCACGATAAAATAGGTTGTATCGGTAAGCCGTATGACGGTGTAGATATACGTACTTCTGAAGAAGGCGAAATTCAGGTTAAGTCGCCATGCAATATGTTGGAATATTACCTTGAGCCTGACAAAACTGCCGAAGTCTTTACTGAAGATGGTTATTTACGCACAGGTGACAAGGGCGTTATTGATGCCGACGGCTACGTTAAGATTACGGGCCGTCTGAAAGATATTTTCAAAACGGCTAAGGGTAAGTATGTTACGCCTGCGCCTATTGAGGCTAAGTTTATGGAAAATCCCATGGTAGAACAGGTGTGCGTAACAGGGACAAACTTACCTCAGCCTGTTGCTTTATTGGTGTTAAGCGAAGAGGCCCAGAAAAAAGATAAATCGGGTATTGAAGCAAGCCTCAAGAAAACCTTCGACGCCATCAACGCCAAGCTAGAGAGTCATCAGGTTATGGATCGTGTGGTGGTGATGAAAAATGAATGGAGTATTGAAAACGACCTGCTAACGCCAACGCTAAAAGTAAAGCGTCATGTGTTAGAAGAGCGTTTCGAAGGCATTATTCAAGGTAGCTACAGCGATAAACTGGTTTGGGTTGACGCGTAAACCATCCTCATAGCCGATTTGTTTTAAAATAAATATCGGAAAGCTCTGTCAACGACAGAGCTTTTTTTCTAGATCACCTAACTCAATGCTACGCGCGTTAAAACTGCGACTCTTTGTTCGCTATATCAACGTCGATTTATCGTGTTGAACCAAATGCAGCTAGGCTTTAGAAGGATAGCGAGCGCGTAAACCTTCATACACTAAGTCGCTGAACTCTGGCTTAGTTAAGTCAAGTACATCCATTACTTCTACCAAGTGCTCGTTATCTTCGCGGTCTTCCCACACTTTTACGTAAGTACCTTCTTTGTAACCATTATCTTGGCGGAAGAAGTTAAGCACATTTTTACCAACATACTGACGATACAACTCGTCGGCCGACATCTCGCATTGACTCACAATAAACATAAATAGGGGAACGCTAAAGCGTTTTGCGGCACATAGGCCAGTCATCAACTCTAAATTATCAAGGAGCGACTGATTCGACGCCTCGTAGTCTTTACCGTCAAAGGCAACTAAGGTGTTGCCACTTGCCAGTTCAGAAGCAATACTTTTCGCAGATTCTTCAATGTTGCCTTTGTATTCGATAATGCAGGCGCTTAATGCAAAATGCCAGATATCAACCAACTCCATTTGAAGCTGGGGCAAATCTTTATGCTGCGCCTTCCACCACTTCCAGCCGTGATGTTCAATAGCCTCTACCGACTCGACCATTGCCGCACGAAGGTAGCCATAACCTGCGTTTAGCCAGTTTGGGTTTACTTTAGCGTTCATTTTATCTTGAAGAGAAAGCATGGTGGCGAGTTGTTGCGCGGTTAACATTATTGCTCCTGAGCGTGAAATTTTGTTGCGTATTATAAAGGGCAAATTGTACTTGAACGGAGCTTGTGGAGAAACTGCTAATTATCACTGTGAGCGAGTACATTTTCTCGTAATTGTTGCACTACAACGTGCTTGCTTGTGGTGCACTTGCACCATGCTAAAACCACGAACGGATAATGAAGCGTGCTTTTACTTGCTAAGTAACTGATATTTAATGAATTAAAAGTTGGCATTCAACATGCAAAATCTAAAGCGTTAACAGTGCTGCGCAGTAGCGCTAACGTGAATGAGTGCCAGGCAACGCTTATTCACGTTGTTACTGAGTAGACCGTAAACCTTACCCATACAGATTTTTCGTGTCCTGAGGTCTGTGTGGGTTTTTTTTTGCTCGAAAAACACTGCACCCACGCTTTTTCTCTTGTCTGCTTTACCAAGTTCAATACCTCATTCGAAGGCCATGATTACTCGCATAGCGTTATTGAACAGCACTCGCATAGCTTTATTGAACAGCACTAGCATGGCGATTCTATAGCGATCCCCCGCAATTTTTATCCGCGCAAGGTATTTGCTTATCTCATTTTTAGAGAAATAACTTAACTACTTTGTTTAATACGATACACTAAATTATATCGACGACGATGTGTGCACGGTATTTACACGATATCTAAAAGTACGTTCTACAAAGGATTTTTCGATTGCTTGCGCTATATCCCTCAAACAAATTAGAACACTTAAGTTTTCTTCTTACTACGCTTTTACGTCAACAGCCTTTGGGCGTATTTACCCCAGAAACAATCCTGGTTGAAAGCCCAGGTATGCAACATTGGGTAAGCATGCAGATGGCTAACGAACACGGCGTAGCCATGAACATCGACTACCCACTGCCCGTGCGTTTTATGTGGAATACAGCACGCACTGTGCTGGGCTCTGATAGGGTACCCAAGCAATCGCCTTATCGCCGCGAAGTACTCACGTGGCGTATAGATAATGTTCTTCAAGACAGCTCTCTAATGAATAGCGATGCATTCGAGCAGGTTAACAAATACTGGCAGAGTGCAGGTAGTGAGCAGGAGCAGGGGCTTCAGCGCCTTCAGCTTGCTACGGCACTGGCCGACGTATATGAACAATACTTGCTGTACCGCCCAGATTGGTTGTTTAAATGGGAAAAGAACGAGCAAGCCGTATTCGACGATATGGAAGTGTGGCAAAGTGAAATTTGGCGAATTTTAGCGAAAGACCAGCCTTTGCATCCCGCACGCTTACATCAAATGACGCTAGAAGCGCTAGAAGCGGGTAACGTACCTGCTCATTTGCCCAAGCGCGTTATTGTTTTTGCCATAAACACCATGGCGCCCCAACTCATTGCGTTTTTCGATGCCCTTGCCCAGCACATCGATATACATATCTTTCACCTCAACCCCAGTGTTAACTATTGGGGTGAAGCAAAAAGTAGTAGTGAGCAAGCCAAGCTGCTTCGTTTAGAAGGGCTTAAAAAGTGGATGGAAGAAGACCAATCTAACCCACTGCTTGGCAACTTAGGAAAGCAGGGCCGAGAACTGTTTAACTTACTCACCGAGCTGGATACGTTTGAAATAAGTGCATTCGACTCGCCAGATTTCGAAAGTGCAGGTGAGGGAGAGGATGAACGCGGACAGTGTCATTCCAGAGGCCTACTCGACTATATTCACAATGATATTCTTCAGGCTGCTCACCCCAAGCCGCTGACTCGCCAATTAAAGGATAAAGACGACAGTGTCACCGTAATGTGCACCCATTCTGCACTGCGCGAAGTTCAAGTGTTACATGACCACTTGCTGCACTGGTTGTCTCAAGACAAAAATCGCACACCCTCTGATATCCTGGTGATGTGCCCGGCGATTGAGAATTACGCGCCGTTTGTTGATGCAGTATTTCACCGTGTGGGTACCAAATCTTTAGGCGGTACTGGGCAGGTACGTCTTCCTTGTACTATTGCTGACAGAAGCCCCATGGATGCAGAGCCCCTTATTGCAGCATTCATGGCCTTGCTACAGTTACCTGATAGCCGCTTTGGTGTATCGGATATTTTGGATTACTTACAGCTCGACTCGGTTCAAAAGCGCTTTTCCGTGTCTCAAGATGATATAGAGCAAATGGTCGTTTGGTTGAAGCAGGCACACATTCATTGGGGCCTTAATAGCGCTCATAAAACTGCGGTGTCAGAAGGCGTAAATTTAGACGACACCTATAGCTGGTGGTGGGGCATTCGCCGTTTACTTATGGGCATGCTTGCGCCAGATAGTGAAATGATAGTGAGTGAACTACTTACCATTCCCGATGTGGAAGGGCAAAGCGCGTTAACGTTAGGTAAGCTCATAGAAGTGGTGGCGTTACTGGGGAAATTTGCTCAAGAGTTAACCCAACCCCGAACGCCAGAACAGTGGTCTAAAGCATTGATTGCGCTTCGTGACGCCTGCTTTATGCCTACAAAAGATCAGCAGCAAAGCTGGGATCTCATCGCCAAAGTCGCCGCAGACCTAGCCGCCCGGTGTGAAGAAGCTAACTATGAGCACGAATTAACCTTGCGACAGGTTCGAGATCTTTTGCTCAATCGATTTTCATCTCCAGATGCCGGAAACCACTTTATGACCGGTCAGGTTACCGTATGCTCGATGCTTCCAATGCGAAGCATACCGTTTAAAAAAGTGTGTATTTTAGGCCTGAATGACAGTGAGTTTCCTCGTAAATCAAGCCCGTTAGGGCTCGATTTAATGGCAAGTGATGGTCGCAGGGTTGGCGATCGCTCTAGACGATTGGAAGACAGGTACTTATTCCTAGAAGCTATTATCTCAACCCGGGAAAGCCTGTATTTAAGCTATCAAGGTAACGATGTAACGAATAACAGCGAACGACAGCCCAGTCTCGTTTTGGCCGAGTTCATGGATATGCTTGAAAATAACTATGCATTGTCACTAGAGAAATACGCGGTTCATGCGCCGTTACATCCCTTCAGTGAAGCGGTTTTTGCTGGGGCGTTGCCCAGTTATGAAACGGGGTGGCTTCGCCTAGCCGATGCGCTTCAGCACAACAAATTAGGTGCTAACGCGGCTGATACGAATGAAAACGCTGATGTTGTTGATACCTCCCTTGATACGGCGACAGCTGATATTAGCCAGTCGCCCCATGCACTTGCAACACAAGCGCTACGTTTGTCGAATATGCAAATCGCCAGAGCATTTAAAGATCCGCTTGAGCATTTTTCCATACAAAGGCTTGGCGTGAATTTATCGCAATCATTTACCCTGCTTGAAAACAGCGAACCTTTTGAAACTAATGCATTGCTGCGTTATCAGGTGCTCGACGCTATATTTTCATCGCCTGAGCGCGTGGCATCTGGTGAACATGACTCCAATGAACTTACTTACAGTGAACAAGTGATCACGTATGCATCCCTTAGAGGAGATATCCCCAATAATCCTGTGGCGATGGATGAAGTGGAAATGTGGAAAGAAGGTGCACTAGCGCTTAGTCAAGCCATGGGCCCTCACGATGCGGACCCTAAAAAGGCACAATTTAAAGGGAAATATATCACCTTCAGCACTGCGGCATTCAGAGGTAGCGATGCATTAGTAGAGCTCTGTGCGGGAAAGGTTGACACTCACAGAGCGCTGGGCTTTTTCATCTCTCAGTTGGTCTTTTCTTGTAGCAATGAAGAAACTAGCTATACCGGTTATCCACTAGAAATCTATTCATGCTCGTGGGAAAAAGGGGAAACTACGCTGAAGAAACAAACGTTTCCTGCGTTTGAACGTGATACCGCCGCGCAATTGCTATTATTTATCGAGCAGCTTTATTTGGCTATTTATACTGCACCAACGCCCGTGTATCTAAGCCTTTTTGACAGCATCATCCCCGGAAAGAGAAATTCTGAGAGTAAACCTATCGTAGATAGCGTAAACCCTTTACTGTTTAACGAAATTCTACGCACGCTTGTGCTTAATGATGAAAGTTTTAGCGAAGCTGACAAGGCGCTTCTAAGTCAGCTTCGAGTTACAATTGACGAAATATGTCCGTTCGTAGACAAAGATGATGTGCCAAACGAAGAAAAAGATGAAAAGGTTAAACAGATAGTCGGTCATGCCGCTGAGCTTTTCGACACGGTAGAATTACAACGGGCGCTAACCGATTGGCAGCAAAGTAGCGGGCAGTATAGCGCAGACATGGGCAATAACCCTTATCTTAACTGGCTATTTCCTCAAGGCATCAATTGGAGTGATGTGCCGCATTTAAGTGCCTTTTTACTACTCGCCATGGTGAACAACGCATCTCAAGAGGAGAAGTTATGAGCAATATTACCCCATCCTCTGAAAGCGATATGGCAACCCAAACCCAGCTTGAGGCCAACAATGACGCGCAACTGCTTGATGTGGTAGCAATGCCATTAAAAGGGCGTCATCTAATAGAAGCCAGCGCAGGGACGGGTAAAACCTTTAACATTACCCGGTTATATTTACGTTTACTGTTAGAAAAAAAGCTGACGGTAAAAGAAATATTGGTAATGACGTTCACCAAAGCTGCCACCGAAGAAATAAAAGGGCGTATTGCCAAAACCTTAAGAGAGGCGTTACTGATTTGGCAGCAAGCCAAAGAGAATGACAATCAAATTGACAGCAACTGCGACCCTGTTTATCAGCATTTGTTTACTAGCTGTAATACCGACGAAAGCCTGGCTTTGCTAAAAGCTGCACAGTTAGAACTTGATGAAGCGTCGGTTTTCACTATTCACGGCTTCTGCCAGCACGTCATTACCCAATTGGCGTTTAACAGTGGTTTTGCCATGTCGTTAAATTTAGGTAATGACACGGGCGACTTGTACCTTCAGGCGGCAGAAGATTACATTCGAAAGGTGAGCAAGGACGAAGACGATTTTAGGCTGTTGGCAGAGTCTGGGTGGCATACACCTGAAAGGCTGTTACTAGAGTTTAATGCCAGCATTAAAAGTACTCTGACCCCATTAATGCTTAGCGAGCAGGATATTGAGCTTGCCTATCAAAGGCAGCTAGATGAATCGCCGCATACTTCTATAGCCTACGTAAAAACGCTATCGCAAAGCGTAGAAGATAATGAGGGGTTGTTAGTTGAGCAGCTTATTAAAACACCTGCTCATAAGAAAGAAAGGCCGCAGGAATTAGCCGCATTAAAGAGCTGGTTACGTTCATGCGCAGATAGCGGGCAATATTACTTACCCCCGCCTGAAGCAGAAGCATTTGTTAAAGGCACTCGCTACGCGAAAAATTCTTCAGGGGTAAAAGAAATACTAACGCCGATTAAAGAGTTTGCGGCTGCATTGAAAAAAGTATTCGGCGAAAAGGATAATGCACTGGCTAAAGTACCCGTGTTTAAGCTGGTTATAGAAGCCATTGCGTTCATTAAAGGGCGCGTTGATAAACAGAAAAAGCAACTTGGTGTTATCGATTTTGACGACCTTATTCGCATGTTAGCCGATGAGGTGGTTAAGCCGAACAATACACTTGTCCCTGAACTTCGAAAAAAATTTCCTGTGGCGCTTATTGATGAGTTCCAAGATACCGATGCCAAGCAATACGCCATTTTAGATGCGGTTTATCCTAATGCATCGAGCAATTTGACCTCACAAACGGAAACAGACCTTTCAAACGATAACGAGGGGAGCGCGTCGGCAAGAGTCAGTGCTTTATTAATGATTGGCGACCCTAAACAGGCAATATATCGCTTTCGCGGAGGGGATATCTTCACCTACTTGAAGGCGGCCAGACAAGCAGACTATCGCTGGGTAATGAACACCAACTGGCGCTCGGTAGAGGGGATGGTAAAAGCCTATAACCGGTTATTTTATGGTGCACCCGTCGCATCGAATGCACCCACAGATGTGTTTGGCTTCGACATCAAATATAACCCCGTTGAATTTACGCCCAAAGCGGCAGCGGCTAAAACCCCATTGATAGACCCTGCAGCGCAGCGTAGCGCGATGAATTACGTGAGCATGTGCTTGGAAGAGAAAGAAAATACCAACATCATGCGTCGTAAAATGGCCCAGTGGATTGCGCAAGAGATTTATCGCTTGCTAAACGAGGCTCAATTTCAATTAGACAACGGTGAAACAAAACCGGTAAAGCCGCAAGATATCGCTATTCTAGTAAAAGACAGGACCGAAGCCGGCGCTATCAAAAACGTTCTACAGCAAAAAGGGTTAGCCTGCGTTTATTTAAGCGATCGAAGCAATTTGTTTGCTAGTGCCGAAGCGAAAGATGTTCTCAGGCTTCTTAACGGTATATGGAATGCGAACGATACCAGCAACGTTTCCTCTAGCTTAGCATCTCCGCTTTGGGGCTATAGCCCACAGACCCTAATTGAACTGCTTTACCACGAAGATGATGCTATGTGGGATAAAGCGATGGACAAGGTATTGTCTTTGCGCGACATGTGGCTTCAGAAAGGCTGTATGAGCGTGCTTCTGCACCTAATGCAAGACAGCTACGTCCCTCATGCTGATAGCGTGGAACGCGCGCTTACAAACTATCAGCATCTTGCCGAAGTGCTGGAAAAAGCCAGCACCACACATCAGCGACCTGAACAGCTACTCGACTGGCTAAATAAACAAATTAACAAGCCAGAAAGTGACGAAGAACTTACGTTACGTCTTGAAAGTGACAGCCAGCTAATTCGTTTAATCACGCAGCACGGCTCAAAGGGCCTTGAATACCCCATCGTGTTCATTCCTTATGCAACGGGCTATCGTGATGCGGCAAAAAATGGTAATTCCACGTCTCAAATATTTACCTACTACGATGAAGACAAGCAAGATTTGCAAATGCAGTTAGGTCAAACTGCGCAAGCCATATCTCGGGTTCAAAGTGAAAGCGAAGCAGAGGACATGCGCCTTGCCTATGTTGCGGTGACGCGAGCGGCACACCGTTGTTATATGGGGGTAATTCTACTGGCTAATAACGAAAAAAGCGCGCTGGCCCGCGCCTTGGGCGTGAGTGGGGAAGATGGGTTGGGTAATGACTGGTCGAGTGTATTACGCCGCGTCGCCGAAGAGGACGAATCTCATGCAAGCTATATAGACGGTGATGAGCTTGTGGAAGTGTATTCAGGCTTTGAACAAAATGAAATGATTCCTCAACTTTCGGCACTTCAATTTACGGGCACCGCAAGCGAGGAATGGCGGCTTTATTCGTTTTCAGCCATGAGCCGTTTAACAACCAGTGGCCCAGTGAAAAATACTGAAATAGCCGAAGGCACAAGCCAAAACCTTCCAAGTGTCCCTGTACTTCAAACCATCCGTGATGAAGAAGTGTACGCGCTCGATACGTTATCTGCTGATGGTGAAATACTTAACGCGACTGTGAGTTCACACCGCAATCCGTTTGTTGAAGTAAGTGCAGTAACTCGAAATGACCTGCGTTTTACGCTAGAAAAAGGAGCAAGTGCAGGTAACTTACTTCACGATATTTTAGAGCATAGTGATTTCAGTGCGCCGGTTTGGGAAGAAACTGGCAAAGAGTTAGTTAATCGCTTTGGGTTAGATGAAAAGCGTACCGCTTTTCTTTACGAGTGGCTTGATGAAGCTTTACAAACGCCTTTGTACCCTGACATGCAATTGAGTTTGAGCGATTTGACGCTAGAACAAACTCTGCGCGAGGCAGAGTTCTACTTTCCAATGAACGACACGCAGTGGACATTACTTCGAGAAGTGCTCAATACCCATCGGCAAAGCGTGGCGGAAACCTTGGGCGGTGAGGCTGAACCGGCTCCCCAGCTCATAACGGCTAAGCTTAAAGGTATGATGCATGGATTTATCGATTTAATTTTTGAACATGACGGTCAGTTTTTTGTAGCCGATTACAAGTCAACCTGGCTGGGTGATACCCTTGAAAGCTACATGCCTTCAGCGCTGTTTCACAATAATCAGCATCACCTTTACGATCTGCAGTATTTAATTTATTGCTTGGCACTGCATCGTTATTTGAGCAATACATTGGCAGATTATGATCCCGATACTCATTTTGGAGGCGTCTACTACCTTTATTTACGTGGCATGCACCCAGAAAACGAGCAAGGGGAAGGGGTGTTTTATACCCATATTCCATCCAGTTTGCTTCATCAACTGGACGCTATTTTCGCAAGTAAAGGCACTACGCACACCCCTCCAGACCCGCTAGATAATGGGGATGAAACCGAGGCACCTTTAAGTGAAACAGTTTCGGCTGATCCACTTCAAAAAGATACGAATGCTAATTCTTCAAGTGAAAGCCAAAAGCCTTCGGGTCAGCAGCAGTTTATTTTCGACGACGAATAGGAGAAGCAATGAATAACAATCAACATTCAGTGTCGTTGTTTTTCGATAACTTATTTGGCATTGAAGCCATCGATAAGTTCGTCGCAAAAGAGTTTGGCTTTGTAGAACCGCTGTCTGAAAGCGATGCTTTAATATGGGCAGGTTTATTGGTACACCTATCGTACATGCAGCGAAATGGCCATAGCTGTGTTTATTTAAAAGACGTTGCGGGAACTACGCTTTTTAAAGAAGTAGCACCTTCGGCGGCAAGTAATATTGCTGAGCAACCATCTGGCGACGTACTTCAATCAGACGAAATTCATGCAAGCGGGCATGAAGAAGAAAAAGCGCTTAAAGCAGGCTTTCTGTTACCAGAATTAACGCCTCTACTTAAAATTGTGAAAAGTGCGCTTAAAAACGAGCAGGTTGCCCAGTTGTTCGTCTATGACAATGGCAAACTTTACAGCCGCCGCTACTATGAGTTTGAACAAGAGGTAGCGAGAAACGTTGTAAAGCGGGCAGCGCTTGAGCCGTTAACTGAAGACGCTAGCGAAAAAGTTAAGCAGCTTTGGCCTGCTATATTCCCTATACAAACCATAGAACATCAGGACTGGCAGCAAATCGCCGTTGCTAAAAGTTTGATGCAGCGCTTTTGCGTCATAAACGGTGGGCCGGGAACGGGGAAAACCTATACCGTGTTGCGCTTATTACTCGCGCTCCAGGCAAGTAATGAGAACTTAAAAATTGTACTGGCAGCCCCTACCGGTAAAGCGCAGCAGCGCATGACTGAGTCTATTATAAGCAGTATAGAAGGACTTCGCGGGAAGGTAGACGATAGTGCGCTTGATAAAGTGCCTACCGATGCCGTAACCCTGCACAGATTGCTAGGGCTTCGCGAATTCGGCGTTTCAACAAAGTACAACCAGTATAACCAATTGACTGCTGACGTACTCATTGTAGACGAAGCAAGTATGGTCGATTTAGCGTTAATGACTCGCATCGTTAGGGCATTGCCAGATCATGCACGGCTTTATCTTATCGGCGACGCCGACCAGTTGCCTGCGGTGGAGCTTGGCAATGTGCTAGAACAACTCGTTAGTGACGAAACAGTGGGTTTTGACATGGACGATAATGCTATATCAAGTAGTGCAAGTGCTCGTGATGGCGCGCTTTCAATGGGGGGCGTGCCTTCTTTAATGCGACAGAGTATTGCAACGCTTTGCCCACATCTCCCCTTGTTGCCTGTAAATGAGGAAGCCAAGACTTATGTGGCGACACTTCAGGCACCGCAGCGCTTCAAGGGGCAGGTGGCCAAGGTGGCGACAGCTATTCAGCGTGGCGATGCTAATGAAGCAATTGCCGCCATCGGTGAACATGGTCGTGGCGATGAAAAGACAAACATCACGTCAAATGCACTGTTGGGCTTGAAAGCTGGCGTTCACCTATTGCCAGAACAACAAGTAAATACTCGAGATTTACAGAAGCTTGCAAAAGAAAGTTTCTCGCCAATATTTGATGCAAAAAGCGCTGAAGACGCGCTTAGTTGCCTGAATTATGTCCGATGGCTCACACCCGTACGAAAGGGTGTAATGGGTGTTGAAGGTTTGAACAGTCTTGTATTCGATGCCATTAAGCACAAAATTAAGAGGCGAGAAGGGCACTTCTATCAGGGCCAGCCGATAATGATAGTAAAAAATCATCATCCGCAGCGACTTTCAAACGGTGAGGTTGGCGTAATTTGGCCAGATAGCAAGGGTAAACTTTATGCTTGGTTTTACCAAGATACAAAAAATGAAGGCCAGGTTCCAAGTACAGATGACAAACAAATCGTCGACGCGAGTGACGGGCAGCAAAAGCAAGTGCTTCGCAGCATATCACTGTCAAGAGTTCCGCAGTTTGAAACCGTATATGCAATGACTATTCATAAATCCCAGGGCTCTGAATTTAACCATGTAGTACTGATTTTGCCGAAGCCTGATAGCGAAAAAGCCGCTAACCTTTTTCATCGAGGCTTGGTCTACACCGGGTTAACCCGTTCAAAAGACGGTTGCTTAATCATAGCTGATAACAACACTTTCAGTAGTATGGTTGCGAAGGTTGATAAACGTTATTCTGGGCTTTCAGAAGCGATAAAACGAATCACTGCCAAAGAACAG
>NZ_JAEFCD010000026.1 GCF_016405965.1 Alteromonas sp. IB21 | reverse complement strand
GGAATCTATAGAAGTTTAGGCTGTAAGGGGCTGCCTGTGCAGCCCTTGTGTACGTGAAGCGGATGTTAGTACTTTGGAGCACAAAGTTCGCCAAGAGCGAAAAACTGACGTTTAACATAACTCAGTTAGATGACCGTGTCAGGGGCATTGGACTCTGTTGAGATAGCCACAAAAACTCACTTTCACTCGTCCAAAAAAGCCTCCCTTTTTACGAACTGCTCATATTTTCACTTAATTTGAGTCCAACGCAGCGGTGTAATCAAGTTGGCAGAGTTATGTTCGCGAGTCGCTGCAACTAGAAGCATTGTAAGGCGTTTATCGCAAGAGCTTTACCTGAGTTACATCATAATCGCGAGCAAGCCATAAAGTGTCGTTAAATTTATCGAAGAGTGTCAACCGCTTCCTATCAATGTTTCCCAGTACACGCTTGGGCGTTAAGTTTAGAACAAATGCTTTATCACCCGATAGAGAATAAAAATGAACGCTATAGGGACTGAAGATTGATTTAACCATCAAGTATTGTTTATCTGAAGAAAAGCTCCCATGGCCGTGTTCAGTCGGAGACACGTTACAGATACCATCATCATTGATCACCGCTAGGTACGTTGAGCGCGAAGGGCACGGCTCTCTTTTGTGCCATAGTGATGGGCAATTAATGGCGAGCACAAGAGGCCTTTCATCAAAACAGATGTCACTACATTCGTGATACCAAGCTGTGTTGAACGGAAAAGCATACAATGGTGAATAATGAGCAAGGTTGTTATTTAAGCTTATTTTTGAAATAAACCGTCCTCGTCTTTTATAAAAGAAATCTTCCAAAATAACGTGGATTGTACCAGTGTGTTCATCCATGTGAGCTTTTACCGGTGACGTTGAACGGTTTGCAGCATCCATTGGAAGCGGTTCGGCGAAGGGATATGTTTGAAAGTGACTATCTGAGAGCGTATAGGTAATAACACTATCGGGGAATACACAGCCGAATCCAGATGTGGTTTTAAATAAGGCAGCACATGAGAATTCTTCTAAGCTATACGATATCGTGTAGGAAAGAGCATCAAAGTTACCCTCTTGCAACGCAATAAATTGATACCCACGATCTTGGCTCCAACTCAGGGCTACGCAGCGCTCTTCAGGCAATGCCACGATGTCTATGACTGCCATTGGTAAATCATATTGATGAGTGATAGTTGATTTGGCTGCCATAGCTATTCCTTTAGATGCGTGGTCGTATAAATTGACGTGATATAAGACAAATTAGCGCTATACATTACCCTATGTTACAGGTGGCTTTCAGAGTGTGCTAGCGTGTTAAAGTTAAACAGAGAAATTATTTTGGTTTTACGTAATATATTAGTCGTCATATTCACCTGTAGGTGGGAGATTAGCACAGGAACACTGTGATTGGTGTGCCAGTACTCCCGACATGAAATAGTGTATTACTACAGTTCGTTCCACCTCGTGATGATATTCAGGATACGATGAGTGAAGATATATAAAACGCATCAATTAGGAGGTTCGAGAGATCCTAACTATTGCGCTGGTGTTAACGACATTTCAGCACATTATGGATCAACAAATTTGCATAATCGAAATGACCTCTTTTGGCACAAACCTGAAGTGACAAAATGAGGCCCTGAATGTTCGTTCCTTGTCTTTAGGCGACCTTGACTACCAAACCAGTTTCTACCAAGTTTTGCACAAATCGGAAATGTCTCCATATGGATGACATCTTAATATCCAACCTTAGAATGCAAATAGCCAATGAAACTTCACTTAGCTCGCTAGCTGCTGGCCTTCTTTATAAAGCTGAAGGGCTGTAGCTGTATCATGCTTGCGTTCACTAATTGCAGACAGCAGTAATAAATCTTCTTTGCGCGATTTCATTTTAGTGGCTTTAAGCAAGGCTTTCTCAGCCAACACATCATCGCCCGAGTTAAACGCAACTTGGCCTAGCGTTGAATACAGTTCAACATTTTCGTCGTCCTGTTTTATCCAGCTTTCTAGTAGACGCAATGACGGAGATGCGTCAGGGATATTAAGTTGCGTGAACAGTGGGAATAGGGCGCTATTCGGGCCTCGTTTTTGCCATTCAACCAATAGCTGCTGCGCGTCGGCATGCATGCCTTGGTCGAGCAGTTGCTGAACATACGCGGCGCGATATGCATCGTCATGACGAAGTTTTCGCGGCAGCGCCTCCCAGTATGATTTGAGCTCAACAGCACCTTGCTTACTGGCAATTTCTGCAAATTTGCCTTTAGCAATACGCTGGCTCCACGCTGTATAGTCGTCTTTAGGTAGCGCCTTGCGCCAGGCAGATAGATTGTCTTGCAATACTTGCCACTTGCCCAGCTTGGCAAGAATGCGCGCTTTAAGCTGAACAACTTGCTTGTTATCGCGCTCTTTCTCTTCAAGCTCATTAAGCTTTTCAAGAGCCGCATCGTATTTCTCTTCGGCCATATCGACACGGGCGTGCATGACTGTCGCGGCGACTTTTGCGTTCGGGAAATCGGTGGCCTGTACTAAGAAGTAACGGGCTTTGGACAGGTCATTATTAGCAAGGGCAATTTGAGCTGATGCTAAATAGTTAACGCCTTCAAAATCTCCGTTTGTGGTTTTACTTAAAGACTTTTGAGCACTCTCGAAATCACCAGACGCCATAGAGTGAAGGCCATCATAAAAAGCGCGTTTGCGCTTGCGCTCACCCAGTGTACCAAACCACTTGTGAGAGCCCGTTATAAGGCTTAATGCCCATACAACAAGTCGCGATAGTACATACCAAGCGATAACGGCACCAATCACCAAGATACAAAAGCTGATCACCGTCATCTCAATAGCGGTACTACCTAATGAAATTAGTACGTAGCCTTTATCGCCAAGTAGCATGGGACCGACAATTAACGCAACAACGAATGCGGCTAATACCGCAAGGGCAATAGCTAACCATTTCATAGTGCGCTTGCTCCTTGTCCAAATACCTGCTTAACACGGCTATCTAACAAACGCTCTAGCGGCTTTTGCGAGGCCAGCTCAGTAGGAATAGGACGGGAAATGTCAGTTGCAATAAGATTTTGTAGCGCTTCTACAAAGCCGGTCACTTGGCTTTTCTCTGTATCGTATTTCTCGATAATTAGCGTTTGGGCATATTGCAGCGACTGATTATATAAGCCTGCATCGCCTTGAAGTGCAGCAGTTTGTGCGTGCATAAGCTGCAGTCGTAGCTGCTCTTTTGCTAAAAATTGCGCTTCTAGCGAAAGCACTGGCTCTACCGGGCCTTCAATGGTTTTAACGGTTAAGAAATCATTAACTAACGAGCGCCATACTTTAGCAAGGTTGTCTTGCCAATCGTCAGCGGATTCCGACAAGGTAGTGTCTTCTGCGCTAGCGTCTTCTGGTTTTTCAAAGGTATCTAGGGGAAGCTTGTCAATTTGTGCCATCATGCCGGTAAGTGCAAGGGCGACTGAACTCTGAGAGACGGGGTTAAGCTGCTGAAGTGTTTGAATATCTTCCGCCAGGCTAGCGCGAACAGGCAATACCGATGGGTCTGCTAAAGACTTTAAGCGCTTATCTGCGTTAACAAGAAGCAAAATGGCGGTGCGTACATCGTTTTCTAGCCACAGCTTTCTGCCTGCCATACGCACTAAATAGTCGGCTTCGGCTATTAACCAGTCTGCCGGGCGGCGGCCTTCCATATTGTTAAGTTGCTGCAGTGTAGACTCAGCTTGCAAAGAGAGTTTTTTGTTCTGCGTTTTCAGTTCGGCCACTGTGCTTTGCAATGTTTGATTTGTTCGCGCCACGTCTTCCAGCGTCGCTAAAATGTCAGCACGCTCACGTTCAATAGCGTTTAATTTAGTCGCGTTACTTTGCTGGGTAGTGGCAGAGTCGGCGCTTGCCGATTGCTGCTGCATGTAATACCAATATCCAGCGCCTGCCATGCCCAACACAATTAAAAATAGGATGATTACAACGAACCATAATAGGCCATTGCCTGATGATTTTTTTTGCTTAGCGCCAGCCTTTGTCGATTCGCTCTGTGTGGCAGAAGACTCAATCACTTCTTTTTCAGCATCCACGTTTACGCGTTCCTCTATTTGTGGGCTATTTTCATTATTATTGGCCATTTAATACTCCCAGTTATCCTTTACCCAGGCGATGAGCGCCTGATCGGTGGCTCGCTGACAAACGCTAACCTTTTTAACACCTTTAACAGTCAGGGTGTTGGCAATACGGCTACTTACTGTTAACCATGGAAGGTCGATTAATGCGTCATCGAACTGTGCTATTAATTGTAGTGCCATTGCTTCGCTTGTAGCGATAATGCCGCTAACTTCGCTCATTTTCCACCGTTTTGTGTAAATTGGACGGGTAAGTAGCTCTCTTTTATAAACGTTGAAGCAATTCACTAACATTCCTTGTTCGTTTAATCCATCGGCAATGGCACTTCGCCCACCTTCGCCCTTAATAATAACGACGTGTTGACAGTTTGCCTCATTAAGTTGATGCATTGCCAATATACCTTCGGATGTATGAACGTCAGGTGTAACGATTTTATCTAGCGGAAATCCGTCTAGCTCAGACTGTAGTTTGCGTAATGTCGCATCGCCCACGGCGACGATAAGCGGCGGGTTATTGATAGCTTTACCAAGGCCGGCTACTACAGTTTTTACCGCGTATACACTAGTCACTACAACCACATCAACGGGGTTATTTAACAGGAATGCAGCTGCAGCGCTGCTTTCTGAGGGAACCGGCGTAATATCCGAGGTGGCTATGCCCACGGCTTCTATGCCTGCTTTTTCAAAAGCTATCGCGCTAGCTTTTAATTTCGGTAAAGGGCGTGTGAACAGTAGCATGTAAACGAAGCCTCATCCTTTTAGTTTTCGCCATATCGCGCGGACATGAAAAGCGCTTTAGTTGTAAAGCGCCTTAAGAATTTCTCCTGCACCTTGCTCTAGAAGGGCTTCAGCAACTTCAACACCAATATCCTTGGCGTTTTCTCTTGACGCTGTCGCTGAGGCAAAAAGAAGCTCAGAGCCGTCTGGTTTACCTACCATGCCGGTTAGCGTTAGCACGTCGCCATCAAGTGTAGCAAAGCTACCAATCGGTACTTGACATCCGCCTTCTAGGCGCTCGTTCATGGCGCGTTCTGCCGTAACACGGGTGTTAGTGTCCACGTGGTTTAGTGTTTGAAGTAGCGCGATTAACTCTTCGTCATCGTTACGACATTCGATCCCCACTGCACCTTGTCCTACTGCGGGTAACGAAATATCCGCCGGTAACGGCATGCGAATGCGTGATTCCATTTCCAGGCGTATAAGACCTGCAGAGGCCAATATGATGGCGTCATACTCACCGGCATCCAGTTTTGCAAGACGAGTATTCACATTTCCGCGAAGGTCTTTAATGATAAGGTCAGGGCGGTATTTGCGAATTTGACATTGTCTGCGAAGGCTTGACGTGCCGACCACCGCACCTTGGGGCAGGGCGTCTAGACTGTCGTGATGATTAGATACAAAAGCATCGAATGGATTTTCACGCTCGCAAATAGCGTGAAGACCGAAGCCTTCAGGGAATTCTACCGGTACATCTTTCATTGAATGTACAGCAATATCCGCACGACCTTCAAGCATGGCAATTTCAAGCTCTTTGATGAACAGCCCTTTTCCACCAATTTTTGCCAAAGGCGTATCTAATATTTTGTCGCCCTGCGTACTCATGGGAACAAGCTCAACAGTCATTGCAGGATAATGCGCCAACAATTTTGCCTTCACATACTCTGCTTGCCAGAGCGCTAGTGCACTCTTTCTAGTAGCAATTCGAACGGTGCGGGTGGTGTTGAGGTGACTCATGATTATTCCAAACTAGTAAAAAAGATGAACTAAAGCGACGTATCACTGAACGTCATACGAGATATACGTAGTATACGCATTTTCTGCGTTAATGTTTGTAAATAGCGGTAATTTTCTTCTTTGTTATTAATAAGTAAACAGTCTATGCTTGAAGGTATTACGGGGTATGTAGAGTAGTTATGGAGATCACCATCAAATGGACAACGCGTCGCTGAGGCAGCTACTTAGAGGAGCTCAGCAAGACCAAGCTGAAGCCAAACGTAGAAGATTAACCTTGTACTTTATCTCCTATGTTGGCGGCACCATCATGGCTTTCATGGCGTGGCTAAATATGGGCACTAACAATCCACTTTTGGTGGGCATGCTAGGGGGTTCTGCTGCATTTGTGTACGCGAATGTCATTCTATCTCACATATTTCCGCGCGCAGATATTTTCTACTACATTGCCGGGTTTGTAGTAATGCTTACTATAAACGGCTTAATTTACACGGGCGGGCTCAATAATACGGGCCTCTACTTTATATTCCCTCTGCTTTTCATTCAGATTGTCGTGGTGCAATTTAAACCTGCCATGGCGTACGTGGCGATTACGGTGGGGATAGCCATTCTCATGCTGTATAACCAAAACCATATTCTGGCGGTTTATCCTGACGAGCATGTTTCACGCTTTCTTATTGCGACATTCTGTTTCATTTGCGTAGCCTTTATCGGCGAGAACTTCTGGCATCAAAGTCGAAAAGAAATGTTACGTGAGAACCTTGAGAGAATGCGTCAAGCCAATACCGACCCGTTAACAAAGTTACCCAACAGGCGTTTTCTCGAGGCCGTATTTTTTGAAAAGGCGATGCAAGATCCCGGCGCATATTTTCCATTAAGCGCAGTGGTGGTTGATATTGATTATTTCAAAAAGATCAATGATACGTATGGTCACGACGTAGGTGATGAGGTTCTCATTCATTTAACGCGTTTAATGAAGAAATCAGTAAGAGCGACCGATGTTGTAGCGAGAACAGGGGGCGAAGAATTCTTAGTGCTCTTTCCCCACGCAACACTGAGTCAAGCTGTAAAGTTAGCTGAAAAAATGAGAACGACGATTGAGGCCAACCCGTTTGTAAAGGGTGACATCAATCACCCTATTACAGCGAGCTTTGGTGTGGCGACCGCGCTCACTGACACCAGTTTGCATGCCTGTTTAAAGCAGGCAGACGACAACCTCTACAAAGCCAAAAACGGGGGCAGAAACCGCGTTGTCGAGTAGCCCTATTTTAGGCTGGTTTGAAGCCACGCGCTAATATCGTTAAGTTCTTGCATACACACATTGTGTTGCATGGTGTAGGTTTGCCACGTTGCGTTGAATCCACACTCGCTCAGTGTTTTAAACGCTGCATTGCCCATGAACACAGGTACTACTTCGTCTTGTTCACCGTGGGCCATCATAATCGGCGTGTCGCGGTTCATATCGTTTGCTTCGCTTTGTAACAATGACGGCTCACACATATAAGTAGAGAGCGCAAGCACGCCGGCAAGTTTGTACGCAAACCTAGGTGCCAAATGAAGCGCGATAACTCCTCCTTGTGAAAACCCAGCAAGTATAATGCGTTCAGGCGGTATGCCGCTTTCAATTTGCGCTTCAATAAGCTGTTCAACTTGTTCTGCTGATGCTCTAACACCTTCTAAATCTGCGCGGCTTTCGAAGTCTAACGATTTAATGTCGTACCAGGCTCGCATACGCATACCGTTGTTAATGGTGATAGGGCGTTCTGGCGCGTGGGGGAAAAGAAACTTAACGGACATAGATTCGGGAAGTTTAAGTTCAGGCACAATAGGCGCAAAACCGTGACCTGAATCGCCAAGGCCATGAAGCCAGATAACGCAGGCATCGGGCGCAGCAGATGGATTAATTTCTACGCACGGCAGAAGTTGCTGAGTCATTCTTTATTTCCTTGTTAAGTTGTTGCTTTATCACCAGTGGTTATCCTTTCTCACAGGTAATCTCTATCTTTCTATCAATGGTAGGGTATGAGTCATAACTCTAACCCCATCATTCGTAGAAACTTATTATTAGTTATTTTGCTATTACCGAACTTCGATTTAAACGAAGGTAAACATCCTCCTTCGACGGATAAACTCAATAATCATAGTTACGGCACAACGGCTTAATATGCTATCATCGCCACTTGAAATCACCACATTTTGATAGAATTTTAATATCCTATGGCTTCACTACTTGGCAACTTGTTCATTCTTGCGGCTCCGTCAGGAGCTGGAAAATCAAGCCTTATAAAGGCACTAATGGAAAAGTACGAAGGCAATGAAAGCACGCCTATGCAGGTGTCTGTGTCTCATACCACCCGTCAACCACGACCTGGTGAAGTTGATGGCGTCCACTATCATTTTGTGAGCCGTGAGCAGTTTGAAGCACTCATTGAGCAAGGTGTGTTTTTCGAGTATGCGGAAGTATTTGGAAACTACTACGGCACCTCTCGTGTGACCATTGAGCAAACGCTTCATCGAGGAATAGATGTGTTTCTAGATATCGATTGGCAGGGCGCACGCCAAGTTAAAGCACTTATGCCAGATACTTGCGGTATATTTATCTTGCCTCCATCGTTAGACGTGTTAGAGCAGCGTTTAAATAGTCGCGGGCAAGATTCTGAAGAGGTCATTGCGGGCCGCATGGCGCAAGCAGTGGCTGAAATGTCTCACTTTAACGAGTTCGATAGCGTGATAATTAACGATGATTTTGCTGCCGCGTTAAATGACTTAGAATCTATCGTTACAGCAAGACGTCTTCGCACCATGAAACAGCAAATGCGACATCAGGTGCTGTTGGACGAATTACTGGGTAATGCGTAGGTTTATCATATCCACTATGGCGATGGCTTAAAGACCTTAAGATCAACAATACGTCGCCCAGATCTGACTGCTTCAATTTCAAACAAAATACTAGGATCGCGCAGTGTGTTTGTGTATACTACGCGGCCGTTTTTTGAATAAATTGCTCAACCTAATTTCCGGAGAAATACATGGCTCGCGTAACTGTAGAAGATGCCGTAGATAAAATTGGTAACCGCTTTGACCTAGTGCTTGTTGCTGCACGCCGTGCACGTCAAATTGCCACTGGAGGAAAAGATCCTATGGTTGACGTTCAAAACGATAAGCCAACTGTAACAGCACTTCGCGAAATTGAAGAAGGTTTTGTCACTGCTGCTACGCTAGAACAAGCGGATCTTCAAGCTCAAGAACAGCAAGAACATGCTGAGTTTGCCTCTGTTGCGAACATTTTATCTGATCAGTAAAACTTACTTTCAACGGTTTTAACTGTAATTTAGCGCCAGTGCTTTGAAAAAAGCACTGGCGCTTTACTTTTGGTGTATTGGCTTATTGCACAATAAAACGTATTCTTAGTGTTATAACGTTTTGTAAGAGTGATTAGGGTAACGCTTCGCTGTGTATTTGTTTGAAGGTTTAAAGCAGAAAGTTTTAGAGTACTTGCCAGCCGAGCGCGTGCAGCTGGTTCAGGATTCTTTTGTGCTTGCGCAAGAAGCGCACGATGGACAAATGCGTTCAAGTGGCGACCCATACATTACACACCCCGTTGCCGTTGCAGGTATTCTGGCGGATATGCACCTTGATCATGAAACGATCATGGCGGCACTGCTTCACGATGTTATCGAAGATACCCATTACAGCAAAGAAGACTTGGCAGAAGCCTTTGGCGATACGGTTGCCGAACTGGTTGAAGGTGTCAGTAAGCTAGATAAATTAGCGTTTAGCACCAAACAAGAAGCGCAAGCCGAAAACTTTCGCAAAATGATGATGGCTATGGTGCAAGACATCAGGGTTATTCTCATTAAGCTTGCCGACCGCACGCACAATATGCGTACTCTTGGTTCTCTGCGACCAGATAAGCGCAGACGTATTGCTCTTGAAACCTTAGAGATTTACGCGCCGATAGCCCATCGCCTAGGTATACACGACATTAAAAACGAGCTAGAAGATCTGGGTTTCCAAGCCATGTATCCGATGCGCCATCGCGCCCTAAAATCGGCAGTTCGACAAGCGCGTGGTAATCGTAAAGAGATCATCGAAAATATCCGTGAAGAGCTCAATACCCGTTTAGACGCCTACCAAATCGATTCGAATGTGCTTGGACGCGAAAAACACCTGTATTCCATTTACCGCAAAATGAAAAACAAAGAACTGATGTTCAACGAGGTAATGGACATTTACGCGTTTCGCATTGTGGTGGACTCGGTAGATAATTGCTATCGCGCACTCGGGGCAATGCATGGGCTTTATAAACCCATTGAAAATCGTTTCAAAGATTACATTGCGATACCCCGTACTAACGGTTACCAGTCGCTACATACCTCATTAATTGGACCACACGGAATTCCTGTTGAAATACAAATTCGTACACAGGAAATGGACCAAATGGCTGACAAAGGGGTAGCCGCACATTGGCTTTATAAAGAGCCAGGTGACAATGGCACTACTGCGCAGCTTCGCGCACGTAAGTGGATGCAAAGCTTGCTTGAATTACAGCAATCGGCCAGTTCGTCCTTTGAATTCATCGAATCGGTTAAAACTGACCTTTTCCCTGATGAAATTTACGTGTTCACACCAGACGGCCGTATTATAGAACTACCTACAGGCGCAACCGCCGTCGATTTTGCCTATGCAGTGCACTCTGATGTGGGTAATACCTGTGTAGGTGTGCGTGTAGAGCGCAGAAACTACAGTTTGAGTAAGCCTCTTGAGAACGGTCAAACCGTTGAAATCATTACTTCTCCCAAAGCGAAGCCTAATGCGAATTGGCTAAACTTTGTAGTAAGTGCTCGTGCGCGAACACGCATTCGTCAGTACTTACGCAAGCAGCATTCTCAAGAAGCGGTAAACATGGGCAACCGCTTACTTCGCCATGCGTTAGGAAGCGTCAAGCTAGATGATATTCCAAACGACGATATCGAACGGGTGGTTGCAGAGACTAAACACGACAATTTTGATGATCTACTTGTTGATATTGGGCTTGGCAACGAATTGAGCGCCATTGTCGCTCGTCGTTTACTTGGCGAAAGCACAACGGATTTATCAGATAAAAAAGGTAATGTAGCGATTCGGGGCACCGAAGGGTTACTTGTTCATTATTCTCGTTGTTGCCACCCCATCCCAGATGATGAAATTGTAGCGGTGCTAAGTCCTGGCCGCGGAATGACTATCCATCAAACGGGCTGCAACAATATTCGCAAGCTCACAAGAGAAGAGCCTCAGCGTGTGCTGCCCATGCGGTGGGACGACAATCCACAAGGTGAATTTAAAGCGTCCCTGCGCATCGAGCTGTTTAACCATCAAGGGACACTGGCAACATTAACGAACACTATTTCAGGGTGCGATTCCAACATCATTGGTCTGCAAACTGAAGAGAAAGAGAGTAACATCTACTTTATAGACCTTGAACTTACCACACACAATCGTGTGCACTTGGCTCGCGTGATGAAGAAAATACGCACCATGCCGGAAGTTCAGAAAGTGTCTCGCCATAGTCAATCTCGACACTAATTACTACTTATTTAGGAACCACTATGTCTAAGTCTATTATTCAGACCGATAAGGCACCTGCCGCTATTGGTACTTACAGCCAAGCGGTAAAAGCGGGTACTACCGTTTACCTTTCAGGCCAAATCCCACTGGTTGCTGAAACCATGGAAATGGTATCTGATGATTTTGAAGCGCAAGCGGTACAAGTTTTTGAAAACATTAAAGCGGTGTGTGACGCGGCAGGCGGCACAACGAACGATTTGGTGAAAGTTAACATTTTCCTTATCGACCTTGGTCACTTTGCAACGGTTAATGAGATCATGAGCCGTTACTTTACCAAGCCTTACCCAGCGCGAGCTGCCGTTCAAGTTTCAGCGCTACCTAAAGGTGCGCAAATTGAAATTGACGGTGTGATGGAACTGCCGGAGTAAGCCATGTCACCTGAGCGTTACCAGCGCATGAGACAGGTGCTGGAAAGAAGGCAAACCGATCTTACGGTTTGTCTTGAAAATGTGCACAAGCCGCATAACGTTTCGGCGGTAGTAAGGACGTGTGATGCGGTGGGTATTCATCGCGTTCATACCGTTTGGGAAAAGAAATACCAGTTTCGTCGTGGCTCGGCCATGGGCAGTCAGCAATGGGTGCGCCAAACTAATCACGACAATATCAGTGATGCGATGGCGGAGCTTAAAGGGCAGGGTATGCAGGTGTTAGTTACCCACTTATCCGATACTGCTCTAGACTTTCGTGATATCGACTATACCAAGCCTACCGCTATTTTATTCGGGCAAGAGAAATATGGCGCTACGGATGAAGCAAAAGCCATGGCCGACCATGACATTGTTATACCTATGATGGGCATGGTGCAGTCGCTTAATGTTTCAGTGGCCGCCGCGCTGGTACTTTACGAAGCCCAGCGCCAGCGCACTATTGCCGGTATGTATAACACGCAGCAGTTACCAGAAGAGGAATGTCAGGCATTGGCGTTTCAAAATGGTTACCCGCGTTTGTACAAGCTTTGCCAACGCAAAGGTTTGCCGCTGCCTCCTATCAATTCATTAGGCGAAGTAGATGCCGATGAAAGCTGGTGGAAAGAGATGCAAATCACCCAGGCAGAAGCAAACGCACTAGAAGTAGACTAAGTCACCGGTTTTGCTTTTACTTTTGCTCTCACTTGTATAGGGGCCAGCATAACAAACTGGCCTAAAGCGTACTCGCCAACCCCTCAACAATCCTTTACACTTCCTATTTAATAACACGTTGAATAACATTTGCTTGAGCTTTGTAGAGTTTAAGCAAGCAAGGTTTAAAAGAAGGATGTCGCTTGATGCAAGCACTGGCCACTACACCCATTACTGCGCTTAAAGGCGTAGGCGCAAAGGTGGCAGAAAAGCTAAATAAAATTGGCTTGTTTACCCTTCAAGATATTCTGTTTCATTTACCCCATCGCTACGAAGACCGAACCCGCATTTACAGCGTGGCCGAATGCCGCCCGTTTACCCATGTAAGCGTACAAGGCGAGGTAATGAGCGCCGATATCCAGTATGGTAAAAAGCGCATGTTAGTGGTTAAGCTAAGCGACGGCACGGGCACTATTACGCTGCGTTTTTTTCACTTCGGTGCTGTACAGCGGTCGATGATGACACCAGGCAACACCGTACGCTGCTTTGGTGAGGTGCGCACCGGTAAATGGGGAATTGAAATGATGCACCCCGAATTCAAGCTAGTTGATGAAGACGCGCCACCTACCGAAGAATCACTCACGCCGGTTTACCCCACTACCGACGGGGTTAAGCAGTTAACCCTTCGCAATTTAACCGACCAAGCGCTCAAGCTGTTAGATAAAGGCGCACTTGCAGATTTACTGCCCGAAGGTATGTACGACGATCAGATTAGCCTTAACGAAGCCCTTCATTTAGTGCATCGTCCGCCACCTGATGTTGACGTACATGAGATGGAAGAGGGGCTGCATCCTGCTCAATATCGGTTGATATTAGAAGAACTACTGTCGCATCACTTAAGCGTGTTGAAAGTGCGTAAGTTGTCTGATGCCCAGCCCGGTATTCCCATTAAAGTGAACCAGCCGCTTATCGATAAGATGCTAGCACAGCTGCCGTTTTCACCTACCGGTGCTCAGGCAAGAGTTGTGGCAGACATACAAAACGATATGCAGCATGCCCGGCCCATGATGCGTCTGGTTCAGGGCGATGTGGGCTCGGGCAAAACCTTGGTGGCGGCACTTGCCGCGCTATCCGCCATAGGTGCTGGGCATCAAGTGG
This sequence comes from Alteromonas sp. IB21, assembly GCF_016405965.1. GTDB lineage: Bacteria > Pseudomonadota > Gammaproteobacteria > Enterobacterales > Alteromonadaceae > Alteromonas. The sequence continues at coordinate 57,406 of NZ_JAEFCD010000026.1, read as the reverse complement.
CCCTAATGGCACCTACCGAACTTTTGGCTGAACAGCACGCGAATAACTTTCGCGGTTGGTTAGAGCCTCTCGGTATAGAAGTAGGCTGGCTCGCTGGAAAGCTCAAAGGAAAAGCTCGCAATGAAGTCATGGCGCGCTTAGAAGCTGGTGACATTCAAATGTTGGTGGGTACGCACGCTATTTTCCAGGAAAGCGTGAACTATCAGCAGCTAGCGCTGGTGATTGTAGACGAGCAGCACCGCTTTGGGGTACATCAGCGTTTGGCTTTGCGCGATAAGGGCGAACAGCAGGGCCGCTATCCTCATCAGTTGATCATGACCGCCACACCTATTCCAAGAACGTTAGCGATGACTGCTTATGCTGATTTAGACACGTCGATTATTGATGAACTTCCCCCAGGGAGAACGCCAGTACAAACGGTTGTGTTACCCGATACACGCCGCGCTGACGTAATAGAGCGGGTACGACAGGCCTGCAAAGATAATGGCCGACAAGCTTATTGGGTGTGTACGCTTATTGATGAATCTGAAGTGTTAGAGTGTCAGGCCGCAGAAGATGCCGCCGTTACATTGCGCACCGCGCTACCTGACTTACAAGTAGGCTTAGTACACGGGCGGTTAAAGCCCGCTGAAAAAGCGCAGGTTATGGCTGACTTTAAAGACGGTAAGCTGGACTTACTGGTGGCGACTACGGTTATTGAAGTAGGCGTAGATGTGCCTAACGCTAGCATTATGATTATTGAAAACCCGGAGCGTTTGGGTCTAGCTCAGCTTCACCAGTTACGTGGCAGAGTAGGGCGTGGAGCCGTTGAAAGTCAGTGCGTACTTATGTATCAAAGCCCGCTATCTAAAACGGCAACCCAGCGCCTTGGCGTATTACGTGAATCTAACGACGGGTTTTATATAGCACAGCGCGATTTAGAAATTCGAGGTCCGGGCGAGTTTATGGGCACGAAACAAACGGGTATGGCAGAGCTTAAAATAGCAGATTTGGTGCGCGACGCTGCGCTCATTCCAAAAGTGCAAGAAATTGCGTATACGCTATGGAGCAAATACCCCTCTCACGCTCAAGCCATTATTAACCGCTGGATAGGGCATAAGGAGCAGTACGGCCATGCTTAATAGTGTGCCTTTAGTTGCTGCTGAAAACAGCAGTAGTGATGATACTGCGCTGGTAAACGCGGTAAGTGAAAAGTGGCATTTTCCTATTATCACTCACAGTGAAAAAGCCAATGAAGGCTTCTACCTTCAGGTGCAAAATGGTGTGCTGGGGCTAGCCGACGCAAGTGATAAGAAGGTGTTGCCAGTAGAAGTGGACTTTGCATCACCAGCGAGTTTATATCGAAAGCAGCACGGTGGTGGCCGTAAAGAGCCTATTGTTAAAGCCATCGGTCTTAAAGGTAACGAAAAGTGGCATGTTGTAGATGCTACGCCCGGATTAGGGCGAGACGCTTTTGTACTTGTGAGCGTAGGCTGTAAAGTGACCATGATAGAGCGCTCGCCTATTGTAGCGGCGTTGCTGGAAGACGGCATCCGAAGGTTAGCACTTAGTTTTCCAGAACTTGCTTCACAAATGACCTTACGGCATGGAAATAGTGCTGAGGTAATGCAATACTTCAGTGGTGAGAATGTGAATGCGGTTTATTTAGACCCCATGTTTCCACATAAAAAGAAGTCAGCCTTGGTGAAAAAGGAAATGCGGCTGTTTCAGCAACTGCTTGGTCATGACCCAGACGCAGATGCGCTGTTACCGCCAGCACTAGAGCTAGCTACGCACCGGGTAGTGGTGAAGCGCCCAAACAGTGCAAACGTGCTGGCAGGAATGAAAGCATCAATGGCTATTGAAAGCAAAAAACACAGATTTGATGTGTATTTGTGTCAAAAAAATCTAGGAGAGTAGCATGATACAAGTTGGGGGCACTTTGCCTGAAGTAGATTTTAGCCTTTTAGTAAATGGCGAAATAACCAACCCAGGAACGAATGAGTTGTTTTCGGAAAAACGCGTTGTTGTGTTTGCAGTGCCGGGAGCATTTACGCCAACCTGTTCACAAGCACACTTGCCAGGCTATGTAGCGCTTGCTGATAAGATTAAAGCGAAAGGCATCGATACCATTATTTGCTTGAGCGTGAACGATGCATTTGTAATGGATGCATGGGGTAAAGCAAATAATGCGGATGAAATTGTAATGCTAGCTGATGGCAACGGTTTCTTCACTAAGCAAATTGGTTTGGATATGGGCACAGGTAACTTCGGTGGTTTACGCTCATTGCGCTATTCAATGCTCGTAGAAGATGGCGAAGTGAAAAAGTTGAATGTGGAAGACCCAGGCAGGTTTGACGTAAGCGACGCACAAAGCATGCTAGATAGCCTGTAGCACGCTTTTTAGCTAGAAAACGTTAAGATAAGCCCGCAACCTAGGTTGCGGGCTTTTTTCGTTAAAGCGTTCGTGAATATTCATTAATTTACATATCCGTATACTTAAAATTGAAATTCATTAAAATGACGTCAGAGCGTGATCTCTCGCACAATGAATTGCGTTGAATATCAACACGTTCAGCTATGATTAATGCGCCTTGCCTTATAGTGGAGAGGATTGAAGGTACATGCTGTCAGAGTTTGAACACCGAGTTACGTAGCATGTAGACTCGTTCAGTTACCTTTACTTGCTTAATGATAATAAGTATCATTTGCGCGATAAGACAAACGTTTTAGGAACAATTATGACAACAACACTGAAAAAAATGAGTGCTTTAGTTCTGGCATCTGCGGTGACATTCTCGATGCTATCGTCTCAGGCATTTGCAAATGGTGCGATTGGCGGTCACGTGAACAATCTTCACGCGCATATTGGTGAATACACCGAAGAGGTACACTGGCTAGAGGAAAAGTTTGGCGGTGTTGTTGATGCGTATGAAGAAAAAGACAAGTCTGTTAAGTCAGACGCGCTCATCGAATATTGGGAAGAAGTGGATTTTCATTCCGCAATTGAAACCCAATATGTGCCTATATATGCTTCTATCTGGCAGGGTATTTACGGCGTAAAAATGGCAATAGACGAAGGTAAGCCCGTTGACGCTGTTCGCGTAGAGCAAGAGAAGCTAAATCATGCCTTGTGGCAGGCGCTAGGCGCAGTTAAACTTGCAGCCCAGTATCAAAAGAAAGGATTAGTGAGCCAGGTTCAAACCACTGAAAAAGAACCGACCACTGGCCCTGAAGCCATCGATGATATTAAAACACGTCTTGACCGCGTGGTTGCTAAGTATGCAGAACAGCTGCATGAGGTGGCAACGACGCTTGTTCACGATACTTACCTTCAGCGTTTCGAAGGCGTGGAAGGTGACTTGATTGCAAAAGACGCAGCATTAGTTGAAGACCTCGAAAAAGACTTTAACGTTACGCTTCCTCAGGCCATCTCGAAAGACACGGGCGTAGATGCTGTGCGCAAAGTGGTAGAGTCTATGCAGGTCAAGCTTGATCGCGCTCGCGCACTTTTAGTTGAAGTAGAGCAAAGTCGCAAAGACGTTTTTTAAGGAAGGGGTATGCAACGAAGAACATTCTTACAGGGCTTAGCGGCAGCGGGTGCTTTATCAGCTTTGCCCGTTGGTCTTGCAAAGGCAATGACGCAAACAGGCAGCGTGTCAGTTGAATCATTGCCCAAATTAGAAGGTGATCTCACCTTGTATTTAGGGCGTGGTGAAGGCGGGCTGTACGAGAATGTTCTAAAAGCCATTGAAAAGCGCAACCCTAAGCTGAACTTGAAGGTTAGACGGGGCGGTTCGGCAGCACTGGCAAATACCATTGTTGCGGAAACAAAAGCTGGCGTAAAACGCGCCGACCTTTTCTGGGCGGTGGATACCGGTTCAATTGGGGTTGTCACCGACGCAGGCGCTGCTAAGCCTTTACCTAACGATTTACGTTCGCAGCTGCGCGAAGATTTTCAGTACCCAAGTTGGTCGCCCGTCACCGGCCGAGTAAGAACCTTGCCATATAACACCAAGCGCGTTAAGCCAGAGCAGATACCAGAAAGCGTAATGGCGCTGGCTGACAGCGATTTAAAAATTGGTTGGGCACCCGCTTATTCGTCGTTCCAATCATTTGTTACGGCAATGCGCATTTTAGAGGGTGATAAGGCGACAAAAGCCTGGCTCAAAGGCATTAACAAGCATTCTAAAAAATATGCTGGTGAACTTGGCGTGGTAATGGGCGTTGAGCGTGGAGAAGTGGACATCGGTTTTGCCAATCACTATTACACGCTGCGTCTTAAATCAGGCAAGCCCGATGCCAATGTAGCGCTAGCATACACCAAGGGCGATGCGGGTTGCTTAGTAAACGCGTCGGGTATTGTCGCGTTAAGTGACGGCGACTTACCGGTTAACTTTATTCGCTATTTGCTATCACAAGAGGTGCAGTCGTATCTTGCTCGTGAAGCCTACGAAATACCGCTTGTTCAGGGCGTTGAACAGCCGCAGGGCTTAGCAAGTTTGAGTACGCTCTCTCCTCCAGAAATGGACCTTCGCAAACTGGCTGATTTACGCCCCACTCTTAATTTAATGAGGGAAGTCGGCGTACTGTGACAAACTGGCCAAAGTCGTATCCACTGGCACTGCTTATTGCGCTGATGGCTTTACTGCCCGTCGGCGTTTTGTTTTCTTTAGCCCAAGACAGTGCGCAGCTTTTCGATACCCATAACCTGCGGGTTTTAGGTAACACCATTTCACTGGTGGTACTTACCATAATTGGGTCGGTGCTTATTGGTGTCCCTCTTGCCTTTCTTACTGCCTATGTGCAAATGCCGTTCAAGCGTTTTTGGCTAATTCTGCTTGCCGCGCCACTGGCACTACCCAGTTATATCGGTGCGTTTGCGATGTACTTCTCATTTGGCAGAGGCGGTGAAATAGAAAATATATTAGGTATTACCACGCCGCCCATCAGCGGATTGTGGGGCTCTGCGTTAGTAATGAGCCTTTACACTTACCCCTTTGTGATGATGACCACCCGTTCTAGCCTGTTAAGTTTAGATGCAAGCTTGGTGAATGCTGCCCGCACGTTAGGTTTATCGCTAGGTGCTAGCCTATGGCGCGTAGTGTTGCCTCGAGTCGTCAATAGCGTAGCGGCAGGCGCTTTACTTGCTGCGCTTTATGCATTGTCCGACTTTGGCACGCCGGCCATTATGGGCTTCGACACGTTTACCCGCGTGATCTTTGTTGAATACAACGCGTTCGGCTTAAGCCAAGCGGCCATGCTAAGCTTGCAGCTTATGGTTATTGTAGGGCTCATCCTATTTATCGAGAGCCGTGTTAGTGGAGCCCAAGAACGACCTGGCAGGCATTTATCGCTATTTCCAGCACGATGGCAGCGCAACCTTATGTTGCTCGCTACTATGCCGATAGTGCTGTTAGCTATTGTGCTTCCGTTAGCCATTTTTACCCTCTGGCTAATACGTGAAGGCACCGGAGGGTTCGAGTTAAGCTACGCATGGAATTCAGCCCATGCGTCTTTCATTGCAGCCATTGTTGCCGTATTACTTGCTATTCCTGTCGCTCATGCCGCGATTGCCGGCAAAGCGGGGCGCTTTATGGAACGCATTACTTATTTTGGCTTTGGTGTACCCGGTATTGTTATGGGGACGGCGCTAGTTTACGTTGGGCTTACATACCTGCCAGCCCTTTATCAAACCCTGAGCTTGCTGGTGATGGCTTACGTGCTGCGCTTTATTCCACTTGCGGTGGGTAGCGTAAGAAGTACTGCCGAAAACATCGATTCAGGTCTAGTAAAGGCGGCCCGTGTACTCGGTGCTAGCCCGCGGGAAGCCTTTATGCGGGTTACGCTGCCGCTCACTCTACGTGGTATGATAGCCGGCGCAGCCTTAGTGTTTTTAGAGGCCATGCGAGAGCTTCCCGCTACCTTAATGCTTGGGCCAACGGGGTTCGAAACCTTAGCCACTTATATGTGGCGTGTGTATGAGGCTGGTTATTTTGGTCGTGCCGCCGTACCGGGGTTGTTATTAGTTTTATTATCAGGCGTGGGGTTAATCCTTATGCTTTCGGGCGAAAGAAAAGCCCAATTTACCGTTACTGAGGATGATCGTTCGTAATGCTAAGTGTTAGTAATTTGTCAGTGAATTATGGGTCTACCCGCGTTGTCGACAAGTTAAATCTTGAACTTGGTCAAGACGAAATCCTTATGTTGGTTGGACCAACCGGCTGCGGTAAAACGACTATTTTGCAAGCGCTTGCAGGGCTTATTCCTATTTCTGAGGGTGCAATGAGTCTAGGCAAATGGCAAAGTACGTCTAGCAAGCATGTTCCACCTGAAAAACGTAACGTGGGCATGGTGTTTCAAGATTTTGCGCTTTTTCCTCACCTCACGGTTCAGCAGAATGTGTGTTTCCGTTTAAAAGATACGAAGCTTGCTGATCACTGGTTAGCACTATTAGGGCTAGATAACTTTCGTGATGCCAAACCTGCGCGATTATCTGGCGGGCAAAAGCAGCGCGTGGCGTTGGCAAGAACGTTGGCCCACGAGCCGGCCTATGTACTGCTTGACGAACCGCTTTCAAACTTAGATGCCGCCCTTAAAGACAGTTTGCGCTGGGAAATTCGCGATGCGCTTAAAAAAGCAGGCGTGCCCGCTATTTGGGTTACCCATGACCAAGAAGAAGCGCTTAGTGTAGGTGATAGGATAGGTATTCTAAATAAAGGCGTGTTAGAGCAATTAGACACGCCAGAAGCCTGTTATTCTTCGCCAGCCAGCCGATTTGTGGCGCGCTTTATGGGCGAAGCTAGTTTCTTGAGCGCAACATTTGATGCTAGTGAAGCAAATCCAGACAAAACTGTCGTTACTGAAATTGGTAACGTACCAGGAACACCGCTGCAAGGGGCAAATGGCAATGTAGATTTGCTGGTGCGCCCTGACGATTTAAGCCTAGACGCTACGCTTAGTGAGACCAACTGCACGGTAGAATGGGTGCGCTATGAAGGCGAAAGCCGTTTGTACGCGGTTATGTTAGATAGTGGTGACGAGCTTAAAGTACGTGTAAGTCACGAAAATGCTATTAAGCCGGGCACCCGCGCTTTTGTTCAGCTTATTACTTCGCACCCGCTAGCGGTGTTTCCAAAGGATAGCCGTGATTAAGCGCGATGTTATAGTGATTGGGGCCGGCGCAGCTGGGCTTTTTTGTGCAGCTCAGGCAGGCGCGCGCGGGCGCAGTGTAGAAGTGCTCGACCATGCCAAAAAAGTTGGGCGTAAAATTCTTATGTCGGGCGGTGGTCGCTGTAACTTTACCAATATGTATGCGGGGCCTGAAAACTTTCTATCGCAAAACCCCCATTTTTGTAAGTCGGCGCTTAGCCGCTATACCCAATGGGACTTTATTGGTTTAGTGGCAGAACATGGCATTGCCTATCATGAAAAGACATTGGGCCAATTATTTTGTGATGATAGCGCCAAAGACATCGTTGACTTACTACTTAATGAATGTAACAAAGCGGGCGTTACCATTACTACCCGCTGTGAAATTTTAAGCGTAGAGAAAACAGAAAGTGGGTACTTACTTTCAACTACAAATGGGGATTATGAGTGCGAGTCGCTGGTTATTGCGACTGGCGGTTTGAGTATGCCAAAGCTTGGTGCCACCCCGTTTGGTTACAAAATTGCCGAGCAATTTGGTCTGAAGGTTTTACCTACCCGGGCAGCCCTCGTGCCATTTACTTTGCACGATAAAGACAAAGAGACACTGGCCGAACTGAGCGGTATTGCAGTAGACGTATACGCAAGCTGTAACGACACCACGTTTAAAGAAGCCATGCTGTTTACTCACCGTGGCTTAAGCGGCCCGGCTATGCTTCAAATTTCCAGCTATTGGGAGGCGGGTGACAGCTTAAGTATTAATACGCTGCCCAATGACGACGCCACGGCGCTTATACAAACCGCACGTACTGAAACCCCCGATGCCCTGCTGGCTACCTGCCTTAACAAAGTGTTCCCAAAGCGTATGGTGCAAAGCTTTATTGAATACCATAATTGGCGCAACGTACCGATTAAACAGCTTACTCATGGGGAATGTGATGCCATTGCTGACACGCTTGAGAATTGGCAGGTAAAACCCAACGGTACAGAAGGTTATCGCACTGCCGAGGTCACCATAGGTGGGGTAGATACCAACGAGTTATCGTCTAAAACCATGATGGCTAAAAACGTGGAAGGCCTCTTCTTTATTGGCGAAGTGGTTGACGTTACCGGTTGGCTAGGTGGCTTTAATTTCCAATGGGCTTGGAGCAGTGGCTGGGCAGCGGGGCAGGTGGTTTAAAACGACATACCAATCGCAAGCCCTGCAACAACAGCGCTTTTGTGGTTTCGGTGGTAGTCGTAATGAAGCTGCGGCGAGATGGTAAAGCCAGATACTTCAAACTCGTACAAAAAGCCTAAACGAGCCACCTCCATTTTATGACTGCCGTGAAATTCCACCCCGGGGCCAATTTGTGCAATAAAGTTGTTAGTGATGTGAAGGTCTGCAACCAGTAGATAAGTATACGCATCTAAATCTTCATAAGCGTACTCTGCAACAAACCCCACACCTAAAAAGTCGCTCACACGGTATTCGTAGTCGATACCTAATGTGAATGCGTTTCCGCACTCTTTGGTATAGGTCGTACCTACCAATGCAGATAAATGGTGGGGTGTTGTCTGCCAATGATGTCCAGCGTCTGTAGCATAAGTAAATGGGGACAATGTCAAAACAGCGAATAAAACGATTGCTTTTCTTAATTGCATAACGGAGCTCACTTACCTTTTCACCGTGACTTCATAGAAAGACTAACTCTCTAACACCTTTGGCGGACTGGCTGCTATGAACACGCACATAAAGGTCAGTTCACCTGCTTAAGCGTAGGTCTCATGCGGCATTTGTACCAATGAACTTTAGTTGAAAATTATTGTAAATAAGGCAGTTAAACGTGTCATCTAACATACGTAGTTATCTATCAATATACGCTGAAACTCGCTAAGGTAGAGTTTTAGCGTCTGTCTTAAAGGAATAGAATGATGTCCAGTCAGAGTGACAAAGCGCGTTTTGTAGACGCATGTACAACGCAGTTAATGCGTTTATATTTGGCAAGTAAAGCGGGTAAAAACGTCGATACAGACAAATACAGAGTGCAAGGCTTTATGCACGCGGGCGAATTAATGGGGCTGCTCACTAAGGAAGAAGCGAAAACGTTAATTGCCGACCTGCACATAAACGTGTTTGGCGAAACCATTGAAGAACGTGCCGACAGAAAACGAAAGCTCGATGCATTGAAAGCGTCAGATCCAGACGCGTACTTAGAAATTCCAGCGATAGAAAGACGCTAGAACTCCCGTCACTGCTGTAGACGTGTCAATTTACGTTGGAGAGTTGGCTAAGTCATGTCTATACTGGAATAGTGTCGACAGGAACAAAACCTGGCTGCATACCATTCAATGCATGGTAAATCCACCACATGGAAAGTAGTAACATAAAGTGAGCGGGGCAGCATTAGTGCTTAAACAGCTGGTTTATAGAAGCAAGGCAACAGCAAAGTTTAGTGAGGATGACTTACTCAAGATCACATCAGACTCTATACCTTTTAATCGAGAAAACAACATTACAGGTATCTTGCTGTTTGATGGTGAATATTTTTTTCAGGTACTTGAAGGGAAGAGTGACGTCGTTCACGCGCTTTACGAACACATCAAAGGAGACAGCCGGCATACCAATATCGTCAAGGTGACTGAACTTGTCGTTCATAAAAGAGACTTTGGTGAATGGTTATTGAGAGCGCTGACGGTGAATGAAGGCAGTCGTTGCTACTGGCTACCACCAGACCTCACACTTAATCGAGAGGGGAGAATGTTTGCGCTATTAAACAGCTTTGCCTCTGGAAGGTGGCGTAACTGTTTGAGCGATTCAGAACGCAAGAGTATAAGTGCTAAGATAACAACTGCCGCTACCTCGATTGCTCAGTTTGAGAACTCACACATCCAATTTGCGTTTCAGCCAATCATCGATACCTTTAAAGGCAAAATTACGTCATTAGAAGCCTTGATAAGAAGTGACGATGGCGAATTTCCTGAAGCGATCCTCGATTGTTTAGACGGTGAAGAGAAGTATAAGTTTGACCTTGAAAGCAAAGCCATTGCTATTGCTCAAGGAGCGAAGTTACTCAACCCATCCCAGTCACTTTCTATTAATTTATGTCCCGGCGCAATGACTTACTTGCCCGATGTAGGCGAATATTTATGTAAGTTACTAGGAGAAAGTGGACTCAAGCCAGAACAGTTAGTGCTGGAGGTGACAGAAACAGAAATAATCAAAGAGAACGACGCTTTTTTCGAAGCCGTTGAGCGCGTTCGGTCTCGCGGCATTAAAATTGCGATAGACGATTTTGGCGCCGGCTACGCAGGGCTATCGCTGCTTGCTGACTTTTCCCCAGACAAAATAAAGTTAGACAGAAAAATTACCACAGGAATTCACGAGAATGGCCATCGGCAAGCTATTACTGAAGCGGTGTTAGAGTTTGCTAATGCAATGGGGATTCCGCTTGTCGTTGAGGGGGTAGAGACAATAGAAGAGTGGTTGTGGTTACAACACATAGGCGTGCAAAGATTCCAAGGGTTTTTATTTGCAAAGCCTTGTCTTAACGGTATTGCAGAGGTCAAATTTAAGGTGGATGGCGGCGAAACTCTCTAGCAGGAAACCTTATCAAACCTAGCCGCTGAGTTAACCTTTGGTGAGATTTTGCTGTGTTTTCTAATTTCTCAACTAGGCTTTACAGGTATTAAATTTATCATTAAGACCCGCGGTGCATAACACTCCTTATGTGATGTTTTACAGGGATATGCTTGCTACACGGATTTGGCAGTAGTACCGGTAGGAATTCATTTATGACAAGTAATGTCTCAAACGTTTTTTCCCGCTTATGGCTTTGCCTCGGACTATTAGTCGTTAGTTTTCAAGGGTTCGCTGCATGTGAAATGGCCGGAGAAGATGGGTTTGCTATTACCGCTAAGGTGCCGGTAGAGGCGGGGCAGCAGCGTTTTTCTTTTGTCTGTGATATTGACTCGCCCCACATACTTTATTTTTCTGATAATTTCATCTCGTTCAATCAGCTATATGATAAGGACATGCGCAAAATCTCCGCCCTCCCTGGCGCTTTTGAAGCTTACCCGCTCGACCCATCAAATAAGCTATTTTACTTAGACTTAAGCTCTCAAGTTGAAAGGTTTTTAACGTTAAATGTCTCTACGCTAGCCGATTATCAAAGATTTTCTTCTATTCACACCCTTACCATGAGCTTGTTTATTGGTTTTTGCTTCGCGCTTGTGCTTTACGTAGGCATGTTAGGAAGCAGCATGCGCAACTATGGCTTTTATTCCTACAGTTTTTACGTGTTCAGTGCGGCCATTTTTTTTTCCCTTCAAGAGGGACTGTTAAACATTGTTTTCCCCGATATAAGTCTTTTTTCCAATTTTAAGCTTATTTTGTTGTTTGCTGGGCTCACTGTTTTTGCTGCTGTTAGATTTCTTGATCAACTACTCGATTTCAAAGTGTTATTAATGGGTTGGCAGCGTCATTTCTTACTTGGAATGGCGAATACAGCTTTAGCGTTATCTCTGTTGCAACTCGTACTTCCTTACAGTGGGGCAGCACTTGTTAATCACATGCTGAGTCTGATAACGCTAATCACTATGACAGGTACGCTATCAAGTTGCGTATATGCCACGTATCGAAAAGTTCACTGCTCAGCCCTTGTTATGACTGGCATCGCGGTAATGGTGCTCACCATGCTTTTCCGTTTGGTCTTTGTAGACACGTCAGAATTTATGTATCGATACGGTCTGGTTGTTGGTATCACGCTGGAAGCGTTTATTTTTGCGATGGCGACATGCAGAAAAGTAAAAAAACTAGACGATGATAGAGTGGGAGCTTTTAAGCGAGCTTCGACAGATGCTTTGTGTAACGTGCTCAATCGCAGCGGCTGGGAAAGCATGGCGAATACTATGTTGTCTACTTACAACAAGGAGCGAGGGTACCTTACGCTTCTCTTTATTGATGTTGATCATTTCAAGGAAATCAACGATCAATATGGTCACCATGCCGGAGATAAAGTGCTTCAGGTTATTGCCAAGATTTTAAAGAGTCGATGTCGAGAACAGGATGCAGTTGGTCGTTTGGGTGGTGACGAATTTGTGGTGTTGAGTCATTGTTACAGTGAAGGGCAGTCGGAGCGTTTAGCGGCTCGCGTAGAAGTTAGTTTGAATGGCAGAGACATTAGAACAGATAACTATGTTATACCCGTAACAGCCAGTGTTGGCGCCTATATCACTCAAGAGCGATGTAAGGATTTAACCAGTTTGCTGGATAAAGCGGATAAAATAATGTATCACGTTAAAGCGCAGAAAAAAGACGAGGCCCCCGTGGCCTCTTAACCAGTTCCTATATTAACTGAGCTTTGGCTATGTGTTTAACCGCTCTGGTTAAATCTGCAAGTGCAGCAGACTCAAGGGTTGTCCAGTGCCAGAATAGAGGCACGCCTAATTCCTGCTTAGGAAATAGTGGAACAAGTTCACCTTTTTCTACCTCTTGCGCAACTTGTAGTGTTGGAAGTAGCGCCCACACCACGCCATCTAATGCCATTTTTACAAACCCATGAGATGAGGGGTACCAATGACAGGAGGTGAAGGTTGGCGCAATGTTAAGGCATTCCCTCTGATAGTCGGTAAGTAAGGTGACATCATATTCATCGTAAAGTAACCCTGGTGTTTCCATAACACGTGCCGGTGATATGCCTTTGTGCAAATAGCGCTCAATGAAGCGGGGAGACGCGTAAAGTTGATAGCGCATAGTGCCCAGCCTTAATGACTGGCCGCCGGTGACCGGTGTACCCGTTTGGCTTATGCAGGCCATAACGCGCCCCTGCTGAAGAATATCACGTGTTTGTGTTTGGTCTGCATTAACGATATGAACAGGGTTAGCTCGCTTGTCACAAAATGCGGCCATCACTTGGGAAAACCACGTCGCCAATACATCATTGTTCACCGCTACACTTAGCGGTGCTGCCGAGGCTTCAAGCCCGCTTTTAATGTTTAACGCTTCTTCTAATACGCTAACCTTTTGTATGTGCGCTAGCAGTTCTTTGCCCAGCGGTGTGGGCTTTAAGGGCTTTGTTCGCACCATAACCGGGCCACCGACGCTTTGCTCTAGCCGTTTAATCTTTTGCGAGACTGCAGATTGAGTAAGGTTGAGGGCCTGAGCTCCTTTCTCAAAGCCACCATAGCGAAGCACTTCGTGAAAACACCGCAACGCATCATAATCAAGCATAAGAAAGCCACCTGTGAAAAGAAGGTTATAAATATTAATTTTGCTTATCAAAAACAAATATCATTAATTTAATTTAGTCCTCCAAGGTGTATAAAATCAAGGCAATTATTTGGTTGTACAGCATCTTTGCTTTTAAAGCTGGGGCAACCAGTACGTTTTAAATTTTATAATTGTTTTACTTAAGAGGCAGGTAACATGTTAGCGGCAGTAACAAGTGGTTTCGTGATGGGCGGAACCCTTATCATCGCGGTAGGTGCGCAAAATAGCTTTCTTATCGAGCAATCGATGAAGCGACAGTGGACAAGCTTATTTGTGCTCCTATTCATCTTAAGTGACGCAATATCCATAAGCCTGGGAGCTATGGGGTTTGGCCTGTTACTGCAAGAATACCCAATGCTCGTCACCATTACTAAATGGGCTGGCGTAGCATTCTTGTTATGGATTGCCGTCAACAAAATTAAATCGTCTATGGCAAATGATGCGTTAGTTTTGCAAATGGCGAAGAAACAGCTGTCGTTCAAAAAAGCCCTGTTAATCGCGCTAGCAGTGACGTGGCTGAACCCCCATTTTTATTTAGATACCTTGTTGCTAATGGGTAATTTGGCAAGTCAGTGGCAGGAAAACAAATGGTGGTTCGTTGGCGGAGCCATTGGTGCATCAATTGTTTGGTTCATTGGTTTAAGTACGCTGACTGCACGCTTTGCGCATCATATGCAGCGTCCGAACTTTTGGCGCTGGTTCAACCGGTTAAATGCGGCAGTTTTGGGCATGGTCAGCCTTCAATTGGCAAGTCTGTAAATAAAAACGTTAGGTAACCCAATTTCAAGACGCGTAGAGTTTTCATTTGAGTCTTAACTGTTACCCTAATGCTGATATGTGCGCACGCAAAAGGATAGAGTAGTGAGCTGGATGTATTTGATTGTTGCTGGCCTACTGGAAATCGGCTGGCCTGTTGGACTGAAGATGTCGCAGGAGGCGGAGACCCGAGTAATGGGTATCTTGCTTGCGATTGGGTTTATGGCCGCCAGTGGCTTTTGCCTGTGGATGGCACAAAAACACATTCCTATTGGTACTGCCTATGCGGTATGGACGGGAATTGGAGCGGCAGGCACGTTTTTAGTTGGCGTTATGTTTTATGGCGACCCTGCGTCACTGGCACGTTATTTTGGCGTCGCACTTATTGTTGCGGGCGTGATAGTGTTGAAACTCGCGCATTAGCGTCAGTTATCGAAGTAGTGAAAGCTGAGCTACTAATCAGCTAACCTTAAAAAAGCCCGACAGTGTTGTCCTGTCGGGCTTTTTCGTTTGGTATGCGCCGCACATAAACAGGCAATGCGTAAAACTTAGTTGTAGCCCAGCTGGTTTCTAAGTTCGGCCATAAAGGTTTCAATACGCTCTGCATTTTTACCTAAATCACTTTTTCCTACTCGTGATTTACTGCGCACATCAACCAAGGTGTCATCGCTTTTCGCCGTGAGCCTTATCACAACGTCGTCTTTGAATCCAAACCACGTGGTGGTGTCAGTCGCTTCAAGGGTATTGGGTAAAGCACCTTCGGTGACTTGTTCCCAACCTAGCGCCGCAATCGCGTTTTCGGCAGCGACATATACTTCGTTGATGGGTTGTGGAAGAAGCTGCGTTTTGATTTCAGGGTATGCTTCAAGCTGCTGTTTGGTTACATCGCCGCCTTCATAGGCAACAGAATTAGGCGCACCTTCTCGAAGTGGCGCAATGGCCACGAATTGTGGCGGGTTCGTAACATCGGTGGTGATATCATGAATTGGCGGAACAGCGCTCGCTTTACTCATCATGCTAACGGGCATGGCAACCGCAACTAAAGCCAAGATCGCACATATTAGCGTACTTCCCCAACTCACGTTTTTACGATTAATTAATACCTGCAAAATGATCAGTATTATGGCGGCACCACCTACATAGACGCCAAAGCGCAATGAGGTAAATGCTGTGCCTAGGCTCACGCCTGCGTATTGATAAAGTGGGCCGGGCAATACGACCATGAGAAATCCAACGATACTGGTAAGGGCAATGAGTGCTTTCAAGTGAACTCCAAGGTTGTTATTTTTGTTTGAGCAACCTACTTTAACAGTCAATCGGGTCTTTTGGATTAGTTTCTCGTAATAAATATCGCTGTTGTTGTTTGAAGTACTATATTGTGGGAAGCAATCAGTGGTCACCACTGTCAAGCTGGAGAAAAGTAACGTGCAAGCTCATACCGACAATGAAAGCATAGGCGCTCAGCACGCTGACTTGCTGTTTGATATATTGTCGACGCAAAAAGCGTTATTTACAGAAGGAATAAGCGAATACGATCTCATTGAATTGTTAAAAAAGGCGCCTTATCGATTTTTCGATGAAGATGCACTTCGAGACCCTCTGGTACTGTTTAAAACACATTTTGTTTTGTTCCATGTGCTTTATAAGCTTAGACGTTACTGGCGTAGAGTAGACGAGGGTGAACTCAGTATTCACGCGCTCAATATTAAGTTGGTAGCTAAACAATCGGTAGTAGAGAAAAAACGCGACGGCACAGTTCACCGTGCGCAGTTAGAAGAGGTCGATACCCTCGCTGATTACTATTTGGATTGGTCTAATTTTGAGAATGCGGACCGCAACAGCGTTGATAATTTGCTCGATGAATTCTGGCAGCGAATGGCAGGGGAAAAGATCACGGTTGTGCAGCCGGGTGAAATTGATGAGGCACACCAGTTGCTGGGCTTGTGTGAAGAAGGAACCATGACGCTCGCTTTATTGAAGCGCGCGTACAAGAAAAACCTTCAGTTAGTGCACCCTGACAAGGGCGGTGAGCAGGAAAAAGCGCAAAATGTAATCCACGCCTATCACGTGCTTTTACAATATTATTCGTTTAAATAGGACATCTGTGCCTTAATGATTTCGTATTATTCGTATAAAGTACAAACCCTCCGGTGATTGACCGACAACATCGGTAACTTCAACTTCATTCTCTTTTATTGTGATGTATAAATGCGCACAATATGAGCTATCTACGTTTAGATTCGTAATAAATAGTGCTTGTTATGTCGAGTCTCCACCGCGCTTTATTATTGAGATTTCGGTCAGCTCAAAAGACGCGGCGTATCGCAAGCACAAATCACTGGGTTTATATTGGAAATACAGAGCACGTGTCGCGCTCTGTAAAAGTTATTGGGAAATTGAAAATTTATGGGTCGCATTTTTTATGTTACTGCAGCACTGATGACAATGATTGCTGTTGTTGGGTGTTCAAACGAGGGTGAACAGGCACAGGCGGGTGCTCAGCAAGGCATGCCAGCGCCGTCGGTATCGGTGGTTACACTGAAAAAACAACCTGTAGTACATGAAATGGTGTTGCCAGGGCGGGTGAGCCCGTCTCGACAGTCTCAGGTTCGTCCACAGGTAGACGGCGTTATCACTGACCGTTTATTTGAAGAAGGTGCTCATGTAGAGAAAGGCCAGCAGCTTTATCAAATTGATGAGGCACGTTACCTTGCACAATTAAATAGTGCTAAAGCCGATCTTAAGAGTGTAGAAGCAAACCTTAAAACATTGGAAGCAAAGGCCCGTCGTTACGATGATTTAGTTGCGCAAAATGCCGTGAGTAAGCAAGAGTACGATGATGTTATTGCCCAAAAGGATCAGGCGCAGGCAGCGATAAGCGTAGCAGAGGCCGCGGTTGATGTGGCAAAAGTGAATATGGGCTATACCAAGGTTTACGCACCTATTAGTGGCCGTATTAGTCGCTCGTTTGTTACCGAAGGTACCCTGGTTACCACAAATCAAGCGCAGCAATTAGCAACAATAACTCAGTTAGACCCAGTGTATATCGATATGCAGGAGTCTGGTTCTTCTATCATCACCCTGCGTCAGTCTATGCGCAAGCAGGGCTCGATGGACGTCGAAGTGACGGTAGACGAGGTGACAGGTGAGCGCTACGGCCAGACCGGTAGTGTAAAGTTTTCTGAAGTCACCGTGGATGAAACCACAGGCTCAGTTACCCTTCGTGCTGAAATGCCAAATCCCGACGGCGTTTTACTTCCAGGCTTATTTGTGAAAGGTCATGTGATTACAGGTCGCGAAAATGCGTTGTTAGTGCCTCAGCGCGCCACAACCCGTCAGCCAGATGGCTCACTGTCAGTGTATGTCGTAAATCAGAACAATGAGGTTGAAGGACGTACCCTAGACATTGGCAAAATATATCGTGACCAATATGTGGTAAAAAGCGGGGTGAGCGAAGGTGAGAAGGTCATTGTAACCGGTTATCAGAAGGTTAAGCCCGGCGCGAAAGTTAACCCATCAGAGTGGCAACCGTCATCACGTGGCTCTCGATAGCAAACAAGGAATTTAAGTAATATGGCTCGTTTTTTCATAGACAGGCCCGTGTTTGCATGGGTGTTGGCAATTATCACTATGATGGCTGGTGTTCTAGCCATTACTTCGCTGCCCATTGAGCAGTATCCAAAGGTGGCGCCACCGTCGGTAACCATCTCTGCATCTTATCCAGGAGCGTCAGCAGAAACCGTTGAAAATTCCGTGACACAAGTTATTGAGCAAAGCCTAACCGGCATTGATAACTTGCGTTACTTCTCGGCAAGCAGCTCGAACAGCACTATGTCGATTACGCTGACATTCGAGCCTGGTACAGACCCAGATATTGCGCAGGTTCAAACACAAAATAAGGTACAGGGTGCGTTGCCGCTTCTGCCTACTCAAGTTCAGCAGCAGGGGGTAACTGTTACCAAAGCGAACAGTGCATTTGCGCTGGCGGTAGGGTTCTACTCAGAAGATGACACCATGACACAGTACGACTTGAGCGACATGCTGGTGTCTAGTTTTCAAGATCCTATTTCGCGCGTTAATGGCGTGGGTAATGTGCGTGTCTTTGGTGCACAGCGCTCCATGCGTATTTGGTTAGATCCTGACAAACTGTATAGCTATAACCTAACGCCTACCGACGTACAGGCCGCAGTACAAGTTCAAAATACTGATGTTTCGGCAGGCCAGTTGGGTGGCATGCCGGCCATTGAAAACCAACAAATTAATGCAACTATTCAGGCACAGAGTCGCCTTCAAACGACGGAAGACTTTGAGAATATCGTGCTTCGAGTCAATACCGATGGCTCTCAGGTGCGCGTGCGTGATGTAGCTCGCGTAGAGCTTGGCGCACAAAGCTATGATGTTATTGTTCGCTACGATCGCAAACCAGCCTCAGGTATGGCCATTAGTCTTGCCTCTGGTGCTAATGCGTTAGACACGATTAATGCGGTGAAAGCCCGCGTTGAAGAGCTGCGCTCAAATTTACCTGATACGGTAAAAGTGGTGTATCCCGTTGATAGTTCGCCGTTCATTGAACTCTCGATTGAGTCGGTGGTACACACGCTAATTGAAGCGGTGGTGCTGGTGTTCTTAGTCATGCTACTTTTCTTGCAGAACTGGCGTGCTACGCTTATTCCTACCATTGCGGTACCCGTTGTATTGCTTGGTACGTTTGCTGTGCTGCTTGCTTTTGGTTTTAGTATAAACGTGCTTACCATGTTCGCTATGGTGCTTGCTATCGGTCTGTTGGTCGATGACGCCATTGTTGTGGTGGAAAACGTTGAGCGAATTATGGAAGAGGAAGGTTTATCGCCTGCCGAAGCCACTAAGAAGTCAATGACACAAATCACAGGCGCACTGGTCGGTATTGCTGCGGTGTTATCCACCGTTTTCATTCCCATGGCGTTCTTTAGTGGTTCTGCTGGCGCTATTTACCGTCAGTTCTCGGTAACGATTGTGTCAGCCATGGCGTTTTCTGTGCTAGTTGCTATCATTCTTTCTCCATCGTTATGTGCCACCTTGTTGAAAAAACACCCGGAAGATCATGATAAGAACAAAGGCTTCTTTGGCTGGTTTAACCGAACGTTCAACAAAGGCCGCGACCGCTATCAACGCACCACGACGCATATGGCCAAACGAGCGAAACGCTATTTCGTTGTTTACGGGTTATTAGTGGGCGGTATGGTGTTTATCTTTAGTCAATTGCCCGGAGCATTTCTTCCTGATGAAGACCAAGGCCGCATGATGATACTAGTCAGCACGCCGCCGGGCGCCACCGCCGGCCGAACCCTTGAAGCTATTAAACAGGTTGAAGACTACATTCTTGAAGAAGAACAAGAAGCGGTAAACGGTATGTTTGCTGTGGTTGGCTTTAGCTTCGCTGGTCAGGCACAAAATGCAGGTATGGCGTTTTTGAATTTCAATGACTGGAGTGTGCGGGATGAAAACAATTCAGCTTTTGCTGTAACGCAAAGAGCATTCGGCGCCTTCAGTCAAATTCAAGACGCATCGGCTTTTCCAATTGTGCCTCCGCCGATCATGGAATTAGGTAACGCCACAGGTTTTGATATGCAGCTGGTGGATAGAGGCGGAAATGGCCATGAAGCCTTGATGAACGCGCGAAATCAACTTTTAGGTATGGCCGCACAAAATCCTAAGCTTTCAGGCGTACGTCCAAACGGGTTAAGCGATGTGCCTCAGTTTAAAATTAACATTGATAGCGAGAAAGCATCAGCCCTAGGTCTGAATTTAAGCGAGATAAATAACGCGCTTCAAATAGCGTGGGGCTCCAGCTACGTCAATGATTTCATAGATAAGGGTCGTATTAAGCGAGTTTATATGCAGGCAGACTTGCCACATCGCATGACCCCTGAAGACTTAGATAAATGGTTTGTACGCAATAGCGATGGTGAGATGGTCGCTTTCAGCACCTTTTCTACCACAGAGTGGGTTTATGGTTCGCCCAAGCTAGAGCGGTTTAACGGTATATCTTCAGTAAATATTCAGGGTAGTGCTGCCGAGGGCATCTCTTCGGGTGAGGCAATGGCCGAAATGAAGAAGCTGGTAGAGCAGTTACCCCCGGGCTTTGCCATTGAATGGTCTGGTTTGTCTTTCGAAGAACAAGAAGCGGGCTCTCAGGCACCGATGCTTTATGCACTTTCGATTCTGATCGTCTTCCTGTGCTTGGCCGCACTGTACGAGAGTTGGTCAGTACCCTTTGCTGTTATGTTGGTTGTACCGCTTGGAATTTTAGGCTCAGTAACGGCCGCATTTATCTTTAATTTACCTAATGATGTTTATCTGCAGGTCGCGTTTTTGACAACAGTCGGGCTGGCCGCAAAGAATGCCATTCTTATTGTCGAATTTGCCAAAGAGCAGTATGAAAATGGTGAAGATTTGATGACTGCTGTTTCTAACGCTGCGTCGCAACGTTTCCGGCCTATATTGATGACGTCTATGGCGTTTATTTTAGGGGTAACACCCCTTGCATTAGCTAGCGGCGCTGGTGCAGCAAGCCAAAATGCTATCGGTATTGCGGTGATGGGCGGCATGTTTGCAGCCACGTTCTTAGCGATTTTCTTTGTGCCCATGTTTTATGTAATGGTAGAAAAACTGTTTCATAAACAAGACAAGCAATAAGTAAGTGCGCTAGAGTGAGAAAAAAACGCTTATTTAAAAAATAGGGATATTGGTAATGACCACTGTAGTATTTTCTCACGGTAAAGAAAGTGGCCCTTGGGGCAGCAAAATCACCACGCTTTCGAATGTGGCGAGTGATATGGGCTTTGGTGTAGAGAGTATCGACTATCAAGACCTCGACTGCCCTGAAGCCCGACTAGAACGTTTAAAAGAAACCATTGCCGAAAAGTGCAATGACGTTGTTTTAGTTGGGTCGAGTATGGGCGGTTATGTCTCTTTGGCTGCGGCAAGTCAAATATCAGCCAGAGGCGTATTTCTTATGGCGCCTGCTCTTTATTTGCCGAATTATAAAATTCAACGGTTCCCCTATGATGGGTACGTAAGTCTGGTGCACGGTTGGAATGATGATATTGTTCCAATTGAAAACAGTCTTAAGTACGCCCGTCATCAAAAAGCACAGCTTTTATTGTTGAATGACGGTCATCGCCTTGCAAATAGTAAGTCGGTAATTTCACCGTTTTTCAGAAACTGGTTGGAAAAGTTTCGTTATTAGTCAATGTGACCTTGTAAGGTTGCAGTGATGAGCGAAACGATAAGTTAATTAAGTCCAAGCGTACTTCGGCAATGATTTTTTGAAAGGCCTAGCAGCGAATACTGCTGGGCCTTTTTTTGTAGGGAAGGATTAACGGTGCCTACGACCAATCGCTTATAGTGCGCGCTCGCGCAAATGCAGGAAATTGTCTGTTTTTATGGCATGATGAGATATTGCGAGAAACAGGGCAGATGGATATGGCATTTAGTTTACCTCAAGCACCACAGTGGTCATCTTTAATAAAGTCTGGCTGCCGCGTCTTTGTAGGCGGCAATGCGTCGGTTCCTCATGCGCTAGTACAGCATCTAATTGATCACAGCGAAGGCTTTAGCGACATAGAACTTGTGCATATGCTGGCATTAGGTGATACCCGCTGGGTTAAAGAAGAATATAAAAACTTGTTTAAAGCAAATACCTTCTTTATCGGTGGAGAGGCCATGCGTAAAGCTGTCGATGAAGGACGCGCAGACTATACCCCGGTTTTCCTGTCAGAAATATCAAGTTTGTTTAGTGATGGTACCCTAGCCTTAGATGCAGCTTTAGTGAATGTAAGCCCCCCCGATGAGTTTGGCTATTGTTCTCTAGGTCCGGCAGTAGATATCGCTATGTCAGCAATCAGGCAAAGCAAGAAAGTGATTGCCCAAATTAATCCTCAAGTTCCCAGAACCGCCGGACATTCCTACATTCATATCAGCGAAATTACTGCCTGTATCGAAGCGGAAGAGCCTTTGGTAGAAGTAACGCCGCCACCGATTGACTCGGTTGCCGAGCGTATTGGCCAGTATGTATCAATGCTTGTTGACGATGGCGCAACGCTGCAATTTGG
This sequence comes from Alteromonas sp. IB21, assembly GCF_016405965.1. Taxonomy (GTDB): domain Bacteria; phylum Pseudomonadota; class Gammaproteobacteria; order Enterobacterales; family Alteromonadaceae; genus Alteromonas. The sequence goes on along the minus strand of NZ_JAEFCD010000026.1, from coordinate 35,179 downwards.
TATCGGAAAAATCCCCAGCGCGACCCTTAAATATCTGTGTAATCATAAGGATTTGGGTATTCACAGTGAAATGCTCACAGACAGTATTATTGAGTTGCTAGAGTCGGGCGCTATTACAAATAAAAAGAAGACCTTCCACCCCGGTAAAATTGTGACCAGTTTTGCCATTGGTACCCGTAAACTTTACGACTTAATTGACAGTAACCCACACATTGAGTTTTACCCTAGTAGCTATGTGAATAAACCCACCAACATTGCGAAAAACGACAACATGGTTGCAATAAACAGCGCACTTGAAGTTGATTTGACCGGGCAAGTGGTGGCGGACTCGTTGGGGTACGATTTCTACAGCGGTATAGGCGGGCAGGTGGACTTTGTCACCGGTGCGTCTATTAGTAAGGGCGGTAAAGCAATTATCGCACTGCCGTCGACTGCAAAAAACGAAACGATCTCTCGCATAACCCCGCGTATCAGCGAAGGCGCTGGCGTCGTCACCTCGCGGGGGAATGTGCAGTATGTTGTAACGGAGTACGGCATAGCATCGCTTAAAGGAAAAAGCATTCGAGAGCGAGCCCTTGAACTTATTCGCGTGGCGCATCCAAAATTTCGCGCGGCACTACTTGAGGATGTTCGCCAGCACTACTGGGTGCCTCATTACCAAGAAAAATACCCTACCGACATTCCTGAATTAGGCGTTATTCAGCTTAAAAAGCTGAATATTCAGGGAGAGACGTTTTACATGCGGCCATTGAATCCAGCGGATGAAAGGCGTCTTCAAGAGTTTTTCTATTCTCATACTAAGGAGACGCTCAGGCTTAGATACAACTACGACCCTAAGCAAATGTCGCGTGAGAAATCATGCAACTTGGTGTCGGTAGATCAAAGTTCAGACGCTGCGCTGTGTATTGTGAGGCAAGAAGGCTCTCGCATTACTATTCACGCCGTAGGCCGTTTTTATTACAACCCGCATGACAATACTTGTGAGGCGGCCTTTGTAACGCGGGAAACCCAGCAAGGCAAAGGCATGGCGAGCCGGCTTTTAAATGAATTAATTAATGTTGCAAAGGTGCGTGGCATAGCAAAGATGATGGCTTATGTCCGCGGCGACAACAGCCCGATGATCGCCATTTTTGAGCAGGCGAAATTCAAAAGAAAGTTCACTGGTGACCCCAGTGATATAGAGTTAGTTCTAGATGTGGCATCATTGACATGACAGTAAAAATATTTCGAGGCAAGCACGGTACAAAACACGATTTAGGTAAAGACCACCCAGAGTCACCCGACCGTTTATTTGCCATAGACGACCAGCTGCTTTCCTCTGGTCTAGAAATGGTGTGTGAGCACGCTGACGCCACACCGATTGCTGAAGCTCACCTGTCGCTGGCGCATGATCCTTACTATGTAAAAAGCGTGTTTGCGCATGCAGCGCAAGCGATGTTCAGCGATCATGAAAAAACCCAGTATTCGGAGAGTAAAGACAGCGTGGCTTGGCTCGATGAAGACACCGGACTAATGCGCCACAGTTTAACCGCTGCTTTGGAATCGGCGGGTGCAGGCTGCAACGCCGTAGATTGGGTTATGGATGGCGATGATAGGCAAGCCTTTTGTGCAACCAGGCCACCTGGTCACCACGCTACCTACGACAGCGCCATGGGTTTTTGTGTATTTAATAACATAGTTATTGCTGCACGCTATGCCCTTCAAAGCTATGCGTTAAAGCGGGTAGCCATAATCGACTTCGATGTTCATCACGGCAACGGTACCGAACAAATTGTTGCAGGTGATCAGCGCATAATGCTGTGTAGTAGCTTTCAGCACCCGTTCTACCCGCATAGCGGCTCACCAGTGTCAGCGAGTAACATATTATCTGTACCTCTTGAGGCTGGCGCCACAGGGGATGTGTTTAGAGAAAAAGTGCAGCATTGGTTTAATGCACTTCGCAATTTCCAACCAGAGCTTATTCTCATCTCTGCAGGCTTTGATGCCCATGCAGAAGATCCCATGGCCCATTTGCGCTTGGTTGAGGATGATTACTTCTGGATAAGCGAGCAATTGCGTTTCATCGCCGATGAGTGCTGCCATGGTCGCATTGTTAGCATGCTGGAAGGGGGCTATGATTTAAGCGCGCTGGGGCGCAGCGTAGTATCGCATATCAAGGGGATGAGTCGCCCTTCATCAGTGACCTCTTAAGAGCGACGTGTACCGTATTATCTGTAACAAACTAGCGGTGTTAATTGGCTAGCCAGTTGACTAGCATATATAAGCCAGCACCAAACATCGCCACGTTTTCTGTTAGGGAGATAAAACCTAAGGGCAGGTCTGAATTACCGCCGACGCATGCGCATTTAAGCTCCCGTTTATCTACATACACTGCCTTTATAACGGATACCGCGCCGATTGCTCCGATGAAAATAGAAATGGGCGATACCATAAGTGCTGGCAGACCTGAGAGCATACCTAAACCAGCATAGGCCTCAGCAAAGGGATATACATAAGCGTAGCGAACGTGTCTCATTGCTAACAAATCGTAGGTGATAAACTGGTTTGAGAAAGCGACCAGGTCTTGCAGTTTTTGTAGCGCAAGCATCACCATGGCGATACCGATGAAGTTCATTACAAAAGGCGCTATACCCACTGCTATACTGCCTTTTATCATTAGTGCAGCTACTATCAGAGCCGCTAACGAGAAAATGACAATAATAGGCGTGTACCGAGAGCCAAATTCACTTTCTTGCTTTAAGTTAAAGTAATCTCGTAAGTCGTCGTAACCACCTATGCGCTTATCATCAATGAACGTTTGAGGCGTGGTTTTTACATCATACTTTTCTTTAAATGTGTCGGTTTCGCTGCGGCTTGTTAGATGATGATCGTCAACGGTGAAACCTTGCCTTTCTAACAGGTCTTTCGACTTTAATCCGAATGGACAGATATGATTGGGAGTAACCATACGGTAAAGCGTAGCGTGTTTTGACATCATCGGCTCCTTGTAAACCTTGCCCGCATACTCATTGAGTGAGTAAAAAATGCGCACATTTTGTTGCAGATTATGCGGCAATTAACGTTATCAATAGAACTTACACAATTTGTGCCAGTCGTTAGCAAAAGCAGCCTTCGGCGTCGGTATTAATCACTGCGCCATTGTATGGGGATTGTGTGGTGTAGCCCACGATTTGATCAACGAGGTCTTTACCGGTAAAACAGCCGTAGCCCGTGGCATAAGGGCCTAGGTAACGCAGGTGGCTGTGTTCGTCCAGTATAATCAGTGCGGGTACGGCAGGTATCATTTTTTGTAACTCTGGCACATCTTCTACGTTAACGCGCACCATTTCATAACTGGTACCAAGCTTGTTTAGGAGCTCGCTTTGGTGGGGTGTGGTCAAAGATTCACAATAGCATCGAGAGGACGTGCCTACGTGCACAATAGTGCCTGCTTTGATACTGGCCTGATTAAGCACTTTTACAAGCTGTGTGTCGAATTCCGCCGCGGTAGTAAGGTGAAGGAGGTTTCCATCTGGGTCAAATAACGACAGTTGGCGCTGTCCATAAACTAGCAGGGCGGTAAGCAAACTCACCGCCCATAACATCAAAAGCGCCCAGCCCCAACGTGTACGCATACGGTCTAAGGCTTAGAAGCAAGGTTACACATTACAATTTGAAACGCTCAATGGCGTTTCGCATGCGTTTTGAAATCTCTGATAACACCTCAACTTCTTTCGCAAGAGACTCTGCGGTGGCAAGTTCTTCAGAGGTAAACTCGCTCAAGCGAGCTGTACTCTCTGCAATAGAAGCTGATGCGGTTTCCTGTTCCATTGCCGATGTAGCGATCTCCGTCATGCTCTCGCTTGCATCACGGATTTGTCGCATGATCTCGGTCATGGCAGCGGTAGCATCGTTACTGGAAATGACCGCTTCATCAACGAGCGTAATGCAGCTTTGCATTTGTTCAACTGAACTTGCTGTTTGCGCAACCAATTGCTCAGTAATACTGGTAATCTGATCTGCGCTTTCTTTAGAACGGATTGCAAGGGTACGAACTTCGTCTGCTACTACGGCAAAACCCCGACCATGTTCACCCGCACGCGCTGATTCAATAGCTGCGTTTAATGCGAGAAGATTGGTTTGCTCTGCAACTGCGGTTATTGAGCGCATCGCCTCTGAGATATGAGAGCATTGTTCATTGAGCGCTGAATTTGTCTGCGCTGCCGCATTCAATGTACTGCGCAATGAGTCGATGGTATGACTGGTGTTAGAAATGGTATCACGAGTGCTTCGTGAAGATGCCTCAGCGGATGATGCTTTGTCGCTAGCTAGGGTAGTTTGTTCTGTAGAAAGCTGCATAGTTTGTGCAATTTCTTCAGACGATGCAGACACCATCGCAATCTCTTGGTCGGTATTGCGACTTATCTCAAACATGTTATTGGCGGCATGCTCCATTTTTCCGCATCCGCGGACAACATCTTCGGTAAGGTTTGAAGCTAATTCTACTAACGCTCTAACTTGGTCGATAAGCTCGGCAAATGGTCTAATAATTTTATGTCTGCGGTTGAGCGCTACACCCAAATCAAGCTTTCCATCGCTTTTCTGCATCGTTTCAATGGCTAACCGCAGTTCTGCTGCACCTGCACCCTCTTGGTGGCTTTGTTTGGCTATGTACATTAATACGCCACCTTCAGCTAATGCAAAAGCAGCATGCATCAGAAGGATTGGGAAAGTGACATGACCTTCTTCAAAAATGAAAAGTGGTGCGCCGCCGGCTTGCAACAAGAAAAATGAGATATGATGAACAGCAACTACTGCGGTACCCGTAGCGACGACTTTCCAATCTCTAAAGCAGGATAAAAACGCAAGCAGCACGAAAATTTCAAAATGAATTTCAATTAAGCCAAATGACTGGTGTATGTGTAACGCCGTAAGCAACTGTACGCCTATTGCCATTGCCTGACGACTCAATGAAGAATAAGGGTCCTGAAAGCTTAACACCAAAGGCACGGCGGCAATCGGAACACCAAAAATGAATGCTGGCAGTAATTCTCCGGTAAAGAGGCCAATCGCCACAGCAATGATAAGCTGAACAACGATCACTACTCGAAAAATCTTGTGTCCATCAAGAAGCCAAGGGTACTGCATGTCATTCTCCGACGAGTATTTGAACTGAAATTGTAGGTGAGAAGTTCAAACTGTGCTAATTTTCGCTATTTTACGAAAACTGACGTTTTTTAACCATTTAACTTTTGTCTAGTCGCCTTTATTTTAAAGGCCCAGCGTTATGTTTTAAGGAGAGTTACATGCCTTCGGTTGCTTTTCTTTCCACTGATAATCTTGAAGACTTCTTTGTGTATGACGAATTATTGGTGCCACATTTCAATCAAAAAGGTTGGAACGTGGAAACCGTATCATGGCATACGAATTCTGAAAACTGGAGTCGTTTTGACTATGTTATCGTGCGAAGTACATGGGATTATCAGCAATACGCCGATGCATTTGTTGCCTGTCTAAAAAAGATAGACGCATCAGACGCGACGCTGTTAAACCCTTTGAGGCTGATGCAATGGAATATAGAGAAGCATTATCTCAAAGACCTTGAATGTACAGGTATTCCCATTGTGAAAACAATATGGGAAAGCACATTTAATAACGATGTTATAAATAAGGCGTTTGACGAATTTAACAGTGACACGATAGTCATAAAACCCGTTTTAAGTGCTAATGCTGACGACACGTTTAAGCTTGAACGCGAAACCTGGAAAGAAAGCGCTGGTGTTCTAAGCAACACCTTTGAGCACCGAGGCTTTATGATCCAGCCTTTTCTATCTAACATTGTGGAAGAAGGTGAATACTCATTGTTTTATTTTGGCGGTGCGTTCAGTCATGCCATTAGGAAAGTGCCACAAAAAGGAGACTTTCGCGTGCAAGAAGAGCACGGCGGAAGCTTGCAAACGGTTAGTGTAGATAATGTTCAACTCGCCATCGCTGAAAAGGCGCTTTCAGCTATGCCCTGCAATGCGCTTTACGCTCGTGTTGATTTGGTGCGACAGGATGACAATTGGGCCATTATGGAGCTAGAGTTAATTGAGCCCTCTTTGTACTTTAATTTAGATGAAGACTCCCCGGTGCGCTTTGTTGAAGCACTTTTGACATTCCATGAAGCAGCAACCAATAAGTAACCATGTAATTGCGTCTGAGGCTTATATCTTAAAAGAGGCGCTGGTTGCTAGCTAGCGCTTGTGTCCTAGCTAGCGGCCCCATAGAAGTTCTAACGCTTTTCATAGTTTCTTTGAGCAACACTTCGGTCAACCCGCATAACCTGTTTTTGCGAGTTACCATTTTGTTTTACTGACCGTGTATTAGCATTGCTAGTTCGCTGAATGCGCTTGGGTTTACTACTCTCTTTTGCCACAGAGCGTGGTTGCGGGCTTGCTCTCACCACTCGTTCTTTGTTGGTGTATTGTTTCGGCAAGCGTGGCTCCCGAGTGTTTTGCTCTATCCGCTTTGGCGCTTTCGCATCAGACGCAATGCGGGCAGGCTTATCTTTTTTTAGCTTTGCTAAAGTGTTTTCCTTCGTTGGCTTGCTAATTTTCGCCACTGCCTGATTACGCTTTAACGCGTGCTCAATAGATTGTTTGCGGTTTACCGTGCCTTGCCCATTTTTAAATCGACTTTCCCTCAGTGGCGATACTGTTTTGGGCTCAATAATGCGCGTTGCAGGAACCTTATCGAGAGTGTGCGTAGCTAGCTTGCCCGCGTGTTTTTCCCCGTGGCGAGTAGGAGAGTTAATTGTTCTAACTTGCTTATTCGATACATGTTGTTCTCGCCTTTGGTTAGCTTTTTTATAGCGTGAAGGCGCGCTATGGACCACATGGTTAGCGTAACGTGCTCGGCGATGCGCCGTATTGTGCTCCCATCGACGATACTCTCGATTGATCACGCGTTTTCTCGGGCTCCCGTGATAATAGCGACGCACGGGTTCACGGTGTATGACCACGTGCCGACTGTGCCAGTGAACACCGCCAAAAAAGAAGAACGTCGAAAGGCGAATACTGGGTGACCAAAATACATTGCTATGATGGTGATAGCCCACATGATGTCGCCAGTGCACAGGCGAGGTAGCATGCCACCAATGCCCATACACTGCGTGTGGATCGTAATAAGGTACGTAAACGACTTCGCGTTGACGAGGCTCTATATAGATAATTTCCCTCGTGTTTTCCCGCTCGGTTTCCACTTCAATGTAGTCATTGGTTACTAAGTTACCTGTATTGTGTGCGTGTTGACGCAACACTTGCACACGGTCGAGCACGCGGCTTTGATCAATAAGCACGTTATCGCCAAGCTGCTGCAACCAGTCAAGATCATTGGCCATGGTGTTTAGCAGCTCGGTAAAAGGTGCGAGTGCTTTCACACTGGGATCCCAAGAAACACTGGTCAGTACGTTTTCTACTTGCTCAGGCGTTAAGTGCTTGTTGCTTTGACGCCAACGGTCGGCAGCCACCACATCTAGAGGGTAGGTTGAAGCAATCAATATATGGGTGAGCAGGGTGTCGGGGTAAAGTGCAATAGGGGCAAGCACGCTGTCTAGCTGCGCATCAGAGTGTTGCTCGATGGACGCTGTGGCTTGGGTCAAATTTGTGCTCGATTGCGCCAGTGCAGGAATAACAGTGGCACTAGAAAGTGCTACTATCACAGTTAGGGCTATGTTTTTCATACATTCTCCTTACATTGCGCAGCGATGAAAAAGTCATTCGTTGTGTGCAATGTGGTAAGTCTGTATACGTTATAACTACGCCATGATTAACCGAAGCTGAATAGAAAACGCCCACTTAACATGGGCGCTTTAAAGAAGAATATGAGGAGGGCCGGTTTATCGCCGTGTTATTTAAAAACGTGAGGGTCGAATGCGTGACCTAATTTTTCTGTTTTCGTTTTCAAATAGTGTTTGTTGTCTTTGGTAATACCGTGGTCGATTGGCTTTCTTCTTACCACGTCAATACCTAACGCCTTAAGCGCGGCCAACTTTTTAGGGTTGTTAGTCATCAGCTCAACGTGCTTCACATTGAGCGTATCAAGCATAAGTTTGCAGATGTCATAACTTCGCAAGTCGGCATCAAAACCAAGGTGCTCGTTCGCCTCCACCGTGTCCATGCCGCTGTCTTGAAGATTATAAGCGCGGATCTTGTTTAGAAGGCCAATGCCACGCCCTTCCTGTCGTAAATACAGCAACACACCGTAACCGTTATCGACAATATTCTGCATGGCTTTTTCCAGCTGAAAACCACAGTCACATCGAGTGCTAAATAAAGAGTCACCGGTTAAGCACTCAGAATGAATACGAATAGGAACAACGTCATCCTCTTTCCATTCACCATAGGAAAGCGCGACGTGCTCTTGTCCACTGGCTTCTACAAAACCGTGTATTTTAAAGTCTCCCATACGCGTGGGTAACTTGGCGGTACTGACATATTCGTATTTAGGCTGTTTGCTACTCATGTTACTTCTACACTGTCAACAGTAGGCATTAAGTGGGGATGACTTCTTTTTTTACAAGTCTACCATTTAAGTATACCAGTCCGCATAGATAATTACCTACTCAGCGAGATTTAAATGTTCGTAATCGCGGCGTGTTACCGCAGGTATAGTGGTTCGACATCGAGGGGGATATCACAAAGGCTGAAATTCATGCAGTGGAGCGGGTTTGGCAACGCCATACCCTTGGGCGAAATCGATTCCCATTTTGCCTAATTGGGCCATTGTGCCTTCATCTTCAACGAATTCGCCAACGGTCTGCATACCCATCGCTTTCGCGACATCGTTAATTGAAGCGACCATAGCCGTATCGATGTTGTCATTCAGCATATCCTTAATGAACATGCCGTCAATCTTGACCTGACTAACAGGCAAGCTCTTAAGATAGCTGTACGAAGAGAATCCACTGCCAAAATCGTCCAGTGCAAAGGAGCAACCCAGGCGATTGAAAGTATTCATGAAGGCAAGGGTATCTTCCATCTTAATAATGGCGACAGACTCAATGACCTCGAAACAAATTTTGTCATAGGGAATTTTGAATGTTTCAAAGGCATTCAGAATAAATAACGTGAAGTCTCTGTCAGCTAAAGAGTGACAGTTTAAATTAATACTGCATCGTTTTAATTCAGAAAGGTGCTCAGGGTTTTCTGAGAGCCATTTAAAGGAATTCGTTACAACCCACTTGTCTACACTCACGTTCATCTCGAAACGTTCTGCAGTGGGCAAGAAATTAGCAGGCTCCACTAACGTACCGTCTTTCTCTCGAAGTCTTAACAGTACTTCGTAGTAATGACCGTCGCTGGTTTTGTTTAAAGGACGCAATGATTGATAGTATAGCTCGAAGCGCCCTTCTTCTAACGCATTGTTAATGGATGAAACCCAGTCTAGCTCGCGCTGGTAGCGCTGCATACTTTCGTCGTTTTTATTGTATCGGTGAATTTGGTTCCTGCCTTGCTCTTTCGCAAAATAACAGGCGGCATCTGCCATGCTCAAGTATTGACCCGGGCTGACTTCGGTGTCGTCGCAGACAACCATGCCTATGCTGACCCCTAAATTGAAAATGCGGTTGTCCCACATAAAGCGATAGGCCTGGACCGCATTCAATATTTTAACGGCATTTAGATATACTTCATCAACGCTACGTTGCGAATACATAATGCCAAACTCATCGCCACCAAGTCGGCCAATTTGAGCATCAGGCGTAAGGGTGTTTTCAATTAAGCGCGAAAGGTCTTTGATCAACACATCACCGGCTTTGTGCCCGCAGGTGTCATTAACCACTTTAAAACGATCTAAATCTAAAAAAAGTATACAAACAGGAATATCACCGGGTGTCGTCACCTTCTCCCTAAATAGCGTTTCGAATTGACGTCTATTGTATACCCCAGTCAGCGAGTCGTGGGTGGCTAAATATTGGAGGCTGAGTTCAGACTGTTTTTTCTCGGTAATATCAATAACCGAGCCGTACAGAAAGCTACCTTCTTCGCTTTCCCGAACCTGACATGACAAGGAGAACCAAAATTCGCTGCCGTCTTTGCGTTTTCCACGAATTTCCTTGCCAGTGACATGGCCTTCCTGAGATACAGTTCCCAATAAAACTTGTCTATCCTCGGGCGATGCATAAAACGTAAGCGCACTGGCTGCTTCTAACAGCATCTCTTCTTCGCTCTCGTACCCGAACACCTTACACATAGCGGGGTTGACAGATATTAACTTTCCGTCCCACGTTGACGTGTAGTGGCCTTCGGCTGAGTTTCTAAACAAATCGTAAAAGTGATTTAAGCTGGCAATGGTCTCTGCCTGCGTTGAAAGCTTGTGTCGATTCTTTGCCTGCTCTCTAGCGATGACAGAAAATCCGAAACATAAGAACCCGAGCGTGACGAATATCAACATACCGATAGCGACGCCAACGGTGTAAATGAGGCTGCTGAAAAGCGTTAGCGTGACTAATGCGTAGAATGCGAAAAACGATAGCCATGCGAGAATGTATGTCGTGCTGATAACTATGCTGTTTTTGTCTTTGAAAAAAAGTGCAAGAGCGACATGGTAAAGGCCCATGGCGGCTGTGAGTATTAGTAACGTGATGGTGGTGTTATAGGCGTTGGTCGTCAAACAATATACGGTAGCTGCAATCGGCACAACGTAATTAACTAACCGTAATATAATTGGCACCCGTGAAAATAGGTGATGATTCACTTTCGCAATACAAAGCAGAAGCATACCAAGGCTTACCGCGTAAAAGTTTTCACTGGCGTTAGTCAGGTTAGGCCAAAGTGCAAGCCCGCCTTCTGTAATAAATAGCAGCGCAATGATAACGAGGGTGGCCATGGTAAGCCAAAAGCGGGCAGGAATACGTTGATTCAAATAGGAGAACAAATAGTAAAGTGCGATAAGCGTTAGCGCGCCCAATACCGCGCCGAGCAGCATCAGCATGTTTGTGTCGTGCTGCGCTAGCAAGTCTCTTTCCCATAAGGCAATTGGGAAATATTTAAGACCACTATCTTTAACGGAAACTAACAGCTGCGCGTTTTGATAGGGCTGCAGCGTGAATCCAAGCCGTATGTTGGGAATAGGCTGTTTTAATGAAAAGTCGCCTTTACCCGCTTGGTAGCGATAAGACTTGATAATACGTTGACTACTATCGAGTAGATAGATTTGCAAATCATCGACGTTCAGCCGCTCAATATTGAGCACGAGTGGAATTGGGCTATAGCCAGAATGAGTGAGCTTAGTGGAATACCAAACTTGCTCACGCGCTTTTGGGCCTGACATGGACGGCTTAGAGGCATTGCCGTTTAAAATATCAAAATAGGTAGCGCTGTTTGGCGCAAGAGAAAGCTCTGCGTGTTGGTTGATGATGGCGCGTTCAAATGACTCATCGATAACGAGCTGGCTGCTTGCCAGCGCGTTACAACAAATCATCACCCAACTAATGATTATTGCTGCTGCATACTTTGTTAGCCGGGCTATTACCACTCGTTAATTCCTTAGAGCACGCTTTTTGGGGTGGTTGGTTTGGAAAAACGATTAGCCGCTAAGTCCATTGACCCCAAGTGTTTTTCTAGAATAATACTAGTCCGCCCTAAAAGCCAAGCGCACTTTGCGTTACTAGGCACGGGTAAGGTAATCAAAAATAGCGCGACTAGACTGCTGCGTGCCAATGGGTTCTAGCCAGATTGCTTCACACAGCCATTCTATACAAAGCATGCATTGAAATGCAGTATTGCTAGATTGCGTTGTGATAATGGCTTGAAAGCGATCTGCTCCCCAGTCAGTTTCAGATATCGAAAAGTTAAATAGTGAACAGAAGTGCGATACCCACTGTTGGGTTTTTAGTGGTGTGGTAGGTAGCTCAAGGCAAATCTCGACGCTTTGTTCGCTGATTCTGGCATGTTGTTGAACATCTTGGAGAGTAAAAGGTTGCATAGTTCTGTCAATTTATGGGTTTATGTAAACCTGCTAGCGTTAATAAGTGTATATAGTACAACACAATAACTACAGCGTTAATTCAAGCGCATTAAGGACGAGGTATGCTAACACTACATCATTTAAATAACTCTCGCTCACAGCGAATACTTTGGCTACTTGAGGAGCTGGGTGTAGAGTATAAAATAGAATTCTATCAACGAGATAGCCAAACTAATTTGGCGCCAGACTCGCTGCGGGCAGTACATCCGCTAGGTCGTTCTCCTGTTCTTACCACGCCCCACGGGCCGATTGCTGAATCTGGCGCTATCGTAGAGTATCTCGTGCGCCATCACGCGAGCGAGTCGTTCGCTGTTCCGCAAGACCCAGAAGCACTTCAGCAATATTGGTTTTGGCTTCACTTCGCAGAAGGGTCGCTTATGCCGCCCCTTGTTGCAAATCTAGTGTTAGAAAAAGCACGCCAAAAAGGGTCTAAGCCATTCTTCATAAAGCCAATTACTAACAAGCTGATCGACGGTATTTTAAATGCTTATTATGGCCCCAATTTAGCGCAGAGTTTACGTTACGTAGAATCTTACCTATCGAAAAATACCTGGTTTGCAGGCGACGAGCCCACCGGGGCCGACGTGCAAATGATTTTTCCGTTGGAGTCGTTGGTAGCGAGCGGAAGAGCCAAGGACTTCAACGCAATTCAAGGCTATGTTAAGCGCGTCCACGCTCGAGAAGCGTACAAAGCGGCGTTAGAAAAAGGCGGTGAATACGCCTACGCCTAGCGTGTGTACCTTCATTTATCTGCTGCGACCTACTGCCAACTGGGGATACAAACCCTAGTTGGCCAATAAGCCTTTAGTGCTCTCGATTAATGTAACCATCAATTAACTGAATAAACGCGTCGCCATATCGTTCTAGCTTGGTTTGACCTACGCCACTCACGTCTAATAAGGTGTTGCGCGTGGTGGGGAGCTTGCAAGCCATATCAACAAGAGTGGCGTCGCTAAATACTACGTAGGGCGGCACTTCGTTTTCTTCTGCAAGCACTTTTCGCAAATGTTTAAGACGGGTAAATAATGTTCTGTCGTAATTGGCTGGAGCCTGTTTGGCTTTCTGCTTGTCAGGCTTAAACTCGAGTCGTGGTACGGCAAGTTTAACAGCAACTTCGCCTTTTAGCACCGGGCGGGCGGCTTCAGTTAGTCGCAATGCCGCGTGTGCTGTGATGTCCACACGAATAAGCCCCTTGTGTACTAACTGATTGATAATATTGTGCCAATAGCTATCAGACTTATCTTTACCTATGCCGTAAGTGGAAAGCTGATGATGTCCTGCCTCTTGTAGGCGCCGTAACTGCTTTCCTCGCAATACATCGATAACATATTGGCTAGCGGCTTGTTGAGAAAGCCGCAGCACACACGACAATACTTTTTGCGCAATCACTAAGCCGTCAATCATCTTCGGTGGATCGAGGCAAATATCACAGTTGCCACAGGCGCTGTCGCTGAACTGAGAAAAATAGTTGAGCAATACCTGCCGACGACAGGTTTGTGCTTCTGAAAATGCCTCCATGGCAGCAAACTTTTGTAGCTCAATTTGATTTCGTTCGGCAATCTCGCCTTGCTCAATCCATTGCTTCACGCGGGCTGCATCTTTTTCATCAAACAATAATAGCGCTTCAGACGCCAAACCATCTCGGCCTGCACGGCCTGTTTCTTGATAATAACTTTCCACACTGCGGGGCACATCGTGGTGAACAACGTAGCGAACGTTTGATTTATTGATGCCCATTCCAAAGGCAACGGTAGCTACCACAATGTCGACTTTGTCGTTGAGAAATTGGCGCTGAACCAACTCTCGCTCATCACTATCCATGCCTGCGTGATAAGCCGCACAGCGAAAACCTTGTCTGAAAAGCTTTGCGTGTAGGTCGTCTACTTTAGCACGGCTGTTACAATAAATTATGCCGCTGCCCTCTTGCTGTTTTACATACGCAACCACTTGGTCGAAAGCTTTGTACTTACTCATAACGCGGTAGCGAATGTTGGGTCTGTCGAAGCTTCCCTTATAAACCAACGGGTCTTGCAGGTTAAGTTGGGTTAGGATATCTGCTTGAGTTGCAGTGTCTGCTGTGGCGGTTAATCCAATAACGGGTATATGAGGAAAGCGAGACTTTATTTGACCTAGCGCGCGGTAATCTTGCCTAAAGTCATGGCCCCAGTGCGACACACAGTGTGCTTCATCGATGGCAAACAGGCTAATATCAGCGTGTGAAAGTGACTGTTGAAAGTAATATTGCATCAGTCGCTCAGGTGATACGTAGAGTAGGTCAAGCTTACCAGCCTGCAAAGCATCGTTGATTTGCCCTTGCTCATCAACGTCTAAAGTGGAATTGAGATACGCCGCTTTTACACCTAGGGCTTTAAGTTGTTCTACCTGATCTTGCATCAATGAAATGAGGGGAGAAACAACAATGGCTGTGCCGCTTCGCACCAGAGCAGGAATCTGATAGCACAGTGACTTACCACCGCCTGTGGGCAGTAATACAAGTGCGTCTTTACCTTCACATACGTGGTGAATGACTTCGCCCTGACCGTCGCGAAATGCGTCGTAACCGAAGACATCTTTTAAGACAGTTTCAGGTGTTTTAGCGCTTTGCGATTGCGGCTCGGATTCTAATGAAGCTATTGCAGTAGTCATGGCGCTGGATTTTACGCGTTTTTGAAGATGTCTTCACGGGGCAATTGCAAAAACTAGACGAAAATTCAGCGTTAGCATGACTCAGCAACCGTCAGAACGTTATAGGTGTTTGGTTTTTGAGCAGGTTGGGGACTCACGTTTTATAAACTCACAGGCGGAGCCAAATCGCATAACTTATCCTGATTAACTAACATTGGTTGGATGAATTTCCCTTCTCGTTATCTTCAATAGTAACGTTATTGATACTTTGACAATAAAGGGATTCATCATGTCTCTCAGTGAGAATACTAAGGCTAATAAAAAAATAGACCACCACGTTATGATCAATCATGTGATTGCGCTTTTTCGTGATAATATGCCGTTTAACCAGCTACTAGGCTTAGAATTTGTTAAGCAAGGTACCGGTTTAGAAACGCAGATTTCTTTGCATCTCAATTGGCAACCCACGTTAACCGGCAATCCAATGCAAAAAATCCTACACGGCGGTGTAACAGCGACTATGCTAGACACCATCGGTGGTTTAGTTTCGATTATAGAAACCATCAAGCAAACCGCACTTGAACATCTTGCGGACCTTCAAGTTAGATTGCCTACCATGGGCACGATTGATATGCGCGTTGACTACTTAAGACCGGGAAGAGGTGAGCGTTTTATCGCTACAGCGGCGGTCATACGCAAAGGCAGTAAATTAGTGGTTTGCAGAATGGAATTGCACAATGAAAAAGGCGATCATATAGCCTTTGGGACAGGTACTTACATGCTTGGGTAATATGCTTGAAAGTAGGCTTTCACCAATCCCATATAGCGGTACTTGCGTTGTGTAAAGGAAGTGAGTGGTATTAACGGGAGGTGTAGCATGGCAGAGCCATTACCAGATTTAATTGAAGAGATTGTTACCGACAGTATGAGTGATGATCCGGCAACCTTGTTGGCCGCTTTAGCCGGACAAGACGAGGTATATATTGCGTCTCTTTTAGAATCACTACCCGTAGAAAAGCGCTTGACGGTGTGGGAAGGCATACCGCGAGACCGCAAGCTCGATGTATTGGTTGAGATGCGTAGCGACCCTCGTGAAATTCTTATCGACAATACACCACATGACGAGTGGGCATCTATTTTTAACGGCATAGACGCCGAGGACTTACTAGAGCTTCTCGATTCATTACCCAAACGCTTGGTCGATATGGCCTATGAGTCTCTCGACTCTAAAGAACGTAAATATTTTAGGGAAGCTACGCAGTTTCCTGATAATCAAATTGGTCACTGGGTAAATCACGAACAACTCGTTTTGCCGTCCAATGCTAAAGTGCGTGAGGGCTTGCGTTTACTGAGAAGAGAAATACCGCAGCATTGCGACAGTATTTTTCTGGTCAACCGCTCGGGGCAATTTTCTGCATTGGTAAAAATCAGCTATTTGTTTACTGCCCAAGATCACGTGTCGTTGTTTGATTTATCTGAAGAGAATGTAACCACTATCCAAGGTGCTGACGACACCATGAATGCATCGCTTCTTGTTCAACGCTCTGGGTTGGCATCATTGCCGGTGGTTGATGAGAATAATAAGCTGCTTGGCCGCTTGGATGTGACGTCGGCCAGCGAGTTAGTGAACGAATTTTACGAGCGTCAGGTGATGGCTTCCGCAGGTATGGATGAGGACGAAGATTTGTTCTCGCCAGTAGCGAAGAGTGCACGAAATAGAGCACTGTGGTTGGGCATTAACTTACTCACAGCATTCCTAGCTTCGTGGTTTATTGGTCTGTTTGAAGGCACGCTCCAGCAGGTCGTTGCCCTTGCCGTACTAATGCCAGTAGTGGCGAGCATGGGGGGTATTGCGGGTAGCCAAACGTTAACGCTTATTGTGCGGGGGCTAGCGCTAGGACAGGTGACCCCAGCTAACTTAAGGGCGCTGATGGTTAAAGAGCTCAAAGTCGGGGGCGTGAACGGCGTCATCTGGGCGTTAGTGATAGGTGTTGTCGCCTATTTTTGGTTCACCGATGCCATGTTGGGCTTAGTTATCTGCTTAGCTATTTTGTTTAATATAGTGGCAGCAGCGTTGGCAGGCGTATTCGTGCCCGTTGTTCTTGATAAGCTCAAAATAGACCCGGCCTTATCGGGCTCGGTTATCCTAACAACGGTTACAGACATTGTAGGGTTTGTGGCCTTCCTAGGTTTGGGGACCTTGTTTTTACTTTGAACTGGGTTTCTTTATTAGGTCGTAAATAGCAGGCTTGTCAGGAAATGCGTGAATGGAGCGCAGAATTAGCGAGGCGTGCCTAAGCGGACTAGATTAAAATCGGCTCGCAATGGTGGTTAATTTCCGTCTAATGCCTGCTTATCTTTTTTAGAAAGCGGTAAAGGTTGTGTATTTTCTGAAGCTGATAAACAATACGCGCCCTTCTATCTCGAAAGTCTATGGAGCCAGTCTTGTCTAAGCAAGCCAGTGCCGCTCAAGTCGGCGTGATATGTGCCATTGCCGCATACAGTATGTGGGGCGTAGCGCCAGTTTATTTTAAACAGCTTATGGTGTTGCCGGCTGCTGAGATATTGATGCACAGGGTGATTTGGTCAGTCATCTTATTGATTGGGCTTATCGCTGCGTTGAAACAATGGCCGAAAGTGGGCGCCGCGTTTCGCAACAAACGGGTGATGCAAATATTGTTCGTCGCTGGGCTTCTGCTTGGTGCAAATTGGCTTCTTTTTATTTGGGCTATTAATAACGACCATATTCTTGACGCTAGCTTAGGCTATTACATTAATCCCTTAATCAATGTTTTCTTGGGTCGACTGTTTTTAGGGGAGAGGCTGCGCAACTTGCAGCGTGTTGCCGTTGGGCTTGCCGTTATTGGCGTTGCAATTTTAATTTTGTCTTATGGGCATGTGCCGTGGATTGCACTGGTGTTAGCCGGTAGTTTTAGCGTGTATGGCTTGCTTAGAAAGCAAGTAGCGGTCGATTCTCTGCCTGGTCTCTTCATTGAAACCCTTATGCTATCGCCGTTAGCTATTTTTTATTGGATATTTTTTGGTTCCGAGTACAGCAATTTATTCAATAACGATGTGACATTGAACATGCTCATCGTGGCGGCAGGTATTGTGACTACAGCCCCCTTGCTATGCTTTACTGCCGCAGCAAGGCGGATCATGTATTCAACATTAGGCTTTTTTCAGTATATTGGGCCAACCCTTATGTTTGTCCTTGCTGTGTATCTCTACGGTGAACCCCTTGAGGAATCGAGACTAGTGACGTTCGGTTTCGTATGGGTTGCACTTATCTTATTCAGTGCCGATTCTTTACTAAATTATCGCAGTCAGCGTCAAGCCCGTAAGCTCGCAGTAGAGCAGTAAAGCAGTGCAAAGTTGCGTATACTATAGCGGTAGGTGCGCTTCGAAGTGCAAGGCTAGGACGGTAGTGCACATCGTGGTGGGGTTAAAGCAGGGTGCCTTGTTCTGAGTTGGGCGCGTCTGGTGGCTCGCACTTGACCTGATTTCGACCGCTGTTTTTTGCTGAATATAGCTGCTTGTCGGCAAGGCTTAGCAGCTTATCAACCCGCTGCGTGTGAACGCCGCTTACGCCAATACTACACGTCACTTTGATGTTTGTTTTAGGCAGTTGGATCACTTCGGCTTCGACAACCTTTCTAAAGTCTTCTAAGCGTTCGCAGGCTTCAGTAAGCGGGGTTGATGGCATGTAAATACAAAACTCTTCGCCACCGAAGCGAGAAATGATTTCGTCGGGAAAATAAAACTCAATGAGCGCCGCTACTGCTTTTAAAACAGTGTCGCCTGCATCATGTCCATAGGTGTCGTTTATTGATTTAAAAAAGTCCAAATCGATAAGAGCGAGCGCATGATCATCGGATAAGTTTTGATGCTGAACCGTAAGCATATAGAAAAAGTGACGTCTATTGGGCAAGCCCGTTAAATAATCGGTATTGGCAACCCGCCGAATTTCTTCAACACTCTCAATATACTCAACGTTTTGCATCACGCGACATAAAAACTCTTCGTGACAGTAGGGCACTCGTAGGAAGTCGTTAGCGCCACTTTTAATAAAGTGAGCAGACATTAGCATGCCTTTTCCTCCCGCTATGCCCATGATTGATAGCTGCTCTTTCGAAAAAGCCTTTCTTAAACTGGCGACAAAATGTGTACCTGTCATATCGGGAAGCGTATTATCTGTTATCACAAGGCGTACATTTTTGTTTTCAGATAAGCACTGCATCGCATCGGTGGCGGTTAAGCACTCGAAAGCGATAAAATTATGGCGCTGAAGTAAGGAAACGGTTCTTGTACGAAGCACTCGGTTGGTGCTCACCACGACGACGCCGGTAGATTTGTTTTTCTCAAGTCTACTAATGAGACGGTTTAAATAATCGTAATTCTGAGAGTTTTCTTTTGGAATATAATCAACTACGTCCCGTTCTAGCACTTTGTCGCGAATAGCGTTGTCTAGGCTTTCTGTGGTGGCTATGGTGGGAATGAAAGACTCAACTGCAAAGTCGATGGCCTCGCCTTTAGGTGCATCGGGAAGCGAATAGGCAACAATGGCGCACAAAAAAGTCTCGGGCATATTTTGCGAAAACCGTACTTTTCCCTCTATAAGCGACGTAGCACCAACCGGCGTAAGGCCGGCACGGCGCACAAGTTTCGCAATGAGTTCGAGGTTGCCTTCACCATTTTCGATGATCAGCACATGTTGCTGCATACAATCCAACTTAGATAAAGGCTGCCTTGCCACATTAATAAGTTACGCTTTCTCCAGCTTTGCGTAAGCAAGTACCAGCCATTTGCTGCCAAATTCGTCGAAGTTTACTTGAACTCGGCCGTGCTCACCACTTCCTTCGTAATTAAGTACTATACCTTCGCCAAATTTACGATGAACAACGCGCTGGCCTAAACTAAATCCGGTTTCTTCAAAACTCGCATGAGATGTAGCTTGGCTGAAGCGGTTATGCACAGGTCGCGAGATGGTGGTCTTTAGCCTCACCTCTTCAACGCAATCTGCTGGCATTTCGCGAATAAATCGAGAAGCGGTATGGTACTTGTCCTGACCATATAATCGACGACTTTCAGCGTAAGTGATATACAACTTTTGCATAGCCCTGGTCATTCCAACATAGCAGAGCCTGCGCTCTTCTTCCATTCTGCCAGGTTCGTCGTTGGTCATTTGGCTAGGGAACATGCCTTCCTCAACACCCGCCAAAAATACTAGCGGAAACTCTAGACCCTTCGCGGTGTGAATGGTCATCATTTGTACCGCGTCTTGATCTTTGTCGGCCTGAGTCTCGCCGGCTTCGAGAGATGCATGAGCCAAAAACGCCGCAAGAGGCGTCATTTCTTCCGCCTCGTCAGGCACGATAAAGGTTTTACATGCGGTGACCAGTTCTTCTAAGTTTTCCAATCGAGCTTGTGCCTTTTCACCACGTTCGGCTTGGTACATCGCATATAGGCCCGATTGTTTTATGGCTTTATCCGCTTGCTGGTCTAGCGGTTCATCCATGGTAGATTGCTCAAGCTCTGTGATGAGCAGCACAAAGCTTTGCATTGCATTCAATGCTCGACCTTTAAATCCGCCTTCGTTAATGAGCAGTTGGCACGCCTGCCACATTGAACAATTGTGAGCGCGCGCAGTCTCGCGCACCTGCGAAAGGGTTTTTTCACCGATACCCCTACTCGGAGTATTCACTACCCGCTCAAATGCGGCGTCGTCGTGCGGATGACTAACCATACGCATGTAGCCAAGGGCATCTTTAATTTCTTGACGTTCGAAGAAGCGCAATCCGCCGTAGATGCGGTAGGCCAACCCTTCGTGAAGTAAGGCTTCTTCTAAAACACGGGACTGGGCGTTGTTTCTGTAAAGAATGGCCGTATCGCTTAAGGCGTTACCTTGATTGAGCCAGTCTTTGATTTTAGACACAATAAAGCGCGCTTCGTCTAGTTCGTTAAAACCCGCATACACAGAAATTAGCTCGCCTTGAGCGTCTTCGGTCCAAAGCTCTTTTCCTAAACGGCCCGTGTTATTGTCGATAACCGTGTTCGCCGCTTTTAGGATGTTGCCGGTTGAACGGTAGTTCTGTTCAAGACGAATGGTATTAGGTTCATTAAAATCTTTGAGAAAGTGCTGAATATTATCGACATTAGCGCCACGCCAGCCGTAAATAGACTGGTCGTCGTCTCCGACAATCATAATGTTGTTATTACCGCCACTGCAGAGCATGCGAAGCCAAGCGTATTGGATATTGTTGGTATCTTGAAATTCGTCGACCAGCACTGCGCGGAAACGGCGCTGGTAGTGAGCGAGCACGTCTGGATTTTTAGCCCACAGTTCATGCGCCCGTAATAACAACTCGGCAAAGTCAACTAAGCCAGAACGGTCACAGGCATCCTGATATGCAGCATAGACTTCACGCATGGTTTTTTGGATATGGTCGCCATGGGTTTCAATATGTTGAGGACGCAAACCTTCGTCCTTGTTGCCATTGATATACCATTGAATTTGGCGGGGTGCCCAATGCTTTTCATCTAAGTTCATGGCTTTAAGGATTCGACGAATTAAGCGGTATTGGTCGTCAGAATCGATAATTTGGAAATTTTCCGGAAGATTTGCCTCTGCGTGATGGGCCCGTAGTAAGCGATGGGCTAATCCGTGGAAGGTACCAATCCACATATTGTGCAGACTGCGCCCCATAAGCGACTCGATACGGCCGCGCATTTCTTTGGCCGCTTTATTCGTAAAGGTTACCGCTAATATCGAGAAAGGCGCGATGTTTTCGACTTCCATCAACCACGCAATACGATGCACTAATACGCGGGTTTTACCACTACCTGCACCGGCAAGTACTAAAGCGTTAGACAATGGGGCTGCTACTGCTTCACGCTGTTTGTCGTTAAGCTCGTCTAGCAGTCGAGATACATCCATAGTGTGGTACCTGTTGGTTGATAGTTTTACACAGTTAGCAGCCCGCCATTATGCCATCTGACTGTGAATTTATACAGTCCAGTTTTCTTCTCCCCCTTTATCGTTATGTTTTATCGTTTAACGTTTATTACTGCGTAATGAAATAACAAATTACATCAGGCGGGAAGAGGCCATAATCGGTAGCAACGGTTAGATCTTGTAGGCCTTTACTATAACGAATTAATCAGACTGATTGATCGATTTTAACGCTAGGGCGGTAACACACCGGTATTGTACTACATAAAACTCAGGTAAACTTTGTACCTGAATCTACTTACTTTACTTTGCAGCACTTAATCGTAGATTAATATTGTTAAGCAGCGGCTAACAGACCGAATCTACAGTACGTGATATTTATACATTAACGGAACATGCTCATGACCGCACTTTCCACGCCAATCGACTTTTGGTCGACGCTAAAACAAGAAGCGCAAGTTGTTGCAGAAAACGAACCTTTGCTATCTAGCTATGTACATGCCAGTGTACTTGCTCATCATAACTTCGAGTCATCGTTGAGCTTTATCTTGTCAAACAAAATGGCTGATGACGTTATGCCTGCCATTGCGATCCGCGAAGTATTTGACGAAGCCTACTTGCTAGAGCCTGGGATCAGTGAGGCCGCTACGGCAGACATTCTCGCAATTAAAGCGCGGGATGCAGCAGTAAATGATTACCTCACTCCGTTACTGCATTTTAAGGGCTTTCACGCGGTACAAGTGCACAGAATGGCGCACTACCTTTGGATGCATGGTCGCCATCAACTCGCTCTATTTTTGCAAAGCCGTAACTCAGCAAGTTTTGGTGTCGATATTCATCCCGCAGCGCGTATTGGCAAAGGCGTTATGTTCGACCACGCCACGGGCATTGTGGTGGGGGAGACTGCAGTGATTGAAGATAACGTGTCTATATTGCAGAGCGTTACCCTTGGCGGTACCGGTAATGAATCGGGCGATCGCCACCCTAAAATTCGCCAAGGCGTGCTAATTGGCGCTGGCGCAAAGATTTTAGGCAATATCGAAATAGGTGAAGGCTCTAAAGTTGGCGCAGGTAGCGTGGTACTAAATAACGTACCTGCCCATGTTACAGTGGTAGGCGTTCCAGCTAAAGTAGTCGGCAGACCGATTTGCGAAAGCCCTTGTGAATCTATGCGCCAAAACGTGTTAGAAGATAACTAAAATTTGGGGGTTAGAGTACTTTTTCTCATGATTTCAATTGAACGAAAAATGTACTCTGACCCCCTCAGCTTCTTAAAAAGTGGGTTAACTCGTTTAAGTTATCCAGCGCGACATGAGGTAGTACGCTTACAGGCTCATTAGCTAATTTCATTGGTCTATTACAGGCATACCAAGCAGCCTGATATCCCGCATTAATCGCCCCTTTCACATCCTTAATGATATTATCGCCCACATGGAGGATGTAGTTTGGCGCTATATTTAAGCATGTCGCGGCTTCATCGAACATGTCTCGTGCAGGTTTCATCGGTCGCGCAGTACTGGCGTGTAGGATGGTCTTGAAATAGCAATCAATACCTATTTTTTGTGCATTAACATTACCATTCGTGATACCGACCAAAGGTAGTCTATCGCTTAGCGTTTTAAGTGCTCGATGTACATCTTCAGCAAGTTCAAAGTTGCTTCTCGCATCATAGAAGCAGTTGAAACAGGTTTCTACGGCTTCGCTAACCTCATCACTTTTGCTTGCCTCTATTTCTAATTTATCTGCTGAGGTGCCCGAAAGGGCGGCCGTCAAAACAACGCGTCTAAGCTGCCCCATATCTGAGGCTAAACGCCTATCTTTAACAATCGCAGCACGTTTAAGATGTTGCCAATCGTTGGGTGTAAGGGCTGCCGCCTTTTTGTGGTACTTCGCAATGTGCGCCTGCAGCGCCTGCTCGGCCCGGCGAATGATGGGCTCATTATCGTAGAGTGTGTCGTCAAGGTCGAATGTCATGGCATCGACGTGGTTGATGGACCTAAAAAACTGCATGGATAACCCTTAGTTTAGCTTTACTTCTTGTGCGCGCGAGGATGAGCCGCGTCATAGACATTGGCGAGATGCTGAAAATCGAGATGGGTATAAACCTGTGTGGTCGACAAATTAGCGTGACCTAATAACTCTTGAACCGCGCGCAAATCACCACTTGATTCTAATACGTGCGTGGCAAAAGAATGGCGCAGTTTGTGAGGGCTAACTTTTTGTGAAAGCGACTGCTCTTTTGCCATTTTATCAAGACGATTAGCGACCTGCCGATTTGAAATGCGGGTTTTACGTTTACTCACAAATACCGCACTTTCGTAGGGTGATGCATAGGCAGGACGCACTTTTAACCATGCATTAAGTGCTCTTTGTGCGTGTCGACCTAGTGGCAAAATGCGTTGTTTGCTGCCTTTACCCATGACTTTAACTGTGCCGTCTTTGAGGCAGTCTGCTAAGTTTAAGCCGGTAAGTTCGCTTAAACGCAATCCGCAGCCATAAAGAAGCTCAAACATGGCGATATCTCTGAGCTGCATACCTTCATCATCTTCACTACTTGTGGGTGAGGAGTTGAGCAACTGCTGCATTTCATCAACGCTAAGCTGTTTAGGCAGGGGTTTTCCTTGCTTAGGCGCTTGAATTCCTTCTACCGGATTACTGAAAAGCTGTTGGTGATCAATCAAATACTGACAGAAAGTTCGCAATGCTGACAATCTCAGTGCAATGCTGCGGGGGCTGTGCCCCGACATTTTGGCATCTGCCATAACGCGCTTTATGTCGCTTGGGGTAAGCCCGGACCATTCATAGAGGCCGAGTAACTTGGCGACCTCAGTGAGTTGCCGCTGATAGTTTTTGATAGTATGGAGGGAAAGACCTCGCTCTACCTGAAGGTGGAGTAAAAATTTATCTAGCCACGCCTGGCAAGACTCACTGACAAGCGCGTCCGCAGACACTGCCGTTAATACCCCATCATTTCAGGCAAGATAATATTAAGTACTTGCTGAAGTTGTTGAAGCAAGAGGGTATCCATATCCGGCGTAAAGTGACTTGCGTCGCTGCTGCTTATCCCCAATATGCCTAGCTCTCGATTATCGCCAAGCAACATCAGTGCAACAGACTCAGCAGGACTTTCTCCAAACAAGAGCTGGCGCTCGTGTTGGGATAACCGACCAAAAAAGAAATTGGTATTTTTAAAGCGTTTCTCTGTAAATAAACGCTGCTGTAATTCTGGAATGGCGTGTGGGCCCTTGAAGCTTTTAATCACGGCAGAAGACAGTTGCAAACGTTCTTGAAGGACGTCTTCTAGCGTAAACTGCACTTCGGCTACGCTCTCACACCGCAAGAGTTGGACGTTTAAGTCGGTATAAACCCGATAGATTTTTTCGTTTTGCTTGGCAATGCTCACTAACTGGTTAAGTTTGAAGTTTAGCTGCCTTACTTTTTGTCGCAGCTGCTCACTTTGTATTTCTACCAGCGACACGCTGCCTTTGTGCTCATGAGGAAGCTTAATTTTTTCCAGTAGGTCAGGGTGCTGAGCAAAGAACTCGGGGTTTTCTAGCAAAAAAGTGCGCACATCTGAACTCGACAATTCAGATGCGTCGTTAAATGGCTCAATTAATTGCGTGGCGTTAGAGTGCCCCGATAAGTCGCTCATAAATTTATCTGTCCGTCATATACGTGTTCGGCAGGCCCTGTCATTTTGAGTACGTTATCTGGGCCGGGCCAGCGTATCCGTAAACTGCCCCCGGGTAGGTCTACCCTTACATCTTTTCCTAATTTACCCTGTATTTGACCAATTGCAACAGCAGCGCATGCACCGCTACCACAGGCCAGGGTTTCGCCAGAACCGCGCTCGAACACTCTTAGCTTAATGTGAGACTCGTTGATGATCTGCATAAAGCCTACATTTACGCCTTCGGGAAAGCGTTCGTGTTTTTCAACAAGTGGGCCTAGTTCGGCGACGTTAGCAGTATCAACATCGTCAACTTCCATTACACAATGTGGGTTACCCATCGAGGCTGAGCCGATAAATAGGGTGCTTTCGCCTACGCGCAAGATATAGGTATTTTCTTGTTTATTCGCTTTAAGGGGAATGTTGGCCGGTTCGAATTCTGGCTTACCCATATTCACGGTAACCTGACCGTCTTTTTCGAGGTAAAGTACCATCTTACCCGCTCTGGTGCTGACCACTATTTTGTTGCGGTTAATCAACCCTTTTTGCTTAACAAAGCGCGCAAAACAGCGTGCTCCATTTCCACACTGTTCCACTTCCGAACCATCCGCATTAAAAATACGGTAGTGAAAGTCTTGCTCTGGGTCGTAAGGTGGTTCAACCATCAACAGTTGGTCAAAGCCAATACCGAAATTACGGTTAGCCAATTGCTGGATTTTTTCTTTAGAGAAAAATACGTTTTGAGTAACGTTATCAATAACCATGAAATCGTTACCCAAACCGTGCATTTTTGAAAATTGAACCTGCATTAAACGCACATCTTTCTTGTTAGTTTGTCTCTAGTTTACGGAAGTTTATGCTCACCTTGCCAGAGATCTTTTTGTTTTTCTCTTTCGCGAACCACAATTGCCTTTTCACCATCAACCATGATTTCTGCTGGACGACAGCGACTATTGTAGTTTGACGCCATAACAAAACCATAGGCGCCCGCACTGCGAACAGCAAGTAGGTCGGTGGGTTCAATAGCTAATTCACGGTCTTTGCCGATGAAATCGCCGGTTTCACATACGGGGCCTACAACATCGTAAATACGTGGTGTCGCTGTGCTTTCCTGCTTCACAGGAATAATTTTTTGCCACGCAGAGTAAAGCGCTGGACGCAATAAATCGTTCATTGCTGCGTCTACGATGGCAAAGCTTTTTTCTTCGCCCTCTTTAATAAACTCAACCTCGGTAACCAGAATACCAGCATTAGCGGCGATAGCGCGGCCAGGTTCTAGAATAAGCTTCAGGTTTTCGCGGCCAACCATTTTTTCAGCCATGGCTTGAGCATAAGCTTTAGGATGAGGAGGCTGTTCATCGTTATACGTTACGCCAAGACCACCCCCTACATCTAAGTGCTCGATAATGATATTGCGCTCGGCAAGTTCATCAATAAGCAGAAGCAGGCGTTCTAGGGCATCAACAAACGGGCCAATTTCCGTTAGCTGTGAGCCGATGTGGCAGTCCATTCCCACTACATTTAGGTTGGGCAAAGACGCAGCCAATTCATAAGTCGCAAGGGCGCGTTCGCGGGCAATGCCGAATTTGTTGGCTTTCAAACCGGTAGAAATGTAGGGATGCGTTTTCGCATCTACGTCAGGGTTAATGCGAAGCGAGATCGGGGCTTTTACGCCTAATTCTCCGGCTACCTCGTTAATACGATGCAGTTCAGGCTCTGACTCAACGTTAAAGCACATTATACCTTGCTGCAGTGCATAGCGGATTTCGTCGTGCTTTTTACCTACACCTGAAAATACAACCTTACTGGCGTCGCCGCCGGCTTCAATAACGCGAGCGAGTTCACCAGCAGACACGATATCAAAACCTGAGCCTAGTTTAGCAAGAACACTCAAAACACCAATGTTAGAGTTAGCTTTGACGGCGTAGCACACAAGATGAGGATGCTCACCAATTGCATCGTTAAACGCGTGCCAATGGCGTTCTAATGTAGCACGTGAATAGATATAAACGGGTGTTCCGTATTGAGCTGCAATATCAGAAACCGCTACTTGTTCAGCGTGTAGCTGACCTTCGCTGTAGGCAAAGTAATCCACTAGTTCTGTTCTCCAGAGGTAGGTGCGGGGGACATGTTGGTATCGTCGGGTAAGGTGTCGGTTTCTTGCGCGCTAGACGGCGCTGGCTCTGCCGACGTGTTTTGTGCAGGCGCTTCAGGAATATAAAGCGCCCCTTTATAACCACAGCCACACAATGCTGTGAGTGTTAGCAAGAAAACCACTGACTTTTTAAGCACGAAAAATCCCGCGAAGAATACGACAAATGCCGCTATCATCGCATTGCGGTATTAAATTGCAAGAGCCAATAAGCGTTCTTGCGTTTTATCACCGTATCGAACGTTTTTCCATAGCGCATCACACAGGCTTTGGGTATCAGAAAAGTCTTTGCTTTTTAGCCAATCAATCAGAATGTGAGGGTTGTCTGGAAATGCGATGGCCTCGTTTTCTGGCGCCTCTAGCCATTCTTCTACAATGTCAGTGTCTAATTGAAAAAGGGTTTGGCATAGATCGAGTTTGTCTAAGGTAAGTACATTCGACAGCTGCTCAAACTGACCATGTAACGGCTTAATAAGTAACTTTTTCCCTAACTGCAATGCTTCGCTAGATAGTTCAAAACCGCCATTTGCGATAACACCATTGCAATGCTGGAGGGATTTCTGAAAATGTTTTTTAGACGTCGGGTGCCAATGTATATGACCCACTTCTTTTGCTTCATCGATGTCAGGATGAAAGCACTGGAAGATTTGGTCGCTCAGTGGCTCTAGCATTTGTTGAACATCGTCTATATCTTCAAAGGGTAAGTAGACTAATACATGTCCATTCCCTGGAGACAAAACCGGCTTTTCAGCTACAAACGGAGGGATGATGGGTTGATTAAAGTGATACCAATGGACACCTAATTGAAGTTCGGTAGGTGCGAACACTTTCATCAGTAGCGAGTCAAAAATAGTATTGCCACTTTTAGGTACGTCGTAGGCGAACGCGGCCTGGTGACTGATAGAAATAGACGGCAAACCCTGCCGTTTGGCGGCCCATGCAGTCACAGGTTCGAAATCGTTAACCAGCAAATCGTAGCCGCTGGTATCAAAGGCCTTTACGTCTTTAACTAAACGACTGACGTTCGCTTCCCTAACGGTAGCCCATTTATCCACGCGGCCCGCTTTCGTTATAAAGCTTAAGCCAGTAAAAGTACGATATTGTCCAAATACTTCCATATCGAAGTATTTTTCTGGTGCGCGGCCCGTGAAAACAAAGTCTACGCTGATATCGTCGCGCTCTGCGAGCGCTGTCGCCATAATGCGAGCTCTCGCGATATGCCCATTTCCGGTGCCTTGCACACCATAAAGTAATTTCATGCTACCCCAGAATTGAAATGCTTAGTGTTGCAATTGTGACACCAAGCAGTGAGCCTGCTACCACATCAGATGGATAGTGAACGCCTAATAACACCCGTGACAACCCAATTAGCGCTGCCCAGCAATAGGCAAGTGCCGCAAACGATGGATAATAATGTGCCACTATGCATGCCATTAGTGTGGCTGCAGCAGTGTGACCAGAAGGCAGTGAAAATTTGTCTGATGGGGTAACATGTGCCGTTAAATTCATTAGAAAATCGCAAGGGCGCGGGCGCTTGAACATTTTCTTAAGCAGCACATAAATGGGTAATTCAAGCGCATAAGCCATCAGCGCTGTGTAAAGGAAGAGCTCACCGTGCTCAGGCTCAAATGCCCAAAGCAGCATACCGATGACGAAGTACAGGTAACCGTCGCCTGTTTTCGAGAGCCAAATAATGCTTCGGCAGTCTCTCTTTAGCGTCAGTTTATACAGGCGATAAAACAAGTCAGTATCGTATTTGGTCAAGGATTTCATCAACATCGCCTTGTCCCCTATCGGTTAATTAATGCACAGGCTAAAGTGTGTCTGTGACCAGTGGGTGACGAAAAAAAGAAACTTTTTTGACAGCAAAACGTGGTCTACCGCGTTCTTTGGTCTCAAATGGTGAAAGTGGCTAAGTGGGCTTACAATTTATAAATGATCTTTCGCTCCCAAAAGGGGCGTCATACAAATGTTATTTGTGCCCGATAACCTAATTAGCGTTTAAAGCGCAATTAAAGCAAAAGTTAAGCAAAATACGTGCTCAGTGATGCACGATAGTGAAAAGAAATGGGCTAAGTTTGACAAAATTCCAAAATAAGACGAAAGGCACTAAATCAACCGTTTGCATCGCTACGTTTAATGCTATGCTAGATTTAAACCGCACAGAGAGCTTTATCCCTCTTCATAATTTTTAGTAAGGCAAAATAATGGAATACAACACATCTGAATTATGCGATTTGTTTGCTGACAGCGTCGACGTGGTAGACCCAATATTCGCGAGCTTTGGTGGCCGGTATTCTTTCGGTGGTGAAATTACCACTGTAAAGTGCTTTGAAGATAGAGGGCTTATCGATCGCGTTCTGGCACAGCCCGGCGCAGGTAAAGTGCTATTGATAGACGGCGGTGGCTCAAACCGTCGAGCCCTGTTTGATGCGTCTTCTGCCCAGGTTGCCATCGATAACGACTGGGAAGGGGTGGTGATTTACGGAAGTGTTCGCGAAGTGGACAGCCTTGCCGAATTAGACCTTGGTGTGCTGGCGGTAGCTGCTATTCCTGTAAACGCTGAAAGCGAAAGTATAGGCGAGGTAGACGTGCCGGTTAACTTCGGTGGCGTTACGTTTTTACCTGAAGACCATCTGTATGCGGATAGCACGGGTGTTATTCTTTCCCCTGAGCCGCTAGATTTAGATTAACGCTCGCTGCTTTGAAAAATAAAGAAATAAAAAAACGGAGGCATCATGCCTCCGTTTCTATTTCTATTTCCGCCTACCACTATTTAAGCGTGGCCTGCGCCGGTAAACCTGATGTGAAGCTACTTATTCGCTTCGTCAAACACTTGGTTCAGATACATAGCAATGCGAATGCCCGCCATTTGTAAACGCTTCTTAGCGGTAGGCAAATGGTTGTACAAATAATCGTAGCTCATGTTATTCGCATCTTCTGGATAAATGGTATCGCGAATAGCGGTGCTTTCTTCAATCCACACCATAGGGTCGGTGGTTGCCCAACTGCGAATTTCTTTTGTGCCTATCGTTTTTGTTAGCCATTGTGTCCATTCTGAGTAAGACAAGTCGCGCTGGTCTAGCATTTGCGAATCCCAAACGCGGTGAAGATTAGAGTCTTGCCAGAAGAAACGCACTTTTACGTCGTTGCCACCACGGTCAGTGCCGTTGCCTGCGTGAAGAGGTTGATGAAGATCGCCAATAATGTGTACGATAAACTGAAGTGCTAAGCGCTTTTCTTCAACACTGGCTGCGTCGCTTTTTAGGGTTTCGGTAAATTGCTTTAAAGCGGTAACCGCATCACCTTGTTCAGGTGCACTTACTTCATTATACGTTGTGCCCTCAGGCACAGTCACATAATGCCAAGGGCTAGCTGTTTTTTGCCAAAATTCGCTGGGGTTCGAGCGCATTTCATCTGCATGGGTAGAAGCTTCTGCTAACGAGCCATGAGGCAGTAGTTCCATAAGTGCGGCTTGTGATAGCGGGCTAAGGTACTGCTCGGCGATAGCGCCGGTTACTCGGTGGCCCGTTTGTCCCCACCCGAAGGCGGGAGAAGCGATGCATAATGTTAAAAGTGTGCTTAGCGCAACTGCGCATGTCCTGTTTTTAAGCGCGAACATGGTTAATCCTTAGAATGTTTAGATGATTGGTAGCCCCACCTAGCAACAAGAGATTGTTCAATGCCAAGATGGTCAAGTATGCGCGCCACGACAAAGTCAACCAAGTCATCGATAGTCTTCGGATTGTGATAAAAGCCAGGCGCGGCGGGCATAATAGTAGCACCCATTTGTGACAGCTTAAGCATATTTTCTAAATGTATAGAAGAAAGCGGCATCTCTCGCGGCACTAAAATAAGTTGGCCTCGTTCTTTAAGCACTACGTCAGCAGCTCGCTCAATCAAGTTGTCACTCGCACCGATACTAATGGCAGACAAGGTGCCGGTAGAGCATGGGCATACCACCATTTTAGCAGGCGCAGCTGAACCAGATGCAACTGGTGAAAACCATTCTTCTTTACCAAACACTTTTATTTGGTCGGGTTTGCCACCGCAGTGCTCGGTAAAAAATGCAGCGGCATCTTCAGGACGCCCGGGTATTTTTACATTTTCTTCAGTGGCAAAAACTACCTTGGCCGCGGAAGAGATGAGTACATACACTTGATAATCTGCATTAACCAACGATTTCAAAAGTGTAAGTGCGTAAGGTGCGCCAGATGCACCTGTGATAGCAAGTGTGACTTGCTTGTCGTGTTTCATTACATTGCCTCTGTAGGCACTACGTCTGAGTATTAGCTTTTTAGCTGTAGCTAATTTTAAGACTCGTGCTTTTTATAATTTAAATTTCAACGCTAAGGCATCTAAAATTCGGCCGTGGATCCCTTCGAAGCCGCCGTTACTCATTACAAGTACGTGATCGCCTGGTTGTGCTACGTTACAAACACCTTGAACGATCTTCTCTACGTCCCTAAAGCAATGAGTTGGTGCGCTGCTATGGGCAACGGAATCAACAAGTGACCAGTCCATTCCCTCTGGCTCGTAAAGATAGACCTCATCTGCTTTCTGCCAAGAATTTGCCAGCGTATCTTTGTGTACGCCCATTTTCATGGTATTCGAGCGAGGCTCTAGTACCGCTAAAATTCGCGCATTGCCCACTTTTTTGCGAAGGCCATCTAACGTGGTTGCTATTGCGGTAGGGTGATGTGCAAAGTCGTCATAAAGGATGATGTTGTTTACTTCGCCTTTTATTTCCATACGGCGCTTAACATTTTTAAAGAATGATAAAGCTTCAATGGCATCCGATAAGGTAACGCCTGCATGATGTGCTGCGGCGATTGCCATTAAAGCATTGTCAACATTGTGTTGACCTACTAGCGACCATGCGACGGTTCCCGCGATAACGCCGTTATGCAACACGTTGAATTCACTCCCGTCTTTTTTGAGGAGCTCAGCATGCCATTCTTTGCCCAGCGATTGGCGAGACGACCAGCATCCCTTCTTGAGCATATCTTCAATGGCAGGCGTATTGTTTGGTGTAAGAATAAGCCCGTTCTCAGGAACCATTCTCACTAAATGATGGAACTGGGTTTGAATGGCCGCAAGGTCAGCAAAGATATCGGCATGGTCGAATTCAAGGTTATTGATCACCAAAGTCTTAGGGCGATAGTGCACAAACTTAGAGCGCTTGTCGAAAAACGCGCTGTCGTATTCGTCTGCTTCAATGACGAAAAAGGGGCTTTCACCAACACGTGCTGACACACCAAAGTTTTCTGGAACGCCACCAATCAAGTACCCTGGGTTAAGACCCGCGTGCTCTAAAATCCACGCGACCATGCTGCTGGTGGTGGTTTTGCCATGGGTTCCTGACAGCCCAATTACCCAACGATCTTTCAGTAAGTTATCAAGCAGCCATTGGGGGCCGCTGGTGTAGGGCAGGTTGCGATTGAGTACATACTCAACGGCGGGGTTTCCACGGGACATAGCGTTACCAATCACCACCATATCAGGTGCTGGGTCAAACTGGCTCTCGCAGTAACCTTCGGTAAGCTCGATGCCTAATGCTTCGAGCTGGGTGCTCATTGGCGGATAAACGTTTTTATCTGAGCCTGTAACTTTGTGGCCAAGTGTTTTGGCAATGGCGGCGATGCCACCCATAAAACTTCCACAAATGCCTAAAATATGTACATGCATAGCGCATTCTCAATGAATAATCATGTTATTGGGGTACTTTATCAGAACCCTACGACCTATAGATAATTCAATTTTTGTATTTCAACATATGCGCCATGCCTTTAAATTACGCTCACCTCAGTACATCAGCGGCGTACAAACTGGTATGGTGTGTGTATGTCATTGAACTGGTATGTTCCACTTCACGGTGAACACGGTTACAATCTAACCGCAGGTATAAAAACCTGTACGTGCTTGCTTATAAAAAAAGCCGGTAAGGAAAGCTGAGCGATGGCTAGCACGACACCCTACACACGAAAAAAAGGCTTACATTCAATGAAACGTTTAAATTCCCAATTGCAACAAGACGGTGCACCGCTTGAGTTAATTCTCCTCATTCGTACACTGCTAGCGGGCTGTAAAGAAATTTCTTTCCGCGTGAGTCAAGGCGCACTTGCTGGCGTGCTCGGTTCAACCCTTTCAGAAAACGTACAGGGCGAAACACAGAAAAAGCTCGACGTTATCTCTAACCACATTTTAAAAGACACGCTAAGGGAATCTGGCTACGTTAAAGCCATTTCGTCAGAAGAAGAAGACGACGTTGTACCGTGTAATCCGGAAGGTAACTATTTAGTGAGTTTTGACCCACTTGATGGCTCGTCAAACACTGAAATTAACAGTCTTATCGGTACTATCTTCTCTATTGCTCACGCCCCGCAGTGGATGAAGCCAGATGACCCGTCTGCTTTCCTGCAGCCAGGTACACAGATGGTTGCTGCAGGGTACGTACTTTATGGCCCTTCAACGATGTTAGCGCTGACGACGGGGCGCGGTACGCATATTTACACCCTTGATAAAACGCACGGCGGTTTTCTGCTTACTCACCCGAATATTCAGGTGCCTGAGCAAACCTCTGAATTTTCGATTAATGCATCGAACCAGCGTCATTGGGAACCGGCAATGCAGGCGTATGTTGCAGATCTGCTAGCAGGTAAAGAAGGCCCACGTGGTAAAGACTTTAATATGCGCTGGGTAGCGGCCATGGTGGGCGACATTCACCGTTTGTTGTGTCGTGGCGGCATCTTTATGTACCCGTTTGACAACAGAGACCCGTCGAAGCCAGGTAAATTGCGCTTGCTTTATGAAGCCAACCCGATGGCGTTTTTGATGGAACAAGCCGGTGGTAAAGCAGAAACCGGTACTGGCCGAATTTTAGAAGTAATGCCTGAAGAAATTCATCAGCGTGTACCTTGCATCATCGGCTCTAAAGACGAAGTTGATATGTGCTTAAGCTACAACGACAACGCGAAGTAATGAAAAAATGGCCCGTTAGGGCCATTTGTTTATTAAAAAACGGCAAAATTTAACGAAAAATAAAGAGATTAGTACGACATGGGTCGTAAAGCGTTTTTATTTTGCTGTTGTCACCGTATACTTACGACCAAAATTTTTAATCCATTATTGAAAGGACCTAAGAATGAGCTTGAGCGCTATTTCTGCTGGTAAAAATGTACCAGATGAAGTGAACGTAATCATTGAGATTCCAGCACACGCTGACCCGGTGAAGTACGAAGTAGACAAAGACACTGGTGCGCTATTTGTTGACCGCTTTATGGCAACTTGCATGCACTACCCAACTAACTACGGTTACGTTAACAACACCTTGTCTGAAGACGGTGACCCAGTTGACGTACTTGTAATGACACCTTTCCCACTACTTGCAGGTTCTGTCATTAAGTGTCGTCCAGTTGGCGTACTAAACATGACTGACGAGTCTGGTAAAGATGCAAAAGTACTCGCGGTACCGGTAGACAAGCTTTCTACTATCTATCGTGACGTTAAAGAAATTGCAGATGTACCTCCGCTTCTTCTTAAGCAAATCGAGCACTTCTTTGAGCACTATAAAGATCTTGAAGAAGGCAAATGGGTGAAGATTGACGGTTGGGCAGACGCTGCAGCTGCAAAAGAAGAAATTACCGCAAGCATCGCGCGTTTCGAAGCAGACTAATTCACGCTGCTTTAAATTGATGATAAAAAGGGCTGGTGTAATACCAGCCCTTTTTGTATATGGTGTCCCGTCCTGAAATACGTTGACATAAAGAGGATTTCTTTATGACAACTTCAA
>NZ_JAEFCD010000025.1 GCF_016405965.1 Alteromonas sp. IB21 | reverse complement strand
GAAAAAGTGATCGGATAAAACCGAAACGACCGATCGGATTCACCGAAATACGCAGGCGCTGTGATAGGCGTTTTACTGTTTCTAAACTTCCTTTAGCCTCAATTGGCTTAAGTAAGTCGATAATTTGAGGGGCAGTAATAGCACTGACCGGAACTTTCGATATTGAAGGGAATATGTGTAGTTCTAAAGAACGCCAGATATCAACGGCGTAGTCAGGTGTAATATCGTCCTTTTTAATTTCAAACCACTCTTTAGCTACGTTACTAAAAGTATGCTGGTGGACAGACTTGTATTCCTGCTGCTGACGCTTTCGCTCTTCTTGAGGGTCAATGCCTTGGGCAAGTAACTCGTTTGCTTCAAGCGTCGCTTTACGAGCATTCGCTAGTGATAGGTCAGGGTACTTACCTAGACTGAGATTAGCTCTTTTACGGCTGGTAGGTCTGTAGTAATTAAATATCCAATTTTTAGAACCATTTGGCTTAATACGAAGTCGCAGGCCATCACCATCAAACAGGTTATATTCTTTTTCGCTTGGCTTTGCAGATTTGATTTCTTTATCAGATAGCCGTGTAGTAACTTTTGCCATAATGGGTACACCAATTTCATCTAGTTTGCGTAGTGTACCCAATGGTGTACCTAAAGATCAAAGAAGCTAGAGGAAGTCATTGAACGTTAAAATACGCTAAGTTATTGATTTTACGTTGCTGTGGGCATAAAAAAAGACGTCATAGGACTAATGCCAGTCAGTTAAGCTGACTGGCATTTTTCTTTTTAGCGGGGTACTTACTCGGTTTGGATTTAACACACCGCGGATATAACCTGTCCTCTCGCCGTGTCGGTAGCTCGTAGTAAGTGAGTTGATTGATAAGATTTTCATACAACACGGGCAGCTTCCCTGGGCTTGTAAGCCCTGTTGTAAGAAGGAATGCAACCACTGCGCTTGAGCATCCGCTGAAGCTTAGCTGATTAGGCCAGATGCCTTTGCGTAGTGCAGCTTCAGTCATTGCCACTCGTATCAGGTTATAAGCCAGCAGTAATCCCCATAACTCCTGCTCAACCATATCAGGCCGCTTACTCCGAAGCGTGTATTCACTATTCAGTAGCGTCTGCTTCATCTCTCGATATCCTAATTCAATTTCCCAACGATGGCTGTATAAGTCTACAATCTCGTCACTGGGATAACGCATGACATCGGTAAGAGATGTAAGCATTCGACACTCTTTTCCTTTAATTTTCTTTGTAATTAATCGCGCTTCAAGCTCATTGGGAAGTGTGGGGAATTTCTTTCTCGCTTGAGATGTGGTTGTTAGTTTTACCCGTTTATCTACACGGCTATAGCTCTCTAATACATCAAACTGGAGGTCTTTTCTGGCGGGTATCATCCAGTGTCTTTCTTGTCCCTCACTATGCCATTGATGGAGTAAGCCCAACGAATAAAAGCCACGGTCAAACATAGTGAGCGAGTTATTAGGCGTATCTTCAATTAGCTGCTCTGCTAGCACCATTTCGTTAGACTTATATTTATCGAACGTACTGTTTATAAGTTGATGACTTGTCAGCTCCATCTGGCAGACCA
Source organism: Alteromonas sp. IB21 (assembly GCF_016405965.1). Taxonomy (GTDB): domain Bacteria; phylum Pseudomonadota; class Gammaproteobacteria; order Enterobacterales; family Alteromonadaceae; genus Alteromonas. The sequence goes on along the minus strand of NZ_JAEFCD010000025.1, from coordinate 71,868 downwards.
TGCGAATCTGAGGAAAGGCTGTATCACCATATTGTGTGCTACCAGAGCCATATTTTTCACGGTTCTCTGAGGTATCTGACGTTCGCCAAACGACACCATCGACACCAAGTAAATTCAAGCCGTTCCATGTTTCGAATTTATTCTGTTGATACCAATGTTCCGCCATCTTTTTAAAAGACTGTTTAACTGCCTCAGTTCCCAAGCGCTGTCGCGCCTGAACCATAGCGCTTGGCGCTACGAGCGGTGCTTTACCGGGCAATGCAATATCCATCTTAGTAGCAATATTCCACACTGATTCTTGCCTAAAAAGACTCATTCCCATGACACACCACATTACCGACTCAAGCGGTAAGCGACGTTTTCTAACGGTTGCAACACCTGCTTCAACAAAGGCCTCGTCGATAATTGAAGGGTCTAAGAAAGTTGAGAGTTTTTCAAATGAGTGAAACTGGGTACTGGCATTGAAAGCAGTATCTAACGCTGTTTTGATATCCATAAAAAAATCCGATGGCGAATGCTCATCGGATTTTTACATCTATAAAAGATCGGTCAACCGATCGCTAAAATATTTCTTAACTGATCGGCATTAGTCATAGGACGTCTTAATTTATTGAATTGGTGGAGCTGGCGGGATTTGAACCCGCGTCCAGAAAATGTCTACCTTTGGTACTACATGCTTAGTTTGTCATTTATTTAACTGCTTGGAACTCCGACAAACAGGATTTCCTTGCAGCTGGCCTGATACTATTTCGCGGTTCACCCTCAGACAAGGTTCCCTCGCTATCCTACTTGGATGACCTTCCGAATCCCCGCTAGCAGGAAAAGACTAGGGTGGAAGGGCCTATGCCGGTTATTAAGCGGCTAGTGCGTATGTTTCGTCGTTTGCGACTATTTAAATGCGGCTTTTTAAGAGGCAAACCGCTCCTCTGCATGCACCTCCGGCTTCCTAGATCCTGTCGAATCCTAATCAGCCCCGAGTGTGATTGTCAATAATAGCACATTTGCTGAGTGGTTAAATACATTCTTTTGAAAATTGCTATAAATTTTAAGGGTTTGGCCATAAAACAACCAAAAATAACATTTATCTTTTCAAAAGGTTACACGGTTTTGTTAAAACGAAGACGTTTCACATCAACGCAGTCTATCACTGAGCTTTAAATGAGATGTGGCCTTTTAGTCATTTTTCAAGTGCTGGCAATGAAAATAGAGAGAGAAGCGTAATAAGGCAGGCATTTTGATTATTATAGGTATGATTAATTGAGTTAATTTTTAAGGTAAAAATAACTAAGTAAGGATGCAATTAGCATCAAGAACAATTAAAGTACCTCTGCATAATGAAAAGGCTTGTAGTGTAAATGTCTTCAGATTCTATATTGTATTCTCCGTATACCTTGCCCTGTGGCATAACGGTAAGAAACCGACTTGTTAAAGCTGCCATGGAAGAAAACATGTCGAGCAAGGGAAACATACCCGGCGAGTCACTTTATTCTCTTTATCGGTATTGGGCTCATGGCCATTTAGGTATGGTGATCACTGGAAATGTCATGGTCGATAGAACTGCTATGACTGGACCAGGTGGCGTTGCACTTGAAAAAGATACTGATCTTGCGCCATTTAAGAAATGGGCAAAAATTATTAAGTCGAACGGTGCACTAGCAGTGATGCAAATTAACCACCCTGGAAGACAAGTCTTCAAGGCTATGCGCGGAAAAGCGATTGCACCGTCTGCCGTACCGCTTGATATGGGGAAACATTCGAAATTGTTTGCCCAGCCTCGTGAAATGACATGCCAAGATATTCACGATGTCTGCAAACGTTTTGTTCAAACAGCGAAGCAAGCTGAAAAAGCAGGCTTTGATGGTGTGGAAATTCACGCGGCTCACGGTTACCTGCTAACGCAATTTTTATCGCCTCTTACCAATCAGCGTCAGGACGAATGGGGCGGATCTATCATCAATCGCGCACGCTTGCTGATAAACATAGTGAGTCAGGTGAGAGCGGTGTGCGCGAAAGACTTCATTGTTATGGTAAAGCTTAACTCTGCTGATTTTCAAAAGAACGGTTTTTCATTTGATGATGCCTGTGAAGTAGTCAATCGGCTAGAGGCGTTAGGTGTTGATGTTGTTGAGCTATCGGGTGGCAGCTATGAAGCGCCGGCCATGCAGGGGCAAACCCGCGACGATACTACGCTGGCCAGAGAAGCTTATTTTTTAGAATTCGCCAACGTCTTAGAGAGCAAAACTGATATACCGCTTATGACAACAGGCGGTATAAAACGGGCGGAAGTCGCAGAAAAGGTTGTACAACAGGGCTGTGCGCTGGTGGGGTTAGCCAGTGCGTTAGCAATAACGCCGGATCTTTCGAAAAAATGGCAGCAAGAATGGACCTATTCGGGCATCATTCCTCATTGTACGTGGAAAGATAAATCACTCGCTAGCTTAGCCAATATGGCAATGGTACGCAGGCAGTTAAGGCGATTAGGAAATAACCTCACTACGCTTAGAAACCCCTCGCCGCTGTGGAGTCTTATTCTCGACATGCTTCATCGCAAGAAAATGACTAAACGAGACGTAGGGTAAATGTCACGGAGTTCAATTCAGTACATTGAGTACGCGGATTATTCGCTAACAGCGTTGAATAGTTGTAGTGGCAACTAGGTTTTATAAGCGACAAGATGAAAAACACAGCGTTAAACGCTGTGTTTCATCATTCTTTCTTTTTGGCGTTGCCAGTCTTTGTCTTTTATGGTGTCACGTTTGTCGTGAGCGTGCTTACCTTTTGCTAAGTGAATTTCTAGCTTCACCCAACACTTTTTCCAATACATAGACGTAGCAACGATCGAATAACCTTGGCGGTCTCGTGCACCCATCAAACGGTCTATTTCACGTTTGTTTAGCAGCAACTTACGTGCCCGCTCTGGTGCTGCGATAACGTGTGTAGATGCTTGATTTAGCGGACTAATTCGGCAACCCACCAAATACGCTTCGGCATTTTGGATGATAATGTACGCATCGGTTATGTTTACCTTACCGGCACGAATACTTTTAATTTCCCACCCTTGAAGCTCAAGTCCGGCTTCGAACTTGTCTTCTAGGAAATAATCGTGACGCGCTTTTTTGTTCTGCGCGATATTTCCCGTGGTGTTTTTGTTGGCTTTATTCTTTTTCATGCTGGCTATTATACTGATTGTTCAAAGGAATGTCTTTAGTTGTCATTGTTATCTTATATTGGGGCATTTGGTTCAAAACCGAATACAAGCTATGCAATTTTTCTGTGATACAATATCGTGATGAGTTTTAACGATAGTAGAATCAATGCCAAGTATTCATAGAAGCGCGCTAGTAGCACACAGCGCAGAAGCCATGTTTAACTTAGTCAACGATGTAGCTTCCTACCCCGAGTTTTTGCCAGGTTGCGCAGACAGCAAAGTTCTCGACACATCAGCCCAAAATATGAAGGCGTCCTTGCTCGTCGCCAAGGCGGGAATTAAGCAGTGGTTTACCACTCACAACGTGTTAGAGCCAGGAAAGAGTATTCAAATGCAGTTAGTCGACGGACCGTTCCGCTCACTTACCGGAGGTTGGACCTTCTCTGCACTTTCTGAAGAAGCCTGTAAAATCGAACTTAATTTAGAGTTCGAATTCAGTAATAAGCTAGCAGAAATGGCGTTTGGTAAAGTATTCAATAGCTTAGCGAGTAGTATGGTGACAGCTTTCACTGAGCGGGCTAGGAGTGTCTACGCATGAGTAATAAACTCATCAACATAGAAGTCGCATACGCGCTGCCAACGAAACAAACAATTGTTGATGTTGCTATTCACGAAAATGCAACTGTTGAAGAGGCGATTAATGCGTCAAACATTATCGAGCAGTTTCCTGAGATTGATTTAAAAGCGACCAAAGTGGGCATTTGGAGCAGAGTTGTAAAACTGCGAGATATTTTGACAGACGGTGACCGAATTGAAATTTATCGCCCACTTATTGCTGACCCGAAGGAAATTCGAAAACGTCGCGCTGAAAAAGCAAAAGAAGAAGGTCGTGCAGATAAAATCACAGGTGGAAAGGTAAACCCGCTTAAAGCCAAGTCGTGAATTTATTTACTTAATAGCTAAAACTTAGTAATAAAAATGGCCTTCGAAATGAAGGCCGTTTTTTTAATGTGATGCATGCTAATTTTTTTCCGAGATACTTCCCAATTCCAAAAACGGAGATGCATCAATATTCTCAGCGTCCATCATACTTGCTATTCGTTGAACGGTAGCGACCATCTGGCTTTGTTCCCACTCTTTAAGCTGGGAGAAACGCTCAACAAAATGCTCTTGAAGAGGGCGAGGGGCGTCAACAACAGCTTCTTTACCCCTTTCTGTAAGATAAACGCCAACTTTACGTTTATCTTGCGTACTTCTGATGCGCGTGGCCAAATCTCGTGATTCTAGCCTGTCTAAAATATTAGTAATGGTCGCGGGGCTTAAATTAATATTTTCCGCTATTTCACGAACCATGATGCCAGGACGCTCTTCAATATTTTGCATGACTAAAAGCTGTGGGCCGGTAAGACCCACATGCTTGCTTAGCTGTTTGCTTCGTAGATCTACAGCGCGAATGACGCGCCGTAGTGCTACTAATAGTTCTTCTTCTTTTCGCATTATACTTCCAACGAATAAGTAACCTTATGGTTACTTAAGCAAGTGAATAAAATGTTGGTGCTTGTGATAGTGATCGATCACGTCATTAATGACCGAAATCTTAGACCAGCCCATAATATCATAGTTTTGACCGCCTTCAGACAGATGCACCTCGGCTCGATAGTACGTCGCCTTTTTATTTTCGTCTAGTTCTGATGTATCACTGGGTCCAAACTCAGGCTGTTCTGTCGGCACAAGATAAACTGCGTAGACAAATTCGGGGTCGTTACCCATATCAACGGTGAGGACAAGTGCCTCGTCTTTATCTTCTATATTTATGTCGAATTGCTGCGCTTTAAATTCGTCACCTACTTCGGTAAGTGCCGGCTTAACCACTTTATTCACGTAACGACGAACCGCACTTTCATCAGGAAAAGACACGATATTCTCTAGGCGTTCTTTCCAATTTTTGTCCGAATCACTATGTTGAGGCGTACCTGCCATTACTTGTAAGCTCTCGCGTTTGTAGGCTTCTACTCGCAAGGCTTTCAGTAACCCGAATATCGAGATAAGCAACACAATTGCGAAGGGTAAAGCCGCAGCTATCGTCATTGTTTGTAACGCACCTAGACCACCGGCGTAAAGTAGTACTGAACTAACTACACCTACTCCCACGGCCCAATAAACACGCTGCCACAATGGTGTATTGTTTTCACCATGAGAGCAAAGCATATCTACAACCATTGCACCTGAATCGCATGATGTGACAAAGAATACAATTACCATTAGAACCGCGATAAAACTCAGTACCGAAGAAAACGGGAACTGCTCTAAAAACACAAAAAGCGCCACGGATGTATCTTCGTTAACCATTTGTGCCAGTACATCTTTGCCTTGAACAAGTACTTGGTCGATAGCGGCATTACCGAAAACTGTCATCCAAAAAAGCGTGAATGCCGACGGAATTAGAAGCACACCCAGTACGAACTCACGGATAGTTCGACCGTAAGAGATTCGCGCTATAAATAGCCCTACAAATGGCGCCCACGCTAACCACCAACCCCAATAAAATATGGTCCAACCGCCGATCCAATCTGTTTTTTCGTAAGCAAACAAGTTGAAGGTGTTACGAACTAAATCGGACAAGTAGGCACCTGTATTTTGCATAAAGGCTTGGAGTAAAAATACTGTGGGGCCCAATACTAAGACTATGAGAAGTAATATTATCGCCAATATCATGTTTGTCTCTGATAAACGGCGAATGCCTTTTTCTAGCCCCGTAGTAACTGAAATTACAGCTAGACCCACCACGCCAGCCATGATAGCGATTTGCACTCCGGTATTTGAGGGCAGTCCAAATAAGTAGTTGAAGCCTGCATTTACCTGAGATGCGCCAAAGCCCAATGAGGTAGATACACCAAATACCGTTGACGTTACCGCAAAGATATCAACAACGTGACCAGGCCAGCCGTAAATCCGATCGCCAATCAAAGGATAAAGGGCAGAGCGCAGCGTCAATGGTAAATTCTGACGATAAGCGAAGTAGCCTAAAATAAGTGCTACTACTGCATAGATGGCCCACGCGTGAACGCCCCAATGGAAAAAGGTGGTTTTCATCGCCTCACGTACGGCGTCAATACTCTCTGCTTGCGCTGTAGGAGGTGCTAAAAAGTGCATTAACGGCTCTGCGACACCGAAAAACATCAAGCCAATACCCATGCCAGCAGCAAACAGCATGCTAAGCCATGTACCAAAACCGAATTCTGGCGTGGCATGGTCTGGACCTAACTTAATTTCACCGTAGCGAGACATGCCCAAAAAGACGACGAAAACCACGATGACTGCAACAGTAAACACGTAAAACCAACTCCCATTGGTCACAATCACACTTTGCAATTGTTGGAAGAGAGCATCCGCTGTTTCCGGAGAGCCAGCAGCAAAAATCAGCAAACAGAGGATTAATGCTGACGATGTTAAAAACACCGGTTTGTTGAGAGGGGACTTCTTTTCGTTTTCGCTCACGCAGTAATTTCCTTTCACCTTTCATAGTAATTATCAGTAATACGATGAAATATACCGCATGGAGCATTTTTTATAAACATCAAATGAAATAATTAGCTTTGTATGTATTTATTTTTCAGATGGCGTTTGCTTCATCTTTATCGAGCATGAAAAGCTTCAAAAACTATACTTTATGCTAACTTTTAAAGATATTGGATTAAAAATTAATAGTTAGAGTAGTAATTATAATTCTGTTGTGTATTTTAATATAAGACCTTTTTGATAGGTATTTTGAATAAACACTGGTTAAAATAAAAACTAATGAAGGAAACACACACAAATGCGAAAAACTCAGCTTAGCTGTGCAATTGTCGCTGCACTGGCTACCACTCCTCTGGCCGCGCAAGAATCAAAAGCGCCGGCTAAACTCGAAACAATAGAGGTCACCGCTACTAAGCGTAGTGAATCTATACAAGACGTTCCGGTCGCAGTTACCGCGCTCAACGGTAAAGCACTAGAAAATCTTGGTATAGATAATTTCCAAGACTATGTTGAATTTTTACCAAATGTGGTATTCCAAGGAACCGGGCCGGGACAGAATGAAATCTACATTCGCGGTGCCGCAACAACCCAATCTAATATCATGTTGTCGTCTGTACAGGCCTTACAACCGTCAGTTGCTTTCTACCTTGATGAAATGCCAGTTTCCATGGCAGGGCGTAATTTAGATGTCTACGCTACTGACGTTCAGCGGGTTGAGGTACTTCCTGGGCCACAGGGCACATTGTTCGGTGCAAGCTCTCAGGCGGGTACTATTCGTTTAATTACGAACAAACCCGACCATACGAGCTTTGCTACAGGCTTTGATACAAATATCGGCTTTACCAAAGGCGGTGAAATGAGTAACTCGGTTCAAGCATATTTTAATATGCCGCTTACCGACGACTTGGCTGTTCGAGTTGCTGCGTACAACGATAAACAAGGCGGCTGGATAGACAATGTAATGAATGTGCCTGGCGAGGGCGGATACATTGGAAGCGCCGTGGTTATTGATCGTATTTCTGGTGGGCCGTTGGCTGATCCAGTGGCCATGGATGCTAACAGAATTACCAACCCGAACATTAGTTCTAATACCGAAGCTGCAGTCGTTTCTCCACAAAATGATGCATTGGTAGAAGAAGACTTCAATGATGCAATGTATACAGGTGCACGTTTTGGTCTGTCTTATCATTTTAATGATAACTGGGACTTGCTTGTACAGCACACCCAGCAAACGTTAGATACAGAGGGTGTATTTGCGTACGACCCCACACTTGAAGGTGAAAGTTCTGCTCTACGTTTCCAACAAGAAGAGAACAAAGACGAATTTGGTTTAACTACGTGGACGCTTGAAGGACGCTTAGAAAAGCTGAACGTTGTATATACCGGTGGCTACTTAGACCGTGAAATTGATACGCTAGCAGACTACACAGGGTATACAAACGGCGGTTTATTTTCTGCGTATTACGTGTGTAACCACTACGATACGCCTGATAACACAGCTGATGAGCGCTGTTTAGATCCAACCAAATACTATAAAGAAGACACGTCTTCTACCCGTAATACCCATGAGATACGTTTCAACACCACCATGGATACGCCATGGCGAGTAACTGCCGGATTGTTTTATGACGAACAAGAGGTAGCAACAGTAGGTCAGTTCAAGATTGCCAACACTGAAATGACGACATTTGGCTTTGATAACCTTCAACGTACCCTAGTAGGTAATGAAGGCATTAACAGCGATGGTGGCCCTTTCCCTTCTGAAGTAAGCTTTATCAACGATATTACGCATACCATTGAACAAATCGCTGTATTTGGTCAGCTGGAATACGATATTACCGACACGGTTACTGCAAGTATTGGTGCCCGTTGGTATGAAATTGATGATATCTACGTAGGCTCAACGTCAACTGTTGACGTAACGCGACGTATTCGTGCATTTGGTACGCAAGACCCCGATGAGCTTGCAGCCGTTGGTCTAGACCCTAAAGCTGTTGCCGCCGCTATTCAAAGTGGGCAGTTAGAGGTAGATTTGCTTGACGATAACGGCGTGTTAACCGTTGACGACACAATCTTTAAGTTCTCGCTAGACTGGAAGGTTAACAAAGACATCTTATTGTTTGCTAATTATTCAGAAGGATTCCGACCACCAGTTACTAACCGCGTTGGTGGTGGTCTGTCAAATAACCAGTCTGGTAAATTCGAAAACTTCCGTATTCCTGTATATTCCACAACGGATACGCTGGATAACTATGAATTGGGTCTTAAAGGTGACTTTTTTGATGGCCAATTCCGTGTAAACGCTACGGCCTATTATTCTGAAATTGAAGAGCTGCAAACGTCGCGCTTCGACCCTACAAATATTTCATTCTTGGTATTCACTGATAATGTGGGTGATGCAGAGATTAAAGGTATTGATGCTGACATGACGTGGCTTGCCACTGACGACCTAATCATTAATGCTGCATTTAGTGTGTTAGATACTGAACTTACTCGCGTAAACTCGGAGCTTGAGGGTATTGCGGCAGGTGTAGGTTCGAAGCTGCCATACTCAGCGGATTTCTCTGGAAACATCAACGCGCGTTATTTCTTTGAACTAGAAGGTGATAAGCGTGGGTATGTTAATGGATCTGTAAGCTATACCGGCGACCGGTTGGCAGGCATGGTTATGGATGCCTACGTAATGGAGGATGCAACGTCCCTTATTTATGGCACAGGCTCAGGTCTTAAGATTGAACAAGAGGCTGGCGTGTTCGAAGGGGTAACGTATGCCGACTCAAATGGTGAAACGTTCCGCGGCGGCCGTTACGTGCAAGAGTCGTATATTTTAACCAATCTTGCTGTTGGTGTAACAAATGACGTTTGGAAAGCCGAGCTCTACATTGATAATGTATTTGATGAGCGTGCTATTTTAAATATTGATACCCAGCAATTTACGCCGAAGGTAGTAACAAATAGGCCTCGTACTATTGGTCTTCGTTTTTCATACGATTACTATTAAGGCTAAGTTAGTATAGCTAGATTGGTCATGTACGATTAGCGTATAACGTTATGAGGCAATGCGCTTTCCGTGTTTTTATCATTTGAAAGCTGCACGGCCTCAAGTTTAAAACGGCTAACTCTCTGAGTTCGCCGTTTTTTATTTTACGCTGAATTTAAAGCAGGCGTTTTTAATGACACTAGAAGAACAAAAAGAAATACAGCAGTTAAAGCAGTGGCTTATGCAATCACAGCATCAGGCCGTCATTTCTGGGTGCAATGACATACTACTACGCGCTAAAGAACAGTTGGGGGTAAGCCAAAACACCCTTAAAGAGGTGCTTTATTTAAAAGCCGTGGCATACCGTCTATGGGCTGATGTAAACAGCGCCATCGAAACGTTAAATGAACTGATTGCTTACGTTCCCAATTATGCTCGCGCTTATCAAGAGCTGGGCTATTGCTATTTAGCCTCTGACAGCAAAAAGGCTGCCCATAGTTTTTATCAGGCTACACGATTTAACCCTGCTTTATTAACTGCCTGGCTCCAGCTTGAAAAAGTGTACAAGGCAGATAATCAACCACAAGCGCTCGCGCTTTGTCAGCAGCAAATTGCATTTCTCACATCGTTACCCAAGCCGTTACTAGGCGCTACAGATTTAATGCACGAAGGGCAATTGCACAAAGCCGAACAAGTGTGTCGACAATTTCTAGCCGGTCATGAGCATCATCCAGAAGCAATGATGTTGCTTGCTGAAATTGGTATTCAATTAAAAGTTTATAGCGACGCTGAATTTTTATTAGAAAGCTGTGTAACGCTATACCCAGAAAATGATAGAGCTGCCGCTGCCTACCAAAGCCTTTTGTCTAAGCTTGGAAAGTTCCCTGATGCCGCAGCCGTTGCGAAACAGCGACTGAAATACGCACCTGATAACTTCACCGTGAAAGTAGGCTTGGCTCATGCACTCGTTGGTGTTGGCGAACTAGAGCAGGCAATTGACATCTATCAAGGGCTTCTTAGAGAGAACGAAGATAGGCCGGCAGTTTGGGTGGCACAAGGACATGCCCTAAAAGCTAAAGGTGATATTGGCGATGCGATAAAGGCTTATGAGAAAGCCATTTTATTTCAAAAGGACTTTGGCGATGCGTATTGGAGCCTAGCCAATACGAAGACCTATCGTTTTAGTGATGAATTACTAAGGAAAATGGTCTCGTTGGTAGATTCTGAAGCGACAAAATTGGATGATGAAGTTCATATTTGCTTTGCTTTAGGAAAGGGGTTTGAAGACAGTGCGAACGCCACCCGCGCGTTTGAGTACTATGAGCGCGGCAATAAACTTAAAAAGCGTACGCTACAGTTCGATATAGTTAAAACAGAGAAGGCATTACAGGCTCAGCAGCAGGCTTTTACTAAGGAAAGCTTCCACAAACCAAAAGGCTGCCAAGCGCCCGATCCTATTTTTATTGTTGGTCTTCCTCGTGCTGGTTCAACACTCCTTGAGCAAATTTTAGCGTCGCATTCTCAAGTCGACGGCACTATGGAACTGCACGATGTATTAGGAATCGCGTCGTCAATCAGCCATCAGTCTACGCCTTACCCGTTAAACGTGTCAGCATTGTCTGAAGATACGCTGGTAAAACTCGGTGAGCAATATATTCAGCAGACCCAAGCCTATCGACAAGGCGCGCCGTTCTTTATTGATAAAATGCCTAACAATTTCATTCATATTGGGCTTATTAAAAAGATCCTGCCCAACGCTAAAATTATCGACGCGCGAAGAAACCCAATGGACTGCTGTTTTAGCGGCTTTAAACAGTTGTTTGGTGATGGGCAAGAATTTAGCTACTCCCTGACTGATATTGGCCGGTATTATAAAGCCTATGAAAAGCTAATGGACCACTGGAATAAAGTGTTGCCAGGCGAAATTCTGACAGTACAACATGAAGATGTGTTAGATGATTTAGAAGGGCAGGTTAGACGTCTATTAGACTTTTGTGGCCTAGAGTTTGAAGAAGCGTGCTTAGCATTTCATAAAACCAAGCGCGTAATAAAAACACCGAGTTCTGAGCAGGTCCGTCAGCCTATTTACAAAACGGGAATGGGACAGTGGGAACCCTTTGAATCTAATTTGAGCGAACTAAAGGATATGTTCAACGTTAGTTAATAATCTGAGTGGCGAGCACGCTGTTCACTTGGTTAGCTGAATTAGCCGGCAAGAAGAGAATGGGTCGTGTTTTACGAACCTGACCCATCTTTTATAAGTGCCGGCTAAACGATTTTTATCAAGCAACGGTAATCTAGGCTATTACCCATAGCGCTTAAAGTCGAACTATGGCTGAAACGGTAAAGAAGATTGGTGAAGAATAATTCTTATCTTACCGTCGTCGCACTGTTTAAAAACAAAGCTCTTGTTTACAAAAATGTGGCTGTCATCTTCTCCGATAAAGTGAACATTGCATTGAACAATCGCAAGGTCACCGTGAAGAATAAAATCTTCTTTGCTGTACCATACTTTCACCCAAGGTTTTAACTTAAAGCCACTGTCGTTAGGGTAATCACTATTGCCACCTACGAAATAAGATAAAGCCCCTTCTTTGGTAGGGCGAAAAGTTTGCTGGCCGAACGTTAGTGTCGGTTTAAACAACACTTTGCCATTGTCATAATCATAGTTATCCGATAGCACTTGAAGCGAAAAAGCCTCAACATCTCCACCTTCCTTGTGTACTTTTCCTACTTTAACTACGTTATCGCACCAAGTAGAAAGTGCAGTGTGAACCATTTCATCAGTAAACATATGTGTTTCTCAAACTTAAAGACTTCATGACGTTATACAGTAACACTTTTATCAAAAAGTTATCGGTTAATTAGTCGCTTGCCGAACATAATTTGAAATATGTGTACCGACGATGTCTTACCTTGCGTTGACGCTGACAAGTGAGTTGGTTAGGCACGATACAAAAAACCGGCAATGCGTGCCCTAATATTTACGACGTTTAAGACCCGTTTCAGCCAATATCTTTGCCGAAATTTCTTCAATCGAATATTTAGTGCTATTTAGAAACGGGATTTTTTCTTTCCGATATAGGTTTTCTACTTCTCGAAGCTCCATTCGGCATTGTGGTAAAGACGCATATTTGCTGTTTGCACGTCGCTCCGAACGTATTTGATGAAGCCTATCGGCCGCGATGGTTAATCCAAACAGTTTGTGCTTAAACCGGCGTAACGCAGGGGGGAGTTTCAGCATGTCGCCCATATCTTCTTCGGTAAACGGGTAGTTTGCTGCTTTTATTCCGTATTGAAGGGCTAAATAAAGGCTCGTTGGGGTCTTTCCAGACCGAGAAACGCCAGTAAGGATGATGTCGGCTTCATCGTAATCTTTTAGGTTGGAGCCATCATCATTGGCCAGCGCGTAGTTTACCGCTTCTATTCTGATGTCGTAGGTGGTTTCATGAATACTGTGTGTGCGATGCTTTTCAGGTTTAGAAGGTACACCCAACACTTTTTCGAGGGGAGCCACAAATTGGTCGAGGAAATTATAGTTAATACCCACAGACTTAGAGATAATCTTGCGTACATCTACATTCACAATTGTATAAAAAACGAGCGGCCTTTCCCCGGTGTCTTGAAAACTTTCAGAAATTTGCTGCAAAACTTTATGAGCTTGTTCTTCAGTTTCAACGAAAGGGATGGTGTTGTGATTAAAAGAAACAGGGAAGAGTGAAAGCAGGGCGTGGCCGAAGACCTCTGCTGTAATGGCGGTACCATCTGATATATAAAAAGCTGTGCGCACAACAATTCCTTAACATTGGTGTAATTTAATTACAAAATTAATAAAGGGTTTACATTCCGAATTCCCCCATTCTAAGATGATTTCGTCGAAAAGCTACACGGTTCTTGTGAATGGCGACAAATATCAACCTATTTGCCGTCATACTGAATGAACATGGGTAACGGTGGGATTCACCACCAATCGACGAGAATTTGATGTGTTTCAGGTAATAAAAAGCACAAACCTGAAGCGTACCTCATACCCTACACATAAAAAAGCTGGAGGCTTGGGCTGTGCAAGAATACGTACTTTGGTATCAAGAACTGGGCATGCATGATGTGGGTCGCGTAGGCGGCAAAAATGCATCATTAGGCGAGATGATTTCAAACCTGGCTAACGCCGGAGTGCAGGTGCCGGGCGGCTTTGCAACTACCGCTGAAGCATTCAATGAGTTTCTAGAGCAAAGCGGCTTGGAAGCAAGGATCCATGAAGTATTAGACTCGTTAGATGTAGACGATGTGAATGCGCTGTCTGAAGCGGGCAAGAACATTCGCCAGTGGATCATCGACACGCCTTTTCAAGGGAAACTAGAAGAAGAGATCAAAACGGCGTTTGTGACCCTTCAAGGCGATGCAGGCGAAGAAGCATCATTTGCTGTACGTTCATCTGCGACTGCTGAAGATATGCCTGATGCGTCGTTCGCTGGCCAACAAGAAACTTTCCTCAACGTTAAAGGTTATGAAGCTGTGCTTGTGGCAATTAAGCACGTGTTCGCATCACTTTTCAACGACCGCGCCATTTCTTACCGCGTACACCAAGGTTACGACCACAAAGGCGTAGCGCTCTCCGCGGGTATTCAGCGTATGGTGCGCAGTGATATCGCGTCGTCAGGCGTTATGTTCACCATTGATACAGAGTCTGGCTTTGAAGACGTAGTATTTATTACCAGCTCATTTGGACTAGGCGAAATGGTGGTGCAGGGTGCGGTTAACCCTGACGAATTCTACGTACATAAGCCAACCTTAGATAAGGGGTTACCGGCCATCGTTCGTCGCAACCTAGGTAGCAAGCTTACCAAAATGGTGTACTCAGACGATCAAGCACATGGTAAGCAAGTGTCTATCGTTGATATTGATGCCGCTGATAGCAAAACGTTCTCATTGACTGACGACGAAGTAATGGAACTAGCGAAGCAGGCACAAATTATTGAAAACCACTACAAGCGCCCTATGGACATTGAATGGGCGAAAGATGGCGCAGACGGCAAACTTTACATTGTTCAGGCTCGCCCTGAAACGGTACGTAGCCGTGAAGACTCGCAAAGCATAGAGCGTTTCCAACTGAAAGGTCAAAGCAACATCGTGTGTGAAGGCCGTGCAATTGGTCACAAGATAGGTGCTGGCGTCGCGAAAGTCTTAGACTCAATTGAAGAAATGGACAAAATTCAAGCGGGTGATGTATTGGTTACTGACATGACAGACCCAGATTGGGAGCCTATCATGAAAAAGGCATCTGCCATTGTAACCAACCGTGGCGGCCGTACGTGTCACGCGGCAATCATTGCGCGTGAACTAGGCATTCCTGCGGTTGTCGGTTGCGGTAACGCGACTGATAGCATTCAAACCGGTGACAAAATAACTGTGTCTTGCGCGGAAGGTGATACCGGTTTTATTTATGGCGATGAGCTTGAGTTTGATGTTGTGACATCACGTATTGACGCGATGCCAGACCTACCGCTTAAAGTTATGATGAATGTGGGTAATCCAGACCGCGCGTTTGATTTCGCTCGCTTACCCAACGCAGGTGTTGGTCTTGCTCGCCTTGAATTCATTATTAACCGAATGATTGGTGTTCACCCTAAAGCGCTACTTAATTTCGACAGTCAACCTGAAGAGTTGAAAGAAGAAATTAACGACATGATCGCAGGCTACGAGTCGCCAACGGAATACTATATCGAGAAATTAGTAGAAGGTATTGCGACGATTGGGGCTGCATTCTCACCTGAAAAAGTTATTGTTCGTATGTCAGATTTTAAATCGAACGAATATTTCAACTTGGTCGGTGGTTATCAGTATGAGCCTGATGAAGAAAACCCAATGTTGGGCTTTCGTGGTGCAAGCCGTTATATCTCTGAAGACTTCCGCGATTGTTTCGCACTAGAGTGTGAGGCTATCAAGCGCGTTCGTAATAAAATGGGCTTAACTAACGTTGAGATTATGATCCCGTTTGTTCGCACTTTAGAAGAAGGTCGTAGGGTTATAGAGCTACTAGAAGAGCAGGGACTTAAGAAGGGTGAAGATGGTCTTCGCGTTATTATGATGTGTGAACTACCATCGAACGCGCTACTTGCCGATCAGTTCCTAGACATTTTTGATGGCTTCTCAATTGGCTCTAACGACTTAACACAGCTGACGCTAGGATTAGACCGGGACAGTGGCTTAATTGCTCACTTGTTTGATGAACGTGATGAGGCAGTAAAAGCATTACTTTCAATGGCAATCCGAGCAGCGAAGAAACGTGGCAAGTACGTAGGTATTTGTGGTCAAGGCCCGTCTGATCACGAAGATTTCGCGGCGTGGTTGGTAGATGAAGGTATCGACTCGGTATCACTCAACCCAGACACGGTTGTAGAGACATGGCTCTACCTTGCTGAAAAGCACGGTTAACCACACGTTAGATGCCCGAATCAAACGGGCAATGATCTGACTTAGTTACAACGCGAATGCGATGATTAAAGAGACTTTTTAGTCTCTTTTTTTTTCTGGGTAACGTAACGCATTGAAGCGATTCAAAACTGTTCTGTGTCAGTAATACATTCCTTAAAAAAACTATGGTTATTTAGCAAAACTATACGATTTTTTCCACTGATGACATGACTTTATGTAATTAAAAATGTAATATTACAAAGTGACTTTCACATTGAATCTTAGATTAATAATTAACTTGGTTGAACTCTTATGGCACATAATGACAGCACAGTTTCAGTAAATACTTCTGAAGAAAATGTTATGCAATCACGCTCTGCGGCAGAGCTGCTGGCGGAAGCGCAAAAGGAAATTAACGAACTAAAAATGCAGTTGATGTGGATGGAACGCAACTACGAATAAATGCGGAGTTGATGTGCTCGGGCGCAAGTAGTCCGAGTTTTTGTGTGGGTATGAAATGATTTTTTGAAAGTTTACATTATTACTTTCATTTTCATTTTCTATGGCTTATCTACAAAGCATTGTGTTTCTTTCGCATTGCCTTCGATGTGCTAGTGTAATTACGTAACGTTAGCAGTATTTTGGGCGCAGGGAAGGAAACAAAAATTGCTTATCGATTCACGTTTTTTGACCAACCTGTAATCAGCAATATAAGAACCCTTTGTTAAGCAGCGCTAGTGTAATTCACAATCGGTCTAATATGCGCAGTTTTTACTTATGCAAGTTATGGTATTTCTATCCATTTTTTCGTTGCGTGCGTCATCATCTCCGTCGCATGTTTCTGCCTGAGTATCTACAACCGTTATTGCCTTTTCTCTCATCCTTAAAAGTTTTCAACTATTCCCTGAATCATTTGATTAGGATTTGGGTTTATTATTACTGTGAAAATAAGGGAATAAACCCAAGCCATCGTTATACTTGAAGCTGAAGATGTCACATAGGTACATTCATAAAAAAAGGGTAAACACATGTTGTGTCTACCCTTTTTTACTGAATTACAAGCACCGCTTTGACGTTTAATTTGCGGTGCTGGCAAGTGGCTCAGTTTTTAGGCCTTAGTACTTCTACCATTAGGCCTTTAGCTGGTTTCCGATAGGTAACTGACGAATACGCTTACCACATGCTGCAAATATAGCATTACAAAGTGCTGGCGCGTATACCGGTGTTGCCGGTTCGCCTACACCAGCAGGTGGTGCATCGCTTTCAACTATTTCTACTTCAACGTCTAACGGTGAATCGCTCATGCGCGGTACACGATAGTTGTGGAAGTTACTTTGCTGTACACGGCCTTTGTCGAAGGTAATACCGTCACTGATAGCGGTAGTGATACCGTACACCGAACCACCCTGGGTTTGGTTCTTAACGGTATCGGTGTTCACCACTGTACCTGCATCAATGGCAACCCAAGACTTAATAACATTAAGATCGCCAGTCTCAGTCACTTCTACTTCAACCACAGTGGCTACGTAAGTTAAGAAGCTGCGGTGTGCGGCAATGCCTAAGCCGCGCCCTTGAGGCATCTCTCGACCCCAGCCAGCCATGTCCGACACTTTTTCGATAACGTTACGTAGGCGGCCTGTGTCTAATGGATAGACCGACTTATCGCCCCAATAGTTGTTGTACTCGGCTTTCTGTTCGGTGACATCCAAAATTCGGTCAGGGCCGATAACTTCTAACAAGTAGTCTTTCGAATCTTTGCCTGCTTTGTGCGCCGCTTCATTAATGAACGACTGAACCGCAAACGCATGGAAGATGTTTGATACGGAACGCATCCATCCTATACGCGCTTTGGCGGGGGCTTCACCGCGCTCTAACTTCATGTTTGGCGTAAGAATAGGGTTGTCTGTAAAGCCCAAATCTAATTCAAAGCTGAACGGCGCGTTAGCACCTTCTTGAAAGGTAGAGGCAATCGGTGAAAACGCGGTTCTGTGGAGATAAGCGTCAATTTTTCCATTTTCATCAAGGGCTGCTTCAACGTGCTGAGCAGAGACTGCGTGATAGAAACCGTGCTGAATATCATCTTCACGGGTCCATTGAACGCGAATTGGTTTACCCGTTTTCATTGAAAGGTATGCCGCTTCAGCAGAGAAATCAGGTTTAGACTTACGTCCGAATGCACCGCCTAACATGGTAACGTGAACGTTGATTTTTTCTTTGTCCATGCCAACCATGGCGCCTACCGTTTCCATGTCAGCTTGTGGGTTTTGCGTTGCGGCCCACACGTCTACGCGGTCTTTGTAGTACATGGCTGTAGCGCATGGTGGCTCCATCGGCGCTTGAGCAAGATGCGGCACATAATAGTCAGCAACAAGCTTGTCGCTGGCCTTTTCTAAAACACTTAGCGCGTCACCTTTTTCTCTAACAAGGGCTTGGGGGGCATTTACCGTGCTAAGCAACTGCTCTTTAAAGCTTTCTGAGTTATAGTCGCCGTTTGCTCCGTCATCCCAGGTGACTTCTAGCGCTTTGCGGCCCTGCCACGCAGCCCATGTGTTGTTAGCAATGACAGCTATGCCACCTTTCGGTTGGAACTGAGGCGCACCTTTCGGCGCAGGTATTTCAATAATGTCGACGACACCTTTAACTGCTTTTGCTTTTTCTGCGTTAACGCTTTTTACCTTACCGCCCACTACAGGTGGGCGTTCAATGATTGCAACAAGCGCTTTAGGTTCACGAACATCAGCTGCAAACGTGGCTTTACCGGTAACGATATCTTGAAGGTCGATATGCGCCATACCTGTATTGATATAACGCCACTCTTTTCTGTCTTTTAGCTTCAGCTTATCTGCTTCTGGCGGCGTAATGGTAAGCGCATCGTCTATTAAGTCTTTATAGGCCAGGGTTTTACCTGATGTGTGTGTGACCACATGCTGCGCGGCAACACAGGTATTTGGCTCAACACCCCAACGTTTTGCTGCAGCGTGTTGCATCATATAGCGTACGCTTGCGCCCATTTCACGTAGACGCTGCATATTAAAGCGAATACTGCGAGAGCCATCCGTGTTTTGGTCACCGTATTTAGGGTCGCCTTTACCCTGAATAACAATCACTTTGTCCCAAGAAGCTTCCATTTCGTCTGCGACTATTTGCGCTATTGCGGTACGGATCTGTTGACCCATCTCACTGCGATGACAGGTTACTTCAACCATGCCGTCAGGGCGAAGTGCTATAAATAAGTTTGCACGCTTTGCGTTTTCAGCTGGTTTCGCCAAAACGCCAGCCATCGCTCGTGGCGCACTGCCCACAAAATAGGTGCCAAGAACCAAGGCGCCTGCCGCTGCTGTGGATTTCAAAAAGCTGCGACGATTCATATCAAAATAGGTATTCTCGCTCATGCTTCTTCTCCCATTTGGCTTGGGTCGAAGTAGCTAACACCTGCATTGCTACTCATGGACTTCGACGCAGCCTTAATAGCTTTGTGAATGCGAGGGTAGGTTCCACAACGACAGATGTTGCCAGACATGTTCTGAACAATTTCTTCGTCGCTTGGTGTTGGGTTGGTGGATAACAAACTCGCCGCCTGCATGATTTGCCCGCATTGGCAGAATCCACACTGCGGCACTTTATGCTCTACCCATGCTTTTTGAACCGGGTGGTCGCCATTCTCGCTTAGCCCTTCAATAGTGGTGATTTTCTTACCCTGAACGGCTGATACTGGCAATACGCAAGAACGCTGCGCCATACCGTCGATATGAACCGTACATGCACCGCACTGTGCCATACCGCAGCCAAACTTAGGTCCCGTAAGATTTAATTCGTCACGAAGGTACCACAACACGGGTGTTGATGGGTCACCAGAAAATTCGTGTTTGTTACCATTAACGGTAAACGTGATCATGGTCTTGTCTCCATAGGTAAGCGAAAGATATGTTTAGGACCAGATTGATTAAAATTGGCCTACCCAAACAGTGCAGCGTATTTAAACGCATAACACAAAATCATATCTATACGGTTACATTGCCTGATGATACGAACTATCAAAGATGCTGAGCATACAGAGATATACGCCACTATTTTTATTGTTAAAGGCTTCGCAATTAATACTTTAGATTACGTTAACACGCATTGCATTTTTACGCATTTACATAAGTTTAGTTGCCAACTTGCTGCGACAAAATAATGAGGAAATCTTGGTAGTTTCAAGCCAATAGCGCACTCAAGAACATGGTAGGCAAGGTCATGCTCGAAAAAGCACACGCGCGTTAGCTCAAGTGGGTATTAGCGAAGTTTTCTCATAAGAAGGAATCGGTCTATTTTACGCGCGCCTAACGTCATGGTTCGTTGGCTGTACTTTAACCATCGGCGGGCTCTAGGCCAGTCATAGCTCAATAGAACAAGTCCGGCAACAACGAAGAGAATTGAGCCAGGGAGCAATGTTAAAACAATTCCGCCAGCAAATAGTATTGCGCCAAGAGTAAGTCTTAGTATACGCATGTGTCTAAACTCGTCTTATAAGGCTAATTATTTATGTAGTGTCGCTTAACCTACTTTGTTTGCCAATAATAAAAATGTAAATGTTTGTACTGGATTTGTTTAGAGACAAAGGCACCTCGTGATTTTTACAATATTGGTGAATAAGTAATCGTTTGATTGCTAATGGGCAGACAATGATGCCTTCGCTGTGGAAAGCGCAGTAGAAATGCAGTACAAAGTAAGATAGTTGTAAGGGGTAAGATACACATGTTAATGCCCTTACAGTACAAAATTATGCGTGCATTACTAAAAAGTTCGCACAACTAAAATAACGACAAGAAAGAGAGTGAACATGGCTGAGCAACAAGAAAGACAACCTATCAGCGAAGAAGAGCGGGCTAATTGGGTAAGAGAGCAGTTTCAGAAAGCAAATAAGTTTCTAGCTGAAAATGGCGTATTGTTCGACACCGTGATTACTGAAGAAAGCCGTTACTTAATGCCTTATTTAGCCGTCTGGAAAATTAGAGCGATGGATAGCAAGCTTTATTGGGTAATCAGTGGAGATCTACCCACAGATTTTACTTCGGTAGAAAATGCTACAGACGCTAAAGAAGTATTGCGTCACTTCGCTATGCATTGGCAACTTAAGGCTGAAAACTTAATGAACGCTGAAGGGGCGGACGACAGTCAAAAGGCATTCGGGGAACTGCTAGTTAACCGTGCTGAAAGCTTATTTGCCATGCAAAACACTCCAGATTTTTGGGTTTAAACTGAGCATTAGGAAGGTAGTAAGTTTTAAACGCGCCTGTTCGAAGTACTAATGTAACTGCGTAAAGTCCGGCAGGGGAAAACGCTCTGCTGGACATTTAAGTCTTTGTCGTGGTACTCCTGCATCCATAAACACCTGACCGTCAGGGATAAATCCAAGTGAACGGTGGTATGAAACGCTTTCTAACGTGCATACGACTTTTATGATTGGGCAGTTGTTTCTCTTGGCCACATTTAATAAGGCTTCAAAGAGTAAGCGGTACACCACAAGGGTTCGATGGCTACGTTTGACGGCTATGCGGCCCAGTTCTCCTTTTTTTGTCAGCCGTCCCGTGGCGATGGGAATGTTTTTATCATCCACTATAAGCACGTGGCAAGCTGAACTGTCGTGCTCGTCGAACTCGCTTGACTCGGGTACCCGCCACTCTAGAACGAATACATGTTCCCTCAATGCCTTAAGTCGATTTTTATCCTTTTCCCAATCGACGTTGTGTACAGTAAACGCCATACGTACCTGTTATGCCTCGAACCATTCCCAATAACCGTTATTAATCAGTGTAGTCAAGGTTCTTAAAAATGTAAAAGAGGGAGCATCTTGACAGCATGTTTCATTCAAAACGCTACCTGATGCCAACACTTCAAACCACTCTTGATCGTTTTTCGCG
Organism: Alteromonas sp. IB21; assembly: GCF_016405965.1. Classification (GTDB taxonomy): domain Bacteria; phylum Pseudomonadota; class Gammaproteobacteria; order Enterobacterales; family Alteromonadaceae; genus Alteromonas. Next base: position 49,904 of record NZ_JAEFCD010000025.1, on the reverse strand, counting down.
AATTCAAATTGGCTTCCATTCACGAAGAGGGCCCGGGGAAGACCGCGTTTTCCGTCGCAAATTAGGGCACGCACGCCAGGTGCCGGCACAAAGCTAATACCTGAAGCAAACTCATTTGCAACTTGTTCTAGCGATACCTCGTTCTCTAGCGGATATTCGGGTATACCTTGTTCGCTCATAGCTTCTAAAAGTGCCAACGTAAAATCTTCGCCGTTAATGGCGTCGATAAGCTGCTGTTTTAGCGCTGAAACATCACTTGGGTTTACTACTGATCGGCTTCTTTGAAGTGTGCGTCCCGCATCAGTGAATCGATAATTATGGGCGCCTTTATCCAGCATCATGGCTAGACTTTCCGCTAACTGAAGATTGTCGGGTGCACGATAGCCAACTGAGTAAGTCAAACTATCCTCCACAGTTTCACCATCATGAGGCCAGCCTGGTGGAACATAAACCACATCGCCAGGCTCAACCACCACATCTATGACAGGGTTGAACCCTTCTATTTGTCTTAACTTCGGATGGGGAAACACTTCTTTGTATTCTGCCGGTTTACCCACTCGCCAGCGCCTTTTTCCTTTACCTTGAAGAAGAAATACATCGTATTGGTCGATATGAGCGCCCACGCCTGCACCGTTTGTGGCGAAACTCACCATCAAGTCGTCTAATCGCCAGTTAGGAATAAAAGCAAAGGGATCAAGAATTGGCGCAACGTCGGGTACGTATTTGTCTACTCCCTGAACAAGCAGCGTCCACTTACCCTGACATGCGTTATCAAAATCACTGATAGGGCCCTGTTCAACATGCCAGTTGCCTTGCACATTGCTAATGATACGCGCATCAATTTCAGATTCTTGTGCGAGACCCGCTAAATCGTTTTCATCAATGGGGTCAAAAAAATCTGGAAAAAAATGCTTTATCACCACAGGTTTTTGCTGCCAGTAGTGCTTTAAGAAGGTTTCTGCATTAAAGCCGTTACCAGTTTGTGCATCAATAAAATACGTGTTGTCGTTAGTGCGCATAGCATCTCTTTGTGTAAGGCAGTGTAATGGTGTCGACCTGCTGTTGCTGGTTTACATAGGGCACAATAAACATGCGACAAACGTAAGCTTTGAGCAAATAGCGGGGTGAAATTTTACGTTAGCATTATCGATTATTGAAAACATGATTGCTACCTTACCGCAGTAAAACCTTTATAAATTAACAGGTGAAGTCAAAGATAATTGTGCACACAAAGCGCGCTATTAGAAAATATAAGTAACCTGGACTTACTGCTAGCAGTATGAGTTCTTAGCAAATGTATGCAATTGACGATGTTGATTTGGTTTGAAGCTGAGTTCTATAAAACAATACACTCTGCGAGTATGTGTCTTTAAAGTATGTCTCGCATGTCGGTAACTTGTCGTCACGTTGTCCAGCGAGACTATTGTGCAGGGCTGCGTTGGTCCTGTTATCGGTTTCTGTAACGCCTGAGTGAAACGCGTGTTTTGAAAACAAGCCGTAGGTCTTTGCGCATACTGCAATTGTGTTTGGCGCAGTGAATTGCTCTAGCATTGCAGCTTGGTTAACCGTGCTACCCCAAATATCGAAGCCTGCGAACGAGCGGTTAGAATCTCCAGCAACCACAGAGCCCGTTGCAATACCTACCCGAAGCTGGCAGGACGACGAAAAGAGCACGGGGTTGCTACTAACAAGGTTGCGCGCTTTTAACGCAAACTCAATGGTATTCCTTACGCAGCGGGAGAGTGAAGTAGTAGAACTGGTATCGTCGGCACAAAAGCTCACGGCGATGTACTGATCGCCATTGGTTTTTAAAGGGGTAAGCTGCAAAGGTGAGGCAATGCCGTCAAACTGTGTAAATAGGCTCTCCACAATACTCGAACACGTTATGTCACCATATTGCGCTGTGAATTGTTGAAACTTAGAGAGATCGCAAAAGATAACTACGGCGGCTTTTACAGTGTGCTTGGCGCTTACACTTTTGTTTTGCTTTACCAGTGGTTTTGTTGAAATTTGTGAACATGGGGCTGATGTAGGGCGGCGATGCGCATCAAGAGCAAGGTTATATGAGCCCAATGTTTTGTGTAAATCCATCTACATGCTCCAGATCAGTATTTAATAAGCCTCTTACTAAGACCACAATAAAAAAACGCGGTCCCAGTGACCGCGTTTTTAATGTACTACAAAGCGATGATGCTTATAACTGATCGACTAGCCTGATTGCATCACCAATATACGTTGCTGGCGATAATGCTTTTAATTCAGCTTTTGCAGCATCAGGCATGTCTAAGTTATCGATAAACTCAGCAATAACCTCTGCGTTTACTTTTTTACCTCGGGTTAGCTCTTTAAGCTTCTCGTATGGCTTTTCAATACCGTAGCGACGCATAACGGTCTGAATTGGCTCTGCAAGCAGTTCCCAATTATTGTCTAGCTCGTTAAGCAGGCTTTTTTCGTTAACTTCCAATTTGCTAATGCCTTTCAATGTTGCTTGATAAGCAATCACCGCGTAGCCCACGCCTACACCTAGGTTGCGAAGTACCGTAGAGTCAGTAAGATCGCGCTGCCAGCGAGAAATAGGAAGTTTTGCAGCCAAGTGATCGAAGATAGCGTTAGCCAAACCTAAGTTACCTTCCGAGTTTTCAAAATCGATTGGGTTAACTTTATGTGGCATGGTTGAAGAGCCAATCTCACCAGCAACAGTTTTCTGCTTGAAGTGACCGAGCGCAATGTAACCCCAAACATCGCGATCGAAATCGATGAGGATGGTGTTAAAGCGAGCAATAGCGTCAAACATTTCAGCAATGTAGTCGTGGGGCTCGATTTGTGTTGTGAACGGGTTCCAAGTAAGACCCAGTGAGGTAACAAATTCTTCTGAAACCTTGTGCCAATCTACATCTTTGTAAGCTGACAAATGCGCATTGTAGTTACCTACAGCGCCGTTAATCTTACCAAGCAGTTCAACGCCAGCTATTTGACTACGCTGACGCTTTAAGCGCACCGCCACGTTAGCCATTTCTTTACCCATGGTGGTGGGTGATGCAGGCTGACCATGTGTTCTTGCCATCATAGGCACGTTTTGATAACGCTTAGCAAGTTCTATAAGCGCATCAATAAGCTTATCACAGTAAGGAAGGATAACTGTCTCGCGAGCTTCGCGGAGCATTAAACCGTGAGAAAGGTTGTTAATGTCTTCAGACGTGCAAGCAAAGTGGATGAACTCGTTTACCGCTGAAAGCTCACTGTTGTCGGCGACTTTCTCTTTCAAGAAATACTCAACGGCTTTTACATCATGGTTTGTAGTACGCTCAATTTCTTTGATGCGCATGGCATCTTCAACGCTAAATTCAGCGACTATTGTGTCAAGCAGTGCGTTTGACTTATCTGTAAAGGCAGGAACTTCTTCAATTTGTGGGTTAGCAGAAAGCATTTGTAACCAACGTACTTCTACTTCTACACGGTATTTTAATAAGCCGTACTCACTGAAAATACTGCGTAGTTCTACGCTTTTGCCAGCATATCGACCGTCGACAGGGGAAATTGCAGTTAACTGACTCAGTTCCACCTTAAGCTCCTCACTAGTTTATTAATCGTAGTGCTTTAACAGCACTGTTAAGAATGTGTTTGCGTTTAAATAAAATGTTTCTTCGTTTGCCGCCCATTTGACGCCACATTACCGCCGCCCTAACGCCTGCTAGTAATAGTGCGCGGACTTTGTGCTGAGTAGCAGGTTGGCTTAAATAATCTGGGTTGCCTGCAACTTGAATACGAGGGGCGAGAGGGCTGATGATATCGCTGTAAATACTCGCCAATGAGGCAACAATTTGTGGATTTTGAAAATCGACATGAGCAAGCTGGCGCTGAACATGAGAAATGCGTTCGCCAAGCTCTTGCATAGCTTTTGGTTTTCTCGCGAGCTTTCTTTCTAGGCCAAGAATGCTGGCAATGTAACGGGTAAGTTCTGTATCTTTCGTCGCTTGCTTATCTGACAATTGCGCCGCAAGCGTGGTGTAACCTGTTTTCAGGTTGCTCAGTTGTCCAAATACCTGCTGTGGCGTCTCTGGATCGGTAACAAGTATGCTTGATAAGCTGGACTCAATGGCCTCATTGTCTGCTGAGCCTCTTCGTGCAAGCTGCTGAACTAAGGCAGCAGCTTGGCATACCCCAGCTAGGGCGAGATTATTTTCTATGTCGGTATCTAGCATTAGCGAATGTAACTCTCAATAATACCGCCACCTAGGCATACTTCATCCTTGTAAAACACCGCCGACTGACCTGGTGTCACCGCTTTTTGCGGTTCATCGAACACAACTTCTATAGTGTCATTGTCCGTCGGCGTAATGGTACAAGGTATATCAGCCTGTCGATAACGGGTTTTAACTACAGCGCGCATAGGTTCAGTGATGCTCTTTCTATCTACCCAGTGTAGCTGCTTGGCTACCAAACCTTTTGAGTAAAGGCGAGGGTGGTCGGCTCCTTGACCCACAATGAGCACATTGCGAGCAACATCTTTATCTACCACATACCAAGGCTCGTCACCATATTTTGCCATACCACCAATGTGTAGGCCTTTACGCTGGCCCAATGTGTGATACATCAAGCCTTCATGTTGGCCAATTTCTTCGCCCTCTGCGGTTTCTATAACGCCTGGTTGAGCTGGAAGATAGCGCGCTAGGAAATCCTTAAATTTACGCTCGCCAATAAAACAGATCCCCGTAGAGTCTTTCTTATCATGCGTAATAAGACCTTGCTCTTCAGCAATTTTGCGAACCAGTGGCTTTTCAATGTCGCCTACAGGAAAGAGCGTTTTAGCTACGTGCTCTTCACCTAACGTGTAAAGGAAGTAGCTTTGGTCTTTGTTGTTATCCAGACCTCGAAGCATCTGCCACTTACCATCCACTTCACGTCGGCGCACATAGTGGCCGGTAGCGATATAGTCAGCGCCAAGATCTTCTGCTGCAAATTCGAGAAATGCTTTAAACTTGATTTCTTTGTTGCACATAATATCGGGGTTTGGTGTACGGCCTGCTTTGTATTCTTCTAGAAAATACTCAAACACGTTATCCCAGTATTCAGCAGCAAAGTTGATAGTGTGTAATTCAATGCCAAGTTTATCAGCAACCGCTTGCGCATCTTTTAAGTCATCTGCTGCTGCACAGTATTCATCGTTATCGTCTTCTTCCCAGTTTTTCATGAAAAGACCTTCAACCTGATAACCTTGCTGTTGAAGTAGGTAAGCTGAAACAGACGAATCGACACCGCCGGACATACCGACGATTACTTTTTTGCTGGCGTTAGATTCAATATCACTCACTGCGGTTTGCACACTCATTTATTTAGTAAAAAAGAAGCCAGTATTGTCGGAAACCTTTATGTTGTATTGGCATAAATAACACTCACTCATAGCGTCGCACAGCGCATATCAAATGGAGCAAGTATCTAAGACCAATCGCAGATGGATTTCGATTTAAGACATTACTTGGTCGGCCCGATTTCGAGGACGCGGATTTTATCAGATTACGATAGCTAATTCACATTTAATCCTTATCTGAATAAGTAATTAAATATGTATGGGTAGATTCGCGTCCCACAGTAGAGTTGAAAGTAAGGCCTTGAAAAGCAAATTCAAGTAAGAACCACGGTGTTGTAGTATCGTCATGTGCCATTTTTATCAACGCTTGCGGGGTGCGCTAGTTTAGCGCTCCCCTAGAGTTTTATGTCGCTGATTATGGACTTAAACATTAAAAGCTTATGTACTTACCGTTCTCAATACCATCGATTGTCCAGTTACCAACTCGGTATCTTATGAGCCGAAGAGTAGGGTAGCCAACATGTGCGGTCATGCGACGAACTTGTCGATTTCTCCCTTCAGTAATGGTTATAGAGACCCAGCTCGTAGGAATAGACTGCCTGAAACGCACGGGGGGATTTCGTTCCCATACATTAGGTTCATTCATGGACTTAACTTTGGCAGGTAACGTCATTCCATCTTTTAATTCGACCCCCTCGCGCAAAGATTGCATAGCCTTCTCGTCCATTACCCCTTCAACTTGTACCCAGTAGGTCTTGCTTGTTTTCGCCTCGGGATTAGCAAGTTTGTGTTGTAATTTACCGTCGTTGGTTAACACAAGTAGGCCTTCAGAATCTCTGTCTAATCGTCCGGCGGCGTAAACATTAGGTATATCGATATAGTCTTTGAGGGTTTCTCTTCCATCAGCGTCGGTAAACTGTGAGAGTACTTGGAAAGGCTTATTGAAAAGCACGACTTTAGCGTTCGATGACATGAGAAGTTCGCTTGATTGGGTTAATAAAATTTCAGCACAAGTTTACGATAAACGAAGCGCTTACGCTTAAGAAAATGTCTGCCATTTTATGATATGGGGCGCCAACTTTGCCGATAATTTCATTGATCTTATGTGTTAAGACAATGGTATGACTTGTAAGTCTAACTTTCGACCCTATACTATTGAACGCTCCCAATTTTATAAGAGAGTATACCTGCATAATTATTAGACAGTTTTAGCAGTGATAAGCCGGCTTGCTTGTACATCGCACTTTAATGTAGTTATTGGCTTAATAGTCAGCAAACACGACGTTGAAATGTATATTGCTAACATAGGGAATTGAATAATATGTGGGGAAGAAAACAGCAAGTGGCCTTGTGCTTTTTATAAGCAAAAGGTGGAAAACATCAAATACGTTTCGCAATGACTGTGGGCGCGACATTAAAATTTGTTGCGGGTCATTGCGACCTAATGGACTAAAACGGCAGTACCCTGTCGAAAAAATTGAGGTATATAATGACCAAGTCTAAGATCATTTACACGAAGACTGATGAAGCGCCAATGCTGGCGACTTATTCATTGCTTCCAATCATCCAGAAGTTCGCTGCAGCGGCAGATATCGACGTAGAGCTAAGCGATATCTCACTTGCTGCGCGTGTTTTGGCAAATTTCCCAGAGTATCTTTCTGAAGAACAAAGAGTGCCAGATGCGTTAGCTGAACTGGGTGAGATGACCCAAGACCCGAACGCTAACATTATCAAGCTTCCAAACATCAGTGCCTCAATTCCCCAACTTCGCGAAACCATCAAAGAACTTAATGCAAAGGGTTTCAACGTTCCTGCATTCCCAGATTCACCAAAGAGCGCGGAAGACGAAGAAATTCGCGAACGTTATGGTAAGGTATTAGGTAGTGCAGTAAACCCTGTATTGCGTGAAGGTAACTCAGACCGTCGTGCCCCAACAGCGGTTAAGAACTATGCGCGTAAACACCCTCATTCAATGGGCGAGTGGTCACAAGCTTCTCGTACACATGTCGCGCACATGCGTGGTGGTGATTTCTATTCAGGTGAAAAATCGGTAACGGTAGAAAAAGACGGTTACGTTAGCATTGAATTTACTGGCAAAGATGGTAGTAAGAAAACCCTTAAGCCGCGTGTAGATCTGCTTGCTGGCGAAGTTATCGACGGCATGTTCATGAGCAAAAAGGCACTGTGTAAGTTCTTCGAAGAGCAAATCGAAGATGCGAAAAATACCGGTATTCTTTTCTCTCTACACGTGAAAGCAACCATGATGAAGGTGTCTCACCCAATCGTGTTCGGTCACTGTGTAAAAGTGTTCTATAAAGACCTATTCGACAAATGGGGTGACCTTTTCGAAGAGTTAGGCGTTAACCCTAACAACGGTCTTGGTAGTGTTTACGACAAAATTTCAACCCTACCTGAAAGCCAGCGCTCTGAAATTCAAAAGGACATTAACGCATGCTATGCAGACCGTCCACCAATTGCGATGGTTAACTCTGACAAAGGTATTTCTAACCTACACGTACCAAGTGACGTGATCGTCGATGCGTCTATGCCAGCTATGATCCGAAACTCTGGCCAGATGTGGGGACCAGATGGAAAGGCACACGATACTAAAGCAGTTATTCCTGAAAGTACTTACGCCACCATTTACCAAGAAGTTGTTAACTTCTGTAAAACGCATGGTGCATTCGACCCAACAACTATGGGTACGGTACCTAATGTTGGTCTAATGGCGCAAAAAGCAGAAGAGTACGGTTCACACGATAAAACGTTTGAGCTAGAAGCAGACGGCGCGGTATCAATTGTTGACCAAGACGGTAACGTTCTTATTTCTCACGATGTTGAAGAGGGCGATATCTGGCGCATGTGTCAGGTGAAAGATGCACCTATTCAAGATTGGGTTAAGCTAGCGGTAACTCGTTCTCGTCAATCTGGTATGCCTGCGGTATTCTGGCTAGATGACGAACGTGCTCACGATGCGCAACTTATCAAGAAAGTTGAAAAGTATCTTCAGGATCACGATACAAATGGTTTAGACATTCAAATTATGTCTCCTGTACGCGCTATCCGTTACAGCATGGAAAGAGCAATTCGTGGCCTTGATACCATTTCAGTAACCGGTAACGTTCTTCGTGACTACCTAACTGATTTGTTCCCAATTCTTGAGCTTGGTACTAGTGCTAAAATGCTCTCAATTGTTCCGTTAATGGCGGGAGGCGGTCTTTACGAGACAGGCGCGGGCGGCAGTGCACCGAAGCACGTTCAGCAGTTTGTTGAAGAAGGTCACTTGCGCTGGGACTCACTCGGTGAGTTCTTGGCACTTGCGGTATCGCTTGAAGATGTTGCTATCAAGCACAGCAACACCAAAGCAAAAGTTATTGCTACAGCCCTTGATAAAGCAACGGAGAAGTTGCTTAACAATGGTAAGTCTCCGCTACGTAAAGCGGGCCAGCTAGACAACCGTGGTAGCCATGTTTACCTGGGTCTATACTGGGCTGAAGAAGTAGCGAACCAAACTGAAGATGCAGATCTTGCAGCGCAGTTTAAGCCAGTTTATGAAGAGCTATCAGCGAAAATTGATGATATCTTGGCTGAGATTGATGCGACCCAAGGCAGCGCACAAGAAATTGGCGGTTACTACTACCCAGACGAAGATAAGCTTTTTGCAACGATGTCTCCAAGTAAGACACTTAAAACAATCTTAGACGCGTAATCTTACGAAAAAATGCGTTAGTGCCAAGCAACTAACGCGATGCGATGCCATTGGATAATGGGTCGCCAATATTGAAGAGCCCGCTCACCGGTTGAGCGGGTTTTTTTATAGTTCTTTATCAGTTAGATCTAAATCAGCGGCGTATTGTATATTTCAAACTTATGGAAATACCAAGAAGACTTAAACGATTAGTAATCTTCCACCTGAAAATGACGTGTTTCAATTTTTATTGAAAGGCAAATAAAAGAAGTGGATTAATGAGCATCATCGCAAGTACTTCAAACTTAATGGTTCAGAAGGGTTTAAACATAAACTGCTATTAATACGGAATACAGAATAACTCAGAGGGAAGGGGACGGCCGGGAGCCGCTATGAAGATTGTAATACCAAACTACAGGAATTTGATGAGCGTTCACCCAACACATACGGTTAGCGCTTTTTTGCTTAAGAATATTTAAGCATTTGTTTGCTACTAGCAGAATTTAAGACGCCAAATCCCACACGCAACAGCGTGTTTTTAAAAAGCAAGAATCAATAAAAAGAAAAAGCCTGACTTTTTAATTCAGGCTTAATGAATTCTTTTATTAGCGCTCTGGTTCTTCTTTGAAGCCTATATTTTCAGCGTGAAGCCCCTTGGGCCCTTGCTGTACCTCATAAGTCACTTCCTGACCTGCTTTGAGTGAACGATAGCCTTCCATTTGAATTGTGGAGTAATGCGCGAAAATATCCTCGCCGCCATCCTCAGGTACAATAAATCCAAAACCCTTTGCGTTGTTAAACCATTTAACTTTGCCAACCGCCATACTTCGACTTCCTCTTAATCCTTGAACTCACGAGTATATGCCCCCATTATAGATCCGGAGACGCAGTGAATAGAGTATTGAATACAGTAATACTGTTCAGTACTTAAATTCACTTTACAAAATGTAGATTTTTTAACCATATTATGTCAAGGGCAAAAGTGAATAAATTTATTCGAAAGTTTGTACACATATATGCCAGTTAACCACTATTATTAAGTTATGAGTAAAGACAACGCTATTAGTATCGAAAAGGAAAAACAAAAAGACGCGCAGCGACAGAAGCCGCAGCCGCCTCCCATGTATAAAGTGTTGTTGAACAATGACGACTATACACCGATGGATTTTGTCATTGAGGTACTCATGCAGTTTTTCAATATGGACGCTGAGAAAGCCAACCAACTTATGCTGACCGTTCATTATCAAGGAAAAGCCGTGTGTGGCATTTTTACTGCTGAAATAGCAGAGACAAAAGTGATGCAGGTTAATCAGTACGCACGCAAACATCAGCACCCGTTGATGTGCACGATGGAGCAGGCATAAGGTTTTTTTAGAGGGCGAGCAATATGTTAAATAAAGAATTAGAACAAACGTTAAATGATGCGTTTGTATTTGCCAGAGAGCACCGTCATGAATTTATGACAGTGGAGCACTTGTTGTTGGCATTGCTTGATAACTCAGCTGCTCGCGACGCGCTTAAAGCATGTGGTGCCGATATTGAGGCGATTAAGAGCGAATTGCTATCGTTTGTTAAAGATACCACGCCTCTCATTCTTGACGACCAACTGAATGAACGTGAGACGCAGCCCACATTGGGTTTCCAACGTGTGCTGCAAAGAGCGGTTTTCCATGTACAGTCATCGGGCAAAGACGAAGTAACGGGCGCAAATGTACTCGTTGCAATCTTTAGTGAGCAAGAATCGCAAGCTGTTTATATCCTTAAAAAGTCTGACGTAACACGATTAGACGTCGTGAATTTTATCAGTCATGGAGTGAGTAAAGCAGAGGATGATACGTCTGTTAATCCTGAAGCTTCAGAAGAGGGTGAAGTTGGCGAAGAGAGTGGATCAGCGTTAAGTAAATACGCTACAGATCTTAATCGCCAGGCGAAAGAAGGTAAAATTGACCCGCTCATTGGCCGTGACGCTGAAGTTGAGCGCACGATCCAGATTCTGTGTCGTCGTCGCAAAAACAATCCATTGTTAGTCGGTGAAGCGGGTGTAGGTAAGACTGCCATTGCTGAAGGTTTAGCTTACCGCATTGTGAACGATGACGTACCTGAAGTTATTGCTGAAAGCACGGTTTATTCTCTTGATTTAGGCGGCCTGCTTGCCGGCACGAAATATCGTGGCGATTTTGAAAAGCGTTTGAAAGCGATTCTAAAAGAGCTGGGTAAAGATGAGCACGCCATCTTGTTCATCGATGAGATTCACACCATTATTGGTGCGGGTGCTGCGTCTGGTGGCGTTATGGATGCGTCGAACCTTCTCAAGCCTAAGTTGTCAAGCGGTGAGCTTCGCTGCATCGGTTCTACGACGTACCAAGAGTATCAAGGCATATTCGAGAAAGATCGCGCTTTAGCTCGTCGTTTCCAAAAAGTGGACGTAACCGAGCCAAGTGTGAGCGATACCACAAAAATTTTGTTGGGCCTGAAAAGTCGGTACGAAGAGCACCACAATGTGCGTTTCACCCAAAAAGCGATTCAAGCAGCAGCAGAGTTATCGGCGAAATACATTAATGAGCGTCACTTGCCTGACAAGGCGATCGACGTGATGGACGAAGCAGGCGCAAGTCAGCGTTTGTTAGCACCTTCGAAGCGTAAGAAAACGATTGGTGTGGGTGACATTGAGCAGATAATTGCGAAGATGGCGCGTATTCCTGAGAAGTCTGTATCGGCTTCTGACAAAGAAGTCCTTAAGAACCTAGGGCGAAACCTCAAGATGGTTGTATTTGGCCAAGACAAGGCCATAGAGACGCTCAACGATGCGATTTTGTTGTCTCGTTCTGGACTTGGTGCAGAAACTAAGCCAATAGGTAGCTTTTTGTTTGCAGGCCCAACGGGGGTAGGTAAAACTGAGGTTACACAGCAACTCGCTAAAATAATGGGCGTAGAGCTGGTGCGCTTCGATATGTCTGAATACATGGAGCGTCATGCCGTCAGCCGGTTAATTGGGGCCCCCCCTGGTTATGTTGGCTTCGATCAAGGTGGGTTATTAACTGATGCTGTGATTAAAAATCCTTACTCGGTGGTTCTGTTAGATGAAATTGAGAAAGCGCATAGCGATATCTACAATATTCTTCTGCAGGTTATGGATCATGGCACCTTGACGGATAACAATGGCAGAAAGGTCGATTTCAGAAATGTGGTGTTGGTAATGACGACAAACGCAGGTGTTCAAGAAACGGTGCGTAAGTCTATTGGGTTTAAGCAACAAGACCATAGTCATGATGCGATGTCTGAGATAAATAAAATCTTTACACCTGAATTTAGAAACCGTCTAGACGGCATTATTTGGTTCAATCACCTTGATCCTGAGATCATCTTGCAAGTGGTTGATAAATTCATTATCGAGCTACAGGCACAGCTTGATGTTAAAGGCGTTTCGCTAGAAGTCACCAGCTCAGCTCGTGCTTATATGGCTGAGAAAGGTTATGACAAGGCAATGGGTGCAAGACCAATGGCACGCCTTATCAAAGACGAGCTTAAGAAGGAATTGGCCAACGAACTGTTGTTTGGTGAGTTGTCTAAAGGCGGAAATGTCAAGGTTGACTATGTAGATGACAAGCTTACTTTTCAATACACGGGCGTTGACGCCACGTCTGCAGAGGCTGAGCCTAGCTAGCCAGACTTATAAAGTGGCGCCTGAGGCAGTAAAATGAAAAAGCCCGATATTAATCGGGCTTTTTTAATGCGTTACCGCTTAAATGGCTCATTATCTTGCGCGATAAATGATACGACCTTTAGTCAAATCATACGGAGTCATCTCAACGGTGACCTTATCGCCAGTAAGAATACGGATATAGTTCTTACGCATTTTACCAGAGATGTGCGCAGTCACTACGTGACCGTTTTCCAGTTCAACGCGGAACATAGTGTTAGGTAGTGTGTCTAACACAGTACCTTCCATTTCAATACAATCTTCTTTTGCCATGTAAAGCAGTTACCTCAGTAATTCAAAATTTTTGCCGCGCAGACCTTACCCAATCTTGGGTTCTCTGTAAAGCAATTAAGTGGGTATTTTACTATTTTTACTAAATAGATGCCATTGATTGTCACTAAATTGCTCGAATGGCAAAAACTTTTGTTTGTACGACATCTTATTACAGCCCTCTACGTAATAGCCTAAGTAGAGATAACGATAGCCTAACTGCTTCGCCTGCATAATTTGCATTAAGATCATCCAGGTGCCTAATGATGCTGAAGCATAGTCTGGGTCGAAAAACGTATAAAGGGCTGATAGGGAGCTCATTGGAACGTTTGCATCTACTATATCAGTCACAGCCACAGCAATTAGCTTATCGCCATCATAGGCCTCAAGGTAATGCGTCTTCATCCAGTCAGATTGTACAAAATTGTCAAACTGTGTCTGAGAGGCGGGATACATGCTGCCGTCAGAGTGACGTTCATTGATGTAACGCTCGTAGAGTGGAAAGTAGGTTTCCTTGATATTATCTGAAAACTGAACCTTAAAACCTCCGTTTACTTTAAGTATCCGTTTTTGACTCCGAGATGCAGTGAAATTGTCTACGGGAATTCGGATAGATTTACACGCATTACAATTCGGGCAGTGCGGACGGTATATTTGTTCGCCGCTGCGCCGAAAGCCCGCCTGAATAAGTTGTGAGTAGCGCAGACTATGAAGCTCACTATCCTCTGCGTAAACAAGCAGTTGCTCTTGTTCGTCGGGCAAATAGCTGCATGAAAAAGACTGGGTAATACCAAACTTCACGGTGTAATCACTCTTGGTTTCCATCGATCTAGATAGTCTTCTAGAAGACGCCCTTCGTTCGTTAAAGTTTGGTTGTTATTTTCTAATTTTTCAATAAATTCTGGCCTTGAAACAACCTTTGCACCCAGTGAAGCTAGGTGAACAGTAGGTAGCTGGCAATCAATGAATGCCATGTTCTGAGACTTCATGTGTTCAACTAACGCTAGCATCGCAAGCTTAGAGGTGTTGCTTTCAAGATGAAACATAGATTCGCCACAGTATACGTTGCCAATACCGACGCCATATAGACCACCGACTAATTCATCCCCGTTCCACACTTCTACAGAGTGAGCCAGCCCAATACCATTTAACTGTCGATAGGCGGCTATCATGTCGTCAGTTATCCACGTATCAATGCAAACACTGCCTGAAGTTGGATTTTTCCGGGGCGTGCTTGAACATGCCTTTATCACTCGGTCAAACGCATAGTTGAGGGTAACTTTATACTTTTGTTTACGAGCGAGCTTTTTGAGGCTCTTTGATGCAACAAAATCGTCGAGCTCTATTATCGCTCTTGGATCAGGTGACCACCACAATAACGGCTCTTCATCGCTAAACCAAGGAAATATGCCCTGAGAGTAAGCAGAATATAAACGCGCCGGACTGAGGTCGCCACCAAAAGCTAGCAGACCATTTGGGTCTTCTAGTGCAGTATCTACAGCAGGGAAGGGGGCGCCTTCTTCAATATAATGCAACGCTATCATAAATAAAAAGCCCTACCGAAAAGTAGGGCTGACAGGTCTGTTATCAACCTTGTTCAGGCATAGTACCGTCTAAGTACTTTTCAGCGTCGAGGGCTGCCATACAGCCTGTACCCGCAGAAGTGATAGCCTGACGATAGATGTGGTCGCTTACATCGCCAGCGGCAAAAACACCTTCAACACTGGTTTGCGTGGCATTGCCGTTGGTGCCGCTATTTACAACGATATAGCCGTCTTTCATCTCAAGCTGGCCGTCGAAAATATCCGTGTTCGGCTTGTGACCAATGGCGACGAATAGGCCCATTACGTCAAGCTCCTCTGTTGCTTCACCGTTGGTATCCTTAATGCGAATTTTAGTCACACCCATTTCGTCACCAAGCACTTCGTCTAACGTGCGATTAAGGTGTAATACAACGTTACCGTTTTCCGCTTTATCACGAAGGCGCTGCTCAAGAATTTTTTCACTTCTGAAGCTGTCTCTTCTGTGAACAACATGCACTTCTGACGCAATATTTGAAAGGTAAAGCGCTTCTTCAACTGCTGTATTACCACCACCGATAACCGCTACTTTCTGGTTGCGATAGAAGAAACCATCACAGGTTGCACAGGCAGAAACACCTTTACCCATGAATGCTTGCTCAGATTCAAGGCCTAAATATTTTGCAGATGCACCCGTTGCGATGATTAACGCGTCGCAGGTGTATGTTCCGCTGTCGCCATATAGAGTGAAAGGACGCTTGGTAAGGTCTGTTTTATTGATATGGTCGAAAATGATTTCAGTATCAAATTTTTCTGCATGCTTTTGCATACGAACCATTAAATCAGGACCAGTGAGACCTTCAGGGTCACCTGGCCAGTTCTCTACTTCTGTCGTGGTAGTAAGCTGTCCGCCTTGTTGAATACCAGTTAGTAATACAGGTTTGAGATTCGCACGTGCAGCATAAACCGCCGCTGAGTATCCTGCAGGTCCAGAACCTAAAATAAGTAGACGGACGTGTCTGCTTTCTGCCATTTTCCTCTCCAAATAATTCACCCGTATGGGCTACTTATATAATTTCTCTTAGAAGGCTAGGTAGGGGCGAAAATTTTTAAATCAAGCACAACACCTAGTTACTTTTATAATGGTTATCTGCCAGTGACATAGAAATGGTGTACAGGCCCTAAATCGTTCCTATAAAACGATGGGCTCTCGGGTTCGATATCACTCAGGCTTAGACGCATATGATGCCTCCAAGCGAAGAAAATGTCACTTAAAGATAGCGATAGCTTACATCATTTACTTCTATGCTTTACCCGCCGATGTATATGTAAACACTAGCTCTAATCGTATTGAAATAGAAATGCCACTTTAGTTAAATCTATTTTAATTGTGCGGATAAACCAATTGAACTAGCCCAAATAGTGAAAAGTGGCTTTTGCACAGAGAGTTTGTCAGGTCTGAAAATCACAAAGTGCACTGAAAACACCTTGCTACGACTATTTTTGAACATTAAACGATTTCAGCTTGTTTTAGTCGAAATGATTATTACAATTTAACTACGCGTGACTCATACTATTTGCGTACACTGTGAAAAAAGCATGAGCGCCGTTGAACGGGCACTCAGCTAGATACGTACTATAAAATATGAGCAGCGCTCCTAAATTTTAAAAGTAAACGGGTTAAAGAGAGGTGGACCATGTCTCAATCAGTAATGACGATGTTGAAAAACGGTCAGCAGTACATGAAGACATGGCCTGTGAGAAAAGAACTTTATGCATTTTTCCCTGAGTGCCGCGTTGTTTCTGCTACAAAATTTGCAATAAAAACTATGCCTCCCGTGGCACTGGTTTCCTGCGCACTGTTATTTCAAAACTTGGGTCCCGATTATTTGCCTCAAACTCTCGCGATAGGTGCATTTTTTTTAAGCTTGCCAATGCAAGGTTTATTGTGGTTAGGGCATCGCTCTGACCAGTACTTACCGCCGCAGCTAAAAAGCTGGTATCAAGAAATTCATTCTAAAATGCGCTCACAAGGTGCGAACATTGCCAATGCTAAGTCAAAACCCAAATATAAAGAGTTAGCACAGCTTCTTAAAACTGCATTTAACGACCTCGATAATGTGTTTACTAAGCACTGGTTTAACTAAAGACGCCCATTGTTGCTGAATAACATGTACGAGTGATTTCAATTTATCGGATTTAGTCTAAGCCATACGCAGAACGGCATTACACTTTTTACATTTATATTGTGCACCTTTTGAGATGTTGTTGTGCCTACGGGTACTTAACGCATGGGAATCGCAGTTACATTGGTATAGAAACGAGCGAGTGACGCGTTTTACGTCGAATTGGTGTGTAGCGTCAGGTTTGCGGCCAAACACATCAATCATAATTGACTGCCATTCCTTTCCATGAGGCTGCACTCTTCCAAAAAGCGCCCAAACCAAAAGATGGCTAACCTCATGTGGCACCACATCATCTAAAAACGCGTTTGTGTTTTCTTTGTACAAAATAGGGTGAAAATTGAGACGATTCTGCTGCAAGAAAGCGGTCCCCGCATTTCTTCCAGAACGTCGAAAGGTAACGGAAGGGTATGAGAAGGTTCGCGAAAAGTATTTTTCTGCTTGCTTATAGTAACGAAAAACAGCGTCGGTAACTACACGACGCTGTTCTTGGGTTAAATCATGTGTAGCGATATTACTATCTCTGAGACTTTATCTTGATCTTGCCAACTGCTATTTAACATCACAGGGCAAACACAGAACATACGTACCTTTAGGATCATTAAGCTTATTTACTATGTTTATTTCTCTTAGCACACGCTTAAACTCATTTACAAGCGCAGAGTCAGCGTGGGCGAACTGCCACTTTCCAACCACTGTCATTGCTTTCCCAAAAAATTCTTTCCAGAAAATTTCCTGGGCAGTCAACGTGCGCTTAACATAGAAAGTATCGTATTTTTCAAGTTCAGCCATCTCTGCTGCTGCAACAACGGCGTCATCAATCGTACCAAGTTGATCAACTAGACCCAGTTCAATAGCATCCGCACCAATCCACACGCGACCCTGTGCAACGCTATCTACTTGCTCTATCGACATTTCTCTTGCTTGAGAAACCAGCGACAAGAAATTGCCGTAGGTGTTTTCTACATTGCGCTGAAGAATTTGACCGAACTCAGGGGCTAGCGGACGAACAGCAGAAAACCCAGCAAGTTCGGTTGAGCCTACACCGTCACTGTGAATGCCTAAATAATCCAATGAGTTTTCATAGGTCATAAACATACCGAACACACCAATAGAGCCGGTGATAGTGCTTGGACTAGCAATAATCTTATCCGTACTCGCCGCTATCCAGTAACCGCCTGAAGCCGCATAGGTGCTCATTGATGCGATAACAGGCTTACCTGCTTGCTGAAGCTGCAATACTTCCTGACGGATTACCTCAGACGCAAAG
The DNA here is from genome assembly GCF_016405965.1 of Alteromonas sp. IB21. Taxonomy (GTDB): domain Bacteria; phylum Pseudomonadota; class Gammaproteobacteria; order Enterobacterales; family Alteromonadaceae; genus Alteromonas. Next base: position 31,965 of record NZ_JAEFCD010000025.1, on the reverse strand, counting down.
GCACTGCCTCCTGGTGAATCTATCTGTAGCACTACTGCTTTTACCTTGTCATCTAAACGCGCCTTTCTCAAAAGTCGAGCTGTACTGTCACCACCAATGGTTCCCGCTTTTTGATTGCCGTATAAGATAGTGCCTTTTGCTACAACAATAGCCACTTTATCCATATCAGACTCAATCACAGGCATAGGTGGATTAACGACTTTTAGATAGCTATTAAATGACGTTAAATTAACGCCAAGCTCGTTGTCATCTTCACCCACCAGTTCAACAAGCTCAAGGCGCACTTCTTCGCGAGTTTTAAGTGCGTCTACCCAATTATTCTGAAGCGCATACTGAGCGAAATCACCACCTGCGGCTTCAAACTTAGACAGCAAACCTTCAAGCGTTTCATCGAAGTTAGATTCGTCGATGCCGCGAGCGGCTGCTACATCAGATTTGTATTGTGCCCAGTATCCATCTAGCCATTTTTTCTCAGCTTCTTTGGCTTCTTCTGACATGTCGTTGCGCATGATAGGTTCAACGGCTGACTTGTAGGTTCCCACGCGGAAGATGTGCGTGGTTACTTTTAGCTTCTCAAGCATGTCTTTAAAGTACATACCATAGCGGCCGTAACCTTCGAACATTAAGCCACCCATTGGGTTTAGGTAGATGTTATCGGCATGCGCGGCTAGGTAGTATTGATCTTGTGAAAAGTAATCACCAATGGCGTATACAGGCTTTTCAGATTCTTTAAATGCGTCGATAGCATTAGCAACCGTGCGAAGTTTATCTAAACCACCCCCGGTTAAACCTTGAAGGTCAAGCACCAATGCTTTTATACGACGGTCTTTCTTGGCGTTTTCCAGTACCTTTACCACATCGCGAACAAGTACTTCAGGATTTTCTGGTTCACTGCCCAGTGATTCTTGTAAGAACTGCTCAAACGGGTCAACACTCTCTTTTTCGATAACCAGTTTACCGTTCAAGGTAAGGAATAACGCACTGTCTTTGTTAACGGAGAGTTTTTCGTCATCCTGTCCCGATATCGCGATGATCAATCCAACAAAAATTACGATGAAAATTAAATTAAAGAAAAGTTTGCGGGTAAAGTTAAGCACCGTCCACAAGCCAATAAACAAGGATTTGGTCCAATTTCCTTTGGCTGCCATGTTGTCACTACCTTTTTTAATTAACTGATAAGAGCAAGGCGATTTTGACTTAGCTTACTCAATGTACTGCGTTCTATTATGTTACCTAAAACGTATAAGATCGCTAACTTAATTGTAATTTTTTGTGAGCGAGAAATTATTTTGGAAAATCTAATCGCGTCTACACGCATTATATACCATGTCAATGAAAGTGAGGTCACTACGCTTAAGCGCTGTTTTCGAGCCATTTACTGATCAATCTGGCTATTCGCTTATGATCATCTTCACTCATGCACATGAGCAACTCGCCGTTTCTTACCTTATAGCCAGTTTTCTGATGTCCGTTTCGCATGATCCTAGAAAATGGAGACGAGCTATTTTTCGGTGATGAAATTTTTTTCATGAAGTCTCGTTCTTTTTAGTAATCACAATAACCAGAGAATACCATGTTTCAGCTTTATCATCAGTGTGCGGCGCGGCTGTATTTAGTCGACGGTTTACCCTTACTTTTGTTGCGCTTATATTTGGCGCCAGTCATGGTTCAAGCAGGATGGAACAAGACAACGAGTTTTGACAATATTGTCGATTGGTTTGGCAATGAAGATTATGGTTTGGGTTTACCAGCACCTTTAGTAATGGCATTTTTGGCCACTGCTGCCGAATTGGTAGGCGGAATATTTCTTCTGTTTGGGGCACTTACTCGCCTTGTGAGTATACCTTTGCTAATAACCATGCTCGTAGCCATGTTTAGTGTGCATGCAAAAAACGGTTGGCTAGCCATTGCTGATGCATCATCTTGGCTAGCTGATGGTACAATTTTCTATAACCAAAGCGTTATGGAAGCTCCACAAAAGCTGAATGCAGCAAAATCGCTGCTACAAGAACATGGCTATTACGATTGGCTGACTTCGAGTGGAAACCTGGTCATTTTAAATAACGGCACTGAGTTCGCCGCTACTTATTTTATTATGCTTTTGGTCTTGCTAGTTTATGGAGGAGGGCGCTTTGTCAGCGTCGATTACTTCGTGAGCAAATGGTGTTCCTATCAAAAATAGTAGAAAAATAACAGTAATTTATCTTTGATAAGCTTTGCTAAAAAGCCGGAATATTCTGGTCTTTTTTGTTTGCGAACCGTAAGATCTTCACGTTACTCTGAGCGAGTTTTAAACATGATAATGGTTAGCGACAACACGATTATTGTGTTCGCGACCGTGTCATTCATAAAAGTAGGGACGTAAATGGACGCATTAACACTATTACTGAATCGAAGCTCTCAGCCACGTTTAGAATCTCCGGCGCCTAGCGGTGATGCGCTAGAAAATATTATGCAGGCAGCCTTGCGTGCTCCTGATCATGCATGTCTAACACCGTGGCGATTTATTGTTTGTACTGGAAAGGGGCTAGATAAGCTTGGTGCTTTGTACGAGCAATCTGCCATTGAAAACGATAAAACGCAGAAAGAGATTGAGAGGGCTGTTCAACTTCCCCATCGTGCTCCTATGGTTATCGTTGCCATCGCAAAACATATTGAACATGAAAAGGTTCCAAGGGTTGAACAGATAGCGTCAGCAAGCTGCGGCGTTATGGCAATGCAAATGGCAGCAGTCGCACAAGGGTTTAACGGTATGTGGCGCACCGGCAGCTACGCACAATGTGATACTGTAAGAAACGGATTAGGGTTAAGCGAAGAAGACGAATTAGTCGGGTTCTTGTACATTGGTACACCTACATTCGAACCGGCACCGAAGCCACAAAGAAATTCAAGCGATTACTTTGAGTTTTGGCAATAGCATCACTCATCATAGTTTCGCCGTTATTCTGCGTAGCCTGCTACTAGATAGAAAGTAGCAGGCCATGACATATGAGCATCTTAAAATGCTATTTGAACGTTGTATCCGGCAAATTTTCGAATATTAATAACGCGGTCTTCGTCTAGCATCCAATACTGCCCTTTCACGCCTTGTAAGATGCCTGAAAACGCTGGTGTCTTATCCAAATTAAGTGATTTAATTTTGACTGGGTAGTCTTCAACAGGGTAGTGAATATCGTGAACAGTACTGTTCACTTCTGATACGGCCTGAAGCCCTTTTTCCTGTTTCAATGCGTCTAAATCGTTTTCGATTTTTTCCATTAGTTCAGTTTTTACCTGCTCTAAGTCAACCTCATCAGGTTTGCCTTTAAGCATGGTACGCCAATTCGTTTTATCAGCGATATGGTCTTTACACAAAGTTTCAACCAATCCACTGGTAAGCCTATCAGGCACACGCAGCATAACAGTGGCTTGGGTTGCGCCTTGATCCATCCAGCGCGTTGAAACACCATCAGTAACCTGACGAGTGATGCCCACCTTTACTGTGCCAGTGTTTGCTAAGTAAACAAAGTGCTCACTAAAACAATGTGCTTCTCCCCACTCAGGCTCTCTGCATGTGCCCTCGTGATAATGGCATTTTTCAGGCTTAATGATACAACTGTCGCATTGGGCAAGTGAAATAAGGCAAGGATAGCAATAACCCTGGTTAAAGCTTTTTTTGGTTTTTCTGTCACAGTGCACACAATTTATTTCGCCGGAATAGGTCACGGTTATTTCTTTGCCGATAAGCGCGTTTATATCTATCAGCTCATCGCCAATTGGCAGTGTGTAGTTTACGGTATTATTTTCATCGGCAGAGGTGCGCATCTTTTTTAGCGCACCTGAGTATATAGTTGTCACGGTTATAACCTTTTCTCAAATTAACGTTATTTAAATCAAAACGTTTAAGACTGAATTGCGTGTCGTGAATAATCCAGGGATTAGTCGCTCAACTCACCGCGCAGGCTCTGAGTAAGCAATCGACACATCTCTTCAAAGGGAAGGCCTTTACTTAATAAATAATGAAGCTTGGCAAGCGCTGCCTCTGGGGTCATATCACTTCCAGAAAGTACTCCCACTTCTTGAAGGCCATGCCCTGTTGCATAACCGCCCATGTTAACCCGACCTCGCATACACTGCGTGCAATTCAATACAGGGATTTCCCGAGATTTAGCATATTTAAGCTGGGCGATAAGTTCAGGGTTTTGCGGCGCATTGCCTACACCGTAGCTTAAAAGGATGAGCGCATTAACCGGTTGCTGAAGGGTATTCTTTATCACCTCAGGTGCTATACCCGGGTACAGGCTTACCATCCCAATGGGCTGGGCTTTAACATTTGATACTGTTAAGGCGTTGTCAGGCGTGCTTGCCATCGTACCCGCCTTGAGACGAATGTTTATCCCTGCTTCTAAAAGCGGAGGGAAGTTCGGTGAATCAAAAGCACTAAAGCCGTCAGCATCGACTTTTCGACTGCGGTTTCCGCGCAGTAGCCTGTTGTTAAAGAAAAGTCCCACTTCAGCAATAGGAAAGTTGGCGGCGACATAAAGAGCGTTAAGTAAATTAACTTGGCCATCAGAACGAAGCTCAGCCAATGGAATTTGAGAGCCTGTGACAATAACCGGCTTTGACAAATTTTCCAGCATGAAACTTAGTGCTGAGGCGGTGTAAGCCATCGTGTCAGTGCCATGTAGAATGATAAAACCGTCATACTTATCGTAGTTGGCGGCGATATCATCTGCAATGCGTTGCCAATCAGAGGGGTCCATATCTGATGAGTCGATAAGGTTGTCGTACTCATGCAATGTGAAAAGAGGCATCTCAGTTCGATGAAACTCTGGCATCTTTTTCAATGTATCTGACAAGAAGCCGGCAGCAGGCACATAGCCTTGCTTGGAAGGCTTCATACCAATTGTTCCACCGGTATAGGCAATGTAGATATGTTTGCGCATTACGTGACCTTTAACACCTGTTTGAAAAAAATTTCAAAGGAGATAGCGAATTTGAGGGGCATTCTATCAATACCCACGGCGTTGTCACCCCGTTATACTTACTTAAAGTTCGTCGAGTAAGTGGATATACAACCCACTAACGACTGATGAAAGCTAGTATTTCGTGATCTCTAAGAAGAACTAAATACAAAAAAAGCGGTGATGATCACCGCTTTAGAGAGTATCGATTGTTTTCAGAGGCCACGTTTTTTATAGAAACACTAGCGACCTTGATAAAACCTATCGTTATTTAACTTCTTTGCCTGCTGCTTGCTGGTCGGCATGATAGCTTGAACGAACCATGGGACCACATGCTGCATGTTTAAACCCGATTTCTTTTGCATAGTCACCTAGGGCATCAAACTCCTTAGGGTGCACATAGCGTTTTACCGGATAGTGGTGGCGACTAGGTTGCAAATACTGTCCGAGCGTAAGCATATCAACGTCGTGAGCGCGAAGATCATCAAGTACACCTTGAATCTCTTCGTTTTCTTCACCCATGCCCATCATAAGACCTGATTTGGTCATTACGTTAGGATGTTGCGCCTTGAACTTTTTAAGCAAGTCTAGTGACCATTGGTAGTTAGCACCCGGACGACATTCTCGGTACAAGCGAGGGATGGTTTCTAAGTTGTGGTTAAACACGTCTGGAACACCGTTTTTGAAAATTTCCAACGCTCGGTCCATACGTCCACGGAAGTCAGGCACTAATACTTCGATAGTCGTGGTTGGGCTGTGTTCACGAATTGCATTGATACAGTCTACAAAATGCTGTGCACCACCGTCGCGTAAGTCATCACGGTCAACAGATGTGATAACCACATAACGTAGCTTCATTTCTGCAATGGTTTTTGCTAGTTTTTCTGGCTCTTCAGCGCTTGGAGGCAGGGGCTTACCGTGCGCAACATCACAAAACGGACAACGACGGGTACAGATATCACCTAAGATCATAAAGGTGGCAGTACCGTGGTTAAAACACTCAGCAAGGTTAGGGCAGCTTGCTTCCTCGCAAACCGAGTGAAGGTTGTTTTTGCGAAGCGTTTGCTTTATGTGATCAATTTTCTCGGTAGTACGAGGTAGTTTGATTTTTATCCATTCAGGCTTACGCAGCATCTCTTCTTTTTCAGAAGGGATAATAGTGACTGGAATGTGTTTTACTTTTTCATCATCACGGAGTTTTACCCCCGCTTGAGGTCGTGCGTTACTCATCAAAACCTTCTTTGTATGTTGGTTCCGCAATAGAAAGTGCTTCTAGTAATAAATGCGTTAATTCATTACCTGCAGTTTCAAGCGTAGTTGGACCATTGAGTCGTGCGGTATCTATCATTTCCATACCGGCATAACCACAGGGGTTAATACGCTGAAACGGTGATAGGTCCATATTAACATTTAATGCCAAGCCGTGAAACGAGCAGCCATTACGTATTCTTAAACCTAGCGAACAAACTTTTCTTTCATCAACGTAAACACCCGGTGCATCAGGCTTGGGATAGGCTTTTACGCCATACTTTGCAAGTAGTCCGACCACAGCCTCTTCCATAGCAGTGACCAAATGGCGAACCCCTAGCTTTCTACGTTTAATATTGAGTAAAAGATAGATGACTTGCTGGCCTGGCCCGTGGTAGGTAACTTGACCGCCACGGTCGACCTGTACTACCGGGATGTCACCAGGCATGAGTATATGCTCAGCTTTTCCCGCCTGTCCTTGAGTGAAAACGGCGTCGTGTTCCACCAGCCAAATCTCGTCTAACGTGGCTTCTCCACGTTCATCTGTAAAGCGTTTCATCGCTTCAAAGATGGGCTCATACGGCTGACGTCCTAGCTGACGAATAACAACGCCATTGGTGTCAGCTAACGTCGACTGCTCATTCACTTAAAGTACAACCCTAACAAGCTCTAATTTAGCCAGTTCCGTGTAAATAGTTTCCATGTGCTCCTTGCTCGTCACACGCACACTAACTGAAACCGAGTGATAAGTACCTTTACTACTTGGTTTTACATTAGGTGAATAGTCGCCAGGAGCATGTTGCTGAAGACAACTTACCACTTGTTCAGGTAGTTTCTCATGGGCAACGCCCATTACTTTAAACGTTTGGTGAGTTGGAAAATCTAGTAATTCGTCGAAACGGGTATCCATGCGATATCCTTGGTACTTAAAATATCATATAAAAAAACGGCCAGATTGTAACAAATCTGGCCGCTTCACAACTAGCTTTTTAACGTTTTCAGTGTATGAACTTACTCGTCGTCAAATCCTAGCTGAAGCATAATGTAATCTTTAGCGCGGTTAAAGAAGCTCCCCTCTTTAACTTCTTGAAGGGTGACTAGTGGGTAACTAGCTACATCTTCACCGTCTAGCTGTAGGTAGAGTTTTCCAACAACCTGACCTTTTGCCAGAGGCGCTTCAAGTTTGTCGTCAAGCTCAAAGTTAGCTTCTAAATTAGCAGCTTGTCCACGGGGAATAGTAATGGGGGTAGATTGATTAATTCCAAGGTCTACCGTTTCTCTATCACCCATGTAAATGCGGTGTGCAACAAAGCTATGCCCCGCCTGATAAGGAGTAAGCGTTTCATAAAAACGGAAACCGTATTTAAGCAGCTTTTTGTTTTCCACTTTTCGTGCACGTTCGCTGTCAGTGCCCATGACTACAGAAATAAGACGCATACCGCCTTGCTCTGCTGAAGTAATCAGGCTGTAACCTGCATCTGAAGTATGGCCTGTCTTTATACCGTCCACGTTAAGGCTTTTATCCCACAACAGGCTGTTGCGGTTGTACTGCTTGATACCGTTATACGTAAATTCTTTTTCGCTGTAAATTTTGTACATTTCCGGCGTTTCTGCAATAAGCGCGCGAGACAAAATAGCCATGTCACGTGGAGTAGTGTAATGGTCTGGATCGTGTAATCCATGTGCATTTACCCAGTGTGAACCTGTCATGCCAAGAGATGCACTATGTGCATTCATCATACTAGCAAATGCAGACTCTGACCCCGCAACGTGTTCGGCCATAGCAACGCATGCATCGTTGCCCGACTGCACCACAATGCCTCGCAGTAAATCTCTTACTGAAACCTGTGTGCCTACTTCGATAAACATTTTTGAAGAGTCGGGGAATTTTTTCGCCCATGCATTTTCAGAAATGGTAACTTCGTCATCCAAACTGATATTGCCCGCCTGAAGTTCTTTACCGATAACATAAATAGTCATAATTTTGGTTAAGCTTGCCGGCGCAAGCTGCATGTCCGCATTGTTTGACGCGATGACATTGCCTGTTTCATAGTCGGTAAGTAAAAAACCTCCAGCAGCAACTGATGGTGCAGGCGGTGTGACTACTGCAGCGTTCGCTGTTTGTAGTAAAGTGCCCATCACCAAAAAGGCAAATGAAAGTAATGACGGTTTAGCGCGTTGAATTATTCTGAGCATGGTTCTAATTTCTTTGACCGTTTTATCCGTGTGAGTTAAAGCTTACCCTATTGTTGCGGAGACCGCGAAGCGAATACCGCAAAACATGGCTACCCAAATTTAGCTTTTGTCCAGTTCGTAACCGAATCATTAATGCCAACCCTGATTTATCAAAGGGCTAAGTTAGATCCTAACGAAAGGCTACCTATAAGACTAGGTTTTATCAAAAAAGTTTACGTCTTAGTAGGTGTTAGACGAAGAAACCGTGATATTGCCTGCTGAATGACACAAAAATGCCATAATGTAGATGATTTAGTGAACAACCTGAAGTTTGCCGCAGAAATGGAAGAGGGAATGTGCTACTAGACTTGCGCTTCTCACGTTCGCATGTTGGTAAAGAGCCCGTGTTTTGCTTATAGCATTTGGGTGATAGCGTAGGCGTTCGGGTAGCCATTCTGTTTTAGCTGTTGCAACACTTCTGCAACCACAGCCTCGTCATGGATAGGGCCCAGTTGAAGTTTATAAACGTTATCGGCAACAGGGAGGTGAGCCGGAATTTGATATAGCGCAGATAAAACATTAGAAATAGATTTTGCTTTTTCAGCGTTAGACAATGCTGCGACCTGTATGTAGATACCGTTACCGACTTCACTACTGCTTTCTGTCGCCGCTTCAGGAGCGCTTGCATTCACTGCAACTTCAGGTGACGGCGCTACATCAATACCAAGATATTCGTCATAAGACACCGTGGGGCCATTACCTACGGTAACATTGTTGTGTTCGTCAAAATGGATAACCTCTAATTTGACCTTGGCCGTGCCTTTGCTGTGATAGCCTAATTTGACTGCTGCTGCATACGAAAGATCAATAATTCGATTGTCGTGAAACGGGCCGCGGTCGTTAACGCGCACAATTGCCTGCTTATTATTCTCCAAGTTAGTCACGCGAACGTAGGAGGGAAGGGGCAGGGTTTTATGAGCGGCGCTCATGGCGAACATATTGTAAGTTTCGCCATTTGAGGTTAAATGGCCGTGGAATTTTTGACCGTACCAACTCGCATAGCCTACTTCTTCATAACCTTTACCGCTGTTCATCGGCGTATAGTGTTTACCTAGCACTTTGTAAGGCCTGCTGTTAAACATGCGATACGCCTCATACTTAGGCACGGCATCCAATGTTTCTGGTGTCTTGGCTACGTGTTTTGGCGCAGAGTCTTTATGCTGTGTATAGCGGCTACTTTGTGTTGGCGCGCTCTGGCACCCGCTTAGCAGTAACCCTACTAGAAGTGCTGCACCATACTTAAAGTACTTCCGGTTTACCGGTTTTTCGATAAGCATTACAAGTACTGAGATAAGAGGTTGCAGCATACAGTTTATCTAGACATTAATCGTTTCTGTGTGGCTATTGCCATTAGAATGCCAAATCCGGCCATCAAAGTCACCATAGATGTACCACCAAAACTCACCAAAGGTAGGGGAACACCTACAACAGGTAGTAACCCCGATACCATGCCCATGTTCACAAACACGTATACAAAGAAAGTCAGGGTTATACTGCCGCCTAGTAATTTTGCATAGGCGTCTTGTGCTCTGCTTGAAATAATCAGGCCGCGCAAAATAATGAAGAGATAAATAGCCATTAAACACATTACGCCTGTAAGGCCGAATTCTTCACTAAATACAGAAAATATAAAGTCGGTGTGTCGCTCAGGCAAAAACTCTAATTGAGATTGGGTGCCCTGTAGCCAACCTTTACCATCAACGCCACCCGAGCCGATGGCAATCTTCGATTGAATAATATGATAGCCTGAGCCAAGGGGATCGCTTTCGGGGTTTAAAAAAGTTAATACCCGCTGTTTCTGATAATCCTTCATTAGAAAGAACCACATGACCGGCGCAAACGCGCCAACAAGGGCACCGACAAAGGAAATAAGCCGCCAACTCATGCCTGCAAGAAAGATAGCGAATACCCCTGAACTAGCTATAAGCAGTGATGTACCTAAGTCTGGCTGCTTAGCAATAAGGATTGTGGGTACAACCACAAGAGCAAACCCCAACATGATGTGGGTGCTGCGAGGCGGTAGAGTAAACTTACTAATGTACCAAGCTACCATCATGGGTACGGCTAATTTCATTAATTCTGAAGGTTGAAACCGTATAAAGCCTAAATCCAACCATCGTTGTGCACCTTTACCCATGTCGCCAAACAGCAAAACGGCGATAAGCATGAGTAGGCCACCGGCATAGGCATAGGTAGAGAAAAATCGATAAACGCCGAGGGGGAATTGGGCTAACACAAACATAACAATGAAGCTGAAACCAAGGCGAATGAACTGTCGTTCCATTTGTTCCATGTCTTGGCCAGATGCTGAATACAGTGTAAATAGACCAACGCCACTTAAAACAAGCAAGCCAACCAGCAGCCATCCATCAATATGAATTCGCTGCAGTAAACCAATTTTGTTGGGGTTTATAGTCGTTCTTTTCACTGCGATACCCCTAACATTAAATCATTTTGTACGGTTTCTTCATTATTTGTGTCGAAGACACGGTCTCGAAAATAAAAGTCCATGATTTGACGGGCTACCGGAGCCGCATTCTTACTTCCGCCCCCTACATTTTCTAACACCACAGTCACAGATATTTCAGGGTCATCAAAGGGTGCGAAACCAACGTACATTGCATTGTCTCTAAGTCGCTCGTCTATCTTACTCGCGTCGTATTTTTCATTTTGTCCCACGGTGAATAGCTGAGCCGTCCCTGTTTTTCCCGCTGAGTCGTAGGGTGTATCGGCAAAGGCATGTCTAGCGCCGCCTTCTTCACCACTTACTACGTCTCGCATTGCGTTTAATACTACATCCAAATTGTCGCGGTTTTTAATCTCGATAGGACGAAGCGATTTTAGGGGAATAAGGTCAACCGACGTATCGGAATTCATATATCCTCTTATTATTTGCGGGATATACCGTTCGCCGGCGTTTATCAGTGCGTTGACGGACGTGTTTAGCTGAATAGGGGTGGTAGTCCAGTAGCTTTGCCCTATACCAACAGGAATGGTATCACCGATATACCATGGTTGGTTAAAGCGTGCTCGCTTCCATCCTCGACTGGGCATGTTAGCGTCTGACTCTTCGTACAAATCAATACCGGTGAAATCGCCGAATCCAAATTCATACATGGCCTCACTAATTTTATCGATACCAAGTTTGTAGGCCAGTTCATAGTAATAGGTATCACACGACACTTCTATCGCTTTCGATACGTCAACTTTACCGTGCCCCCATCTGCGCCAGTCACGCCACACGTGAGATACGTTAGGTAGCTTATAGCGACCTGTGTCAGTAATGGTGTAATCTTTTGTGATTACACCTTCTTCCAAGCCTACAAAGCCTAGATGTGGCTTTATCGTTGATGCTGGAGGGTATTGTCCTTGGGTGGCGCGATTAATAAGCGGGCGGTCTGGTGAGTTTAAAAGGGCAGAATAGTTTTTACTGCTGATACCGTGGACGAATAAGTTTGGATCGTAACTGGGGTTTGAATAAAGGGCGAGTACACCACCGGTTTTGATGTCAGTCACTACGACCGCGCCTCGCATGCCGTCGATAATACGCTGCGCTTCTAACTGAAGTTCTAAATCGAGATTCAGCACGATATCTTTGCCAGGTGTTGGCGGTTCTACACTCAAGACGCGAATAATACGCCCCTGATTATTCACCTCTACCTGCTGATAACCCACCTCTCCATGCAGTAATTCTTCGTGATACTTTTCTATGCCCAACTTACCAATATCATGCGTAGCCGCGTAGTTATCTTCTTGGCCAGCTTCAACCAATTTTTGTAAATCTCGCTTGTTGATACGCGCAACGTATCCTAGTGCATGGGTGAGTGTTTCTTTATAGGGGTAGTGACGGGCCAAGCGGGCTTCAATTTGTACACCTGGAAATTTGTGTTTACTCGCCGAAAATAACGCAACTTCTTCTTCCGTAAGCTGAGTACGCAACGCCACGGGTTTGAATCGACGAGTACCTTTTAGCGTTGACTGAAAACGCTCTAATTCATCGCTTGTTATTCCCATTAGAGCGGTTAGATCGGCAAGTGTTTTGTCGATATCTTCGACTTCTTCAGGGATAACTTCCAAGCTAAAAACAGGGCGATTTTCAGCCAGAAGAACACCATTGCGATCGTAAATTAGCCCTCGGTTTGGCGCTATAGGAAGAACTTTTATCCTATTGCCGTTTGAGCGGGTTTGATAATCTTCGAACTGGGTAACTTGCAAAGAATATAGATTGTTTAGCACAATCCCTAACATTGCTACGACGATAATAAATGCTATGGTGGCGCGACGTGCGAATAAATTTGCTTCAGCAGAGTGGTCGCGTATTGCCTGGCGTTTTCGTTGCATTGACTTCCTTTGCATTAGCGGAACAACACCTTACTCACGGTGATAAGGGTGGTTTTGCGTCACCGACCAAGCACGATATAAGCTCTCTGTTAGGATAATCCTAACAAGAGGGTGTGGAAGGGTTAGGGCCGACAACGACCATTTTTGTTCTGACGCGGAAATACACTCTGGAGCAAGCCCCTCAGGCCCGCCGATGAGGAGACTGACGTCCCTTCCGTCCATTTTCCAGTTATCGAGTTGCTTAGCAAGTGTCGGTGTATCCCAGGGTTTTCCTGTAACTTCTAACGTTACAATGCGGTTACCTTTTGGAATGGCGGCAAGCATAAGCTCACCTTCTTTTTCTAAGATGCGTTTAATGTCGGCGTTTTTGCCCCGTTTGCCCGCAGGGATTTCCGTAAATGAAACCGGCATATCACTAGGAAAACGGCGTATGAATTCATCAACACCCGCATTAACCCAGTTCGGCATCTTTGTGCCAACTGCGACAATTTGTATACGCACTTAACTTTACCTTACTTCAGGATTTACTGTTTCACTTACGCAATAAAGGCCATACACAACTAAGTATGGCCTTTACCGACCGTGCTACTACTTGTGACAAGCGGCAGGTTAAACCGCTATGACCACAGTTTTTCTAACTGGTAGAAATCACGGGTTTCGTCTTGCATAACGTGCAAAATAACATCGCCAAAGTCGACAAGTACCCATTCGCCGGTTTCCTTACCTTCCACACTTCCGGGGGCGTGGCCTGCATTTTTTGCTTCTACCATTACATTTTCTGCAATAGAAGATACATGGCGCTTCGAATTACCAGAACAAATGATCATGGTGTCGGTAATGCTAGATTTGCCGCGAACGTCTAGTTCAACTACATCACGGCCTTTCATATCGTCAATTTTGTCTTTAACAAACTGTTTGAGCTGTTGACTCTCCAAGAGTTTTCCTCACTTACTTAACTTTTATATAACTGATGTTCGTTGATGTACTTAAGTACATCCTCTTCTAGCCATCCATTGACAGAGGAAGCGTTTGAATCATTTAACACGTTGGCCTTTTCAGGCTTTGCTATACCAGATAGCACATCTCGAATTTCAGTTGATGAAACACTATAAAGTGGTGTGTCGATTAATAACACGTGACCAGCGGGCTTTGTGTATATAACACTTTTGTCGCGAGTCATATGACAATCTAACCACGTTTGTACTGCGGGGGGAGGCGAGAATATTTCATCGTCTCTACGCATTACCACTAAGTGACAATAATCGAGCAGGTGTTCCCACTCGTACCATTTATCTAGATTATACAGCGAATCTGCGCCAATGAAAAAACAGATTGTGTCAGCGCTTTTTTCCTTTAATGCGCGCAGCGTTTTTACCGTGTAAGACGGCGACGGTAATGACAGTTCGATCAATTCTGGGATAAGTCTTTCATTGGTTTGAGCGCACAGTTCAATCATTTTAACCCGGTGAGTCTCTGACACGCCAACGGACTTATGAGGTGCAAGCTTACAGGGCATCAGGTGTACATGCGTAATCCCAATTTCATCCGCAGCTTTTAAGGCAGCAAATATATGGCCTTTATGTGGAGGATTAAATGTTCCGCCAAGAATGGCTTTCACAGTGGACGTAAATCGGGGTTGTGTTGTCTCGCGCACTACATACTGCCTTTATGCTTGAAGCAGCGGAATGTTGCGTAAGTCCATCCCCATGAACATCATGCAAAGATGACACATTTCAACGTATGGGCGAGCAACCACATTTTGCTTAAACGCATGGTCTGATTTCGTGAGCGCTGTTTGAATATCTTCTAGCTGAGCAAGGCTAAGCCGATTTAAAGCACTTTGGTAAAAACCCTGTCTGTTACGCCATATACCGAACTTCTGCCATTGAATAGGTGTACCGCTTTGCTGTGCTAACTTTAACTTCCAAAGCTGTTCCCATTCTCTGATGAGCGCCCAGATAATTATGTTGGGCTCTAGACCTTCACTTTCTAACCGATAAAGCATCTTTATACAGCGCGTGCTATCACCGCTTAGCATTACGTCAACTAGCTGAAATACGCTAAAGCGTGACTGGTCTACCATGGCTTTTTCGATCTGCTCTTCAGTGATTGACTGTTGAGGATAGAGCAGGGCGAGTTTGTCAATTTCCTGTTTGGCAGCCAGCATGTTTCCTTCGCAAAAATCGGCAATCATTTTAGCGCCAGACGCTGATACTGTGAGGTTGTGCGACTTAAGCTGCTGGTTTAGCCACGCGTTAAGCTGTTTGCCCTCAAGGGGATAGCACAAGACTGACGCACCAATATCGTCCAATACTTTGAACCATTTGCCACGCTGTACGTCTTTACCAATTTTAGGGCCGTGTACCAGCAACAAGATATCCGAGTTAAGCGACGCGGCAACCTCTTGCAGCATTTTACTGCCCTCAGTACCTGGCTTCCCAGTAGGCAACTCTAATTCAATGAACTGCTGGCTTGAAAAAAGCGACATACTTTGTGTCGCTTCAATAAGTTGGTTCCAATTAAACCCGGTTTCTGCAACCAGCACAGTACGCTCTTCAAAGCCGTTGGCCTTCGCTTTAGCGCGAATTTGCTCGATAACGTCAAACTTTTGCTGGGGTTCATCACCAAACACTAAATACGCTGGACGGAGTGCTTTTGCGATATCTTGGCTAAATTGGTTCGGATAGATTTGCATGCTTATGGCTGATTTGATGACAAAGCAGGCGCAGCAGTGGCTTGGCTCGAAAGACGTCTGATCATGATGTCTGCTGCTTCATCACGCATTTCACTTAGCATTAAGTCAAGTTCTCGAGATTTCGCAAGTACTTGGTCAGGATCGTCCTGGTAATCTCTCACTACCTCAAATTGGGTCATAACGGCTTCTTTGCCGGGAAACTGAACGCGGTAGCGAACAACGTAGATAAGCTCGTATTCTGCAACTTGCCCTGAAGGATAAACAGAAAGAAGTTGCCGATCTAACTTCTCAGGTAGCAGGTAAATGTTGATATTTTGATTTGACGGCGTGGAATCGTCCACACGACTCAACCCATAAACATTTAACCGTTTGTTGAGAGCACGCGCCAACGGCGCGTGTGCTCTAGCACTTTCAATGACAACTGTGTTGACGTCATCTGGCAGGCTAGGGCTACTTCTTAAGTGAAAGCCACAGCCTGTTACCAGTACCATAATCATTACAACTGCTGCGCATTGTAAGTGCTTTTTCATAATATGCAGACCTAGTTAGCTACAATATTCACAAGCTTGCCAGGAACAACAATTACCTTGCGAATGGTTTTACCTTCGATGAATTGTTGAACATTTGGCTGCGCTTTAGCAGAAGCTTCAATGGTCTCTTTGGTTGCATCAGCGGCTATTGTCATTTTAGCGCGAACCTTGCCATTAACCTGAACAATGATAAGTTTTTCATCTTCAACCAGCGCATCTTTGTCAGCTTTTGGCCATGGAGCTAAATCGATATCTTCGCTATGACCCAATACCTTCCAAAGCTCGTGAGCAATGTGTGGCGTAATTGGGTTAAGAAGCAACAAGATTGATTCACAAGCTTCGCGCATAATAGCGGTGTCCTGTGCGTTTTCTTGTGGCGCTTTTTGAAGGTGGTTTAGCAATTCCATTACCGCTGCAACAGCAGTGTTAAAGGTTTGACGACGACCTAAGTCATCAGACACTTTCTCAATGGTCTTGTGCACTTCGCGGCGAAGGGCCTGCTGATCTTTCGACAGCGCCTTAACGTCAATAGCTTCAGGCGTACCTTTTTCAACGTGTTCAGTTACCAGTTTCCATACACGACGCAAGAAACGATTGGCGCCTTCAACACCAGAGTCTACCCATTCAAGAGTTTGCTCAGGTGGCGCGGCAAACATGGTAAACAAACGCACAGTATCAGCACCATACTGGTCGATAACTTCTTGCGGATCGATACCGTTGTTCTTCGATTTAGACATTTTGGTCATGCCGCCGTGAATGACTTCTTCACCGTCAGCAGTCAGCCATGCTTTAACAATACGACCTTTGTCGTCTTTTTCTGTGCTTACTTCGGTAGGCGAGAACCAGGTTTTCTTACCAGACGCGTCTTCACGATAGTAAGAATCGGCCAGCACCATGCCTTGACACAATAAGCGCTTGAACGGCTCGTCAGACTTTACGAGGCCTTCATCACGAAGAAGCTTGTGGAAAAAGCGCGAGTAAAGTAAATGCAAAATGGCGTGCTCGATACCACCAATATACTGGTCTACTGGTAGCCAATAGTTGGCAGAGGTGGGATCTAGCATGGCGTCATTCGTCGTGGCACTTGAGTAGCGTGCGTAGTACCATGACGATTCCATAAAGGTATCGAAGGTGTCGGTCTCGCGCAACGCAGGTTCACCGTTGTAAGTGGTTTTTGCCCACTCGGGATCCGCTTTAATTGGCGACGTTACGCCGTTCATTTCCACGTCTTCGGGTAGGACAACAGGCAGTTGGTCTTCAGGTACAGGAACAGATTCACCATTTTCCAAGTTCAGCATTGGAATAGGTGCGCCCCAATAGCGCTGACGGCTTACGCCCCAATCTCTTAGGCGATAGTTTACTTTACGCTTGCCGCAGCCTTTGCCCTCTAGTTCGTCAGCAATGCCGTTAAATGCCGCCTCGAAATCAAGACCGTTGAACTTATCTGAATTTATTAAGCAACCTTTTTCAGTGTAAGCAGAAGCAGATAAATCGCACTTCTCCTCATCACCTGCGTTTGGCGCGATAACCTGTTGAATTGGAAGGTCGTATTTAGTCGCAAATTCCCAATCGCGCTGATCGTGACCTGGAACTGCCATAACGGCACCAGAACCGTAGTCCATCAATACAAAGTTAGCTACCCAAATTGGAAGCTTCTCGCCCGTTAATGGGTGTACTACTTCAAACCCTGTGGCGAAGCCTTTCTTCTCCATCGTTGCTAATTCAGCTTCAGCAACTTTTGTGTTTTTGCATTCGTCGATAAAGGCAGCTAAATCTGGGTTAGTCCGTGCTGCAAACTCAGCCAGCGGATGCTGCGCTGCTACCGCAACGTAGGTCACACCGTAGAAAGTGTCTGGCCGTGTGGTGTAGACCGTTAAATCGGCAATGTCGTTAACCGCTGACGCTAAATCGAAGGTAATTTCAACACCTTCAGAGCGCCCAATCCAGTTTGCTTGCATTGCACGAACTTGGTCTGGCCATTCTTCAAGTTGTTCTAGGTCTTGCAACAACTCTTCAGCGTAATCGGTAATCTTAATAAACCACTGTGGAATTTCTTTTTGCTCTACAAGCGCACCTGAACGCCATCCGCGACCGTCAATTACCTGCTCGTTAGCCAGAACAGTTTGATCTACAGGGTCCCAGTTCACGGTAGAGTTTTTCTTGTAAACAAGACCTTTTTCGTAAAGGCGCGTGAAGAACCACTGTTCCCAGCGATAGTAATCTGATTTACACGTTGTTACTTCGCGGTCCCAGTCGTAGCCAAAACCTAACGAGCGAAGCTGGTTTTTCATGTAATCAATATTTGAATATGTCCATTTCGCCGGTGCGGTGTTGTTGTTGATCGCCGCGTTTTCAGCCGGAAGACCGAAAGCGTCCCAACCCATAGGCTGCAATACATTTTTACCCTGCATGCGCTGAAAACGGCTAATTACATCACCGATGGTGTAGTTGCGCACGTGACCCATGTGAAGTCGGCCACTTGGATATGGGAACATAGACAGACAGTAGAACTTTTCTTTTTCTACTTCGTCATTTGCTTTAAAAGATTGGTTATCTTCCCAATATTGCTGAACGCGTTGTTCAATGTCTTTCGGATTGTACTGATTATCGGCCATGAAACTTAGGCTTCCGCATTAAAAGTTAGAACGTTTATGGGTCGGTGTGAGGCGAATTTGTTGCAAATACTCTGATGGGTAATTTCGCAATATTGCCGGCTAACCGAGCGTGGGATATTCCCACATTACACATATATAGCCCAATAGAATAACCCAGCGCTAAGCTATGCCTCAATAGCTTAACACCGAACTAGGCGAATTTTATTGTCGCTTGCTTGAAAAGTGAGCATTAATTAATATGTTAGTATGCAACCAGCGAAGTAAACTGCTACTTTTTCACTAATTCGTATCGCTAAATGTAGTCAATGCATTAAGTTGCTGCGCCTGCACCTTATCAACTACATTAACCAACTTAGCTGCATCCTCATTTGACGCCTTTTTTCCGTCAAAATGGACGTTACCCGACGCGTGATAGGTAAGGGTAACTTTTGTTTTGGGCGTGTTTCCCTCTATGGTGCTAAATTCCCACGTTAACGCACCTGTTACCCCCATTTCTTGAAGCGGTCCTAAACCACCGGTCATTATTACTTTTTTTTGAGGCTCAACGTAGCTTATGAGCATATGCACAGCGCTTGCATTATCGGTGGTCTCGCAGAAACAACCGCCAGCTTGCTCATCAATTCTCAGGGAGCCTTTCCACCACGTATGATCTTTAGGCCACCACATATCAACATGTTCAATAAAATGAGAATAAACCACTTCGATAGGGGCATGGCTTTCACTGACGTTGGTAATTGAAAAACCAGAACTGTCTGCATAGTTGACGTTTGCGATACTGGTTGGTGAAAAAACGGCACTGATGAGCAGTGTTAAAAGAGGAGCAAAGCGTACCTGCGATGTTGAAGTCGTTATTTTTGTCATTATGAGTACTCTGATTCTCTGTTGCTTGTTTTCGCTATTGTGTTGCTACTGCAGCACATTAATATTACCCGATAAGAGTAAAGTGACTCTTAGCAGAGCATGCACGGTAAGTGGCGCACCACCAAAAACAAAATATACCATATCTATATAAAGCTGGTTGTTTGTTGTGCAATTGGCGGTGCAAAGGTGCTTAATTACGGATAAGCGTTTGACACTAATGTTAATTAGGGTTTCACTTAAGTAAAGTAACGAATATAGAACAACATGTCAGTAGACAGTAAACCATTTGCGTTAGACGTAGACGCGTTATCACCTACCATTAACCGCCGCGCGATTAATAGCGCCCTAAAAGATGAGGAAGCGCTTAATGCAACCTTTATTGGACAAGAGCGTGCCCGTGAAGCGCTAACTTTTGGATTAGGCATTAATACAAAGGGCTATAACCTTTATGTTATGGGCGAGCCTGCGACCGGTCGTTTTACCCTAGTCAAAGACTATATAGAGCGCCAGGTATCTCAACTTTCTGCACCTGACGACTGGTGTTATATCAATAATTTTGAGGAAGAGCGTGAGCCTGTAGCGCTAAAATTCCCTCCTGGTGGCGGCAAAGCGTTTCACAAAGATATGGCTGCACTTATCGATGATGTCTTGGACTCATTGCCCATTGCATTCGACAACCCGGGTTATCAACGCCGTCGTGCTTCGATATCAAGAGAGTTTGAACAAAAATATGATGCCGCCATTGACGCCGTTGAGCGTTACGCACAAGCAAACGACGTTGCGCTTTATGAAGAGGGCGGTTCAATCACCTTTTCACCTATTGTAAACGGCAAGCCTATAAGCGATACCGAGTTTGCCACGTTAACAGATGAGCAAAGAGAAGGCTTTTACACGCTTATCGACGAACTAGAAAACAGATTAAGTGAAAGCTTATTAAGCCTACCAACGTGGAAGCGCGAAAACTCGGAGCGATTGCGTGAACTTGATAAAAAGACCGCAGAACAGGGTATCAAGCCGCTTCTAAAAGTGCTTGAACACAAGTACGCGTCTGAACTCGGCGTAATGAAGTACCTCAAACAGCTCAAAACGGCCTTGGTCAACGCTATCTTAGTTATTCATAGCGAAGAGCAAAAAGAAGAGAAGAGCGACGACTTTGACAAAAAGATATTCTTAGAAGAACAGTTTCTTGCCAACGTATTGGTGTCGAATAAACTTGATGATGCGGCCCCCGTTATCTACGAGCCAAACCCAACCTATCAAAACTTGTTTGGTAAAATCGAGTACACCAATATTCATGGTAGTGTATTTACCAATTACCGGATGATACAGCCTGGTGCTATGCACCGAGCAAACGGCGGCTATCTATTGTTAGATGTAGACCAACTCATTGAACAGCCTTTCGTATGGGATACCTTAAAGCTCGCCATTAAATCTCAGCGCTTACGCATGGATTTACCACAGCAAGACGTGGGTATGGTCAATAACATTACGCTAAACCCACAGCCTATAGATTTAAATGTGAAAATCGTTTTGTTAGGCTCCCGCGATTTGTACTACACGCTGCAAGATTATGATGACGAGTTTGACGAACTGTTCAGAGTGTTGGTGGATTTTGACTTGGAGATTCCGGTCACAAGGCAGGCGCTTTTCGATTTCGTGGGTAAAGTACGTGCGCATATCATTCAGCTAGGTCTTAAAGGTATTACAGCTAATGCTATGTGCAGGCTTGTAGAATACTCGCTAAGAATGGCAGAGCATAAAGAAAAGCTTTCAGCGCATTTCGCTGAAGTGATCGAACTGGTCAATGAAGCCTATTATTTCTGTCAGAAATCCAATGCCGACACACTAGAACTCGATCATTTGAAAACCGCGTTAAGTGCCAAAAAGCGTCGCACCGGCCGGGTAAGTCAAACCCTTTTAAACGATATTAAAGAAGGGCACGTTCTTATTGCCACTGAAGGCAAAGCGGTAGGTAAGGTTAATGGTCTGACGGTGTTAGATATTGGCGATACAGCATTTGGTACACCTGCACGCATAACGTCTACCGTTTTTGCCGGGGCAAGTGGTGTGGTTGATATTGAGCGGGAAGTCGAGCTTGGACAGCCTATCCACTCTAAAGGCGTTATGTTGCTCAACGGTTATTTAGGCAACAAGTATGCGCAACATTTCCCTTTAACGCTTTCCGCGAATATCGCCCTCGAGCAATCTTACGGGCATATTGATGGCGACAGTGCCTCTCTTGGTGAACTGGTTGCACTTATTTCTGCGCTTACTGAAATCCCATGCTTACAAACTTTGGCCATCACAGGTTCGATTAACCAGTATGGCGAAGTGCAAGCGGTTGGCGGTGTTAATGAAAAGATAGAAGGCTTTTTCGACTTGTGTCAGCACCGCGGTTTAACCGGTACACAGGGCGTAATTATTCCTAAATCGAATGCGATTAATCTGGTGTTAGATGCCACCGTTATCGATGCAGTGAAAAAAGGGCTGTTCCATATTTACACTGTTGAAACCGTTGACGACGCGCTTACTATTTTGATGGAACAGGAAGCGGGTAAAATTAGCAGTAAAGGCCGCTATCCCAAAAATTCTATAAACTACCACGCAGTGAATCGTCTATATAATATTGCTTTAATTGTGAATGGCGGGGAAAGTGACTAAACTCGGCGTGTATCTTTTTTGCTAAATAATCGTGGTACCTTAAACTGAACAAATGCATTGAGTAATACCGGTGTTTGTATTGCTATGCTCAAATTGACAAGAATATAGAGGCAATACTATGGAACCTTCGCATAGTGTAGTGGCAAGGAATAATGTCACGATTAATGGTTCAGGAAGTACCGTATTAATGCTGGCTCACGGGTTTGGCTGTGATCAAAACATGTGGCGACATCTGCTACCCTATTTCGATGAGCAATATACAGTCATCTTGTTCGACTATGTGGGGTGCGGTGCCTCTGATTACTCAGCTTACGATAAGGACCGTTATTCTTCTCTCACTGGCTATGCTCAAGACGTGTTAGAGATTTGCGAGGCACTCAGTCTTAAAGATGTAACCTTTATTGGTCATTCTGTGAGTAGCATGATTGGCATGCATGCCGCCATTCAGTCTCCCCATATTTTTTCAAAGCTTGCTATGATATGTCCCTCTCCCTGTTTTCTTAACTTTCCTCCTGAATATGAAGGTGGCTTCGACAAGGAAGATTTAGAAGAATTAATTAATTTAATGGATAAAAACTATGTAGGTTGGGCTAACTATTTGGCACCTCTTGTCATGGGTCAAGCCACTGATGCAGCATTAACTCAAGAGCTTGAAACCAGTTTTTGCTCTACCGACCCTAAGTATGCAAAACCCTTCGCAAAAGCCACGTTTTTCTCTGACGACAGGGCGATGCTTGCTAAACTGTCCCTTCCTACACTCATTATACAAAGTAAGCACGACAATTTAGCCTCGACAGCGGTGGGGGAATACATGGCTCAATTGATTCCTAATTCCCAGCTTGAAGTTGTTGATGCGCATGGTCACTGTTTACATATGACGAACCCCTCTATTGTTTTTTCTTACCTACGGGAGTTTGTCAGTTGAATGAGTGGATAGAAGAGGATTTTCCGTGCTTATTGTTGAAGTCTGATATTGAGACAACGAAAATAGTTTGGCTGAACCCGTTTGCTCATCACTATCTTGGTTTAAAAAAACCTGTAGAAGCAAAAATAACCAATATTCTGTCTAAAGCGAGTTTGATATTTTACGAAAGTTATATAAAACCGATAATTCTCGCCAACGGAAAGTATTTAGAAGTTCAAATTACGTTAATTTCTGAAGAGGGAAAACGGGTTCCGTCTGTGGCGAATTTAACGCTGTCAGACAATACCGTGTATTGGGCCATTTATGTAGCGGAAGAACGAGACAAACTTTATCAAGAATTGTTAGAAGCAAGAGATCTGCTTGAAAAAAAGACGGAAGAGCTTACCGCGGTTAGTCGCAAAGATTCGCTAACGCCCTTACTTAATCGACGCGCAGCGAAAGACGACATTGAGGCACTGTTAGTCCAATCGTCCCGCAATTTTTTCCCCCTATCTTTTCTCCTTTTAGACGTTGATTTTTTTAAAAATATTAACGATGCCTTTGGGCATGACGAAGGCGATAGGGTACTGATAAAGCTATCTGACGTAATACTTAAGCAGGTGCGTGAGACGGATGTGGTTGCTCGATGGGGCGGAGAAGAGTTTTTGATTGTTCTCTACAATACCAATATAGAAGCTATCAAGTTTTTTAGTGACAGGCTACACAATGCTATTAAAACCATTGTGCTTCCAGATGGTAAGCCATTAACCGTAAGCATTGGCGGTGCAGTATTAGAAGAGGATGAAGTTACACAGTCAGACGTGATCGCTTCGCAGTTATTAAAAGCCGATAAAGCGCTATATTCAGCCAAAGAAAATCATAGAGCGCACACGCGGGTTTTTGATAAGAAAAACGGGTTTGTGAAACTCTGAGCGGTTCGAAGCGCTTCAAAGGCTGACAGTTGCTTAAAGCGTTAAATATTTGCAGTATTTACCTAGCGGTCACCTTCCAAAAAGGGGAGCGAAGTACTGCTCCCTCTCAAACTTGACGCTTATACGTTACTTAGGCGGCATACGCAATCCGCCATCCAGGCGTATTGTTTCACCATTCAAGTAGCTGTTGCTCGCCATATGGATGACTAATTTAGCGAATTCCTCTGGCAGCCCCAGGCGCTTCGGGAATTGAACGTTGGCAGACAGGGCATCTTGCACTTTTTCAGGCATGGCAAGCAGCATAGGTGTGCCCATTACGCC
The DNA here is from genome assembly GCF_016405965.1 of Alteromonas sp. IB21. Lineage (GTDB taxonomy): Bacteria > Pseudomonadota > Gammaproteobacteria > Enterobacterales > Alteromonadaceae > Alteromonas. The sequence goes on along the minus strand of NZ_JAEFCD010000025.1, from coordinate 7,679 downwards.
GGGCGCTATTGTGTTTACTCTTATACCTAATGGCGCCAAATCTCGCGCCATTGGAAGCGTTAACCCGATAATGCCGCCTTTACTGGCAGCATAAGCCGTTTGACCTATTTGACCTTCATAACCGGCAACGGAGGCGGTGTTCACGATAAGACCGCGTTCACCTTCTTCGTTAATTGGTGATTGTTTTGCCATGGCGGCAGCCACCAAGCGAGATACATTAAAGCTGCCCACTAAATTGATATCGATAGTTTTTTGGAAATCACCAAGCGGGGCTGGATTACCTTCTTTGTCAAGTAAGCGCTTTGCGGGTGCAATGCCTGCGCAATTGACGACTAAAGAAATAGCGCCGAATTTTTCTGTGGTTGCGTCAATGGCCGTTTGAACAGATGCTTCGTCGCGAACATCTACTTTGGTGAAAATGGTGTTGTCTTTACCTAATTCTTCAACGCGTTGTGCGCCAATTTCGTCGTTAAGATCGAAAAGACTGACGTTGGCACCTTCGCCGCGAAGGGCGATAGCGGTAGCATGACCAAGTCCGGAGCAACCACCGGTAACAATGGCAGTAAGATTATTTAGCGTCATAATTTTCCCTTAAACCCTATTTATCACTATTATTAATATGATGTTAACGGTAAGAAAGAGAAAAGACTATGGTGCCGATGTGAATCGGCACCTTTAATTCAGTTATTTCGCAGCTACCTTGGCAACTGAATTTTACAGTCTTCACTTTGACGGTAGATAATTAGCGTGTGGCCGATTACTTGAAGCTTAACTGAGTTAGTTTCACGAACAATGGCGTCCATGATAAGCGCTTTTTCTTCGCGATCATCGGTAGGCACCTTAACTTTAATTAATTCGTGGTGATTGAGGGCGTTGTCAATTTCTGCAACCACCCCTTCGGTAAGGCCGTTTGCGCCTAGCTGCACAACAGGTTTCAGCGGGTGTGCAAGGCCTTTAAGAAATTGTTTCTGTTTGTTTGAAAGTTTCATGTATTAATAATTCTTACAATTAATCTGTTAGTTTATGCTTGAAATAACGTATTCTAACGCCATCTTCTCTACAATCCTAATGACATTGTATTGGAATGACAAAAAAGAAACACTCCGCCAGCAGTAAGCGCTGGCTCACAGAACACGTTAACGACCATTATGTGCAAAAAGCGCAGAAGGAAGGTTGGCGATCGCGGGCTATCTACAAATTGGAAGAAATCCATAAAAAAGATAAGCTTATTAAACCAGGAATGACACTTGTAGACCTTGGCGCTGCTCCAGGTGGCTGGTCGCAGTTGGCGGCTCAGCTTGTTGGCGAGAATGGTCAAGTTATCGCGTGCGATATTTTGCCCATGGACCCCATAGTTGGCGTTGACTTTTTACAAGGTGATTTCAGAGAGGACGCTGTTCTCGACGCACTATTGAACAGAATCGGCGGGAACACCGTAGATATAGTGTTGTCTGATATGGCACCGAACCTTGCAGGAAATGCCTCAGTTGATCAATCGCGCTCTATGTATCTTTGCGAACTTGCGCTCGATATGTGTCATCAGGTTTTAAAGCCTGGCGGTTCGTTTGTCATAAAGGTGTTCCAAGGAGAAGGGTTTGTTGAGTTCATGAACTCACTCAAACAATCTTTCACCACCATTAAGACACGTAAGCCTGACTCGTCCAGATCACGGTCGCGTGAGGTGTATTTGGTGGCTTGTGGGTATAAAGTGTAGTACGCTTTGGGTTAAGCGGTTTTCGTTGCGAATTGTGTCGTTTATTCAGTGAACAACTTGCTGATTATACAAGCAATTCGGGTTTATAGAGGTTATTAGCATTGAGCGACATGGCAAAAAATTTAATCTTATGGTTAGTCATCGCCGTTGTTTTGATGTCGGTTTTCCAGAGCTTTTCACCGAGTGAATCGTCTCGTTCGCAAACTGACTATACAACGTTTTTGAGAGAAGCAGAGCAGGGAAATATTCGTGAAGTTCGCATTAACAATAGTGGCGAAATTCGCGGTACTAAGCGTTCAGGCGAAACTTTCCAAACTTTCGTACCTTACTTCGATGACAAGTTGGTCTCTGACTTAGTTAAGAATGACGTAAGGGTTTATGGTGAGCCACCAGAAGAGCAGTCTCTTCTCACATCAATTTTTATTTCATGGTTCCCCATGTTATTGCTGATCGGTGTATGGATATTCTTTATGCGCCAGATGCAAGGTGGTGGCGGCCGTGGCGCCATGTCATTTGGAAAAAGCAAAGCGCGCTTACTTGGTGAAGATCAAATTAAGACAACATTTGCTGACGTAGCTGGCTGTGACGAAGCGAAAGAGGATGTATCTGAACTGGTAGATTTCTTACGCGACCCGTCGAAGTTCCAAAAACTGGGTGGTAAAATTCCGAAGGGCGTATTGATGGTAGGCCCTCCAGGTACGGGTAAAACCCTGCTTGCCAAAGCGATTGCAGGTGAAGCAAAAGTACCCTTCTTCACTATCTCTGGTTCTGATTTCGTTGAAATGTTCGTTGGTGTTGGTGCGTCACGCGTACGCGACATGTTCGAACAGGCGAAGAAGGCGGCGCCTTGCATCATCTTTATCGATGAAATTGACGCGGTAGGCCGCCAGCGTGGTGCCGGTTTAGGCGGTGGTCACGACGAGCGTGAACAAACGCTTAACCAAATGCTTGTTGAAATGGATGGCTTTGAAGGTCACGAAGGTATCATTGTAATTGCTGCGACAAACCGTCCTGACGTGCTAGATCCAGCGCTTCTTCGTCCTGGTCGTTTCGACCGTCAAGTAGTGGTAGGTCTTCCAGATATTCGTGGTCGTGAGCAAATCCTTAAAGTCCACATTCGCAAAGTGCCAGTGGCTGACAACGTAGAACCATCAGTTATCGCTCGTGGTACACCAGGCTTCTCAGGTGCTGATCTTGCTAACCTGGTAAATGAGGCTGCGCTGTTTGCTGCACGCGGTAACAAGCGTCTTGTTTCAATGGAAGAGTTTGAAAAAGCGAAAGACAAAATCATGATGGGCTCTGAGCGCAAGTCGATGGTAATGTCTGAGTCTGAAAAAGAAATGACCGCCTATCATGAAGCTGGTCACGCTATTGTAGGCCGCTTGGTGCCAGAGCACGATCCTGTTTATAAGGTGTCTATCATTCCACGTGGTCGTGCATTAGGTGTGACTATGTATTTGCCTGAACAAGACCGCGTAAGCCACTCTAAACAGCATTTAGAGAGCATGATTTCTAGTTTGTTTGGTGGACGAATTGCCGAAGCCGTTATATACGGTGACGACAAGGTTACGACGGGTGCATCTAATGACATCGAGCGCGCGACAGAGATAGCTCGCAAGATGGTAACTCAGTGGGGTCTATCGTCTAAGATGGGACCAATGCTTTACGCTGAAGACGAAGGTGAGGTGTTCTTAGGTAAGTCTATGTCTAAGGCAACCAATATGTCTGATGATACGGCGCGTGCTATCGATGCGGAAATTAAGTCATTGATTGATCGTAACTACGAGCGTGCTCAGAAGATCCTTGAGGACAACATCGATATCTTACATTCAATGAAAGACGCACTAATGAAGTACGAAACCATTGATGCGAAGCAGATTGATGATCTTATGAACCGTACCGAGGTTCGTCCTCCGGCAGATTGGGATGACAGCAAGCCATCTGGCGGCGACAAGCCAAGTGGTGGTGCGCCAGTGCGCGAAGGTGAAATTAAAAATGACGGTGTAGACAAACCGTCAGTGGGCAAGCCGGGCGATATCCCAAGCTAAGTCCATATTCATATTAAAAAAACGCCAGTATATCTGGCGTTTTTTATTGGAGCGCGGTGAGCGTAATCTGCGCACTTTGTAGGTACGAATCCAACTTAAGCTCCCACGTGGACTAGTGCAGAAAGATTAAATCCGTCCGCTTTTATGCTCTCGGTTAAGTAAAAATAATAGTGCAGGTAATTCATGCAGTTTGGTAATCAATTTATCGATCTTTCACAGCCCAAAGTGATGGGTATTTTAAATGTAACGCCCGATTCATTTTCTGATGGCGGAAAACATGCGGATGTTAATCAGGCGCTGGAACACGCACTTCAAATGGTCGATGAAGGAGCAAGCTTCATTGATATTGGTGGCGAGTCTACACGACCAGGTGCGCCAGAAGTATCTTTACAGGAAGAGCTAGATCGCACTATACCCGTAATAGAAGCGGTAGCGAAAAATGCAAAGTGCGTAATTTCTATAGATACAAGTAAAGCTGAAGTAATGCGAGAGGCGGTCAGTGCAGGAGCTGGATTAATCAATGACGTTAGGGCTTTACAGGAGCCAGGTGCATTAGAGGCTGCATCCGAAGCTGGCGTACCAGTTTGTCTTATGCATATGCAAGGTCAACCTCGCACCATGCAAAACAACCCTTCATATGATGATGTGGTTGAAAACGTTGCCCAGTTTTTATTAGAACGAGCGAAAGCGTGTAAAGCATCAGGTATTGCGCAGGAAAAAATATTGTTTGACCCCGGCTATGGGTTTGGAAAGTCACTAGAACATAATTATGCGCTGGTGAAGCATTTACCTAAACTGATGGACCTCGGTTATCCTGTGCTTGTGGGTATGTCTCGAAAGTCAATGATTGGCACTTTACTCAATAGAAAAGTAGATGAGCGCTTGGCGGGAAGCATAAGCCTCGCTACAATTGTCGCACAAATGGGCGCACAGATTATTCGGGTTCACGACGTTAAAGAAACAGCGGATGCTGTCAATATTGTGAAAATGCTGAATACGATAAAATAAGGAATAATAATGACGCAGCGCAAATATTTTGGAACAGATGGCATTCGCGGAAAGGTCGGCGAGAGTAACATTAACCCTGAATTTGTGATCAAGTTAGGCTGGGCAGCCGGAAAGGTTTTGGCAGGTCGCGGTACAAATAAGGTACTCATCGGCAAAGATACGCGTATTTCAGGATATATGCTTGAGTCTTCATTAGAGGCCGGGTTGTCAGCAGCGGGTATTGATATCGGTTTGCTAGGTCCAATGCCAACGCCAGCTATTGCTTACCTGACAAAAACATTCCGTTCTGAAGCCGGTATTGTGATTAGCGCGTCGCACAATCCTTTTTATGATAACGGCATTAAGTTCTTCTCTGCACAAGGCTTTAAACTCGACGATGACATAGAACTGGCCATTGAGCACATGCTTGAGCAACCCATGACCTGTGTCGCGTCGGACAAGCTGGGCAAGGCAACAAGAATTAACGACGCCGCTGGCCGCTATATTGAATTTTGTAAGGGTACATTCCCTTCTGAGCTTTCACTTACTGGTCTGAAAATCGTGGTGGATTGTGCTCATGGAGCGACCTATCACATCGCACCTAACGTGCTACGGGAACTGGGTGCTACCGTTATAGAACTTGGTACCGCGCCGAATGGTTTGAATATTAACGATGGCGTTGGTGCAACGTCGATGAACGCAATCGTTGAAAAAGTTAAAGAAACAGGCGCAGACTTGGGTTTTGCGCTAGACGGTGATGGTGACCGATTAATGATGGTTGACCACTTGGGTAACGTGCTAGATGGCGATCAGATTGTTTATATCATTGCTCGCGACGCGCTTAAAAACGGCAAAATGCAGGGTGGCGTTGTTGGCACATTAATGAGTAACCTTGGCTTGGAAAACGCGTTATCTAAGCTTGGCGTTCCTTTCGCGCGCAGTAATGTTGGTGACCGATACGTAATGGAGCTTTTGCAACAAAAAGGTTGGTCTATTGGCGGTGAAAACTCAGGGCACGTACTTAACCTTAATATGAGTTCTACTGGCGATGGTATCGTAGCGGGATTACAAGTTTTAGCAGCGATGCTTCGTTCTCATATGGATCTGCACGATCTGGCAAGCGGTTTTGATATGTATCCACAAACCTTGATCAACGTTCGCTATGCAAACCAAGAGCAGGATTATCTCGCTCATAGTGAAGTGCAAGGTGCTAAACAAGAAGCTGAGTCAGCGTTAGGGAAAACGGGTAGGGTGCTACTACGAAAAAGCGGTACTGAACCACTTATTCGTGTGATGGTTGAGTCTAATGATGAATCTCAATCGCAAAAATGGGCTGAGCATATTGCTGAAACTGTTCGTAAACTCGCCAATTAGTTGGCGTAGCTGGAAATTTTGCTTTTTGTGCTTGTATCTTCTTAATTAAATAGTTAATATCACGCCCGCTTTAAGACAGGGCTAAGGTCTACGTTGTGAGTGATAATTTAAGAAAGCCGTTTGTGGCTGGTAATTGGAAAATGAACGGGAATTTAGCGCTAGTCGCTGAATTCAATCACAAACTAGCGGGTTTAAAAGCAAAAGCTGAAGTTGTTGTTTGTGCACCTTCATTGCTTTTATATGCGTTTGAAACGGGTTCATTTTCAATTGGTACTCAAAACGTTAGTCACCTTGATAATGGGGCCCACACCGGTGAATTGTCGGTAGACCTTCTCAAGGAAGCGGGCTGCAGTTATGCTATCGTTGGGCATTCAGAAAGACGTGAAGACCAAGGCGAGTCAAGCAGACTTGTTGCTCTTAAGGCAAAAAAATGTGTCGCTGCCGGTATTGTTCCTATTATCTGTGTAGGCGAGCCTCTTGAAGTGAGAGAAGCCGAGAACGTTGATGCATTTGTAGGCGAGCAGTTAGACGCTTTAGTAGGCGTTATGTCTATAGAAGAGCTGAGCAAAGCAGTTATTGCCTATGAGCCTATTTGGGCTATCGGGACCGGCAAAACTGCGAGCCCTGAGCAAGCGCAAGAAGTACATGAATTTATTCGCACTTACTTTTCAAAAGTAGATGCGCATCTGGCTCGAGGTCTTCGTATTGTATACGGTGGTAGTGTGAAGCCAGATAACGCTGAAACCTTATTTGCTCAAAAAGATGTAGATGGTGGTTTAATCGGCGGGGCCAGCTTAAAAGCTGAAGATTTTATTTCAATTTGCCAAGCGGCAAACTGACGAGGTATTTATGATTTACGAAGTGCTTTTAGTAGCATACCTAATTGTTGCTCTTTTATTGATTGGATTTGTTTTGATCCAACAGGGTAAAGGTGCGGACATGGGCGCTTCATTTGGTTCAGGTGGTTCAAACACAGTGTTTGGTTCGTCAGGCTCTGGCAACTTCATGACACGTACCACAGGTATTTTAGCGGGTCTATTCTTCTTAATCAGCTTAACGCTTGGCGCAATAACGGCAAATCGTGAGAGCGCTGACGATGAATGGAACAACCTTGAAGTTCCTGCTGGAGTTGAGCAGGAAGTTGAGCGTCCCGCTGACCAAGACGTACCGGTTATCGAAGAAGCGGCTCAAAACGATGTGCCTGCTATCGAGGCTGAAGGTGTAGATGTTCCAGCGTCCGATGACGTTGAGGGTTCAAACTAAAAAGTTTTCGCGGAAGTGGTGGAATTGGTAGACACGCCATCTTGAGGGGGTGGTGAGCATAGCTCGTGCGGGTTCAAGTCCCGCTTTCCGCACCAAACATAGAAAAGCCAGCATCTTTGCTGGCTTTTTTCATTTCAGTAATTGACGTTTTTTTGAGATGTTGTGCGTCTTTCAATGCGTTTAATAGTTCAATTGTAACAAAGCGTTAAATTCTAAAATATACAGCGTGTTACCCCTGTTATACCAATTGCATTAATTAATTGACCAAATTTATCCACTCTCTCCAACAGAGA
>NZ_JAEFCD010000024.1 GCF_016405965.1 Alteromonas sp. IB21 | reverse complement strand
TTCACGATCTGTTGCCCAAACTCACCAGAGAGGTCAAGTTTCTTTCTTGCTGGAATTTTGGGGCGTTGAACAGCTTTAACACCGTAAACTTCAATTTTTGTATTCATAAATACCTCTCATAACTAGATCGATAGTATACACCTGATTTTAGGAGAAACATATTAAGCCAAGACTATTGGTATTATATGCACACATACCAAGCTAAATTGCCTCTTCAGGCAACAAAAGACAAGGATCAGACGGTCAATAGCGCCCCACTTTGTGTCCCAGCGAACGCAGTGAGCGCCAAAAGATGTTTGTTAGCAGCCAATTTCTACAACTTCTGCATGAGGAACAACTGTTTTTGCCCTAATAAAAATGTTGTGTGCCCAAACTTTTCTTGGAACATGAATATCTAGCGCATTATCACTTTTATTGAAGAAACTTATACAGTTGCCAGCTAATTGAATCTTCACTACAGAACTCTTTGATAAAGTCTTACTACCAATGGCCGAATAGTTTACGCAAATGTTATCGCCTAAATCTTGGAGTACCTTATTAGGATCATAATTTCCAAGTTTTATGTATCGCAAAACGGCTAGCAATATTAGGATTGAAAAAGTAAAAATCCAAAAATAAAAACTGTCCATGAAATCACCGATTGATTGCTACCTTTTAAATAAGAGGCGCAGGCAGGTAGGGCATAATGGAGAAGCCGCCCTGTGTGTTTGCGCCCCATCCCGCGTAGCGGGCGAACTTGATTTTTTTGTTATACACAACTTAATTCGAAGAACTGCTTTCTTGCTGCAAAATGAGCAGGATTTTTTCTAGAGAGTAGAAAAATAACTGCAAAACTACATTTAAGCCAACAATGATAGCACCCCAAATAAAGCCAGTGTCACTTGAATAGTATTTAAGGCCAAGCTCTGAGTGGTTACGAATATTGGAATCTATTAGTGCCCAGTTGGCTAACATCGCAATAATTAGAAAAACAAACAGCCAACATGATGAACGCAGTTTGTATCGCTTTACAACTTTTTTGATATTTTCTTCTGACACGTTGGGGTCCCTCCTTGTGTAAAACAATTCAATAGTGCGCACATTGAGCGTTTTTCTTCAGAGCATGTGCTCGTTTTTATCCATAGTGCCATCATTCAGAGTTTACTGTAAGTCAAAGAGTAGAGGGGATACGCTTAATAAGGGCTAATTACGTTGAGGACAAAAACGCGCTATTGGGGTATTTTTCTGGATATAGGGGACAGGCAACTACAACCGTATACCTAGACAGGCACCTAATTCTCAACAATGACAATGTTTTGGGCAAAAATTAGCTCATTGGCTCCATCAAGTAATAAGTGGCCAACTTCCGCTTTACGTACAGGCTGTGTGAAAACTATTGATCACCTTTTGGTCTAAGCAGACTTTTTATATGATCAATCGGTCTTAAGTATCGGTCCTCAATTGATATCTGAATTGGTACAATAAAACTATCAAAAAATTGATAGGTTTCAATCACATGTCGAGATTTATCAAAGGCCAAAGCCGAACACAAAGCACGCTGTTCCCCGAAGTTTTAGATGACTACATCCATGAAGATAATCCGATTCGTGCAGTCGATATGTTTATCAATTCATTAGATTTATCTGACTTGGGTTTTGCACGTTGCCAACCAGCCAAAACAGGTAGGCCAAGCTATTCTCCGGCAACCATGCTCAAGATTTACCTTTATGTCTATCTTAATCGCATTCAATCAAGCAGACGTTTAGAAAAAGAAACGCAGCGTAATGTCGAGTTGTTGTGGCTGGTTGAGCGTCTTACACTGCCGTTTTATCCAGCTCACAAATGAGCAGTGTGCCATTTTACATATTTGGTATTTTTGCCGTTATTTTTGCCACAGTCATTACGGTTGTGTTGCGTCAAAATTACCTTGAGCTCAAGCACGGCGTAAAGCATTGCTATACCGGCGTGGTAACCAATAAACGGGTAAATAAGCACACCTCATCTACTGGCGGCAATACCACTAACGTCAGAGCCGGTCACGGCTCTAGGCGCACTACAACGCGTACAACTTACTATATTTACCTTGATTACCAAGGATTATCTTGGCCATCCATAAATAATCGGAAGCGTTTACCAAACTCTCGCCCATCTTTAAAATCAGTAAAATCAGATTCGCGAATAATACCTAAACGCTGGTAAGGAAATTTGGTGTTTTGCGGTTGCATAAATGACAGCTTGTACTGTTTGCCAGAAAACGAAACCACGCCACCTCCACTGAGCATATACCAAGGAGATTGGTAACGGGCAGCTTTACGAGAAACCTGAAACACTTCTATCGTTTCATCATTAGTCAGACTTTCGAATACATCGTTACGTTTGAGTAGCGCGTTAAGCTTGCGCTTACCGAAAGTGCCAGTGTCAACTAGCGTTAATGAAACCATGTCTCCTTCAATTTGGATGTACCCCGGCGCACTGTGAAAAATGCCCTGCAGTAGCCATGTCTTAAATAACACCAACGTCAACTCCTCATTTAATAAGGCCTCTATTATGTTTTAAAAGCGTGTAAATATGTATTGCGCAATAGACCGCCACTTCCTAGTATAGATAAAAATTAATAAGGAGTTTGTATGAAACCATGTAAAGAAATGCTATTTCTCTTATTCATAACTCTTGTCGTTCATTTCAATGCTCAAGCGCAAACCACAATGAACGAACAAGCCTGTGCAAAAGGAAGTTCGGATGCGTGTTTTAACGCGGCGTTAGATTATTACGACGGCGCTGGAGTACCAAAGGATATCAAAAAGGCCGTTTCACTTTTTAGTAAAGCATGCCAAATGGGTTTATCCAACAGCTGTATGAACGCGGCAATGATTGCGAAAGGTGGCGCAGGCAACCTTTCGGCCGATTTGGAACTGGCGACGGTAAACTTTGAAAAGGCCTGTGCGCTAGGAATAAAGGAAGGCTGTGACAATGCGTTTTATTATCGAGCTAGCGAAAAATCTGCTGTCTATAACCCAGCTAAAGGAATGCTCGTCGCTAAAAACGCCTGCTATATAGGAAACGAGAACGCGTGCTTTTGGGGACTCTATCGGGCTCACGATGGTAAAGAAGGTAAGTTTCCTGATTTGATTGATAGCAAAGAAGCGGCTTGGTTTGGCGAATTTACGTGTCGTAAATACAACGATCCACTCGGCTGCCATAAAGCGGAAATCTTCTACGCAAAACCAGAATCGCCGGGATTTGATGCCGAAAAAGCGTTAATTTATTCCAAACTGAGCTGTGATACCCACTCTGGTAATATTAGTTGTTTCAATGTGGGGCGTATTTACTGGGAAATTAATGAACACCGGCTAACGGCGCACTATATGCAAAAATCATGTGATTTGGGTTACGAAAAAGCCTGCCCGCACGCGAAAGAATGGCGAGAGTATTCCCAAAAAATGATTGCTTATGAGGAACAAAAGGCTAAAAACGACGCCATGATCAGCGCCCCTCTATCTCAGGGACGCTACGGCGAGGCAGTCTCAATTGCTATTCATCAATTACGTTCCACCGAACATGCCCAAAGAGCCGTAATGGCAGCCAGTAATGCGGGCGCAATGGGGCAGGTGAACACTCAGGACCTATATGTTCTGGCAACGTGGTTTTCGTCTGGGCCAGTTAAAAGCGCAACCAATGCCGAAATGTCTGCCAGAGGAACTGGTCTCGAAGGAACGTTCGGTGGCGGCACTAACACTGCAGGTGCGGCCAGCCAGCGATGGAAAGAGGCATACGGTAGCACAATGCCTACTGCGTCCTCGTCTTCTTCATCGCCGAGCATGAAAGCGATGCCAAGCGCGGCACAAATATCAGCACAAACCCGTGAAAAATACCGTTATGCCCATTGTACAATGGCAGGCAGTAATGCAAGCGCGAGCGTTTGTAGGAATTAAGGCACGCTGACGTATGTGGGTTACGTTGCTTCCTAAATACAGCTATCTAGACATAGCTACCTAAAACGCACATGTTTACGGATTAGCTCGCTGACATTTTTACAGCCCATTAAACGCATATCGCGCTCTAGTTCGGTTTTCATCAAGCCTAGAGCGCGTTCAACTCCCGCTTGCCCTGCCGCGGCCAGTGGGTATAAATAATAGCGCCCGACACCAACCGCTTTTGCACCTAGCGCCAAAGCTTTTAGCACGTGTGTGCCACGCTGCACGCCGCTGTCGAATAACACATCAATACGCTCACCGACGGCATCAACGATTTCGGCTAAATGATCGAACGAACTGCGTGAACCGTCGAGCTGACGCCCACCGTGATTAGAGATGATAATTCCAGTACAACCAATATCCGCCGCACGCTGAGCATCTTCCACACTCATGATGCCTTTCAAGCAAAATTGCCCATCCCAGTATTTGACCATTTCTTCTACATCATGCCAGTTCATTGACGGGTCGAGCAAATTACTGAAATATTCACTAATGGAACTGGCGCCGCCTTCCATTTTGATGTGGGCGTCGAGCTGTGGCAGTGAGAATTTTTCGTGCGTTAGGTAGTTAATGCCCCACATTGGGCGCGTGGCAAACTCCCACAACCCTTTTAAATTAAGGCGAAAAGGAATGGTGAAACCGGTGCGCAAATCACGCTCTCGGTTACCGCCAGTAATCGAGTCTACGGTGAGCATCATCACTTGAATGTTACTGGCCTTGGCGCGTTCCATCATGGCGCGATTCAAACCACGATCTTTATGAAAATAAAATTGATAGGCTTGAGGTACGGTCACCTGCTGAGCAATTTCTTCCATGCTAACCGTGCCTATTGAAGAGACCCCGAACATAGTGCCGAACTTTTCAGCTGCCGCCGCAACCGCACGCTCTCCATCATGGTGAAATAGGCGCTGCAACGCGGTGGGTGAACAATAAACTGGCAGCGCAAGCTTCTGCCCCATCACTTCCACACTTAAATCAATATCTTTAACGCCCGTTAATACACGGGGAATAAGGTCGCAGGTATTAAACGCGGCCGAATTGCGGCGTAGCGTAACTTCGTCGTCAGCACCGCCATCAATGTAATTGAAAATGGGCCCAGGTAGGCGCTTTTGTGCTAGCTTACGAAAGTCATGGAAGTTGTGGGGGTTTTGTTAACTTTTTGTGGTAACAAAAAAAGGTTAGTTCTGAGTAATTAAGAATCTTTCACTTTCAAGTCGAGAACTTTCTCGGACATCAATGAAGTAGCTGTTTTGAATTGATCCCGACCATTATTCTTAGCCGCATAGAGAGCGATATCTGCAGCTTTAAAAATGCTATCTGGTTCCTTACCATTTAGACCAAACCCAGAGATGCCAATTGAAATTGTGATCCTGCCTAAAGATTGCCCAGCAAAAAACCAATTTTCCGCTTTTACTTGATGGTTTAGTTTACGAGCAACGATTTGGGCATTTTGAATATCTGTTTCTGGCAAAATAATCAAAAACTCTTCGCCTCCTATACGACACACAATGTCTTCTTTTCGAACCATTTGAGTGAGTAAGTTTGCCATATTTTTGAGCACAAAGTCGCCTTCATCGCTTCAAGGCGACATCAGTCACTTTTGATTTGGCGCCACCAAACCGGCAAGTGACTTCTTTGTCAGATGGCTTGAAATATCGCGCTGACTGAGCACTTATCCAGACGGATTAATGGTATAAAAGAGCCAACGGCACATCAGAGCGAAATGAACGCTTTGGTGTCGACAGTGGCTGGCCAAACCGCCCCAAACAAATGTGCATATTCAAACTGATATTGCTTCAGAACTCGCAGGTGACTGCCACATGTGGCCTAAATGCGTGATGTCGTGCAGGATAAGACGAGCTGCGTGCTGTACGCCTGGTTGTTGTTCTGGATGTCGAGAACGACTGGTTATCCATCTAAACTCCAACGATTTTAAAGCTTATTCTTTGTATTAATATGGTAGGTATCGCGGGATTCTGGCCCAAGCAATGAAGTCAGAAGCCCAATACCCAAATATTTCAGCGGTCACAAAGGTTAGTACATAGCATTAATTCTACTTGTGCTTTCTTAACGACAGACTATTCAATTGCTCTGACAGAAAAAGAAACGTAGCCCAGTTCATAGCCGTTGCTATCGTTATCCTGAAACCTCACATCATAAGTGCCGGGCTTTGACGGTGCAGACATCTGCAGTGTGTGCTGATACTTGCCGTCGATTTTCTTATAACTGACATCATGGTTATCAACGGTGCGCTCATCAATATGCGCTACATCTGATGGCACAATTGCAAAATAGGCAGAATCATTAACGGTATCAGGCACCGAGTAGGAGATGGAGATGGCTTCGCCGGGAGAATATACAGCTTTATCCGTTTTAAAGTGAATCTTCTCCAACCAGGGTTTAACAGAAACCGAAAAGCTGACACTCGCCACCTCAATACCCCGACTACCAGTCTGATCATTTAGTCTGAAGTCATAGTCACCGGTTTTGTAGGGAGCGGCAAAAGTATAAGTACCGGATTTTTCCTTGCCGGTATATTTGTACGCCATATCATGCTGATCATTTTTACTGGAGAGCCCATGCTCAATATTGCTGGGAATCAGTCCAAGCCAGCCTTTGTCGATAAAATTACCAGGCACACGAAACGTCACAACAACAGGTTCATTGGGATGATAAATTCGTTTATCAGTTTGTACTCTGCTTTGTTCAATCCACGACTGGCGGTTAACCTCAAATGTCAGAAAATCAATTTCTGTTCCATTATTATCGCTGTCATTAAAGCGCAGCGTGTAAATACCGTCGTTTTCCGGCGCGTTAAAAAATAGCACCTGTTCTTTCTGATCACGAACATAACGATATTGCAAATCATGCTTATCGTTAGTCGCTTCACTACCATGTTCTATACCAGCAGGAATCACGCCTATCCACGCATTTGCAGCAATTTCCGGCAAATTAGCTTTTAACGTAACGACAATTTGCTCTTCTGGCACATACACGGCTTTATCAGCAAACATGAAATCTGACTCTGTACTGGCCTGGGCAAAAGATGGAAAATAACTGAACAGTGTCAATAGGGAGACGGCTGCGGTACTACGTTGCATATCTACTTCCTTGTTTACTACAAATTTATTCAAATCGCGCTTAGTATAAAAATAAATAAAACTAATCACCATTACTTTTTCATCATACTTTCAGAAACATAGAGTATAAGAAGAACAAACGCTATTTACTACCCTTTATACCAGCTGAATTAAAGACTTGTTTCGCGTACTCAGATTGAAGTTTGGTAATGAAGTGATGAACTAATTGTCCGCCACATAGTTGAGTTCGCAGGCCATTGGTACTGAATAATTGTTCGTGAAATGTGAAAGATGGTGCCTCAACAAGTTAATGCTCAAGCTCTATTTTGCGGTAGGACTTTTAAGCCCCAAAATCGAAATTTCGCTGAATGACAAAGTCTTCAAATGACGGTGGTTCTAGTACTTCATCTAACGGTGGTGCTCTGCATGTGTTGGCAGTAATAGGAGAGCCGTTTTTATCTAAGTGCATCAATATCTTGTTGATGATAGTAGGCTGTGTAATACAAGCGACTATTTTGACATTGTTGCTCTCACACGCTTCGCAAATGGTAATATCAATGTTGAATACTCGCTTTAACCGCTGAGCCCACGACATACTGCGGGCGTGGTAGGGTTTATCTGAATCTTTCAGATGTTCTGCTAACCGAGGGCTGTTCTTTCCTCGCTGAGAAGCCGTGACCTCTGCACGTACATTGGCATTGGGGGCAAATACCCCGTAAAAACGAGTAAGATTGAGTCTAGGTGGTGGCACAAGTGCAGCAAGTTTGCCTATGAAGTCAATCGGCGAAAAGTAAACGTGAGTGGTACCATCTGTATATGGCGTCTTGAGTTCATATCTGACGTTGCCTGTGGAGGTTAGACTTAAGCGTTTTTCACTCACCGCTGGCCTTGCGATGTATCAGCAAAGGCGTTCGAGTTTATCAGATTGGTGGGTATCAGCAAAAACCCCTGCATGTAAGCTAAATCCAGCTATCTTTGCGAGTTGACCAAAGTTTTCCGAATCTTTGGCTGGAACGGCTTGTAGACTGAACACTTTTTTTCCTGCATCTGGACCCACAGCGATACGATAACTAACCGATGCGGCCTGTAATGGCAATAAACTATCTTCATCATCAATCGGCAAGTTTAGAAAGGTGTTGTCCATGTCACGTTGGATCTGTCCTGCTTTTTCCAGATATTGTGCGATGCGATGGCTGAAGGTGTTGACTACCCGCTCCATATCGCTATGGCTAGGGGCTTTGACACGTTTGAATTTGGTTTGACCTCGCTCTTTTTTGACGACGCCTTCTAGAAATAGTATGTCGAAGTGGATATTGAGATTCAGTGCACTACCAAATCTTTGGATATAAGTCACTGCCCCGGTCTTGGCTTGCTTTTTCAAGTAACCTGCTCGATGGATGATGGAAGATAATCCGATTCGTGCAGTTTTATCAATTCATTAGATTTATCTGACTTGGGTTTTGCACGTTGCCAACCAGCCAAAACAGGTAGGCCAAGCTATTCTCCGGCAACCATGCTCAAGATTTACCTTTATGTCTATCTTAATCGCATTCAATCAAGCAGACGTTTAGAAAAAGAAACGCAGCGTAATGTCGAGTTGATGTGGCTGGTTGAGCGTCTTACCCCAGACTTTAAAACGATTGCTGATTTCAGACGTGACAACGGCAACGCGATACAACAAGTCTGTAAGCGCTTTGTGTTGATATGCCGTGAACTCAATATGTTTACGGATGCCATCGTGGCTATTGACGGCACTAAGTTCAAAGCGGTTAACAATATCGCTAAGAACTACTCACGTGGTTTGATAAAGACGTGTATCGAAACAACCGAAAAAGATATTGCCAATTATCTTATGGAGCTCGATAGAGCAGACCGCCAGTCCCGCACTGAAGACGCAGAAAAATTGAAAGGCAAGCTCGCTAAACTGCAAGCGCGTCTGGTAAGCGAGAAAACAATACAGCAAGAATTGGAAACCTTACCCGACAAACAAATCTCCTATACCGACCCCGACAGCAGGCGAATGGCACTAAAGCATAAAGGCGTATTAGTTGGCTATAATATTCAAGCGGCTGTCGACACCAAACATCACTTGATACTTGCCCATTACGTGACTAATAACCCAAGTGACAGACACCAGCTTGTCCCGATGAGCTAGCATGTGCAACAAGCGTTAGGTAAACAAGACATTACCATTCTTGCTGATAGAGGTTATGACGATAGCACGAGCTTTAAGACTGTTCATCAGGCAGGCGTTACTGCAATTGTTCCGAAGATCCGTACTTCGGCTAATCGAAAAAAAGGACTGTTTACCAAAGAAGACTTTGTCTATAACAAAGAAAAAGACGTCTATGAATGTCCTGCTGGCAAAGATATCCCGTTTAGCTTTGTTTCAACTGACAAAGGCAAACCGCTACGCGCTTACATGTCGGTCATGACCTGCAAAGGTTGTACTATGAAATCGCGGTGCACAACATCACCAGCAGTAAGACGGATCCGAAGACTCGATGATGAGGAGCATGTTGAACGCGTGGCACAAGCTTATAAAAACATGCCAAACGCAATGATATTGAGGCATCGATCCGTCGAGCATCCCTTTGGCACAATAAAGCAATGGGCAGGAACGCAACAACTACTGACAAGAACATTAAAACATGTAAAAACAGAGGTAAGTTTGCAGGTCTTGGCATACAACTTCAAAAGAATGATGAATATCATGGGCGTTAGCGGTCTCATATCTGCAATGAAGACGTGAGAGTTGTGGAAACACTCATTCAAAAACTATAGTGGACTTAGAATTTCTGTATTATTCAATTTAAAAACAGCAACCATAAATATGAGTTTTCACACGGTCTGCGTACAAAATGGTCGTTTAAACTCAGTGTTCTCGCGGCACGCAGAGTTAAAAGGAACAAAATTAGTTTCATTTATTACCATCTGAACTGAAATTCTACGATGCTGCTCAACCATATGAAACTCGCCCAAGCGCAATAATTTTTTCAAACGGTGTGGTGTCGGGTAATGTGCCAAAAGCAAAACCACTTCCATGGCCAAGCCTCGACTCACAGAACGTGTGGGCAATATCGATAAAGGTGTTGTCGTTATCAAGTGACGTAGCAAGAAGAGAACAAGCTTGCAGTGCTATCGCCATCTGCTCTGTTAGATAGCGGCTTCGCATTTCCATATTCTGAGTATTTGATAGCTCTTCAAATAATTTACTAAGATGAATATCGTAGTGCTTATTTTTGCCAGTTTGGGTTTTAAGCTCGTTAACTAAGGCCTCTTTAACATTGGGCTCTTTGGCAAGAGCGCGCAGCACATCTAAGCATTGCACGTTTCCACTGCCTTCCCAAATAGAGTTAAGCGGGGCCTGACGATAGTAACGGGGCATAGGATTTTCTTCAACGTACCCAATGCCGCCTAAACATTCTTGGGCTTCGTTTACAAACATAGGCGTGCGCTTACAAATCCAGTATTTTCCAATTGCCGTGGCAAGCCTTGCCAATGCGGCTTCATGGTTGCTACGCAATGCACTATCCACCGCCTTGGCAACGCGCATAGTAAGTGCGGTGGCGGCTGCGCATTCAATGGTAAGGTCTGCCAGAACGTTTTGCATTAAAGGCTGTTTGACTAACGTTTTGCCGAAGGCGTCGCGATGACTCACGTGATGTAATGCGTGAACCATTGATTGGCGCATAAGGGCCGATGAACCAATCATGCAGTCTAATCGGGTAAGCGACACCATATCTATGATAACTGGCACGCCGCGGCCTTCTTCTCCAATCAAATATGCGGTGGCTTCCTGGAATTCAACTTCAGATGATGCATTGCTCCAGTCGCCTAGCTTGTCTTTCAAACGCTGAATGCGTACGTTATTAAGTTCACCGTTTTCAAGCATTCTTGGTAGTAAAAAGCAGCTTAGTCCACTTTCGGCTTGTGCAAGTATAAGATGAGCGTCGCACATGGGGGCTGAGAAAAAGAACTTATGCCCTACAATGTGGTAACTGCCATCAGCCTGTTTTACTGCAGTAGTGGTGTTTCGCCTCACATCCGACCCGCCTTGTTTCTCGGTCATGCCCATGCCTATGGTGAGCCCGTGTTTCTGACTAGCGGGAAGAGAACGAGGGTCGTAAACGCCGTTAGTGGTTTTATCTAGGTAGTAGGGCGGTAAGTTTGCTCCATAACGCATTGCTGGGATTGCCGCGTGGGTCATGGTTAGCGGACAAGACGTACCAGACTCAGCTTGATAATGCATATACATCAGCGCTGCGCGAACAGTATGGGCTCCTTCAACTCCCTCGTGCGTCCACGAATAGTTGTGAACATTGTGCTGCATCGCTCTTTCCATTAGTGCGTGATAGCTCGGGTGAAACTCTACATTATCTGTGCGGCGGCCATAACGATCGAATGTATGAAGCGTTGGCTTGTTCTTATTAGCGAGCTCCCCGTGACCCATAAGTGTATCACCCGCAAGTTGACCATATTGATCTAATAAACCTTCGTCATGCTGGTGTGATGAAGGTAAATGGTGGTTTACCAATAGACGTAACAACGCATCATTGCGCCACAAATTGTAGGGGGCGGGAATGGTGGGTTGGTTTTCTACAACGTGCGTCACAAATCGATCTGATGGGGTCATGGCATTTCCACTTATGAATAGAAAGGGTGCATCTTTTTTGCGCTTTTACTTTAGAGCGCAATCTTAAAACACTCCGCTAAAACATTACATTAATATTTGCGAATTAACAATTCATGTAATGTTTGTGCCTGGCGCATGTTTGTATGATGATGAACGAATATACATTTAGCCTGATGCCACCTTAGATTTCGCTTAAAACTTAGCCCCTATCTGAGACAAAGAAGTAAAAAGAGTTTGCAATTAGATAAAGAGAGAAAGCCCGTCGCACGAAAGCTACTGCTAAAGCTATTGGGCTCCCGTGACAATATTCAAATGAATGCCAGTGCAGCTGTACGCGTGGGGGCGCTGTTTGGGATTTCTGAAAACAACATTCGCGTTACGCTCACGCGTTTACAGTCTGCGCAGCTCATCACCTTGGTTGAGCGAGGCTATTACAGACTGGGCGACAAAGGCATTCGTTTTGCTAAAGAAATACATCAGTGGCGAGAGGATGAGAACGGCCTGGTACCTTGGCAAAACGATTGGGTTGTTGCTCAAACCAGCCCCCTTCCTAAAAGTGATAAAAAGCAGTACAGAAATAACGAACGTGCACTCAAGCTTGTGGGGATGAAAAAGCTGGCAAACGACGCTTATCTTAGACCGAACAACTTTTCAGGCGGCGTTGGCGAAGTTCGAGAAAGGCTTCACACACTTGGCTTGTCGGGTAAAGCACTAGTGTTTAGGGCCAGCGACTTTGACAGTAAAACACAAAGTAAGGCGATGGGACTATGGCGCCATCTAAACCTAGCGTCGCTGTATAAAGACGGATGCCGTGAAATAGAGGAATCTCTTGCTCGATTACCGTCTTTATCCCTTGAAGATGCAACCAAAGAATCCTATGTGATAGGAGATAGAGCCTTATATCATTTGGTGTTTGACCCTTTATTGCCTTCGCCGCTAGTTGATGTGACGATGCGCGAGCATTATCGTAATTTGGTAAAGCATTATGATGATATGGGCGCAGAGATATGGCATCGCTTTTTGAACCTAAATTAGGTTAGTAGCCTTGGAATTAAAACGGAAGTAGCCGAAATGGAAGTAAATATGACCGCATCAAGACCTTTGTTTAAGCATATACGCAATCACACCGCGCTTTTCAGTGAGCTGTCTCAATACCGAAACGCCGCGGTGAGCACTTTAGGTTTCGCAGGTTATGAGTTTCACAAAACACCAAAGTTCGTAACCGAAGATGGAAGCAGGCTCACTATAGAGCCAGAGAGGAGTATTGTTCTACCCAGAGTTAATGCGTTATCGGGCTTGAAGAATAAGCTGACACAGGCTATTCCCACGTTACACATGGTTGAGCATAGTGAAATAGGCTATCGCTACCCAACGGCAGCGTTGGCTGGTCTAGACGCGCCATTCATAAAGCGAATGCGTTCTGAGTATTTTCACAAAATAGATGAAGACAGAAGTATTTGCCGCCCTGTGAATTTGTCTTACGGTATCAAAAGTCGTGGTAAAGCCGATAACAGACAAGAATACGAAGTGTGGATGCCTGATGAAGCGCCAGATCAAAATCCCTTACCTCTTCTCATCAATGCCTATGGCGAGGATTTACCTAATGATGTAAGGCACTTTGTTGAACAACCATCTAAAGTTCACGGTTGGATGGGTGTTAAGCGAGCGGCATTTGAAGCGCTTTACACAAACAAACAACATTGTGGTGATTTGATTATTTGCGTTGCGATGAGTGTCGATGCCTACAATATTGGAGCTAAACCTGACTTAGCCTATTCTCCTGAAGCGGAAAGTTCTATTGCTGTTAGCAATGCTGAATTTGAATGGGAGATTGAAGGGTACTATGCACCTAGAGGATGGGCGTTTGATCACGACGAGGTGTGGGCAGCAATAAATCACACGTTAGAAGCTATAAACGAGCCGCTTGATAATTTATACGGCAACGAGATTATTCCTATTGCTGAAAGCAAAACCGAACGAATTCTGTCAACGCTGCAGTCACTGGGCGTTAGGCAAGAAGAAGTAGACGACCTCAATCTTCAGCCATGGGAATTCATGCTTACCGAGAGTGAGCACAGGGTTAAAGCGCACGATCCAAGTCGCTCGGTTAACTTGTTGGGTAGGCTAAATCGACTCTTCTACCAGCCAGAACAGCAGTTGCCATCACTTAACTGGATGCACGATCTCATTTTATAGGTTTAGACTTTAAAGGTTACCTTGGTAACGGCTATTACCCCGTTGTGATTTTTTGAACCAAGCGCGCTGAAAGCGATTTCATGCGCGCTTTTTTGTTTCATTGTACCCAGACACCTGTAACTAAAAATACTTATATGTAAAATTCTATGTGAAACATGTTATTTTTTGTAAATAACTTTCAGTTTAGGCGTGATCTGTCTGTTTTATTCTTGTTTTCTGTAATTAAATTACAAAAAATGCTTTATTTTTTGAAAGTGTTGTTCATAATGTACGCATCATCTAGGTGATATCTAATTAAGTTACAAAATAGGAATTTAAAAAATGAAACTGTCTACTTTCGCTATTGCTCTAACACTAACTGTTGCTGCTACACAATCTTTCGCAAAAGATGTGGTACTAAAGCCAATTAACGAAAATTTTGAAACACAGGCGTGTTTGACTGCGGCCGAAGAAGGTTTTGCTCCTGCGCTGCGCCTTATTCGCGCAAATGGCTTTAATGCCGAAGAATTTAGCGCATCTGTTCGCTGTAACGGTGAGTCTCTGCGTACTTTCGCTTATATGTACAGAAACAATAAAGCGACTGAAAACGCAAAAACCGTAGCGCTTGTTGCAAAGAATCAAGACGTAGCGTCACAAGCTTGTTTAGAAGCTCTTTCTTTAGGTAAAGAAGCAGCACTGGCGAAGTTTGGTTTGGAAGGTGAAAACATCATTTGTAACCACAAAACAATTTCTGACTTTGTTCGTGAATACAAAGCTGAAAACGTAGTAGTTCGCACTGCAGCTGAATAAGACTAGGTTTTAGGGTAGTAACCTACTGCTAATATTTTGTACAGTTTCATGGCCTTTCACTTGAAAAGGCGAAAGGCCTGACACTTTACGCTTTACCGGTTTTATCTCTGCTTAAATTTTTTCACATCGGCTAATATTCTAGCCAGCCAGTTCATTTTTAACTCACAAAAAACTGGAATAGGCGTAATGCTTCGCCGATGATTATTGACTTTCATTAGAGTAAATCAAATGAAATTCAGTCTGTCTGCCATCTAAATACGTTACTTGCTCGCCATCAAAAAACGCATCTTCTTCCAGCATAATTCGTATCTCTTTTTTCCATTCTTCGATAAAGCGTGCCGCATTGAGCTCTATTGAATAGGCCGTTTTTGCAAACATTGGATAGTCACCTTGAACGGGTACTCCTTGCTGCGCATCCCACATTCCTATGGTTGGGCCGGCTGCATGGCCATGAAAACCAAGCGGGTGGGTATAAATAGCGGGCGAGATACCTTGTTCAATAGCTTGATCACGAGACCTACTTAAAATGGTGTTTCCCGTTCTGCCTACCTTAAAATTACTGGTTAGAATGTCTTGCAACTGATTACCCGCTTTTAGCGCATTTTTAAGTGAAGCTGGTGCGTCTTTCTCACCCGGTTTTAACACATAGGCATGTTGCTGTTGATCGGTATTAAGGCGAAGGTAGGTAATGCCGAAATCAACATGAATGAGATCACCCGGTCGAATGATATTTTCGCCAGGGCGTTTGCTAAATGCACTGATTTGATCGAACACTTCATTGTCTTGACGTTGAATAGAGACGGTGGGATGAAACCAATTAGTAAGCCCTAGCGCGCGAGTTTGATCTCGAAGCCACCACACAACATCGTCTGTGGATGTGACGTTTGGCGTAATAACTTCATTTGAAAATGCCGTTGCTATAAGCGAATGACCAATTTGCGCAAGAGCAGGGTAGTGCTTCATCTCTAATTCACTACGCGTTTCTAGCCAACCAATAGCAAGCATTTCACCGCTTACCACTCGACGTTTGAATTCATCAGATAGTGTGGCCATTAACCTATTGTATTCGGTTGATGTCATACCGTCTGCAAGGGCAAATGCATCAGATGTATTAATGGCAATTTTTGAAGGGTTTCGCGCTTCGATAATGTGTTTCAATGCTTCCCACTGGTCGGGTTGCGCTTCCTTATCCCACGCTTTTTTAAATAGAGATCCTACCGCATACCTTGCAACAGCCAAACGTTCAAGCGGTTGGCCATTTCCGGAATTGTAAATAACTAACATGGTGTGACGCCGTGCGGAAATCCAAGTAGAAGGCAGCATGGTTTTTAAGACGGGATCTTCGTTGTACTCGCGAGACATCAGCACCCACATGTCGATGCCCTCGCGCTCCATAATGTGGGGCAGCACATCACTAAAGCGCTGTTCAAGAATATTATCAATTAAGACACTTCTTTCTTTCATCGACAGCACCGAACTGGCTTGTACACTGAACCCTAAAAAGATGAGTAGGAAAAATAAGGTTTTTTTCATATGCATTCCGTTGTTTTGGCAGTTATTTTTGTATTATCGGCTACTCTTTATACCGTTAACACGTAAATTACGCTTTGTATATATAAATCAATTGAAAGGATATCTTGATGAAACCTGCTGCTTATAGAGGTTTCCTATGCCATTCTGATCTCACAGCTGCGGTGTAGGTGAACAAGGTAAATATAAGTTGGCTGTATGAAACTACTTCAACCTCTTGATGCATAAATAGCGGCGCTGACTAGTTTGGAAACGTCGTTAGAGAGGTGTATTGGCTATAGGTGTTTGTCATCAGAACGCAGCAGGCTTTACAATAACGACGATAAAGTGGCAGCCCGAGGCAGTGGCGCCCAGTTGCTCGATGATAACGTGCAGTCTCAATTTCTAATTTCCAATAAAAAGTAGCGCTTCATGCACCCAAGAAATATTCACAAAAACGGCTATCCCATGGATGCGCTGTGCCAGTCGTATCCCGCACTTAAACCTTTCTTAGTGCGCGCAAAAAGTGGCAAAACGAGTATCGATTTTACCAATCCAAACGCGGTAAAAGCGCTCAACGCTGCGCTGCTTTTCCACTACTATAAGCTTGAATATTGGGACATGCCGGAAGGATATTTGTGTCCGCCTGTTCCAGGTAGAGCCGACTATATTCACGGCATTGCCGATTTATTATATCAATCTGATGAAAAGCGAGACGCTGTTCGGGGTCTAGCTGTTCGTGGTCTAGATGTGGGCGTGGGGGCCAACGCAATTTACCCCATTATTGGCGTGGCGTCTTATGACTGGGAATTTGTGGGCAGTGATGTAGACGGCCAAGCGGTTAAAAGTGCTGCGCAAATAGCGAGCAAAAATAGAAGGCTAACCAATAAATTTAGCGTGCGAAAACAAGCCGATAGTGCACATATTTTTGAGGGCATTATTAAGGATAACGAGCATTTCACTTTTACTATGTGTAACCCACCTTTTCATAAGTCTGCAGAAGATGCGTTACACGGCACTCATCGAAAAACATTAAATTTAGCCCGTAATAAACATAAGCGTGGTGGCAAGTTAACGGCAAGTTCACCGCAGGAGTTCGCTCATCGCGCAAAATCACAAGGGCATAATAAGGTTACAGAAAATGTCGCGAAACAGGCTAACCTAAATTTTGCGGGTCAAGCTAACGAACTGTGGTGTGAAGGCGGCGAGCTTGCGTTTATTCAACGCATGATAAAAGAAAGTGTTAACGTAAAAGACAATGTTGAATGGTTTACCTGTTTGGTATCGAAAAGCGCGCATTTAAAGCCACTGAAAACGAGTATTAATTACTATGGCGCGCGTGAATGTAAAGTCATTGATATGGGGCAGGGGAGCAAGGTGAGTCGCTTTATAGCTTGGTCATTTTGAGGCTGAATAGCGGAGATTTAGCCGTAAAGAGCAGCAAGAAAAACGATAAAAAGCGTGCGCAGTATTAATGGCGTTCGCACGCTTTATACCTTTTGCTTAGCGCTCTTTTTTTCTATGAGAAAATAGCGCTTAAAGCAGGCTTTAGAAGCTAAATGTTTTGGTTACGCCGAACACAATTCGTTCGTCAGCGGTATCTATATCAAGGTTTGTATTCTCTGCGGCAATTTCGAAATCTAAACCTTTGTAGCTCGTTTGGTAAGCCAAACGATAGTGATAAAACGATGTATTGTCATCACGCCATACCCATGTGTCGCTATCTAGCGAGTTAGACACATCAAAGCTTGCGCGTACGTTATGGTTTGGCGCGAGTTCGAAGGTATGGGCAACCATCGCTACTGTATGTCTTGAGCCTGTCCCAAAGTAATCCCACGTGTACCAGAAATTAAGCTCTGTATTACCGTAGTCGCTTGCATAGCCAAACTTAGTATAAATTTCTGGATAATTACCGTCGCTTGAGTCGTCACCGCCGTGGTAGGAATAATAGGCGATACCATAGTCAATGCTGACAGCCTCAGTAAGCATTTGATAACGACCCACGTAGGCATCCCACTCAAGGTTGGTGTCGCCACCAAAATCCACGTTAGATGCCCAAGTGCCAGCATATACGCCGTTTTCGAGAGCTTTATCTATACCACCTTGAAGTGCTGGATCATTTTGGGTTTGGCTTAGGCCATTGAAGGTATAATCAGAGACCGCAGAAATATTTGCGCTCCAGTCAGCGAACGACGCTGATGAGTATAGCACTGCAACAATAGCAGTAGTAACGATGCGGATGGATGCTTGAAAAGCATTGCGTTTTTTCATTATTAAACACCTGTTTTTTCGTTATTGTGTTATCCACGATCTCTTATTTCAATTGCGCTTATACCCAAGTTATAGGCGCAACTACGCTCGTTTATCCAGAAGGTAAACTACTCAATATAAGATAAGGGACCGTGCTGTTCTTTTGCGTGACTGACCTTTACCGCATTGCAAAGGTCAGTAGACGCTATTTCACTAATTTAAGTTTTCTATTTTTGTGAAGTCGATTTTGTTTTCTTTTGGCGAGGTTTTGATAGTCGTCACTGATTTAAACTTCTGACTCAATATAAAACCGAAGCAGCTAAAGAAGACGGCTATAACCAGCGCACCCACCCACTGTATTTGTAAGAAGTCTAGCTGAAATAAAAGCGTAAGCAGCGAAAGTGCGACAATGTTTAACGCAATATATTTACCTTTACCTATGTGCTCAACGGTCATATTGAGGTTTTCGGTGTAAAGCCTTATGAGTGAATCGAGAGAGTTGATCACAAAGACAATACCGACAAACACCATTGCCATATTCGTTAACCCTTCAGTTGGGATACCGGCGCTGTGGTAGTGGTAAAGGACTGAGAACCACGCTGCAATTGGAATAGATGGAATGACCATCATCGCCAACATGACTTGATACGTTTTGAGACCACCTACAAAGCGCGACGTAAATTGTCCTATCATAATGCTCCAACTAAACCACCAGAATAAGTAAAACTCGTGATATTCATTGATAGGTAAAACAAAGTTGTCGATGTTGGCAAAATAACCGCCAATCAAACCTAGATTAGCAAAGTACGCCGACATCTCACTTTCACCAAATACAAAGGCCGCCGCCCACATACCAACAATTAGTGCGATGAATACCCACGTGGTGGTAAGGCTTAAAATACGAACATATTTAATACTGGTACTTGAATAAACAGCAAAGGCAATAGCTGCAAACACTATCAAATAAAACGCGGGGACAACTGATTCACCATCTCCTAGGGAGGGTAAATACCACGGCAGATTGGACAAGAGTAAAAACGCCGTGAAAGCGCAGGTTCCGATGATCACCACATTGTTGACGAATTTAACTAGCGGTAGCTCAAAGAACTTAACTTTTGGTTCGATTACACAGAAATAAAAGCAAGTAAGAAAGTAAAACCCCCAAATTAAGAAACCCCAAAAACCGAACTCGATAGCCAGTGGATTGGTGAATGCATATTCAGGACTTGCGCTTATGTCAGCATAACCTGCAAATTCAGTAAGCGGGAACATGATAAGGCCCACGTCTAAACCCGAGGTAAAAAGAATAGCGATAAAGGTAAAAGTTCTGACTGGCGTTACGCCAACCACTTTCATGTTGCCCCATTTATATAAAATGTAAGCTATAGAAAGTAGAGTGAAAATAATGCCTGCACTAAGCCATACTGTCATTATCGCCCTCCCAGTACTGATAAAAATAAAACATGTTTTTTCCTTTTTTTCGTTATTAAACAGTCCACCCAGTTATACGTCGTCGCCTTATGACAGCAGCGTATAAGCACTGTGGAAGGTGTGCTTGTCATATGAAAACACACTGGTGCAAAATTATTTAAAGTCTAGCGTTGCTCGGTTTGCCAACTAGGGTGGATATCTACCGCTACATTCTGCGGTGGCAAAACAGGTTTGCCTAAAATTATATCCGCGGCCTTTTCCGCTACCATGATGGTTGGCGCATTTAGGTTTCCGTTTGGAATCGTCGGAAATATAGATGAATCCACTACGCGCAAACCTTCAATGCCATGCACATTGGTTCTAGAATCTACTACCGCCATGTCGTCTTCACCCATTTTGCACGAACATGATGGGTGGTAAGCACTCTCAACGGCTTCACGCACGAAGGTATCTATTTCTTCATCCGTCTGAATGTGTTCGCCAGGCTGAATTTCGCCGTCTCTGAAGTCGTCGAATGCTGGCTGTGCGATGATTTCTCTTGTCAGTCTTACGCATGCTCTAAACCCTTCAATATCATCTTGGTGCTGCAAGTAGTTGAATAGGATTTTAGGTGGCACCGTTGGATCAGCCGACTGAATAGTGACACTACCTCTACTTTTAGGTTTGTTGTGACCTACGTGCACTTGAAAACCATCGCCGTCGAACGCAGACTTACCGTCATAACGGATTGCAGCTGGTAAAAAGTGGTACTGAATATCAGGCCATTCCACGTCTGCTCTCGAGCGAATAAACGCGCAAGATTCAAAGTGATTCGTTGCACCTAGACCAGAGCGGTTCAACAACCAGCGCGCGCCGATTAACCCTTTTGAAATTAGTCCGAGTTTGCGGTTTAACGTAATTGGCTGCTTGCACTTGTATTGGAAATAGAATTCCAAATGATCTTGCAGGTTCTGGCCCACGCCAGGCAGGTGATGCTTAACTTCAATGCCTGCTTTTTCAAGAATATCTTTATCGCCGATACCGGAAAGTTGCAGAATGTGTGGCGAGCCGATAGAGCCTGCGCTCAAGATCACTTCGTTAGATGTAGCTGCAGTTTCGGTTTTACCGTTAACCACATACTCCACACCTTTCGCAACCTTATCTTCTAGCACTACCTTAGTAACTAGTGCGCCGGTCACTATGGTTAAATTCTTGCGCGATTTAACTGGGTCAAGGTACTCACGACTTGCAGAACTGCGCACGCCGTCTTTCACGGTCATATGCATTGGGCCAAAGCCTTCTTGCTGCTTACCGTTATAATCGCTAGTGATGTCGTAACCTGCCTGTTCGCCGGCTTTAATAAATGCTGTGTAAAGTGGGTTCTTCATTTCGTTACCATTGTTAACGCCGAGTTCGCCATTTCCACCACGATAAGCGTCGTTGCCCTTATACCAGGTTTCCGCTTTTTGAAAATAAGGTAGGCAGGCCTGATAATTCCAGCCCTCTGCGCCGTGAGCTTCCCATTCATCAAAGTCTTTAGCGTGGCCGCGAACATATACCATTCCATTAATGGATGATGAGCCGCCCAATACTTTTCCGCGTGGGCAGTGCATTTCACGGTTGTTTAAATACGGCTCTTTTTCTGTATTGAATTGCCACGCGTATTTGTCGGTATTCATCGGAATAGACAACGCCGTTGGCATCTTAATGAAAATGCTTTTGTCTGAGCCACCGGTTTCAAGCAGCAGCACCTTGTGTTTCGGATTTTCTGACAGGCGGTTAGCCAGCACACAGCCAGCTGAACCTGCACCTACGATAATATAATCAAATGTCTGCATATCTGCTCCTAGAATAGCTTCTTAAAACGGGCTTTCGATTTGGCTCATACCTACGTAAACCGACTTGGTTTGTGTGTAGCTATTAAGCGTTTCTACGCCATTTTCTCGGCCAATACCTGACTGTTTATAGCCGCCTACGGGCATTTCAGCAGGAGAGTTACCATATGCATTGATCCAGCAAATGCCGGCTTGTAGCTGTTGGATAACGCGGTGCGCGCGCTGAATGTCTTTGCTAAACACACCGGCCGCTAAACCTAGCTCGGTGCCGTTGGCCCGTGCGATCACCTCATCTTCGTCATCGAAAACCAACACGCTCATCACCGGACCAAAGATCTCTTCTCTAACAATGGTCATATCGTCGGTGCAGTCTGTGAAAATAGTTGGCTCTACAAAGAAACCATTGGGTGCAGACTCAGGAGACGCCGCGTTGCCGCCAGTTAGTAGTGTTGCGCCTTCTTCTTTACCTTTAGCTATATAGCCAAGCACTAACTCTTGATGTTTCTTAGAGATAAGAGCGCCAAGGTTTACATTAGGATCTAATGGGTCGCCCATGACGATGTTGTTTTCGGTACGTGTCTTAAGCTCATCAATGAAGGCTTGATACACAGAACGCTGAACAAAAACACGGGTGCAATTTGTACAAATTTCACCTTGGGTATAGAAGTTTCCTAACATAGCTGCACTTACGGCCTGGCTAATATCAGCGTCTTCAAACACTAGCAGCGGTGATTTACCACCAAGCTCCATCGTAACGTCTTTCAAGTTAGATGCGGCTGCGCTTTGCATTACCTTTTTGCCTGTGCCTACTTCACCGGTGAACGACACTTTTTCAATGTCGGGGCTTGTTGTCAGCCACTGCCCCACCTCTGCTGCGCCTTGTACTACATTGAATACGCCAGCAGGTACGCCTGCATCAATAAAGACTTCCGCTAACTTAAGTGCACCCATTGGGGTTTCTTCAGACGGTTTGAAAATGAATGCATTGCCCGCAGCAAGTGCCGGACCGGACTTCCAACATGCGATTTGAATAGGGTAGTTCCATGCACCAATACCAGCGCAAATACCCAGCGCTTCTTTACGGGTATAGAAGAAGTCGCCGCCCACAGGCTGCTGGGTTCCTAACTGAGTAGGGGCAAGTCCTGCATAATACTCAATAACATCAGCGCCGGTTTCAATGTCAACACAGTCCGCTTCTTGGATGGGTTTCCCCGTATCGAGGACTTCAAGTTTAGCTAGCTCGTCATTACGCTCACGAAGCAGTGCAACCGCTTTATTAAGGATGCGGGTTCTTTCTATCGGCATCATTGCCGACCACACCGCAAATCCCTCTTTAGCGCTCTTGATTGCTTCTTGTTGAATGAACTCATCAGCCACTTCTACGTGGTAAATTACTTCACCGGTTGCGGGGTTGGTTACTGCAAAGGTTTCTTTGCTTTTGTTTGCCATCGGCTTGCCGTGAATGAAATTCTGATAAGTCGGTAATGACATGCATAAACTCCTACTTTAAAAAAAGGTGTTGAATATACTCACCAATAAATTGCGAGAAAAAACCTGATACACGAACTCCGTTTCAAAACGATGAATAGTGTTGAAACTATTTCTTTATACGAAGATCGCTCGACTTGTATCAAACGGTTCACGCAATATTAAAATCACCATTACCTTTAATGCCGTTTCAAGCCATTAAAGGCTATTTCGACGTTAGGTTTAACGCTTGCCAATGAGTGATTTTATTTTGATTGGCTGTTCAATAAAAAATAAATTGTATAGTGCTCTAACTATTATTTCAACTTGGGCTCACGTAAATATCGTGTTTTAAAGCATGTTTGGTAGTGGGTTTTAGTTTATAAGTTGCAGATTTATATGCATAAAATTGCAAACATTAAAAAATATCGAATATTAACGGTTATATGAGGAGTGGTAAGGCAGTGTTCGATACCTTGATAGAAATGTTTAGCTGAAACTAATTAAGGAGAAAGCCAATAGTGACGAAGTAGTACAATGAAATGTGCTAATACAGAAGATTGTGCTGAGTGTGTGAACGCGAATTGCAACGCAAAAATAAACGAAGGCGCGTTTTAAAAAGCGCCTTCATACGTAATCGATATTGTTTAATATAAGATGGGTTTGATTATTTAAGAAGATTACAGTGATAGCTTCCTGAGTTTATTGAAAGGATCGCGTCATCACCTTTGTTCCAATACACAACATTCTTGTTATTTGTGTATTTCGCCCCTGAAGCAGAACGGGATAATTGAACAATGTGAAGACTATTGTTTAGCGATAGCCCCAACGTATCCGGGCCAAGTGCACTTACTTCAAGGGTGGTCGTGTTCGCGCTAGGGGTCTCGCATGTATAGCGTTTTGTGTTATTTGTCTGCTTTGTATCAATGACGTCTTGTTTTTGGTTAACAGGTGCCGTTAGTTTCTTTTCATTATGTGACGATTGATAGTCAGTATCCGCCGTGCTTTCAGACGTTAACATTGCTTTGATGGTTTCTGTTTTGTCGCCGTTGAGAAGAACTAGCCACGTACCACTGTCTACGGAATACAACTGAGTTTCGTTAAGCGCCTCAACGAATTTTTGCTCCTGCTTCATAAGCGCAGGTGCACACATCTTTCTGGTCAACGCAATAGTGTCGATTGTAAATGCTGAGAGCCCTTCGCTTTCTGCCTCTACCATGACCGCCCCTGTATAACGGTTGCAACCCGTACTGCCGCTTATCTGACCATCGTCTATGCTCATAGTCACATGGCTATAGTCAATAATTCCGCCTTGCTGAATACTTTCAACCTGCCAGTAGCTATCGTTCATTGCAATAACAGAGGCGGCGTGTGAAGGATTTTCGGAACTTGAAGGAGAAACCGAATCAGAGAAAGAGCTTGAGCTACACCCAGCCAGCGATAGTAAGCCTGTGTAAAACAGTGCCCCAAAGTACATCTTATTAGTCATCAAGACTCCATTTAGTTTTTCTACTAGCGCTATGAGTCTCGCAATGCCTCTTAGTTCATTTAGTATCTGTTTATGTTTTTAAGGGGCTAAAGAAGACCATGAACGTTAGGCATTGTTTTGAGGGCTAAAAAACAGCCTTTGTCGACGACATTATGGGGTTAGCGATCGGGCCGTTGTTTGTTCTTGCGGAACTGAGCTTTGAGTTAGGTTTGAGAAAGGCACTCAAAGAAGAAATAGAGCGCCGCTCTGGCCCAGTAAAGTAGTGGCGTATTTCGGGAAAAACGCGTTAACCCTATAAACGTTAACGCGTTGCTCCGAACACCCAATCAATGGCCCTAGGCTTTCATTTTTTCTATAGTCTCGTTACGCAGCTGTAGCTTTGACTCAGCGAACGACTGCCTAGGCAACATTTTAAGCTTTTCCGCATAACCCATTGCCGTTGCCAAAACCTGATCCTGTGGTACAGCTGCATCGAGAAATCCTGCTTTAACAGCTTCAATACCTTGATAAATTCGAGAGAAAAGCAACGCTTCTGTTTGGCTCGTATTCGCCAGCCTTGCTTTTGCCAACTCCATGCCAAACGGCGGAAGTACCATGCCAATGGCAGTTTCGTTTAGTCCATATTTAGTATCTGCATCTTTACCGATACGCAAATCGGCCGCCATCAGCATAATTGCACCCATTGCAATGCTGTGACCTTCAGCCGCAACGATAACCGGCAGGGGAAAACTGTAGAGTCTGACAATAAGTTCAGCCCCTTTTGAGACTAACTCATGCTGCTTTGCTTTGTCGTCTGCTTTCATAACCGATAAATCGAATCCACCGCAAAATTTACCTTCACCCCCATGAAGTACAACCGCTTTTGCATTCTTCTCGGCTTCATCAAGCGCGTCGTTGAACTGTTGGATAAGTGTAAAGCTCACGGCGTTAACTTTTCCGTCGTCAAAGGTGATCACTGCAATATCGTTATTAATAGCTAAATTAAACGCCATGGTATGTCCTGTAACTTTCAAGGTAGGGATAAATGTACGTTACACTTTTTTAAGCGCAACTTTCTAACAGTGATTGTAGGTAATTGATATCTATTATGATAGTGCTTTATGTATCATCTTCGGGGTACGTGCCCTGATTATCGGAGATTATTCGGGGAAGTTCTGCAATAAGCTTCTTTTTATATCGGCGCTGCCTGCGACGTGCCTTTGCATTATTAGCTCGCCGGGAAGCGCGCTTATCTTGCACAACATCCTCTAAGTCTTGCGCATCTTCAATTCTACTTGCATCAAAAAGAGACGTTCTTCTTGGCATTTCAAAAATCCAAACGATATTGTTTTTTTCGCCACTGTTTAGAGCGTTCGTTTAGCGTGTGAAGTGATACACTTTCGCACGCTATGCGCTCAGCAAGCTGCGCCGCAGCAATGGCTTTTTCCTCTGAAAGATTTGGATAGGCCGGGGAGCGAATAACGTCGTACCATGGGCATCCGCAAACATTATCCAAAATGACCCGCATGAAGCAGTGGTCATTGTGTATTGGCCAACTATTTTTCTTCGTTGCTGCAATAGAAGGCAATACATTTTTTGCGTAATGCAAAAACTGTTTGAGGCTTTTCTCATGTTCTGCTGACACGAAGGGAGTGTGACTGATTTTCATAGCTCTGGAGCGCTGGTTATTCAAAACATGGCTAAAAAAAGGGTTGGTATTTTTATAGCTTGAATTAGTAGTGCCATTGCAATCTTAATTCGGTTTAGAAAAGAGTTTACACGACAACGAATAATTTCAGCGTTACACTAATTTTAGTCTTTTTGATTTCAGAGCAATTTGCTCTTTTTTACTACATGGTTGTTTAATGCGCCCTCATTTGAAAATACTCGTTATAGAAGATGCTGTTGACCTGCTCGAACAAATTACCTCAAGCATAGGTAATACTATCAACTACTTTGATAGAAGCGATGTTGAAATAAGTTTGTTAGAGGCAAGCTCAGTAGCAAAGGCGCTGCAGCTTGTTCGTGAAGACGGTGATATTCAGGCGGTAGTTTTTAGTTGGGATGTGGTCGCAAGAGTCAGTGAACTTTCAGAAACCAGCCTACTCAACCTTCCAGCGCAAGGAAGTCAGCAATCGGAAGGTAGTAAGGCAAAGGATACGGTTGATGACGAGAAGCCCGGTGAAGAGCTACTTTCAAGCACTGGCGCCACCGTTGAGAATAACGCCAAAGTCATTGATGCTATTAAGCGTATTAGACCAGAACTGCCCGTTTATGTGCTGGGCGATGCGGTTAAGGGCTTGGATATCGTAAACCAAGCTAACGGTATCGAGTCGTTCTTCTATCGCAATGATATCATCTCAGATCCGGAATCAATCCTCGGTTACATCATTAACGATTTTGATGACAGAAACGAGACACCATTTTGGACGGAATACAAAGATTACGTTGTAGAAGCTAATGATTCGTGGCACACACCAGGGCACAGTGGCGGTGCAAGTTTCAGAAATTCACCCTATATCAGCGACTTTTACCGCTTCTTCGGGCGTAATGTATTCGTCAGCGATTTATCGGTAAGCGTTGATTCTTTAGGCTCGTTATCTGATGGCACTCACGCTATAGGCAAAGCGCAAGCGGCTGTCGCGAATACATTTGAAGTACGTCATTCCTATTTCGTTACCAACGGCTCTTCTACGTCTAACAAAATTATTTTGCAAACGCTGTTGCGCGAGGGCGACAAAGTCATTGCCGATAGAAATTGCCATAAGTCAGTGCACTACGGCATTATCCAAGCGCGTGCCATGCCAGTGTATCTAGATAGTGTGTTTAATCCAGAATACGGGATCTTTTCACCGCCTAAAATGGCGCAAATTAAGTCGTTAATTGAAGAGAACACCGACGCCAAGCTGATCGTCCTGACCGGTTGTACCTATGACGGCTTGCTAACCGATTTGAAACAAGTGGTTAAACTTGCCCATGAACACGATATCAAAGTCTTTATAGATGAAGCCTGGTTTGCTTACTCCCTATTTCATCCGGCTTTACGAGATTATTCAGCCATCGCCGCTGGCGCAGACTATGTAACGCATTCCGCGCACAAAGTGGTGTCGGCGTTTTCCCAAGCGTCTTTTATCCACGTTAACGACCCTGATTTCGATAAAGACTTCTTTAAAGAAGTGTTTGCCATTCACACCAGTACGTCGCCTAAATATCAGTTAATTGCGTCGCTTGATGTGTGCCGTCAGCAGCTGGAAATGGAAGGCTACAAAATACTCAATGAGTTATTAAGTAACGTAGCCGAACTTAAATCGCAAATGGCTAAGTTCAAGCGCCTTAAAATATTGTCAACTGACGACTTCGCAAAAATGTTTTCCCATTTTGAAAGTGACAACATAGGACATGACCCGCTTAAAATACTTATCGATGTGTCTGCGCTTGAGTATTCAAATCAAGAAATACATCGATTCCTGATGGATGAGGTCGGGTTAGAAATAGAGAAGTTTACCCATAGCACGATTCTAGTTTTGCTCACGCTAGGCGGAATGCGTTCTAAAATCGTAAGACTATATAACGCTTTAAAGCGTCTGGACGATGGCGCAGTTAATTTAAGTAAACGCAAGAATAAAAGCCCGCTGCCAGCAGATATTCCACCCATTCAGTTAGATGATCTGCCTTCAAAAGCGTTCTTCAGCAAGCGCGAAGCAATCGCATGGCAGAACAGCATCGGCCGCACGGCGGCTGGCTTAATTACCCCTTACCCTCCAGGCATTCCGCTTATTGTTCCAGGGCAGAAAGTAGAACAGGCGCACATTGATTATCTTCAGGCGTTGGCAAGTCAAAAGCTTACCGTGCAAGGAATTTATGATGGTGAAATTTATGTTGTTGATGAAAGTTGACCGCCATGCTCTAGCGGCAAGATGCAATGTCATCTTGCCTTTTCTTTCACTTACCTTACACTTGCGCCGAAAGTTATAAAAAGGCGATGCAAATGAAACTAAGTGACGTGAAAAAGCTTCATCAAAAAAAATTTAGAACACAGTTCGGATTCTATTTAGTTGAAGGGGAGCACTTAGTCCTAGAGTTAATTAACGTTGCTCAACACAAGAGTAAAAGTATCGGCGATATCACGCTTTATATCACGGCTGAGTACGAGCCGTGGGTGAGAGAATACGTACTTCCATCTAATGTTCAGATGAACGTTGAAACGGTATCGTCGCAACAAATGCAGCAACTAAGCGACACGAAGTCACCACAAGGTATTATTGCTCGCGTTCCGCTTCCCAACGCTACGTTAAGTACAGAGCAGTCAACATCTAGCAATATTGCGAACAGTTCCAGCACCGAAAAGTACATCTACCTTTATGAGGTTCAAGATCCAGGCAATTTAGGCACTATACTAAGAACCCTAGCCTGGTTTGGTAATTTCACGTTACTGCTTAGCCCAAACAGCGTAGACCCATACAATTCTAAAGTCGTGCGCTCTAGCATGGGGGCTATTTTTCACGTCAAAATGGAATTAAATGTGCCGCTTGAAAGTTTGGCAGAACGATTTGAACGCTTCGCTTTTTTAGACATGGATGGTAGCAATATCACCTCAGAGACCTTCGGTAATTATCAGTGCTATCTGTTTGGCAATGAAGCACGTGGAGTGCCTTCAAATGCGCTTTCAACGCTTAACGCAACAGCATATACCATTGCCGGAAGTGGCAACATAGACTCATTAAATTTAGCTAGCGCTGTCAATGTCTGCGCATACGAGCTGACCCGTTCGGCATAGCGTTTACAACTCGATCACGATAGGAATTAACCATGGCATTACAATGGTTCCCTGGCCACATGCACAAGGCCCTGAAAGAAATTAAAGAGTCGCTTAGTCAAGTAGACATTCTTATTGAAGTACTTGATGCACGTATTCCGTATTCTAGTGAAAACCCAGAAATTGCAAAAATACGCGGTGATAAACCCTGTATTAAAATTCTGAATAAATATGATTTAGCCGACCCTGAGATAACTGCCCGCTGGCAGGAAAGCTTGGAAAAAGAGCGCGGCGTAAAAACGATTACAACATCAAGTGACAATCCTGGTAACAGTAAGCAGATAATGCAGCTTGTTAAGAGTATCTGTGCTTACAAAGAAGGCCAACCCAAAGCGATAAAAGCAATGATTACCGGCATTCCCAATGTGGGTAAGTCAACGCTCATCAATATATTAGCAGAGCGTATTATCGCAAAAACCGGCAATGAGCCTGCTGTCACTAAAAGTCAGCAGCGTATTAATTTGGGCAGTGGCATTATTTTATTTGATACGCCAGGGGTGTTATGGCCGAAATTAGAAAATCCGCATTCTATTTACCGCTTGGCTTCATCGGGAGCCGTTAAAAATACAGCAATGGAATACGATGATGTTGGTTTTTTTGCTGCTGATTATCTAATTAAAGCGTATCCCGACGTCATGAAAGAGCGTTACAAGCTTGAAGAGTTGCCTGACACAGAGATTGAGTTTTTAGAGGCCGCCGCGAGAAACCGCGGAGCAATTCAGGCAGGTGGACGAGTAAACCTACATAAAATTTGTGAAATTCTGCTTAAAGAACTGCAGTCAGGCAAGCTAGGGCGAATTACGTTAGAAACCCCTGAAATGTTAGAAGTTGAGAAAAAAGAAATGGAGCTGGAAGCGATTAAGAAGGCTGAAGCAAAAGCTAATCGTAAAGCAAAATTTAAAACAGGCTCGCTGACGCCAGATAAAAAGGACCGAAAAGAAAAGCGAGAAGAGAAGCGCCAAGAACAGAGCCGCAGAATGCGCGCGGGTAACAAGAAATAAAAAATTAAAAACTAATTTTAAAAAAACTGCATCCAAGCATTCGTCTTAGACGTTTGGTTTACATGCTGTTTACATTTGGGCATTTCCTGAACAGGTTCGCTCAAGTTAAACGGCGTGATAACTCAACGATAATAGGATGCCACAATGCACAAACGTCCACTTTTAGTACCCACACTTACACTACTTACTTTAAGTATAACCTCTCACTTTGCGCTTGCTGAACGCAACAAAGGTAAAGTGCCAATCGTCACGCCAGAATGTTCAAATATTGCTGCGTGTAAACAGCAGGGAATTTTCACTGACCCATTCGAAGAGCCGTTGGTTACAGGTGAATTCCCCGATCAAGACAACACCAACATAACTAATCCTCTCAACAATTACCCAGATAACGGTAAGTGCGAAGAGAATGAAGATGGTGTGCTCAAGTGCAAACCTGCAGCAGGCAGCTTGGCACTACTAAACGATGGGCGTATTCTTTATTTTAACGCATTGGAAGGTACTGAAAACGTTGAGTACAACGCGTTACTAGAAATAGGCTCTGCCATTATAAACGACCAAACTCGCGTATTGACCATGAAAAATGACAGTGCGAGTTGGATTGCGCCTTCTCCTGTAGACGCTGGCGCCAACCCTGATGGAAATGATTCTGAAACCCTTACTGGTGACATAACCGGTTTTTTAGGTACATCCCTGCCACTTGATTTAAACACAGATGACGAGAGAACCAACAACGACGGCGCTCTTTTCTGTGCTGATTTAGTTGGCTTGCCCAACGGAGAACTTATGGCAGTAGGCGGCACTGACTACTACCACGAACCAGGAGTAAGTACGAGCTTACTTGGCGAGCCGATTAATTTTGGACTGTCTGAACTAGAAGGTTTGAAAAACAGTCGTATTTTTAATCCCGAAGATAATAGCTGGCGAAAAACAGGCGACATGAACTTTGGGCGCTGGTATCCAAGCGCTTTATCACTAGCTAACGGCAATGTACTGGTTGCTAGTGGTGTTACCAAGCTCGTGAAGCCCGTTTATTTAACCCGCCCAGAAACCTCAGGTAGAAATGTTACGGTTACCGAAACCTACGATACATCTTGCGGGGAATGGAAGGACAACGGCCCGTTAGCAGAACGTTCGTTACCCTTGTATCCAAGATTACACTTGCTACCTAATGGCCACGTCTTCTACAACGGAGGCGGGCAGGCGTTTAATCCATTTGGGCAGAGTTACGATCAAGCGCTTTGGAATATAGTAGCGGCTTACGATCCTCAATCTAAAACGTGGGCTGACCTTGGGTTTGCCGGCTTACCACTTCACTTAAGCGAAGCGGGTATAGGAGATCTTACAAGTTTTCTTAATATAACCAATACCGAATCAAGCACATCGTTAAATGGGTTGCTTACCGGTCTAACGGAAGAATTTATTGCTAATCCATTTGACGCACTAGCCCCCATCATTGACGACCCATACAGGCTTGCTGATGTGCAGGCACTGTTAGGCGCTGGTTTTCGAGGCTCCACATTTTCAATGATGATGCCACTAACGCCAGATGATAATGGGGTTTACAGTAAAACAGAGTTTCTCACCGCCGGTGGTGTATTAACTGGTGTTGCTGCAACAAGCCCTGGTTTGTATGTTGGTACAAACTTGGCGCGTATCGACTCGGTGACCATTGACGGTGAAAAAATGCTGTATGACTCGCGCTCAACGGGAAGTCTACAGCAAGGTCGTTGGTACGGTACTGGTGTACTGCTCCCCACAGGAGAGGTCTTAGTCGTATCGGGAGCAGACAGGGATGAGGTGGTGCTACCAGGTGCTGGAAAACCTATTCTGAAAGCTGAAATTTTCGACCCTGAGACAGAAACATTTAGACAGGTTGCCGAGCAAAATCGACCGCGTACGTATCACAACTCTGCTGCATTGTTGCCAGATGGTAGTGTCTTAATAGGTGGACATGCTCCCATTAATACCGCATATGCATACAGCGTTACGTTACCGGGCTTCTCACCAAACGATGGCAGAGATCCTTCTTTTGAAATCTATAAGCCTGCCTATATGTTTGGCGACAGACCCGCTATAGGAAGAAAAAACAAGGCTGTTGGTGTGGGCGAACGTCTTAGTATTGGCTTGAAAAACACAGATGCAGCAACCGCCAAAATGAATGCCAATATCGAGTCAGTGGTGCTGATACGAAGAACAAACATTACCCATCTTATCGATGGTGACCAGCGCAGCGTAGTTCTTCCCATAGTGCGTCACAATACAGATAGGATTGTCGTACAAATGCCATCGCAGCAAGCTGTAGTACCACCTGGCGATTACATGCTTTTTGTTAACGCTCGTGATGAAAATGGCGAATTAGTTCCATCAGCGTCAAAGACTATCACGGTGACGGGCGAACTTTCTGCAATGTGTAACTAGGGGGAGTAATCATGATTAAGACATTTACTACCGTGTTAGCATTTTTCCTAGCATGCTCTTTTATATCCTCAAACGTTTACGCGCATGGGGCGTCAGCTGTCGCCGGAGAGTGGCTCCCTGTTATAGATGAGCGGGGTAAAAGCGAAGCCGTTATTTTGTCCCAAATACAAAGTTCGCCCTTGGGAAACGAAATACTTGTGCAATATGACGGCGAGGGAAAATTAGAAGTGCTGGGCGATGACAATGAGGCTTTCATTCGCATCACAAAAAGTGGTGTTTATGCCAATTGGGACCACCCTATGTGGTTTAAAGTACAAACCGCAGGGCCCAGACCTTTGCCAGAGTGGGTAACAGATCAAAAGCTCGAGTCAAAATGGACCCAAGTTAGCGAGCGGAACTACTACGGTTGGTATGATAAACGGTTAGAAAAAACTGATGAACACGCAGAACGCTGGAGTATTGCGCTAGCGGTAAACGGCAAGCGCCAAGAGCTTTCTGGGTATTTCAAATCGCTGGCGCCACCGAGCAAGCGCACGTTAGTTACGGTAGACAATAAAGCGGCGCCTATTACAGACCTTACAGCTATGGTAATTCCTGGTCCTGAACGAGCGATAAGGGTAAGTTATCAGGGCGACCATCACATGGTAGTACTTGATGAATACGACGAGCCCATGTTCAGATTTAGTCCACACGGCGTAGAGGCAAACACGCAAAGTGAAGGCTGGAAACAACTTGGTCGTTCGCCCGTGGATTCTGAAGTTAAATGGGTGAAGCTTTCTACACAAGCGGCATATACATGGCCAGACAGTCGTTTAGATAACGATGAACAAGAAAAATGGAAAATTCCTGTCTTCTGTCACCAAGATAAAAAAGTGAAGTTTATTCAGGGAGGATGGGTAGAGATAGCTCGCCTTTAAGCTTGCAACTTTTTTTTTGCAAAAGTAACGTAAGCGATAGCTTTTTGGTGTTTGCGCAGTTGTTTTGCGCAAACACTTTTCGTTTTTTCAAGCAGTTAAAGGGGAAGATATTGTC
The DNA here is from genome assembly GCF_016405965.1 of Alteromonas sp. IB21. Taxonomy (GTDB): domain Bacteria; phylum Pseudomonadota; class Gammaproteobacteria; order Enterobacterales; family Alteromonadaceae; genus Alteromonas. Next base: position 41,127 of record NZ_JAEFCD010000024.1, on the reverse strand, counting down.
AGATATAAACATGAGCAATAAAAAACAGAGCAACGTACACCAGGCTAATGCAACCCGCTTTGATAAAACACTGTTTGAAACGCTTAAATCTCAAGCTGAGACTAGCGCACGCCGCCGCTCCCACTTTAATGTTCACAAAACATATCAAGATGTCGTTCAGCGCCTTTTTATTGCCATGATGCCAGACTCTTATGTACGTCCTCATCGGCATGTACAGTCTCATAAGTGGGAGTTTTTTATGGTACTTGAAGGTGAGTTAGATATTCTCTTTTTCGATAACGAGAAGGAAGGGCAACTGGTGGAAAGAACTACCTTAAAAGCAGGCGGGGAGACTAGCGGTGTGGAAATACCTCCAAATGTCTGGCATGCAACAGTTTGCAATAGCCCGGTTGTTTTTATGGAAGTAAAACAGGGCCCCTATGAGGCTACAGATGATAAGGGGTTTGCACCCTGGTCGCCCGAGGAAGGAAGTCATTTAGTTCCACAATTTTTGGATGCGCTAAAGCGTGCCAAAGAAGGGGACTTTGTAGGTGTTCTGTAGATGTTTTTTAAAACTAATATGAAAGGCGTGATCGAAGCGCACAAACACTTTCCTGTTTGGAAAGTCGTTGCTATTGCTTAACGACATGGTATGGTTAAGGATAAGTGACAGAAGGCCGCTGCTGTATTTTTGAAACGCACCGAAGCCTCAACATTTTGCTCAGTCGCGGCACAGGGTCGTTTGTACAAGCACATTGTGAAAAGAGAATTATCATGCAAAACGTTTCAACTGGTTATTTTTACAATTTTAATTACTGATTGCACCTGACCGTCGGTGTTCAGGGGCAAGTATTGGCTTCTGGGCACTGCAGGTAGAACGTTTTGCAAAAGCCCAGAAGGTATCACCATCTGGGCTTTTTTAATGCCCGTAATTCTCGGTAAAAAACAATGAAAGAAATCACATTAGGTGACATTAGAAAGCAACATAGAGTTAAACAAGAAGTGGTAGCAATGGCGTTATCAGTGACCGCTTCGGGCGTAAGCAAATTAGAATCGAAGAGAATTCAAGATGTGTCATTGCAGCGGGCTGCGGCTTATTTAGCAGCGGTTGGCGGCACTATGAAGATTGAAGTGACGATGCCAGATGGCGCTACCCTACGAGTAGGGTAGCGACTGTCTTTGGTGAATAGTTTCTACCGAGGTATCTTTTATAGCTTAGTTGCATAGTCTGTTAATTTATACTGCATGAAGGCCTTTAAAAAATAGCGTGTAATAATGAAAATCAATTTTAATGAAACGAATAGGCATGTTTTTACGACCAATCGCTTTAACTAAAATACCCATGGGGTAAACTGTCGTTAAATCGATTACAAGGAGTCTTACATGGCCGTTCACGAAATTACCCATCCGCTTATTGCCCATAAAATCGGGCTTATGCGATACGCTAAAATTAGCAGCAAAGATTTTCGCGAATTAGCTTCAGAAGTAGGGAACCTGCTGACCTATGAAGCGACACGAACGTTACCTACCGAGAGAGCGACGATAAAGAGTTGGTCCGGCGACGACGTCGAAGTGAGGCAGATTAAAGGAAAGAAAATAACGGTTGTGCCAATTCTTCGCGCTGGTCTTGGAATGCTTGAAGGGGTACTCAAGCTTATACCGAACGCCAAGATCAGTGTAGTAGGCCTTTATCGTGACGAGGAAACACTGCAACCTGTGGCATATTTTGACAAGGTAGTAAAAAACATTGATGAGCGCACTGCGCTTATTGTTGATCCCATGCTTGCCACTGGCGGAACCCTCATTGCAACCATTGACCTACTAAAGGAAAAAGGCTGTACCAAAATCATGGGGCTTTTTCTTGTTGCGGCTCCCGAGGGTATTAAGGCTGTTGTTGAAGCACACCCTGATGTTGATATTTTTACCGCTGCTATCGATGAACGATTAAATGAAAAGGGCTACATATTGCCGGGACTTGGCGACGCCGGTGATAAAATCTTCGGGACACGATAAACGTAATAAACCTTAATATTAAGTTGTTTAATGATTTGTTAAATGAGGCGTGTTTAGAACGTTAAATTTATTGGGTTAAACGTTTAAGAAGGTGTTACAATCGACGGGTAGTCACAGCGTATGCTTACTGCCCTTAACTGTTTTAGCGTAGGGCAAAAAGCGTCGTTAAAAGAGTTAATAATTAATGAACAAGACAAAACTAACCCTTAAAGACGTTGCTGAGCAATTAGGTGTCTCGACAGCGACGATTTCAAATGCTTTCAATCGTCCCGATCAGTTATCCAAATCAAAGCGTGAAGAAATATTGGCGCAATGCAAAAAAATTGGATACAGCGGACCAAATAAAGCCGCCCAGATTCTTAGAAAGGGCACCTCAAATATTGTTGCTTTAGTACTGGCAGATAGCATTTCCTATATGGTAAGCGATCCTGTTGCGAGCACGTTTATAAAAGGCGCTTCCTCGGCATTACAGGAAAGTGGTAAGCACTTGCTCCTATATGCAGGCGACTCGAATAGTATTACTGACGTTGTAGACTTCGTAGACGGATTTATCTGCTATGGTCAACCTCGCAATGTTAATCTTATTAGAGAACTGGCTGCTTCGCCTAAACCTGTTGTTACTGTCGATTTTGATATTGATAATAAGCCATCAATTAACATTGATAATGAGGAGGCTGCATATCGCGTTGCTAGTCATGCTCTGCATGAAGGGGATTCCGTTGCAATTCTCGGGCTGCGGCTTATTGATTCACCAGCTACGTGCCGCATTTATGATAGCCCCCTTATTGATGTTGAAACCTCGATTGCTCACCGCCGCCTAGATGGCTACTTGAGGGCTGCTCAAGACAAAAATGTCGTTGTAAGTAATGAAGCTATTTGGCATCTACCAGAAAGTGATCGACACTTCGCTCGCCAAGCCGCGAAAGAGGTGCTCACGAGCTCCCCTAGGCCCAATGTTGTACTCTGCATGAGCGACATCATTGCGCTAGAACTTTTGCATATGGCGCTTGAAATGGGCATAAACGTTCCAGAAGAGTTAAAAATTACCGGTTTCGACGGTATTGAAGAAGCTGAACGTGCGCGTCCTAGATTGACGACGGTTTGTCAATCTAGCTCACAAAAAGGCGTTGAAGCTGCCACATCGCTTTTAGAGCATGTTACATCTAAGAATACGCTGCCATTTGAAGTACGTTTAGGTGAAACTGTATAAAAATTCGCTACCCCTATGCAAAAGTGCGAAGGGATACAGCATACGTCTTAAATAAGCGAGCGATAAACGCCTGGTGCAAATTAATCGATAATTTGTGCCTCCTAGAGACCTTTCTCAACGTCGCTAAAACCGTTTTTCATCCACATTTATTTAACATTATCGCTGGGAAATTAAGAGAGAAAAGCATCTTAATTATTTAAGCTTTCTTAAAATGTGCGCATTTTATTGTACTAAACCAGATATTCTGATAAAGCAATGTTAACAGCATTGGATAAACCCTAATGATAGACAGTGGTATTCAGGCTGGTGCAGAGAGGGTATATGTAGGCTATAAAACGAGTTACTAGCCTACGCTTGAAATCGGCAGTCTATTTACCTCAGAATGTCTTGCAATCCAATTTAAAGCTGCTCGTCCCAAACGAGGGCTTTAAAGTGTTTACGGCACATTGATTCGTATCGGTCATTCCCGCCAATTTGAACCTGATCTCCGTTTTTAACAGCATCACCATGTTCATCCAGCCTAACAACAAAGTTAGCTTTTCTTCCGCAGTGGCACACTGTTTTTAATTCGAAAAGTTTGTCCGCCCACGCAAGCAAAAAGTGACTACCTTCAAAGGTTTCTCCCAAAAAATCAGTCCGTAAGCCATAGGCAAGCACAGGAACGTCTAGTTCGTCTACCACCTCAACCAGCTGCCGAACTTGCTTTTTCGTAAGAAATTGGGCTTCGTCGATGAACACACAGTCAGGCTTTCGTTCTTCGCAGTCCTTTTGAATTGATGAAAATAAGTCATCATCTTTGCTGTAGAGCTTGGCGTCTGCTTGAAGCCCAATTCTAGAGGTAACTTTACCTACACCGTAGCGGTCATCAAGCGCTGCAGTGTATATTATAGAGTGCATGCCTCGCTCGCGATAGTTATAGGCTGATTGGAGAAGGGACGTTGATTTTCCTGCGTTCATCGCAGAATAATAGAAATAAAGTTGAGCCATGGTGATTAGTAATTTTCGTTGTACCAAGAAATAAGGTTATTAGCATTCATAGGTTTCGCAAAATAAAAACCTTGCAAGTAGTCTGCACCAAGCGTTGCAACGTGTGCTTTTTGCTCTGCAGTTTCAATACCTTCTGCAATAGTTTTACAGCCAAACTCTTTTGCCATTAATATTGTTGCCCTTATTATGGTATCACTCTCCTCAGTGCTATTCTGTATAAAAGAGCGGTCTATCTTGATAAAGTCGAAGGGAATAGACTGAAGCCTGCTCAGCGACGAGTAGCCGGTTCCGAAGTCATCGATAGATATTTTTACGTTTCTGTCAACCAGTTCGCTTACTCTCTTACCTATCAGCTTTTTATCTATAGCAAATACACTTTCAGTAATTTCAAGGTGCAGTTGCTCCGGGGCAATTTGCGTCGATTTGAGAGCATTATCCAAGATTTTAGAAAAACTGTCGTCTAAGAGTTGCGCCACGGACACGTTGACGGACATAGATATTTCGTGGCCAAACTGCCAGTGAGAGAGGTCAATAAGGGCTCTGTTTAATACCCATGCCCCTATTTCAGGCATTAAACCACTCCTTTCTGCAAGTGGAATAAAAACAGCTGGGCAAATATAGTTTTCGTCGCACTTCCATCTCAAAAGGGCTTCAACAGAAGATACCGAGTTAGTACTCACATCAATAATAGGTTGATAGAAAACACTCAATTCGCCGTTTTCAATGGCTGTTCGAAGTCTTTCGCAGAGTTTTTGCTCTATCTTGATTTCAGCATGCAGGGCTTCATTAAACACGCTGACTGAGCCCCGTTGCTTTCGCTTTTGGTCATACATGGTTAAATCTGCGTGTTGAATCAAGTCAAGCGCAGTATCACCATGAGAAGGAAACATAGCAATACCTATGGTGGCATCTAGGGTAATTTGGTTGTCATCCGCAAGGATAGGAATAGTGACCCCACTTCGCATAGCGTGCGCGACGGCTTTGGCCGTATCAATATTCGCGTAGGGTATGACAGCGACGAACTCATCTCCCCCCCACCGACCTAAGTGATTATCTTCTGTGTAGTTTCGAAGTCTTTTAGCGATTTCTGCCAGTACAATATCGCCAATCTTGTGGCCGAGACTGTCATTCACTTGTTTAAAACCGTCTAAATCGATAAATAGTACCGCAAGAGAATTATCAAGGGCGCGCGTCGTATCTAGAAGATTGTTTAGATGTTTTAAGAAACCATTTCTGTTGGGCAGGTCCGTAAGAGGATCTTTATTTGAAAGGCGATACAACTCAGCGGTCCTTCGCTCGACTTCCGCTTCCAAATGTAAATTAGATGCATCGAGTTTTTGATTTGAGGCAACAAGCAACTGATTAACCTTTTCAGTTTCATTTCGCTCTATTTTCATTTGTTCCATCAATTTATTATTTTTAGCCTTTATATATAAGGTACTGATAAAAAACTTATGATAACGAAATGCACTAGTAAAAATACCAAACCAAAATACAAGCCCGAGAATACCTAAAACAAAAAACTCGCCATTTTTATCTAAGATAGCGCACAACGACATGGGAACGAGAAGGGCTGTGGAGTAAAAGCCCACAAGGTATTTATTGGGTGATAATACCGTTCCAGCTCCTCCAGACATGGCTGAAAGCACCACCATGGTTGCTGCAAGCTCAACCGTTGTCATTGTTGGATAAAAAAGAACAGAGTAGAGCGCCCAAATACTCCCCGTAGTGAATAAACCGATTGAGAACCTTATTAACGCTGGCCGGGGGTTATAGCTAGTGCCTGCAAGATTAGTACGCCAATAAATAGCATCCAAAAGGCGCGCAATCGATACGATCATCATTACTATCCAAACCTGAAATTTCAGAGCAAACGTTGACGGAGCATTACTCTCGAAGAAAAATAAAAGACCGGAAAAGGCAAGCATCGTCATCAGAAATCCGATGAAACTGTTGCCAATGAGCATATCGGTCGTATCTCGCTCTATCTCTATTTGGGATATTGACGCTTGATCTGTTTTCAACGAGAAAAACCTTCTAATAATTTGATGCTGTTACTCACGTTTGATGAAACCCGCACTAATATTTTAAGCCTTCTTGGGCATTTTTTTAACGTTTACGCTATATATTAACTTAGCACGGAGCGATCATCATACTATCGGTTTAATAGATTTTGAATGAGACCATCGACCAATTTGTTTTTCTCGCAGTTCAAATTGTTTATACCTTCTTAATCGATATTCCAACTTTCAAGGTCCTATGTTCCCTCTGTGTTTTAGGCTGAGAAACCTAAGTATTAACACTTTAGAAAGAACACGTAATACTTTCGAAGTAAATTTTTTCACAGGATGTTTACAATGTTGTTTTTTTGTTATACATTCTTAATCGATTAAGTATGTTTGTGTTGCCAACCACCCTAGTAGTTAGGGTAGCGGCTACTTAGGATTTAACAACTCCAACACATTACCGGAGAAAATATGAAAAAACATCACACACTCAACGCACTAACATTAGCCGTTTGTACAGCGCTTTCTGGCACGGCTTTCGCTCAAGAATCTGCGACACCAGAGACTGAAGCAAAATCTAAAGAAAAGTTCGAGCAAATCGTTGTAACTGCAGCGCCAGGTGGCGCAACAATGCAGGAAGCGAGTGTTTCGGTTAGCGCTTTTGATGAAGAAGATATTCTTAAGCTAGCGCCTCGCTCTACCGCTGAGGTGTTCCGCGCGTTGCCAGGTATTCGTGCTGAATCATCAGGTGGTGGCGGTAACGCAAACATTACAATTCGTGGTATTCCGCTAGCTACAGGCGGCTCAAAATTTCTTCAGCTTCATGAAGATAGCTTACCAGTACTTGAATATGGTGATATAAACTTTGGTAACGCAGATAACTTCCTACGTTACGACTGGTCAGTAGCCAATGTGGAAGCAGTACGTGGTGGTTCTGCATCAACGTTTGCAAGTAACTCGCCTGGCGGTGTAATTAACATGATCAGCAACACAGGTGAAGCAGGTGGTGGCGCTATCGGCACATCATTTGGTGTTGACTACGAAGAGTTCCGTTTAGATTTCCGCTACGGTGGCGAAATCACTGACGATCTATACTACCATATCGCAGGTTTTGCTCGCGGCGGTGAAGGTCCTCGTGAAACTGGTTACAATGGAGACCAAGGCGGTCAGGTTAAGTTTAACATTACTAAAATGTTAGATAACGGCCACATCCGTTTCTACTACAAAAACTTGGATGACAAAGTGTCAACTTACCTTCCTTCTCCAGTGCTTGTAAAAGGTGATGGTGAGTACGGTCCAGTTCCAGGTTATGACGCAAGTTCACAAGCGCTGAACTCTGCATATAATACAAACATTTCTACTTTTGACAGCTTCGGAAACCCTGAGAACCGCGACGTACGTGACGGTATCGAGTCTAAAGTTAGCTCTTTCGGTGTAGAAGTTGATTTAGAAGTTGCTGAAAACCTGTTCTTACTTAACAAGTTCCGTATTTCTGACATTTCTGGCGGTTTTATCGCACCATTCACGGATGGTTTCCCAGCAGGCCCAGGTGATGTTTCAAACTTTGCTTCAGCACTTTGTGCAGGCGCACTTGACGGCGATGGTAACCCTCTAAACTGCGATAGTACAACAGTGACTTTGGCCAACGGTCCTGGTGCAGGTGACGTTTACACAGGTCAAGCATTTACTAACCTTCAGTTTGACACGCGTATCAATGATCTTGGCAACATGATCAACGACTTCAGCTTACGTAAAGAGTTTGATAACGGTATCGACCTTACAGTAGGTTACTACTACTCAAACCAAGATATCGCGACGAGCTGGTCAAGCTGGCAGACCTTTATTCAAACGCTAGACGGTGATAATTCTCAGTTATTGAATATTACTAATGGTGATGGCGTTGAACTCGTGTCTGACGGTTTACTGTCGGCAAGTTTCCTTTCGTGGGAATGGGACCTGAACTACGTTACTAAAGCACCGTACATGAACATCGGTTTCGAATTGTCTGACAACATCCTTATCGATGCGTCAGTACGTCACGATACCACGGAAGCGTCTGGTGAACTTATCAGCTCATGCTGTGGTGGTAACGCTGATTTTGACTTAAACGGTAACGGCGTTATCGAGCAAATCGAAGATGCGTCTGCTACTAACAGTGGTTTCATCCGTGGCGGTGTAATTAATCTAAACCGCGCTGGTGCAGCGTCTCAAATCGTAGATTACAGCGCTAATAACACGTCTTACTCTATCGGTGGTTCATACCTGCTTACTGATAGCCAAACGTTCTTTGCTCGTTACTCGAAAGGTGGCCGTGCAATTGCTGACCGTCTACTTCAAATCGGCGGTACGTTGAATGCTGACGGTAGCTTAACAAGCACTACGTCAGGTTATGATACAACGAAGCAGTTTGAAATTGGTTATAAGTACGGCACAAAAGACCTGATGGTTAACGCAACCTTGTTCGACACGGTGACTGAAGATACACAAGCAGAGGTAACTAGCGGTCTTACATTTATGCGTGAATACGAAGCGACAGGTCTTGAGCTAGAAGGTCGCTGGAATGCAACGGATAACTTTGTAATGTCTGGTAACTTAACTTGGACTGACGCAGAGATCAGCGATGACGTTAACAACGCTGCATTGGTTGGTAACACACCTCGCCGTCAAGCGGATTGGATTTGGACTATTACGCCAGAGTATGTCACTGACACATGGTCTGTTGGCGCTTCATTACAAGGCTCTACAGAGTACTTTGTTCAAGACAATAATGACCTGAAGCAAGATGGCTACACGCTTGTAAACCTATTTGCTACCTATTGGGTTAATGATCAGTTCTCAGTATCACTTAACATGAACAATGCTACTGATGAGTTCATCATTACTGAATCAGAAGAAGGTTCTGCGGCAGTTGGAAGCTACGTACGTGCGCGTCCTCTAAACGGTCGCACAACAGTACTTTCTTTAAAGTATATGTTTGAATAAAACCAAGCGTTCTAACGTGGAAGCACGTTAGAGTATATACAGTAGAGAAACGCCCACTTTTCGAAGTGGGCGTTTTTTTAGTTTTGTTGTTGGTCTAAAATTGCGAGCTGTTTTGCAATAGCGTTTGATAAATCGTCAACTAAGTGACTATGTTTTTTGTGTATTACATGCACGATCTCATGTTCGACGAGGGGAATAAACTCTATTCCTGACCGTCTGAAAATGTCTTCCTCAGTGTGATCACTTGGCATAATCGCGTAATCAAAGCGTCCGCTGAGCAGCAGATCAATAACATGATGAAAGTCGTCAAATTCAAAGATATTTGCTTTTAACGCACGGGATTGCTTACCCATATTAAAGAAAAAACGTGTAGTAGCTGCTATGGCGTTGTCAGGATCTTCAATAACATCCTTGCTACATTTCGCTCCCCTGATGCACAGCAGAAAAGATGCGCCATGAGAAAGTGCGGGAGGAACAATCAAGATATTGTTATCAGGTTGGGCAACAACGTCATAGCGAACGACGTCCGCATCCGTCATACCTTGATTTAAAAGCCGCAGGCCACGCTCCCCTCCAACTTTTTCGAAAGTTACTTCAATTCCAATACTGCGATAAGCCCTCTCAATCAGAGGTTTATAAAAATTGTTGACGCGCGGATGATTTAACTCACCAATTACAAAATGTGAATCCTTGTGTTCCGCAGCGACTTTTAATGGTGAGACTAGAAGCGTAATAACTAGAAGTGTAATAAAAAGAGGAAAAATCTTCTTAGCGCTTGAAGCGAGAAACTTACACTTTCTTTTCACTGCGCGATCCTTTCAGCGATTATCCTAATCCCTTAATGGTAGAGCACAAAATGAACAATGAAAAGAAATGGCAAATAACACAAAAAAGCCCCATCGACTGACGGGGCTTTAATTTATTAAGCTAAAAACTCAATACTTATGCGGCGTTTTGACCACCGTCAATCGCTTTTAGCGTTTGCGAGGCTGGAAGCAGCTCTAAATCAAATGTATATTCATCTACACGAACTGCCAGCTTGCGCTTCTCGTTGTAGTCGTGAAGCTTCGCTACTTCGTCAGCTGTTACCACGCCTTTTTCTTGTAGCTTGTTAAGTGCATGCTCAAAAGAAATGAACGGCACAACAGGCTCTTTGCGCAGTGCTTTTTGCACTTTACCTAACAGGTGCGCCACAGCGTGCTTAGCTTTAAATGCTTGCTCATTAATATCGTTGCCATCACCAGGAATAACACGTACAAGATGGGTAAGCTGCTCTTTAACGCTATTATCCTGCATTGACGCAATTGAAAGCTCGCGTACGAGGTCGTCACTAATACCTGCAACACTGTTTGTGTAGGTGTTAGTAAGTAGGCGCATCAGACCGCGTGTAGCAGTGTTAGGGAAATTGTTAATAAAGTTAACAATTGCCTGGTCAGCTTGCTGTAGAGACCACTGCATTGCGTACTCGAAATACGGCAGGGCTAGTTTTCTGTCTTCAATGCGCTGCTCGTAGAAACGAATTGCTGCCATCGCGCCATATAGATAGCTCATTACGTCGCCAAGGCGCGCTGAAAGAAGTTCAGCCTTCTTCAGGTCTCCACCCAGTACCGCAAGTGATAAGTCGGCAAGCGGCGCTAGTTTTGCAGAGATGCTGTTAACACGCTTCTCATATTTACGTACTTCAGGTAGTGCAGATTCACTTTCACGTAGGAAAGGAAGATAGCCTTTACCCAAGCTACGGAATGCATTTTTAACGCTGAAGCCCACGGTCTTACGAAGGACTTTGTTGAATTCTGCATCCGCTGAACTTTCGTTGCTGTGAATTAAGTCAACCATATCTTTAAGGTAAGGGTGACAACGCATTGCACCTTGACCGAAAATCATCAGGTTACGAGTCAGGATGTTTGCACCTTCTACCGTAATTGCAATAGGAAGTGCTGCATAACCACCCGCAAGTGTGTTCTGAGGTCCGCGCTGAATTGCTTTACCCGCTTGGATATCCATAGCAGAGTTCATTACATCACGACCTAGCTCGGTCATGTGATACTTAGCAATAGCTGTTACTACTGAAGGCTTAACACCTAAACCTAAACCTTCGGTTGTTAACACGCGCATCGCTTCTAGTAAGAACGTCTTACCGGCGATGTCTGCCATTTTCTCTTGAATACCTTCGAAGCGACCAATTGGAAGACCAAATTGCTCACGTACGAATGAATACTCAACCGTGCCTTTAAACGCAGATTGTGCCGACGCTACGCCCATTGCTGGAAGTGAAATACCACGACCTGCACCTAGACAGCTAACTAGCATCTGCCAGCCACGACCAATGTTCTTCTGACCGCCAATAATGAAGTCCATAGGAATGAACACATCTTGACCACGAGTAGTACCGTTGTAGAAACGCACACCCATTGGGTCGTGACGGTTACCCAGTTCAACACCAGGGTGAGACTTAGGTAGAAGGGCACAGGTAATACCAAGCTCTAACTTGTCGCCAAGTAGTTGGTCCGGATCGAATACTTTAAATGCAAGGCCAAGCACTGTCGCAATAGGAGCAAGTGTAATGTAACGCTTGTCCCAGCTTACGCGTAGACCAAGCACTTCTTCACCATTGAACTCACCTTTGGTAACGATTGCTGCGTCTGGGATTGCACCTGCATCTGAACCTGCTTCTGGGCTAGTAAGTGCGAAGCAAGGGATATCGCGACCGTCAGCCAAGCGAGGTAGCCAGTAATCCTGCTGCGCTGTAGTACCGTAGTGCATAAGAAGCTCGCCAGGGCCTAACGAGTTAGGCACCATCACGGTTACAGCAATGGCACCGCTTTTCGCCGCAATTGTCGCAACGATAGTCGAGTTCGCATATGGGCTGAATTCAAGACCACCAAATTTCTTTGGAATGATCATAGAGAAGAAACGGTTTTTGCCCAAGAAATCTAACATTTCCTGAGGGATGTGCTTACCGTTGCCTAAGTCGAAGTCGTCAATCATAGCCAATAGCTCTGCTACTGGGCCATCCATAAACGCTTGCTCTTCAGCACTCAGTTTAGCCTGAGGAATGTCGCGCAATGCCTGCATGTCAGGCTTGCCTTGATAAATAGACGATTCAATCCAGACATCACCCGCATCTAGGGCTTCTTGTTCTGTAACTGAAATTGGGGGTAAAACTTTTTTTAAGCTAGTTCTGATACTCATAGTAACTCATCCGCTCATCTGACCAGTTGTATGAGTTAATACTACACCTTATTTTAAAAAGATCAAATGTTGTTAAAAATGATTTTATATCAATGATTTGTATTGGTTATTTAATAAGAATACACACGGGGAGTATGTTAATTCGATTAATATTGCGTATTTTTAATGTTTAAAAAGTGAGCACGGGACGATTTCGTTACCGTCATTCTCACGAACGTCGGCTGTCTTAAATGCCTATTTTTGTTGATGTTGCGCATTTTATTTCAATGCATTGTCTTTTATAGTTAGCCCTCTTAAACAAGGAGATGTCATAAAAATGCGCAGACTTTCACAATCTATCAGTAAACTTATTTTTGGAAGCGCAGCAATTGCCGGCTTAATGTGTTCGAATTTAGCGAGTGCAGACGTGACAGGTTACGCTGTAGCGAATATGGGGTACGGAAACGTCGATACGGAAATAGATAATGAAGCAGACATTAGCTACTCGGCTGCTCTAGGCTATCGTTTTCATCGTCAGTGGTACATAGAAGGTGGGTATATCTCTTTAATTGATGCTGATAATGATGAGCAATCGTTATCGAGCAAAGGACCCTACGTTGCGTTGCTAGGCAAAGCAAGTAGTCAAAACGGTGAACTGTATTACAAATTAGGTGTAGCAAACATAGACATTGAACACGTCTCGCTAAATGGTTCAGCCTGTGGTGCGGACGACGTGATTTGTGGCTACGACGATAGTATTGTTGCTGGCCTGGCCGGGTTGGGGTTTGATTATTATGTTGGCCTCCAATCTATGGTTCGCGTCGAGTATACCTATTTTGGCGGAAAAGATGATTTCTCAGCGCACATCGTCAACTTAGGATTTAGATATAATTTTTAAATTTTGCCACATCTGTTGCTCTTATATACATGCATGATAAGAATTTGCTGTCGGGCGTGTTTTAACCGCGTCGTCGTTAAATGAAGGTGTGAGAAACCTTCAAATTGACTTTGCTATCCCAAATAGTGACTGTTAGTTTATCGACTACAATCATCAGACAAATCCAAAAACCGCTATTTCGTGTAAAAACAAGTAAATTCACTACTATGGATTTACAATGAAAAACGAATTAGACAGCAAGTTCTTACTTAAGGTTTTCGATAAAATTCGTCAACACGGTGCTATAGAGGATGAGCAGTATAAACTCAACGGTATTACTGCTTTTACCGACCATGACGGGTACACGCTTTATATAGAAGACGTGCATGTTAAGTTGCAGTTTGGTTTTCACAACCAGTATTACTTCGACTATGACTCAAAAGACCAATATGAGTCATTTGAGAAAAAGCTGAAGGAAATCGATAAAGAGTATTAAGCGCGGATAACTATACAGTCAATAAAGGCGGTGACTAGTGCATCGCCATTATGAATTTTTACTGCGAGGTCGCATTACCTTCACTGGCTGTCCACCGTTATTAGCCCCCGAAAAAACCTTCTGATACAATGCCGCCCACTTCATTTCAAAGGAAATAGACATTGGCTGCGGCAATTAAAGCTCCTAAGTTCAAATTGGCATTTTTAGGTCCAAAGTTTTGGCCTGTGTGGCTAGGCGTATTTATTTTGTATGCGATAACATGGTTACCGCTTCCTGTGATCCGCGTTATCGGTGGCGGTACGGGAAGACTTATTGCGTTGATCGTGCCAAAACGTGCCAAAGTTGCGAAACGAAATCTTGCCCTTTGGAACCCTGCATTGTCTGAAAGTGAAATCGAAACGCTCTATAGAGAAAATATTCGCCGTACCGGCATGGCGTTATTCGAGACGGCCATGGGTTGGTGGTGGCCGAGCTGGCGCGTAAAGCGCGCAATCGAAATAGAAGGTACCGAACACGTAAAAGCGGCCTTTGCCAATGGGAAAGGGGTTTTTGGCATGGCGCTTCACAACATGAACTTGGAGTTTGCTTGTCGGGGCATTGGTTTTTTTCACCCGAGTATCGCGTTTTATCGTAAACACAATAATCCTCTGGTTGATTATCTTCAGTATCACGGGCGGAACCGTTCGAACAAATACATGATTGATAAACGCAATGCGAAAGCTCTGCTTGCAGCATTAGACGATAAAGAACTGTGTTTATACCTGCCTGACCAAGACTACGGACCCAAACAAAGTATTTTTGTGCCTTTTGGTGGGGTAAAAGACACGGCAACCACCACAGCAACGCTTATGTTCATAAGGCGCAGTCATTCAGAGCCTATGATCATAACGTCTCAATACACCAAGCGTGGCTATAAAATAAAAATTTACCCACCGCTATCTCAACTGGGTGAGATGAATGATACAGAAGCATTAACCTTGCTCAACCAGCACGTTGACGCAGCAGTAAAAGAGCAGCCAGAAAGTTATCTGTGGATGCACAAGCGTTTTAAAACAAGGCCTGAAAGTAACCCTGAATCCTTGTATAAATCACTGTAGATTATTGAAAAGCGAATTTCAGCGGCCTCCGAACAGCCGAAAGTTGATAGAAGCTGGTAAAAATAGATAAATAGGATAATGGGACTACTCGTTGTTGGTAGACTAAACTAGTAAGACTAAGGCAAGGTTTACGCGCATGTTGTAATGCGCCATTGGATTTTGCGGAAACAGATTGGTAGGTTATGGGACAAACAAGTTATTCAAGCTCATCATTTTGGGCCAAACAAATCGGCATTGCGGTGGTCCTCGTTATTGCTGCAGGTGTTCTTATATATATTTTACAAACGAATGAACAAGCGCCGGCGCCCGCTTCGCAGAAAGAAGATAAATCCGTGTCAAAGGGACTGAGCGATTTTTATCGCGACTTTCGTATGTCAGCCACCGATCCGAAAGAAGAAGAGCAGGGCGATTTTGTTATTGATATCGCCGGTGTGGATGCGAATTTAGATAGCAAGTTAGCTAAAATGTCGAGTCAAACCCGTCCGGTAGAAAAAGACTGGACAGGCGAATACAAAAATCGTGCGTTTAGAGAAGGCAATACGCTACGCGAGGCTATATCCCAATATGCACAAGCAGAAGGCATGCAAGTTATTTGGAATCTAGAACAAGATTTTGTTATTAAATATCAGTTTCAGCTCGATAATACGGTTTCTGGTTCGTTAGCGAAAATTGCCAGCGCTATTGATAGTAGCTTCGAAGGCGAAGTAAAAGCTTACTTATGCGCTGAGCAGCGCTCTTTAGTGGTCACAGCGGAAGAAACAGAATTCCTTTCTAAGAATTGCCGACTGCTGAGAGCCTAAGCTAATTGGATTGCTAAGGGCGTAAGGTAAAAAGTTAATACGCTAGATCAAAACCATAACCTTGACCGCCCCATGTTAGAAACTTGTAAAAGTAATCTAGGGCATAAATGATTTGGCGTTTATAGTCTAGTTGAATAAACGCCGTTCTTTAAACACTGATTAGCCGCTATACTTTTCCTCACTCACTCACTCGCTGCATTGGCCGAAAAGGCTGTCCCAATGACGCCTAACCTCCTCGCGTATTGCGTCTAACTCTTCACTTTGGTCTGCATATTTTGTATCCGCAAGCGTGAGATGATGATATTGCTCCCGCAGTTTTAAATACGCGCGTTGCAGCTTTGTAGCGGTCTCAGGAGCAATAATTTTGCCTTGGGCGGCGGCATCAAAAATACGCAAATTATCTGGATACGTTGTCATGCTTTCTACCGACTGCGCATTGGCAAGTACGAAGTATTGAGCCATAAACTCGATGTCAGTAATCCCGCCCACGCACTGTTTTAAATCAACTTTTTCGTTGTTTTTAGCGAGTAGATGTTCACGCATTTTAAGGCGCATTTTGCACACGTCTATCGCTAGCGCTTGCTTGTCTCTCGATTGAGTCAAAATCGTGTTTCTAACGCGGTTGAAATCTTCTAATAGCGCAGCGTCGCCGCAAATAGCGCGAGCGCGCACTAATGCTTGATGCTCCCAAGTCCATGCTTCTTCTGTCTGATACTTTTCGAAACCGTCAATGTGACAGCAAAGCAATCCTGCATTTCCAGACGGTCGTAAGCGCAAATCTGTTTCATAAAGCTGCCCAAACAATGTCTTTGTGTTGAGCAGGTGCATAATCCGTTGAGCTAGCTTTATATAAAACTGCTGGGCTTCGAGAGATTTTTTACCGTCGGTGCTAACACCACGAGGTGCGTTATGCAAAAACACCAAGTCTAAATCAGAGCCATAGCCCAATTCATACCCGCCGAGTTTGCCATATCCTATAACACCAAAGCCTTTCTCGTTACCTTCCAGATGAGAAGGAACGCCGTAGCGCTGACGCATCTGCATCCAAGCTGCATTTACGGCGTGTTCAAGGATAACTTCGGCTAAAACGGTAAGCTTGTCACTCACATTGTTTATGGGTAGCGAATCGCTAATATCACTGGCTGCAATACGGAGTTGTTGGCACAGCTTAAACTGGCGAAGGCCATCCATTAGCATTTCCACATCGTCTTGCTCTATGCGGAGCATGGTCTCCCGAAGCTCAAGCTGATATTCCTTCTTACTGGTATGAATGTCGGTATTCTGTTGCCCTAAATACAAAGGCGTGAGTAATTCATCTAGCAGCAGCGGAAAACGTTTAATTTCTTGCGCAATCCAGTCACTGCGCTCGCATAGTTTTACCAGTTGTTTAAGCACATCAGGGTTTTCAAGAAGAAGATCTAGATAGGTTGTGCGCCCAGTGATAGCTTCAATAACGCCCAGTAATCGGTTGAGAACTTGCGCGGCATGGCTAGGGTGTTGATTGATAAGTACGTATAAAATTTCAGGGAGCAATTTGTTTAACGTATCTTCCCCTTTTTGACCTATTCGATAGTTACGCTGCTTATCTTTAAAGGCCTTAAGCGCGATGTAAATACCGCTACTATCCGCCGTCGATAAATAATCGCTAAACGTCTCAGCAAACTCGTCTTCTTGAAGAGGAAGGCGCCAGGCATCTTGGCAGGCGGTAAATAACTGGTCTTCGTCTGAGTGGGTTTCGTGAGATTCTTCCACTAACTCATTAAAGTGTCCATGGATGCGTGCCATAGTAGCGTCGAGTTGCTTAAGAAACTCAGCGTATGACTCATATCCCATTACCTCGGTAAGTGCGCTCTGCTGCCATGGTGACTCTGGCAACGTTTGAGTTTGTCGGTCCTGACTTTGCTGAAGCGTGTGCTCCACTTTTCTCAGAAAAAGATAATCGTGTTTCAACTGTTCAGTAACGTTGCTTTCCACAATGCCGAGTTCACTCAACGCCGTTAAGGTGCGAAGTAATGATTTACTCTGTAGGGCTGGCTCTCTACCACCGTGAATAAGCTGAAAGCTTTGTGCGAAAAACTCAACTTCCCTGATACCACCTGCGCCTAGCTTAATATTGTTGTTTAAACGGCGACGACGAATTTCGGTGGCAATCAGCTTTTTCATGTTGCGAAGTGCGTCAAGCGTTGTGAAATCAAGGTAACGCCTAAAAGTAAAGGGGTGAAGAATGCTTTGCAGCCAAACTGCATTTTGTGAATTATCGTCGTTAATAATTCTTGCCTTTACCATGGCGAAACGTTCCCAATGACGGCCTTGATCTTGATAGTAATCTTCAAGTGCAGCAAAGTGCATAACCAGCGGGCCGGAATCACCAAAAGGGCGCAGGCGCATATCAACACGGTATACTTGACCGTCGTTTGTCACCTTATTAAGCGCCTGAATAAGCTTTTGCGCTACTTTGGTAAAAAATTGCTGATTCTCTAAGCTTTTGCGGCCGCCTTGCGTTTCACCTTTTTCAGGGTAAGCAAAAATCAAGTCGATATCAGAAGAAAAGTTTAGCTCCTTTCCGCCTAGCTTACCCATGCCTAAGATATACATATGCATATCTTGGCTCTCGTTTTGAGGCTTTCCATAGCGAGTGGCTAAATGGTGATAAATCCATTGGTATGCTTGGGTGATTAACACATCAGCCAATGTTGAGACTTGTATTAGCGAACTTTCAATAGGCTGTTTATTCAATACATCGAGAAACGTGATACGTGACATTTCTTGGTTGCGATACTCGCGAAGCACCTTAAGCAAATCGTCTTCGTTTGAAATATTTGCAAGTTTGCCTTTCAAAACTAACTGATATTCAGCCATGATGTTTTGTGACTCGTTATCTACGCTAGTTTTTAGCGGAGCGCTTTGTTGCACTTGATGAAAGTCTTTTGGCCCCGCACTATGTTGTTCATTAGTTTGTTGAGATTGCGCGCCGATGACATGTGATATGAAGCTTGGTTTTTGTATTAGCGTTTCTGCCAAGAAAGCGGAGCGAGAAAATGCAAGTAACAGCAACTCACTGTTTTGTTCAGCAAGGTTTTTATCGTCTAACGTTAACGACGGTGCTGTTAACAATTGCTGCCAGAATTTCTCGGCTTGTTCTACGTTTGTCATGCTATTTTCGTTGTCTGTTGGCATAATGATCGCATCTTTTTGATATTATTCTGGTCTTTAGAATTAAACTCGCGTTTCAGTGCGAAAAACTCACTCGCA
The DNA here is from genome assembly GCF_016405965.1 of Alteromonas sp. IB21. Taxonomy (GTDB): domain Bacteria; phylum Pseudomonadota; class Gammaproteobacteria; order Enterobacterales; family Alteromonadaceae; genus Alteromonas. The sequence goes on along the minus strand of NZ_JAEFCD010000024.1, from coordinate 22,257 downwards.
ACGCCAGTATTAAAGACTTGGACGTGTTTGAGTTGTTAACATCAACACCTGATTTAACCAAGTCCCAATTAAAATAAATCTGAACAAGTTCGTTCCCATCGTTGTACAAATTTGTAATAGATGGAAGCTGTTCATTTAGATGTTATTGTTTTTACAACACTAATTGAATATATAAATCAATATAGAACTTACTACGTTCAAGGAGCAAAGATAACGTGGAAGCCTTAGTAAAACTAGTACCCCTGACGCAAGAGCTATTAATTTATTTGGCCATGGATGTGGCGATAGCGTTAGTGCTGCTGATGATCATGAAGTGGTTAACCGGCGCATTTAGAAAATATTCAGTGACAGAAGAGTTAGGTGTTAAAGATAACTTTGCGTTTGGTATAAGTATTGCGGGTGGCATGCTGTCTTTGTGCATTGTTTTAAGTTCTGTGGTTGGGCGTCATATTGGTGTGGGATACCAGGAAGCGGCGATAGGTATGGTGACGTTCGGTATAGTGGGGATCATACTCGTAAAATTCGGGCGCTTTGCTCACGACAAGCTGGTGCTTAATAAGGTAGACACCCATGCAATGATTGCCGAACGAAGTGTAAGTGTAGCACTCGTTGATGCGGCGAGCTTGGTGGCAAGTGCCATTGTGTTGCGCAATATTATGATTTGGGTTGATGGCAGTGACATGAATGCACTGATTGCGATTGTTACTGGTTTTACCGTGGTACTTACCATGCTGCTGGTGATGACGCGAATGTTAGAATTCAGGTATGCCCGCGATAACCAAAATGACTCGTTTCAAGGCGCACTAGAAAAAGGGCAGTTAGCACTCGCTATCGAGCACAGCGGCAATCTTCTTGGTACGGCTATGATAGTGTCGGCAGCAAAGAACCTGCTTATTTACAATCCATCGGGCTATGTTAGCAACGTGACAGGCTGGTTAATTGTAAGCGTTGGTCTTGCTGTAGCACTTCACTTGCTGGTACTGGCTAATAAAAAAATTATCCTTTTTGGTATGAATTTCCGTCAAGAGGTGGACCATCAGCACAATGTGGGTGTGGCTGCGCTTGGCTTCACCCTAAGCATCGGTAACGCCATGATCATCAATGGTGTTTTAGGCGGGTAGGAGGCTTTTTAAGTTGTCATCAGCGGGCGCTTCGCGCGTGTTGTTCGAGCTTATTGTGTTGGTTTTATATATTTTAAATTGTGAAGGGTGATACTTGGTGTCACATCTCAATCTTCGAACTTTGCCTTTACGCACGCTAAACCGTTGAGCTGTCCCTTTCCGATAATGCCGTCTTTTTGTGGGCGGCTCATTTGCTTAACCGCATATTCAAGCTGGGCTGCCTTAATTTTATCTGCTACTTCAAATACCGCTTTAAAGTTGAGCGGTGACTTACCTTTAAGTGCCTTGGCTCCGCCTTTAAGCTCGCCCCTGTGTTGTGCAATGCGGCGCTTGGGGTCAGTTGTGATCCCTGTATAAATTTGCCCTAGCTTGTTCTCTATAAGATAGAGATACCAAGGGTTATTTATACTTCCTTGGTGGGTATTGCCGTTCTTGGCTGTTATACTCTTTGCCAATGTTTTCAAAATCTACATAGTTATTTTCAGCATGATATTACCAGATTTTAGTAAAGCGAAAGTGCTTATTGTTGGCGACTTAATGTTAGACCGCTATTGGAGCGGCGGTACAGGGCGTATATCTCCCGAAGCACCTGTACCAGTGGTGAACGTTAATAGTTCTGAAGACCGCGCTGGTGGTGCTGCGAACGTTGCAGTAAACGTGGCAACTCTTGGGGCTGAGGTAACCTTGCTGGGAATGTGCGGTAAAGACGAAAATGCAAACATTCTCAGAGAGCGTTTAGAAACCCACAACATTCAGTGTCAGTTTTTTGAGGTAGAGGGTTTCGATACCATCACCAAGCTTCGCGTTATGAGCAGAAATCAACAGCTTCTGCGTTTGGATTTTGAAAAAAGTTTTGAACACGCTGATAAATCAGAATTGGAATTGGCTTTTGACAAAGCGTTGGACGAAGCTGATATCGTCATTTTAAGCGACTATGCCAAAGGATGTCTGAGCAACCCCGCTAGGCTTATTGAAAAGGCACGCCGCAAAAATAAGCGTGTGGTAGTAGACCCTAAAGGCAGTGATTTTGGAAAATATGCAGGTGCTACACTAGTTACCCCAAATATGGACGAGCTTCGCGGTATTGTCGGTGAAATAGATAGCGAGCAGACTTTGGTGGAAAAAGCGCAGACACTGAAAACATCGTTGGATTTAAGTGCACTTCTTGTAACGCGTTCTGAGGATGGCATGACCCTCTTTGACGGCGACAATACTGAGTTCCATTTGCCGGCTAAAGCGAAAGAGGTGTATGACGTCACGGGGGCAGGGGATACGGTTGTTTCGACACTCGCAGTTGCCATGGCCTGTAATTTGCCACTTCAAGCGGCTTGCGTGCTCGCTAATTTGGCGGCTAGCGTGGTGGTTGGAAAACTGGGTACCTCCACCGTAACAAACACCGAGCTAGCGTTAGCGTTAGGCGAACAGTCAGTTCATCTGGACGGCGGTGTAATGACAGAAGACCAGCTCGAGATTGCGCTAAAAGCAGCGAAATCACGAGGCGAGAAAGTGGTAATGACAAACGGCTGTTTTGATATCCTGCACTCTGGTCACGTTGCCTATTTAGAAGAGGCTGCGCAGCTTGGCGACCGATTAATTGTAGCGGTCAATACCGATGCGTCTGTCACTAAATTAAAAGGACCTGGTCGCCCGGTAAATAACGTAAGCCGACGTATGGCAGTACTAGCAGGCCTAAGCGCTGTTGACTGGGTTGTACCTTTTGAAGAAGACACGCCACAGCGCGTTATCGCTCGATTATTACCGGATGTACTTGTGAAAGGCGGTGACTACAAGGTTGAAGACATTGCGGGCGGCACGGAAGTTATGGCGAATGGCGGTGAAGTTAAAGTGCTTACCTTTGAAGATGGCGTGTCTACCACAGGCATTATAGAGCGCATCACGCAAAATAAGCTGCGTTAGCATTCAAGGTTTAACAAATAAAGAGATAACACTTCGAGAATGGCGCGTTGTTGGTTACCATATAATCAAAAGTTACGCGCCGCGTCGAGCACCAACAATATTACGTTTGTTTTTTGAACGCACATTCTTTAATGGAATAACGGTAAATTGCATGTACGAAAGTTACTACGGACTTAACTCGAAACCGTTTCAGTTAACCCCCGATCCCCAATTTTTCTTCGCGAGTAAATGGCACAAGCGAGCTATGTCTTATCTGCAGTACGGCCTGTCTCAAGCTGAAGGGTTTATCGTAATTACCGGTGGAATAGGCACCGGGAAAACAACAGTTGCTAACAGTTTGCTTGAAGAGATTGAAGACGATATCGCCGCGGCCCAAATTGTAACGCCAAAGCTGTCGCCAGATGAGCTGGTAAAGATGGTGGCGTCTAAATTCGATGTACCTACTGAAGGGCGTTCGAAAGCGGACATTCTTAAGGCCCTTGAAATATTCTTGTACGACTTAAATAAAGCGGGGCGCCGCGCATTGCTGTTAGTAGACGAAGCGCAAAACCTGCCGTTAGAGTCGATTGAAGAACTGAGAATGCTAAGTAACTTTCAGCTAAACGGGAAGCCGCTTATTCAAAGTTTCTTATTAGGTCAAGAAGAGTTGCAGCCAATTCTGCGGGCACCGAATATGGAGCAGTTTAGGCAGCGTATAGTAGCGTCATGTCATTTAGCGCCGCTTTCGTTAGAAGAGTGCAAAGAGTACATCGAGTACCGTCTACACCATGCAGGTTGGAACGGCTCTGCTCTGTTTAGCGACGAAGCATTAGAGCGTATTCACATGTTCTCTCGCGGTATTCCTCGCAAAATTAACACCCTTATGGATAGGGTGATGCTCTACGGTTTTCTAGAAGAGCTTGAAAGCTTTGATGCAAACGCGGTAAACGAAGTCATAGAAGAAGTAAAAGCGGAAATGTTTGAGCCTGATAAAACGGGCGCAGAAGTGACCGAACATATGGGCTTTGCTGACCACCCAGAAAGTCAAACTATCATGACACCTAAGGGAAATGTTATACGCGATACCAAATACTATTTGGATATGCTGGCAGAGCTGGTAGACGCGTTAGATGACGCTATTTCACAGAAGGTGAAAATGACACAGTACGTAGACAAACTTATGAAGAAGAAGTTTAAGACGTATGTGCGGTTAAAGAGTGATGATAAGAAAGAGTGAGGGGGGCATAGTTACTAAAGAGTATTCGTTACAAACCTTCGTAAGTGATTTCAAACGCCAAGTTTATTCAGCTAAGCCATCTTAGAAACGCCCTAGATAGGGCATTTTTTGGGAACACTCTCTCAGCCAATGCCCTCTAGGGCTCCCCTATACATACACATTCAACAGTGAAGTTGTTTTAGCTTGAGTGACGCTTCGAAACTTAGTCGTATGTATAGGTGATAGAGGCGCTAATACGTCGGTCGGTATAGTTATTTCCAAATTGACCGCCTGCGTTCAAATCACCTTCTTGCTTAAGATACCTAGCATCAATACCTGCCTTCAACCGACGACCGAACTCTCTTTCTAAACCAATGGATGCATTCCAGTTGTCACTTTCGCCTCTGAAAGTTTCTTCAGCGCCCTGACCTGTGATATTGGCGTAGTTAATGCTGCTAGTTAAATTGGTGTAACTGCCGATTTTATAGGCTAGGTTGGTACCGAAAGAGTAGGTGCGTCTTAGCCTATCTTCGTCTAGATAGTCATCTTCAGAGTAGCGCCAGGAAAATGCGAGGGTAACGCGTGAAAAATCGTAACCCGCCTGGAAATTCGAACTTTTTCTTAAGATAATATTGTCGTCGAATTCCAAGTTTTGAGACGTAAGCTGAACTAACTGTTCACCGGCATTGGGTGTGTAGCTTAAGCTGTTAGGCTGAAAGCAGTCGGCGATAGATGTTATTGCAGTAGGGCAAACGAATACGCCTAAGTTCTCTGGGTCGGCAAGAAGCCTTGAGGTATTAGTCACGTCTTCCGAATAACTAAACGATGTCCGCAAATATTTAGCATTATAGCCGATACTTGCTGAAGCAGATTCACCATAAAAACGACGTCCGTATGTGGCAGCTATACGAGTGCGGGTGCTTAATGCCCATTGCATGTCTAAACCAATAAAGGTTTCTCCGTCATCATCTTCGATATCAGATTCGCTCTTATTTGCGGTAATTGAAATATAGCGATTTTCAGCTTGACGGTACGTTAGACCCGCACCGTAAGAATTAAACTCTCTCACTAAGCTATTGGTATCGTCTCTGTCTGATATTTGGTTCGCTTCGTGGCGCGCTGTTAGGCGGATGGCCCAGTCGCCATAAATTCGCGTATCTATATAGCCATCACCAGTTCTTGATTCAAAGTTGCCAGTATTTGCCTGCCCGCGCTCGGTATTTTGATAAGTACCGGACACTGACCAGATGAAATATTTGGCATCATCACCATTAATTAAGTTACCGTTGAATTGATAACTATCATTGTCGAGTGCATTGTTGTTTGTTAAGGACCGTTCCGACGCTGTGTCTGAATATGAGGCGGTGCCTTGGCCTCTTATCCAGTTACCTTGATCAAGGGTTAGCGTAGATGAAAGGCGATTAGAGCGTGTTTTCGCCAGGCTGTCAGAATTAGCGATAAAGTCGCTAACTAAAAAGTTTGCTGAATTAGTGTTTTGGTAATTTAAAGCGCCAGCAGCTTGAAAGGATAATAGGTTTTCAAACGGTACCCACTGCGCTGAATAACTATACTCCGCATAATCTTGGCGCTGACTAGCGTCGTCATTGTCGCGTTCAAGGTGGGTATAGGTGCCAGACCACAACCCTTGAAATGTTCTTGTTTGATAAGTCGCGTTTACTTGCGGAGCAATCGTTACTGTTGTTAGTGAACGATTGCCATTTTCTTCAGTATTTACACTTTGGTGAATGGTATCGGCAGTAGCTAGAGCGTTAATTTCGAACTTGGCCTGTGCAGCGAAGCTTGATGCTACAGACATAGCAACAAGCGAAAGCTTAATAATTTTCTCTTTAGGCATCAAATAACGCCTAATCGTTACGCTCTGAGTAGTAGTACCCATAATATCCGCTTCCATCGGTGTCATTATGAACAGATTTGTTAACTACAAATCCAATGGCCATGTCTGGGTTTAGACGTTCTACAGACATCTTTATATCGCTTATTTTTGCTTTCCCTTCTTCAACCACAACCACTGCTTGACCAGCGAAATTTGCGAGTATGGCACTTTCGTTAATACCAATAAGAGGAGGCGTATCGAAAATTACAATACGGTCAGGGTATCTGTTAGCAAATTCATCTACGGTTTCATGCATCTTCTGGCTTGCAAGTAACTCTGTAGATAAGTGGTGCGACTTTCCAGCAGGAATAATTTTTAGTTTGTCGATGTTAGTGGGGTAGAGCACATCTGAAATATCGTCAACATCACCGGTTAAATATTCCATTAGCCCTTTACGACGCTCTAATCCTAACGTATTTAATACATTTGGCTTAAGCACGTCGGCGTCTACAAGAAGTACCGTTTTATCCTGTTCTGAGGCTATACTCATTGCTAGATTGGTCGCAGTAAAGGTTTTCCCTTCAGAAGGGCGACTGCTGGTAACCATTATAATATTAGGGTTGTGTAGCGTTTTTGAGAGTGAACCAAACGCGTTAGCCAAAAGCTTTCGCTTAATTTCACGGTACTCTTCGTTAATTTGCTTGCGGTCACCATTTAGAGAGATATGTCCATTTTTATCAAGCCTCTCAAAATTGATTTTGAACTCTTCAAGGGGCGACCTTTGATTAACGAACTCCCTCTCATCGGCAACGACTTCTGCCGCGGCTAACTCTGAAGAAGTTGAAGCTTCAATAGAAACTTCCGATTCTTTGAGATGACTTTCATAACTCGCTTCTTCAAGCTTGTCTTCTGGTAAATTGTTCTGCTTTGCAGCTTTAGCTTCTTTTTGCTTTTGAAGTGCTTTTTCAATAGTGTTTTTCATTAAAGAAGCCCTCCAAATAAATCTATATTCATAATTTCAGCTGCGACTAACGCTCCATACATAGCCAAAATAGTACCACTAGAGAGTAAAAACACGATAAGTCGAGTTCTATTGGTTTTGTTAATTTGCTCAATATTTAAGTGAGTAACCGTGCCCCAGATAGGATAGTCTGAAACGTTAAGTAACTGCTTAGGTCTAATAAGAACAGGGGTAAGCTGACTAATTAAAAACGCAATGCCAATTCCTGACCCAAAACCTATAACCAAAACAGCAGTATAGAAAATCAAACGGTTTGGTCCAGAAGGCCGCTTGGGCAGCAAAGGAGGCTCTATTATCCTGAATTGAAGGTCTTCTGCCGAAACATCAGCTCTTCTTGATAGGTCAGCAGACTCACGGCGAGACAATAGTTCCTCGTACTTTTGTTTTGTAACACCGTACTCTCTATTGAGTGAGGATGACTCTGCTTCAATTTGAGGTATCAAATCTACTTTACTTTCAAGTTCAGAAATCTTGCGTAATAAATCTGTTTCCTTAACTTGAAGTGAAGCAATTTGACTCTCCAAACGGCTTGCCTCTAATTTAATTTCTCTGTTAAGCTCAGACAGCGGTTGATTGTTATCGCCTTCGTCAGCGCTAAGGAATGCCTCTATTTCTTTGTCTCTAGATTCCTCTAAACTTTCTAGCAATGCTTTAGTCTCAACCACATCTGGGTGCAAATCCGTGAAGCGAAGTGTAAGTCTGTCGAGTTCTTCCTCTAAAGCACGTATACGTTCATCATAGCGGGTGCGAAGTACTGGTTCGTCTTGATTAGTGACGCCAAAACTGTCACTGCGCTTTACACCACTAATCTGCTTGTTGAGCGTTTCAGCTTGCTGTTGCGTTTGTTTTATTTGAAGGCGCGTGGCTTCTAACTCATCATTCAAGCTTTGCAAGCTGGAATAGTATGAACCTGCTAGCGGTAATATATCGTTATACTGCCGTTTAAAGTTAGCTAAACGCTGTTCTGCTTCCGTCAGGCGAGATTCATATTCTGCAATCTGCTCGTCTAAAAAGCGCCCGGCGGTGTCTGTATCTTTTCGATTGTTACCTAAAGATCCCTCAACAAATAAATCTAACGTTTCTTGAACCACACGCTGAGCTACTGTGGGCTCTTTATTGGAAAACGAAATGTTATAAATGTTATCTCGTCCAGTTGAAGATAGCTTTATTTCTTTCGTAAGTGATGTTACCAGAGATTCAAACTCGTCTTCTGTTGTAGTGGTAATATCAAGGTCACTTTCTCTGGCTATTTTCTCTACATTACTTCTACTAAGCAATGTTTTAGCCATCATCTGAATCTCTTGATCAGGATTTGTCTGTATCGCTAGCCCACGAAGTAAGGGCTGCAATACAGAACGCGTATCTACGAACACTTGTGCTTTTGATGAATAGACATCAGGAAGGCTAGCCACGTATAAAAAGCCAACCGGGCAAATCAACCATGAAAAGATGATTACGTAACGCTTCTTAATCCAAACCCCTTTAACATAATCAAGGATCTGGGTTAACGTTTGCTGTAAGTCCTGCATTTTATTATTTGTTCCGTTTACTACTTAACAACTAGAACCAGGCTTCTGGAATAATTACGATATCGCCAGGCAGCATATCGACATTCTTAGAGATGTCACCATCTCTTATCAGGTCGTCGATATCGATTTCAAAGGTTTTTTGTCTTCCTTCAACAACCCTTACAAGTTTTGCATTGTTTCCATCGGCAAATTCAGTGAGACCGCCAACGGCTATCATCAAATCAAGAAGCGTCATGTGCTCTGAGTAACTGACTGCGCTGGGATTCGTGGCCTCACCAATTACTCGAACTTGTTCGCTCAAGGGGCCTGTGAAGTTATTTACACTTACTGTAACTCTAGGGTTGTTGATATAAGTGGAAAGTTGCTCTTCAATTTCTCTGGCAAGCATAGTAGGCGTTCGGCCTGCTACATCAATGTCTTCAACTAATGATGTTGTGACCTTGCCATCGGGCCGAACAATGAAATTGCCCGATACTTCTGGGTTACGCCAAACGAAAATAGTTAACGAATCGCCGGGGCCGATAAGGTACTGATAATCGTTTACGTCGGTAGTTAGAGAAGGTCGTGTGGTTGCCTCGGGCAATACCGCTGTGTTACTACAACCGTTAAGACCAATAAATAAAATAGGGGCACAGCATGTAATTAGCGTTCTAAAGCGGAACATAAGAGATCATCCTACACTCATTATGGTTAATATATGGCTTTTGTCGTTTACCCTACGGGAAATGTCACTATAATGCCAATATCAATTGTAGTCTATTGGAATAAATCCCTTTATGATGGGAATATCGCCGCAGTTTTAGGGGGCCAGGGGTGGCAGTAAACAAGCGCAATCAAAATAAACGCTCAAATATACTAGTAATAACGGAAGCGTTGCTCATAGCTTACATGGGCTATATTTCTCATTTTATTCTCACGCAAATCGGGATGTCGCCAAACGTTTCGGTTGAAAAGCTTGTCATAAACGTGGGAATGCTCACCGTTTCCATATTACTTTGTTCACTATCTGTCGGCTTATATGAAGCCAAACTAAGAGAAACCTTTCGCGGCATTATACGACGCATTTTTGTGAGTGTAGGTCTTAGCTACTTTTTAGTAGAAGTATTAAGTCGTGCATTTTTCGACGACTTAGTAATGGACTCGTATTTTTTACCTGCTTCGGTGTGTTCAATAATTATTACTTTGGTGATATTCCGGTATTTCACCAATCGACTAGGACTGTTGGGATTAGGCAAAGTGCGTATTTTAGTACTTGGTGCCGGAGAAAGAGCATCAATTATTGAAAAGCGTATGCGAAGAGATGTTGACCGAATAGGATTTGAGTTAGTGGGCTTTGTACCTATTCCAGGCGACAACCGTGAAGACGGTATTAAAAAAGAAAAAATCATACATCTGAAAGTTAATGAAAGTTTTCAACAGTTTATAGCCGATAATGAAATTGAAGAAATTGTTATTGCTTGCGACCAAAGACGCGGAACTTTGCCTGTAGAAGTTCTTTTTGACTGCAGGCTTAGAGGGATTGAAGTCACCGAGCTTTTGGACTTCATGGAGCGCGAGACAGGACAAATTGTAGTAAACCTGATGTACCCGAGTTGGGTTATCTATTCAAACGGCTTCCAAAGTCAGAACTATTTAAGAGATGCGTTAGATTACACGCTTAATACGATATTAGCGTTTTTCATATTTCTCTTTGTTTGGCCAATAATGCTAACAACTGCATTAATAATCTACCTCGACGATGGTCGTAGAACCGGCGTTTCTGTTTTTTACAAACAGGAGCGCGTGGGTTTAAACGGTAAGCTTTTCAAAATCATCAAATTCAGAAGTATGCGACCTGACGCCGAAAAAGATGGGGCTAAGTGGGCGAGTAAGAATGACGATCGAGTTACCCGTATTGGCCACTTTATTAGAAAATACCGCGTTGACGAATTACCCCAGCTTTTAAATGTGTTTAAAGGCGAAATGGCGTTTATCGGCCCTCGCCCTGAAAGGCCGCAATTTGTAGAGCAACTTGTTCGTGAGGTGCCGTACTATAACCAGCGCCATAACGTGAAGCCGGGCCTTGCCGGTTGGGCGCAGTTAAATTATCCGTATGGAGCAAGCGTTGAGGACTCCATGGAAAAGCTGAAGTTTGATTTGTACTACGTGAAACACCAAAGTTTATTGTTGGATATTCTCATTTTAATTCGTACCGTTGAAGTTGTACTGTTTGGTAAAGGGCGATAATCATGAAATTAGATAATCGTCTTAATGCTATGACAGTAGATGTGGAAGATTACTTTCAAGTTTCCGCATTTGAAGGTGTAGTTGAAAAAAAAGATTGGGATAGCATTAGTCTTAGAGTGGGAGACAATACACATAGGCTGTTGGATTTATTTGCAGCGAATAACGTTAAATCTACATTTTTCACACTTGGCTGGGTAGCGCAGCGCTGCCCAGACGTAATTAAACGAATAGTAAATGAGGGCCACGAGTTAGCCAGTCATGGCCTAGCACACCAACGGGCCACCACGATGAACGAGCAAGAGCTTTACGATGATATTAAGCAAAGTAAAGATATCCTTGAAGATATAGGCGGTGTGGCGTTAAAAGGATACAGAGCGCCCAGTTTCTCCATCAACGATTCGAACACCTGGGCTTACGATATCTTAAAAGAACTTGGCTTCGTTTATTCGTCCAGTACTTACCCAATTAATCATGACCTCTATGGTGTGCCTGAATGGCCTCGCTTTAAGTACGAGCGTGATAATGGACTTATTGAAATACCTATCCCTACAGTTCGTAAAAAAGGAAGCAATTTGGGAATTGGCGGTGGAGGTTATTTTCGTTTGTATCCTTACTGGCTTTCGAAACGCCGCATTACAGAGTTTATGCAATCTGAAAGTGCGCCTTACAGCTTTTATTTTCATCCTTGGGAGATAGATCCTGAGCAACCGAAGTTCTCCACAGCTCCATGGAAGTCAAAAGCTCGTCATTACATCAACTTGTCAAAAATGGAAGGTAAAGTTGAAAAGCTGCTTAAAGACTTTAATTGGGTAACTATGCAGCAAGCGTACGAAGTAGAATAAGCCTGTAACTATCAAAATAAGAATAAAAGGGCAGGGAAATGCATATGGATAACATTGATACACAAAGCGATAAGGATAGCGGTTTTACAAGTTTTTCATTTGGTAAAAATAAAACGTTCTTCACTTCGGGCTTTTTATTGCTTTGCTTATGGGGTGCCTTTTGTTGGCAGGGGCTCACCACTGTTGTTCAAATATGGTACGGAAACGAGATATTTAATCACGGATTCTTTATCGTCCCAGGTGCTATCTACCTAATTTACCTAAAGCGCTATATGCTGTTTGCTAAGCCTATCAAAACAACGCCATTGGCTTTTATTATTATTATACCCGCGTTGCTTTTATATGTGGTTGGTATTGCAGGTGATATTCAATTGTTTATGCATACCGCTACTTTCACGCTATTACCCGCACTCATTTGGTTAATGGTGGGCACTCAAGCTGCAAAAATAATTCTGTTTCCATTGGTGTTTATGCTTTTTAGTATTCCAGTGGGTGAACAGCTTATTCCTTATCTTCAAAAAATAGCTGCTGATGGTTCGGTTGCCCTATTACATTTAACTGATGTGCCTCTTTTTCGAAGCGGCCTTTACATTGAAATACCTCAAGGTCGATTCCTAGTCGCCGAAGCGTGTTCCGGCGTCAGCTTTTTTATTGCGAGCTTTGTCATAGGTAGCTTGTATGCTTACTTAAACTTAGTGTCAGTAAAGCGTAGAGCAATATTCGTTGCTATATCATTAATAATTCCGGTATTGGCGAATATTGTTCGAGTGTATGGCATTATTCTTATCGCATATTGGACAGACATGGAGCATGCTGCTGGCGCAGATCATCTAATCTATGGCTGGTTTTTCTTTGCTTTCGTAATTATGTGTTTGCTGGGGATCGGTGAATTTATGCGGCAATCACCGTATAAACCTAGTAAAGTCGGGCCGCAAAATGCGACAGCCTCGGTGAGCATGCCTGTCGTTATCAGTTCAATCGTTATTTTTGCAGGCTTTTTTGCATGGCTCGTAAATATTTCAAATATTAGCAATTCTCATTCTGACATACGTCTCTCTACTCAGAGTTATGATTGGGACAACAATTGCCAAAGAACGGATTGGCAACCCATTGTAGTAGACCCGGATGCAGAAGAATTTGGCTTTCTTAAATATCAAGGTTGTAACGTTAAAGTTTACAATGCTTGGTTTAGCGAACAACATAATGAATTAGTAAGCGACCTGCATAGGCTATTCGACCCTGAACGCTTTTCGCTCAGTCACATTACTAGTATAGCTACAAACGGTTTACACCTCTCTGTCTATCATGTTGTATCGTCAAGTGGCGAAAAGCTCAGTATCGTAAGGTTTTATGAAGTCGACAATGCGCTATTTACCAGCGCGGTCAAGGCCAAAATATATCAGGTTAAAAATGTGCTGTTTGGAAGTTCCAAAGGTGGAAGACTATGGATCCTTGCAGCAAATGGACATGATGTTTCAGCTATAAATGACAGTCTTTCTGTTATTTTATCTCGCCTATAAACTTAGAAAGTAAAATGATTAGTTATTGATGAAGCGAATTGCTTGATTAAAGTAGAAAAATATGGAGTTCCAATAGTACTCAAAGATACCTGCAGATTTATTAGCGAGTATTATCCCATCTGCACCATCTCTGGCAACAATTGATTTGTTAGTAATATTATTTTTTATAATAACACCTTGCGTATTAGGAAAGCGGTATTCAATAGCATTCGGATAGTTTGAATTTAGGTAAATCTCATTGTTGCTAACAATGGTATGTGGACTGCTCTCTAAGCTAATACCTACATCTGCGTAAATGTGGTTGGGGTTATCATGTGATATTTTATTAAAAGCTATGATCCCGCCCATTGACTGGTTTTTATTGTTTCCTAAACCAAAACCTATCCCTCTGTCCGAGTTGATAATAATGTTACTGACAACAGTATTATCAAATGAATACTTCCAAAAATGAATAGCATGCTCAGCAACCTTTTCAGCAGGGCTTGCGATATTCAAAAATATATTGTTGGACACTACCCAACCTCGTGACCTATGCGCATCTATGCCGCCAACATAATAGTTTGGTGCAACACCAGCGGTGTATTCAAAGCGACTATTTTTGATTACACCAAAGTCTGAATATTCACCGTTGTCCTTTCCGGACACTTTGAGTAGTTGCTGATACGAGTCCTCGAGGATGCAGTTGTCTAATGAAAAATAGTCGACGTCTTTCTCTGCGCGTACTTGAATAAGATGATGGGAAACGTTTCTAAGAGTAATACCTGAAAGCGTAACATTGCTTGCACTTATATCGAATATGACCTCAACGGGGCTTTTCTTCTTCATACCTGAACCGCTAAGTACAACGTGCGCTGGATTATTTGAAATAGAGCGAATGGTGATGTTATTTCGTGAAATTATGATGTTTGATGAATTTTTATATTCGCCGTCATCCACTAATATCTCTATTACGTTTCCACTTTTATCATTGTTTGCAATATGAACAGCATTTTTAAGCTCTTTTGTATTAGTCACTATCAACTCTAGCGAAAAGCAAGGTGAGTACGGGGTAAATAATGTGATAAAAGCCATTATCCAAAGCTTTCTAAGAACGTGATTCATAAAGCCGATAGCTCTCGAACTGTGCAAATATAGTCATTCATGATAGTAGCTTTATACAACCAGTGAAATTGCTTCTTTAAATATCTTTTATATTGTCACTTCAAAGTGTTATCTTATCGATAAAAGTTGAACGACTTTTTCGATATTTATTGCTTAGCCTTTTCAAAATATAAACACCTGAGGTCACTGAATGGGCGTTGATAGTCTCGCAACCTTAATACATTTCTTCGTTATGATGATGATAATCATCTTCTATATGAAATTAGAAAAGAAAACCAATAAAAATAGTGCCGACAAGAAAGAAGCAACAAAAAAACAGAAACAACAATAAGAAGTAGAAAAGAGACTATTTAATGGTTACAGATATTTTCATGAGCTTAATTTTATTAGCTCTGATGTTTTATTCTTTTACTCGGCCACATGTAGCTGCCTGTATGGCAGTGTGGATAAACCTTGTTAAACCTCAGAACACTTCTTTTGCCTTCTTGGCCGGGCAGCCACTTTCTTTAATTACTACGGCATTATTCTTTTTAGTTTTAATTTTTAATTTTAATAAGCTGTGTGTTCCTAAAAGTAAATCATATCACTTTATTATGATAGGTTTTATGGTTTGGGTAACAATAGCTTCATTTCTCGGTGAATATCAAAACGTCGTCTGGATTAAGTACGACTTTGTGATAAAAACCCTTATTTTTGCTTACTTTATTCCTTTTACATTAACTAAAAGAGCTCATGTCGAGATGTTTCTTTGGATATGTGTTGCTTCTTTTGGGTTATTCCTTTTTATGGCTGGGATAAAAACCTTATTAGGGGGAGGAGGTTACGGGGTTTCACTTATCGGAATCGGTGGGTTTATGTATTCAGAAGGCTCTACACTGGCGTCGCTAGCAGTTTGCCTTATACCTTTGTTTGTTGCCTTAAAGTCATCCTCAAAAATTGCACAGTCATGGAGTGCTTTTCGCTGGCTGTCTTTAGCTTACTCTGCTCTATCTTTACTCACGGTTGTTGGAACTCAAGCTAGAACGGGTCTAGTAGCGTTGGCAGCGTATATAGGATTACTTCTGAAAAAGCACAAGATAAACTTTAAAGTGTTTCTGGCTATATGTATGATTCCTTTGCTTATTTATACAGTTGCGCCCAAGTCTTGGTTTCAGCGCATGTCGTCTATAGAAGACGCTACAACATCTGAAAAGTCTGCCATAGGTCGAATTGTAGTGTGGAGGTGGACATTAGACTACGTTTCTCAAAGACCTTTTTTCGGGGGCGGTTTTTACAGCTACAACGCGAACGCTGGTATTTTACACCACTATCAGCGAGGTGACGAAATAGAAATAAAACAAAGTGGCGGTAAAGCATTCCACAATATATTCTTCGAAGTGCTCGGCGAGACCGGTTACGGGGGACTTTTTCTATTTCTGTCAATTTTACTGCATACAATTTTGCTTAACAGAAGGACTATTAAACAGTTCGGTGGAGAAGTTGGGGTTATTGGCGGTGCATTAAGCCATTCTTTAATTATTTATTGTGTCGGAGGTCTCTTCATTGGCGTAGCATTTTATCCATGGATCTATTATCTATATGGAGTCTCTCTAGCTTTAAGTACAGTAGAAGAGTCATAAATGAATTACCTTACTTCAATAAGAGGAATCGCTGCATTCTTTGTCGTTCTTTATCATATAAAGCATTGGTTGGTTGCTTACAATGTTCCGCAGTTTATTAGTATATTCTTTGAGAAGGGCTATTTAGCGGTAGATTTCTTTTTTCTACTGAGCGGATTCATTATTTCTTTTAACTATATGAAACACTTTTCGAGTAATGACACTTGGCAGGCTAAAAAAGTTTTTATAATTAAGCGCATAGCAAGAATTTATCCACTTCACGTTTTTGTTCTTTTGAGCTACCTCAGCATTCCTCTTGCCTTGTATTTAACAAATAGAGTAGTACCCGAAGGAGCATTTACCGCAGAAAGCTTCTTCATCAAACTTATGCTTTTAGATCTTTGGTTTATCAGCTCCGATTTTTGGTCAATGTGGAATACTCCGTCATGGACTATCAGCGGAGAGTTTTGTGCTTATTTGGCTTTTGCATTTACTGCTGGTTTTATTGCAAAGTTCCGACGCTATGCTGTTATTGCTCTATTAGTTTCGCTAAGCATCACCGCGATTGCCTACACGGTAATTGGAGCTCGTTCATTAGGGGATAATATTGGGGACCTAGGACTCCTTCGTTGCGTTTTCGGTTTCTTCAACGGAATGTGCCTTTACATCATCTATTACAGATTGAAAGATGAAGAGATTGCTTTTGGTAAGTGGCTTTTTTGTATCTCCTTCTTGTCTTTCTATGGATTAATTCTAACTACTACTGCCAATCACTTTTACGCGCCTGGGTTATTCTTTTGTATGCTTTTAGGGCTTCTTTTGTCTAAAGGGCCAATTCACAGGCTGCTTGAGCTTAAACCTTTTATATGGCTTGGCGACATATCTTACTCCGTCTATTTAAGCCATACCTTTTTACTCAATTGGTTTGTTATGCTATTGATGGAAGACAGTCACAATGCCTCTATTTTTAATATTTTCGCTTATATCGCAATAGTATTAATGTTTTCGACGATGTGTTACAGGCTGGTTGAGGTCCCTGGACGTCGCTTGATTTCGCGTAAATTTACAAACAAAGGTTCTTGAATGGATGACGGTAAGAAGTTAATTAATACGCCAGTGAGACACCGGATAGGCCTTGACGCGCGATTTATTTTGCGGCCGTTAAGAGGCATGCCTCAATACGTGTACATGCTATGTCAATGCCTGCCCAAGATGATGCCCAACGTTGATTTTTACTTTTTTATTAATAGGCAATTTGAGTACAATGATGACGCGTCCCAGTATCAACAACGTCTCAACGTACTCAAAAAGTTTTCGAACGTAACGTTAATTAATATTGATGCTGATACGGAAATGCTTTGGGAACAATGGTTGTTACCGAAGGCGTTAAAGCATTACAGTATTGACCTTCTTCATATGCCAGGCAATAGGGTTTGCCTGCTGTCTCGCGTTAAACAAATCACAACTACCCATGATCTAATTGAATGGCATTCGTTAAAGATATTTCACTACTATAAAGAGCGTAGTGTGAAAGAAAATTTTTATATATTTAGAATGAAAATATACATGTGGGCAGTATATCGTTTGGGTCTTACCATTTCCGACCACATTTTAACTATATCGAAATATTCTGAGCGTGATATCACCAATACGTTTCCTGCATTTAAAAGTAAAGTGTCGCACGTGTACCACGGTATTCCTAACGGGTTCACCCCCCCTTCAACTACATTAGCGAAACAAGGGGTATTGATGCTGGGAGGCGACAGCCATCAAAAAAATGCTGAAAACATGCTTAAGGCATGGGGGCAATTGTCAGGCGAATTAAAGAAACGGCATCCTCTCACTATTTTGGGATTTGTGGGGGGAGAAGATTCCATTATTGCTAAAACTATTCGAACCTTAGATATTGGCAATGACATTGTTATAAAAGGGTGGGTAACCGAAGACGAACTCATACAGCAAATGCAAACGACAAAAGTATTTATGTTCGCGTCGCGTGAAGAAGGCTTTGGGTTTCCGCTTGTACAATCAATGGCAGTAGGCACACCGGTTGTAACCTCTGAAGCTGATGTGCTTAAAGAAATCGGTCAAGACGCGGTATGCAGCGCAGACGCGGAAGACTTTATTGCGCTGAGTGCAAACCTTGCAGCGCTGCTAACTGACGACGCGCTATATAAACAAAAGGTTGCTAAAGGCATAGCGCTCGCCTCGCAATTCACGTGGGAGAACACCACTAAACACATTGCGTCAACCTATTTTAATCTGTTGAATAAAAAGCAGGACGAAGGAGCACACGAGTGATGTCGTTTTTGTGGGAACCCATTCGGTGGCGCTACAACTTATACTTTGCCGAAAAATTTGATCTTTATGGCTCACTTTCATTCTACCTAAAGCAAAAGTTCACAAGGAAAAAGTACTTAAAAAACGCTCCTGTCGTTTACATTTATGCAAACAAAAGAAACGTTGGGGACTATATTTCCCATCTTGGTTTAAAAGAAATAGTGGGTAAGGACGGCCCTGATCTCTTTTGTTCTCCTGTATGGTTAAAGGAGTTCAAAGCGCACATTGACTACTTAAGACAGCATAACCCAAATGTGCTGCTGGTAGTTGGCGGAGGAGGCCTTTTACAGCCAGTATTCGAACCCTTTTGGCACGTTGTACTTCAAAGTGGCCTGCGTTTCACCGCGCATGGTATTGGCATTAATAAGATGTCTGGAAGAGGGGAAATGAAAGGTGATTTATTTCCTAAAATCGCGAGGTGCGCCGACCATTTAGGCGTGAGAGATGAATATACCTTCAACTTTTTAGAGCAATTTGCACCAAACAAACTAGTTCTTACCGCTTGCCCCTCAATAAATTATCTGGTTCCACGTTACTGGCAATCACAAGCACGTTCTTCAAACGTTCTTTTGCATCTAATCCATCCGTCAGATGTAAGGTTGGCAGGCGCTGACCTAGATACAATATCAAAAAATCTGATGGCTGTAGCTGAAACTTTAGGGTTGGAATATCAAGAACATACTAATATGGACTCTTCTCATGTTCGAATGTTGAAAAAGGTAAGTAATGCTCGCGTTATTGTGAGTAGTCGTCTGCACGGCTGTATAATGGGTTTCGGTATGGGGATTCCTTTCTTACCGTTACTGTGCGATGACAAAATGAAGGCATTCTTGACATCACATACGGAAGTTGACGGCGTTGATGTAAAGCAAGCGGAAGACGCATCTATTTTGAAGCATAGAGTTGGGCTGCTTCTAGCTGGATGGAGAAGCGACCGAAGTAAGCTTGATGTGAAGCTTGCGGAAAATGCAGAAGCGGGCAGTAACATAAAGAGCCTAGCATCAAAAATCACCAAAGATTAACAATAAATGCAATAAAGCAGCAAGCCATAGTGTTAATGCAAAAAATAATTTGTGGAATTGCGCGCATTAAACAAAATAAGGGATAGGTATGAATGTTACCTTTAGTGGCTTCTACGGTATGAAAAATACAGGCGACGATTGCTTTTGCAAAGTCGCAGAGTGGGGAGCGCAGCATTACTGGGGCGCTGATACCAGTTATTTCTTTTCTAAAAAGATTCCTAAGCTATCCAACAATGCAAAGCCGGTTATGAAAACATTGCCATATCGTCTGAAGTTCATTAACGAGTTATTGTTAGATAGGCATTTTAAGAAAAATAAGCATCTTGTTTATTCTGGTGGTTCTATCTTCCACGGCAAAGACTGGTGGGAAATGGAATATGCCAATAAAAACTTTGAAAAGTATAACTTAAAGATTGGGGCTATCGGGGTTTCTGTAGGCCCTTTTGAGTCGACGGCACACGAAAAGAAAGTTATCGAGTTTATGAAGCGCATGTCTTTTCTTTGTGTTAGAGACCTTAAGTCTTATGAATTGGTGCAGAGTTACAATTTAGATCTACCTTGCACACATGCGTTCGACCTTGCGGGGCTGTTGCCAAAGGTTGACAAGCTAGATTTAAAAGCAAAGCAAGAGAGCACTAGATCAACCGTAGGGTTAGCCCTGTGTTCGTTTAGTGGAAAAACAGGAGAAGTGCGTCACGAAAATAGCGAACGATTGCAAATTCTGGCCTCCGCAATTAATACGTTGAACGCTAAAAGGGGCGGTGATGTTAAGCTTAGACTCTTTGTATTTAACGGCCATGAATTGCATGGTGATATGGCTGCAACGCAGGAGTTTATTCGACTTCTGGACCCGTCTGTGAGCATAGAGCTGTTCGATTATGTTACCGATCCTATGAGTATGTGGCATCAGATTGGAGAGTGTGACGCATTTTTAAGCTTTAGACTACACGGCGCAATTTACGCGTTTATGGCTCACGTTCCTTTTTTATTAGCCGAAGTGCATGAAAAAGCCAGCAACTTTCTTAAAGATATTGATTGGCCAGAGAATTTTCGGGTAGGGGATTTTGAGGTATCGCCCGATAGTTTGGTTGGTATTGTTGAAGAAATGCTTGGAGGGCACGACTTTTCGCAAAGCATAAAGCGTTGCGAGAATGACGCTGAAAAGAACTTCACGCATGCTGTGTTTGATTGAACATTTCACTTACTCAAGGAGGGTATATAAATGAATACTGTTGTGCGTTTTACATCAAGTCCTCTTGATGTGTGCTTTGTTTTGAATTCAGCCAATAAGGACTTAAAAGTTTGAACCTAGCGAGAAAAGTGGCCAGCAGTACGTCGTTGATCCTTATTGTTCGATTATTCCAACGCGGCATAGGTATTATAAGCCTGCTGATTCTTGCCCGACTATTAACTCCACAAGACTTTGGTGTAGTGGCTATAGCTACCATGTTGGTATTTTTTTTCGACGCTTTATCTGAAGGGGGGACTCAGCAATATATTATTCAGAAGAAGACACTGGATGATAGCGACATTAAAACGGCATGGACGATTTCTATACTGTCTAAGTTTGTCCTGTTCGTGGCGCTACTTATCTTAACGCCGTTACTCGCAGATTTCTTGAATGCGCCGGAAGCAGAAACGGCAATCCGCGTCATGGCATTTGTGCTGCCTATCTCTGCCTTCGAGAGCCCTCAATTATTTACACATAGAAGAGATTTGGAGTATGAAATAATTTCCAAAATATTGCTTATTGAGCGAGTGTTGAGCTTTATGGTTACTGTAGTGCTGGCTTTCGTTTTAGAGAACTATTGGGCTATGATTTTCGGCGTACTTACATCATATTCGTGTAAGACAATGCTTTCCCATTGGTATGTACCGTACCCTTTTACTTTTTCATTAAGTCGCTTGAAAGAGCAAATGAGTTTTTCATTGTGGATGCTTATGCGTTCTATTTTGGGCTACGTGCGCGCTGAATTCGATGTTATTTTCATTAGTAAAATGTACGGCGCAGATCAGCTCGGTGGTTTTAGTTTAATGAGAAATCTCTCATTCTTACCGAGTAGAGAAATAATTGCACCTGTATCTAATGTATTCCTAGCAAGCTTTTCTGAAATAAAAAGAAGGGGTGATCCAATTGGTGAGCACATTGTGGTTGTGCTTACCATACTGCTTTGTGCGATTTTTCCGATTATTGGTTATTTACACGTTTTTAATCAGGAGCTTGTTTCGCTGTTTTTAGGACAGCAGTGGCTGCCCTTTGCGCATTTATTACCGCTATTAGCCGTGTTCACCATTACATTTGCCGTGTCCACTTTTGTTCAGCAAGGGCTTATTGCAAATGGTGATGTAAAGCTATTGTCGGTTTATGAAATGGTAACGTTGAGCTTATTATTAGGCCTGTTTGCGTTTTTCTTCTCAGGCACTATGGAAGAATTTATTATCGCAAGGCTAGTATTCGCTTTCACTGTGCTGGGCATCTTGCTGGTGTTTTGTTCTATGCGGTTTGGGCTGCCCGTAGTTAGCTTACTGTTTATGTGTGCGCTGTTGGCCACGGCGTGTTTTGGCGCTGTCTTATCAGCACAAATGTTGACGGGGCAGGGAATACTCTATCTTGTATTAGGGAGTGCTCTATACTTTGGAGTTTATCTTGTAGCGTGTTTATTTTTTCTGTTTTTATTTAAAAGGCACAGAATACTTGAAGAAGTTAGTTCGTTAGGCTTGCGCTTTATTCGCTCTAGGCGGGCAAGTTGATTCAATGAAGAGTTATTTAGTTGTTAAATAGAATGAGTTGCAGCGTTCCTATTGCTGAGCATACTTAAAGTATGGTCAGCAATAGATAGCGTAATGAATATTGCGCTTATTCTTTCCACACTACGTTTGCGTATTTTCCTTTAAGTGAATACTCGTAAATAGCGCGTATTTTAAAGTAGTTGTTACTGCATGTTCCGGCCCATTCCGATCACCCATTTCGGTTCAATCCGATCACTGATT
>NZ_JAEFCD010000023.1:7474-76912 GCF_016405965.1 Alteromonas sp. IB21 | reverse complement strand
CAACTGCTACCATGGTTGTTTGCTAAGCGCTAGGTGGGATTACCGGACGCTTACATCCAAGCTAACCCACTGGTGGGAATTAAAGCAGCGTTTAAAAAGCCCAAAAAAGAAAACATGGCTGCACTTAAGCCAGCAGAACTACCTGAACTTATGGGTGCAATTGCTAACGCTAGTATTAAGCGAACCACGCGCTGTCTCATTGAATGGCAACTACATACAATGACAAGGCCAAGCGAAGCATCTGGTGCTATGTGGAAAGAGATTGATATGGAAAGTAAGGTTTGGACAATTCCGTCGGAACGTATGAAAAAACGCAGAGATCAGCGTATTCCACTTACTGACCAAATGTTCGCTATTCTCGAAGTAATGAAAACCAGTCAGCGGACATCGAGAGTTTATATTCCCTTCAGACCGTGACCCAAAGAAGCCATGTAACAGCCAGACTGCAAATATGGCACTTAAGCGAATGGGCTTTGCTGGCCGCTTAGTGAGCCACGGTCTCCGCTCTCTGGCAAGTACTACGCTGAATGAACAAGGTTTTGACCGCGATTTAATTGAAGCCGCGCTTGCTCATGTAGACGACAACCAAGTACGAAGTGCCTACAACAGGACTGACTATTTAGAACGCCGCCGCCCTATGATGAATTGGTGGAGTGAGCATATTCTTAAAGCTGCGACGGGCTGTTTTTCTGTAACTAGTGTTAAGCAGTTAAAAGCAGTAGGAATTTAGTATGGCAAAGCGAACTGAGGCTTCTTTCAGTTAAATACATTGTTAGAAGCTTTCTGTTCCAAATCCTCGCCATCAACGGCAACTACCCAGACAGTTTCTCGCAACGGAACATTCTCTTAGCAGAATATCACGTGTCGTTTGAAAACTGCGAACTTGGTCGCTACAGCACCACATCTTGAGTTTGAAAGTGAACATGCTAACATCTCCAGTTTTTCTATATACGGCTTTTATTCTCTCATAGACATGATGTATTTCTCTTCTCGCCAGTTTTAATCTTTCACAGTTTAAATTGAATAGCTCTAAGCTTTTTTGCAAGAGTTCAGCACTTGTCTCATAATCGTTGTGTTCGAACCGGACAGAATTTGCATGCTCTATATTTACTCCTAATTCACCAGAAGCTTTGCAATAATTGAACATCTCGCTGCTTAATTCACTTTCTAACGGAGAGACTACTTTACCCAACCAATTCTTGTTATATCCTAAATTTGTCTCGAGATGTTCCTTGTGTGAGTCACAGGATATGTTGTCAGGCATTATAAAGCGTTCACGATCATCTCTATCAGTTCCACCAATGCATACACCCAAAAGGTTAAACCAATCTAAGTGCCAATTAGGCTGTTCATTGCCTATTTTCCATCCCGACTTAGACTTA
The DNA here is from genome assembly GCF_016405965.1 of Alteromonas sp. IB21. Lineage (GTDB taxonomy): Bacteria > Pseudomonadota > Gammaproteobacteria > Enterobacterales > Alteromonadaceae > Alteromonas. The sequence continues at coordinate 75,530 of NZ_JAEFCD010000023.1, read as the reverse complement.
AAGTGTTCTACCCTACGAAGGTGATCATAAGTATTATCTTTGGACAAATCGATTTCACAGTAAGCGCAAATTTCACTTTGCTCTTCAAAAAGCTTGTCTTTAATAGCCTTGTAAGCTTTTCCATGCTCCTGTTGAAAGACTACCCAAGTTCCGTTCGGGTTTTTTTCTGCATATTTTGTTAGTACGTTGGAAGTATGAGATTTACGAATTCTTCTCATATTCTTTTTCCCAGTTTCTATTTTCGATATACAGATCTAGCTTCACCAAGTCTTGATATCCCGGCCCAAAATGTTGAGAAAGCTCCTTACGCAATTCTAAAGCTTCTCCCTCATCATATGCGTCAGAGTAAACCAACTTAGTATATCTCGATAGCTTTTGTGTAAATTTATCCTCAGGAGGTCTTTCTTCAACTTCGAATAAGTTTTTTAAAACCCATGAAGATACTGCTCCCCTTGTTCCGCGCGGAGCGGCATATTTTTGTCCATTCTTAAGTAACCAAATAGCAGAGCTATCAACTGTATGACAAACTTGAGGGCTGTGTGTAGTCACTATAAATTGGAGGTTGCCGAATGTTGATTCTAGCTTCTGAATAATTCTTTGCTGCCACGATGGATGCAAATGGAGATCAACTTCATCAATCAAAACTATACCAGAACCATCGAGTGGTTTTGGTGAGCCTGGATTAAGAAGAGTTAGCCTTCGAGCTATGTCAGCGACTAGCGCTAGCATTGTTTTTTCGCCTTGTGAGAGCTGAAGGACGCTCAACTGAACACCATTCTTTTCAAGAGTCAGATCTAAAGGTTTCCTCTGAAGCCTAAGGTTACTGAAGCCTGGTAAGAATTTATATATTGCTTGTTTGACAGCGTCTAAAGATTTTTCATCAACAGAGTAAAGGGCATTGAGCTGCTCTTTGTAGGATTCCAACTCTCTTTCGTGAGACTTTATAAGACTCTCGAGAGCAGGGTGTTGTTTAACGGCCTCGAGTAACAGCGGGCTATTAATCTCTGCATTCTTTGCTTCAATTTTAATTCTCAATTCGTCAACACGGCTTGCGATATCATTATCACTTTCAATAAGCTCTTTGAACCAACGAAAAAACAACTTAAAATCAGCCTTCCCCGAAAGACTCTTACTATACGCTTTTGATTTATCGAAAATGTAATCTTCTTTGATTTCATCAGATTCTTCAATATCTTTAGTCGATACATCATTGGCACGCTCGACAGTATAAGAAGCAAATAATGGCAAAGAAAGTTGCGGATTTACTTCATTAGCCTTACGAAGAATCTGGCAGATATCATTAATCTCAGTGTAATTACCTTTGACCTTTTTAGAATTCATTGCGGAACTTTGCTTCAAATCCATATGGACACTTTGGTTTTGAAGCTTGAAACTACTAGTTATCGTAGCTATGTCCTTACCTCGCTTTATCTCATACTCATCTATAAGGTCACCATTTTGCGACCTAGTAGCTAAGCGAGAATTGAGGTGAGTTAAACTTTTCTGAATAGCTTCTAATACTGTAGACTTTCCACTACCGTTATTACCGACTAGTACAGTTGTACGATTTTCTTCTAAAAAGTCCAGTTCTACTAATTCGAATCCTTTATAACCAGAGAGCTTAATTGAATTTAATCTAAATGAATTTTCTTTTAACTGAGATGCGCAAATTGCAAGATACTCTTGAACTTTTTCTTTGTCTCTTTCTACACTAAAGCCTTCAGTGTACATTTGTGCTAACTGAAAAGAAGCTGAAAACTCTCCCTTTTCTGAACGAGAAATCAATCTTCTAACGGTTTTACTTAGTTGTTCAGACATATTTAATTATTACCACAGTTGTACCGATTTAGTTCGTCAAAAAGCGCAGTGCCGTAATGTGCTTTCATTTTTGCAATAAAGGCAGGTTCCACATTCATGGCGAAACTAATTAAACCTTTTAAACTGTTTATATCATCTTCGCTCAACAAACTATTCGAAAACTTATGTAAAAGTGACCTTATATACCTTTTTCTTTCTCTTCCTAAAGACAACTTATTGTTATTCGTCAGGGTTATTCCTGTAACATGTCGATTATGAGCTTTCGAAGAGAACCTTGTCTTGGAGTAATTCAGTTTAAGTTTTCCACCGAACATTTGCAGCAGAATTTCTTCTATGATTTTCGGAACTTCAAAAAGAACGTTTTTTACAGATGTTGAAAAAGTGAGGTCATCTGCATATCGAGAGTATGATATTCCTAACTGCTTACACAACTTAGTAACCGCCTCATCAAATTCGAACATAATGACGTTAGACAAAAAGGGGGAGCTTGGTGCACCAACACTTAGATAGAGGTTTGCTTTTTTTTTCTTACTTTTATTCCAAAACAATAACTCATTTAAGGCATTCGCTTCTTTTTCGACAATAGAAAAACCTTGATATTGGACAGCTCGCTTTAACATATCAGGCGTTAAACTATTGAAAAAGTTTTCTAAGTCTAATTTTAAGAGAAAATTTGAATTGGCATGAACTAAAGCATTGTCTTTTATGCTACAGCTTTTTACATAAGCTTTCGCCGCGGAATGCACAACAAGATAACTCATCATTTTTTCCACTATTTTTCTTTGAATTGATTTTAATTTCGGCGTTGGCTGAGCTATAACACGAAAGCCAATAGTCCGCTTTGGTATCTTATATACCTTATAGTGGTGAGATGGTTTTTCAGCTAGGTATTGGTTCAAGTCGGTTTCGAAATCTTCTGGGGTGAAACAACTGAGAATCGATAACTGCATGATAAAGTTACTTACTGTGAAGAAAGGAAGTGATACAGACTCATCTGTATCACTAATTACTCTTTACTTTGAGACGCGGAACGACATTATCGATCCGCAATCGGTGCGAAGAATGAGCAACTATTGCGGATCGATAATGTCGTTCCGCAACCGTAAAACTACTCAATAAATTTGAGTTTGGCGCAACGCCAAACTAGATTAAATTACAAGATCTAATCCAAATTACGCTAAAGAGCGTCATAAGGTTAGCTCAGCTACCCTGTCAGATCAATACTACTAGTCACAAAATCGTGTATGTTAGCTTTGCTTAAGATAGAGCCTTAACAATTAGCTTCATAATTTTGCTAAAGCTCTGGTTTAATTACATATCATCGTATTAGTGAGAAGTACTCAGTACAGATTGATTATCAGATTATTGAGTCTAACTATTTAACAGCAACACGCCCATGATTCGGTATAGTCCTTAAATTCCAATGTCTCTTCACTGTGGCGATTCCTATACCTAGTGCTTCGGCCGTTTTAGACTGGGATAATCCTTCAGCTTTTTTCGCATTAACTGCAAGCGTTGTAGATTTAGCTCTTGGCCTACCTAGCTTCTTACCCTCTGCCTTAGCTCGCTCGAGTCCTTCCCTTGTCCTCTCTCTAATCCTGTTGCGCTCAAATTCAGCAAATGCTGAAAACATTTGAAGCATAAGCTTACCTTCTGCACTAGAGAGATCAGCTACTGGAAGATCTAGGCACACCACCTTAATCCCTTTGTCAGTGAGTAAATTGATTGTACTCTGCACATCTATATTGTCTCGACCCAATCGGTCTAATTTCAAAACCACCAGCATATCGCCCTTTTCCATCTTGTGGTTGATGAGCATCTTGAACTTTTCTCTCTTCATAGCTTCGACCGAGCCCGAAACTGTCTCGCTGACTATCCGTGAATCAATCACTTTATATCCTTTTTGACGGATGGCTATTACTTGGTTTTCTGTCGTTTGCTCTGTGGTAGAAACTCGACAATAAGCAAATATACGCATTATTCAGTAAACTTCCTTTTTAGTATCATTTATTGGGGTATCATATAATATTAGCATCATTATTTAAAGACCCTACTTTTATGATACCAACCTAGACATAAAAAAGCTGGTATCAATATATGAATGTTTATTGATACCAGCTGAGATTGACCTACTTATGGATACTATGTATTTCCGTTCATTTGCTGTAAACGCACTAAAAGCTTAATTTGTTCTACCATGTCTGGTGTAATATTCTCTGCTGGCTTAGAAAGCTTCCGAAGCAGTTCAGCTTGTTTATAGTCGGGAACATCTCCATAACTATAAAAACTTGTTAGCACACTCTCATGCCCTAAATTCTGACTCCACGCCTTAAACTCTTCAGGTGTCTGACAAAGCTTTTCACCTAATCGCACTAAGGTATTTCGAAAACTGTGTGGATTGAAATAGGGTAACCCAGCCAGGGCGAATGCTTGCGCAAATATTTTACGAATCGGATTAGCATTGCTCCAATGCTCTTCAAGTAACCCTACCGCTTCAAATTGCTGATTAGCATCATGAGCCAGCTTTGTTTTTGGAAACAATGGCGAATTCTGTTTGTATCCTAATTCAGTCACTAGGTAATCAATCCAGTCAGCTAATATTTTATGTGGCAATTCTCCTACTGGGAAAAAGTAAGTAGTGAATGTCTTACTAAATTTAGTATTCACGTCTCTAGCATCTTGATAAAAGCTATGGTCAGCAAGGTCAATATGCTTAATTTTTGCAGAGGCAACTGCTCCGTCTCGCGCACCAGTCAGAATAACAAATGCTATTAAAGCTCTGTCTCGCATTTCAATTGAAGTCGAACAAGGCATTCCTTCTAGGGTTTTAACGATTTGTTCAATTGTCGCCACACTCCTTTTACGCTTTGCATTTCCAATCCGAGTGTCTTTTTCCGATAAATTGAAATATTCGATGTCACTATAGTTAACTTTTGCGCGATATCCTTTTTGAGTAGCTAAGTATTGGAAAAACGCTTTTAGGTGACGGGTCGCTGTAAGCACAGTTGCCTTACTCAGTTTTTCACCAGTTGCTAGAGACTTTTTGCTAAGAAGATTCTTCTTAAAAGCAATTGCATGCTTCGCCCTAAATTTCCTAAAGTCTAAATACCCTGTGCAATCTTCAAAGCGATTTATAGATTTGAGAGCACCATCAACCGTCGAGTCATCTAAGCGCTTAGCTTCCTTCAAAAACTTTGTATATTCATAGATAATTCGGGCATTATTTGTACTATTATTTTTCATCACTAGAAACCTCGCTGAAAGGACAATTTAAGAGCTTTTGTCCTCTTAGGACTATGTGTTTTTCTGCTATCGGTAATTTACCCTTCAGATCTTTCCAAATATCATTGACGTCGCGCCAGGAAACATACTTATTCATTCGAGTGTTACACTCTTCGCAAGCCCCCGTCATGTGCGCCATTCCTGCTGGTTTCGCGATAAAGAGCACTGAATCGAGTATGGGCTTCATTGGCTGCTTGCAACGAAAACAGCACATTTCATGATTCTCACAACCAAACATTGTTGCTCTACGCTTCTGCTTTAAATGGACCTTCAAGTCAGCCCCATTTATTAAGAGAGGACGCTTGGCGTCAATGACTGGTAAGCCTACTCGAATCCAATTACGTACTGTTTTAAAGTGAACACCTAACGTTTCGCTGACATCAGCAACGGTATAGTTTCGATTGCTTTTGATACGGTTTGCTGTGAATCGTCTAGTCATGGCTACACACCTTTGATTCAGCAACACGAGCATCAAGCCAATGCGCTATATCGGTGTGTAACCAACCTACAGCTCTCTCTCCTAAAGAAATGGAAAGCGGAAAGCTGCCTTTATTCATACGTAGATAGATAGTACTGCGCGATAGACCAGTCACCTCAATGACTTCTGGTAACCGCATGATTTTATGAGACATAAAAGAACCTCTTTGTCTGTTATCGGAAGACCAAGAGGTTATGTCTAAAGGAGGGTTGAAAAACGCAATTGCGGAAAGCAAAAACGCAATTGCGTTTTAGGAAGTAATTATTTTAGCTCTTGTCAGTCAGAATATTCGACAACATCTTTGAGGACTTTACGGATAGTATTATCCGAAATAGCTATCCCAGCTTTATCACTTAACAGACTTATTGAAGAAGATATACCTCTAACATTTGGGTCTATACGCAACTCTTTCAGCAGAATATGGATGACATTAAGAAGAGTCCGTTTCTCTAGCGGAAGCAGTTTGCTCTCTACTTTTCCATCAATTAGAAGAGGATTGTTTAGTTTAGCAACTAAGCGATGAAGTTCTGTAGGCCTTATAACAAACTGGTACGTATTCGCGGGAATAGAAATGGCCTCTCTGAATTCATCTCCTGGAAAGGGGCTCACTAACCTAGATATTTCTAATATTTCTTCAGCATCAAAATTTTCAAAAGCTGAGAGCGGGTCATCAAACTGACTTTGACTCGTTAAGCCTTTCGCTTTTAATAAGCTTTCTAACCTAGCCTCTTTCGATATTTGGGATTCTTCTGAGTTCGATACAGGGAGGGATTCCAAGAGTTTATAAATACTGCCTTCGTGCTTTACATAGAAGCCACTAAGTTCAGAAAGCACAGGATTATCTTCTTGAATCGCTTGTTGATAGAGCTTTCTTATTTCGAACCGTTCCTCACCAAACATTGCTAAGTCGTAAATACCGTTAAAGATATGGACTTGCTCATCAACTTCGTCAGCCAAGACTGGCGCAACTTGATGTTCACCATCTATTAGTTCACGCCCTGGAGCTGATCCGACTTTCTTCGCATATGCCTGATTCGTTAAGCGGATTGATATCGCTATGTGGCCTTCCAACGATAGTTCATATATGTCAGCGACTGATACCTGCTCTTCTAAAGCCGCAGACAAATAATTGGTCGCGTCATTTAAGGAAAGGTATTGTTTCAATTTCATTAGTTTTTTCACTAATCAGTTCTCATTTTGAATAATTAAAAGTCACCTCTCAGATGTAAGTTAATCTGATTAGTGATGTGTATGCACTAAAGTTATCAATTGGCGCTGATCGGTAAATTATCTCGTATTGATATGTCTAAAACTATGAAAAGTGCAGAAAATTAGAATTAAATGAAAAAGATAGGTACACCACAAGGTACACAGAAGAAATTCAAAAAGGATAATAAATTTCAAAATCAGCAAGTTAGATAGCCTTTTCAACTTACGCCAGCCCACCAATTCTAAAGGCTTGCCAATCGGCAAGCCTTTTTCGTTTATATTATCGGTACAGTGTTGTTTCCCGTACTAACCTTTACTTAAATGTTCATTCCTTTTTTTTAGGCGTAAAACCTATTCCTATTTATTTAGTTATATTATAACATTACTGAAAATCCTCAGTTACAGCATGTTATACAATGCAAACAAATTCAGTAATATGCGCGGATGCGCTATCTGTGCGCGTGGACGATCGCACACTTTTAGATAACCTCAATTTTAATGTCGGCAAGGGTGAAGTCTTTGCGCTTTTGGGTGGGAACGGTGCCGGTAAATCCACTACGCTTAAAACCTTTCTAGGTTTAATGAAAGCAACCAGCGGTAGCGCTAGTGTGTTAGGGCATAACGCCACTACTCACCCTAACGATGTTCAAAAGTCTGTTGCTTATTTACCTGAATCGGTCACTCTTTATGGTCATCTTTCAGGCTTGGAAAATATTCGCTACTTTCTTTCAGTAGCTGGGGTCGATAAATCAGACGAAGACGTATTTACGGCACTTCGCAAAGTGGCCCTTCAAGAAAATGCATGGGATAAGGCGCTGTCAAACTATTCTAAGGGCATGCGCCAGAAAACCGCAATTGCGCTTGCCCTATTGCGCAATGCACCCGTGCTGTTTTTAGATGAGCCTACATCAGGGCTAGACCCCGCCGCCATTGATGAATTTAATGCGTTGGTGTCTGAGCTAGCGGCCAACGGCGCTACTATTTTTATGGTTACTCATGACGTATACGGTGCTTGCCAAGTCGCTCACCGTATTGTGCTTTTAAGTAACGGTAAACTAACCGGCACTTTCGAGCGTGTTGGTGACACGCCCATCGATACAGAAGCCGTACACGCAGCGTTTGCAGGGCGCAAAGCATGATATTTAGTGTAGCAAAAACCATTTGTGCAGATCAGTGGCGCTATTGGCTGCGCACGAAAGTCGCCGCTACGGTATTGTTGCTAGGGGCCATACTGACCCTTGCAGCCCTAGTCGTAAATGCGTTTCACATTGAAGAGGCCGCGCACGCCAGAGAGCACCTTCAAACGGAAGCGGAAGCGCGCTTTAAAGCGCAGCCTGATAAGCATCCACATCGAATGGTACACTATGGCCACTACGTATTTCGTGCCCCTACTCCGCTAAGCGTTATTGAGCCTGGTGTAGACACCTACACAGGCAACGCTATTTTCTTAGAGGGTCACCGCCAAAATAGTGCCATGTTCGCGCAGCAGCGACAATCAGCGGGACTTACGCGTTTTAGCAGCTTAACTCCAAGCTTTCTTGCGTTAGTACTCGCACCATTGTTTATTATTCTGATTGGCTACGGCAGCGTATCGCGAGAGCGCGAAGCGGGAACGCTCACGCTGTTGTTGTCGCAAGGTACTACTCGCTGGCAACTCATTTTTGGAAAACTGTTAGCGCTAGTAACAGCCAGCAGCCTCTTTTTATTACCCTTACTTTTAGCTTGTCTTTATGTCGCCTTTTCGAGCGAAAGCCCGCTTGTGGTGCTGCTATTTTGCTTAAGTTACGCCGTTTACTTCTTGCTATGGGCTACCGTTGTAACTGCGTGTTCAGCGTTATTTGATAAAAGTAGCGTTAGCTTCACCGTGCTTATTGTTATTTGGATGTCCGCATGTGTTTTACTTCCTCGCTTAGGCAGCAGCGTCGCAACGAATGCAGCCCCCTCTATGGGCAAACTTGAAGCGGACTTTAAAGTAGAAGAAAAGCTTAGAAGTTTGGGCGACGGTCACGACGTTAACGACCCTGCATTTAAAAAGCTAAAAGAAGATTTATTAGCAAAATACAATGTAGATTCCGTGGACGACCTTCCTGTTAATTTCCGCGGAGTTGTTGCTCAGTACTCAGAAGGCAGACAGGCAAAAGTGCTTAATGAATTCGCCGAAAACAGAATGGGTGAAGAGTTAGAACAAGCATATATTGCACGTCAGTTTGGTTGGCTATCCCCTACGGTTGCCGTTCGCGCTATTTCAACCATATTGGCTGGCACCAGCCTTGAAACCCATCATCGCTTTTTAAGAGAAGCAGAGGCCCTGCGTTTAGAGTTTGTTCAAGGGCTAAATAAAGTGCATGTTGAAAAGCTGGATTACAAGCTGGACATGAACCGCAACGCAAGCGAAGAAGCGGCTGATAAAGCGGTTGTCGGTGCAGACAACTGGGCATTGTTATCAGAGTTTAACTTTAAGCCCGAGGCAGCCAACACACGCATTTCACATGCGCTTGTTTATTTCCTACAACTCCTGTTTTGGGTGTGCATTACCGCCTTGCTTTTAAAAGCGGCTGTTAGGAGGTTAAACCCATGATGCGTTTTGCTGATATTAAACGTGAGGCGGGTTTTGTTTTTGGTCATCGCCAAATAAAACTTACGTTATTGGTCGTATTCCTTTTAAGTGTGGTTTCATCGTGGACAGGCTTCGCAGAAATGCAGGAACAGCAAGCTACCATTGAACGACTGTTAGAGAAAGATCAAACTGAGAGAGATAGCGCCCTCGCACATCAGTCGAATTACGGTAGTGCCGCGTACTATACGTTTCACTTAACGTATGCCCCCCCTTCCCCGCTGGCTTTTGCGGCCGTAGGCGAACGGGATGTTTTTCCTTGGAAGCACCGGGTGCGTATGCTGGCGTTAGAGGGGCAAATTTATGAAAGCGATACCGATAACCCAGAGCTTGCGTTTTTAGGGCGTTTCGATTTTGCCTTTGTTACTAGCGTATTGCTGCCATTATTTATCATATTGCTGCTTTACGATTTAAAAGCAAAAGAGCGGGAAGCTCGCCGCTTCGACTTACTCAATGTAACCGCACGCAACGCCCATGCCCTATGGACGGCACGAGTAGTCGTAACCTTGGTTCCTTTAGCCCTTGTTACGCTTGTTCCGTTTGTTGTGTTCGGGTTAATTAATGGTGCATCTTTGCCCTCTATTTTAACCGTTTGCGCAATAGTAATAGGTAACATTGCAATATGGAGTGCCATTGTTCTTGTAATTGGCGCCGCAAAGCGTTTTGCAAGTTTCAGTGCAACGCATCTTGCCTCTATTATGCTGGGCGCTTGGCTTGTTACCACTGTTATTGTGCCCGTGACCGCACACACGGTAATTAATGCGGTGGCAGAAACACCTGAAGGTGGCGATATTGTGCTTACCCAGCGCGAAGCGGTAAATAGTGCATGGGATAAGCCCGTTGAAGATACGTGGCGCGCATTTATTGCCACTCATCCGCAGTGGGCCGATTACACAACGTTCGATCCTGAAAGAGACAGTTCGTTTAACTGGAAATGGTACTACGCGTTTCAACAAGTGGGCGACCAGACGGCTAGCGAGTTATCTAAAGGTTATCAGGCTGCCACGCTTCAAAAGGACACCATTGCAAGCTACGTAGCACTGCTTTCCCCGTCTTTGCTCACGCAGCGTTTATTATCAAGCGCTGAAGGAACTAACGTAAGCGCTATGCTGGCTTATGAGAATGACGTACGTGCTTTTCATAAGGCGCTACGAAAGTTTTATTATTACCACCTTTTCAAAGACCCTGAATTTTCTCAGGAGAGCTTTGAAGCACTGCCACAATTTACACCAAACATAAGAACGTCAGGCGAAAGCAATAAGGAAAACTAATGAAGAACTAGGCTGTATAAACTGGCAAAAAAAGAGGCTTACTAACAGTAAGCCTCTCTCGCGTTAAAGCTAAATCAAGCTAATACTACGACGATTGAAGGGTCTGCATAGGCTCTATATCAGTGGTATTGTTTCTGATGAACGACTCAATATCTTTTACTTCTTCCTTACTAAAGCCTAGGCGAGCTCTGATACCGGTGGTCCCGTCAGCATTTTCAATCACAACAAAGTCGTTAACGCCTAGTGTACGTGAAAACACGGTGTGAACTTGCTTGTTGTTGATATCTACGATTTTAACTTTGGTCGAGGTTCTGTAAATTGCCATTGGACCAGATTGAGTTTGAACCCAGTTGATTGACCAATAATAGTGGCTGTAGTTTGGCAAACCTAACTTAGTATAAAGTGACTCTTTAAATTCAACGTTTTCACACTTATTCATCACTGCGTTTTGACGTTTGCAGTTAGAATGCTCTGCGATCTCTTTGCCGCCTAAGCCCACGTCCATAGGTACTGTGGTATAGCCATCGATGCTTACAAGTACATAGTCATCGAACTTATTAAGTCCAAAGGTATTGCCTAACTCTTTAAACGAGTTTAACAACCCTCCTACTTTGTCGTTTTCATCACGAGGGTCTTTTTCTAGTAGAATAAAACCGGTAGATGCTGCGTCACCTTTTTGATGCTCGGCAATGTGGTAGTTATCTAACAAAGTGATGTTTTTAACGCTATCTCCATCAATAAAGTAACGAAAGGCCGAACCTGAACGCCCTACAATAAAGCCGTCTGACGTAGGTATAACGCTATTCCCCGTCGCTTTTTTGCCAGTTACTGTTCTTACTTCAAAGTGACCACCACGCTTCCACACCGTACCAATTTTTATAGGCGCTTCCGCAGAGTGGGCTTTGTGATACTTAAGGGTAAAAGACCCGTCGAAGTTCTCAACCGCGTAGGTAAATTCACCAGTAAATCGGTTGCCACCAAAGTTCGCTACTTGCCCTTCGAAATCGTTAAACATCTGACCATCGATCATAATTCCATCTTTCTTGCGATAGAAAATAGCAGGGCCGCCTGTTGCATCAACTTTTTGCTTTTGTTCAGCGAGTTCGGCTGCACTAAGCAATATTTCCGGCTCAGCGGCGGGTGCGGCTTGTTGCTGCGCAGCAGATGGAACTGTCATGCCTTGTAGCTTAGCGAGAAACGCTTTTTACATTTGATTTACCATCGCTCGCTCTTCCGGTGTCGGAGGTGTGCTTCCACAAGCACTGATAAGGGCGGCGGCAATTAACGATGGAACTAATAGTTTTGCCTTCATGTTTTTTCTCTTATTGCGCTTCGGGCAGAATATTTCGTGCTGAAGCTTTTTTATGAAAACAAAGGAAGGTAGACGAAGTGATATTGTGGCAGCGCTATCCCACACTGTGCATTATAAGACTTATGTGTCGCATTCCTTTGCAGACACTATTAGAAAATATTCGGCCTTCAAATTCAATCTAGAAATAGCACAAAAAGTCCAATTTTTAGCCACTTAGCACTATTTTAGTGTTTTGGTTGTAGTTAAGCTGGTATCAAAAGCTATCCAAACCAGGCCATTCATTTTCAGTAAGTAACCCTTTCTCAATTAGTTTTTGACGACGCTCTTCTATAACTAATTTCAATTCATCTCTAACTAATCTGACGACAGGAGTAATTAAATGGCGGCTGGGAAGCATTAGCCACATTTCTGTTAGCGGAACCGTATACTGCGTTAACACGCGCTTAAGTTTTCCGCTTAACAAATCTTCGGCCACATCAATAGCAGATTTTTTTGCAATACCCGCTCCGTCAACACACCACCTTCTTACGATATCCCCATCGTTTACTGCGCGATTACTTTGCACTTTTACTCGAAATTTTTCGCCGTTTTTAGTCAGCTCCCATGCATTGTGCGTTTGGTCATATAGCTTATAAAGCAGCGCATTATGATGGGCAAGGTCACTTAATTCCTCAGGCGCTTTGTTTTCGCTTAAATAGTGCGGTGACGCACAAATAACATGGGGAATGTTACACACTTTAAACCCATACATCTGCGACTCTTTTACCGCTTCCTTTGTCATAGCGCGAAGCGCAACATCTACGCCGTCACGGTAAAAATCCACACGACTATCGCTAACGTGTAGGCGCAATGACAGTGCGGGGTTTTCGTTTTGCACCTTATTGAGTAGCTCGCGCATTAAGTTTCGCCCCATCTCTGATGACATGGCCATGCGAAGCTCACCATGAATGCACTGTTTATTTTCGGTAACCAATGCCAAGCCCTGTTGCAACGCATCTAGCGCCTGTTTTGCCATAGGCAAATAACGCTCGCCCTCCGGTGACAGCCTTATTTTTCTGGTGCTGCGCACCAATAGCTCTACACCAAGTTGCTCTTCAATTCGCTTAATAGCCATGCTTGTTGCAGATGAACTTAAATCAAGCTTCTTAGCTGTAAGGGTAATAGAATTTACTTCTGCTACTTTTATAAAAACCTGTAAGTCTTCTGTTTTCATACTTTACGCGAGCGCTCTGAATTAGTGTGGATCATTTTTATTATCCTTGTTTTCAGGAAAGTCTTTCGCGCGTTTGGTCGTTTATTATCCTTTTTCTAACGAATAAACTGAAACTATCAAATAAGCGACGCCGACAACCAACGAATTGGAGATTGTATGAAACACCTGAAACTCGCTAAATTAACGATAGCTTCGCTACTGGTTAGCGTAAGTGTTTACATTGCGCCCAGCGTGCAGGCTGAAACAAAAGTAACTACGGCAGAAGATATTAACTGGGGTTATTTAAACCCTGCTCGAGGCGATAAAAGCCCTGGCGCAGCTGATTTGTGGGGAGATAGAACAAAAGACACCGCCACCGGTATGCTGGTGCGCTTTAACAAAGGCTTTGAGTCTCCGCCGCACATTCATAACATTACCTATCGCGGCATTGTTATTAAAGGCGAAATGCATAACGACGACCCAAATGCCGCTAAAATGTGGATGCCAACAGGTTCATTTTGGACACAGCCTGCAGGAGAAGCTCACACCACAGCAGCGAATGATAAAACCAACCTCATTTACCTTGAAATTGATGAGGGACCGTATTTAGTTCAACCGTCAAAAGAACATTTCGACAATGGTGAGCGACCGGTAAATCTGCACGTGGATAACATGGTGTGGCTTCAAGAAAGCGACCTGGTTAATATCGCCGCCAACGATGTTTCTGCCACTTACCTTTGGGGCGATACCTATAGTGTTTACGGCACACTGGTTAAGCTTCCAAAAGGCTTTGAAGGTTCGATAACATCCAGCGGTGATGAGTTTAAAGCCGTAGTTATCCAAGGTAGTTTGAGTTACATAGACGAGAATAAATCCAATGCGCGAACGCTTAACGCAGGCAGCTATGTTGCGTCTTATACACCGGCTAAGCACCGCCTTCGCAATATAAGCGACGATGAGACTATTGTTTACGTTAGAGCGTCGTCTAAGTACCAGATTAACGACTTAGTGAGTAGATAATAGCGATTGAAATACCCATTGTTCGATTCATCAAACAGCATGGTTCATAACTTAGCTTTTATAAACGAATTAATGCTTTTTAGGGTTTAATGGGTAATCGCCCTAATGCGGCAGCGCATAGTAAACCTATAACAAGGGTCATTGCTACACTAGTAAAGGTGCCCAAAAGTACATATTCAGTTAGCTTTCTGTCTTGGTGTTTAGTGAGATCGCCAAAGCGGAAAATAGATTTCGCAGCAATAAGGAATCCAATTGCGGAAAACTGGTTTAATAACACAAAAGTCAGCATTAATACCCTTTCTAGATACCCTATGCGCTGCCCAGCTAAAGACAGGGTTTGCTGCGCTTCGGTGCTAATGGTGGGCGGGTCGTTAGGATGTTTAGGTGAAGGGCTAGTAGACAGTACTTCACTGCTCCAAGGCGATAACAACTGTTTGATAACAATAGAGCTAGGTTTTAGTACTGCTAAATAAGCAAGTATGACTGCTAAGTGCTCTACGCTGAGTTTCTCGAAGAGTTGAATGGCAGCTGCCCATTGATTCGTTGCATATAGGAACACGGCAACAAGAACCAGAATATGCGCAAATTGATCAGCAATAAACGCCCTAGTGCTTTGGGCACAATACGACTTAATTACATCAATTTTAAAATGAGAAACCGCTATAACTATAGCGCTGATACCTAGGGTCCATCCACTCACGTTTTGCGCAAGCAACAGCATTACCCCTGCTGCAAGTAGCCCATGTATAAGCGTATGCAGATAAAGAGGCATTGCCAGCGCATGGCGTTCATTTCTTTCTTGAACCCATGCATAAGGCTGAAAATAAAAGTCTGCAAGTATATGAGCCAGCAATAACCCGACTAAAACTTCAGGTTGGTCCAATGAGAAGTCACCCGTGATATTTACGTTTTGAGCCAACATGTTACTTCCCTTTATAAGCGTGAATTTTTGATGTCAAATTGAGAGTCATTTTCTCAACCTGCGCCGCTCTCTTGCGTAATATCGCTATCGTCATTTTTACGCGTCGCTACTTTGCTTCCAACTCGCAATTTCTTGTTCCATGTAGCTAAGATATTCTGCAATCAACTTATAGTTACTAGCATTCAGAATACGACTTACATTACTTCTATTTTTATTGAGTATGCTTGCAATATTGTCATGACTTTTGTCTGAAGCATCAAGGTAAGCAAGCACAGTTTGTGACTGTATTTGGGTTAGACCGGATACATGCGCATCGGCAAATCGTGTGAGAAGTTTCGTTTTATTCTCTAGTAGTTCATGGTGACAAGAAAACGCGATATATTGAGGTTTTATTGTATCAAGACCCCGTCCCGACAACACAAAGGCTTCTCCTGTACCAATTTTCACCTCTTGCTGTCGAAATTGGGCTTCTCCTATTGCAGCACTTACTCTCACATCCACACCCAAAGGGTGGGCTTTTAAGGCTAACCGTAGACCAATTGCAATTTGCATACAGTGCTGTGGCTGCGTTACAGCAAGCTGAAACGCATCGCCTCGATATATATCGAAATTACCGCCAAACTGTGACGCGTATTTTGAAAGTTGTATTTTTAACGCATCGAGTATACGGGCGAGGTCGTCATTGGAAAACGTTTGAGAATTCGAGATGTCGCCAGTCAACACACCTAGCACGCCGTATGAATCGGGCGCTTGAGTTGAACCGTTCGCATAATTAGGTTGAATTGTACTTGCACTGTTTGAGTTCGACATCGCAGCTCTCATTGCACCATTTTCAATTTGATGCTCATAATTTAGCTACTATACACCTTATACTCAAAAAAACAAAAAACAATCACAAAGAAGAATGTGATTAATTTCAATCACAAATTAAGGTGCGATTGAAATAAGTAGTAATATGGTATTGATACGGCAAAATTTGGCGCTCGAGACAAGACGTCTTTCTCGGGTCACATTTATGTTCTACTGCAGTTTCTTCCTTCATCTTTAGCGCGATACAGCGCTTCGTCGGCTTGACTTACCAGCCAACCTGCGCTGTGGTCACCGCTCAGATCGTATAACGACTGTAAATCATCATTTGTTTGACTAATTAAGCCAATGCTTACCGTGAGCGTTTTATCATAAGCCGAAGCCTCATGCGGTATGTTTAAAAGCGTTATATTACGCAATATGCGAGAAGCAATAGCTTTTGCCTCACTGTTGTTTGTTCCGGGCAGGATAATGGCGAACTCTTCTCCACCATAACGGGCGACCAAATCATCATTGCCTAAACAACTGTTAGATAGGGTCTGCGCAATTTTTATCAGTACTCTATCGCCAGCAACGTGCCCGTAGTCATCGTTATACTGCTTAAAGAAATCCACATCGATAAGAAGTAAGCTAAGCGAAAGCCCCTGCTCTTGGCATCGTTGAATATCACGTTTTAATGTGGTGTCGAAGAGGCGCCTATTTGCAATACCGGTAAGGCCATCAATGTTTGCTAGCTGTTCAAGCTGCTTATTGGCCTCGAGAAGTTCGACCTGCATTTTTTGTAAAATTTTTCGATTGTGCAAGCTTTGTAGCGTGTTACCTAGCATCTCCCCTATTCGGCGCAAATATTGAATATCAAATGTACTCCATGAATAAGGACTGCCTATGATGTCACAGCCAATGAAACCATATATGGTATCGTTTACCATGATGCGGACACACAATAACGAGAAGATGCGCTCCTCTTCAAAAACCGCTTTTTCTGCCGCAGCACAATCAGGGAGAGACGACACGTCGTCCACTTTAAATATGCCATTTGAAATATGACTAATGAAAAAGGGCAGCGAGCTAGTTGGCATATTTTGCAGTTCATCGATAAAAGGCGTAACACCTGCCGCAACCCATTCATGGGTGTTCGACATTAACTCAATATCTTCGCTAAACTCGAACAAGTAGCATCTATCTACATTGCTGAACTCTCCAAATGCAGCAAGCGCCTGACCAATAATACTGTCTAGCTCGTTAACATTTGCATTAATAAGCTTTGAGGAAAAGTTGGAGAGCAATTGATTAAAAGCAATGTGTTTACCCGCTGCAGAGTTTTCTCGATTGTCGTCAATAAAATCATTACCGTCTGGCGTCAGATAAAGAACCAGCCACTGCCCTACTGACGTAGTGATAACTCCACTTTCAACGCGGCAATTCATGGCTCGGCATTGAGTTTGCACTCTATACTGCCGAGATAGGGCCCCCTCCGTCGCAGCAAGGTTAAAAGGAAGTTCATTTGCGGCAGTTTTTTGTTTAGAGTGGCTATCAAAAAATGTTATTGCACTCTCATCGAGACCGTTCAATTTTGTGATCCCAAACGTTTTTTCAAACCCTTTGCTGCAATGTAGCTCCCCGCTATCAATGCGTTTAAACAAAATACTTGATGGCATTTGTTTTAAAACAGCAACAATGTCTTCGCTACTCAAGCGCATCCCCATACACGAACATTCTTTAAATGTAGCAAAGCAAGACCGATAGTAAAAAGTACACTTCGCATTTTATTAAACTTATTTAATAAATTAGCGTATTTATTACAGTACGTGGCCGTTTAGAAAGGATTTAACTGCATATTATGAGCAACTCTATCGCTGATTTGTTAGATGAGATGTATGATGAACAGTCTGAGAAGACGTCTCTAGGAGAAATTATAGGGCGCTTTGAAGACAGAGGGTTTGGACCCTTACTGCTGGTTCCAGCCTTAGTTGCTTTGCTCCCTACTGGCGCTATTCCTGGTGTGCCTACCATATGCGGTGTAACGTTGTTTTTTATTTGCATACAAGTTGCAATCGGCCAGAAAAGCCCATGGCTGCCCAGCGCATTAAAAGAAAAAGAGGTCGACTCCGACAAGTTAGAAAGCGCAATTGATAAAGCTAAACCCTATGTAAAAAAGACTGAAAAGTTACTTAAACCTCGCATGACCTTTTTGTCTGACACGCCTGCTAAAAACATAATTGCCGCTTACTGCGCCATTGCTGCACTTTGCATGATCCCGCTAGAGGCCATTCCCTTCGCTGTCGCCCTACCCGCATTCGCGCTTTGTGTAACAGCCCTTGGCATGACCAATCGCGATGGTGTGTTTCTTACGATAGGTATGACGCTTCAGCTTGGTACCGGTTACTTAGTTTTTAAAGCAATGTCCATGATGTAGAGCTGCGCAACTGAGAAAGAACATTTCCACTTTAGCAAACAATCTCTTGTTTTTTGATACGTCTTACGTACTATTCGTGAAATTAGAAAACTGTACTTTGGGCCAGTTGACCGTTACCCCTCAGTTAAGGTGAGCAACCGCCAGTACAGGAAACTGCTTTCACTAAAATAGAGTCAAAAAATGAAGAGACGTGTTGTTGTATCTCTTGCCGTATCCTATGCTTTAACTGCATTTAGCGTTTTTGCTGAGAACTGCGTCTTCAGCTGTCCTATTGGTTTGAACGGCCAAACTATTACCCGCTCCATATACACGCTGCATAATAATCCCCAAACGAAATTTGCTAACTGGGTGGCGTATCACGTAACGCCTGAAACGATTGATGGCCCGTCCAGGAGTCGAAACTGGAAGGCGGATCCTGACTTGGATGATGAAAGCACACTTGAACCAGACGACTATAAAGGTGCGTGGCGCGGTATAGGCATCGACAGAGGCCACCAAGTTCCTCTTGCATCTTTCAGTAACTCACCGGATTGGCAAGCGCTTAACTACCTATCGAACATCACGCCTCAAGACTCTGATTTGAACCAAGGTCCTTGGGTAAAATTAGAGAACGCAGTGCGCAGTTTTGTTAGAACAGGTCAAGATGTCTATGTGGTATCAGGTCCTTTGTATGAATGGTTTTTCGCGGCGCTTCCCGATGCCGATGAAGTTCATAATATTCCTAGCGGCTACTTCAAAGTCATCGTTACTGAAATTGATGGAATCGTTGACGCGTCTGCTTTTATTATGCAGCAAAACGCGACGCGAAAAGATGACTATTGCACTACCCAAGTCACTATTGATGAGGTTGAGGCAAGAACAGGACTAGATATCATGCCGATACTTCCGGAAGATACTGAAGTTTCTGTTGAAAGTAAGTTGGGTACCTTGGCATTTCAGCTTGGCTGTGGCTAGGCGCTAACAAATAAACACTGGTAGATAAACACTGAAAACTAAATGTGCACCCTGAAGAGCTTTGCAAGCTCAATATATTTTCAACAAGTCAATACAGCAACGCATTATAGGAATTTGAAGGAAAGTAGCTATGCCGCAGCGCCTCATGGATCACTGAAAAAACTGCGGCTTAATCTACTATTTAGATTTAAACGGCTGTAACAAAAGCGCTTTTATAGACGCATTTTCTTTTACAGCCGGTACGTCTTTCTGACCTATCGGCAAAGTTTCATCGCTAAATGCAGCTCTGGGCGTAAAGCTGTTAAATAATCTATCCCACCACGATACGCTAAACCCGTAATTAGAATTTGACTCGCTTTTAGCTTGGCTATGGTGAATACGATGCAAACGCTGGGTAATTAATACCAGTCCCACTCTATCATCCCATTTTTGTGGCAGCCGAATATTGGCGTGATTAAAAAGGGCAAAGCCATTTAGCGCTACTTCAAAAATAACAATGGCAATTGCAGGCACACCCAATATCACTACCGCTGCGGCTTTGATACCCAAGCTTATGCCAATTTCCACTGGATGAAAACGAAGGCCAGTGGTGGTGTCGACATGGCTGTCGGCATGATGCATTTTGTGAAATCGCCATAACATCGGCACGGTATGGAAGAGCCTATGCTGCCAATAGATAAGCATATCAAGTATTAAAACGCTTAACGCTACTACGAACATATACGCTAGAGGTTGCGAGGAATTATCAGTTAACGAGTCGCCCTGTTGGGCTTCGCCGTTAAGCCTTTGATCAAAGCTTGCAGCATCAGTCGGCATGGCATCCAGCAAAACGTTGAACACGCCTATGCCCTCCTGCTTTGCCCAAACAGACACGCCAACAAGGGTAGCCGGTAGTAAAATTCGCGATACCAACGCTCCCATCACCACCATGGACAAGTTACCGACCCAGCGCGTTTTTCTGCCGAGCACGGCTTTGCGCGCAGGCATTAAGGCTTCAAGTACCGCCATAAGCACAAAAATACCAAGAAATACGCTTAATCGTATGAGCGAGGTATTATCCAATGCAAATTACCTTTATCACGTATCAGACCTTTGTCACATTTATCACTTTCAATATATTAATTGCGTTAAATGCGAAGCGAGCTTTCATCACAATTCATGTTCTGTGGAAGGCGCTGTGCGCCGCGCCTTATTATCGAAGCGTTCGACCTTATCTAATGTAGAAAAGCCCCCCGCTATGCGAGTAACCACGGTGACGGCACAGGCGGCAGCGAACAGATAAGCAAGCGTTGCAAAATACTGCGGCCAGATGCAGAAGGCCAAAAACACTAAAATGGTTTCCGTACCCTCAGTTAACCCCTGCATATAGTAGAAGCTTTTATTAGCAAACTGAGGCCTGTCTATATTAAACTTCTCTGCTGCAATAGCAAATGCCAAAAAACTGCTGCCAGTGCCAATAAAGGTGGCTAATAACACCATGGCAGGTATGCCCCACTCTGCTGGGTTAGCAATTCCAAAGGCTAACGGAATAGACGCGTAGAACAAAAAGTCCAAGCAAATATCCAAAAAACCACCAGCACTGCTACTACTATGCTGATACCGCGCTAACTCGCCGTCAATACCGTCGAATACGCGATTCACTATGATGCAGCCTAGCGCCATATTCCACCAGTTAAGAATAATAAAGGGAAGCGCGAGAATACCGATGACGAACCCGACGAGCGTAACCTGATTTGGTGTAACGCTCTTGCTGTCTAGCACTTTTATCAACGGCTTTAAAAGAGGCTTTATAAGTGGGGTAACTTTGGCATCTAACATAATATATCGCTTCGCTCTCTTCTATATTACCGCTACAGTAGTTCTATGATGTTGCCGCCTGCGGCTAGCGCATCATCTTTATCGTGAGTGACCACTACAGCTGGAATTTTGCGTGCTTTTAACTGAGAAAACGTCCAGCTGCGAATTTGGCCGCGAAGCGCCACATCTAATTGACTAAACGGCTCGTCAAGCAACACCGCTTCTGGCTGAGATGCCAGTGTTCTGATCAAGCTTACTCTTGCCTGCTGCCCACCAGAGAGCGTGTTTACCGCTCGGTCAGCTATTCCATCAAGGTCGACCGCCGCTAATAATTCGTTAATTGCGTCACGTTTCACTTGTTTGTTCTTATGCCTGTCGGCAGGCATGGCGAACGCGATGTTTTCGCCCACAGTCATGTGTTCAAATAGCAGCGCATCTTGAAACATAATGCCTACTTTGCGAAGGTGCGCATCTATATTATTAATCACCACACCGTTTATTTTAATTTGTCCCGCTATGCTAAAAGGCGCCTTAAGCTGACCAGCGATGGCTTGAAGTAACGTAGACTTACCTGCCCCACTTGGCCCCATAACGGTTAGCACCTCCCCCCCTGCGACCTCAGCGCTTAACTGCAGCAGCGGCCTTTCATCGTGATAAATAACAATATTTTCTAAACTAAGCACTGTGAATTAAACCCTTTTTGTTCTCGTCTTAATACTAGCCTTGGGCTTTTTCCGCACTGGATCTGCTGAAACATTACTGAGACTATCTGACATGGGAGTTTGTCCGCCTCGCTTTCTCATAGCAAATACAGGTATGTACCAGGCAATCATAAAGCCAATAAGCGGCAATATTGCTTGCATGATCACATATACCGCGGTGAGACGCGTGCTGCTACCCGCTACCGAGGCAACCGCTTCTGTGGTGATGGTAGGGAGCGTACCGCCTGACGCCAGTAAAGTAGGTAAATATTGGCTAAAGCTAATCGCTAGACCTAACGCCCACGCCACCATAATAGCGTTAAACAACGATGGCAGCTTAACATGGTAAAATACCTGCCACGGTGTTTTGCCCAAGCTCTGCGCTACCATGGCGTATCGATTGTCGAACTTCCTATACGCCACTGCCATCGATAAAAACACGTAAGGGACCACATAAACCATGTGCGCTATATAGGTGTGAAACCATACGGCATTTTGAAAGACAAGCTGCTGGAACCACACCAAGCCATATAAAAACGCAACGCCAGGTACTAATAAGGGCAAGAAAAGAGATAGGGAAAATATATTCGAAGCATAAGCATGCGCTGGCTTTAACTGCTCGCTTTCAAGGGTAAATATAACCAGCACCAACGCGGTTGTGCTAACCAGCAGACCAAGAAGTAAGGTATTAATAAGCGGTGATGCCAGTGCGCTTATTGCCGTTTTCCAATGCAATAATGTAGCGCCGTCCGGCACTAATAAAGGAAAGTTCCACTGCTTCGCAACGGAGTACGCAACCATCGTGTAAATCACCGCGCAGATTAAGATGATGTAAAGCGCTATGACGGCAAAGCCACATAGTCGGAAGGCTTTATCGGCAAAATAGCGATTACCTTTTGAAAGGCTGCGCTTACCCATGTAATTAACGATGCGTTCAATGCTCAAAAATAACAGCACAGCCACCGCTGATACCGCCACTTGCACTACCGCAGCGCTGCTTGCCAGCAGTCGCATAGACAAATCAATGTGATTGAACCAATGCATAATGGCGACAGCCAAGGTGCTTGGGCTGTTCGGCCCTAAAATGAGCGGAATTTCAACATTTGAGGTAGCGAAGACTAATACCGCTAATATGGGCAATTTGATTTGCGAGTAAATCGTCGGCAGCACCAGCTTGAAAAAGCTCGCTATGGGCGAGTAACCTAACGCCGCACCCACGTTTACATAACCTTTCAGTTTCTTTTTCACCAGCGGCTGAGACATGACGCTCAGCGTCATTAAAATAATAAACGGCAGCTCTTTCAAGCTGAGCGCGAGAAGCACACCAAACCCAATACTGTCATAGAGTATCGCTGCTCCAGTAGACGCCGGCAGTGCTGTTTCATTAATCAGCGGTGTCTCGCTGACAAAGAGATTTGTGAAAGCATAACTAAAATACCCACTCAAGCGCGTGCCAATTGCAGTAAATATACCAGATGGACTTAGAACAAATAATAAAGCAATGGCGGCGGCTGCATGGGGAAATACGAGAAACGGGCTAAGCACACCCTGAATTTTTCCAAGCAGGGAAGATTGATAAAACGCAGCTAGAATGCAGAACGCGGCTAGCACGGCTAAAAGCGTTGAGCCCAAGCCTGTAAAAAGCGATAACGCCATCATTTTCCAAACATCAGGGAGTGCGAATAACGTAGCAAATACGTCGGTGGAGAAAGCATTAGCGCCGATAGCCGGAAAATAACCCAACGCAGGAAATAACACCCCTACCAGCCCTGCCAATACAGGCACGCACAGTACTAACAGTAAACACCAGCGCGCAACAAGTGTAACGTGAGTAAACATTAGTAGCGTGCTCCATAGCGTTCAAACCAGGCTTCACGCAGCGCGTCGGTCCAGCTAGCGTGTGGTTCAGCTAACAGTACCGTTGACTGTGATTTGTCGAGGGCAGATTTGTGCACGGTATCATTTTTAAAAAGCATAGCTTGTGCTTTTGAAAGGGCTGCCATATCCAGCACCGTATCGTCGCCCCACACCGCCAACTTTTGCTTTTCGGCTTGTGCTTCTGGCGAAAGCAAAAAATTCACCACCGTTTTTGCTGCTGCTTTGTTATTCGAGTTATAGGTCAACCCCACAAAATGTACGTTGGCAAGGCTGCCGTCTTGCATGGCATAGGTGCGCACATCGTCAGACAAATCAAAACGGTTAACGGCCGATGGAATTTCAGCGGCAGTAAATGAAAACGCAAGCGTTAACTCTCCAGTGCCAACCAGGCGCTGCAGCTGCGACGCTTGACGAAGCATATATTCCCCTTGCCGCCACATATTTGGGTGTATTTTGTCCAAATAAGTCCAAAGCGCGGGCAATACAGCCTGCAATGATTGTTCAGTGACGGGTTGATAGAAGAGAGGTTGTTTGTCGCCGTTAAGAGCAATGGCTGCGTATTTAATAAAGCTAATGCCTAAATAATCGTTGGGCACAGGGTAAGTGAATCGCCCTGGCGCTTTTTGTGCAAACCGGAGTAATTCACCAATGGTTTGCGGAGGCGTAACATTTAACGCCTTCATGTGCGCGCTGCGATAGTAAAACACCATTGACGCTTTACCCCATGGCGCTTCCATACCAAGTGTGGCTTCACCAAAGTCGGTTACCATAGCTGGGTTCTTTTTAGGGTTGGTTAGCGCAAAATTATTCAATTCGTCAACCCAACTTCGGGCAAGCAAGCCGTGTTTTTTCATTGCGGCAAAGTTTTCGCCATTTATCCATATCAGATCCACACTACCGTTGTCGTGATTACCAGCCGCTTTTTCTGCCAATACACGGGACACGGCGTCGCTGGTATCAGCTAACTTAACGTGCTGCATTTCAATATTAAAACGCTGATTAACTTGCTCGGCAATCCATTGCAAATAACCATTTACTTGTGCACTTCCACCCCATGCATGAAAACGCACTTGAGGCTTTTTGGAGGAGGAGTTTAATTCAACGTTTTGATCCGCGATGCGTTGAGGTGATTCATAGTCGGCATCGCTCTTAGCAATAGAAGACGCGCTAAACGACATGCTGGTAATTAACAACACCTTTAGCAGCGTTTGAAAATGAGGAAGCGCGCTAAGACCGTAGTGACAAAAAACCTTCTGGAAAAACCGATAAAACCTAGGTTTATCATGTTGTGCTATTTCCCTTGAATAGGGCAGCCCTATATAAAAGAATGAATACGGGCTACAACCGTTTTTATCGGAACGTTTAAAGTTGACCAAAGCGCTACTGGGTATCATTAAGCGCCCAGTCATAATCTAAGAATTCAATTTCTGCTTTTTCCTGCTCAAGGGTTAAAACCTGCGGCTCCGATAGATTCAGTGCATCTTTATATAACAATAAAAATTGGCTTAGATTTTCTGTGTTTACGTTTTTAGCACCTTGCCAACTTTCGCTTTCACGCCCTGCATTATTTTCAAAATCCTCGCCGTACCAATCGAAAATTTTAGATAGCTTCAAGGTATTGCCGTCCATTCTGTTGCGAGACGTATCAGCCAAAAAACGTTGGGTTTGTGCGTCAAGCTGGCTGTCCAGCTTTTCGCCAACATAAGCTTCTTCACGCAGCGCGGGGCAACCAATGCTGGCGCAGTTAACGGCAAAGTGAATGCGTGGCTCATTGTATCCTTTCGTGTTTTGACTTTGACCGCGAATAAATTCGTGCTCTATTTCGTCTAACGTCAGCGTTTTACCCAACAGTGGCGCAACTTCTTTTTTCCATGGCGATGAGAAAAAGCCGCCTAAATCGCGAATAGAGTCTAAGTCTGGGTATTGGGTAAGAATAAGATCAATGGTGTACGCATTGTAGGCATTGATAAGAAACGCCAGTTGGTCGGCCTTGCTCCAGCTGTCAAAGGTACTTTTTTCTACCTTAGCTAAGCTATTTAAATACTGGGTTAAACGGGCCCTATTTTGTTTAAACCCGTCGTAATTAACCTGCGTACTGGCACCATTATCGATGGTTTTCACATGCTCGCTTAGTAACGCACTAAACGGTTCGTGTAGATTGTTGTTTTCTTCAAGTACAGCTTCATCTGACAGAACTGAAAAGCTCGCGCTCGCCGCAAGCAGCATAACGCTGCTTGCGGCTAATCGACCTAATTTTTTAATAGCCACTATTTTTAAAAAGGCAGGTGCGTTTGTCATCGCTAGTCCTTTTGTCACCTCTACTATCCTCTGCGCCACGTATGGAATTTCTCTACGTAGTGAAGTAGTTTTTCAGGTGCATTGGCCCGCTTCCAATTGCCCGCAGCGTACTTTGCGCCTTCAGCCCACGTTGGGTAAGCGTGAATAGTGCCAAGAATTTTGTTAAGCCCTAGATCATGCTTCATTGCGATAACAAATTCGGCAATTAAATCACCTGCATGTTCAGAGACCACAGTCACGCCCAGTATCTTGTCTTTACCTGGCGGAGTAAGCACCTTTATAAACCCTTTACGCGCACTTTCGGCAACCGCGCGGTCAAGCTCAGCAAATTCGTAGCGCGTTACTTCTACATCGATATCTTGTTCTGCGGCATCTCGCTCACTTAAACCAACCCTGGCCACTTCTGGGTCGATAAACGTCGTCCAAGGAATAACGCGATAATCCACTTTAAACTTCTTAAACGTGCCGAAAAGCGCATTAACGGCCGCATACCATGCCTGATGTGCGGCAACGTGGGTAAATTGATAAGGCCCTACTACATCGCCAGCGGCAAAAATATTCGGCATAAGGGTTTGCAAGTATTCATCGGTTTCAATGGTTCTATCAAATTGAATACCTAAATCTTCAAGACCAAAACCATGTAAACGTGCTTTTCGCCCGACAGCCACAATGACTTCGTCATAAGCAATGGTAGATTCAACACCTTCTTTTGCTACCACAAGCACTTTTTCGCCATTCTGTTGCCCAAAGCTAAGTGCATCATGAGAGGTTAATACGTTAACGCCACTCTCACGCAGTACAGATTCTGCGTATTCAGCCACGTCTGCATCTTCGCGGCCCATTAAGCGCGGGGCCCGTTCAACTTGTGTCACTTCGCTGCCAAGACGTGAAAAGGCTTGAGCTAGTTCACAACCGATAGGTCCTCCACCTAGTACCACTAAGCGTTTTGGCGCGTCTTCAAGCTCAGCAAATTTGGTCCACAAGGTGTCAGAGGTGACATAGCCGCTTTGTTCGATACCAGGTAAGTCAGGTATAAGGGGCGCTGCGCCTGTAGCAACCACAATGTTCTTCGTGGTTAGCGTTTGCATGCCGCCGTCGGTCTTTTTGATTTCCAATGTCCACGGGTCGATGATCTTCGCATAGCCTTTTACGACATCAACTCCCAAGTTAGTGTAACGCTCCACGCTGTCGTTAGGCGCAATTGCCGCTATGACGTCATGCACACGTGCCATCACTTTTTTAAACGACATGGCAGGGACTACTGGCTCTAAACCATAGCTCTCGGCATTGCGCATTTGGTTGGCCACTTTAGCCGTTTTAATTATGGCTTTACTGGGTACGCAGCCGTAGTTAAGGCAGTCGCCCCCCATTTCGCCAGCTTCTACTAGCGTTACTTTTGCTTTCACCGCCGCAGCAATGTAGCTGGTAACCAAACCACCCGCACCCGCACCAATCACCACTAGGTTGCGATCGAACGTCTTCGGTTTATTGTATCCTTTATAAACGCGACGACGATTGACAACCGCCACGATAGCTTTCGCAATCCAAGGGAATATGCCTAAAAGTACAAATGAGAAGATAAGCCCTGGTGAAACAATGCCAGATAAACTGTCTATTTGTGCAAGCTGGGTACCTGCGTTTACATACACAGCAGTGCCTGCGAGCATGCCCACCTGGCTCACCCAATAGAATGTCCATGTTTTAAGTGAGGTTAGCCCCATTAACAGGTTTATTAAAAAAAAGGGAAAC
This sequence comes from Alteromonas sp. IB21, assembly GCF_016405965.1. Classification (GTDB taxonomy): domain Bacteria; phylum Pseudomonadota; class Gammaproteobacteria; order Enterobacterales; family Alteromonadaceae; genus Alteromonas. The sequence goes on along the minus strand of NZ_JAEFCD010000023.1, from coordinate 47,812 downwards.
ACTGGCACTAGGCGAAGCGTAAACAAATAAAACGCCCCTTGCTTTTCTACGCCTTCATCAATCTTTTTAAGCTTTTCTTTAAATTTGTTTCGTACGGTATCGCGCAGGATAAAGCGCGACACCAAAAACGCCAGCGTTGCCCCTACGCTTGAGGCAAACGATACGATAACTAGGCCTTGAACTAGGCCAAACAAGGCCCCTGCTGCCAAGGTTAAAATAGCCGCTCCCGGTAATGACAGAGCGGTTACTGCAACATAAATGGCAAAGAACACACCAATGCTTAACACCGGGTTTTGTGCTATCTGCGCTTGAAACGTACCAAGAGAGTCCTTAATGCCTTGAAGGGTTAAGTAGCTATTTAAATCAAAATAAAAAAAGCTGAATATGGCGGCAACAATAACCCCTAATAGCGCTATTTTCTTAAACATAAAAATCCTTAGCGCTTAGAACGCATACTGCATGGTAACTTGGGCATGACGAGGTACGTTTGGCATCACCAGCGTTGCGCCGAAATACCCACCTTCAAACAGCGGTTGCCAATTTTCTTCATCGGTGACATTGATGACATCTAAACGCAGGCGAAGGTTATCCGTCACTTGATAATCTGCATTGACATCAACCGTGTATTGGTCGCGAATATGCACAGTTTGTAAAAAGTCTAACGGGAATGACTTGGTGTACAGTGCGCTTGCACCCACTTGGAAATCATCAGTAATCTGCCAGCCCGCATTAATTGACGCTATTTGCGGCGGAATACCCTGTATTCGGCTATCTGATGCAGGGAAAGCTGCAAAAGAAGGCGAACCTACTCCAGTACCTTCAATAATGTCGGGGCGGCTGTTGTCAAAGGCGTCAATAACCTGTGCTGTACCTTGGAACGCGACTGAGTCATCAAATCGTGCGTCTAAGTAACTGTAGGCCGCATTTACCCAAACGTCATCAGCTTGATAGAAAACCTGTAGCTCGAAACCTTGGGTTTTGACACCGCTGTTACTGCCATCGCGGTTGCGTAGACTTCGCGTTTGGTCGAACACAGCAGCCTCTGCGTACCAGCTACTGTTTGGCGCATATTTTACGCCCACTTCGTACAAAGTATTTTCAGTGGCAAAGTTAAGCGGGTTAATCTCGTTATTACCGCCTAACACCGTGCCCCCCGCCATACTGTTGGATGTCGCGTCGTTCTCTGAAAACGCGGCATATATATTCACATCTCCCGTCAGCTTATAAACTGCACTTAACTGATAGCTGGTTAATGTATCACTGTACGAATCTGAAGCCGCTTCAACACCAACAGGCGCTAATGGGTCACGTGCGTCAACGTCGTAGTAATCGACACGCACGCCAGCAATAGTAGAAAACTTGTCAGTCCATGCAGAACGCTGTTGAAGTGCTAAGCCTGTTTGCCATGCGGTAGAGTCGGTGGTGTCTGACAGATTAAAATCGCCGCTCCCATCACCATCGATATCATATTGCGCACCCGGTGACACGAATACACCTGGTCGAAGCTCGACTAAGCGCGCTTTTTGAGCGTCGGTAAGCGGAATAACGCGATTGGAGATAGGCCCGGTCAAATCAATCGGATTGTCGGCCTCAGTAGTAAATTGACTGTAGCCCAATACGTCGTTGTAGCGAAGCGCTAGCCCAACCGTCGTGGTCTGACTATCGCTCCACGTATAATCAAGCTCAGTGCGGTTTTCAAACGTGTCAGCACCATCAATGATCTCTACAAAGCTGTTTTGCGCAATTTCTTCGCGCTCTAAGTACTGATAATACGTAATGTTGCGAAGGGTAGCGTTATCGGCCAATTTGTATTCTACGTTACTTCGAATAACCGTAGTTTCAGCACCGTTGATGTCATCAGGATTTGTAAATACACGGTTACGAGGAATAACAACTTCACCGGTAGGAGAAATAATAGCACCAGCACCAGGCACGGAACTACCATTTGGCTGAGTGCCTTGACCGGTAATATAAACGCCGTTATCGATAAGGTCTTGGGTTGGGCGGTTTATACCTGCGTTATCTGGGTAATCTGTATCGTAATATTCAGCGCTGATATCCCAGGTCAGTGCATCGCTCGGCTTATAGCGATAGGCCACAAATAAGTTAGTACTTTCCCGCTCCGCAAAGTCATAAAAACTGCCGTGATCTAAGTACTCTGCACTAAAGCGAACCCCACTTTTACCTTCTTCTAATGCTGTAGCGTAATCGACTTGCGCTGAATACTGATCCCAGCGCCCCGCGCGAAGGGTAGCTTTACCGTTGCTTTCTGTGGTAGGCGCAACCTTAGTTTGAAGGTTTACAAAGCCACCATTGCGTTGGGTACTGCCAAATAGCACTGGCGATGGCCCTTTTACCACGTCTATTTGCTCAACGCTGTTAAACGACAACGGCAAACCAAAGCCGTTATTGCCAGCTTGTCGACGTACGCCATCTTGAAAAAGCTCGCCGAGTTGGCCCCGTATACTGGGCAAGCTCGGCGTACCAAAGCCGCTAGAGGCGTATGCATTGGGCGCGGCTTTTACTATGTCGTGTAAATCGTTAATATTAAGTGCTTCGATGGCCTCTGCCGACAGCGAAGTTACCGCACGCGGGGTCTCCGCTGCACTTAAACCACTACCAAAAATGCCTTTTAGTGTGTTGTCGCCGGGGTTGAGCGTGTTTGAAGTTTGCTGGTTGCCCGTGACTTCAACCACCTCAATATCTGATACGTCTTGAGCATAGAGCGATTGACTGATGGCAAGTGCGAGTGTGCTAAGCGCAAGGCCGATTACTTTTTTCATTAACAGTTCCGTATTTATATTTCTTATTCGACAAGACCGATACGCATCACAAAAAATTTCAGCACATTTAATTTTCAAAAAAATATTAAAAAACACAGTATTAATTGAAATTTTTAGTTTGAACGGTCGTTCTAGTATGCTTGCACTATTATACCTTTGAAGCATGTATGCAAAAAAACACCGATATTCAAAAACGACTCCAGTGGTCGTTACTTTCTCTTCGCATCACGATTTTTATTGTTATGTTTGTTTGGACCGTGGATAAATTTGTTAACCCCGCACACGGCATGGCCATTTTCGAAAAATTCTATGGCATCGGCGGCGTACCTGAAGTCGCTGTTTACATTATGGGCGCATTACAGCTTGCCTTGGTGTTGTCCTTTCTAGCGGGCCTTGCGAAAAAATACACCTACGGACTTATTTTTATTCTGCACGGTGGGTCAACCCTTTCTTCATTTCCGCAGTATCTAGACGCCTTTAATCACTTACTGTTCTTTGCCGCATGGCCAATGTGGGGCGCGTGCTTTGCGCTTTTCTTGCTGCGCGATGCCGATACAAAATTTGCCTTTGGCAAATAATGATTTTTTGTCGAAGCGAACTGCATGTTGTTAACATGCGAGATTAACTTATTGGAATTACCTCAATGCTTTTGCATTTTTTATAACAAGGCAGCCACGCTCATGCGCATTTGATCTAGCCTTTGGCAGCAGCATAAAGTTGCTGCCACTCAGCCTCTTCTACAGGCATAATCGACAGTCTTCCGCCTTTCTTTACTAAAGGCAGTTCAGTAATACCTTCCATACTTTTAATCACTGAAAGCGGAAGTACGCTGGAAAACTTCTCTGCAAATTTCACATCAACGCGATACCAACGAGGGTTTTCTTCGCTGGACTTAGGGTCGTAATATTTTGATTCAGGGTTAAACTGTGTGATGTCTGGATAGCCGTCTTTTACCACTTCGGCAACGCCTGCAATACCTACCTCTTTACAACTGGAATGATAAATAAATACTTTATCACCCCGTTTTACACCGTCTCTAAGAAAGTTACGGGCTTGGTAATTTCTTACCCCATCCCACGGTTCCGTCTGATCAGGTCGACTTGCTAAGTCGTCGATAGAAAATGCATCGGGTTCTGTTTTAAATAGCCAATACGCCATAGTGATATTGTTACTCTTAATTTTGTGTACGTGCACTAATGTGTACTTATCTGGGACATCTTGCACAGACATCGTCATTACAGTCTTTCAGTTAATGTGAGTATACAAAGCTATTTTATTTAATGACAGCGCTATACCTTAGCGCGGCCAAGACTGCTATAATTGCGTACTAATTCTGAGCTTCTGCCTACTTTTAGTTCAGCAACTCCCTGATTTATCAAGATGTGATTACTATGCAAGCCACCATTAAGGCCGATCGCGGTCTATTTTCCTACCCTAAATATTGGCCACACTGTTTGGGTACAGCACCGTTTCTACCCATGTCAAAAGAGGAGATGGATGCGCTTGGCTGGGACAGCTGTGACGTTATTTTGGTAACGGGCGATGCGTATGTGGATCACCCAAGTTTCGGGATGGCGGTTATCGGTCGTGTACTAGAAGCCCATGGGTTTCGCGTTGGCATTATTGCTCAGCCAGACTGGACCAGCAAAGACGATTTTATGAAGCTGGGCAAGCCCAACCTGTATTTCGGTGTAACAGCCGGCAATATGGATTCCATGATCAACCGCTATACGTCAGACAAAAAGCTTCGTCACGACGATGCCTACACGCCAGGCAATGTGGGTGGTAAGCGCCCTGATCGCGCGGTCACTGTGTATTCACAGCGCTGCCGTGAAGCGTTTAAAGGCGTACCTGTTATTGTTGGCGGCATTGAAGCCAGCTTGCGTCGCATTGCTCATTACGACTATTGGAGCGAAAAAGTACGCCGCTCTGTGTTATTCGATTCTAAAGCCGATATGCTCTTTTTCGGTAACGCAGAACGACCTCTGGTTGAAGTTACCCACCGTTTAGCGGCAGGTGAAAACATTGCCGATTTGCGCGACATTCGCGGTACCGCCATTATTGTTAAAGAAGCCTTACCTGAGTGGCAAGGCGTTGACTCTACATCACTCGATAGACCCGGCAAAATAGACCCAATCTCAAGCCCCTACCAGATGGAGCCTGAGTGCGACTCGCAGGAGAAAGACAACAAAAGTAGCGAAGCCCCAGAAGCCTCTCCTATTGTTATTCAGCCTGCGCAGAAAGAAAAAGAAAAGCGCAAGCCTTGGGAGAACGTGTACGTTAAGCTGCCTGCGTATGAAACGGTAAAAGACAACAAGGTGTTGTACGCCCATACGTCGCGTATCTTGCATCAGGAAACTAACCCGGGTTGTGCTCGCGCGCTCATGCAGCGCCATGGCGACAGACACATTTGGATTAATCCACCTGCCATGCCGCTTGAAACGGAAGAGATGGACGCTGTGTTTGATTTGCCCTATCAGCGCGTGCCCCACCCTGTATATGGCGACGCCAAAATACCTGCATACGATATGATTCGTTTCAGCATTAACATTATGCGCGGGTGCTACGGTGGCTGTACCTTCTGCTCCATTACCGAACACGAAGGCCGTATTATTCAAAGCCGCTCTGAAGACTCTATTATTCGTGAAATTGAGCAAATACGCGACACCGTACCTGGCTTTACTGGCGTAATTTCAGATTTAGGCGGACCAACAGCGAATATGTATCGTCTACGTTGTAAGAGCCCGAAAGCCGAGGCCACCTGCCGCCGACCCTCTTGCGTGTACCCAAGTATTTGCGCGCATATGGATACCGATCACAAGCCGACTATCGACTTATACCGTCGCGCTCGCGAATTGCCGGGTATCAAAAAGATTTTGATTGCATCAGGCGTGCGTTATGACTTAGCGGTAGAAGACCCAGAATATGTGAAGGAACTAGCTCTTCACCACGTGGGCGGCTATTTGAAAATAGCGCCAGAGCACACTGAAGACGGCCCGCTTTCAAAAATGATGAAGCCGGGCATGGGCAGCTACTACCGCTTTAAAGAATTGTTTGATAAATACTCGCAAGAGGCGGGCAAAAAGCAATACCTCATCCCTTACTTCATTGCATCGCATCCGGGCACTACAGACGAAGATATGTTAAGCCTTGCTATTTGGCTTAAAGAAAACAAGTTTAAACTCGATCAGGTACAAAACTTCTATCCGTCACCCATGGCGACGGCTACAACCATGTACCATACCGAGGTAAATTCACTTCGCAAAGTTAATAAAGATAGTGAAGAGGTGCCTTCTGCTAAAGGCGAAATTCACCGTCGATTGCACAAGGCGATGTTGCGATACCATGACCCTAAGAACTTTGCGCAAATTCGTGAAGCGCTTAAGCGTATGGGGCGTGAAGATTTAATTGGCCGCGGCCCTCAACACCTTGTTCCACCAGAAACGGCGGATGAAAAGCGCCAAAAAGCGCAAAAAGGCCGCCGTGGTGAACGCGCGCTCACCAAACATACTGGACTTCCTCCTACCTTTCAGGGTAAAAACGGTAAAGGTAAAGGCCGGGACGGCAACACTTTGAACAAAAGTCGCCGAAATTCAAATGCGAACACACAGGGTCAAGACAACACGCAAGAACAATCCAATGGCAATTCCGCTAAAAGAAGCGGAGGCAAGGCCGGCCATCGAAATGGGACCAATTCGTCGAAGGCGAAAAACGGCAGTGATAACAACCGTAGCCGCTCCCAAAAGCAGCCGAGCATGCACAAACGATAAAGTAAAAAAAACGCCCGATGTTTTAAAACATCGGGCGTTTTTCTTTTTGTCTACTTACTGCTTCTCACTGCCTTTCGCTTTTTAGCACTAAACGTTTTGCAATAAACCTGTGTGTTATGGCACACAATAAGTTATGCATTACGCTTTTTCATTGACGTAACACTTCACGTTTTCAAGCTCGGCTAACGCTTCAGTTTGATCATTTCGAAGCAGACACTGTTCACCATCGCTAAGCAATGTAAAGCTAAACACAGGGTTATCGTGCCTTCCTTCAATGGGTAGCCCCCTGCTATCTAGTTTTGCTTTTCGTTCAATCGTAACACTTGAAGTTTCATTAAAAGCATTAGTTGCAATAGTAATGCGAGTACCGCCAAACCAATTGCTGATCGTGTCCTCAATGGTTTGCTTTTCGCTATCGCTAATAGATGTAGCCAGTGCCTTTTGCAACCTAATATCCTTGGTAGTAGCACAACTCGCTACCGACAAAAGAGACGCTGACAGCAGAACCAGAGCAACAAATGACGTTAGCTGCCCTGCTCCTCTATTATTCAAACCCATTATTTTCGTTCCTGAATAATTGGCTGATTAATCTTATTTTGTAGAACAAAGTTATTCCTGCGCGTTTCCGGTGTATCGATAGGAATAAGCGTTTCACCTGCCAATGTACTTTGGTCACTACGCAACGCTTTTATGTCGGCTATTCCGCTACCCGACACCACTTCAGGGCACGAGCCAGTAACAGCATAAGATAACGTTGCAGCTAACATACCTTCCTCTGGGTTGCCTAAGCTTGTGGTAAAGTCATCCTCAACTTCACACCCAGGCAGTTCAAAGTCAAAATTAGGCGTGGCGGTTGGCATAAAGCCATCTGCATAGTCGCCAAACCCTTTATTATTTACCCCTTGGAACTGAATAGTGAAATAGGTCTCACCGCAGTTATCCGTAGGATAAAAGCCGTATGGCTTACCACAGGTTGTAGAACCAATCTGCACTACCTCTACGTCTATACCGCGAAGGGCATTCATTACTGCTTCGCTGGCTGAGCAAGTGGCGTCCGTTGAGATAACGTAAACTCGCGTCAGTGATAGGCTTGGAAGCAGTGTATTAGTAAGTATGCCTTCGTTATAATCGATAACGGTGCTGTAGAATGGCGTTGGACTAATAGTCTGCCCTGTTACCGGATTGGTCGTTGGGTTCTTGTCGTTAAATCTCAAGGTTTCAAACGTGGCGTTATTGGTTTGACTTGGGCCCGCTACCATATAAGAAAGCTGTGAAGCTAACGCCAAACGTCCGCCTCCGTTGTAACGTAAGTCCATGACGAGTTCAGTCACATTCTGCGCAACAAACGTATTGAAGGCATCAACCAGCCCTTCTTGCGCAGTAACAATAAAGCTATTGAATTGAAAATAACCTACTTTACCGTTATCAGTATCCAGTACTTTAACATTTTGCACTGGCGTTATACTGATATTATCAGACGTAATATCTGCGGCTAGCGTGGTGCCGTCAACCAGTTCAAACTCAAAGCTTGTGGTTGTCCCAGCATCATCAGGAAATAATCCATCGTTGATAGCATCCACGCCTTGTTGAGTATTATCGTTTACAAAATCAACGCCGTTTATACTCACAACCTTGGCGCCTCGAGGTACGTTTGCTGATGCAGCAGGCGAGTTTGGCTCGGTGAATCGAACGGTTAGCTCTCTTGGCACCGTGGTAGAACCGAATTCCCAACTAAATCCAAAGCCCGATGATATCCCTGATTGGGATAGCTCGTTGTATTCAGCCGTGTCTTGTGAAAAATGAAAATTATCTTTTGCCGTGCCGCTTGGCGTTAATTCGTTTGTTTTAAGTTGATCGAAGTACGCCAATACGGAGAAATTTTCAGGATCGTTATCATCGACTTCATCGTACCAAAGGTAGGTATCGTTGGTCCAAGAACGCAGCCACAGCTTTTCATCCATTGCGGTACCTTGGGTATCTGGATAAGCACTTCCAGTGAAAGGATCTATACCGCTTCTGGGGTTTTCACATTTCGCGATAAATTGAGATTGTGGCTCGTACACGCCAGCTTCCCACTCCGGTTCACTTGTGACAGGCGTAGTTGGTGTCGTGCCTACGGGGGACGTGTTAGACGAGCCACCTCCTCCCCCGCATCCCGCTAGGAAAGAAATCGTCACCGCTAATGCAACTGAAGAATACACATACGCTTTCATTGGTTTAACAGCCCTTATTTTAAATGGCTAAACAAGGCCAACAGCTCAATACTTAAACAATAGCATAGCCGATAATGACATATCCTTATAAACCTAACTATATAACAAAATTTTAAAATATTTCTAATTGTAAAATGAACGAGCATTAGCGGAAGAATATTTCCAGGGTCTTCGGTCAACTGGCTAAGTCACCTTTATATATAGCAATTTATCAAGCTTTCCCTAACGCTCCTTTTAAATGGCTTCAAAATAGACTTGCATTGATACGGTTTTTACCGCAAAAGCCCCACGTTGTGCGCCGTAAGACTGCTAATATAAAGCCCCTCCTTGGTTTTGATCGCACCTGTTACGAAGGGGAAAGCGCCCGTTGGGTCTTGCCAACTTTCTTCTATCTCACCGTTTTCGCTTATTTTAACGAGATGGCCATAAGGCTGTCCTTGAGGACGCATAAAGCCTGGAAGGCGCTGTACTATTTTTCGAATAAATGGTTTATCAGAAAGTATATCGACGGGGGCTGAGCGCGGCGACGCAAGGCCAATGTAGTAGCTGCCACTTTCCGCACGGCTGATGTTATCTGGAAAGCCAGGCAAGTTATCGATAAGCACGTCTACTTGCCCTTTATTTGGTCCCTCCAGCCAATAACGCAGTACCCTGTATTTCCCGGTTTCGTTAACCAGTATCGATTGCTCATCGTGACTAACAGCAACACCGTTCGCAAACACCAACTTATCCATGAGTATTGCGCTATTGCCAGTATCGGGGTTGTACTCAATTAACCTGCCATTACCTTTGTGTTCGAATATTTCAAGCAAGCTAGCCTTTAGGGTACCGCCGTAATCCATAGCCGGAAATTTTGTGGTCGCGTCGGTAAAATATATTTTACCGCTTCGGGCAATATCTACATCGTCTGCGTAAACAACGGGGCTATCGTTCACGTTGTCAACCAGCACAGAGACTTCGCCTGCTGAATTTATCTTAAGTAAACCAAGGTGGGCGTCAGCGACAAGAAGATTTCCTTTACTGTCGTATTCTATGCCTAAGGGACGACCGCTCGTATTTACCCAAGGGTTAAACGCGCGTTCGCCTTTTTTCTTCAAAAGAATAGCGCCTGAGTGGCTTGATGTTGCTAAGGTGCCATTTTGATTCAACGCGAAATCTTCTGGCCCATAGTCGTTGCCCATGTCGACTAGTGTCAACTCGGATAGCCGTGTGTTTTGCGCGAATTTACCCTCAAAGCCCTTATTTTCTGGTGCTTGCCATGCAACTGGCTCTATAGGCACAGGCCATAGCAGCAAGTAAACGGTGAATAGTGAAAGGACACACCACACTGCTTTCATTTGTTTTATCTCATGAGTATTTAAGTTGCATTAAAGCCAAAGTAACAAGCAATCATACAACTTACTGCTTTCGTTTTTTAATAGTGAACTATTAATCAAGTTGTTGAGTTTCGCATGTAGCGCCATAACCTATCCGTGCATTACAATTTCGTAAAGTGGCATCTTTAAATGGCTGTTATGCGTTTTAAAATAAAACGTTGTTGGGGTACACCATGCCATTTTATTCAAAAGTATTGGAAACCTCCTGCGCAAAGCACATAGACAAAGAGTTGCGTGCAAGCCATGCAGGAGAAACCGGCGCAGTATGGATATATCGCGGCGCAATCTGTGCGGAGTTTTTATTAAGCCTTTTTGTTATCAGAAATAGACCGAGCAAAACAAAGCCGTTTATTCATGAGCATCTTAGGACAGAAAAAAGTCACCTCGCTATTTTCGAGCACGAGATGCCGCTCTTTAGAGGTAGTTTTCTATTACCAGCATGGGTAGCCGCTGGTTTTTTTACCGGTTTATTGCCGAGATTATTGGGTCACAATTGGTTTTTCTACACCATTTACTGTGTGGAGCAGTTCGTAGACAAACACTACGAGAAACAATGTAGCAATATGACAATGTTACCAAACCCTCCTTCTAACGTTTTAAACCGCTTTAAACAGTGTCAAATTGACGAGCAACATCACAGAGACGAGGCACTGTCACTTATGACCCAACAGCCCACGTTGTTTATGACATTGTGGGGGAAGCTGGTAGGTTCAGGCTCATCACTTGCGGTTGCAATAGCCAAGCTGATTTAGGCTCAGATAAAGTAAAAAGCGCTAAGTACTAATTTTTAAATATTTTAGTTTCAGGGTTAAACAATTTGGGTAAAAAGGAAAGGTTGAGGCCTTTGAAACCCTGCGACAACTGCGGGGCTGAGGCTGATGTACAATACAGAATTAGAAGCAATAATAGCGAGAGCTGGCAAATAGTTTGTAAAGCATGCCAAGAAAAAGCTAAAACACTGACAGGCTATATCTACGGTGGGACATGGAAAAGAAAAAAGCGTAACTAGTCGCCGAGACCGTGGTGCAACACAGTTAAAGTTTCTAGTTATGCTCTTTACATTTTTATTAGAAAGCACCACGTGGTGGTCTAACAATAAAGGCCCCTTGTCAAAGGTTTACACTTTAGCTGTGACTCGCCTCGTAAAGGTTAGGTTTCGCTTCACTTTTGTTCGTGGCCTGACTCGTTTTTTCTTGCTTTATCAAAGTCAGTGCACGCCAAATACTCCACAGTACATAAATTGTCATAGGGAGATTTAATTGCAGTGAAGAAACCGTGAGTGTTGCGTTCCCATGAACCAATGTGTAGACAACAAGCAGCGCCAAAACACTTAAACCTGATATAAATAGCCATACCGGCTTTGTGAGTGATTTGATGCCAACGGTGAGTGCAATATTCAGTAACATTACACCCCAAAATACCGCAATCAATGAGCCAGCAAATAACATATCTGCCACCGCCGTTAACGCCAACGCGCTAACGCTACCCCATACAATGCTATACCATAGACGACTCGCTAATGGCGGATGGGCTTTTTTGGACAACCAAATTTCCATACCCGAGACACAAAGCATGGTCAGCATTACGCCTAAAATAAAGTAAAGCCATTTACTAAGCAGGCCAGCAAAGTCGCCAAAGTGGAGTCGATACATTGACCATAACAACTGCTTCCCCCACTCTCCGTGTTCGTAGCCCGCAACACCGATAAAGTTTCCGGCAGTGTCAAAGCGATAGCCTTCAGCGTAAATCATTCTGTTCGGCGCTTTCGCGTAAATTTCAATAAATTGCTCTGGCTCACCGACTTCGTGGACGGTTAGAAAAATGGGCGACTTTTCTGGTGCCAAAGTTTTCATTTGGCCAAACGCTTTGGCTATAGCTGGCTCACCGCTTTGCGGCGAAAGCACCGGATCTGGTGTGAAAATTTGGTCGACGACTGCATCTCTGTCGCCACCGTAATTTATCGCAGCAACTAACGTTAAAATGATACCGGCCAAACCAAAGTAAGTACCGCTAATGCCGATGATCAAATGAAACGGCGCGGCCCATAAACCAAAACGATTGTGTAAATCGATTTGCGCCTGCTGTCCGTTGCCACCTCTTCGCAATTTGAATGCATCTTTTGCAATTCGTTTATGTGCAATAATGCCTGTGATCACCAGAGTACAGATTATGGCACCTAAGGCACTAACTAAAATCATTCCCCAACTATGCGGCAGGTTCAGATATAGATGAAGATCAACCAGCATCTGAGTAAAGGACACGCTTTCCTCTTCCAGCAAATTACCTTCGCCATCAGCGAAATACGCTACGTGGTCATTTTCAACGACCAACCGGGGTATATCGGATGTAGGAAACACAACAAAGAGATGGTGAGATTCTTCTGTATGTTTTGCTAAAAAGCTATCCATAGCTTTTTCAACCGCCTCTGGTGAGACATTTTCCATCTCTTCAATATGAGGTTGCTCCCAACGCTCGAACTCTAGATGAAAAACCGCAATAGTGCCTGAAAGGCATACTAAAAAAAGGAGTACACTTAAAAAAACACCAGCCCAAGTGTGTGCGTTTAATGCATTTTGTTTTGTAACTTTATCCATCGATATCCACCTACATGGGCAAGAAAACAAGTATTGGTAGACAAAGCGCAGCTAAAACGGCGTATATACCAACAACTTTGAATTTGTGACTAGAAGCGAGGTAGTGATAAACAATAAGCCCCCACAAGACAGGTAAAAGAATGGTTCCAGTTGCCAACTTTCCAGCAATAGTAAATGGAAGTAACGCACAAACCCCAAGGGTAATTAGCACGCTAATTACCAGCAAAATGACCATTACAACAAGGTAATTGGTAACATTTGCTATAACCGCACCACGGGAAAAATCTAAACTTCGGGGCTGAGGTACGTTTTTAGGTTGAGGAAGTTGTACTTGGTTAAATGCAATGAATGACCACACTAGTAACGCTGGAATACACAGTGCGTACAACAAACCAAACTCCCATCCTTGTGCATAAGACCAGCACACTGTGGAAACCAACCAGAAAGCTATGCCCACATAGAGATAGCTTGGTAATTGAGCACGCCAACTTTTATATACGGCCACCAAGGCTGCAAGTGATAAGCCACCTGCTGTTATTGAAAGCATGAGTATTCCTTAAAACGAATAGGTAAGCGACGCGTTCAGTTTTTTATAGAACCAAGGAAGAATTTTCCCCTCCATGTAAGTCGCTGACTGCAACAGGTTCAATGCTCTTTTTTGCTTTAAATCTAACGCTGTCTTGATGGAAATTGTGCGTGCAAGCTCCACAATAGGCGTATTGGTCTTCGTTGCGCTAAACGGGCTTCGTTTGGCGACAACTTCGACGTTTTCGATAGTGATTTCGTCTGCGAGATCATCAGTATTAACGCTGAGTTCTTGTGCAAAAAGCGGTGAATTCAAGAGCGTAGATAGAGGCAAATGTAAAACTGTTCTGTTCATGCGCGTTGTCTGTCTTATAGTTTTAGCGAGAGAGCACTGTTTTTATTATTCTTAAAACCAAGTGCTTAATACTTACGCCTACGTTAACAAACTTTAAGCCTAATGAGAACAGATATCATTTACATTTTCAATTATGATTTGGACTAATGGTATTTTGAGTAATAAAAAAGCCGAACTTACTGTGTAAGTTCGGCTTCTCTTTTGTGCTAAGTGCTGCTTCTTTAAGTTATGCTGCTGCGCTTTCGCTTTCGGTTTCGACCACTTCATGGCTCAACAAGTATTCAAAAGCTGCAAGTGAAGCTTTAGCACCCTCACCCATTGAAATAACAATTTGCTTATAAGGCACTGTTGTAACGTCACCAGCCGCGAATATGCCGGGTTCAGATGTATGGCATTTAGCATCCACGATAATTTCGCCATACTGCGTCATGTCTACCGTGCCTTTCATAAACTGGCTGTTTGGCACCAGTCCAATTTGAACAAACACACCTGCAAGTTCACGTGTGTGCACTTCGTTGGTTGAGCGGTCTTGATACTCAATGGCATTCACTTTGCCATTTTCGGCTGTAATCTGTCGCGTTGCCGCATTTTTGATAATGGTAATATTATCTCGTTTTTCGGCTTGGTCGATAAGCACTTGGTCTGCTTTAAGTTCTGGCATAAACTCAAACACGGTTACCGATTTAACAATACCTGCTAAATCAAGTGCAGCTTCAATACCCGAGTTACCACCACCAATCACGGCAACGTCTTTCCCTTTGAAAAACGGACCATCACAGTGCGGGCAGTAAGCTACGCCATTACCGATATTCTCTTTTTCGCCAGGTACCCCCAGCTCTCTCCAACGAGCTCCCGTAGCAACAATAATACTACGCGTTCGGATCTGCTCCCCAGATGATAGTGTAATAGTCTTAATATTACCCTGCTCAATACTGTCTACGCGAACGTGCTCTTTAAGCGTAATGTCATAATCACGAACGTGTTCCATCAAATTACCAACAAGCTCTGGGCCTGTGGTTTTAGGCACTGAAATTAAGTTTTCGATGCCCATAGTATCTTTAACCTGACCACCGAAAGTCTCTGCAACTACAGCAACCTTTAAACCTTTACGGGCGCTATATATGGCAGATGCTACGCCAGCAGGACCACCACCTATTACGGTTACATCCTGTAGCGGCAGTACTTCACCCTTGTTCGCCTCTTTAAGGCTAGGGTCGCGCTCAATCAGTTTATTGATAAGTACTGAAGCATCAACTTTACCGTTCGCAAATAGTTCGCCATTAAGATATACGCTAGGTACACCTTGAATGTCACGCTCTTGAATTACGTTTTGGTAAAGGCCGCCATCAATCATCTCAGTTTTAATGTTTGGATTTATCAACGCAAACTGGTTTAGCGCCTGAACCACTTCCGGACAATTGTGACAGCTTAAGCTGATGAACACTTCGAAATTAAGGGGTTCGCTGACCGCCTTAACCATTGATTTTACGCTGTCATCTAGTTTAAGTTCAGTACCCGCTGCGTGAAGCATAGCAAGTACGAGAGAATTAAATTCATGGCCTCCAGGGATGCCCGAGAAGCGTATCCCTGTATCTTCGCCATCAGCCTCAAGTAAAAAGCTGATAGAGCTACGTAATTCGCCGTTGGTTTCACGTTCTTCAACGCTTAGTTTCTCGCTTACGGAAGCAATGTCGGACAGAAACGTAACAAGTTCTTCACGCTTGCTATGTTCACCGGTCTGCACGACAAAGGTTACGTTTTTCTGCATTGATTCTGCATACGACTTCAATGCTTGTAAAATTTCTTTAGTTAACACGGTTAATCTGCCTTATTTTCGACACGCCGATCCCCGCTAACCTTTGAGAAGGTCAACTCTTAAGCGGAAATTGGAATTTAACAACAGGGAGTGGAGGCCCACTCCCTACTAACGGATAACCTAGTATCTTAACTGCCAGATAGTGCTGACATACTAGGCTTTAAGCACGTTACTTAGATTTTGCCTACTAGGTCTAGTGAAGGAGCAAGTGTTGCTTCACCTTCTTTCCATTTAGCTGGGCACACTTCGCCTGGATTGTTTGCAACGTACTGCGCTGCTTTAACCTTGCGTACTAGGTCGTCTGCGTCACGACCGATACCTTCAGCAGTGATTTCCATCGCTTGAATGATACCTTCTGGGTCAACAACAAACGTTGCACGATCAGCAAGGCCCATAGTTTCACGCATACAATCAAAGTTGCGAGTGATTTCACCGGTTGGGTCGCCAATCATTGCAAACTTAATCTTGTTGATTGTGTCTGAAGAATCGTGCCACGCTTTGTGAGTGAAGTGAGTGTCAGTTGATACTGAGAATACTTCAACGCCACGAGACTGAAGCTCTTCGTACTTGTCAGCGATATCACCTAGCTCTGTTGGGCAAACGAATGTGAAGTCAGCTGGATAAAATACGAAAACTGCCCATTTACCTTTGATGTCTTCACTGCTTACATCTACGAACTCGCCGTCTTTAAATGCAGTTGCTTTGAAAGGTTTAATAGCAGTATTGATCAATGCCATGTTTAATTCTCCATTTGGTTTAAATTAGTCGCAAGCATAGTGCATGCGATTACAATTTTACGTTTATTGTAAGAACAAAGTTTTATGCTTTTGTGAAGTTACTCACAAAGGTTAAAAATCTTGCCCTTCGAAACTGGTGATAAGAATAGCGCGCTCTGTCAAAAAAAACTAATTGGTAAATATGAATCGCTTAATCAGATTATTGAATTGAAAAAATAACCGCGTATTCAAAATTGACAAATTACACTAACAACAGTAGGTATGGGCTTAATACTGAATTTAAAGACTCGTTCAAAATATATCGAGGAATAAATGTCTGACCATAGACTTCAACACTTAATTAACACCATTACGCGGGTTGACGGGCAAAAACCGTCTCCTCGCCATTCAAAACATCAAAAAATGGCGACAAGTCCTTTTGTTTTTTATCGAGGAAGTGCGCAACTTTTTTACGCCGATATAAAAGGCGGAATAATCAGTATTCCAAAAGAATGTGAAGCAGTGCCGCTCACCAGTGTTATGGGAGATTGTCATACTTCGAATTTTGGATTCTTAACCGAAGAAGGTTCACACGGTGATACGGTGATTTTCTCACCCAATGATTTTGATGATGCGTGCGTGGGTCGTGCAGAGTGGGATGTACTTCGCTTCCTTACTTCGTTGCACCTTGCTAAAGTGCACTGCGACGGTGTTGTTGACGGCAGGTATTCGAGTGACGATATTAACCCAACTAAGCCTGTTGTTAGTTTTAAACAAGTCAGTGATGCGCAACTGGCATTTATCGCCAGTTACGTTGAAACATGTGAGCGCGTTGTTGAAAACGCAGCGGTATTGAATGAAGCGGTAGACTATTGCCCTAATGCAGTACCAAGTAAATTGACGAAACTTTATAAAAAAGCAAAGGCGCGAAGCGCAGGAGGCGAGGATTTCCTCACAAAAAGTGCGCTAGCCAAAGCCGTACATTTAGTCGATGATGGTCTGGCATTCAGAACAGATGAAGAAAAATTTTCTTCGTTGAACGAGCACACATATTCAACACTTCTTAACGTCTTCGCCCCCTACATGGATGATGCTGTAGTCGATATTGTGAAACGACATAATGCAGGAACAGGGTCTGTTGATATGAGCCGCTATTACTTTTTAGTCGGGCCTTCAAAACCTCACAATCCGACAAGTTTTGCACATTGCCATATCGTAGAAGTCAAGCAGCAACGCGAGGCTGCTCCCTTGCATTACTTTCCTTCGATAAATCCTGTAAATCGTCTCAATGCGGCTCACCTAACTGCTCGCTGCCAAAGAAGAATGCAGAGAAAACCAGACTTGGTACTAGATGAAGTCATGTTTAACAACGCGCATTACTTAACGCGCTCAAGGCACCACGCCAAAGTAGGTGTAGATCCCCATGATATTGTCATGGGAACCAAAGCGGTAGAGGGTGGCTTCACCTATTTTGCCGACCTTTGCGGCTATACACTTGCATTAGCACACTGTCGTGGCGATAGACGAAGCACACGCTTTGCATCTCATGCAGCAAATACCTTTGGTCAGATTAAAGATTTACTCATAAAAATAGCTAATCTTTATGCAGAACAGGTAGTTGAAGACCATGCGCTATTTGAAAGTATGTTGAAAAACAACTAGCGCTTTTTTTGAGGCGCTTTTCACTTTAAAAAGTAAATGTAGGCTTATTTGTCGTTTATTTTCGTCGTTTGATAAGAAATATAACCATAAGTAAACTTACCTGTAACCATTACACCATTGTTTTATAATGATATTTTTAAAAACAGCTTGAATAAGGTTGAGTCATTCCTACCCATTAGGAATGCCCGTAATGTAGTACCGCAATATAAAATTGCACATCGCAAATGGTTTCGTGCGTCTTCTTCAAAAGCGGTACGAGCAACGCTAAGCGATTTAAAAATAACGAAAACTACAAAGGGAAAATGCCGTGAGAGCATCATTAACTTTATTATCTGCAGGGATCTTATCTGCACTTTCTACCACCTCGGTTAACGCTAGCGATTTAGTTATCAGTGGCGTTATCGATGGACCGCTCAGTGGCGGCGTTCCAAAAGCCGTTGAACTTTTTGTTGTAAACGATATCACCGATCTATCTGTTTATGGTATCGGCTCAGCCAATAATGGTGATGGCACTGATGGAGAAGAATTCACTTTTCCAGCCGGCGCATCTGCAAGTGCTGGAAGCTACATCTATATCGCTTCAGAGGTAGAAGGGTTCACTGCTTTTTTCGGCTCTGCACCCGATTATGACAGCTCATCAATGGCCATAAATGGTGATGATGCTGTAGAGCTATTCAAAGATGGCAGCGTTATTGACACGTTTGGTGATATCAACACCGACGGCAGTGGCACTGCCTGGGAATACCTAGATGGCTGGGCGTACCGTACATCAGGTCAAATCGCAAATGGCGGCAGCTTCGAAGTAGCTAATTGGACTTACAGTGGTGTTGACGCCCTAGACGGCTCAACCACTAACACCGACGCTGCAACCCCGTTCCCAGCGGGCACATTTACCACTGAAGGTGGTGGTGACGTTGTTGTGGTACCAGAAGAGCCAGCTATTGAGCTTGGTATTTGTGGTGCAGACGCAACACTTATCAGTGGTATTCAAGGCAGTGAGAGCAGCTCTGCTGAAGTTGGCAATAGCGTTATTATAGAAGCTATAGTCACAGGCACGCGCGCTGGCGGTTTCTTCGTACAAGAGGAAGTATCAGATTACGACGCTGACGATGCAACGTCTGAAGGCCTATTTGTTGAAGGTTCGGTTGATGTTGAAACCGGTAATCTAGTTCGCCTGTACGGAGAGATAGAAGAAAACTACGGCATGACAACACTTGCTATGGACAGCGATGTAGCCGCACTTGATTGTGGTGCAGTAGGTGCTGTAGCTGCGGTAGAACTTTCTATGCCGTATGAGATTGACCTTGAAACTGTTGAAGGTATGGTTGTTAGTGTGACTGATGCAACAGTAACAAGCACAAACAACCTTTGGCGATACGGTGAAATTGTTGTTAGCGACGCAATTAAACGTCAACCGAGCGACGTGGCGGCCCCCCTGTCAGACGCTTATACAGCGGCAGAAGAAGCTGGCGAGACCAGTCTTCTTACCATCGAAGATAACAGTAGCTCGCAGTACCCGGATGCACTGAATTACTTCCCTGCGTTCAGCTACGCTAACGCCATTCGTATTGGTGATTCGGTTTCTGCAGCGGGTCCACTAAACTATAGCTTTGGCACTTACAGAATTAATCCTAGCGACATTATTGAGGTAACCTCAACCCGTGAAGCTAACCCTGTTGTTTCAGAAGGTAATCTATCCATTGCCACCTTTAACGTACTCAACTACTTTAATGGCGAAGTAGACGAAAACGGCGATGTAACGTTTGATTATGACCAAAACCGTGGCGCTAGTGATGCAGTGGCGTTTGAATTGCAGCAAGGTCGTATTGTTGAAGCTATCGTAAATCTAAACGCAGACGTTGTCGGCTTAATGGAAATCGAAAACGATGGCTTCGGTGAAGATAGCGCCATTCAATCTCTTGTTGATGCCATCAACGCTGAACTTGGTGAAACCGAACAATACTCATTCATCGCTACCAGTGATGGCAGTGAAATCGGTACGGATGCGATAACCGTTGGCTTGTTGTACAAAGCTGCTGTAGTAGCGCCAGAAGGTGACGCGATGGTTGTGGCTATGCCAGAGCAGCAGGTTGATGAAGATAGCCTGGCACGTATGCGCCCAAGCCTTCTTCAATCTTTTACTCATGCAGAAAGCGGCAAATCATTCCTTGTTGCCGTAAATCACTTTAAGTCAAAAGGTGGTCAATGCGCTGAAGACGCAGTAGAAGCTCCGTCTGAAATAACTATGATCCAAGGCAGCTGTAACGCACTTCGCGTATCGGCAGCTATTACACTAGGCAACGTATTAAGTGATGAGAGCCTGCCAGAGCGCAAGGTTATCTTAGGCGACTTTAACGCGTATAGCGCTGAAGACCCTGTTGCAGTGCTAACCGATTACACACCTGAATCTCGTGGATACACCATTACCACCGCGGTTAACACAGGTATGGATGAAGGCGCTTCAGTAGAAGTTGAGTCTGGCTTCGGCTATCACAATCTAGCTGAAGAATTTGATGCAGACGGCTTCTCATATTGGTTCTACGGTACTGAACAAGTAGGTAGTTTGGACCACGTACTAGCAAGTGAAGCTATGCTTGCAGATGCAATTGACGGTACACACTGGAACATCAACTCTGTTGAAGCATATCAACTACAGTACGATCAAGCACTTCGTTATTATGCGGATGAAGACGGTTACGCGTTCACTGATGTAGGTCCATTCAGAAGCTCAGATCACGACCCTTTTATAGCTACCTTTGACCTTCAGGCAGACGTTGTTGAGGAAGAAGTGGTCAACGATGACAGCTCAGGCGGCGCTATGGGAGGAATTCTTGCATTGCTAGCCGCAATGATAGGCTTTCGCCGTCGTCAGAGTAGCCTTAAAGCGCAGAAGCAATAATCACTAACTATCACCGCTATTAGCCATTTTTAGCGGAATATGTTGCTAAAAAGCTGCCTTAATTGGCAGCTTTTTTAATAGCGTGTGATTTTCGAATTTGAGATAGGGCATCGTGTTTTACGCTTTAGAGACGACCATGCCCACTAAATCAGATGCTTTGGTGTCGTCGACTTCAATGCCAATCAGCTTAACGTACTGATCGCGTTTTTCTGCTTGTGTTGTAGAGAGACCACTAACTTGTAATAGTTTGGCTGCTCGCTGGGCGGTTTTCATTTGTTCATCGGTTAAGGTGTCATCTAAATGAATCTGCGCTATCACTTTAAGCAAGCTTAACGCGATTTGCTTGTCTTTAGGCGATAGCGTTAACGCTTGTCGCAGGTTGTTATAGGCAGGAATTAAGCGGTTTTCTTTATAGTTCACCGTTGCCATCTGCTTAAGCTCTTTCGTTGTAAACTGAATTTCAGTTCTTTCGATTGACTCTTGATTTAAATATTCATTTACCACTTGCGACGTAAACGTATCACCTTCAATCTGCTTTCTAAGCTTATCTAAAATAGTGATGCAGTGTTCACGCATACCGAGTTCATGAAACGCTTTCATTTTATCCAGACTATCTTCCATAGACAGGCCATCCGTAGAAGCAGAGCGGTCTTTCATTAACTTCTCGGCGCTTCTTTTATCATCTCTTAGGCAGAGTACCCTTGCTTTAACCACATCAATTTGCTCACCAAGCTGATTTTGCATGCCTTTTTGATTTTTAAGTTCTTCGAGCTCTGCTTCCGCTTTTTGTAGATACTTTTCTGTATCAGCACTTCCTAAGCTGGTTGCCAGATCTATAGTGGAACGAATCACGTTTAGTGTAAGTTGCGGAGAGTCATGAATAGAGTTTTTGGCAAACTTAGCCATATTCTGTACCGCTGAGAGTTGCCCCGCTTTATCGTGATTGAGTCGAGCTAGATCCCACAGTCGCTTATTTCGTTCTATATTCCGAGGCGCAAGCCTACTTGCTTCTTTCATCTGTTCATACGCAATGTCAAACTGCTCTTTCTCGATAAAATACTGCGCTAGCAAATCAAAGGTTAAGAAGCGAGTGTCTGGGCGCAAAAGTAAATCATCTACAAGAAGCTGGGCTTCTTCTAATTCATCTTGTCGCAACAGAGATCGTGTTAGACCTATGTGGACCCAGGCATGATCCATGGTTTGTAACAAACCTCTAAAATAGTCTTCGGCGGTCCCATAATCGCGAAGCTGTAAAAGACAGTCACCAATTAAGCGTTTTATTCGGGTGTGATATTCTGAAAGCGATGAGTCTTTCAACTGTCGCTCAGCGTAATACATGGCTGTCGAGTAGTCGCCCATTTGCATGCAATGCAACATTTTATGCAGTTTAAGACGAACTTGAATTAAATACTCTAGTCGCGTTTCGATCTTACTTCGCTGTAAAGGTTTGACCCAAAAGTCATCTGGCTGGAGTTCAACAATACAATTGACAAGCTCTGAAGACGTTTCTGCACTGAGAAACACAACCGTTGTTGTATCGTTGATGTAGTTCAAGTGTTTTAGTTCTTCGAAAAGATGAAAGCCATCTTTATCGTGACTAACATTAAATGCCAGCAAAACAAAATCATACTGGCGCGATTCACACAGTCGCTTTGCATGAAACGCGTTGAACGCACTACTTACATTTTTAATTCCAATTTCATGTAATGCGGATGCAATAACATCATGAACAAGCCCCTGGTTATCAATAACCAGTACATGTAGTTCTTCTCGTGGCGTGGGGGCAGGTATTTTTTCCAGCATTAAGCGATCACTTCTAACGTCTTTTCCCTAAGCGGCGCAATAGATCTTTTGGGTAACTCTATTGCGAACTACACTACATTACCTATGAAAGGTGCTCATAATCTTCTGACACATCATTGTAGCACTCACTAAAAAAATCAAGCAGGCAAAGGCAGGATCTAAAATATACCAACCTGTGAAACTTCTACGCGCTTTATGTAGGGTAATATAGCGAAAAGTCATTATACATAAGTCTATGACTTTTGATACCAAGTGCGCTTAACGAGCGCTGACCTATCCTTATCGAGGTGGGTCTAAATTATCATTTACGCTGCCATTTACTCTAAACCAGCCGGCAACAGAATGACGTGTTCGCGTTGCGGGTAATACCTCATGGGGAAAATCTTCGCTTAGAAAAACAACGAAGGTCCCTTTTTTAGGTAATACACGTATGCCAGTAAGATCTTCGCTGTCAGCATACAACACCAGCTCTCCCCCATCTTCACTTTTCCAATCGTCATTTAAATACGCGACCAGTGACAAAACGCGATTGCCTTGCCCCTTGAACGCATCTACATGGCGTTTGTAAAATTTACCGGGTTCGTAGCAAGCAAAATGACTCTCGAAGGAAAATAGCCCCATAAACAGTGAACGATTGATATACTGTTGCATCGCGGAGCACCAATCAAGCCAAAGCGCTCCTTCTGGTGTCGAACCTGTTATCCAACAAATCTCATCACCCCTAACCTCTTCCGCTTTCTGATAATTAAACGCCCGGCCTATGCCTGCTGTTTTATATTCGCCATCCGCGAGCCAACGCTGACGGGTTAAAAGCGCGTCAGTTATGAATTCAGGTAAACCATTCTCTTGAATAGAAAAACCTTTAGAGACAAGGTCATCAACGATGTTCTCAAAAATTAATTCGTCAAAAATATGAAGCGGTTGGTACGAAGTGAGTTGTTCTCTGTTCATCTAATTGTCATTACCTAGAAAATCATCCCAGTTACTTTATTTGGCAGTGTCAGCAAAAGGCGACCGAGGGGAGGCGACGTTATACGCTGAGGTTCATCTTATAGCAATAATCAATTACCCGTTAGCGCCGCAATTTTTTAATCGATAATCGAAAAAATATTAATCGAAGAAGGTAGCGTTTCAAGGTCGCACGCTTCTTGCTTACATTTCATTAGCTATACTTAAATAATTAACATTTCACTTTCACTTAAATAAGATAAATTAAGATGAAAAGTGACATATCTAAGCGCACTATCACTTATCGAAATAGACAGCCTTAGTTTCGCAAGAAATTTTCAGTAAAATGAGTAACCCATGAGTCAAGACCAAACACAAATAGAAGAAACTGAACACCACCTAGATCTGAGACACTTGAGACTAGACGATTACGACGATGTAAAAGCATTGATGGATAAAGTGTACGCCAATGTTGGAGGCGCATGGCCTTATTCTAATTACAAAGCCCAGGTAACCACCTTTCCTGACGGTCAGATTTGTATTGAGGACAAGGGCAAAGTAGTCGCTTTTGCGATTTCAGTAATCGTGGACTACGACCAATTTGGCGACAAACACAGCTACGATGAAATAACTGGCGATGCATACTTAACCACACACGATCCTAACGGCGACGTTCTGTATGGTGTAGAAGTCATCGTTTGTCCTGAATATCGTGGATTGAGATTAGGAAGACGACTTTATGAGGCGCGTAAAGAGTTATGTCGAAACCTAAATTTGAAATCGATTATGGCAGGCGGGCGTATTCCAAATTACAAAAACTATGCTCATGAACTGTCGCCTTATGAGTACATTGAGCAGGTTAAACTGAAAGACATTTACGATCCCATTCTTACTTTCCAACTCTCTAACGGTTTTGAGGTAAAGCAGGTGATGTCGGCTTACCTACCTGAAGATGAAGCCTCGAAGGGATATGCAACATTGCTTCAATGGCACAACATCTACTACGAGCCAGGCACCCCATCTCTTATTGCAAGTAGAAAATCGAGCGCACGTATAGGCTGTATTCAATGGCAAATGCGATATTTCAACAACGTTGAAGAGCTGTTGCAGCAAGTAGAATATTTTGTTGATGCACTATCGGACTATTCATGCGATGTTGCCCTCTTCCCCGAGTTTTTTAATGCGCCTTTAATGGGCCTTAGCCCATCAGAGTCTTCAATAGATGCCATCTGGCACTTAGCTACTTACACCAACGAAATTTTAACCGCCGTCTCTCATTTAGCAGTGTCTTACAATATCACTATTATCGCAGGTTCAATGCCTGTGGTTGAGGAAGAAGAGCTTTATAATGTGAGCTACATCTGCAAGCGTGATGGCACTATTGAAAGCCAATATAAGCTGCACCCCACTCCTCATGAGAAAAAAGATTGGATCATGAAGGGCGGCAACAGCCTTAAGACTTTCGACACAGATTTTGGCAAAATTGGCGTATTAATCTGTTATGACGTTGAATTTCCTGAGCTTGCGCGTATTTTATCTGAGCAGGAAATGCAGATACTCTTTGTGCCATTTTGGACAGATACCAAAAACGGATATCTGCGGGTGCGCCGATGTGCCCAGGCACGAGCGATCGAAAATGAGTGCTATGTCGCTATTGCAGGAAGTGTTGGTAACCTGCCAAAGGTGGACAATGTCGACATCCAGTATGGGCAAACTGCGGTATTTTCACCGAGTGATTTCGCTTTTCCCCATGATGCTATTGTGTCGGAAACGACACCAAATACGGAAATGACGCTTATTGTTGACTTAGATTTAGACAAGCTAACCAAACTTCAAAACGAAGGTTCTGTCCGAAATTATTTGGATAGACGACGTGATCTATATCGTGTCGAGTGGATAGGCGACAAAAACTAAAAAAGCTGGGTAGACGCAACAACACCTAGCTTATAAAAGAAAATAAAAATCACCATGGCTTACGTGGAAAATACGCGCTCCATAAGCCATGGAATTTCTATCAATTTAGCGATAACATAGTGTCGTGCGCAAATATAATAAGGGCTTTCGTGTTATCTGGGTTAGCGATCATGCCTTAATTCGAAAGTACTTCATAAAGAGACATATAACTGACTATGGCAAACAATTCAAAAAACGACGAGTTTCCTACCATCAGGCTTGATGAGGAAGACCGTCGAGATTACCAGACTAAAAGACAGGCGGCACCAACAAAGTCATCGTCTACGCCTCGCTCCTCGCCCTCATCTCAACCACCTTCGAGCAATGGTGGCGGGAATGGTATTTGGGTTACTTTGGTTGCAATTATTGCACTAGCTGCGTGCGGTGGATGCTATTACTTGTATACTTTGTTGGAGCAGCAAAAAACTGTAGCTGACCAGGCGGAAAAGCGCATTATGCAGCTTGAAAACAAGCTTTCTGCGACGGGAGAGGAAATTGGTGAGTCTACCGTTGCGCTGCAGGTTAAGGTTACCGAGCTTAGTAATAAAACTAACGAGCTGTGGGAACAGATGGACAAGCTTTGGGCTTCAGCTTGGCGTCGCAATCAAAAAGAAATTGCCGATTTAGGCGACCGTGTGGGTAATGTGCAAACGGCCGTAAATAAAGACATTAGCGCTGTGTCTGAAGACGTTAAATCTCAGTCGGCCGCAATTGGTTCCATTAAAAATCAATTAGCTTCTCTCGCCGACGAATTACTGTCTGTAAATGTTCAACTAGAACAGGCAGCAAGTGATAAGCAAAGTGCTCAGCAAAGCGTGCGCAACCTAAGTGATAAGCTTTCTGTGCTTGAGCAACGCAACACCACCCTTTCAGGTAGAATCACTAGCATGGAAAATGAAATCCGAGAAATAGCGACAAAGGTAGTGTCTAGTGGCGGTGCATCAAGTGGGGGTGGTTCTGCACCATCAACCGGAACAGACGAATAGGATTGCAATGTACCTACCACTGCAGATACAACCGCTTTTAACGCCTTTGTACAAACCGAAGCACGCATAAAAGTGAAAGAAAATATGAAAGGGGCTTACCGCCCCTTTCGTTTTTTAAAAATTAGACTGAGGCGTGATAACATCGACCTCTTTCAAACATCTACAGGAAACACCGCGCAATGAGTGACCAAGCGCTAAAACGTTTAAATAAATATATCAGCGACACAGGCCTCTGTTCACGTCGTGAAGCTGACAAACTCATTGAGCAGAACCGCGTTAGTGTAAACAATCATCCCCCAGAGTTAGGTACAAAGATAGGCCCAAATGACATCGTAAAAGTTGATGGCAAGATTGTTGGGGTGGTGGCAAAAGACAAATCTGATCGGGTCTACATCGTTTACAACAAACCCATAGGTATAACTTGTACCACCGAACGCCATGTTAAAGGAAATATCATAGACGCCATTGGCCACAAAGACCGGATATTCCCTGTTGGTAGGCTTGATAAGCCATCTGAAGGCTTAATAATACTGACAAGCGATGGCGATATTGTGAATAAGATTCTACGTGCCGAAAACGCTCACGACAAAGAATACGAAGTTACGGTTAATCAACCTATAAGCGAACGCTTTGTGAAACGCATGGCCCGTGGCGTGCCTATATTAGGTACAGTGACAAAGCCCTGTATTGTAAAACCTACTGGTAAGGCTCAGTTTACGATTATTCTTACCCAAGGCCTTAACCGCCAAATACGCAGAATGTGCGAATTTCTCGGGTATGAGGTGACTAAATTAAAGCGTACCCGCATCATGCACCTTGAACTTGGCACACTGAGACCGGGTCAATGGCGTAATTTAACGGAAAGAGAACTCAAAACGCTCAACAATGCGGTAAAAGACTCTTCGAAGGTGGCGAAAGATCTGCCGGAATAGGTTTCGGCAGCGTCTTAAGATACAAAAAAAGCGCCCAATGGGCGCTTTTCTTTGAAACCTAGTCTTATCGACGTAGACCTAGACGCTTGATAAGGTCAAGGTAACGCTCAGCGTTCTTGCCTTTAAGGTAGTCTAGAAGCTTACGACGCTGGCTAACCATGCGTAGAAGACCACGACGTGAATGGTGATCTTTCTTGTGATCAGCAAAGTGACCTTGAAGCTTGTTGATGTTGTGAGTTAGCAAAGCAACTTGAACTTCTGGTGAACCAGTGTCGCCTTCTTTAACGCCGTACTCAGCAATAATTTTTGCGGTTTCTTCTTTAGTTAGTGACATATCATTCTCCTAATATTAATGCTTCGCCGATCACTAATTCAGCAAAGCGGAATGAGCGCCGTATTATAATGACGTTTGCTCAGTTAGCAAGGACTCTAAAGCGTATTTTCATTAGTTGGTGCTATTTAATCCTCGGTACAGCGGGCCGAGCTTTTTCTTTATCTCAGTTTTATAAGTAAGTCCGTCTAAAAAGCGTTCGGCACGCTCACTGCTTTTTTCTTTATAGCTGCGGTAAACAAAGAGTGCTATTTCTATCTGAGATTTTTGGTCATGTACTAAAGAAAGCTTATTTTCGACGAACTCTGGATGATTGCGCGCGCTACTATATAACACGTTCATAATGGCACGCTGTGTATCAATACCTGTTTGTCGTTGCACCCACTCTAGCGCCTCTTGTGGCTCTATATTAGCGATAAGATCAGCGGCATACTCAACATCTGTTTTATAGTTCTCTTCTACACTCTGTGCAACATACCAAGAAGCTGCTTCTACAGGAGCTACGTGAAAATAATTATTGAATATTTCCTTTTTGATTTCTCGCGTTTCGTCATTATCTTCCAGTGAAGCAACCCAGGTTTTTACGCCTTCTACGTCGTTTCGAGTCCATTGCTGAAGGTGACTGCGTTCAATTTGTTTATCATTTTGATCCTCAACTACCGGCAAAATATTAATAAACTCACTCGACGTTTCTAATGCGCTAAAGACACCATTAAATGCAAGCCGTCTTTCGTTGTCTGATTTAAGTAAAGAAATAGAGTTAATAGCATTAAACACGTCTTTTTTGGCCATCTCTTGAAATATTAACATGGCAAAAATGCTATTTTGGAGCGATGGCGTCTGGGCATCAGCATTTTGATTGATAAACCAATCTAGGGCTTCGGCCGGAGCTTGATTTGCCCAGTTTGCAATGACCGACACCTTTATTTGCATTTTGAACTCAGGGTTTCCCACTAAATTATTTGCAAAATCAATAGCCCGGTTGGGATTAAGCTCGACTAGGCGAGTTACCATTGAGAAAAGTAAGACCGCATTTTCGATTGATATAGCTGAAACATCCCAGTCAGATAACGCTTTTATAACGGAAGCTTCATCCATCTCACTAATAAGCGTAATGAAAGCCCCTGTTTCTTTTAAACTGAGCCTTGTTTTCTCACGCAACCATAAATCAATATCAACCTTAACAGGCTCACTTGTTTTTACAGAAATATGCTCAGGATTTGTGAAGTCGGTATCAAATAATTCTTTATGAACAGTCTTGTTTTCAACTCCACTTACATTATCTGAGTGAGTTTCAATACTATCTGCCGTGGCTGTTAGTGAAGCATTTAGCCAAAAGCCTAGCATAAATGCGATGCATACCGAGCAGAGCCAAGTGAATATCCTTTTTTTCATTAAACTGCAATCCTATTTGAAAAACATTAACGAGGTAACAACGCGATGTGAGGCGTAGAGGCAACCTCTCATCTAATCTAAACGATTTATATCTAACCATAAAAAAGCCCAGCTTGATAGCTGGGCTTTACCAGAATATGGCAATGGTTGCACAGACAGTAACGTTAGCTGTAAACAACTCGACGTTTTGGGTTAACAAACACTTCTTGTTTAGGTATGCCTTGATCTTTTGGGTCAAGGACTCCTTCCCCTACGCCGAGAAAGATACCTTTGGTATCAACCCCGTGATAGACCCGGTAGGATATCCCTTCACGAAGTGCTTCGCTGCACTTCCCTTTAACCGATTGTCCATTGTCAAAGCGGTTTCTTTCAGCGTCGTTGATAATCACGATTGGCAAGCGACTTACAGCAGTATCCATAGGAATCAATAAGTCATCCAACGCTTTAAAATCATCTTCTTCCAGCGATTCCTGAATTTCAATCAACTTATCCAGCGATACCATTTTATCCGTAGGATAGTCTGCGACTTCCGTACGATGTAAGCGGGTCACATAAGCGCCACAGCCTAGGTTCTGCCCTAAGTCGTCAACGATAGAACGAATATAGGTACCTTTACTGCACTTAATGCGCATATCGACATAAGGTAGTTCAATTCGCAGCACGTCAAGTTCATACACTTCAATATCTCGGGGCTCACGCTCGATGTCTATACCTTGACGGGCATAGTGATAAAGGGGTTTACCTTGATGTTTAAGCGCTGAAAACATGGACGGGATTTGTTTGCTCTTACCAAGAAATGCCAAGCACGCATCACGCACTTGTTCTTCATTCACTTCAACAGGTTTTTCTTCAACCACTTCACCGTCTGCATCAGACGTGGTTGTGCGCACGCCCAATTGAGCCGTTACCTCGTAGGTTTTTTCGGCATCCAGAAGAAACTGAGAAAACTTAGTGGCCTCGCCTAAACACAGCGGTAACATTCCGCTAGCAAGGGGATCGAGAGCCCCCGTATGCCCAGCCTTAGAAGCCTTATACAACCATCTTACTTTCTGTAGAAGCTGGTTTGAAGAGCCGCCCAGTGGTTTATCAAGCAATACAATGCCGTTGATATCACGGCCTTTACGACGTCTTGCCATCTACTCCTGCTCTTGTGAATCGTCTTGCTCGCGCTTTGACTCATCTTTTGCAATGGTCTGTGACACAAGATTAGAAATGCGCATACCTTCAATAATTGACCTGTCTTCGAAAAAATGAAGGTCGGGTACTGAACGCATGCGAAGACGTTTAGCTAGGATACTGCGAATAAATTTCTTGTATTCAACAAGCTGCTTAATTTGCAACTTGCCTTCTTCTTCAGTGCTATTGTAAATCGTCACAAAGATTTTTGCGTGCGCTAAGTCGCGCGACACGTCAACATCAGAGACAGTTATTAATGGCATGTCTCCAACACGGTGCTTATATTCATTTTGCAGAATGCTCGCCACTTCTTTATGAACTTGCTGAGCGACTCTGTCGGTACGTGAAAATTCACGGGCCATTTGTACTCTCCTTTCCTTATTTAACTTTCAGACATGCATCAGGCCTGCTTTTTAGATACAGACAAAAACGGGAGCACTCGGCCCCCGTCTTTCACATGCCGAATTAACTAAGGCAATTAAATTTCGCGTTTAACCTCAATGATTTCGAAGACCTCAATTTGGTCACCTACTTTCACGTCATTGTAGTTTTTAACGCCAATACCACATTCCATACCGCTACGAACGTCTTGAACATCGTCTTTAAAGCGACGCAGTGACTCAAGCTCACCTTCGTAAATTACTACGTTGTCACGAAGTACACGGATTGGGTTACTACGCTTAACGTTACCTTCGGTAACCATACAGCCGGCAATTGCACCAAGTTTCGGTGACTTGAACACATCACGTACTTCTGCAAGACCAATGATTTCCTGCTTGAATTCTGGTGCAAGCATACCACTCATGGCCGCTTTAACTTCATCAATTAGGTTGTAGATAACGCTGTAGTAACGTAAATCGATTTCTTCTGCTTCTAATACGCGACGTGCTGTTGCATCGGCACGAACGTTAAAGCCAAGTACGATAGCACCTGATGCAGCCGCAAGGGTTGCGTCAGTTTCAGTAATACCACCTACACCGCTACCTACAATGTTCACTTTAACTTCAGCAGTAGAAAGCTT
Source organism: Alteromonas sp. IB21 (assembly GCF_016405965.1). GTDB lineage: Bacteria > Pseudomonadota > Gammaproteobacteria > Enterobacterales > Alteromonadaceae > Alteromonas. Next base: position 16,558 of record NZ_JAEFCD010000023.1, on the reverse strand, counting down.
AACAAGTGATTCAGAAATCGCTTCAACAGAGCCCTGTACATCGGCTTTAAGCACGATGTTAAGTTCGCTCACATCACCTGACTCCATGTTTGCAAACATGTTTTCAAGTTTCGCTTTTTGCTGACGAGCGAGTTTAAGCTCACGCTTCTTCTGATGGCGCTTGGCGGCAACTTCACGAGCTTTACGCTCATCTTTAACAACAGCGGCATCTTCACCTGCGACAGGGACACCTGACAAGCCAAGTACTTCTACTGGTGTAGACGGGCCTGCAACTTTCATGTCTTGACCATTTTCGTCGCGCATAGCACGAACGCGTCCGTACTCTTCACCACACAGCAGGATATCGCCAGGACGTAATTGACCTTCCTGAACCAATACTGAAGCTACCGGACCACGACCTTTGTCAAGGCGAGACTCGATAACAATACCTCGGCCAGGGCCTTCAGCGACCGCTTGCAAATCAAGCAGCTCTGCTTGCAGAACGATAGCTTCTAAGAGGCCATCAATGCCCATACCGGTTTTAGCCGATACGTTACAGAACTGGTGCTCACCGCCCCACTCTTCTGAGATAACTTCAAGTTGAGATAGCTCAGTTTTGACGCGATCTGGATCGGCTGTTTCTTTATCCATTTTGTTCACTGCAACGATAAGAGGTACGCCAGCAGCACGAGCGTGCTGTACCGCTTCTTTCGTTTGCGGCATTACACCGTCATCAGCAGCAACAACCAAGATAACGATATCTGTTGCCGTAGCACCACGAGCACGCATCGCTGTAAATGCAGCGTGTCCAGGTGTATCAAGGAACGTGATTTCACCGTTGTCCGTTTCTACTTTATAGGCACCGATGTGCTGAGTAATACCACCCGCTTCACCATCTGCTACCTTCGCGCGGCGAATGTAGTCAAGTAATGATGTTTTACCATGGTCAACGTGACCCATAATAGTTACAACAGGTGCACGACTACTTTTGATGCCATCCATGCCCTCTGCTAACAACTCGTCTTCTAACGCATTGTCGTTTACAAGCTCGTATTTATGGCCCATTTCTTCAATAACTAGTACCGCAGTATCTTGGTCTAGTACTTGGTTAATGGTTGCCATTTCGCCCATCTTCATCATCGTTTTGATAACTTCGTTAGACTTAATAGCAAGCTTACTTGCCAATTCGCCTACGGTGATGGTTGCGCCAAGCTTAACAACACGCTCGACAGGTGCTGCTGGCTTGTTAAAGCCTTGCTTAAGATGTTCACCGGCGTTTTTCTTCGACTTACGACGACGACGAGATGAACGCTCAACCTGCATATCTTCTTCGTCTTCTGCTTCTTGCGCATAACGATTAGAGTGCAAGTGAACTTCTTCTGCTTCTGCTTTCTTACGACGCTCTTCTTCTTCTTTCCAGCGACGCTCGTTTTCTTCCGCTAGTTTACGCGCTTCTTCAGCCGCTTTCTTTGCGTCTTCCTCAAGCTTCTTCTGCGCTTCTTCTTCTTGCGCTTTGCGTAAACGTTCTTCTTCTTGGCGAGCCGCTTCCGCTTCTGCTTTCTCAGCTTCGCTTAATTCAGGCTCGTCTTTCTTACGTGCCTCTGCTTCTTTTTTCGCTTGCTCAGCACGACGAGCGCGCTCTTCCTCAGCCGCTTTTTTCGCTTCTTGTGCTTTACGCGCTTTTTCTTCAGCTGCTTTTTTCGCTTCCGCCGCAGCTTTCTCTTCTGCTTCACGCTTCAGACGTGCTTCTTCTTCAAGACGCTTCGCCTCTTCTTCCGCTTGGCGCTGCTGTTCTTCAATGTCGCTACGCTTAACGTAAGTGCGCTTTTTGCGTACTTCTACTTTCACTTCTTTAGACTTACCAACACTTAGTGTGCTTGTTGTCTTACGCTTAAGTGTCATGCGCGTTGGTTCAGCTGCGCTGCCGTGTTGCTTACTTAAATGATCCAATAGTTTTTGTTTCTCGTCTTCGTTTACCTGATCGCCGGCACTCTTAGAGATACCCGCGTCTTTAAACTGGCCAACCAATCGGTCAACGGTCGTACCAATGTCGCTGGCGAGCTTTTCAATAGATACATCTGCCATTACGTAATTTTCCCCCTGTTGACCTTACTCTTCTTCACTGAACCATACGATATTACGAGCCGCCATGATTAATGCACCGGCTTTCTCATCGTCTAGTTCATCGATATCACTGATATCATCGGTACCTTGTTCTGCTAATTCTTCTAGGTCAGTAACACCGCGGCTGGCCAACACATAAGCCACGTGTTTACTCATACCTTCAAGATTTAATAAGGCTTCGGTAGGTTCTGCACCTTCAAGCGATTCTTCGTTTGCTAGTGCACGCGTGGTTAAGAAAGCACGCGCTCTGTTGCGCAGCTCTTCAACCATTTCTTCATCTAACCCTTCAACCGCTAGAAGTTCACTTGCCGGCACATATGCCACTTCTTCTAGTGTTGTAAAGCCTTCATCTACTAGGACAGACGCAAACTCTTCATCGATGTCCAAACCAGCAGTAAATAGATTAAGTACCTTCGCGTTTTCTTCTTCGTGTTTCTTGTTGAGATCGTCAACCGTCATCACGTTAAGCTCCCAGCCAGTCAGTTGGCTAGCTAGGCGCACGTTTTGACCACTACGGCCAATTGCTTGCGCTAAGTTGTCTGCTTCAACGGCGACGTCCATCGTGTTGCTGTCTTCGTCCACAACAATAGACGCTACCTCAGCTGGTGCCATTGCATTGATAACGAATTGCGCTGGATTTTCATCCCAAAGCACGATATCAACACGCTCACCGCCAAGTTCACCCGACACGGCTTGTACACGTGAACCACGCATACCCACACACGCACCCACTGGATCTAAACGTTTGTCGTTAGTTTTAACGGCAATTTTTGCACGAGAACCAGGATCGCGAGCTGCAGATTTAATTTCTAGTGTTTCTTCCGCTATTTCTGGCACTTCTAAGCGGAATAGTTCAACTAGCATATCTGGATGCGTACGACTGATAAATAACTGTGCACCGCGCGCTTCTGGACGAATTACGTATAGCAGGCCGCGTACGCGGTCACCCGGACGGAAGGTTTCGCGAGGAAGCATATCATCGCGATAAATAACACCTTCAGCATTGTTACCTAAATCAATGATAATGTTATCGCGGTTAACTTTCTTAACCGTACCTGTTACCAGCTCACCGACTTTGTCTTCATACTCAGCAATCATCTGCTGACGCTCAGCTTCACGTACTTTTTGAACAATAACTTGCTTAGCGGTTTGCGTAGTTATGCGGTCGAATTTTATAGATTCAATCTGTTCTTCTACATAATCGCCAAGTTGTATCTCAGGTTCGTCGATTTGCGCCGCAGAAATCGTAATTTCGGCAAATGGATTTTCCTGTTCTTGATCATCTGGAATTACTAACCAGCGACGGAATGTGTCAAAGTCACCTGTCGATCTGTCGATGCTTACACGAACTTCAATTTCGCCTTCGTTTTTCTTTTTCGTTGCGCTGGCAATTGCAAACTCTAGCGCTTCAAAAATTTTCTCTCTAGGCACTTGTTTTTCATTTGAAACGGCTTCCGCCACTAACAAAATTTCTTTATTCATTTTCGCCTCACTTTTGCCTTCTTCGATGAAAGCAGAGCTGTTCCGTTAATCGAACGTGGGAACAACGTTACCTTTTTCGATATTCGCCACAGCTAACTGGAACTGCTGGCCGTCCACTTCAATACTTATCATGCCGTCTTCGCAAGCAAGTACTTTGCCTTTAAAATTACGTCTGTCTCCCATCGGCATAGACAAACGAACTTGAACTACTTCACCCACAGACTCAATGTAGTGCTTTTCTTTGAAAAGCGGTCTGTCCATACCTGGTGATGACACTTCCAAGTTATATTCAGTACTTATTGGATCTTCTACATCCAAAATTGCGCTAACCTGATGACTTACATCTGCACAATCATCTACGGTAATACCGTTTTCATGATCAATAAAAACACGAAGAATCGAATGTTTCCCCGCTCGAACAAACTCGATACCAACCAGCTCGAAACCCAGCGCTTCCACACCTGGCTCTAACATTTCGGTTAGTTTCTCTTCAAGTTTTGCCAATGCAAACCTCCAAAAACGAAAAAAGGGCCTAAAGCCCACCTGTCATCACCCGGCTCAGCGAGGCTGACTCCAGGTTTTAATACAACAAAAAGCCCCGGACTAGCGGGGCTTTTATTAAAATTCTGAACCCATACCTGCCAGCGAGGGCAGTTGCAAACCTATGGGTAAAACCACCGTTAGGTGATAGCTTGCTATGGATGAAGGCGTTACTTTCCTGAACACTCATTTCTGAACTCTGAGGGAGCCCGCTTTCATCACTCGATGGATGTATTATACGTACAGGTGACACATTAAGCAACAGCCAATACTTACTCTTCGTCTTTGAAGGTTGCTCTTATCTCCAAGATTTTGGGCAATATCTCTATCATTAGGTCTACCAATCTAGGTTCAAAATGCTTACCTTTTTGACTCTTCAGAAAATCTACAGTTGCCTCGATACTCCATGCTTCTTTATACGGCCGCTTACTGGTCAGTGCGTCAAACACATCAGCAATGGCACAAATACGCCCTTCAATAGGAATATCCTCACCTGTTAACCCTTTAGGATAGCCAGTGCCATCCCACTTTTCATGGTGAGTTAACGATACAGACTTAGCGACATTTAACAAAACAGAGTCACCACAATCACCAATAATTTCGGCCCCTATCTCAGGGTGATGCTTCATGGTCGCAAATTCTTCGTCGGTCAATTTACCTGGCTTGAGCATGATACTGTCGGCAATGCCTATTTTTCCTATATCATGCATAGGGGCTGCATGTAGTAATATTTCTGCCTGCTGTGCTGTCAGCCCGTAGGCGAGTGCCAACTCTTTAGCAAAATGACTCATGCGCATGACGTGCATACCGGTTTCGTTATCTTTATACTCCGCCGCTTTACCCAATCGTTGCACAACCTGAAGACGACTGTTAAGCAACTCATCTGCTTGCACAAGGCTAAGGTGTGTTTTCACCCGTGCTCTTACAATAGCTGGAGATATCGGCTTAGTGATATAGTCAACTGCACCAGCATCAAAGCCCTCGGCTTCATCATGCTCATCATTTAAAGCAGTAACAAAAATAATAGGAATATGCTTGGTTTTGTTTTGCTGCTTTAGATGACGGCATACTTCAAAACCCGTTAACCCTGGCATCATCACATCGAGGAGAATTAAATTAGGTAGCCTAGTCTCTGCGAGCTTAATCGCCTCTTCACCATTTTTTGCGAATATCAGCTGACATTCTGACTCGAGAAGCCGCTTTAAAACGCGAAGGTTAACGGGCTCGTCGTCAACAAGAAGTAATGTTGGTTGTGCAATTTCAATGTCTAACATGCCGTATCTCTAAACTACTTTAACTTTTCGATGAGCGCTCTGATACCCTTTTGCGCTAGTTCAAACTCAAAATCATCAATATCAAGGAGTATTTGGCTAACCTCATCGTTATACGTTGTTTGCGCGGCCTCACGCAAAACGACCAACTCCTCTTCGTTGACCATGTTTTGTTCAACGCTTGTCAGCAACGTCTTGAGGTGTTCGAGGATGAGTTCGTTGTCGATGATTTCATTTATAACATCTTCGGCATAAAGTGGGGACTCGCTCAACATTAATTCAATTTTATCTAACGCCTCTCTTAAAGCGGTAATGTCATCTATATTCACCGTCGATTTGAGGGCTTGAGACTCAATCTCGCTTGCTATTTTAAAGAATGTTGTTAAACCCAAGTTACCTGATGTACCTTTTAATCGGTGTGCCTGTGTCGTTACATTAGCGTAATCTTCTCTTATGGCTGTATTCATCAATTCGTTTATTTGGTCACGACACGAAGACGTAAATTTGTCTAATTCTCGAAGAACCACTTCTTCACTGCCCCATAACTCAATCGCTTTGTTTATGTCTATGATGTTTTTTTCAGCCACGAGAGTAGACACAGAATTTCCTTGTGACGGCTCTTCACTGTGCACTGAGGTTTTGCGGCTTTTTACGTTCAGCACTCGTGCCATCTCATCCATTAATGAAGAAAAATCTACAGGCTTATTCGCGAAGCCTTCCATGCCCGCTTGCTGGGCCGCGTGTTTATCTTGAACGAGTACGCTGGCCGTCAAAGCAATGATTGGGGTAGCTGGTAGTCCCTGTTCTTTTTCAAATAGCCTTCGTTGTTTTGCTGCCTCTAAACCATCCATTTCCGGCATTTGTAAATCCATCAAAACGATATCAAAGGCTTGCTCGCGCATTTTTTCCAATGCTTCTACGCCATTTGATGCAGTTTCTACCATATGACCAGAGCGTGTAAGCAACAGCGTGAGCAACTCTATATTTTGCAAAACGTCGTCAACGACCAATACCTTCAAGATAACGTCAAGATACGTTGTTTTTTCACTACCTGCAGGCACACTATTTTCAGAAAATTCTGTAGCTTCAAGCGGAAGCTTAAAGGAAAATGTGGACCCTTTGTTTTCTTCGCTTTTTGCGCAAATAGTACCACCCATTAACTCCACGAGCTGTTTAGAAATTGTCGTTCCTAATCCTGTGCCACCGTATTTCCTGCTCATCGACGCGTCGGCTTGTGAAAAGGGGTCAAAAACCCTGTCAAGTTGCTCTTTAGTCATACCAATACCGGTATCTACCACATCAAAACAAACAAAATCTTCATCACTTTTTACATTAATGACCACTTTGCCTTGATGGGTAAATTTGACCGCATTTCCAATCAAGTTATTGAGGACTTGTCGAATACGCTCGGGCACACCTCGATAGCATGCAGCGACGTGTTCATCCACATGAAGGATTAATTCAACTTTTTTCCGTTTGGCTTCTAACCAGAATGTTGATACGACCAAATCGAGCTCTTCACGAATAAGAAAATCCCGATAATCCAATTCGAGCTTCCCTTTGTCTAATTTAGCGCTATCTAAAATGTCGTTTAGTAGATGAAGAAGGGACCGCGCTGAGCGATTTATGGTGGTAAGGTGAGATTTTTGCTCGTCTAATAATTCTTCACCAAGCATGAGATCACTAAAGCCAATAATGGCATTCATTGGCGTGCGGATCTCGTGACTCATATTTGCAAGAAATGCGGTGCGAGTTGCTGCCGCTAACTCTGCTTTTTCTTTTGCAGCTTTAAGCTCTTCTTCCATAACGCGCCTATGCGTTATATCCGAGATGAAGCCATCCATATATAGTACGTTTCCATCATCGTCTTTAACGTGGACGCCATGTTCTGTTACCCATTTCACGTCGCCAGACTTTGCAATAATGCGGTATTCAAATGAAAACCCGCCAGCGTCGCTATCAATATTTGAAAACATTTCCACATCATCGGGGTGGTAAAGCTCTGAAAACGAACGTTTAGGACTGGGCAAAACAAAATCTTCGGGAGGATAGCCTGTAAGTTCTATTACTGCATCACTAATAAAAACCATCGGCCAATCTGGATTAACAAGACAACGGTAAGCCACACCGGGAATATTGGAAATTAGACTTCTAAATTTAGCTTCACTTTCTCGAAGCGCATTTTCCATTTCTTTTCTTTTACGCAAATCGGAAACAAAAGAGACGAAGACTGTTTTCCCATCTAATTTGGTGGCCCCCACTCCAACGCGGACAGGTATCTTCTCACCATTTTTCCTTAATATTTCTGCTTCTCGCCCGGTACCGATAACTTGTTCTGTAGGCACAACGCGTTGACTGAAAAAATCGTCACCATATAGATAGCGTTTTTCATGGGGAATAACGACTGAAGCATGCTGTCCAACTAATTCATCGGGTGTGAAACCATAAATATCTTCAACCGCTGGGTTTGCTGTTTTAATGATACCCTTGTCATCGACAGTGAGGATAGCATCGACCGCTGTATCCGTTATTGCTCTTTGAACCCGCTCGCTTTCAATGGCTCTGACCATTACATCGCGGTATTTGAACAGGAGACTTATACCTAATACCATCGTGATTAATGTAAGGGTAACAAGGGCGATAGAGACAGCAAGAAACACTGCAATACCCGATGATTGGGTAGATGTTTCCATACCTGGCGGTAAAACAAATCGAGCGGCAGCCATGCCGGTATAGTGCATACCTGATATTGCGCCCCCCATAACCACACTTGCCAATACTAAGTGCTTTCCAAGGAAGTTATTCGACCTTGTTGCTTTTTTAATACCGAATTTTATCCAAAGTGCGAGCATAGCGAGTAGCACTGCCACCACGATAGACAAGGCAAACATAGGAAGGTCATATCGCAACAATGGCGCCATTTCCATTGCTGCCATGCCGCTGTAATGCATTGTCCCAATACCTGAACCAACCAGTACACCGCCTAGTAAAATCTCACCTGCGCTAATACGCGACTTAGTTAAAAGGTAAAGCGCTACCCACGCGGCGGCTACGCCCGGTAATGCCGACAACCCCGTTAGCGTAGCGCTGTAACTTACAGGTGTGCACAATTCAAAGGCTGTCATACCTAAAAAATGCATAGACCAGATCCCGCCGCCTAGCGCGACACTTCCAGTCCCTAAAAGAATATTCCGACGTAGATTGTCTTTTGTAATAGCCGCTTGTTCAGCAACGTTAAACGCCATAAACGATGCAAACATGGCAACTAAGAGTGATAAGACAACCAAGGGAAAGTGATACGCACCTTCAAGTAAGGTAGCGTGCTCGTCAAAAGTAAAAAAGCGGGAAATCATAACGCGGCCAAACTACCTTATATGCAATTATTTAATTGGCGTGTTCAGATCATAATCATACACCGTCGTAGTGTAGTCGTTAATTTACTGTTTGTAATGTAGACAAAAGTCAGTCAACAGTAGAAATAAAAAAACCCAGCGAATGCTGGGTTTCTTATGTGGTTGCGGGAGCAGGATTTGAACCTACGACCTTCGGGTTATGAGCCCGACGAGCTACCAGACTGCTCCATCCCGCGTCTGTACGGTAAGCTTGCTAAGCAAGACTTTTCTGGTTTCTTATGTGGTTGCGGGAGCAGGATTTGAACCTACGACCTTCGGGTTATGAGCCCGACGAG
>NZ_JAEFCD010000023.1:0-7379 GCF_016405965.1 Alteromonas sp. IB21 | reverse complement strand
TATAACCTACGACCTTCGGGTTATGAGCCCGACGAGCTACCAGACTGCTCCATCCCGCGCCAGAAAATAACCGTTGAAAGCGTTTCGTTTAATGCCTCGCTTCAACGTGGTGCGTATTATACATAGGGACTTACTCAACACAAGTGCTTAGCACCGAAATATTTCATTTTTCTGACTGTTCGCAGCTTAATTGACCAATATGTGCAAAGTTAATACGAAAACGCGCACATTAGTCACTACAACCTCAACGTTTACTGCGGCCTTATTGAAATTTTTCCATTTTTTCAGCAAGAGAAAAGTCTAGTTCTGTCAATCCATCGGCATCGTGCGTCGTCAGCGTTACCTCAACTCTGTTATAAACATTGAACCATTCGGGATGGTGTTTAAACTTCTCTGCCCAAATGGCGATTTGAGACATCCATCCAAATGCTCTGATGAAGCTTTTAAACGTAAATGTTTTTTTGATGGAATCACCACTTCGTTCCCAATATGTGCCATCTGTAACTAACTCATTAAGCGCACCTAACTTAATATCAATCTCATTTTGAGATAACTTCGTCGCCATTTTTTCACCTCACGTATTTTTTTGTGACGGTACTTACTGTAATGAAACTTAACAATATTTGAAGCGTTTAGGTTGGATTAGGACAAGACAGGTTGGAGGTTTTAGTTTACAAAAAAGCCGACTCTCAAATTTTCATTTGAAAAGCCGGCCCAGTTTCGTGCGATTAAGGCTTAAAACTCAATAGCCATGCGAGCATAGATTTGTCGACCACGCGGATCATGTACTTTTGAGTCGAAGCCGCTGTTAGTAAAGACTTGCGGAGGTTCTTCGTCAAATAGATTAATACCACCTATCGTTAATACATAACTTTGGTCGGTGTCGAATACGCTACCAAGATCGATATTGTACTGAGCATCAACCGTTAACATGCTGTCAATTTCATAAAAACCATTTGCACATCCACCGGTGTTACTGGTGCTGTCTGCGCAGTTTTGATCGTCGTCATACGATGAAATATATCGCAAGAACAGGTTGGCAGCATGAACATCATGTTGCCAGTTAAGGCCAATATTCATACGTAACTCTGGCGATGACACACCTATGTTATTGAAGTTACGGCGACCCGCACCATCTACATCCCCGGCTTGCGGGTCGTTCAAGTCATACTTGGTGATGTAAGTCGCTTGAATAGTCGGTGTAAAGTTCCCTAGCTCTGTTTCCATTTTATAGCTGGAAACGAAGTCTATGCCTGATGTTTCAAGCGAACTCGCATTAACATATGTATTGTTAATCTGTAATACTGGCCCCGTTAACGGGTCGCCCGCGCGCACTATACGTGTTGTATCCGTCGGATCTGCACTCAACAATGCTTGCGCGTTTTCCTGTATGATCAAATCTTCAAATTCAAAGTTCCAATAATCCAGCTCAATTGACAAGTCTCTGAACGGCTCGTAAGAGAAACCTATGTTGTACGCCGTAGATTCTTCAGGTTTCAATTCCTCATTACCCGATGTACGGACAGCGACAAAAGCCTGCGCACCTTGCACGGGATCGACAACTTGTTGTAAAGACGTAGCGCCGCCTTGCGCTAAGAATACGGTTGGTGCTCTAAATGACGTCGAGATCGAGCCTCGTAGCGAAAACTCGTCTGTTGCGCGCCATGATATAGCCAGCTTAGGATCAACGGTACTACCAATGCTACCGCCGTAATCTTCATAACGAACGGCTAACTGCACGTCAAGCTCGTCACTAACCGGTAATGCTAACTCCCCAAATGCTGCCCAAACATCTTGGCTTCCATCTAAATCAGGGTTACCGATAACAAAGGTGAAACTATCTTGGTTGGATAATTCATCGTAATCCTGTCTCAGGCTGTTTTCACGATATTGGACTCCTAGCGCAAGCGCTGCATAACCGCCCCCCATTTCGAAGGTATCGAACGAGGTAAACGCTTCGAATACTTCTAAATCCGACTTTGAGTCGATGACTTGCTTGCCCGTAAACGAATTAAGTACATAGTCTGAGTTAGGCGCGCTTGTGTACGACGTTGCAAATGGATTGAAGAACTGGCAGCTTCCCTCACCTGGCGTTCCTAGTACTGGATTACAGTCTGAACCACCGAAACCTAACAGCGCGAGCTGAAATTCAGTGTTCATCACATCCGGTACTGAAAATACAAAGTCATTCACTGCTCTTGTGTAACTGACTTCCCAGAAGCCGCTGTCAGTAACGCCTTGTAAGTTAGTGCTAAAGCGGAAAGTATCCGACTCGGTATTTGCAGCATCACCGGGCTGTCCATTACCTTCAGCTCGGCCGAAAAACGAAACTGGACGCCCAAACGGGTTTTGTGGGTGATAATCTGGCACCACTGGCGCAGTCAAAATAGGAAAGCTTGGTGCACTACCACGCTCGGCGCGGTTCCGTGCCATGCCAATTTCGGTCGTCCAAGTGATGTCGTCTGTAAATTCGTATTCGGCACGCGTATATGCATTAATGCGGCTTTCATCCGGCACATAAGAATAGAACGGCCCGAAATCGAAACCACAGAGACCAACATCAAGCCCAGGCACTGTGCCTGCCGGAGCTAATATCTGTGGAAAACCGCCAAACTCTTCACACCCAAACGGGTCGATAACAGGCACGCCTGGCGCAATGAAGAAACTCGCTGGATTCCCCAGCGCACTGGTATCATCTTGAGGACGGCTTAAGCGTCTGTCACTTATAAAAAGCGGGGAGCGATTCGTATAACTAATAGCCGCTATCACGTTACCTTTGTCGCCTGTTGCTCCCCATAGACCCTGAAGGATATATTCTTTATTATCGCCATGTGCACCATCTTGGTAATCAACACTTACCATAGCGCCGTCGTAGTTTCGCTTGGTAATAAAGTTCACCACACCAGCAACAGCATCAGAGCCGTATAAGGCGGATGCACCATCTTTCACCACCTCCATGCGATCGATGGCAATCATAGGCACTAATGAACTTGTATCGACAAAGTTCAAACCTTCATTGGTAGGTTGAGCGGTAACGACTTGGCGTTTGTTATTAAGGAGCACTAAGGTTGAGGCAACACCTAGACCGCGAAGGTTGATATTAGAGGTCCCTGCCGTTGCGTTTTGGGTAAACGCGTCTGGGTTGTTTTCCGCACCTGTGTTAATGGTGAGTGTTTGAGTAATATCGGCAATGTTCTTTGCACCAATTGAGTCTATGGCGACACTGTCGACAACAGCAAGGGGAGAGGGAGATTCGAAGTTTTCACTTCGACGAACAAAACTTCCGGTAACAAGGATAAGTTCAACATCTTTCTTAGCTTCTTTATCGTTTTCTACGTCAGCTTCTTGGGCTGTTGCAAGATAAGGAGAGCAAAGTAAAGCAGTGCCAACCATTGCGGCAACCGCTGTCTTACGCGTTTTAAATTTCATAGTGTGATTCCAAATCTGGGCTTATCACTACCGGCACTACTACCCACACTTTCCGCTAGCAACAGGCTGTTCGATTTTGTGTTGTTATTGTGATAGGCCATCCACAAATTGTGACCTACCTTTTTGATACTATGCCCGATCTTTAGCTTTGTAAATTTATTGTGAATAATATGTTTACATTAATTTTACACATGGTCAGACCAGGTAGACTTTAGGATAATAGTAACGAAGGCGCGCTATACGTTAGTTTCTCCCGTCTATCTTATGAGAACATGTTTCATTCAATCGGTAATTCATACACACCCCGGCACATTCCGCGCGCATCTCTCCGTCATCGATTCATATAAAACATATAAATTTCATAAAGATACCCTTCCCTCATTCTAGGAATGAATCTTGAAACCCACTGAACAAAACACGCAGAGGAAAAGAGGGTTATGGAATTTCCAAAAGTTGATGAGGTGTATAAATTATTGAGCGAAAAGCTTGAGAGTTGGATTGAAGGAGGCATTACCCTACTCCCTAATATCGTTGTTGCGTTTCTCATCGCCATCTTATTCGGAGTTATCGCGAAAGTTGTCGGCAACGTGGTTGGAAAGCTTATGCGACGTACTTTCGAGTCACGCCAAATAGCGGGTCTCCTCACTTCTATTATTAAATCCATCATTATCGTCGCAGGTATCTTCATTGCGTTAGATTTTGTCGGGCTCAAGGGTACAGTCACCTCGCTTTTGGCCGGGGCCGGTATTGTGGGTTTGGCCATTGGTTTTGCGTTCCAAGACATGACAGAGAATTTCATTGCCGGTGTAGCAATGGGAATTAGAAAGCCTTTTGAAATCGGCGATGTTATTGAGGCTGAGGGTGTTTTTGGAAATGTTAAGGAGATCAATCTTCGAAACACACTCGTTGAGACCTTCTACGGGCAGCTAGAGGTAATTCCTAACAAGATACTATTTCGTAATATATTGACTAACTATTCAACATTGGGTTATCGACGAATAGAAGTACCGGTCGGCATTTCATATGCCGATGACATAGAGCAGGCTGCGAACGTTATTACAGATGCAATGAACGATAAAGATTATGTGATTAAAAAAGAGGAAACCGCCGTTTATGCAGAGTCGTTTGGCGATTCCAGTATTAATCTTCTCTTATGGTTTTGGATCCGGTATCCGGGGGAACCTGGGTTCATGGTGGTTCGACACGATGCCATAAACACGGTCAAGACCGTATTAGAGGACAACGATATTCTTATTCCGTTTCCTATCAGAACATTGGATTTTAACGCCAAAGGCGGCGATAAACTTAATGCAATGATTAATCCAAGAGAGGAACGCGGAAAAGGCAACGCAGGTTCAGGTTCAACTTCGACACAAACAACGTCGGATGAAAAAGCAGGTAACGATCCAGGTCAACCTGGTGAAGAGTAAATATAACGGAGAGTCAAATGGAAATGTTAAATTCAAATACACGTAAACATGCATTCTTAGCACTTATTCTTGCAGCAAGTATTGGTAGCCTAGGGGGCTGCGCAACCATTGAAGGTGCAGGCAAAGATATTCAAAGCGCAGGCGAAGCGGTAGAGGAAGGCGCAGAAGAAGCATCGAACTAGTGCCTTCACAATGTTGCTTCTCACGCACATTGTAAAGTAGGAATTTAAAAAGCCTGAGGATAAGCGAAAGCATCATTCAGGCTTTTTTATTTATAGTATTCCAGTGGCAAATTTTATATGGAAAAGCTAAAACGTTTTGAAAACTCCACAGTACAGGCGCGTTGGCTTACGGCTTCAGTACTGCCAACATAAGGAAGCTACCAACTAGCGCTGGATTTCCGCTCGATTTAAGCAAACATGACGCTTCTACTTTAAACAGTTTGCCCTGCGGCTTTTCAGTCACCTCAACGAGATGAAAATGATACTTCAGCGAATCGTTACTTTTTACTGGTTCAAGGAAGCGCAACTTATCTATGCCGTAATTAATCATAGACGCAATTTCATCACTGGGAGATATCACTTCAGAGAAAGCCTTAGGCATGAGACTTGCGCTCAAAAAACCATGAGCAATGGTTGATTTAAATGGGCTTTCTTTCTCGCAACGCGCAGCATCTAGGTGTATCCATTGATGGTCCCCCGTCGCATCTGCAAACTGATTAATCATGTCCTGAGTCACGGTTAGCCATTCAGACTGTTCGAGTGTTTCTCCTACCGATAAATCCAAAAGTGTTTTCATTTTCGCGCCTCTTTCCTTTTCAAAGATGATAAAACTACTATTATTCGCTTGAATGTTTCAATTAACTTTTAATAATAGGTATTTATAAATATTCTTGTTACACTAACGTAAATTAATCGTAGATGCTATGTAGCAATATATTCATATATTTTTTATACATGCTGTTGTAAACACAGCGCTTCTTCATCTATTGGCTTTTTTCAGAGCATTCGCTCGTAAAGGATTAGTTATGAATCTCAATAGAATCGATTTAAATTTGTTTGCTGTATTTGACGCTATTTATACCGCAGGCAGTTTGACCAAAGCCGCAGACGTATTGTGTATTACTCAACCCGCGGTGAGTAATTCGTTAGCAAGGCTAAGAGAAATGCTAAACGACCCGCTTTTCGTCCGTACTGGTCATAGCATGACACCTACGCCCGTTGCACAGAACATAATTGTTCCCGCGCGACAGGCTTTGGCGCTGCTTCGCAAAAGTGTTCAAGAGAGCCATACTTTTGACCCGCTTACGGCGGAGAAGTCTTTCAATTTTGCCAGCCGAGACTTGTTAGAGGCCAGCATCATGCCTCGCTTGGTTGCTAGACTTCAAAACCTAGCACCAAATATAGGTTTGACTAACTATGAGATACCGCGAAGCCAAGTAGTATCGGCTATGGCTGCGGGGACGCTAGACTTTTTTGCTGACGCCTCGACCTTTACCGACCCGCATTTGTGTAAAGAGAAAATAGCGCAAGACAGATTTGTCGTCCTAGCTAGAAAGAATCACCCTGCCCTTAAAAACGGATTGGATCTCGATACCTTTCTTCGACTTGGGCATATCAATGTTTCCCAGCGGAAATCAGGCGCAGGTCCTATTGATGTCGCATTAGACAAAATGGGGAAACGAAGAAAAGAAGTCATGCGCGGTCAGCACTTTCTCACCGTGCCAAGCACAATAGTGAAAACGGATCTAATAGCATGTTTACCATTTCACTTAGCGAAGCACTACGACCTTGCTATATATGAGATGCCCTTTGACCTTCCACCTGTAGAATACTATTTATATTGGCATGTAAGTGCAGACCATGATTATGCTCACATGTGGATGCGTGAGCAGATTATGGAAGTGGCAAGTAATTTCAAACCACATTAAAACACTCGAAAAAAGCGCTTAATTTAAGCGCTTTTTTCTTGTGTAAATTTGGTTATAGATCTACATACCTTTGTATTGCTAGTAGCATTTCCATACTTCTCGATTTATCGTTTAATCATCTCGAGCAAACAAATAACCTTAAATTTACTCGAGGAATTAACCATGTTGAAAATCGTTAAAGCTTCTCTTGTTATCGCAGCAACATTTGGCGTGTCGGGCATCGCCCATGCTGATGTCAGCGAAGCGCTAGCAAATATTTGCACTATCGTACAAGCAGACGATAAGGGCGAACTAAGAAAGAAAATGCGTTCAGTTGAGTCTGACTATCGCATGAAATTGAAAGACTATTATTCAGGTATTAGCTGTAGTGGCAACAGCCTAATTCGCACGGCGCTGTTGAACAACGCTGTTGAAGCTGGCGAGCTGTTAGTTAAAAAAATGCCTATTTGCATTCTAAGGTTGGAAATCAGTTTTTCTGCCAAAGTAATGAGGAAGCGCTGCTGGTTGGAATCTAAAATATGAGGGGCGGCATTGTACGTGAAGCAGACCTTGGCTCATTAAGATTTTAATGACACGAATGAGGTAATCAA
>NZ_JAEFCD010000022.1 GCF_016405965.1 Alteromonas sp. IB21 | reverse complement strand
AACGCTAGGCAGAAGGCCTACGTACACTGAGTTTTATAAATCGGGCGCTAGCTTGGAAAAACTAAGACGAAACCGTGGCTCGTGGTGGGAATTTGTTGATAGCAAGGGCGACCTTAAAGCTGACGAACTGGAAGTGCTGGAAGAACATCTGCAATGGTTTAAAGACCTAGCTGTTACTCGTACTTCGAAGTGCTACAAGCTGGTGTTACTTGCCACGCTGATTGAGCATAAAGCTTTTCAGTCACAGGTAAGTGTTGATGACTTAGCAGAATGGGCACGACAGTGGTTTTTAGATAACCCAGAATGGATTTCTGACTTGCCAGAAAGCAAACAGCAATTATCGTCGTTAAGTAAATCAGAATGGCGAGCGCATTGGCGTAGTAATCCAGTTAAGTTTTGGTGCACTGAAGAGCCTGAATCAAAGGTTGCTTGGTTTGATATTAGTAATCAGCAATTTCATTTCAAACAAAGTATTTCAGCAATCCAACATGATTTGTTTTTAGCAATGTCCGTTGAGATTAATAACCAACGTCTTGCGAACTACAGACATAAGAAGTTAGCTATAACGGCCCCTTCTTCCAATAATATTGTTCAGTTTCCCGAGAAAGTGCAGCTACCATTTTTCCCCGATATTAAAATAGCTTGCGGCCATTTCAAAACCGGTAATGCCGAGTCGTCTGAACTTGTAAATGTACCATACGGCTATGGGAATATAGATAATTCGCGTCACTTCATTGCTCGCGCATCTGGTAACTCGATGAATGGCGGCAAGAACCCTATTTACGATGGTGACTATTTGCTATTGGAACAAATCACGCCAAATAACGCGGGTAGTATTAGCAACACGACTGTAGCTATAGAAAGGCAAGATGAAACTGGCGACAATCAGTACTTGCTGCGAAAAGTCCTTAAAAATCCAGATGGCTCATATACTTTGAGAGCAGCTAATCCAGATTATGATGACATGATAGCAAATGAAGAAATGGTGACATTCGCGCGCCTAAAAGGAAAAGTCGACCCGCTGGAACTTTTCGTAGGACACGAGCTAATGCGTGAAGAGATTCCACCATTATTTGATGAAGAGTTTAACCCCGGAAATTGGCAATCGGGGCATGTGGTGCTCAAAGAGAAGAATGTTCAGATTTTGTTAGTTACTCTAAACAAACAAGGAAAAGGCAGTGAGCACCAGTACCATGATTACTTTATTGACGATAAGCATTTTCATTGGCAGTCGCAAAATAGTACTTCCCCAAGTAACAAGCGTGGCAGAGAGATAATTGAACATCAGAAATTGGGGAGCCGCGTTTACCTCTTCGTTCGAGAGAGCAAATTGAGAGGGAGAACAGCCTCGCCTTTTATGTTCTATGGCGAAGTGAAATACGTAAAACATGAAAGTGAAAAACCGATGAATGTGACTTGGGAGTTATTAAATGAATAAGGTTAATACCTACTGCTGAATTTAAATACCCTATGAAAGGTTAGCTGGTATTAACCTACAGTAGTACACCAGAACAAGGATGTTTGATTATGCCCCAAAAAAGCCATTCTATTTCAGAGTTTCTTTTACAAGCTCCATGGTGGGTATCTGTTGTAACAGCTGCAGTCGTTTATATTGTAATGGGACTTATCATCCCATCTATAGAAACTAATAATCAGTTTTTAAATATTGTTTTAAATGCAGTAGCAGTGCCTGCCCCCTTTTTCAGTATTGTATTCCTACTTTTAGCGCCTCTGGCGTTTCTAAACACCCGCAGAAAAGTAGAATTGTTAGACCAGCAAACTAACTTAAACTCAATTCGACAACTTCACTGGAGAAATTTTGAAGAGCTTGTTGCAGAAGCTTACAGAAGACTTGGGTACCAGGTTACTGAAGGTGGATTCGGACCAGACGGCGGTATCGACTTAGAACTAAGAAAGAACGGAAATATCTCACTTGTTCAATGCAAGCAATGGAAAGCTCAGAAAGTAGGCGTAAATGTTGTTCGTGAAATGTATGGTGTACTTGCTGCCAGCAATGCGAATCAAATCAATATCATTTGTTCGGGGAAATTTACTCAGGAAGCGTATAGTTTTGCAGCCGGCAAGCCTATATTTCTTATAGGTGGAAATGAACTTTCAGCGTTAATTCGAGATGTTCAATCGCCTGTTGCCATACCCGAAGAGAAACAAGCTTTTTGCCCTCGTTGCGGAAGCAACTTGATTGAGAGAGTTGCAAAGCGGGGCGTAAACGCGGGCAAAACGTTCCTAGGATGTGCTAGTTTCCCTAAATGCCGTTACACAGAGTAAACCCGAACACACAACCTTTGCCTCCGGAGTGCAAAACACCTCGCTGTATAGAGTTTTGTATTGTTAGAGCCTGGGGCTCTTTACATCAATCAATTACGTCATTTAAAAAACAAGCTGCGGCACTGAAGCGATACCAAGCTTTTGCTGGGTAGTTGGGGATAAATCTTGCCAGCGCTCGGCTAGCCAGTCGACAAATTCAGTTCCGCTCATCAGCTTAACGTTAAATTTAACAGCGCAGTCTTTTGCATCCTTACTAAAATCAGCCAAAGATACTACCCATCTATAGCAGTCATCTTCTTTCTTAGCTTTCGCTATCTGCTCGATGGCATGCTTATCCGTATAGCCTACATGGTCTTTCACTTGAATCAGTAGATCTTGCGTAATGAAAGGGTTGCGTGACTGTGCTTCTATATCAACATCAACGCCAACCTCGTGACTTTGTTTACTAGGTATAACAGCTGTGTAACCCTCAAGTTCGAGCAGTTCTTTTACGAGGTGCTCTAACCCTTGCCCACCAGCTTCCAAGTAATGATTTCTATTTCGAAGGTTATCTAACAGTTTTGCCTTAAATTGTTCTAATACTTCACCGCTCTGCTTATTAATTTTTGATAAGGCACCGCTGCTCACATTGTTTTTAATGTCGTTGTAACGCTCTATTATTTCATCTTTGAAGTAGTCTAAGTCAGCGACGGTCAAACGTATACGCAGCCTAGACTGTAAACCTTGTTTCAAATCTGTACGTGCGATAGAAATTGGCTCGTTTTCAGCATCGCAGGGAAAATCTACTTTTATTTGGTTTTCGCCCCACGGTTTGTCTGCGCAGAATCGTTTCTTGCCAGTAGCAATACCAATGTATATGCGGGCAGGCGCTGGCACCACAATGATATCGCCCTGTTTAACTTCAATGAATCGACGCAGTTGATTACCGCTACGCCCCACACTTTGTTGTGTGCTTTCAAGATGCTTATATAACTCATCAGCAGTGGTAAAATTGCAAAGCTGAAATTGCCCCCACCCAATTCCAGCATATCCCTCGCTGATCAATTCAACAGGTCCCCTCATTAGGAGTACTTTACTATTTTCGAAATCAGGCCCCATACATCCCTCGTATTTTAGGTAAGTAATATTGATGTTTAGTTTAAAACATCATAGCAATCTAAAGTATTTATCCTTTATTGATCAAACCATGAAAAGCCTCAATCGTTCTATCAAAGCTTTCATAGTTGTCGAAATTAAGCTGGTTTAGTCGGCCTTTCTTTATCTTATAAGTAGCGCAGGCAAAGGCTAGCGCTTCTCTAAAGCTGCTAAACTCATCATCGAATACTTTGAACATCTCGCGCTGTAGTTTTGCTACCCGCGTTATGCTGCCGTTTACTTCATAGTCGAACCCAGCAAATTGAAGGCATGACAGGGTTTTCTTTGCCTAGTCACATGCCGCCTTTAGGCTTATTTGAAATGCCGCATCCATTTCTTCTATTTCTTTTTTGGTGCTTTAAAGCCTAAAAGCATAAGTGCTTTCATAGCAGCAGAGATACGCAAGCTTTCTGAAGAGTTAGATATTTCGAATGAGTGAAGTGCATTCAGGCTTTCTCCTTTGCTAATAAGTGTTTCAATACCTATTAGCAAAGAGATTCGTTTTCTATATAAGGGTTTAAAATATAAGTTATGGAACTGAAGCGATACCGAGCTTTTGCTGTGTCGTAGGGGATAAGTCTTGCCACTAGAGCCGCATAGCGGCTCAGATGCTTTTACTTGGAGTTCTGTAAACAAGAGTACTTAGTCTTTTTTATTCTCTACAACACCCGACCAATATGCCTGTTTAGGATGATGCCGTTTTGTTGGATAAGCAAGACTTAGCCTCTCTGAGGCCACTAAAGGGTTTAGGTAATTTTTCCGCAATGTGTCTGGCTTCATTTCAAGTAAATTTGCTAAGTCATTCAGGCTGATTAATTTACCTTCGCAGAGTTTAATTATTGCTTCTTCGACTTTTTCTCTTCCTAATTTTCTAGTATTTCCTTTTACAGGAGCAGCTATTTTCTCAAGCTCTTTCCATTTACTCTCATTAGCCAGAAGTACAGGACTTAGCTCCGGACTTAGCTCCGGACTTAACTCCGGACTTAACTCCGGATGTTTTTCTGACAAGCTCTTAGGCTTGGTTACTTGTAAGTTTTCGGCTAAAAATTGCCCTAGAGCATTATCTGGCGTTGGAACCTCTACATCAGGACGATGATATACTTTCCCTTTATGTTCTCCTGTCGAACAAATTACTTTTATTCTCTCCAACTTAACTAATGCTAGTGTTACTTCTCTTGTGTGCGCTGATATTTGAGTGCAAAGCTGATGATGAGTAAGATAAAAGTCAGAATAAATTGTAATAGCTATTGTTCTTTCTAGTTCAGTCAAATTTGTGAACTTGTCACCAAAAACACTAGTGAGCTCCCTTACAATTTTTTGAGGGTATAGATCAATCATTCTCAATTCTAACAATGTTTGATCATATGGATTAGTTGCTTCATGCAACAGTGGTACTTTCCAATGCTGACTTTTCCAACCATCTAAGATATTGGGCAATCCAGAGCCAGCTTGCTCTCCAAATTTGACGTACCTAAACATTTGCGCAAGCAATCGATTTCTACAATCAGGCTCCCCACCTTGCAATGCCACTTCGATAGGTACACGCATTAGACCTGGGTTTCTAAACCCAAACATGTCGGGCCGCTTCACAACCAAAATAGATGCTCTTCCAGTATAATCAGCGTGAATTATAGTGTTAGCAAGAGCTTCTCGAAGAGCAATGTGAACAGGAGTATCTTCCTGCCTCAAACCTTCTTTTAGTTCAAAAGGAACTTTCAAATCTTCAATAAGCTTCCTATATACTTTTCTCGAAAAGTCATACAAATTGCCAGACCAAGTTCCATCCAGTGTTAACCTATCAACCCACCTTTTTTCAGTCTTTGCTTCTGGACGTTCCTGATAATCTAAAAGGTAATAGGGAAACTTTTCCTGTATCACAGGATGAGTTCCAAACATAAGAAGCCCTGCGACCGTCATGCCCTCTTCACCAGTTTCTCTGTTTACCCTCCAGCCACCAATCATTTTCAGAAAGCGTTGGTTATCATACTCGTTCCAGGGATGAGCGGGATTTAAATTAGCATAAGTTTGCCGATATATACGTAAAGACTCAAAATCAATATCTTCCATGCCGTAAAACGGCAATATCTCACTATCTCGAGAGTCTTCTACTTGCTCCGCAAGCATTCTCTTTACCTGCTCAAGCTGTAGCCGCTGATCGGATTCGTTAGCTCTAACATAGGTATTACCGATGGGGTTGCCATTTAAATAGATAGGTCTTTCTTGACGAGTGGCTCGCCTCACGTAAATAACTAACAGCTTCTTACCATCAATATTGACTTCTTTTACATCATTGTTAGAAATTATATTGAGACTAACTTTGTTCCTATTGTTGCCTACGTTAAATAAATCCGTGCGAACTTGCTCTATATTCTCAATCCCAGAAATAGAGAATCTTCCCTTTTTTTCCTTAAGCCCAAGTATGATCGTACCGCCATCAGTATTAGCGAAGGCGCTGTAACTTTCCCACATATCATTTGGCAATGCGCCCTTTCCATTTTTTCCGTTGGCTAGTTTACATTCAACTTCAGAGGATTCGCGCAGGATTGAAATATCTTCCAATGATTTTATTTCAAAAAAGTTCATAATTCTTAGTCATATCAACGCTATTAAGACAAGAACATTATCACGATTAGCCAATGAGTAGAAAAAACAAAAGCTAGTCAAAGTTGCTACACATTTAAAAAAAGAGATTTTTAGAATAACAGAATTGGGTCGTAGCCCTTAAAAATAGCACACTCGGCGCAATTCGAACACGCGACCTAGCGCTGTGGTTTTGCCACCCGCATTTGTTAATGCGGTAATTATTGGCGCTAATTGCGTTTATAATAGCGGTTAAACAGTATTTGAATTACATCGACCAACGTGAGTAGAACATGGCCCATAAAGTACGTTATAAGTTTAAAGGTGTGGCAAAAGAAATAAATTTTTCTTACAGCCGCCATCAAAATATGCATGAAGCCGTGGCTGATGCTGAGGGAATAGACCTTTCCCAGTTCCTGCAAACTGAACAGCAACTTGCCGCTATCAGTAAAGACAAAAAAACCGTAAGAAACTTCAGAGATACCGAGTTTGTAAAAATGGGGTTTTCTGAATTGTACTTCTTAAAGAACGGCCAAGAATGATGGTTGCGCCCATGCAACACATACTAGACGTCTAAAATTCTTTGCTTTTGGGGATTAACGGTAAAATTTTAAAAAAATGGTGGGCCCGATAGGGTTCGAACCTCTGACTCCGGAGCGCAAAGCCATCAATTAAATTTTCATGGTCTACCCTCAACCAACCCATGAAATACCTCAATCGCCCTATCAAAGCTTTCATCGTTGTCGAAATAAAGCTGGCTTAGTCGGCTTTTCTTTATTTTGTAGGTGGCACTGGCAAAGGCTAGCGCTTCTCTAAAGCTGCTAAATTCTTCATCGAATACGTTAAACACCTGGCGCTGGGGTTTTGCCACCCGCGTTGTGCTGCCGTCTATCTCGTAATCGAACCCACCAAATTGAAGGCGTGACAGGGTTTCTTTGCCTAGTCGCATACCGCCTTTTAGGCTTATTTGAAATGCCGCATCCATTTCTTCAATTTCTTCCATGCTCCAGTGGTTAAATACCCTAATCGCCTTTTTGTATTTTTCTGCCAATCGCTTTTTTAGCACGGTTACTCTAGGTTCTAGCGTGCCGTTGTTTTCATTTTTTAAAAGGTCGAAGCATTCGTTGCATGAAGGCACGGAAATGAAGTCGGCCTGTAAGTGGCCGCTTTGCCAGTCGTGAATGAATGTTATGGGTGGGATAAAGTCTTGCCGTGCAGTCTCGCAGCCGCAATAAAAGCAGCGGCCAAAGTCAGCCGATTTTACAGCTCTTAGTGGCTGGTAGAATTTTTGGTAATTCTTTACTGACATGCTGCTATTTGCTTGGAAGTTGTTGCTAAAAAATAGGCCTATTTGTGGTGGCTACGTTAACACAGCAGGGCTTTTGTGAAAGTTAATTGTGCCGCAAGTTACTTTTACGCGCATGCAGTTTAGGCGCGCTTAGTCGCTGCAATGTTATAAGCAGGCCGCACTGGCGGCCTACCTCTCTTAGTACACATGCCAGCTTACAGCGTTTTTTGAACTATGTGGCCCTCATCAAATACTGGCGTTATGGTATAGCGTATGGCATTTCGGCCATTAAGTGCCTTTAGCGCTTGCAACATTGCTTGCGCGTATTCACTGTTATGGACTACCTCTACCTTCAGCATGTGCCGACCTCCAGCCACTTGCTCGGCCTTGTTCAGATGGGCGCTCTCGCGGCTAAAACCAAAACAAGGGGATACAGTAAAACCGCTCACACTATCAAACTGAATAAGGCAATCTACCACATCAGCTTCCATTTCTTTGTCGATAAACAACGTTAATAGCTGGGATTTATCCATTTTGACGGCGCTCCAAATAGTGATAGCCAATAGGTAGAAGATATAATGTGATGAGCGTGGATGAAATTAACCCGCCGATTACGACTATCGCCAGCGGCTTTTGAATTTCTGCACCAGGCCCTGATGCAAACGCCAAAGGTAGCAAGCCAAACATTGCCGTGGTAGCGGTCATTAAAATAGGGCGTAAACGCGATACCGCCCCGCTTGCTACGCGCTCAGATAGCGATAACGACTGCCTTTTCAATGATTCGTAATGCGACACCATTACCACACCGTTTAGCACTGCCACTCCGAGTAGCGCTATAAAGCCCACTGAAGCTGGAACTGAAATGTATTCGCCGGTAATAAACAGTGCGTAAACGCCGCCCATTACTGCAAAAGGCACGTTAGCCATAACCAGTGCAGCCAGTTTTAGCGAACCAAAAATAGTAAACAGTATCAGTACAATAACTGCGATAACCAAGGGTATTACCGTAAGCAGGTTATTCGTCGCGCGTATTTGGTTTTCAAATTCGCCGCCGTACTCTATGGCATAGCCCGATGGTAAAGACACACTAGAACCAACAGCCTTTTGCGTTGATTCAACAAACCCCACCAAATCTCGGCCTTCAACGTTTGTGGTTACCACAGCAAAGCGCATAGCCTTCTCTCGTTCAATTACAGCAGGGCCCTGTGTGCGGGTAATGTTCGCGATATCAGAGAGCATTAGCTCTTGGCCCGAGGGCATAAGTACCATCATGCTGTTAAGTACATCTGGTGATAGAATAGCTGCCTGCCCCTGCTCTAACTCACCAAAGTAGATTGGTGTACGCACTCTTCCCTTTATAACTTCTCCCACCTGAATGCCGGTAACCTGCATTTTCAGGTAGCGAGAAAGGGCCGCGTTAGTCATTCCAAATTCCATGGCTACGCCCGGTTTGGGAATAATGCTAAGAAAGTCACCGCCTTCAATTAGCGTGGCATTCGTGTCTACTGCGCCCTCTTGCTTTCGCACAACGTTAGCCACGTTGTTCGCGATATCCGACAGTGTTTGCATATCAGCGCCAAAAATTTTGATGGCGACCATTCCTGTTGTGCCGGTTAGCATTTCAGACACACGCATTTGTATAGGCTGCGTAAAGCCAATGTTTATACCCGGGTATGCCTGAAGCGATTCTCGTATGGACGCTTCCAGCGCTTGCTTATTGCTGAAGCGCCAGGTATCTGAGGGTGCAAGCTGCATAAAAACGTCTGTTTCATTCAAGCTCATGGGGTCTAGCCCCAGTTCGTCTGAGCCAGTACGCGCTACAATTTGCTCTATCTCTGGAAACGACGCTAGCAGCATGCGCTCTATTTGCTTGTCTATTTCAAGTGATGATGAGAGTGATATGGTTGGCGACTTTTCAAATTGCACAATAATATCGCCTTCATCCATAACCGGCATGAAGGTCTTGCCCGTTATCGAGAACAGCAGCCCGCTTATAACCAGTAAGCTAAGTGCCACTACGCCTGTAAATTTAGCGTGATTGAGGACGAACGTTAAAGAGCGTCGATAGGCAAACTGCAGAGATTGTAAATACCCTGGCACACCCCCGTCTTTGGACGAAAGCAAAAATGAAGCAACCACCGGAATAAGCGTAAATGCAGTGACCAGTGAGGCAATCATGGCGTAAACAATGGTGGTAGCTACCGGCGAAAACAATTTACCTTCCAGCCCAGTTAAAGTTAGAAGGGGCATGAAAACCACGATAACAATAACGGTGCCTGCAATTACTGGTACCGCCACCTCGCGGGTAGCACGATACACCAAATGTAGGCGAGGTAACGGTTTATTCGCTCCAAGCTGCGACAGGGTATTTTCAACCACAACCACCGACGCATCTACAAGCATGCCAATTGCAATGACCAACCCGCCCAGGCTCATCAAGTTTGCTGTAATGCCCGTCATGCTCATAGCAAGAAACGTAAGCAGCACAACAACAGGAATAACCAGCGCTACCACGAAAGACGCGCGCACATTGCCAAGAAACACAGCCAACACGACAATAACGATGAGTACAGCTTGTGTAAGCGCATTGGTAAGGGTGCCAACAGCGGTATCGATTAACGTTTTACGGTTGTAAAAAACGTTAAGCTCTGTCCCTTCTGGCAGCGTAGCTTTCAGCGCCTTTAGCTTTTCCATCACCCCTTCAACAACGCTGGCTGTGTTACTGTCTTTTAGCGCTACGATTAACGCTTGAGTGGTTTCTTCTCCGTTTCGGGTTACTCCGCCATATCGCGTAAGGCTACC
This sequence comes from Alteromonas sp. IB21, assembly GCF_016405965.1. Lineage (GTDB taxonomy): Bacteria > Pseudomonadota > Gammaproteobacteria > Enterobacterales > Alteromonadaceae > Alteromonas. The sequence goes on along the minus strand of NZ_JAEFCD010000022.1, from coordinate 68,308 downwards.
AAGGGAAAGCGTACCGAGGTCAGATAGCCTTACCGGCTGCCCGCCTACGTTGCCTACTACTAGCTCCGCGAGTTCTTCAAGGCTGGTGGCGCGGCTTTGCGTTCTGATCACAAGTGAGTCTGCGCCTGCCCGCACTCGCCCAACGCTTCCATTCATATTGGCTTCGGCCAGTGCTGTTTCGAGTTGATTTAAGCTAAACCCATAGGCAATCAAGCGCGATAAATCAGGCGCAAACTGAAATGTTCGAGTGAATCCGCCTAACACATTCACATCGGCAACGCCGGGAACGGTGCGAAGCACAGGGCGTATTTGCCAATCGAGAATATGCTTGCGTTCTTGCAGTGATAGGTTTGGGTTTTCTATGGTGAACATAAACATTTCAGACAACGGGGTACTCATAGGCGCGAGCCCGCCTTCGGCAATGGCCGGCAGCAAATCGGCCACACTTGATAAGCGAGCGCTTACTTGCTGTCTAGCCCAATATATATCTGTGCCTTGTTCAAAATCTAGCGTTATGGATGTAATGGCGTATTTCGTGGTTGAACGCAAAATGGTTTGATGTGGAATACCTAACAACTCGGTTTCTATGGGCTGCGTTATTTGCGCTTCTACTTCTTCTGCGGTCATGCCATTTGCTTTCATGATGACCTTAACTTGTGTTGGCGAAATATCAGGAAATGCATCGACAGGCAGATTCAACCAGGCGTTAATTCCAAAAGCAGTCAGCCCAATGAAAGCGCCAAGTACAAACAACCTCTGTACAAGCGAAAATTGTATAATCCGGGCTATCACTCCATCTCTCCCAGTCCAATAAGCACACCTTGCACTGCACTTACCGATGAGGAAAGCACAGGCTGGTTATTAAGCTGTGGCGTTGCTTTGATTAAGAGAGCGTCTGATCCACTTTGCCCAACTACCTCCACGGGTACAACGTTAAGCACGTTACCAGAGCGCACAAATACCGACGATTGGCCGTTCAGGTAAAACACACTTTGTGCAGGAACTTTCAACGCTTCAAGCTGAAAGTGACCGCTGACTTGAGCGCGCTGGCCTAATTTCAGGTTGCAGCTTTTAGGCAGTGGCGCAGACCATACCGACGTAAGATACTCATTAACTATTGCGTCTGTGCGCGCAACTTGAACATGGCAGTTCGCGGTTTCTAATGCTGATATTTGGCTTGCTTCATCGGCGCTTACCATAGTCTTAATTCTGAGTGAACTATTGCTGATTATGCTGCCTAGTCGCGTTGCTTCCGCGTCTTTCTCACCGTTTGCATATAAAAAAAAGCCTGCCTCTGGGGCAACCAAATATCCGATATCGTCATCTTCGTCTGACACAAACATTTCAGCAAAATGGTCTAAGTGCCCCCAGGCAAGTTTTGCGTCGTAATAAACTTGTGCGATAGAAAACCAAGTGGACTGTGATATGGCGTTTGATTCAAATAGAGGCTTGTTCGCATTAAAACGTTTCTGGCTGATATGAAGCAACGCAGTTTTTGCTTTTAAATTTTCAGTAAAATGATGTACTTCACTGCCTTTTAGCATAGCTAACTTCTGCCCTTTGCTTACGGCTGAGCCATCGGCTACAAGATATTGCACCTGCTGCGGCGTCATTGGCGCCATAAGGTGTAATTGCGAGCCCGGAAAAGGCGCTACAATGCCCGTCGACACCGCCTTTTGCACGCTTTGTGACGGCGCTGCGTTGACGTAGGTTAAATTTAACTTTCCAAGGCTGTCGAGTGGGACTTCGGTCTGAGCAACAGTTGGCAGCAGAAACAAACTTGTGAAAACAAAGGTGAATAATTTCAAAGCGTAACTCCTGCGATTTGATTAACTTTCGATATCGCTTCAGCGCGACGTAGACGATTAAGTGACAGCGTTAGCTTAAGCTCCTGCTGGGCGATAAGTTGCTCTAGCCAAAATGTTTTGGGCAATACGCTACCCTGCTGTTGGTACAGGTCGGTGATCTCTACACCCAATTCAACCTGCTCTTCTAAAATGTTACTGGCTTCAGTAAGGTAGTTAACCTGTTGCACGGCGTCATTGAGCTGCGTTTGTAGGCGTGTGTACGTTTCTGCCAATGCTTCGGTAAGTTCGTCGCGTGTTGCTTTCCATGAGGCATAATTGTTAGCAGAGTTACCCTCGCCCATTGGCAGCGGAATATTAATACTGACACCAAGCAGATTCTCATTGCCCGCTGGTCCCCTAAGTTGCCTTGCTATAACTCCTAGCACCCAAGGAGAAAGTGATTGATCAGACTGCGCCAAGTTCATGTCAATCTGAGATTGACTCAGGGTAAGTAGCCTTAATTCAGGGTGTGTTTGCAGTTTGTTCTCAAGATCACCGGCTAGGGCTTCGGTCACTTGCTCTGGTAATACATCAGTACCCGTGACTTGTTTGTAACGTTTCTGCGCCTTCTCTAACGCCATTTGCGCTTTTTTCAAAGCCAATTGCTGTGAAAGTTTTTCCTGCTGCCACCTCAATGAGGCGATACGGTCGAGCTCGCCAGTTTTTGCTAAGCTTGCTATTACACCGTCTAACGACGCAATCCACTCTTGCTTTTTTAAAAGCCCATCTACTTCGGCTTTCGCAAAGAGACGCTGCCACAGTGCCTCTCTTATTAAACCGCTTGTCATGAGTCTGAACCGCGTTTCCTGAAGGTTATCCAGCGTGTTGATTATGGACAACTGCTGAGCGTCTAGCTCTCTGCCTGCAGGCGACCGAAAGGGAAAAAATACCCCTACCTCAAATTCATCTGTACCGCCTTGTGTATTGCTCGGCAGTGCAATAAGCTGCAGAGACGCTGGCCCCTGTAACCAACGATTGATGCTTTTAACGTTATCCTGCAGCTTTTCGGGGCTAACGTTATAGATTTGCTTTAAGCGCTGTGTAGTATTGTTGGTGATAGCACTTAACGTTTCAGCCGCCACGCTGCTGATTGAAAATAAGCTCGACACGAGAAAACTTAAAAGGATGAACAGATAACGGGTATTCATAAGCAGACGCCAGAGAAACTAATACCGATAGTATTCTCCTTTATATGTCTCACCGTCATTAGACATATGTCCCATGAAGCCTTAACTAACTGTTTTTAAAGAAAATGAAAGATAAAGTAATTACTAGCCTTTTATTGCTCATCATGTTTTTAAACTTCAGAGATGTCATGGTCGATTTGTCATTGAATGTGCCTACTTCACACATTATTGAAGAATCTATGATTGTGCTACTTGCGGGTTTAATGGCCGTTTATCTTATCTTTGACATGCGTAGACGTACCCGAAATACGAAACTGTTACTCACCGAGCTTAATACCGCCAATGCACGATTGAGCTCTATGAGTAACAAACTGCGAAATGTGAAAGCGCAATACTTGCACGAGGTAGAAAATCAGTTCAATGATTGGAGCTTAACCCCGAGCGAAAAAGAGGTAGCCTTCTTCATGTTAAAAGGCTTAAGCACGCAAGAAATTGCAGCGGCAAGGAATACAAAAGAGAAAACCGTTAGGCAGCAAGCATCGGCGGTTTACGCAAAGTCTCAACTTGAAGGGCGCTATGCACTAGCAGCTTGGTTTTTTGAAGACATTCTTCAACAAGAAGATAAAGCGGCATAGCTCTTCGAATAAAAACAAACCCAATTGTTGAATGAGTCGATAGTTCGGGCGTAGAAGCAGACTTCTAGGTTTGAGCGAGGCTGAGCCAGTCCGTTATTTAAGTTTATTATTTCAACCGGTCTCAATTTTCAATGTCTATATCAGTGTAGGCCTATTTCCGACGTTATTATCAATAAGTTGTTTTTTATGTTTATGAGTATTTCAATAGGCCCAATTGCCCTAACAGTTGACTCTCTTCTAACTATAGTAAGTGTTATTTCACTATGGTTGCTAACTGCTTTTTTCACTCGCAAGGCATCATACAAATCGTTTGCTACTGATACCTTATTTTATAGTTTATTTACAGGGTTGTTCGCCGCTAGAGTCGCGTTTGTTATTGCCATGTGGGAGGTGTACCAGCACGACTGGCTATCAGCGATTGATATACGAGACGGTGGTTTTAACCAATCAATAGGTTGGTTTGCAGGGGTGTGCATCATGTTATTTAGAAGCAAAAAGTACAGCCAACTGTTTTCTATATACATAAAATCGGCAGCTATTACGGCTGTTGCAGTTTTCCCTTTTTTTGTTTTTAACTCAATGCTAAGCAATCAAAGAACGATTGAAACTATCAACGTTTACAATGCTGACGGTACACCCATCGAGTTAGTTTTAAACAATAACAAGCCTACCGTTATAAACTTTTGGGCGTCGTGGTGCCCGCCTTGTAGGCGAGAAATGCCAATGTTGGAATACGCGCAAAAAAACGATGTAAACATAGAGTATATTTTTGTAAATCAGGGAGAAGCGCCGAGTAAAGTACGACAATTTTTGGGCAAACAAAAAATTGATTTGAAAAATACATATTTTGATTTTACTGGCAGCACAGCAAAAGAGTTAGGCGCTTTCGGGCTTCCCACCACCTTATTTTTTAATGCCGGCGGTAAATTGGTTGACAGCCATATGGGCGAATTGTCCGAGGCAAGCCTTCAATATTACTTAGCCCCCTTACGAAAAAAAGCTATCAACAGCAGTGATTAAGGGGAAGCCTGGCAACTATAAGCCAAGGCTTCCATTTCGCTATACTAGTACGTTAAGTTCTTAAAATTGCTATTTAGTAAGCGCTCTGCAACCTCAACGGGTTTAGCAACGGTAATTCCTTCTATTAGTGCATTGTCAGAACCCGGTTTATTAGGAAGATAAAGCGGGCAAAGCTCTACTTTTGCGCCTAACTGAATTAACTTTTTAAGCATCATCGACGGTGAGGCGTCCATTGGCTTCATCGGTTTTGTTTCAGTGCTGCTTAGTGCTAAATCGCCCGCAGAACCACATAACGTTATATGTGCCTCTTTTCCATGCGCCTTTATCGTTTGAAGCGATAGCACCATGGCCATCATCTGAGCTTGTTCATTTTCTGATGTAATGACTACTGCTAGACCGTCTACTAAGTCGCTCTCTTTTGCCTCAACGAGGCCTGAAACGCTAGCTAAGAGCGCTCCTACAACAAGTGCTTTTAAAAATTTTGTCATCATTTCATTCCTAATTAATTTCATTAAACGATTAATCCGATGAAGCTATTCAAAAAAATACATTAGAAAAACCTCATAACTCACTATACATTAAATGTGTAAGTTAAATACACCTTTAAACAAAAGAGAGCTTAATCATGACGACAGAAATTCAAAACAACGTAACTTTCCCGCAACTTAACCGCCCTGCCCCTGACTTTTGTGCAAAGACAACGCACGGTGAAAAGTCACTTTCTGATTACAAAGGCAAGTGGTTAGTGCTTTTCTCTCACCCTGCTGACTTCACGCCAGTGTGTACTACTGAGTTTATTGGTTTTGCCAATGCAGCTGACAAGTTTGCTTCACTTAATACTGAGCTACTTGGCCTTTCCATCGACAGCACGCATTCGCACATTGCTTGGGTTCGCAATATTAAAGAGAAGTTTGGCGTAACCATTCCTTTCCCAATCATTGCTGACTTGTCGATGGAAGTAGCGAAGGCTTTCGGCATGGTTCAGCCTGGTGCCAGCGACACGTCTGCGGTTCGTGCAACTTTCATTATCGACCCAGAAGGTATTCTTCGCGCCATGGTGTATTACCCAATGAGCAACGGCCGTGCGGTTAGTGAGTTTGTAAGACTAGTTGAAGCATTACAAACCAGCGATGCAAACAGCTGTGCAACCCCTGAAAACTGGAAGGTTGGTGAAGAAGTGATTGTACCGCCTCCTCACACTATCGAAGATGCCGAAGGTCGCGAGTCTGCGGGCTACAATTATGTCGACTGGTACTTCTGTAAAAAAGCGCTGTAAGTAAAACGCTTTTATTGGTGGCATGATAGTCATGCCACCTAATTCTAAATTTAGGAGATCACCATGAATATTGAAATTACTTCTTTCTTAGACGATGACAGCGAAACCTTTACCTATGTAGTTGAAGATAAAGTTTCTTCAAAAGCGGTAATCATCGACCCGGTATTAGATTTTGACTACAGCGCGGGCCGCGTACATACCGCCAGTGCACAGAAAATTGCAGACTTTGTAGATGAACGAGGGCTTTCAGTAGAATGGGTTTTGGAAACCCATGCCCATGCTGCTCACTTATCAGCCGCACCATTTTTTAAGCGCAAATATAACACCCAAATTGGTATCGGCGCGCGCATTACTGAAGTACAGAAAATATTTAAAGCGCTGTTTAATTTAGAGAAAGAGTTTTTACCTAACGGTGCTCAATTCGATAGATTGTTTGAAGAGGGTGAGGTTCTTGAAGTGGGTAACATGCGCTTTGAGGTTATGCATGTACCGGGGCACACACCTGCAGACATTGCCTATTTACTTAATAACGAGTCGGTGTTTGTGGGTGACACAATGTTTATGCCGGACGTGGGTACCGCACGATGTGATTTCCCCGGTGGTAGCGCAACTACCCTGTACGACTCCATACATCGTATTTTGGCATTACCTGAAGAAACCAATATCTACGTTTGCCATGATTACCCCACTCAACATCGCACACATGAAAGTAAGGTAACAGTTGGCGAGCAGCGGGAATACAACATTCACGTTAAAGACGGTATTTCAAAGGATGAATTTGTAAAAATGCGTGAAGCGCGGGATGCGACGTTAAGTATGCCCAGACTTATTTTGCCTTCTATTCAAGTTAACGTGAGAGCCGGTGAGTTACCACCACCAGAAAGCAATAACGTTAGCTATATCAAAGTGCCTATTAATCAACTGTGAGGTGAACGATGAAAACGCCAAAGGTATTTATTAGCGAAGTGAAAGCTGCGGTTGAGGAAGTTACAGTAGACGATTTAATGGTGGCGCTGACCCAACCAGACGTTATTTTGATTGATGTTAGGGAAAGTGAGGAATACCAACACGGCCACATTAACGGCTCGGTGAATTTTCCTAGAGGCATGCTTGAAGCAAAAATATGTAGCCACCCACTTCTTGCCCATCATTGCGAGGAACAGGACGCAATTAACGACTTGGCGCAACGCAGTGTTTACCTAATTTGTAAGACAGGCGGCCGGTCTGCGTTGGCGGCTAAATCGTTAACTGATATGGGCCATAAGTATGTATTTTCTGTTGCCGGAGGTATGGATGAGTGGCAACGTAAACAGCTGCCATTAAGTCATTAATGTGCACGGTACAGTTGAGATACCTGATGAGACAGCAGTTCAAGCAAAATGTCTTTAGTTAAGCTTTCTACCCTGTCATTGGGTTTAGTTCTCATATTCTTACCTAACACTGTAATAGCAAATAAAACACCCGAACATAGCGTTAGAATAACGACTAATGTTCGGGTTAGATACGAATACGTAAATAATCAATTGCCTGCATCTAACGCAGCTGACGATGCAGTCGTAACAAGAATATCCACACATGCTGCTTACCAATATGGTCCACTTCAGTTTGAGGCTGAACTCATGGACAGCCGGATTTTTAAACAGGGCCAATATACGCCAGTGGGTACAGATGATTCTAATGCGTTAGAGCCCGTACAACTCGCTGCGTCTTGGCGAGGTGTAGTAGACGACGAAAATTTAGAAACGATTGCGTTAAAAGCAGGCCGGTTCACGATGGACGTGGGAAGCAGACGCCTCATAGCCAGAAATAGATTCAGGAATACGCTCAATACCTTCGACGGCGTAAAAATTGATGCCTTTCTATCAAACCTATCAATTACAGCGTTTTATACCTTACCTGTTACCCGAAAGCCTACTTTAGATATTCATCAAAGCATTAATGATAGGGAGCTTGACTCATCAAGTTCAGACGTGCGTTTCTATGGAATTCATGCAAGCCTAAAAACATCTGTTGGTGACGTCGAATTTTATGGGCTTCAAGATCAAGACTCACTAAATAGAACACAAAGACAAACCTTCGGTAATCTGGCCAACATAAAACTTTCACAACAATTAGGTATAAATTACGAAGTAGCTTTACAGCGCGGAGATTATCGATCACAACCCATTAGCGCTAACTTTTTCCACATAGCGCTATCTTCAAGGTTCAATCGAGCTAACGTGAATGTGTTTTATGATTTTGCATCGGGTGATGACACGTCAACAGACTCGTTTGAAGGTTTCAGCACACTGTTTGGTGCAAGAAGGTTCGAGTATGGGCCAACAGGAATTTTTGGCTTATTTGCGCGCAGCAATATGGCATCGATGGGCGTTTCGTCTGACATTCAATTAAATGAACGCAATCACCTTTTTATGCAGATACGTGCGTTCGATATACATCGAAGTAGCGTTTCAAGTCGTTTGAACGGCGAATTACTCGGTAATGGTGACTTTCTAGGTACGCTGTCTGAGCTACGTTTTCGAAGCCAAATAGCTGAAAGCGTGCAATTTGAGTCAGGAATAGCGCTTGCCAATCTAAACAGAAAAGTGGTCACTGGCGAACGACTCACTAGTTACGCCTATCTGCAGGCTAGCTATGCTTTTTGAGAGCCCCAACAAAACATTAAATATAGTTAACACATAAACCAATATGTATATTTAAAATATACATTTAAGAAGTTAGAGCGTAAAATACCGCTATCAGTCCTAAATAGGGTGAATTTATAACCTGATTGCGTTTATCTCTAAAAAGGCCAGCATTATGGAATTAGATCCTCTCGTACTGTCGAGAATACAGTTTGCATTTGTGGTGTGTTTTCACGCCATATTCCCAGTGTTTACTATTGGTCTGGCAAGTACTATTGCTGGATTTGAAACACTTTACTTCAAAACTGAAAACCCCATCTGGCAACGTTTGTCGAAATTTTGGATACAGGTTTTCGCCGTTGTTTTCGGTATTGGCGTGGTTTCAGGTATTGTTATGTCATTCCAGTTTGGTACTAACTGGAGTAACTTCTCGTATGCCACGGCTAACTTTTTAGGGCCTGTGCTAAGTTACGAAGTCATTACTGCTTTCTTCCTAGAAGCGGCGTTTCTTGGCGTTCTGCTTTTTGGTCGAGAAAAAGTACCGCAAGGGGTACACCTTTTTGCCGCTATCATGGTGGCAACAGGAACGTTTATCTCTTCATTTTGGATATTGTCAGCCAACTCACTGTTGCAAACCCCAGACGGCTTAGAGCTTATTGACGGCATCTACCACGTGAAATCTTGGGCTGATGCATTATTTACGGCCTCTTTCGGTTATCGCTTTACGCATATGGCCCTAGCCTCTTTCCTTACTGCTGCTCTTGTTGTAGCAGGCGTAAGTGCGTGGTTCATTTTGCAGAAACGTGAACTGGAAGCGAATAAAAAAGCGCTGTCGGTAGCGTTATGGTTCTTATTATTCCTTGCACCACTTCAAACGGTTGTTGGTGACTTCCATGGCTTAAACACCATGAAACATCAGCCTACAAAAGTTGCGGCTATGGAAGGTAACTGGGAGACCAGTACTGGAGTTCCCCTACTCCTTTTTGCAATTCCAGATAAAGAAGCGCAAACCAACCACTTTGAATTAAAAATTCCTAAGTTAGCCAGCTTCATACTAACTCATGACTGGGACGGTGAAGTGCCCGGATTGAAAGCAGTGCCAAAAGAAGAACAGCCGCCTGTGTTTGTCGTATTTTGGTCATTCAGGGTCATGGTTGGGCTTGGACTGCTGATGGTGTTGTTTGGTGTGTGGGGGCTTTTTTATAGAAAAGGCGGCAAAATTTATACATCACCTGTGTTCTTACAGGGCCTTAGACTGATGAGCATCAGCCCGTTCTTTGCGGTTCTAGCAGGTTGGATAGTTACTGAAGCTGGAAGAGCGCCTTGGCTTATTTATGGCCAAATGACACACGCAGAAGGGTTAACGCCTTCGCTAACCGGTGGCATGGCGCTATTCTCTTTAATTGGTTATGTGGTGGTATACGCACTGGTATTCAGCGCGGGTATTTACTACTTACTGAAAGTATTCAAAGGCGGCTTAGAAAAAGCTAACGCTCCTCATGAAATGGATGAAGTAGAACGTCCAGCCCGCCCATTTTCTGCTGGCCACGTGGCTATTGACGGAGACTTATAAAAATGGAACCAACATTTGATTTAACCTTAATTTGGGCTGGCATTATTGGTTTTGGGATCATGATGTATGTACTAATGGATGGCTTTGATTTAGGCCAAGGCATTTTGTACCCCTTCGCGCCTGACGAACAAGCGCGAGATAAAATGATGAACTCGGTGGCGCCAGTATGGGACGGCAATGAAACATGGCTTGTATTGGGGGGCGCAGGTCTACTTGCGGCTTTCCCGTTAGTTTATTCAGTCTTTTTACCCGCCCTTTATATTGGCGTGTTTTTAATGCTGGCTGGCCTTATTTTCAGAGGAGTTGCCTTTGAATTTAGGTTCAAGGCGAAAACTTCTAAGTACCTATGGAGCTATTCATTTTCTATCGGTTCGTTCATTGCGTCGTTCGCGCAAGGTGCGGTAGTGGGTGCCTATATTCAGGGTTTCGAAACTGAGGGATTTGCTTACTCAGGTGGCCCCCTTGATTGGTTAACGCCGTTTACCGTATTAACAGGTTTTGGTCTTGTTATAGGCTATGCGCTTCTTGGTAGCACCTGGCTCATTATGAAAACAGATGGTGCTGTACAACAATGGGCATACAAAATTACGCCCAAACTGCTTATCGCGTTGCTTATTGTATTTGGTGTGGTGTCTTTCTATACGCCTTATGTAGATAGCACAGCAATGGTCAGATGGTTTGAAGGCATTAGCATTATTTGGGCACTTCCGGTTTTAGTATTATTTTGTGCTTATGTGGTGTTTCGTTCGGTTAAAAAGCAGCAAGATGGCATGCCTTTCGTTGCCACCATGGGTATATTCTTGTTCAGCTACTTGGGTTTATTAGTGAGTAAATGGCCGTATATTGTTCCGCCAAACTTTACCATTTACGACGCCGCCTCTTCTTATAATTCGCAACTGTTCCTGTTGTTAGGCTTCTTGTTCGTTATTCCTATTGTATTAGCCTATACCAGCTGGACCTATTGGGTATTTAGAGGAAAAGTGGGCGACGCTGGTTATCATTAATCATGACTAGTAGTACCCCAAGTGCGCCTGATACCAAGGCTGTATCAGGCGTGCAGTTTTTAAAAGAGCAAGTGATTAGCCAGCGCTCACTTTTGAACCAGTCAGTGCTTTATGGTTCGCTTGGGTCAGTACTCATGATAATGCAGTGGCTGTTGGTTGCACTAATTGCACACGACACGCTCGTGAACAAGTCCCCTATCAGTACTATGCCAGGCTACTGGCTGCTACTTTTAGCCGTAAGTGTTGTAAAACCGATATTCACATGGAAACAAACAAACCTAGCGCAAGACGCAAGCGCTAATGTAAGAAACCTTTTGAGGAATACATTACTTAAACGGTGGAGTGCCACCAGCCCTGTTGCGTTACAAAGCCTATCTAACGGCGCATTGGCGTCGCAGTGGATTGAAGATATCGAAGCTACCGATGGCTATTTTTCTCGTTATTGGCCGCAGCAAATGCTTGCTGTGATAACCCCACTGTTTATTCTTATCACCGTTGCCTATTTAAATTGGCTTTGTGCCATTTTGCTCTTAGTATCAGCGCCTCTCATTCCACTATTTATGATTTTAGTGGGCATGGGTGCAGAACACGTGAACGAAAAGTATGCGCTATTAAGACAACGATTGGCAGGCCACTTTCTTGATCGTGTAGCGAACCTCTCAACTATTGCGCTTTTAGGTGCTCAGGAAACTATGTCTGATGAGGTTGCTAAGCGCGGTGACACTTATCGTAACGTTGTTATGAAAACACTTAAGTTGGCGTTCCTTTCTTCAACCGTGCTCGAATTTTTCACCAGCGTAGCCATAGCAAGCCTTGCTATTTATATTGGTTTTTCACTTTATGGAGCAATAAATTGGGGGCCCGCACAGTCGTTAACGCTGTTTTCAGGGCTTGGTATTTTACTGCTTGCACCTGAGTTCTTTAAGCCTCTGCGCACTCTATCTACTTACTATCACGACAGAGCCAGCGCTTTAGGCGCCGCTAATAATATTGTGTCTTCACTGCAGCATTTGGAAGAACAGGAAGCAGTATTAGGCGACAGCGATGCCAGACAGGTTACGGCTTCAAATGATGTTACTCGCTTGATGCTAAAAGACGCCATAATCGGGTATAACGGCAATAAACAGAAGAAGCCTGCTCTCAACTTTTCATTTTCCGGGCGAGGCTTGCTGGTTTTCTCTGGCGAATCGGGGTGTGGCAAAACTACTCTTCTCAATACTATTGCAGGCTATTTACACCCAGTTTCTGGCAGCGTTGAAGTAGCGCTTAAAGAAGCAAACTCCATTACCTACTTGCCTCAGAAGGCATGGATTAAAAACGCTACAGTTCGAGATAATTTATCCGTCACCGCCGCCTTCGCATCAGATGAAGAGATGTTAAGGGTTCTTGAAAAGCTTGAATTGTCAGATGAGCTTCTAACACATCATAACGGGCTAGACACCGTGATCGGTGAGCATGGGCAAGGGTTATCTGGAGGACAAATGCAGCGTATTGCGCTAGCAAGAGTACTATTAAATTCACCCGAACTCATTTTGCTTGATGAGCCCACGGCAAGCTTAGACATAAAAAGTAGGCTCGTAATTATAGAGGCTTTAGACGAGCTTAAAAGCCGCGCCCTTGTAGTGGTTGCAACGCACGACAGTGAACTTATTGCAAAAGCCAGTAATCATTTTGACTTAACCAATAAGGCCTAACGGTAATATGAAGTTTTGGTTTTCAATTATCTTTAAGAATGAGCGTAAACGCCTGCTAATTGGGCTCTTTTGGTCGTTTTTTACCATGCTTTCTGGCGTGGGGTTGCTGGCGCTTTCCGGTTGGCTTATTACTGCCACAGCGTTAGCTGGAATAGCCATAGGTGCGGGTTTAATTGTAAAGCTTGATATGTATATGCCGGGCTCTGGGATCCGCTATTTTGCGCTTAGTCGAACCATTGGCCGATACATTGAAAGGCTATACAATCACGACACTATACTAAGGTTAATTGCGACATATCGAGTCACGATATTTAATGCGCTTTCCCATAAGCCACTTCACGATGTTAGGCAAACGTCTGACAGCGAGTGGTTAAGCCGGCTAACCTCAGACTTAGATGCCCTTGATAGCATCTTAATCCGCTACACCATTCCAACTCTTGCCACAGGGCTTCTTTTGGGTGTGGTGAGCCTATTTTTGTGCTTTATCTGGTTTGATTTTGGTATTGTTTTTCTAGTTGCTTCTACACTAGCGTGGTTGCTTCTTATACTGTTTTCGATACGACAAACCAGAGGTGCCGCTTCGCAAGCCATTTCGCACCTAAACCACACTAGAGAAACATTGATTAGCCATCTCAAGGGCGCGTTTGTGCTCAATAGCCAGCATTTGATGAGTTATCACTCACAAGATACTACCCAGGCACTCTCGCAATTTGAACAACATCACAATATTTTGCAAAAACGTATTGCTCGAATTCAGGTGGTAACCGATTCAATATTTGGTATTGCGCTTGTAGCTACGCTTTATGCCAGCCTATGGGCTGTAAACCAACACATTATTGAGGGGCCAACAGCTATCATGTTGGCACTTTTGTTTATTGGTGTGGCTGAATTACTACAAACTACCCCAGAACAGTTCAGTACATGGGGAAAAACCGACTATGCAAGTCAGCGATTATCAGCCTTGGCCAATGAAAGCAGTGATAACGATAGCTCTGATATCACGGCGATAAGCGAAGTGTCTTGCACGATAAGCAATCACCCACATATTCCCGCGAGTGCGTCACGCACCATAAGCTTTAATTTGAGTGATAGCACCCCTCTTTTTATCACAGGGCGCTCTGGCTCTGGCAAATCAACCTTGGCCAAGCTTATGTTCAAGCTTGTACCGTTAGATAAATCGAACGCTAGCGTTGCGATAAATAACACTTCTGTACAAAACATTTCGTCAGACAGCTTATATCGCCATTGTGCCTATCTAGAGCAAACCTCTTCGTTATTGTCTGGCAGTTTGTACTACAACTTGACGTTGGGGCTTGAAAGCATAGAAGACAATAGAGTGTTCGATGTACTTTCGCTAGTAGAGCTACAAGCGTGGGCTGATTCACTTCCCGAGGGATTGAATACCTGGTTAGGTGAAGGTGGAGCAAAGGTCTCTGGTGGGCAGGCAAGGCGTATTTGTTTGGCTAGGTTATTACTTAGAAACCCAGAGCTTATTGTATTAGATGAGCCGTTTAATGGCCTAGATAGCGCTATGGCCGAACGCATCTTTATGCGTATATTGCCTTGGCTGGTGTTACGAAAATCTATTGTTTTACTTCATGAAGTGCCCTTGTTTATCGAGCAGCAAAGTATTGATTATCGCTCGCTTAATGTGGATTTATCTGCAGCGTAAAATTTGAGGCGCCGTTTATTTAACGAATGCTGGCGCCTATGCGTTCATTATCCTGTCTCGCTGTTAACGTATGAAGCGGCAAGCAAAAAGGATAAGTTAAAAGTCGAAACCAACAGCCAAACCAGCAACCTTTGAACTTCCAACGCCCTCATGGTAATCAAAATGAAATTGCGGCGAAAAGGTATACCCGCTATATCGAAATTCATACAAGGCACCTAGTCGTGAAACAAAGAACTCATGTTCAGAGGTGTACTCGTAGCCAGGACCCACCTGAATAATAAACTCATCGGTGAGATGTATATCTGCCACTGCAAGCACAGTTAGTGCGTCTAATGAGCCAAATGCGTACTCCACTACACTACCTAAACCTAATAACGGTGAAACTCTGTATTCGTAATCGATACCAACTGTTTCACCTTTACCATGTTCAGAAAAATCCGTATGACCGATAAATAACGAGACATGATTAGGACTATGTTCATGCTCTGAAGCGTCTGTGGAGAACGCCTGAACAGACAATATCAGTAACAAGAAACCGTACTTTAAAGCTAAGCGGTGTGAATTTAGGCGTATCGTTTTCATATGGTTTACTCCTGAGTGACGTTCCGCTGTTTTATTTAACGCAAACGCGCGTCTGTGCGTGTGGTGAAAGTCTTTTTATTCATTACTGGCATCTTGAATACGCCTGCTTAAGAGCCAGCCTGCGGCATAAAGACCAACTGAGAAAATAAAATGGGATAACAGTACCTTCGACTGAAGCATGGCGGGGTTAGGTGTGTGTAAGCCTGCGATACCATATCCCATTCCTGGATACATAAGGAAAAAAGGAATACTGCACGTTGCAAAACCCACAATAAACGCTGGCAAGAAAGATGGTTTCAGCACCCATTTAACGCCGGTAAAAATGAGCATAAGCAAAGCAAACCCGACGCCAATCGCATAGTGACCAAACCACCCCAGCAGTAATTCACCCTTTCGCGGCTCCGCGGTTTTAATTGATTCATGGGAAAATACGCCGTCTGTCATATAAATAACCCATCGCCCAATAAATTCATACCGCGTTAGTGGCTTATCTAGGACGATATGTTGCAGATAGTTCACAGCGTCTAAAAAGGCGGTTGCTGCTACACCGAGCACTATTGATAAGATCAAGAGTGTGGTTCTGTCATCTTTGTTTGTTAAAGCGAGATCCATGATCAATTACCTAAGTTGAGCCGACAGGCTAAGCTGAATATTCCTACCCATACCTAATGCATCCAACCCCAAAATAACGCTCGTAGGCCCACGTACTACATCAATTCTATAGGCATTAACGGGGCCAACGGTTGGTGCATGTCTAATTCCAAACTGTTGAAAGTCCTGAGGCACACCATCTTGCAACACTCGCACGCGGTTACCGGTTAAGCCTCTTATAACTGGCTTGCCCGCTTGCCCGCTTGCCCGCTTGTACTTACCGTATCTACTCCGGCCATATGTGCAATTGAGAAATTAAAAAAAACGCCACCTCTAAGAGGTGGCCAAGTAGTTTCGACCATATCCAAAATGGAAAAGACATGAAGTGCCTCGTAATGAGTTAAGCGATATCCAATTTTGAACTTCGCTAACTCACTACACCTGATAATATATATTTCATATACACATTACAATATTAAATAAGAGTTTGTTTATATTTAATATTGATTTTTAAATTGGGAGGAGTACGAAAGATTGGGCAAGGTATATGTTACTTAACATCCCCGCCAGATAGATGACGTTGAGATCTGGATTTTCGGGTCAAACTGTTATTAGAACAAAAAAGCTTTAGCCCAATTCACTGGGCTAAAGCTTCCTGTCACATATAGTTACGAGTTATTTATTAACGTGCTGTGTTTCTGGTTTAGCCAGCCACTCTCTGCCTTTTAGCATACCTTCCCAATAAATGGGGGGCAGCAACTTTTCTTTTAAATACCATGCTAGGCGCGACGGCTTCGTGCCATCGAGTACCCACGTTGGCATGCTGTTAAGTATTTTCCCGCCATAGCCAAATTCAGCCAATATCACTTTGCCGCGTTCTACAGTGAGCGGGCAGCTGCCATAACCGTTGTAAATGGCTTTATCTGTTTGTACACCGCGCTCGTAAAGCAAGTTATTGGCAACCACCGGGGCTTGCATGCGCGCCGCAGCGGCTGTTTTAGCATTAGGGGCGTTTATGGCGTCGCCAAGGGCAAAGATATTGGGGAACGACTTGTGCTGTAGCGTTGATTGGTCGACATCAATCCAACCGTTACCATCTACAAGCGGGCTAACTTTTATAAAGTCTGGCGGAGACTGGGGCGGAACCGCGTGCAGCATGTCGAATTCAGTTTCAACAAGCGGGGCGTCTGGGTCTGCCACCTTTTTAAATGAAGCCACTTTTGCTTTGCCATCAACCTTCACCAGCTGGTGTTCAAAGTTGAGCGTTGCGTGATATTTTTTGACGTATTCCATAAGTGCCGGCACGTATTCTTTTACACCAAAAAGTACGGCGCCCGTGTTGTAGAACTCAACGTTAATGTTATCTAGCACGCCTTCTTTAAACCAATGGTCGCAAGACATATACATGGCTTTTTGCGGCGCACCTGCACACTTAATTGGCATTGGCGGCTGTGTAAATACCGCCTTTCCCTTTTTAAGGTTTTTCACCAATTCCCATGTGTAGGGCGCCAAGTCAAAACGGTAGTTTGACGTCACACCATTTTCGCCCAGGGTTTCACTTAAGCCTTCCACTTTATTCCAATCTAGCTTAATGCCGGGGCAAACCACTAGGTGTTCGTATTTAATGGTGCGGCAGCCGTCTACCACAATCATGTTTTCTTTTGGCGCAAAGGCCGCTACGCCGGCTTTTATCCACCTAACGTTGTTTGGTATCACAGACGCTACGGTGCGCACCGTGTCGTTGGCGTTAAATACGCCACCGCCTACTAACGTCCAGCCAGGCTGGTAGTAGTGCACTTCATTGGGCTCTACTATGGCGATATCTAAATCTGGGCATCGCGATTTCAAACTTGATGCTACGGCAACACCACCCGCGCCAGCCCCTACTATCACTACAGCATGAGAGTGATCGGCATGATCACTGGGCGTTTCGCCGCCGTTTTTTAGGCGTCGCACTACCCCGCTTAGGTCGTAGCCGGCTTTTTGTGAAAGACCGAGTATCTCTTCATAAGAAAGGGTTTTGGTTGCGGTCATTGCCCATAGCGTAATAGAGCGCGTGCCTGTTCTGCAGTAGGCAAATACCGGGCCTTCTAGCTTTTGTAAGTTCGCTTCAAATTTTATTGCGTCTTGCTGAGTTACTTTTCCGCTAACTACTGGCTGATACACGCAGGGCATGCCCAATAAGGATGCTTTTGCTTCTATTTCAGAAAAGGTGGGCTGGTCTGCACCTTCACCGTCAGGGCGGTTACAAATAATAGATTTGAACCCTGCTGCTTTGATTACCTCGATGTCATCAACTGAAATTTGAGGGCAGACAGATAGCTGTTGTGTTACGTTGGCGTATTGCATAACTCACCCCTTCAAATGGCATTTACAGGAATTTTAATGAACTGCTTACCGCCTTCAGATTTTTCGCCAAACTGGCCGTTTCGAAGGTTTGCTTGAATAGCGGGTAACAGTAGTTTGGGTACCGCAAGGGTTGCATCTCTTGCCTCGCGTTTTTCCACATATTCCTGAAGCGTAACTTCTGGGCGAATTTGCTTGTTCGTTTCCTTGGCTTCTTTGATAGATACTGTTGATAGCGGCGCTGTACCTTCTTTGGGATAGTCGTGACCAAGATAAACAGTGGTGTCGTCAGGCAGGGTGAAGAAGCGCTGAATGGTGTTGTAAAGTTGCTCTGCACTGCCACCCGGGAAGTCGCATCGTGCTGTACCTAAGTTGGGGGCAAACATGGTGTCGCCCACAAATATTTTGCCGTCTACTAAGAAGCTTGCACAGGCTGGGGTATGCCCCGGCGTATGCCATACTGTCACTTCATATTCGCCGATATTGAACGTGTCGCCTTCTTCGAACAGCACATCGAACTGACTGCCATCGCTTGGCGTGTCATTGGCCGTTTCAAATACATCTAGCCAGGTATTTAGCACCGTTTTAATACCTGAGCCAATACCAATTTTGCCGCCAATTATAGACTTTAAGTAGTGCGCAGCCGTAATGTGGTCGGCGTGTACGTGGGTTTCTAGAATCCACTTATTAGTAAGCTGGTTTTGGTTAATGAAGTCGATAACTTTGTCGGCGCTTTCCATTGACGCGCGACCCGAAAAGATATCGTAGTCAGCAACCGAGTCTATCACGCCACACTCTTTGGAAGCGGGGTCGAATAGCACGTAGGTAAACGTGGCCGTTTTGTTATCGTAAAATGTTTCAACGTTCATGGGTGTTCTCCTAAAGAAGCTCTTTGGTCATGATAAAAACGGCAATAACTAGAGTGAAAAATGCAAAGAACTTCTGCAAAGCTGCACCGTCTAGTTTTCCCGCTACCTTCGTGGAGACTGCCATCCCAATAAACGTGGCTACCAACATAAGCGGCAGCAAAGGCATCTCCAATTGAATTCCGGTTTGTAGGTCGCCAATGAAGCCAAGTAACGACTTTAAGGCGATAATGAATAAAGACGCGCCCACCGCGTTTTTCATGGGCATGCCTAAAATAAGTACCAAAGCAGGTATAATAAGAAAGCCCCCACCCGCGCCGAGTATGCCGGTGATAACTCCCACCACTGCGCCTTCAATAACTATCAACCCTACGTTAGGTTGTTTTTTCTCAACGACATCTGCTACCGGGCCCGATTTGCTGTAAGCCTTTTTCAACATCATGGCGGCCGAGGCCAACATCAGTGCAGCAAAGAGCACCATGATGCCCAGGTTCTTATCTATGGTTAGCGATTGAAAAGAAATAGTTTCGGGAATGGCGGGCATTAGGTAGGCCCTTGAAAGATAAACAGCAATGATGGAAGGCACGGCAAATAAAATAGACGCTTTAACGTCTACTAGACCTTCTTTGAAATACCTTACCGCGCCGAATGCGGCTGTGGCACCCACAATAAGCAAAGAATAGCCGGTAGCGATATCTGGCGTGACGCCCATTAAGTAAACGAGGATAGGCACGGTGAGGATAGAACCCCCTCCACCTATTACGCCTAAAACCATTCCCATAAGAACAGCAGCGATGTAGCCAAGAATAATCATATCGACACCTTATTTCATTTTGTTATATGATAGAACAAAATATACAATAAAGTATATTCTAAATATATATTTAATTTTCAGGGTGCTGTAAAATTGCTAGATTACGTTAATCGTTTTTTTAGATATCCCATGAAAATCAATACTTTTACTAATTTAGCGTTTCGTGTTTTGATCTATCTCGCGCTACGCAAAAACCAAACTGTAAAGACCAGTGAAATAGCAGACGCGTACTTTGTGTCTTTCAATCACTTAAAAAAGGTCATCACTTTGCTAATTGACCAGGGATATATCATTGGTACGAAAGGGCGCGGTGGCGGCATTCGGTTGGCGAAAGAAGCCAACCTAATAAACATAGGCGAGGTTTTTAGATTAACTGTTGAAGATGTAGCGTTAGCTGAGTGTTTTGCATCGCCAACGAATAAATGCGTTATTTCGCCAACATGTCGCTTGAAGACAATTCTTCAAGACGCTGCGGATAAATTCATAAGCGAGCTTGATCAATTCACGCTTCATGACTTGGTTAAAGACAGAGAGGGTGCATTAGCGATGCACCTTGCCATCGATTTTATAGAAGTTGAGTAGAAGTTTTTAAGGCTTCTATTTGTACTGTGTTTATTCGCGATAGCGTCATTTAACTTGGGCATCGCGCGGGTAGATTTAGGAGAGGAAATTGGAAAACTGGACATCAACCCCCTTTGAGCCATTTGCCGGTTTGGCAGGCGGACTGCTTATCGGCTCGTCGGTGGTATTGCTGCTATATACGCTTGGTCGTATAGCAGGCATCTCAGGTATTGCAGCAGGCGCAATGACGCAACAAGGCTCGGAACGTTACTGGCGGCTGGCATTTTTAGCAGGCATTGTTTTGTCTGCCGTACTTTATATTGCGTTTACCGGTGGCATGCAGGTACAAACTCAGATGGGGTCGGCGTGGTTGGTAGTAGCAGGCTTACTAGTAGGCTTTGGTACACGCCTTGGTTCTGGCTGCACGTCGGGCCATGGTGTAGCAGGCCTTTCAAGGTTATCACCCCGTTCTATTGTTGCCACGCTCACGTTCATGTGTGCGGCTGTCATTACCACCACAATCATCAGACATCTGTAAATTTATTGGAGGAGAAAAACCATGAGAGTCATTATCGCCTCACTAATTTGTGGACTGTTGTTCGGCTTAGGCCTTCTGATATCAGGTATGAGCAACCCTGCCCGCGTGCTTAACTTTTTAGATTTAAGCGCCAATTGGGATGCCACGTTAGCGTTCGTAATGGGCGGTGCTATTTTGGTGGCTGCACCAGGTATGTATTGGGTGCGCAAGCGCAACAAGCCTTTGTTTGCCGATAAGTTTGATATTCCAACCAGCACAACTATCGACGCTAAGTTAATACTGGGGTCTGCCGCTTTCGGTATTGGTTGGGGTATCAGCGGCTTTTGCCCAGGGCCTGCTGTGGTAGCTATCGCCTCACTTCAAGCTGATGTGCTGTTGTTTGTAGGTGCTATGATCGTTGGCATGCTGGCGCAGCATTGGTTGAAGCCTAAATCGGCTTAAAACATAACGGCCTCTTTTTGCGGCTTTATCCCCTGGTGGGGATAAAGTCATAATTATCCCCACCAAGGGATAAACCGTGGCTGCCACTTACAAAAAGTGCAAATGGCTCACTTAACGATTTGCGGTTTTCCCTTTCAATAAGCCCACACCCAATGCGGCCATGGTTACCGCGATAACGCCGTTTAGATAGTTAAAAAAGGCATAGGGTGCATAGTCGAGAACCTCAACCCCAAGGGTGGCAGAATAGAATGCTCCCGCTGTTGTCCAAGGTATAAGGCCTGTGGTCATGGTGGCGCCCTCTTCTACCGACCGTGACAGCACAGCAGGGTCGAGGTTTTGTTGTTCATATTTCGATTTGAACAACTGGCAATTTAATATGATTGAGATGTAGGCTTCGCCCATAGCCACATTGCCCAAAAAGCCAGAGGCTATGGTTACCGCTATTAAGCTTGCCGTGCGTTTTACCCGTTTAATAATACCGGCCAACAGGGCTGCCAAAAAGCCAGCACCATGCAATATGCCGCCTAATGCTATTGCCATTAGGGCGAGTAATAGCGTCCAGCTCATACTGCTGATGCCGCCCCGGCCTAATAGTGCGTCTAGATTCGCAATTCCCGTGTTTTGAGGGGTATTTTCCCACAGTGCATTAAGTACATGTATTGTATTAGTATCTTGATAAAAAATAGCAATAACCACGGCAAGCAGAATACTGGACGACATGGTCACTTCAGCGGGTACTTTCTTAATGCTTAACACCGTAAGCAACACCAGTGGTAACAGTGTTATGGAAGGCGCAAGGTTATAATGCGTGGCAAGCGCTGCCTTAATTTCAAATACCTGGTCGACGTTTAAACTTTGATTTGCATAGCTAAAACCTAATACTAAAAAAATGACCAGTGTGAGAAGGAAGCTAGGCAACGTTGTAAACAGCATGGCATACATATGCCGATAAAGGTTCGTGCCTGCGCTCATCGCAGCAAGGTTGGTGGTATCAGAGACTGGCGACATTTTATCCCCAAAGGTCGCCCCACATACCACCATTGCAGCCACTATAGGCGACGGTATATTCATAGCCTCGCCAATCCCCATCAAAACTACGCCCATAGTGCCCACGGTGCCCCACGACGTGCCTGTTGACACCGACATTATCGCACACAGTATTAATCCCACCGCTAGAAACACACTGGGATTTAGCCAACTTAACCCGTAATAAATGAGGGTTGAAATAGTGCCGCTTTGCATAAAGCTGGCGATAACCATACCAATTAAAATGAAGATATAAATTGCCGGCATCGCCCGCGTTAATGCGCTTGTCATTAATTCGCGAATTTGCAGGTACGTGTAGCCCAAACTAAAAGCATTCGCCCCAGCCCACAGCAAACATAAAAATATGAGCGCGTGTAGGCTAATACCTAAGCCGAACAACCCACCTGCTATTAGCGCAACAATAACGCTAAAACAAAGCAGTGACTGAGCAAAATTCGGAGTACGTAAAGACTGAGGCGACATTGAAGACACGTTGATACGCTTAAAAATTAAGTAGTGAAGAACAGTATAACTATTTTTATATAACTTGTGATTAAGTAAAACAAAGCGTGTGAGAAAGGGCTCGCCTGCATTTCATTATTTCAAAGTCTTCAGCAATCATGGCTTCTATGTAACCAGCAAAGCGGACCTAAGCCTGGCTATAACGAGCCATGGCGAAGTGATATGTGGAACTATGTGCTTTGCAATAAATCATTTCCCTCCCTACTCCAGATTGTCAGAAGGTAAGCCCCCAGCTGGAATGAATGTTAAAGCAAATACACACACTACAGATGGAATGAAATTATGCCTTGGCACTGGCCTGAACATGATAAAAAGCAGGGAATAAGTGAAGCGCAAACTCTCGCTATCATGACGTCTTTAGTGGGCAAATTAGAACCAGCATTACGAGCATCTTTGAAGGAAGCCAATATGCTTTTTGACAAAGAGGTTGGTGAGGCTATAACCGAGGACACACTGACATGTTTGCGCAAAATAGTTCACTTTTTAAAGAGATAGTTGGTAGGCGCTGATAATTTGATGCTTACCAAAGCTCGCCTGTAGTTTTTGCCCTTCTAAAAGCGCGATATCTATTTTCATAACGGTAGCCTTGCATTCAATTAAACTAATGAACAATATGTTGATCCTGAGAGGAGTTGTGCGCGGAGTCAAGGTTATTGTGTGCTTTGACGCTAACGATAGTAAAGCACCGTTGTTAAACGGCATTTATCAACACGATGCAGCGCAAATTAATGTACAACGTATCGCATTAAAGTGGAGTTAAACAAAAAACAAATTTAACTTTTTACATTATCAATATTCGTTTCATTACCAAAATACAGCTTTACGAGCTTACGCTTACTTCTACTGATAGGCAGTTTTGCGCCATAAGGCATTTCACACCACGCGTCACTGCCTGAAATATGCACCCTAATAACGTGATCTTTATGCACCCAGTGAGAACGATGAATTAATATACCTTCATCGTCTAAGGCGTGTGCTATTTGGTTTAGCGCACCAAGTATGAGTGTATTCCCTTTTGTGGTTTTCACGTTCACATAATGAAGTTCGGAGCTTATAGAAATTATATCTCGGCCAAGCACTTTCGGAAGTCTTTCGTAAAATTCAGCCTTTAGCTTTTTCCGCTTTTCTAGTTCTAGTTCTTTTTCGGTTTTAGGCCGGCTATGTCGTTCAGGCGTATTATCTTTCTCGTTAGGTAGTTTATAAGTAACCTTTAAAAGTAATGGAATGTTTATTAAAAACCATAGCGTAATAATGCCAGGTGTCACTTCAAGAAATTCTGATATTACCCGAAAGAAAGGGCCTTTCTGATCGAGCATATCAACCCAACTGTCCGGCTCATCTTCTAAGCCGGGAAACCAATAATCGATTGATGCAAAAATAGGAGAAACAAGCACGGCCCCCAAAAGACCAGATATAAGTAGTAATAAGTACAAAGGAAATTGCTTGGGTGGCATCTTGGTGGTTACGTAGCTAGCAAACATTAACCCCAGTAACGCAGCCGAAATTTGCAGAAACCAGAATAGCAATCGTTGGAAAAAGTTTAGGCCGTAAGAAGATTCCGGCTCCATTAACGTAAACAACAGGGTGAGGCCAAATGCTGTAACGGCAAATCCACTCTTTAACGGTGCCCTGCCTAAAACTGTATCGCTAACTAACACTTACTGCGCTCCTAGGTTCGTATCACATACATTTATACAGTGAACACTCAACGAAATACCCCTTTTTTGTATTAACGGTTAGTTTTTTTCACAAGTTGCTAGTGGAAATGGTCGAATAATCGTTGGCCATTCATACATAAAATCAACAGCTTCTACATTTTCGATATGCACCGCCGAACGGTCGTCTATACTCATGCCCATGTTAAACCAAATATCTGCGTTACTAGCGCGGCCTGTTATTTAGCGTATCGGATGATTCAAAAACACTGATTAACCATGGCGCGAAACTCAATAGTAAACTCGGCTGTTTGATGTGTTGCGCAACTAAGAACTTACAATTAAAAATAACAATGTGGAGTTACTGTTACATGAAAAAGGCTATCTCATTTGTATTGTGTATTTACTGCCTCACTTTTCAATTGGCTTCGGCACAGGAGAACAATGCTGCACTGGTTCCTTTGCCATCGCTAGACGACTTTACTAAGGGGGAAGACGGTTGGAGCTTTGGCCTTGGCTTAGGTATTGAATACGAAACCGCATACGAAGGCTCGGATGAGTTTGGGTTAGAACTTCAACCTGCAGGAGCCGTGCAGTGGCGCAGCGGTGATAATATTTTTTATTTTGCCGGAGAGGCATTTGGCTGGCGAGGACTTCAAGGTGACAAATGGCTGTTAGAAGCCTTATTAGGTTTTGAAGAGGGCCGAGAAGAAGGCGACTCTGACGATGGCAACCTTGATGGCTTAGGTGAACAAGACGAAGGATTTGAATTGGTACTTCAAGCTCGACGTTCATTTACTGATGACTGGCGTTACTGGTTGGTTGGCCGAGTGGTAACCGGCGGAGACGGAAATTTAGGGTTATTTGGCATAGGCCGCCGCTTTGGCGACCACATTGACGGTACCGGCCATGAAATAAACTTAGTAGCCGTGTTTCATGATAGTGAATATGCCAATAGAGGTTTCGGCATAAACGCCGAGCAAGCGCAAGCCTCTGGATTGGCTGAAACTAACTTAAGCGGTGGCCTGCGTTCCATTGGCGTTGACTATAGTTTTCGACACTATATCAATGACAGTTGGCAGCTTTATGGCGAGGCACTTTTTGAGTATTACAGTAGTGACGTGCAAGATAGCCCTATCGCGCGAAGCGATTACGAAACTGAAGTGGGCGTGGGTTTTATTTATATTTTTTAGGGTGTAGTGAGCTTTGCTTTCTACATTTTCATGTATGAATCGTGGCCATTTGTGGAATTTCTATTCAGCGCCGCTCCAATTGTCTCGATTTGTGAGGCTATCGTTTCACCCACATATGGCCAAAACTCCTTGCGATTTAAGGTACGTTCGCGGATATCTTTAGGGACAAATCGTAACATTTCTCTCTCAAAGTGAAATTTCGTCTCATCCGACGCCAGAATGGATCCAACGTGTATCTTTATATTTTTGAGAAAACCTTTCTGAGTTTTACCACGCATCACAAGCTTCTTTTTTACCAGTGAAGCTTCAATCGGAACGTTCTGTTGGCTTAGCCACGCTAAGTCCCACACGTCCCTTGGTTTTATCCGGTGCTCTCGAAACGCTAACGCAATCAGATTGTCGGCCAGTATCTCTTTGCTGCTTTGTACCGGAAGATGCTTACGTGTTGGGACAACTCATTAAAGCCAAGCGAACGGCGATGGGTATGGTGAAGCGCGAAAGCTCTTAGCTGATCATCTCGGTATCTCAGAAAGAAACGTCTATTCCCAAGTCAGAGCCATTGGCAATGATCTGGCAGGGGCCTTTTTATTTAAGGCGAGTGAACAGGAGTCAGAAGTTTCACCAGATGCAAATGAGCCACAATATAGAGTAATCGAGCCTGACGAGCTAACCAAGCGGCTTGCCAGTAAGGAAGATATTTAGTAACTCGAGCTCAAAGCGTACTACTTGGTCACAACGTGGTCACAGGTCGCTTTTGGGCAAGTTGTAACGAAATAAAGCGAAGGACAAACAAGAGGGAAATGGCCCGCCCTAGAGGATTCGAACCTCTGGCCTCGGCCTCCGGAGGGCCGCGCTCTATCCAGCTGAGCTAAGGGCGGTTTGTGTAAACAATGTAGTAACTTTGTGGCGTTTGCACTAATGAACTGCGGTGTTAAACGTATAATGCGAACGGGGCGTAATAATACTTATGGCACGGGCTGGCATCAACTCATTTATTAAAATCTCTTCAGGTAGCTTGGCTTTAGTGTTAAAAATCCTTACTTTTTATGGGTAATTGGCTTCAAATAGTTGTTCAGCCCTAATTTACCGTTATAATCTGGCCAGTTATATTTTAAACAAATTCATCATTGCCTGGAGACAGATGTGAAATTAAAGACTTGGTTAACTGTGGCTGCTACTGCGCTAACTGTTTTTGCAGCACAAGCACAAGAAATGAGTAACGATGAAATTGCCGAGCGTATTAAACCGCTAGGCCAGGTACACGTGGCGGGCGCAGCAGCTCAAGGCAGCGCGGCAGCAGCTGGCGGCGCAAAGTCTGGTGAAGACGTTTACAACTCAGCGTGTG
Source organism: Alteromonas sp. IB21 (assembly GCF_016405965.1). Lineage (GTDB taxonomy): Bacteria > Pseudomonadota > Gammaproteobacteria > Enterobacterales > Alteromonadaceae > Alteromonas. The sequence continues at coordinate 41,356 of NZ_JAEFCD010000022.1, read as the reverse complement.
TTGCATGTCACGCAGCGGGCGTACTAGGTGCACCCAAGCTTCAAAACGCAGCTGACTGGCAACCTCGTTTAGATGATCGCGGTCTTGACGGTGTATGGCAAAACGCATTAAACGGTATTAACGCCATGCCTCCTCGCGGCACATGCGGAAACTGTTCTGATGACGAAATTAAAGCTGCAATCGAGTACATGATTGAAGGTATCTAATACCCGCACAATCCCTACAACTTGATGGAAAAAGTAGCGTTTTACCTACTTATCGGGTAATTTACCTTGGTGGTGAAATGTTACTTTTTAACTGGCGAGCGGAATGTCAAAAGATTCGACGCAACATGAGTTGACGGAAGAAGAACTGCGCGAACTTATACCGCAGCTTCAGCAACTCACCGAAAAATATAAGCGTGCTGAGCGTGTTCAGAAGGCGCTTTTTGATATTTCCGAGCTTGCCAGCTCTGTAAGCCAACTCAATCGTCTTTACTCCGCCATTCATGAAATCATTGCCGACTTCATGAACGCAGATAACTTCTTTGTCGCCTTTTACGAACCAGAAACCCACGTAGTTGATTTTGCCTATTTTGTTGATGAGTTCGACGAAAAAACCGTCAGGCAATTACCCGCTGAACAATTAATGGATGGCATGACCGGTTACATTCTGAAAACCGGCAATCATTTGTTCTACAAACGCGATGATGAAGAACGGCTCGCTGCAGAATACGGTATCAAACTGGTAGGTTCGCCACCTGTTGAATGGCTAGGCGTGCCGTTAAAACGTGGCAGTCAAGTTATTGGGGCAATGGTAGTGCAAACCTATGATGAGGGTGTGCATTATTCACAAGAAGATTTAGAAGTTCTGCTATTTGTTTCACAGCATATTGTGACCACGGTAGATCGAGTAAAAAATAGAGAACTCACCGAACGCACCATTCGCGAAAGAACCCGTCAGCTACGAAAAATTAACGATGATCTTCAGGAAGAAATTCTCGAACGTCAAAAAGTAGAGTCGTTACAACAAGCGCTTTTCGAAATTTCTGAACTTGCCGCTAACCTTGAAGGCGATATGGATGCGTTTTATTCCAGTTTGCATGAAATTTTGGCAAGGCTTATCAGTGCACCTAACTGTTACATTGCTATCCTTAATAAAGAAGAAGGTTTATTAGAGTTTCCTTATTTTAGCGATACCAAGCAAAGTGAAATAAGTGCTAGGCCACTCGGTTTGGGCCTGACTGAATTTGTATTGCGCACTGGTCATGCAGAGCTCATCAACCCGCCAAGAGTATTAGAGCTAGCAGAGTCAGGCGAGATTGATGTATCGGTAGCGCAAACCATGTTGAATAGCGCAAACTCATGGCTAGGCTCTCCACTTGTTGTTGATGGTGAAATAGCGGGTGTTATCGCGGTACAAACTTACGGAAAATTAGCGAAATATAATTTACGAGACCAAGAGTTGTTGCGTTTTGTATCGCACCATATTGCTGTTGCCATTGAGCGTAAACGCAATACGGAATCAATGCAGCGCTATAACGTGCAGCTTGAAGAACGTGTAAAAGAGCGCACTGCCGAACTAAACCGTACCAACAAGTTCCTAAAACAGCAGATTGAAGAGCGTAAAGAAATTGAGCTTAAGCTTATCCATGATGCGCATCACGACGCGCTGACTGACTTGCCAAACCGCTCTATGTTCACCAGCCGCTTAGAACTTGCTATAGCCAGCAAGCAACGCTACAGCGATAGCATGTTTGCGGTTTTGTTTATCGACCTAGACAGATTTAAAGTTATTAACGATACCCTTGGCCATCATGCAGGCGATGAGTTTCTTATTGAAGTATCTCGGCGCATAACGCTGTGTATTCGCGGCCACGACTTATTAGCCCGACTAGGCGGCGATGAGTTTGTTGTGCTGCTGGATAACTTCGAAGATGAGGCCGATGTGGAAGAAGTCGCTAACCGCATTATCTCGTCTATTTCTGAGCCGTTTTTACTTGATGGCCGCGAAATGTATTCCGGTGCGAGTATAGGTATTGCGCATCTAGAGAGCTATTATCGCAGCGCAGATGAAGTATTACGTGACGCCGATGCTGCCATGTACCAAGCAAAAACTCTTGGCCGCGGTCGCTTTGTGATGTTCGATAAAAGCATGCGCGACAGGCTTATTGAAGAGCTTGAACTTGAGAATGAGTTTAGGCGAGCCTTACGTGAAGAAGAGTTCGACTACTTCCTACAGCCTGTTATCAAGCTTAACGACAATAGCACGCTTTACAGAGAGATGTATATTCGTTGGTCGCATCCTGCTTATGGCAAGATAGCCAGGGAACAGTTTAGGCAAGTGGCCGAGCAAAGTGGACTTACTTTAGACCTCGACCTGTTTCAGCTAACGAAGGCTTGCGAGTTGCTGAACTATTACGCGAATACCGACGAACCTATCAACAAGATTGCGGTAAACGTCTCGATAAATCATCTATTGCAAGCCTCTATGGTCAACCAAATGCTAGCCGTAATAGATACTTCTGGCATAACACCCAGCCAGTTAGTTTTCGAGTTTGATGAAAATGATCTGAACCGTCGCTCTCAGTTTATCCTACCTGCCATTAAAAAATTAAAGCGTGCAGGCGTGACGCTGGTGTTAGATAACTTTGGTAGCGGTTTGGCCTCCTTAAGTTATTTATTTGCCTACCCGTTTGACTATATTAAAATTGACCATCGATTTGTGAAGTCGCTTCCTCGCTCTCAACGTAACCTAAAACTTATTCAGTCTGTCATGCTTATTTCCGAGCATTTGAAGTTTCAGGTTATTGCAGAGGGTGTTGACTCTCAAGCCCAGCTAGATGCGCTTAATGAAATTGAATGTATTTATGGGCAAGGCAAAATATTAAAGCATGCAAGAGTGCTTGATATGTCGTCGCTTGCAAGTTAAAAGCAAGTACTTACTATCAAATATAGCCTAAAAATAAGTACTTCTTACTTCTTACTTCTTACTTCTTACTTCTTACTTCTTACTTCTTACTTCTTACTTCTTACCAAGAATATCTCGAAGATTAGCAATGCCCACCTGCGCTTTTTGCTGACGCTCTTCTTTGGTTGCTTTGGGCTTTTGATTTTCCCACTGAACATCATCAGGCGGTAGCTCAAATAAGAACCGGCTCGGCTCTGGATTAATGACTTCTCCGAACTGCCGCCGTTCTTTGGCAAGGCTGAAAATAAGTTCACGCTGGGCTCGGGTAATACCTACATACGCAAGCCTGCGCTCTTCTTCAACATTATCTTCATCAATACTGCTTTGGTGGGGTAACAACCCTTCTTCCATTCCCACTAAGAATACAATAGGGAATTCCAAGCCTTTGGAGGCATGCAGGGTCATTAGCTGAACTTGGTCCCCTTCCCCATCGTCTTCGCCGCGTTCCATCATGTCTCGCAGAATAAGGCGGTTCACAACTTCGGTTAACGTCATGGGCTGGTCGAGGTCGTTGCCTTCTAGCATGTCATTCACCCACCCAAATAGGGTACTTACGTTAGCCATCGCCATTTCAGCGGCTTTGGGGCTGGCGCTGGTTTCATATAGCCATTCTTCGTAACCCATGGTGCGGATCATGGTACGCACAGCGTCTGCCGTATTGCCGCGCTCAGCGTTGTCTGAAAGTTCAACTATCCATCGCGAAAAGCTCGATACCGCGTGAAAGGCTTTATCTGGCAATACACTATTTAAGTTAGGATGTGTGGCCGCCTCAAACATAGACACGCCTAAGCTATTGGCAAAGTTGCCTAGCTTTTCTAGCGTAGCACGGCCTATGCCCCGCCCTGGCGTGTTAATGATACGCAGTAAGGCATTATCGTCATCTTGATTCACTAGCAGCCGTAAGTAGGCCATGATGTCTTTCACTTCGGCCCGGCCAAAGAACGACATACCGCCGCTAATCTTGTACGGAATGCGGTTGCTCATTAGCAGCTTTTCGAAGATACGGCTTTGGTGGTTACCGCGATACAAAATAGCGTAGTCTTTAAATTGCGTGCGGTTCATAAACTTGTGCGCCAGCAATTCTGCCACTACACGCTCGCCTTCGTGCTCTTCGTTTTTTGCCTCGATGACTTTTAGCGGTTCACCGTACTGCAGTTCTGAAAACAGGGTTTTGTCGAACAAGTGCGGATTATTCTGAATAAGAATATTCGCGCAATGCAGAATACGGCCTGATGAGCGATAGTTTTGCTGCAGCTTAATTACGTTTAAACGGGGAAAATCTTGCTGCAATAAATGCAGGTTCTGAGGCTTAGCGCCCCGCCAAGAATAGATAGACTGGTCGTCGTCGCCTACCACGGTGAAGCGCGCGCGCTCCCCTACCAAAAGCTTTACCAGCTCATACTGACTGGTGTTGGTGTCTTGATATTCGTCCACCAGCAGGTAGCGAATTTTGCTTTGCCATTTTGTTCTTATGGCTTCGCTACTTTTCAATAGAAGCGTGGGAAGAAGAATGAGGTCGTCGAAATCCAGCGCGTTATAAGCTTTTAGGTTATCTTGATAGCGTTTATAGGCTTCTGCAAATTCTCGCTCGCCAGTACTCGTTGCCGACCGTAGTAAGGCATCGGGCAAGATAAGGTCATTTTTCCAGTTCGAGATACAGCTTTGTAAGAGCTGAAGCTGATCTTTATCACCATCTAGGGTGTCGGATGTTAGATCACTAAGCAGGGCAAACGAGTCTTTATCATCGAACAAAGAAAAGCCTGGTTTCAACCCTAAATCTTTCACGTGGGCTTTGATTATGGTTAAGCCCATAGTGTGGAAGGTAGATACTTTTAACCCGCGCGCTTCGGGCTTACCCAAGGTTTGCGCCACACGTTCTTTCATTTCACGTGCGGCTTTGTTGGTAAAGGTAACGGCTGCAATATACCGGGCTGGCATATCGCAGTTTCGCACTAAATGAGCAATTTTGTTGGTAATTACACGGGTTTTACCACTACCAGCCCCAGCCAGCACCAAACATGGTCCAGAGACGTAGGTTACGGCAGATTCTTGAGCTTCATTTAGTTTCATCTAATTCCTAAAACAACGTTCACGGGGGTTCAACACAGTTTTCATTGCATGTCGTGCCGATACCGATAGAATAGCTTTCATATTTTGAGCTGCGCATTATAAGGGAATTCCATGTTGGATCCGAAGAAACTCGAAGATTTAGCGAAACAAATTGCTGATGCCGTACCACCCGGCGTAAAAAACATGGCTGAAGAAGCTGAGGCCCGCGTAAAAACAGTTTTGCAGTCGCAGCTATCTAAGCTTGATTTAGTGACTCGTGAAGAATTTGATATTCAAAGCCAAGTGCTTATTCGCACCCGTGAAAAGCTAGACGCGATGGAAGGTCGCATTGCTGAGCTTGAAGCGAAGCTAGCAGAAAAGTAGACATTTGTACTTTTAGAAACCAGAAAGCGCCTTTACGGCGCTTTTTTTGAATGAGCAAATATAAAATCTGACGGGGCGCATTTCTTACGCGCCTAAACCATATAAAAATGAAGTGCAGTACCTAGGGTAATGGCTAAGCCGATATAGTGGTTTTCAATAAACGCGGTAAAGCAACCTTCTCTCTGGCGGCGTTTAATAAGTTGATATTGGCGCACACATAAAAGAGCCGAAAACAGGACTGCGGTATAGTAAGGCCAGGTGGCATTAATAGCGCAGCCTATAAACCACAGAATTGTTAGCGCCAAGGCTTGCAGCAGCATGACTATCAGTACGTCGTTTTTACCGAACAATATGGCGGTAGACTTAACACCTATTTGCAAGTCGTCGTCGCGATCTACCATGGCGTACATAGTGTCGTACGCTACTGTCCATAGCAAGTTGGCAACGAACAACCACCACGCGTACGTAGGTACAGTCTCCAATACTGCCATAAAAGCCATAGGAATGGCCCAGCCAAAGGCGGCACCCAAAACCACCTGCGGTAAGTGGGTATAACGCTTCATGAAGGGATAGCTTGCAGCAAGAAGCAAAGCAATAACCGACAGCGCAATGGTTTGCCAATTGAGAAACAGCACGAGCACAAATGCTATGGCGATAAGCAGGCCAAATAGCTGAAGCGCTTGTTTAGATGTGACTTCTCCGGTTGCCAACGGTCGCTGCGCCGTGCGCTTTACGCTTCCATCCACTTTTCTGTCTGCATAGTCATTAATCACGCAGCCTGCCGAACGCATAACGATAACGCCAGCCACAAAAATTAGCGTTATAGTTAACGACGGCACGCCCTGAGCGGCCATTAAAAGCGCCCACAGGGTTGGCCATAGTAGTAAGTAAATACCTACGGGTTTATCTAAGCGCATGAGTCGCGCGTACGCATTCCAATTGTGCTTCATAATTGCTTTTCGCTTTTTATGTTACTGCTCGCGGGCTGACGATAAGCTGGACAAGCCGGAAGGAAAACCTCGGCCACTATCATGCTGTAACTGTCTAACGTAAACAACGACCGTCTACCCCACAAAACTTCATTGCTATGTATGCCAAACTGCGAAGCCGAAACCTGACATACTTCAAAGGCAGAGCGGATAAAGCGCGCATCATTAAAAAGACGCTTTCCCAACGGCTCTTGACCTAGGTTCGATAACTCACTATCAACAAATGCCTGGGGAATGATAGAGCGCGCAAATACCCAAGGGGTGTGATCGCCACATAGCAATATTTCCCGGGCTTGATAGCTGGTTTCTCCGTTAACGTGCAAAAGAGACAGTTCGTTACTATGAGGGGTTTGAGTTTGTTGACCTAGTAGCTCTAACGCGAAATGTTCGCTTGAGGATTGCACACGTTCGGTAAGTGAACCCGTGTCTAATAGCCAGCTGTTAAGCTGTAAATGAGGAATTGTGACGTCAGACGGTGCTTGCCAGTTTACCGGCAGACCCACTGGAAAAGTGGCATTAAAACTCACACGAAAAACCCGAATAATGAATCTGTTAGTATGATAACACGTCATATTCAAATATTTTCATTAGGTTAAACTTTTGCAGTAGTGTGTTTAATCTGAGTTTTGCTAAACTACTAGGGAATTTTTAACTTTGGTATTCCGGACTTCACTATGCTTAAGTCGTTAGTTTTACGCGTTTTTGCGCTTGGTTTGTTGGTTATCGGCGGTAGCCCAGCAATGGCGCAAGATAAAGCCAATTTTGCCTATTTAAGTTTAGAGCCAGAAATTGTTACAAACTACATTAGCGACAGCGCACAAAAGTTAGGCTACGTTCGCGTATCTGTGGAATTGATGATCAACGATGTGAGCCAATTAGAAATTGCCGAGCACCATCTACCTTTACTGCGTTCGACAGCCATTGAGATATTCGGTCAGCAGCCAGCGGAAAAGGTCAAATCACTGACCGGTCGTGAAGACATCCGCCGCGCCATTCTGAAAGCCCTTCAAGAGCACATGAAACAGGAAACCGGCGGCGAAGTGGTGAAAAATGTTATCTTCACAAAATACCTTTACCAAGGCGGTTAAGCGATTAGGCGTCATCGATAACCGCTTTCTATTGTTATCGCTTTGCAGAGCCTAAGCTTAAAGCTCCTGCCAGTAAGCAACCTGAAATAAGACCCGCCGTATGAGCAGCATTCGCCATATTTACCCAAAGAATGTCAGCGTAACCTAAAACTAACCATACCAGCATGAAGCCAACTATGGAGTTTGGTAACGACAAGCCCCAGCTTGGTCGTAACCAGCCCAACCACCAAACAAAGCCCATTACGGCATAAACAACACCCGACAGTCCGCCAAACAAATACAAATTAGCCTGAACCGGGTCGCTAAAGATAGCTTGAGCAGCGTTTGAAATAGTCGCCGACACTAAGAACACGATAAGTAACATACTCACCCCAAGCGTACGTTCTATCTTGGCGCCTAGCATGCCCCACCAAAGCAGGTTAAATATGATGTGTAAGGCTGAGAAGTGAATAAACGCTGGGCCCAATAAGCGCCACCACTCGTGATTTTCCAATAAGACTGAGAATGGCTGCATGAGCAAATGTTGCGCAATAGGCGCAAATAGCCCTAATAACGACAATGTATAAACCGCAACACAAAGAAGAAACACGACTGAGGTGAAGGGAGCTTTAATTGCATCATGAATGATGTTTTTCACTGATAAGCCACTACCAGAAGGCGCTAACTGCACATTCTTACCGCTATCCCAGGCCGCTTGCTGATATTTAGGATGGGTTGGGTTGGCCAAAAAGTCTTCTGCAATTACTTTTGCGCGATCGACATGTGCATGATCATTTAGCACTACAACAAACTCTTTGTCACTCTGCATCACCGTTGCCGTGATGCTTTGACTGGTTAGGTAGTTAGCGAGAAGATGCGCGGGACTTTGTTGATTAAACGCAATTAAAGGATGGCCCATAAGCTACTTATTACCCTAAAGCATGAAATGAATTAACGCGACGTTACGTTTAGTGAGGATGCCCTACATAACACCTTTATACTGGAATGTATTGCGAGTGAAAAGCATAAAACAAAGGTGCACATTGTGCACCTTTGTTTTATGCTGTTTCTACTGGGTTTGCTAGTCGCCAGGCTTCAAACCCACCGTCCATACTATAGACGGTTTCAAAACCCTGCTGAGCTATTACCTGCGCAGCTTGTTGGCTACTTACACCGTGATAACAAACAACCACCACGGGCATGTCTTTAGGCGTCTGCTCGATAAACGCAGCAAAATTGTCATTGTTTAACGGGGAAGCGTTCGGCATATGCCCATTAGCAAATGATTGAGGATCGCGTATGTCCACAATAGTGACGTCGCCTTGAAAATTAGCCACGTCGTCTACGCTAATGTGTGTGAATGTTGTCATTATTGCCAGTCCAGAATAACTTTACCTGAGTGTCCTGATCCCATGGTATCAAACCCTTTCTGAAAGTCATCAATAGAAAAGGTATGAGTAATAATGGGTGATAAATCTAAACCACTTTGCAGCAGGCTTGCCATCTTGTACCAGGTTTCAAACATTTCTCGGCCGTAGATACCCTTTATCACCAAGCCTTTGAAAATAACCTGATTCCAGTCAATCGCCACATCTTGTGGCGGAATACCTAGCATGGCTATTTTGCCGCCGTGGTTCATTTTGTTAAGCATGTCTCTGAACGCAGCCGGCACACCTGACATCTCAAGACCTACGTCAAAGCCTTCTGTCATGCCCAAGTCGTTCATCACGTCTTTAAGATCTTCCTTGCTGACGTCCACGGCGCGAGTGGCGCCCATTTTCTTTGCAAGTTCAAGACGGTATGGATTGATGTCGGTGACAACAACGTGACGTGCGCCAACGTGCTTCGCTACTGCCGCTGCCATGATACCAATTGGGCCAGCCCCAGTAATAAGTACGTCTTCACCCACTAAATCAAAACTGAGTGCGGTGTGAACCGCATTGCCAAATGGGTCAAAGATAGACGCGAGATCATCACTGATGTTGTCTGGTATTTTAAATGCGTTGAACGCAGGGATTACCAAATATTCGGCAAATGCGCCTGGACGATTCACGCCCACACCTTCAGTGTTACGGCATAAATGCACCCGGCCTGCTCGACAGTTACGGCAATGGCCACACGTGATATGACCTTCACCAGAAACCCGGTCGCCAACGCTGAACCCTTTCACTTCTTGGCCCATGCCAACCACTTCGCCTACATACTCGTGACCTACCACCATGGGTACTGGGATCGTATTTTGCGACCACTCGTCCCAGTTGTATATGTGCATGTCGGTACCACAAATTGCGGTTTTGCGAATTTTAATCAGCAGGTCGTTATGACCTACCTCAGGTTTTAGCGTGTCTTGAAGCCAAATGCCTTTTTCTGCTTTCGCTTTAACTAGTGACTTCATGAAATCACTCCCATTTCGCGACCAACTTCGATAAACGCGTCAATGGCTTTATCAACGTGTTCTAAACTATGACCAGCTGACATTTGGGTACGAATTCGGGCTTGCCCCTTCGGTACCACTGGGTATGAAAAACCAATAACGTAAATGCCTTTTTCAAGCAGTTTGTCTGCCATTTCGCTTGCTAAACGGGCGTCACCTAGCATAACTGGAATAATAGCGTGGTCTTTACCCGCAAGCGTAAAGCCCGCGTCTTCCATACGTTTACGGAAATGGTTGGCATTGCGCCACAGGTTAGCGCGAAGCTCATCGCCATCTTTCATCATTTCAAATACTTTAAGTGATGCCGAAACAATAGGTGGCGCAACAGAGTTAGAGAAAAGGTAAGGACGAGAACGCTGGCGTAACCATTCAACCACTTCTTTTTTGCCCGACGTATAACCGCCCGACGCACCGCCTAGTGCTTTACCAAGGGTACCAGTGATAATGTCTACACGGCCCATAACGCCACAATATTCGTGACTGCCTTTGCCGTTTTCACCAAGGAAACCTGTTGCGTGACAGTCATCAACCATTACCATGGCATCATATTTATCCGCTAGGTCGCAAATTGAGGCCAAGTCGGCAATTACACCGTCCATTGAGAACACACCGTCTGTGGCAATAATTTTAAAGCGCGCTCCATCGGCATTCGCTTGCTTCAGCTGCTCTTCTAGTGCGGCCATGTCATTGTTCGCATAACGGTAACGCTTCGCTTTTGACAAGCGCACGCCGTCAATAATACTGGCGTGGTTTAGCGCGTCAGAGATAATGGCATCTTCTGGCCCAAGTAGGGTTTCAAACAAACCGCCGTTGGCGTCGAAGCAAGAAGGATAAAGAATTGTATCTTCCGTGCCTAAAAAGTCGCTAATCGACGCTTCAAGTTCTTTGTGAATATCTTGAGTTCCGCAGATGAAACGTACGGAAGCTACACCGAATCCATGGCTATCCAGACCGTTTTTAGCCGCTTCTATCAAGCTTTCATTGTTTGCTAGACCAAGGTAATTGTTAGCACAAAAGTTAATAACGTGATCGCCACCAGCTACGCCTATATCTGCTTGCTGTTGCGACGTGATAACACGCTCTTTCTTGTACAAACCATCTTCTTTCGTGGCTTCAATTTGCGATTGCAATTGAGAGATAAATGCCGCAGACATGCCATTCTCCGAGTGTAGGTATTTAAAAACCTGTAGTGTAATGAAAGCGGGTTGAAGGGTACACACCCATGCGGTGTATTTAATGGGTTTGTCGACTAAGTTTGTAAATTATTCAACACACTTGAATGTACAGACATCTGCGTGAAGCGGTGCAACGCACTGCTACGCAAAGTCCTTCCAAAGGTTGTACTCTACTTTGCTGTCCAGCACGGCCCAGATATCTGTTTCTGATATCGGCTTACTAATGAGGTAGCCTTGTCCGATATCGCAGTCAAAATGACACAGTAATTCATACTGCTCGCTGGTTTCGATACCCTCTGCCACAACCTGCATTCCCATATTACGCACCATGGATATAGTGGAATGAACAATGTTCCTATCGTCGGCGCTACTGGCTATATTAGCAACAAATGATCGGTCTATTTTAATGTAGTCTGCCGGCAAGGATTTGAGATAGCTGAGCGATGAATAGCCGGTTCCAAAATCATCAATTGCAAGCATACATCCCATGTCCTGAATGGTTTTCATAATGCTGGTTGCACGATTGATGTCAGAAACGAGCACGGTTTCGGTCAACTCTAAACAAACTTGGTTTGGCGCGATGTCATTTATGATGATCTGCTGCTGCAAAAACTCTGGCAACGTTGGGTCCAAAAACTGGCCTGCGGACAAGTTAATAGCAATCTTGATATGTGAATATCCGTTACTGTTAAACTCGCGAATTAAATGGGTTGAGCGCGCGATAACCCAGTAGTCTAATTCAAGCATGAAAGAGGTGTTTTCAAGTAATGGGATAAACTCTGCCGGTGAGATTTGCCCTTTCGTTGGGTGACTCCAGCGTAGTAATGCTTCAAACCCTACTAGCTTGCCAGTATGCATCTCTATTTGAGGCTGAAGCGCTAAGCTGAACTGGTTATCTCTAAGTGCTTCTCTTGCCTCAGACTCTAACTCCACCTTTTGCATTACTTTTAGGTTCATGGTGGCATCATAAACTCTAAACGCAGCGCCTTTTTTGGCTTTGGCCTCATACATAGCAATATCAGCGTGACGTAAGAGCTCTACAGGCGTGGCTCGTGCATGGCTGGTTATGGCAATACCTATGCTGATAGAGACATAAAAAGTCACCCCATCAACTATTATCGGCTCTTTGAACTCGTCGATAATTTTTTGCGCGACCTTATCGATGTGTTTCTTGCTTTCGATGTTTGATAATAAAATAACGAACTCATCGCCGCCGAATCGTGAAGCGATATCAGATTCTCTAATAGGGCGAGAAATACGCATTGCAGCAGCTTTTAATAACTTGTCGCCCACGTCATGGCCATGACTATCATTCACTTTTTTAAAGTCATCCAAGTCCATAAACATAAGCGCCACTAACCGTTCATCTCGGATAGAACCCGCCAACTGCTTTTCTATTTGAAAGGTCAGCATATTTCTATTAGGCAAGCCTGTGAGCACATCGAACATGGCCATTTTTTCAAGTTTAGCTGTATTGATGGCCATTTGACCGTCAAAGCTTTCGAGTTGACGGGCTAAATCGTTAGCAGCTTCTTCTACAACGTCAAGCTCATCAGTAAACCTGAAAACGGGAGTCATTCTGCGCTTAGCCGCACTGGTGTAAAATTCACTAAACTTGTGCTCAGCTAACATAGGTAAGCGCTCGCTTATGCCTAGAAGCCTGATGCGATATTGATTTAAAAACAGATAAAGGAGTGATGAAAAAATTAAGAAAAGCGCGATCGCGCTGGAAATAACCACATATTGATACTGTTCATTTTGTTGTACGGTGGCGGATACGTCTTGCACTATTAGCAAATAAGGCCGATCGCCGGTTGCATGTTCAAATGGCAACAAACTCACTAGCAGGTGTTTGTTTTCAAGCGCGATATTGAGCCCTTTTATCACTAAATCATCAATACGCCACGCTTGGGGTAAAGCGTCAAAAAGTGACTGCAGATACTGACGGTTTGCTGCAGAGACTTGGCTTGCTATGGTGAGCGCTACCGCGTTATCTCGCGTTTCTCTTGCTTGAACAATGGCCACCTTGTGAACATCCGTTGCACGACTGAACAAATACAATAATTCGCGCATTGATGTTGACACCACAATGATGGGAATGACATCGCCATCAGCCATCACAGGAATTGAAATATGGTGAGTACACACACTGTTACAAGCCAACAGCGAGCGACTTTCAAAAGTGGCTCGAGTGGTATTGACGAGATTGGTAATTTTCGCATCAACGGGTCGACCTGGACTCCCTACCACACCGTCTTCGTCGAACAACAATAACGACTCAACTTGGTACGTTAAAGTGAGATATTCATTGAGATTACTTAACGACTGTTGTAGTTCATCTACGCTAGTTGTGTAGGCATCATTTCTTCGGCTAATGAGGTCGATGAGGGTGACCATACGTCCGTGAAGTATGTCTTCAAAAAGCTGGACGCGACGATGGTTGGCTATTTGACTCTCGCGCTGCTGAAGTAGCACTCTAGCGTCAGATTCTTGGATCAAAACAGTCGATATAACGATAGCAACGGTTAAAACCATTGCCAGCAAGATGAGGATGGTTTTGGTAGTAAAAGATACCTGAACCTTCATTTTATCCCTTAAAACCAGTACATCAATTGCAGAGACCACATTTCCCAATATTTGTCAGCATGGGATGCAACGTCCATATTCAACAAACTTACCACACGTGTCGCTCCCTCGGCCCAATGATACTCACCTTGAAGTCGCCATTTCGGCGCGATGTCCCAACGCAACCCTAATGTATAGGTATCCTGATAGCCAAAATATGCCGGTATTAACCCGCCTGACATCGCCTCTAACTGTTTTCCGTTTCTGTCTGACGTGTCATTAACGTATGTATCAAAGCCAATAAGCCCACTTACGTCGTTGTTGAACAAATATCTAAATTGGACGAAACCGCCTTCGCCTGTTCGTTTTGAAACAAAGTTAGGAGAGAATAGGCCCTGGCTGTCTTGAGCTTCTCTGATTAGTTCAGCAGAGATTTCCCAGCTTTCGGCAAAGTATTGACCTGACAGCATGATTCTTTCAATGTTAGCCCCGCCAGCGAGCCGGTTGTCGTCTTCAGAGGGCGTATATCGAAAATCTGAGTTCAACCAGCTCGCTCCTAACTTCCATGTCATTGATGAGGGCTGCCAAAACACACTGGCTTGATGAACAAAATCCTGTTTGATTTTGCCCTTGGCCTCATTCCCTAACAAAAAGTCTCGTTGAGAGTCATTGATATTCGACCGTCCATAGCTCCAGTTCAGTTCCCAAATATTATTTTCTCCAAAGTGGGAAAAGCTCGTCTGAATACCGTTGCTGCCAAGCGCAACATCCCGAAAACCATCGAAGTAAACCGATTGCGGAAGTACTGAAGTGTAGCGTGTCTGCGGTACGTCTCGTGTTACCGAGTACAGCCAATGTCTATTTTTAAAGCGACCTGCATGGATTTGGCCACGCCACCCGCCGGGCAAGTTGGGCAGTTTCCAATCTACAAACAAGTAATCGAGACGCGCCCCTTGCTCGAACCGATTGCCACCATCTAGATAGTTAATTTGCCCAGCAATAGAGATATTCTCAGCCAGTTGATAATAGCCATTGAGTCCAATTTCAGTAAGCTCTCCGGTCACATCGTCATTATCGGTGATAAAGCTACTGCCTTTTGACTGGGTAGCGCCTTGAGAAATATAGCCATGCCAAGAAAAGTCGGACGAAGAGGCAGCAGTGTTGAAACTGGCAAAACACAACGCGAAAACAAACCATTTTTTCATTATAAATTTACCTCTACCCGTCGTAGCTTCACGATATCAGTGCGCTCGACATAGCCAATAGCGCCGGGCGTGTTTTCTAATGCGTCGATTAATGCTTGATACGAGGTCACTCTCACCGGCGTCACTCCTTGACCTGAATAAGTGATTTGGTCCCACAATCGGGACAATTGATAAGGAAACATTTGAAGTATGTTGCGGCAAAACTGTTTGTGCAGTTCGTCTCTATCTTGAAGCACAAACACCGTGATTTTGGTGCCGTTATCCCAGTACTGACGCTGCCCTGTAAAAATCTGGCGAAGCTCAGAACGGCTTAGCTCTGTTACCATCACACTTTCATTTACCATGACGTTAAGCTCTGAGGCATCTGCTTTATGAACACTTAAAAGCAGCGCTGCTATAATAAGCAGCGCAAATTTAAACTTCTTCAAAGCAAACACGTGAGTTAGCCACCGCAACGCTGGCTTTTTCATTCAGAAACGACTCCCTGTTATATCGGAGGTACACTTTGCAACGCTAAGTGTAGATAATAGCTGATTGTTTTACCTTACAACAAAGTAAATCACAGGATAAATGGCGCAACATTCTTCTTCACCATCTCCACTGAAATTTTTTCCATTAATGCACTACCTTTAGCACGCGCTCCCCACGGAAGACGTTCCCACGACTTCCCCTTTTGCGCTTCGATGCACTCGTCGTATACCGACACTACCTTATCAAGATCTAAATAAGGCCCTGTACGTCTTGGGTTGGAATGCGCATAAAGCCCTATCACCGGCGTACCAACAGTCGTCGCCATGTGGGCAGGTCCTGTATCAGGAGCGATAACAAGGTGAGCATGCTTCAACAACATCAGAAGTTGATGCAATGACGTTTGCCCAGTGAAGTCTTTAAGCGGATATCTTACGTTAGCTTTGATTTCATCGGCTGTTTGCCGATCTAATCTTCCCGGACCGCCGCACAGTATCACGTTGACTCCCGCTTCTTGGATATAGTCAGCGATACCCGCGTATCGCTGCGGTAACCAATTTCTTTCAGCTTTGCTGGCGGCAGGAGAAATAACCACGTATTTGCCAAGCCCAACGGCCTGCTCAGCCCCCCACACTTCGTCTTCTGGACTTACAGGTATATTCCACGTCAATGAGTCTGACGCAGGCACGCCTAGTGCATCGGCAAAGTCCATGAAACCTTTAAGAACGTGAGCGTGTTTTGTTGCGGCAATACGCTTATTGGCAAACAACCAATGCAATTCTTTACTGCGGGCCCAGTCAAATCCAATACGCTGTTTTGCGTTAATCACTCTCGACGCCATATTGGCGCGCAAGGCCACCTGCATCATCAAAAGTGCATCAAAGGTCTCATTTGCCACGGCAGCCTTTAACGATTCAACGGCAGCTTTTCCCTGTGATTTATCGAAAATAATAAATCGAATATTTGGCATCAGCTTAACCAGCTGATATTCCACTTTCCCAATGATCCATGTGATTTCAGCATCGCGCCACTGCGATTGAATTCGAGTGACCATAGCGACGGCATGACACACATCACCTATGGCCGATAAGCGCATTAAACAAATCTTTTTTCCCACAGAAGCTCTCTCGTTGCTGAAAAACTGAAATAAATCGTTAGAATGTGAAATTTACCATAAGTTGTGGGCAACATGGCGACAATACGACGAGACATCGGTGCTGGACACCACTTTATTTTCGACGACGCTTTAGTCAATCAGCCCAGCACAGATATGTTCAACCCCGAGTTTTGGCATGCGCAGGACAAAATAACAGGTCAGGCAAAAGGACGCGGTACCACCATCTTCATTGAGCACGAAAGCCAAAAATGGGTTTTACGTCATTTCAAACGCGGTGGCTTGGTTGGCAGAATACTTAGCGATCAATACGTGTTTCTTGGTGTTGAACGTTCACGTCCCTTTGAAGAGTTCAGATTACTTGAACATATGCAGGCCCAAGGTTTGCGTGTTCCTGTTCCGGTAGCGGCACGCATTCATCGCAGAGGACTCATTTATCGCGGCGATCTCATTACATTAAACATCCCTAACAGCCGGGATTTACATCATGTACTTTGCAATCAATCCCTTCAAAAAGAGGAATGGCACAAAGTAGGACATGCACTTGCAGCCATACATAACTGTCAGGTGTACCATCATGATGCCAATGTTAGAAATATTATGATTGATGCTGACCTTCAGATATGGCTAATCGATTTTGATCGTTGTCATATAAAAGAAGGGGATGACTGGAAGCAAAGTAATTTGGACCGTTTGTTGCGCTCGTTACACAAAGAGAAAGCGAAAAACCCCGTATTTCATTGGGACGAAAAGCAGTGGGCTTGGTGCATAGACGGGTATCGTGCTGGCATTAGTCAATAATGGCACATGGTGATGTATTGCCAGCGGCGCTCTACTTCCGTGATTATTATGCTACATTAACCACGTTCAACACATAAATCACCTATAACGATAAGATTATACCTTATGCACACACGAGCACTTTATCCCGGCACCTTCGACCCAATTACGAACGGGCATGCCGATCTCATTGAACGCGCATCACAGCTATTTTCCCATGTAATCGTAGCCATCGCATCTAACCCCAGTAAAAAGCCGCTGTTTACGTTAGAAGAACGTGTGGAAATGATTAAGAAAGTTACCGCCGACTTACCTAATGTGGAAGTTGTAGGTTTTACCGGCCTGCTCGCTGATTTCGCCGACGAGCAAAATGCTACAATCTTGATTCGAGGTCTACGGGCTGTTTCTGATTTCGAGTATGAATTTCAATTAGCAAACATGAATCGACGCTTAAACCCAAAGCTTGAAAGCGTGTTCCTAACGCCTGCAGAAGAAAACTCATTTATTTCTTCCACATTAGTTAAAGAAGTGGCGCTACACCGAGGAGCGGTAAACGGGTTTTGCCATCCTGTTGTAGAACAGGCATTAAGAGATAGGCTGGGTAAAAGAGACTAAGCGCCTTTAGCAGGCGCTTGATAAAATTAGCGTTGGCAGCGGGTACAAAAAAACGTATTGCGCTGCCCAATAACTTTGCTTTCTATTGTCTTACCACAAACTTCACACGGCTCACCTTTCCGCCCATATACGTTGAGGTGCTGAGCAAAGTAGCCCGGCTTACCATCGGTCTGCGCGAAATCTTTCAAGGTAGTTCCACCTTGCTCTATGGCTTTAGCTAATACTTGTTTTATTTTTGCAGTGAGCACTTTATATCGCGCTGCACTTATATTGCCAGCCGCTCGTCGCGGGTCGATACCTGCTAAAAATAATGCCTCGTTTGCATAGATGTTTCCCACACCTACAACAATAGCATTATCCATAATAAAGTTTTTGACGGGGCTTTTTCGGTTGCGCGATAACGCAAACAAGCGTTCATCGTCGAAATCGTCTGTAAGTGGCTCAGGCCCCAAATTGTCGAGCATAGCAACCTTGGCATCAGGAGCCTGATACAACACTGCACCGAAGCGCCTAGGGTCGTTTAAACGCAAGCATTTGCCTGTGTTCAAAACAATGTCTACATGATCGTGTTTGATTACCGGTGTTGACGCATCAATGACCCGCAACTTGCCCGACATGCCGAGGTGTAATATTAACGTACCAGTAGCCGTTTCAATGAGCAGGTATTTCGCTCGACGCTTAACTGCCGTAACCTTCTGTCCTTCAACGAGGGACACTTCGTTGGGTATTGGCCAGCGCATTCTTCGCTCACGAACCACGACTTGTGTAATCGTATTGCCAATAAGATGTGGAGAGACGCCCAACCGGCTTACTTCAACTTCTGGTAACTCAGGCATTCATTCAATCCAGGGTAAAAGTTTATCGATTTCTGTATTGGCTAATGTGTACCAATTATTTTCAAATTTGATCACTGTCGGTGAAGTATCTGGATAGATGGCGTATACAAGGCCATTCGTGTTACCTGCTAGCCACACAACCGTGATATAGGGCTCAACGTCGGATAACGCTTCAGGGATAGAAGTAGCAGGCGTTAATACCCCGCGCTGCCATTGAGAGAACTGCATATCCGGGGCCATGGTAAGACTGTCAACTTGCCCTTTTTGACGCCATTGCTGCCCTACTCGTTCCAAGCTGTTTCCATCGTGCTCTATTTTTAACACATAGGCATCTTCAGGCAATAAACTGCGGGTCTGCACAATGTTGCTTTTAGGGCGAAGACTGTCTAAATTAAACAGCGCGATCATTATAAGCATAGCAATGATAACAACGTTATTCATCGCTCGCTGAGAAAGTCTAGCCACGCTTTATACCCATCAATATCAAAGTAACCAATACCGCCATATACTAATACCTCATTTGGACAGACGCTAATTCAATTCGATAAATGTCGTCAGACAGGGAAAGTCGTTCGTTTTTCGGTACGGCGGATCGCACTGTAGTTAGCGATCAATCCTGCGTTTTGATGATAATCTACTTTGATCTACATAGAAACTGGACCAAAGCAAGGTTTTGAAAGCAAAAAACCCAGCAAAGGCTGGGTTTTCGTGGAGACAAAAGCAAGCTAATTACTTGATTTTGGCCTCTTTGAACATAACGTGCTTACGCACAACGGGATCATACTTTTTGATCTCCATTTTGCCAGGCATGTTACGCTTGTTTTTATCAGTGGTGTAGAAGAAACCTGTACCTGCTGAAGAAACTAGTTTGATTTTATCACGCATTGTCGGCTTCCTTAGATTTTCTCACCACGGGCACGGATATCAGTTAGTACTGAATCAATACCTTTCTTATCGATGATACGCATGCCTTTAGCAGACAAACGTAGTTTTACAAAACGGCTTTCGCTCTCAACCCAAAAACGGTGTGTTTGAAGGTTTGGTAAAAAGCGACGACGAGTCGCATTTCGTGCGTGTGAACGGTTATTACCAACCGTTGGACGCTTACCTGTTACTTGGCATACTCTTGACATTGTATTTGTCTCCAGAACAACGATAACTGTCGCGTCAGTTAATCCCAAGCGCTCAAACAGTGGTTGGGTCAAATGACGTATTACTATAAATTAGAGGGCGCATTTTATACAGCAAAGGCAGGATCATTTCAATAAGAAAGTACAAAAAGGTTACTTTTACGTACGATTTTTGCGCAAAATACCACCAACACTCTTTTTTGTGGCGTGTATTGTACTTTTCTCTCGCAAGTTAAGCTACGAATAAATTTACGCTTTGCATTTTAAATTTTTATTGTTGATTTAGCTTATCAGACATAAATATGTCACTAAATATTAGTAATGGTGTCATGGTTGGGCTTTAGTATTTCAGATCACCTGTAGTCATTATCAGCAACCTTGCTTTCTATGGTCGATCGTAAACACAACACACAAA
Source organism: Alteromonas sp. IB21 (assembly GCF_016405965.1). Classification (GTDB taxonomy): domain Bacteria; phylum Pseudomonadota; class Gammaproteobacteria; order Enterobacterales; family Alteromonadaceae; genus Alteromonas. Next base: position 21,181 of record NZ_JAEFCD010000022.1, on the reverse strand, counting down.
GCACGCCCCCGGTTTACCTCATTAATTTAGATAGAAGTACCGAGCGACTTCAGAAGTCTCGGGCGCTTCTGGAAAAACACAACATAGTGTTTGAGCGCGTCCCTGCTATTTGTGGTCGTTTACTATCAGAGGATTCTTGCTTGGAGCATTACTGCCCTAACTTAAACAAGGCTCGTTATTATTATAATTTGACACCTGCTCAAATTGGCTGTTTCTTAAGCCATCGTGAAGCATGGCGTCGTATCGCCGAGGGAGAAGCTGATTACGGCATCGTTTTAGAAGATGACTTTTTAGTAGAAGGCAACGTGCAAAAAGCTTTTGCTACGCTCAATAGCCTTACCCATGATTGGGATCTAATTAAGCTCAGCGCTTACGCTAACAGAACACGGCCGATCGCCAAACAATTTTCTATCAACGACGAATTCAATCTAGTCGTTCATAAAAAGCCAATGAGTGGTGGCGCAGCGACAGCGATTTCTAAAAAAGGAGCGCAAAAGCTCTATGCCTCTACGGCTAAATTTGGCAGACCTTGCGATACAGAAATTCAACATTTTTGGGAGCACGGCATTACTGTTTTATCACTAATGCCTTATCCATTTGCGCAAGATGTAACCTGTGCCAGCACCATCGCGTGCAGTAAAAAATCAAAACAAGACAGACGTCCTCTACGCAGGCTTTCACAACAATGCTATCAATACTTCCGCAATAAATACGAAGTGAGTAAGCAACTTAAAAGCCTGGAGTTTTAATAAACTACAGATTAGTTACTTAAAAAAAGCCACACGATGTGGCTTTTTTTGTTTAGTCGTAAAAAGGAGACCTGGTTTCTGTAAGGTCTATTAACCGTGAAGGACGGCGTAGTAACTGCCCACCATCACGAGAGATAGGCACCCAAGGGAATAATCCACGGCCCTTAGACGGTTCGAGTAAGAACAAGTCTGTAGGGATGGAAATATAAAAACCTTTGGTAAAACTTCCTTCTCCATATTCCTCTGACGATACGTCTGTGAACGCGGCGTAAGCACCAACGATAATGCCGCTGTCAAAGCGCTTGGCATAGTCAATATTAACACCTTTGTCTTTTGCCAAGAACTGACCGGCACTTACCGTAATTTGTGTATCGTCTAAGAATTCAGGCTGCCAATATACGCTCGCGTGCCCAGTAATGGTGTCGTAATCCTCCAAGCCTGTTTGACTGTAAGGATCACGTTGTTTTACGTAGTTAATATCTACGCCATACGCAACATTGCTATCAACAGGACGATACAATATTTCACCACCTACACCGGCGAACATGGTTTCGAGATAACCTGCGTATGCTTGGGCATAAAGATCTTCGGCAATATTGTCTTTGTAATGTAAAAACGCGGTATCTAACCATACGTCATTTTCAGACACGTATTCGCGAACCCGTGTACGAACGCGAGGTAAAGATACATCTTCACCGTCAACTAGGTAGTTAAACTTATCAAAGTTATCAAGAAGCGTGACTCGCGCACTACTCATAACCGAGAAGTTTTCATTGAACGCATAGCCACCGTTTAACAGCAGACCGGTCTGATACAAAAAGAAATCTTCCGGATTGCCAAACGATTGAGTAAAGAAGAAATCAGCGCCATAGAATATCCCTGAGGTATTTTCAGGATCGTACGCGTCTCTGATCTCTTTAGATGGTGACGTTCTCACATACGTTTCTTTTATGTCGGCGTCCACCGATTCATATCGCGCTGCAGCGATGAAGGCTTCCGCATCTATTTGCGTATCGACCATCGGCAGACCACCGCGGTTATCCACAATATGATAAGTTTTTACGCTATCAGGGAGTTCTGAGGCGGCGACACGGCCAACTCGTTCAATAGCGTCGTCTTCGTCGCGATATTTTAGCTGAGTTCCGTAAAAGGTTGCGCTGTCTTCTTTAATTTCAGCATCAGATAAGAAAAAGCCACTGTGATTATACAGGTCGTTATAAAGTCGAGGTTTATCGACGTCTTTCACATTAGAAGACGCGTTTCTACCCATCAAATTGCGCGGATCTTTATCAAACTTTATCTGCGATACTGTATTCATATTAAAGCGATAGGTCACACCAAAACCGATCGTATTTCCACGTTGGTAGTTCAACGAGAAATCGAAGTCTTTGTAGCGGTAAACCGCACCTACATTCCAGCGAGAATCCTGCTCTAAACGACCCGCTCTGTCACGAGAGTAATCATTCCCCTCAAACTCCAGTTTAAGCGTTAACGGCTCCCATGGTGTTTGATACTCTACTCCCCCAAAGAAGGCGGTAGTGCCTTTGAAGAACTGGTCGTAATCCACCTTGCCGCCTCGGCCTGAAAAGCCGCCAGGACGTTCACAGAAGCTGTCTTTAACTTCACAAAAAGGATTAGTAATATCGTCTGCTGTACCTAAATATCCCCAGCCCAAGCCTAAGTGAAAATCAAATGGTCCCACAGACTTACTAGCATTTACGTATTCGCTTTCAAAAAAGCCTGTGCCGCCAAAATCTCGAAAGCCAACGCTGATGTCAGGTAAGTAGAAACTTTCTTTCCATAGTCTAAATTTAACATCTAACCCTTTATCTTTAAGGGTTTGATCGCCACTGAACGATTCAACCTGGCTATATAATTGCGTACGCACGTCGGTATAGCGAGCGGTGGCTTCCATCCAATCATACAACTGAATATTGACCGACCAAAAACGATATTCACCATTGTCGGTATAGTTGATGGCCATTCCACCTTCGTCTCGCATGCGCGCCGTTGGTGTCTGAATAAGGCCATTACCGCCTTGCACCATTTGCGACGGAGTAACCCGAATTTGCTTATCGGCAAACGCGGCGGAAGAAAGTGCGCTTCCAATTACAAGCGCTAGTGTTTTTTTAGTGAAAAGTTGTGGCGCACTCATTGAGGTAAAACCCTATGTACTGCTAACGCGGCGACGCGCTTATTTAATTGCTTAAGTTTATCGCTGAAAAGCTCTGAAGATATTGGCACATAAACCTGACTTCCCGGCATAATTTGGGCAAAGTCTAAATTCCAGTAAGCAATCCCTTTTTCTTCAATGTTACCCATTGGGTCGATTACATAAACGTGACTTTTGTCAGCATCAACTGCTTTTTTAACCGTGTGCACTGCCGTATAAACCGAGGTATCACTTTGATGCTTGTAAGCGCCAGGCTTTACCACTGCACCAGAGAAATGCACAACATTCGGTCTACCATTTAAACGAATCCAGTAGTTTCCAGGCTGGAACATTGGGTTATCTTCATAGAATAACCGAGCACGGTTGTAGGAAATTGGCATGTCAATTCGGGTAGACACTGTCCATGATGTAACCTGCTCGTACAAATTCTCAAGCGCTTCGTGAGTTTTAGAATCTTTACCAAATTGGGTTAAAAGCGTTCTAATTTCAGACAACGCGATTTCTTTCTCGCGCTCCGCTTTAGAATTAGATAAATCAAACGCAGATGCACTTGGCCAATACCAGTCACCATTGTCGGCAACAATGGATAGTGCACTAGACAGTCTTATAGGCCTGTCAAACTGATACGTTTGCTTGTTTATCCTTATGCTAACCATATTGTCGTCAGCAAAGAGTGAACCTGCTGCGGTAATGCCTAACGCAGCAATAAGCGTAGAGATAAACTTCATTATTGTGCCGCTCCTTGCTTGGTCATTTCACGCACAATTCGGCTTAAGTAGACCATGTCGTACACGTCCCCTTCCGGGCTAAACTGCTGCTTTGAGGCCAGTAGCGCTTTTGAATACTGATGCAAAAAATAAGTATTTTCCCACGACAAACCCACATCAATAAAAGGGGTGTATTCTGAAAATGACACGCGCTCAACGACTTTGATTACAGGCACAGAAAAACCAAGGTATTCACGGGTTTCTTCTCCCTCAATTCTCCACGATGAGTCTATTGGTATGCCGTATCCAATAGCGGCAATGTCAACCTTGCGATCCCAGTTAAACGGCAAAACATTATTCGTTGCAAGTGGGTTATGCTGAAGGTTGCCCGTGTAATAAAGGTCGTTATCTAAACCTTCTGTTTTAACGATGATACCGTGGTGCAAAGTGAAAATTACTCTGTCACCTGATACCCATCTGTACTTGTCACCATCAATGTAGGCTAATGCAAGTGAAGCAGTATCTCGTTCACCCGCTTTAATTTGCATGATATCTGCTTTACTCGCCGCTATTTCCTCGACCGTATACGATACACTTCGGTCTTTAAAAGCGAGCTTGAGTGTATTGTTATAAGCGAGTGTTGTGGTTGAGCACCCTGAGAGAGAAAAACAAAGAAAGCCTAGAATGACTGATAGAATGTGTAGTTTCATTGAGGTACGCCGACTAAAACTAAAAACAAATAATTTTGCTATATAAATAAAAAAAGCCGCTAAAAAAAGCGGCTTTTTCGAATACTCTTAGATTTACTGTACGGTCGGCGCGTAAGTAAATGTAACAGGCACAGTAATAGTTTGTGTCACAGTACCAGAGGTCGTTACAGTGACCGTATTAGTAGTACCAACGCACACGCCGTCTACAAGAGGATCATCGCCTTCACAAACGAAAACTGGATCTGGGTCTGGATCTGGACCAACTCCTCCTGACTCGGAGCGGTTGTTGTTGATCATAGCAGCCAAGATACCGACCCCAACAGCCCCAGATACAACAAGCTCTGAATTTGTAGCTCCGTTACCTAAAGCAAGGATTCCACCACTTTTTTCTTCTGATGTCTGTGCGCTCACTCCTGTAACAACAAGAGCAGATGCGAACAACGCGATAATTGACTTCTTCATAACAGTCCTTTAATAAAATTACCCATTAAATCCTATGCTAAATCATTTTCAATCATTTGACTAGATTATAATCGACAAATGACTAAGGTTTCTTATGTTAGCAAGCCTCTTTGCGCAAATGAAATGGTTTCTTTGTCTCCAACCACAAAATGATCGAGCACGGGTACATCGATCGATGCCATGGCGCTTTTGATCTCTGCCGTTAAACGGATGTCTGCATGGCTGGGTTCAGCTACGCCTGAAGGGTGATTATGGACTAAAATGATCGCAGCGGCGTTATCGATCATAACTTGTTTGATCAATTCTCTCGGGTATACCGCCGCACTGTTGATCGTACCGTTAAATATAGTTCGAAATGCAATGAGTTGATGCTGACTATCCAGCATTAAAAGGGCAAATTTTTCCCGTTCACAATCTCTTAATTTAGCCTGCAGATAGCGTTTAGTGTCATCAACATTATTAAACACATCCTGTCGCTTGAGCTTTATTTCTAAATTGCGTTTGTAAATTTCAAACCCAGCCTGAAACTGCGCATACTTGCACGGGCCAACACCAGTTATTTTAGAAAATTTTTCTAGTGACGCCGTTGCAACGCCACGTAAGCACCCAAGCTCAATCAATAGCTCGTGAGCCACTGCCACTGCGCTCTTACCCCTAACGCCTTTTCCTAACAGTACGGCAATAAGCTCTGCATCACTTAAACTTTCTGCGCCGTGTTGTAATAGCTTTTCTCTAGGCCTTTCGCTTTTCGGCCATACTTTTATCGACATACATTCGGTCCACCAGCTTAATCAAACTGAGTTTATAGATGAATACCAATATATTAACGACTGTATTAAGGGTCTGTTTCTTCTTCGGCATTAGGCCATAATCAAAAAATTAAACACCTTCGTTCGGCGACATCGACTTTCGTTCAGCTATCCGATTTTTTGTCACCATGGTAGGCTAATATCAATATTTAGATTTAGTGTTCTTTTATGTCTATTGCTAATAAAAACATTTTGCTGGGCGTGACTGGCGGTATTGCTGCCTACAAAGCTCCCGATATGGTTCGAAAGCTTACCGCGTTAGGCGCTAATGTTCGTGTTGTTGTGACTGACTCTGCCGCAGAGTTTGTAAGTCCATTAGCACTACAGGCTGTATCAGGCCATCCAGTCCACCAACATCTATTAGACCCTGCAGCCGAGGCAGCTATGGGGCATATTGAGCTTGCTAAATGGGCCGACATTTTATTGATTGCACCGGCTACAGCTAATACGCTGGCAAAGCTCGCTCACGGTATGGCTGACGACTTACTTACTACGTTGTATTTAGCAACAACGGCAACACTCTACATAGCTCCGGCGATGAACCAACAAATGTGGAAAGCGGTAGCTACGCAGCGCAACATCGCGTGTTTAGAAGAGCATGGGGTCACGTTTATCGGTCCGGCTAGCGGTGAACAGGCGTGTGGAGATATAGGCGCCGGAAGAATGGTTGAACCGGTCGATATTGCTGAAGTATTAAACAGTGCTAAAGACAGTGTACTTCAACGGTATCCTGCACTTAAAAGCTTAGCGGGAAGAAATGTGATGATTACCGCAGGGCCAACAAGAGAGCCATTAGACCCGGTACGTTATATCTCAAATCATAGTTCGGGCAAGATGGGGTTCGCTATTGCAAAAGCTGCATCAGCGGCTGGCGCCAACGTAACATTGGTCGCAGGTCCAGTGTCTCTTAATACCCCAGCTAATTGCGCTCGCATTGATGTTGTGACCGCCGATGACATGCTATCGGCGTGTGAAAAGCTCACACCTTCCACAGATATCTTTATCAGTACCGCGGCCGTTGCTGATTATAAAGCAGCCACAATCGCCAATAACAAGATTAAGAAAACAGGTGATGAGTTAACACTTACTTTTATTAAAAACCCTGATATTCTAGCAAATATATCTGGAAGACCTGACCGACCGTTTTGCGTAGGCTTTGCAGCAGAAAGCCAAAACGTTGAAGATTATGCACGTTCAAAACTAGCCAAAAAGAAGCTAGATATGATTGCAGCAAATGACATTACTGTGGACGGTCTTGGATTTAATAGCGATAAAAATGCGCTACACGTTATCTGGCAAGACGGAGATAAACGTTTTCCAGCAACGAGTAAAAATGAACTGGCGGAACAGCTAGTTGCACTTATTGCAGAGCGGTTCGCGCTAGGTAATAAAAGCTAACAGATGCTTATTAAGTGTCGATAATAAAAACGATAAATATAAACGCTTTGGTGTAAGCCAACTTAACATGGAGCCCGAGTTGCTGTAACTCGGTAGCGGAGGAATTACTTTCGTCATGCCTGCTGTCAAAAAAACAAATCGCAGAGCCCAAATTCTGCAAGCACTCGCTGGAATGCTAGAAACCAGCCCTGGTCAACGTATCACTACAGCTAAGTTAGCGGAAAAAGTGGGAGTGTCTGAAGCGGCACTCTACCGCCACTTTCCAAGTAAAGCGCGTATGTTTGAGGGACTCATTGAGTTTATAGAAGAAACGCTCTTCACGCGTATCAATAAAATTGTGAATGAAGAAAAAGACTCGCTTACGCGCTGCCAGCTTATTTTGCATCTCATTTTAGGCTTTGCGGAGAAAAACCCAGGCATTACTCGAATCTTAAATGGTGATGCTCTTATGGGCGAACAAGACCGTTTGCGCGCGCGTATCGCAAAACTTTTTGAGCGCTTAGAAACGCAGCTAAAACAAGTATTGAGAGAACGCAAGCTACGCGAAGGTAAGACACTTTCCGCGGATGAAGCGATTATTGCCAATATGTTGATTAGCTACACTGATGGTCGCATCAACGGCTTTATTCGCAGCGGCTTTACACGAAAGCCTACAGAGCAGTTCAATGAGCAATGGGCAACGTTTAAACAGATGTTTGTTAAGTGACGAGGATAAGTCTGCTATTGCAAAAGTTCACTTTTCAATAGTGCTGTACGACAGCTGTTTAAAAGCGATTAATTATGAAGAGTACCCCAATTTTTGTAATCAATATGAAAGCCTGCGTTGAGCGTTGGGAGTCAACATCTTCGAAGTTAGACGCACTAGGTCTTCATCCTATTCGGTTTGATGCAACTGTTGGACGGGCATTGAGTAATGAAGAAATAGAACAGCACTATGATGCTTATGCAAATCGTAAGTATCACCATAGAAATCTTACCGTAGGAGAGATAGGTTGCTATATCAGCCATCAAAGCCTGTGGAAGAAAATTTCTGAAGAAAAAATACCTTACTGTCTTATTTTAGAAGACGATTTATGTATAGACGATAAACTTCCGTCTCTGCTACAGCATATCGAACAGCTTAAAGGCTGGGACATGATTAAATTATTCGACAACCGCGATAACCCTTTTATTGACTCAATGTCATTAGATAATACCTTTACTCTAGGTAATTTTTTAAAAGTTCCAAATTGTGCAGCAGCATATGCATTAAGTTTATCTGGTGCTGAAAAATTACTAAAACGTAAGCTATTTTTTCGGGCCGTAGATGTCGATATGCAATTTCATAGCGAGGTGGGGATCAGCGTTGTTGGAATTCGCCCGTATCCCTTCACTCAGGATAAAACGTTCGTCAGCGCCATTGAAGCTGTAAACGGGGGCCGCCACTCCAATCATAGCTCCTTTTGGCGAAACCTAAAATTCCGTATAAAAATGTACTTGGAGCGTAAAAAGCTTTCTGCTGATTTGACAGAAATTAGTCAATAATTAAAAACGCCGGCCTTCATGAATGAGAGCCGACGCTAGTCACTAATATTTAGTAGCTAATATTTAAAAATATATGAGTTATTTACTAAATGTCTTACCAAAGAAGTCACCATCGTTCCACTTAGGCTTGTTCTTCTGATTTGCTAATGTCCAACCGATTTGCGCGTTTACTTTGGTAAAAGTTTCGGCGGCGTTCCAGTTAAATGGCTGATTTAGATCATCGCTTGGCTTGTGGTAGTGCGTAGATAAGAACTGACCGAACACCTTGCTACCATCTACATTAGGATCTTTTGACTTAAGACCCGGCACCATAAACACTGAAGGTACACCTTGTTTTACAAACGCATAGTGATCTGAGCGTGTGAACAAGGCTTGCTCTGGCCATGGATCTGGGCTCAGCTCGATATCAGCATTGGCTGCGGCCTTTTCCACTGAGTCTTGTAAGTCACTGTGATTAGCGCCAAACGCAATAACATCGGCAAACTCGTAGGTCAGAATAGGCATATCCAAGTTTACGTTCGCCACCATTGAAGTAACGGGTACCGTTGGGTTACGCGCGAAATAGTCTGCACCTAGCAGGCCTTTCTCTTCACCGGTTACGGACACGAACAAAATTGAGCGCTTTGGCTTTTCTTCCATTTCGCTAAACAGGCGTGCCGTTTCTAACATCACTGACGTACCTGACGCATTGTCCATGGCACCATTGTTAATGTTGTCTTTCTTCACGGTCTTGGCAAAACCAATGTGATCTGAGTGCGCAGAAAAAACCACGTATTCGTTTTTAAGCTCTGGGTCTGAACCTTCTAGTACACCCACAACATTTGGGCTTGTAATGGTGTCGTGTACACTCGTCTTACTGATATCAACGGTGCCGTTTAACGCAAAGCCTTGCGGTACTTTGTCAGCTTCAAGAACTGCATAAACGTCATCAAGGCTCTTTTCTGCGCCTTGAAACAGTTTACGCGCAGCACCTTCACTCATATAGGCACCACCTTTAAGCTGCGAAAAACTATTCGCAGGCTCGCCGTTTTCGTCTAACCACGCCATACGCGGTGTGTGAATGTAGTTTAAGCGGCTTTGATACGGGCGCACTTTCTCGTTTTTAGGCGTAGTAATAGTGATCATGCCGATAGCGCCATTGTCTACCGCATACTTTTGTTTTTGATAGCCAGACGCAAAGTGAGCCCCCTCTTCTGATGGAAAGTCGCTTGGCTTACCGGCAAGTGCTACAACAATTTTGCCTTCAACATCTAGGTCTTTATAATCGTTGTGCGAAAGCTCGTCAGCTACAATGCCGTAGCCTACGAATACCATTTCACCTTTTACATTGGCCTCGGTGCTAAGCAAGCTTGGGCTAGCTAGATATTCTTTCGGGTAATCAAAATCGACGGTTTCGCCGTTTTGTGTAAATGTAAACTTAGGTGATTCTTGAACCAGATTGGCTTTGCGAAACGATACATTTTGTATGTAGCCATCTGTGCCTGCTGGCTTTAGCCCGTACTTGGCAAATTCGGTCGCAATATAAAGCGCCGCGATTTCATGACCTCGAGAGCCAGTATCACGCCCTTCAAGTAAATCGTCTGCTAAGAAAAACAAGTGCGATTTGATTCGTTGTGTATCAGGGTTAAAAGCATTATCTGTCGATGCGTGGTTGTGTGCTGTTGCAGCAAATGTTATTGCCGTCATTGCACTACCAATAAGGAGTTTTTTTATCATTTTAATTTCACCGTATAACTAAGTGTGCGTCATAGTAACGCAGTTAATACGGGAAATACCATCAAACAGCTTTCGTTTACCACGTGTTTCCTACCGTTGCTCGCATTTTAGGAGCAAGGTAAAATTGTGAGTCACATGCCGGCTCGATTTCCGGATATTATTATTTTTTTAGTGAAGAGCAGCATCTATGTCGAAAGACGATATTCTTTACCGCGTCCAATTTATCAGCAATGGCGAACGCTACGAGTTGTATGTTAAAACCCTTACACAAGGCGCTTTGTTTGGCTTTATCGAAATAGGTGACTTTGTGTGGGATACCCACACAAGTGTTGTTGTGGACCCTAGCCATGAAAGACTAAAAAATGAGTTTTCAGAAGTAACGAAAACGTATGTTCCTATGCACAATGTTTTGCGCATTGACGCCGTAAATAAAAAAGGTTCTGCCAAAATTACTAAATTAGAAAATAAATCTGATAAAGTAACGGCATTCCCTAGTCCAATATATACACCAACGAAAGAGTAACCGCCGTGTCTAGCCGGTAAAGGTTGCCGGAGACCCTTATGCATCGCTACATATTCGCGGCATTACTATTAGTTTGCAGTATAGGCACCACTGCAAAAGAATTGAACGATGAAAGCTTGTACCAACTTCTCGATGAAATTTGGAACTATGAGCTTTCGGTCTCGCCACTTTTAGCCTCTAGGGAAGGCGATACATCACTCGCTCATGTTTTGCCAGATAACTCTCCCAAAGCCTTGAAAGCACAAGATGAGCAATGGCGAGCTTTTCAAAAAGCCTTAAGTCAGTACGAAAAAGAGAATATCTCTACTGACGCTTATATTGCTTTGCTGATGCAGCAATACCGTTTAGCCAATTATGTGGATGAATACACCTATCGCGCGCACTTGGTACCCATCAATTCAGAATATGGTTTTCACGGTTCAATGGCGTCATTGCCTAATCTATCTACTTTCAAACGCGTAGAAGATTACCAAGCCTACATTAGTCGTTTAAACGCACTAAAGCCTTATTTTGAACAGCAAATCACCTATATGAAAGAGGCGCTAAAGGAAGGTTACACGCAACCTAAAGTCGTGTTGAAAGGGTTTGAAAACTCAGTGGCGTCCTACATTGTTGAAAAGGCTGAAGACAGTGGTTTTTATTCTCCATTTACCCGGTTTCCTGAGTACTTTACTGCCGAACAAAAATCAGCGCTAACGGAACAGGGTAAGGCAGCCATAAACAGCAGCGTGTTGCCTGCATATCAAATGTTCTACGACTTCATGGTAGATGAATACATTCCCAATGCCCGTAAAGATATTGCTGCGAATAACTGGCCTGATGGCGTGGCGTATTATGCTAATAGAGCGAAGCATTACACTACTACCGACATGACGCCTCAGGAAATCCATGATTTAGGATTATCAGAAGTAAAACGCATTCGCGAGCAAATGCAGCAGATTGTGGATGAACTAGGCTTTGATGGCGATATTAATGACTTCATTACTTTTTTACGGGAAGACCCCCAGTTCTATGCCACCAGCGCTGAAGATTTGTTAAAAGAAGCGTCATTTATTGCAAAGAAAATGGACGCAAAACTCCCTTCTCTTTTTGAATATTTGCCAAGAACCCCCTACGGTGTAGCGCCTGTACCAGACGCTATCGCGCCTAAATATACAACGGGACGGTACATCCATCCTAGCCGCGATGACCAGCCAGGCTATTACTGGGTAAACACTTATGCCCTTGATAAGCGCCCTTTGTATGCCCTACCTGCGCTGACCTTGCACGAAGCGGTGCCTGGTCATCACCTTCAAATATCATTGGCAGCAGAGCTTGAAAACTTACCTATGGTACGTCGCAATACTTATATTTCAGCCTTTGGTGAAGGCTGGGGGCTGTACTCTGAGTTTTTGGGCATAGAAGCGGGTATTTACGAAACGCCTTATGACAACTTTGGTCGCTTAAGCTACGAAATGTGGCGCGCGTGTCGGTTAGTGGTTGATACTGGCATGCATACCATGGGCTGGAGCCGTCAACAAGCGGTGGACTATATGATGGAAAACACCGCGCTTTCTGAACACAACGTTAATACTGAAATAGACCGCTATATTTCATGGCCTGCACAGGCGTTATCATACAAAATTGGTGAAATTAAAATTAAAGCGCTGCGTGAAAAAGCAGAGAATGCGCTAGGACAGCGTTTTGACGTTCGTAAATTTCATCGCGCCGTTTTAGAAAATGGCTCTGTGCCACTTTTTATTTTAGAACAACACATAAATACCTTTATAGAAGAGCAAAAGGCAAAATAAGATGTTCGTTGCATTTGGTGTTATTGGATTACTTATCCTGTTTTTAATTTACTTGGTACTGCGAACGCAGAATTTACAAAAAGAATTGGCGCTATTGCGTCACTCAAATAAGCAAACTAGCAGTAAAGTAACTTATGCTTATCGCAATCTTGTTCTCGTCACAGACGCGTTAGAAAAAAATCTTACTGCGCGCGTAGAAAGTGATTATAAGAGTCGTCTTATCGAACAATCGCAATATCAAATACTCCACCCGCTAATGCGAAATTTCTCGACCATTGTAATGGCGTGCTGTGAGAAAGGTATGTCGCTTGAAGAGTCTTTGAATAAAGCGTTGCTGAATGAAGACGTAACGGTTGAAGAGGTTCGCGATATGGTAAAGACACTGCCCAGCAATGCACGCATGGTATGGGCAAAAAATACCGCAGATGGTTTTATCGCGTTTTGCCAAACGGTTACTGCACCAATAAATACCACTAAAGCCAATCAACCAACAGCGGTCTTACAAGAAAGCTAGTACTGCTTACTGATTAGCATAGGTGTAGCGTTATTAGGGCCTTCTACTCTTTGCTGTATGGTAAAGAGCAGCCAAGGCCTTAATAGCTATTTCTTCTTGAATTAAAAATTTAAACGCTCGCCCGCCCCTTTACACTCTTCTTCTTCTTAAAGATTTAATCTTTTACCTTTTTAGGCTAATCAATAAGTTAGCATTAAAAGCTTCAAGGCTTGAGCCTTTAATATTGAAATGAATCATTGCTGCACTATAATACTGTATATAAATACAGTTCATTTTGAGTGCCATGAATAAACCGTTATCTGTACTTAACAATCACCCTCATATTTGGCGGGCCAGAGAACAAAAGCAAAATGAAACAAAGTTTTCATTAGGTTTTCCGCGACTAGATAAAGCGCTTAACGGTGGCGTTGCTTCTACAGGCTTAGTACGTATAGCTTCTCTAACGGGCGTTGGCGAACTCTCATTGTTTAAAGACGTAATGTGCCAGCATCGTACTCATAAACTCGTTGTATTTATCAATCCTCCAGGGCATTTGCAGTCGCCGTGGTTAGAAAATTTAGGCCTTAAGACGCAACAAGTACTTGTCGTAAAAACGCATACACAGCAAGAATCATTGTGGGCGGCAGAGCAGTGCCTAAAAAGTACAGCTTGTCATTGCGTAGTGCTGTGGAGCAATACAATAAGCCAAAAGGAAGCTCGCCGTTTACAGGTAGCTGCGACGCATAATGATGCCCTATGCTTGCTTTATACTCCCCTGCTTCGGCAGCTGTCACCGTCAAGTAAACAACAAAACAGACCATTGAGCAGCGCCCAAGGTTATAGTGACGATGCGCTACCTATTACTTTAGATCTTTATCTGCAAGGAACCCCGCACGCTTTATCGGTAACTATTCGCAAACAGCGTCATGGGTGGCCTAAAGATAACATCGTTATTTCACACAAATGGACGCCTGACAATAACGCCATTAAGTGGGCGATGACACATAATACGCTTTCTGATCAGGCGCTACACTCAGTGAGCTGAACATGCTATGGGCTTATATTTACTGCTACCAACTTACTTTAGATAGTCATAATAGAGCGACTGGGCGTAAAGGTGCGCATTATCAAGAGTCTTGTGACGGCGCTATCAATAAATGTTCGTCATTACCATCAAGCACACCCGTTGTCGTCTACTGCAGTAAAATGAATAAAATTGTTCAATGCAATGATATTGCAAAGGTGGAAGGCATTGAAATTGGGCATGGTTTAGCGCAAGCGGCTGCATTATGCCCTTATGTACATGTACTGCCTTTCAATGAAGAAAACGAAAGGCATATGCTAACGCAGTTAGCATATCGGCTCTATCCGCTGGCATCCGACATTGTGCTATGTAGTCATGCCTATTCAGGCGGGCTAGCTATAAGATTGGACAATTTAACCCATTACTATGGTGGGCATGAACCGCTTTGGAAAACCCTCACTCAGGCTTTATCGGAGTCTGATGTTCGCTACCATTTTGGCTGTGCGTGGACAATAGAAGCCGCAAAGGTGCTGGCACTTCAAAAACACGACACTTATGTATGTGCACTTGATGACATAAAAAAAGCGTTAAATGCATGCCCTCTTTCTATTACCGCACTGGCGCCTAAAGTTATAGAGTCGCTGGCTAGAGTGGGGATTACTCGTGTGCAGCAGCTGCTCGCCATGCCTGTCCAAGAGCTAGGTCGACGCTTTGACAATAACACCATTATGTATCTGACTGCATTGAGAGGAGAGACGTTCCCACGCGCTACGCTGTTCAGGCCGCTAGAGCGCTTTGATAACTTCTTACTGTTACCTTTTGACGTAGAAAACATACAGCACTTAGGGCCTTTTGTTACTCAACAATTTGAGCATCTATCTCATTATTTACGAGCTAGAAATTTATACACCTCAAACGTGGCCGTTCACATTCATTTTAGAGAAGCACCACCCATGAGTATTGATATTCAATCTGCGCTTCCTCAATCTTCCGTTAAAAGCTGGCTGCCGTTATTTACCCTTAAAATTGAAAACCTTGTATTGCCTGAGCCAGCTACTGCTGTTGAGCTTAAATGCCATCAATTTGAGGAAATAGATAGCCACAATGGCGACTTTTTCAGCGACCGATTTAATGATGTGGCACAAAAGCAATTAATTGGCCGCTTAAACGCTAAGCTAGGTGATAACAGTACTTTTCAACCTCGCACAGCTAACAGTCATCAGTTTGAATATATGACGGTAACCGAGCCAAGCGCGTCTGAATATGCTTATGCCTGCGATACTGCGCCTACTTTTACATTTGAGGTGCCTACGCCACTTACTCAACCAACACAAATTTGTTTTGGGCCCTTACGGTTACATAGCGAATGGTGGCATGACCGCCCTACCAAGCGCGATTATTTCATCGCCCAGACGCCGCAGAGTGTGAGGTTATTGGTGTTTAAAGACGAAGAATCCCAATGGTGGGTACAAGGGCTTTTTTGTTAGGCATATGCGGTTAGAGTAAACACGGTAGCATGAAGTACAGCGAACTATTTTGTCAAAGCAACTATAGCTTTCTTTGCGGGGCTTCTTCTCCTGCGGAGCTAGTCACCACCGCGTCTTTTCTTGGCTACGAAGCTCTCGCTATTACTGATGAATGCTCTGTAGCAGGCATAGTACGAGCTTTCGATGAGATTACCCACCAAAAATTACCTATCAAGCTTATTGTGGGCGGTTACTTTGTATTTGATGAGACCTTATCTTTTGTGTTGTTGTGCCCAGATAAAGCAGCCTACAGTGAACTCTGCCGCATCATAACAAACGCGAGGCGTCGTTCTGAAAAAGGTGAATATCAACTCGACGAATGGGATTTGCGCACTATTCGACACTGTAAGTTTATTTGGTTACCCAGTGGGAAGGAAACTCAAGATAAACATTGGGCAGAATGGCTGTTAAAGCACCCCAGCATAAACGCCTACATAGGTGCGCAACGCTTATTAGATGGACGTGATCATCATAGATTTGCGCACTATAACTCTTTGCAATCTACCTACTCATTTCCTGTTATTGCGTGTACGGGTGTATTAATGCATCACGCAGATAGGTTGCCACTACAGCATGTTTTGCACGCCACAAAAATTCATACCAGCGTTGACGAGATAGGAAGGAGTGCACTAAGTAATGCAGAACGTAGCTTACGCACCATACATAAAATTAAAAAGCTATATCCTGAAAAGTGGGTGGCGAATACTAATGCTCTTAGCCAATTATTTACGTTTTCTTTAGAGGAGTTGCGCTATCAATACCCAGCCGAACTTGTACACAAAGGCTACACACCAACGTCTTATTTACGAGAGCGTGTAGAAGAAGGGATTAAAATTCGCTTTCCAGAAGGTATTACTACAGAAATTAGGCAGACAATTGAAAAAGAGCTTACGCTGATTGCAGAGCAAGAGTATGAATATTTCTTTCTAACAATTTACGATATCGTCCAGTTTGCCAAACAACAACGCATCTTATATCAAGGTCGTGGCTCTGCGGCGAACTCTGTGGTTTGCTATTGTTTAGAAATTACCGCCGTTGACCCTAGACAAATCAGTGTACTTTTTGAACGCTTTATTTCAAAAGAGCGTAATGAACCGCCCGACATTGATGTTGATTTTGAGCATCAACGCCGTGAAGAAATTATTCAGTACATTTATAAAAAGTACGGCAGAGAAAGAACCGCTATCGCCGCGACGGTGATTTGTTACCGCTTTAAATCAGCATTTAAAGATGTGGGAAAAGCACTAGGCTTTAGCGAATCTCAACTGGACTTTGTTGTTAAGCAAATAAACCGGCGAGATAGCGTTATACCGTGGAAGTCCCAACTAGCCAATCTCGGTTTAAACCCACAAGAGAAACGCGTACAACAGCTTATTAGCTTAACAGAAGCTTTATTGGGCACACCAAGGCATTTATCACAGCATGTAGGTGGATTTGTAATAAGCGCGGGCCCTCTGTATGACTTAGTTCCTGTAGAGAACGCAGCGATGGAAGCTCGCACAATTATTCAGTGGGACAAAGACGATATAGAAACACTAGGCCTATTAAAAGTCGATGTGTTGGCTCTGGGTATGTTAAGCGCTATTCGCCGAGCTTTTTCCCTCATTAATAAGCAATACCCAGTTCAGACAAGCATTCCCTTCATCACTAAACTTGGCGATGACAAACAGGTTTTCGATATGATTTGTCGCGCTGATACCGTTGGGGTTTTCCAAATAGAATCGCGGGCACAAATGTCTATGCTTCCGCGGCTTAAACCCCGCCGTTATTACGACTTGGTAGTGCAAATAGCTATCGTACGACCAGGCCCAATTCAGGGGGATATGGTACATCCTTATTTAATACGCCGGCACGGCAATGAAAACATTAGCTACCCCTCAAAAGAAGTCGAAAAGGTGCTGTCCCGTACTATGGGCGTCCCTATTTTCCAAGAGCAGGTTATTCAACTTGCTATGGTTGCCGCGGGCTTTAGTGGCGGCGAAGCTGACCAACTTCGTCGTGCTATGGCGAGCTGGAAAAAGGACGGAAGGATTTTCGAGTTTAGAGACAAGCTAATCAAAGGCATGACAGATAAAGGTTATGACAATACTTTTGCACATAACGTATTTGAGCAAATTAAGGGGTTTGCAGGGTATGGATTTCCAGAGTCACATTCTGCCTCTTTCGCAGTGTTAGCTTATGTATCTTGCTGGCTAAAATTTTATTTCCCCGTAGAATTTTACGTAGCGTTATTAAACAGCTGGCCAATGGGTTTTTATACGCCGTCACAGCTAGTTC
Source organism: Alteromonas sp. IB21 (assembly GCF_016405965.1). Classification (GTDB taxonomy): domain Bacteria; phylum Pseudomonadota; class Gammaproteobacteria; order Enterobacterales; family Alteromonadaceae; genus Alteromonas. The sequence continues at coordinate 3,300 of NZ_JAEFCD010000022.1, read as the reverse complement.
AAGATGCAAAGCGCCATAATATTCACGTAGAAGCGCCCTGTGTGAACAAGTCTGACACTGAGCATACCTTAGTCATAGTAAACCAAGAAAAACACATACAATTAGGCCTTAAGCTTATTAAAGGACTTAGCGAAGCCTCGTCGCAGCAAGTTGTCAAGAACCGACCTGACAAGGGGTATAGCAATGTAGATCAACTACACCAGCTATCGCTTAAGAGTAACGAGCTAGAAGCGCTCGCTAGCGCCGACGCACTTCGTACCATTTCAGGTAACCGTTATGAAACACGCTGGAAAATAATGGATACGCAAACGCGCTTACCTTTATTCGACGCTGAGGAAAAATGTATTGATGAAAGCATTAGCACATTAAAAGTGTCACCCTCTGAGGCTGAGAATCTACTTGAAGATTATGCATCGACGGGACTATCAGTCAATAACCACCCAATTTCACTTCTTCGGCGACAGCATCAACTCAAAGATATCAGTTGGTCTGATACGCTCGCTATCAAGAAAAATAAATCGGTAGTTAAAGTCCTTGGCGCCGTAACGGGCCGCCAATCACCAGGTACGGCGGCTGGCGTTACATTTCTTACCTTAGAAGATGATATTGGCAATATGAACGTAGTCGTATGGCAATCCACAGCGCGAGCTCAACAACACACTTTTTTAAAAGCCAAGCTTCTACAAGTTAATGGTATTATTGAACACTCCAAAGAGGGAGTAATACATATCATCGCCGGTAAGCTTATTGATCGTACCCCTTGGTTAGAGAAAATATCACTTAACTCACGAGATTTTCACTAGGGATTTTACTCTCAAGTAATGGTACCTTAATCTCTTAATTCAATGCCTTTTTGTTTATTTAAGGGCTGGTTAATTGTTTTAACAGCTGTAGTAATTAAGCGTATGGCGCTTTATAAAGTATTGTGATCATTTTGGAGCTTAAATGATGCGATGGGTTGTGCTTTTCTGTACCTACCTGCTAAGTAACAATGTCTATGCCGAAAAGTATATTGTTGGGGCTCAGAATTTAGCATACTTTCCTCATTATGATTTTGCCTCTACCGTTGATAAAGGCGCAGCGTGGTCGATTTTAGAAGCGTTCTCTAAGGCTTCTGGGCATGAATTTATCTACGTAAGCTTGCCGATACGAAGACTTCAGCTTGAACTGGTCAAGGGGAATGTAGACTTCGTTTATCCTGACAATAGTGGATGGTATAACAGTATTACCACGTCGAAAGACAAATACTTCTCTTCTCCTCTTACATATGCCATGACTGGCACTATTGTTAAAAAAGAAAATGCAGGAAAAGGTATTGGTACGATAAAAAATCTCGCCATGCCTTTAGGCTTCACGCCGGTAAACTGGCAAATGCGAATAAACAATCAAAGTACTAAAATTACGTGGGTAAGTAATATCCAACAGGGGCTTGCCCTTTTGTATCAAGAACGCGTAGACGCTTTAGATTTAGAGTATTTCGTGAGTCAACACTCTTCATCCCTTTCCTTTGACCAAGATACATTTACCTTAGATTTAACGCTTCCACATAATGAAATTCCTTTCTCCCTATCTACACTTTACCAACCAAACATTATTACTGAACTTAATGATTTTATATCCTCAAACCCTGAATTAATTGATAGTATTAAATCGAAGTACGGCATAGTACCTTTCGAACAACTATCTAAACAGCTTTTGAATGAACAAGGATTGAAAATTGAAGAGGTTTGGCAATAACGCGCGCCGTTTTATTCAGGCTCTATCGATAATACTTTCTTTTTCATCTTTATCTTCAACTGTTAAAGCCGACACCTACATCGTAGGTGCTCAAAATATTGAGTACTCTCCTTATTACAATTTTTCTTCACCCCATGAAAAAGGTTTAGGATGGGCCATACTGGAAGCGTTTTCAAAACACAGTGGGCATCAGTTTATTTACCTAAGCATGCCCGTTAAACGCCTTCAAATTGAATTAAAGAAAGGGAACGTTGATTTCGTTTTTCCAGATAACCCTAGGTGGAGCGATCAAATAACACATAGCCTTAATAAAACGTATTCTCTTCCACTAGTAGACACTTTTGCAGTTACGTTAGTTAAACCAAAAAACAAAGGTAAAGGCATTAGCTACGTAAGTAAACTCATCATTCCCGATGGTTTTACCCCTGCTAAATGGAAAACTCAAATCAGCGAAAATACTGTAAGTGTGGTTGGCGTAAGTAGCGTGCATGAAGGACTATTACTTCTAGATAATGAAAAAGCCGATGCCATGGATGTAGATTACAACGTCGCTCAACGTATTCTTCGTCGATACCCTAATATCGGCCAATTCACTGCTGATCTCACCCTTCCTCACAACACGGTCTCTTTCTCTATTTCAACATTAAAGTATCCTAGCATTATTAAAGAGTTTAATACCTTCCTACATTCCAACTCACAAGCCATAGATGAAATAAAGGATAAATATGGTATTGAAGAAACGCTACCGTTAAGTCAGCGCCTGATGAAAGAACAAGGGCTTCAAAAGAACGCCCTTTGGTCGGGCTTGTAATAATTCCATAAACACGGTAAATAGCACATTCAATGAAGCGTAAATTATAGAAAAAAGAACCTATGCCATTGATATAAATACCTTTTCCAGTTGGAGGGAATTTTGCTTGTTGATTAGCATATCAAGGAGCAATTATGAAACAGATATCATTTCTACTATTTTCTTTTTTAATCACTTTTACTGCGAATTCGGTGCAAGCTCGACAGACTGTAAGCGTTGACTATATGCATGGATTCGATGATATCGACGGAATGCGGTTTGCTTACAGGCCTTTAGAACAAACACTTGCAACCGACTGGTTTGGTGACGTAAAGCTATATTGGGAGGTAAGTGCGGTAGTCTGGGAATACGGTAAGAGTGATACACACAGTACAAGCTATGCCGCATCTATCACTCCTGTTTTCATGAAGCAAATTACAACGCTAAATGATAAATACCCGATTTATTTGGAAGCGGGTATCGGTGCAAGTTATATCGGTGATCAGAAAGTGGCAGGTAAAGATATTGGTTCGAATTATCAGTTTGAAGATCGTATTGGCATCTTTGTGGAACTGGATAAGACGCAACATATAGCGTTGCGATACATGCACTTTTCCAACGGCGGCTTCAACAACGACAACCCTGGATTAGACTTCCTAAACTTGTCATACGCCTACCACTTCTAAACGCAAAAAACCCGCCATTAGGCGGGTTTTTCTTAATGGGACCTGGCAGTGTCCTACTCTCACATGGGGAGACCCCACACTACCATC
>NZ_JAEFCD010000021.1 GCF_016405965.1 Alteromonas sp. IB21 | reverse complement strand
AAGGCCAGCTACTGGAGCTGGCCTAAAAACTGTCAACCTATCTTAGGACGGGTCAGTAAATTTACGTCGATTCGCTTTTTGCCTAAAAGTAACGCGACAGTATATTAAGAGATAGTTCGAGAAGAATGCTTTCGGCGCTTCGTTCGATATTCACACTAACTATTTAAATAGATAAGTCGTCACTAATTGACACTTCACTCAGATACACACATCAACATCTTCTTATCTTCTTGTTACAAATAAAAGGTGGTGAATTGTAACTTGCTGTTTAGACTGTAGACTTCCGCCGCAAAGCTTTAACGAGAAATAAAGGGACTAAACAAGTGAAGCAGTATATTGCCATCTATTTTATATCGACCTGCATGCTTGTTGGGTGTGCAACACCTAATCGAACAACGAGAGTTGACGATAGCAATGCGGTGGTCATTTATAGCGATGGGATTGGCTACGAGGATAGGTTCAGTAATCTTTACGACGACTTCAGTGATTATCCCGTCACGTGCACTAATGATTGCTATCCGGCGTCTGCTGATATCAAGTGTGAAAGCGACATGCAAAACTGTCAGTTCGTTGGTAATAATCCGCAAGTTAACTTACACGCTGGTTTAACCGTTACCTGGTTAGGGCATGCAAGTTTTTTACTTAACACCGCAAGTGGCGAGCAAATACTTATCGACCCTGTGTTTGGGCAGTTTGATTGGCCCGTTAATTGGGCTTTTCGATTGGCGGAGGGGTTCAGCCGCAACGCACCTGCTGAGGTAGGTGAAGACAAACTCGCACAAATCGATGCTGTGGTTTATTCCCATATACACTATGATCATTTTAATAAAGCCGATATTGACGAATTAGGTACAAAACCCGAATATCTTGTTCCGTTAGGTTTCGCAGAGCACTTCCCTAATAGAGGCTACACCATTAAAGAAATGGCGTGGTATACCAGCAAAAACGTAGGCAAAACCTCTATTCACTTCGTGCCTGCCCATCATTTCAGTAACCGAATTTGGGTGCCTTATTTGTACGAGGACGACAATGCTACATTGTGGGGCGGTTGGTTATTTGAGAGTGAAGGAAATACTTTGTTCTTTGCGGGTGATACGGGATATTCACCACACTTCAAAGATATTAAAGCCCGTTTTGGGGAAATAGATGTTTGCCTGTTACCTATAGCGTCTTATTTTAGCGAAACCTCGCCTAAATGGTATCGCAAGGTGCATACTACACCAGAAGATGCCATTGTTGCCGCTCAAGACCTGGGCTGTAAAGCCGTAGTGCCTTGGGGCTATGGAAATGCCAGCTGGATGATGGGAGATAAGACGTCACATTCTGCGCTATTTCGTCTTATGAAAATGAAGAAGCAGCTAAACCCTGCAATGCCTTGGGTTATTTTGAATGAAGGTGAGCGAGCGTCTTTTTAATTTAAGCTAGGGATAAATGGCCTATTTATCCGCAATCTTATCTGCAATTTTTTGGCATTTTCCGCGCCATTCATCGTCAAGCGCCTCAAGTTTCGCTAGCTTTTGAGCCAGTGCTCTGTCGGCTTTCGTATGGGCGCATTGCATTAAGGTGTGAACATTAACGGTATCGTCTTCACGGTGTAGGAGTGTTACTTCGTCGCCAACATTGATGGTTCCGGTTTTAATAACCCGGTAATACCAGCCAGTGATACCTCTTTCGCCCACAAATCTGTCTAAATTCGGAATATTAAACCGCTGAGAAATTTTACTGCAGGGCGCGCGCGGCGAACTCACTTGTAGTTCTACTTCGCCGAATTTCCAGATATCGCCGATATAAACGGTGGCATCGTCCATGCCCTCTACACTGATGTTTTCGCCAATGCTGCCTAGCGAAAATTCGCCTTCAGGAAAATGCTTTCTTAATGTTAGATAGTTGGTCGGGTTGAACTGATGCAGCACTTTTTCCGGTCCACCGTGAAGACGTTTGTTGGCCTGTTGGTCTTCATCGGTTCTGTCCATGTGCACCGTTAACGCATCGACGGGGCTTTTGACAATACTACTCGGTGCCCCACGAGGGCCTAGTGGCTGAGGTTTTCCAGCAAACAGAGCGTTAACAGAAAACGAGGTAGACATGGCATCTCCAAAAAATATTTTTGTGCATTTAAACCTTTGTACTATAGGGTACGACTAACCTTATAACACTAACAAGTGCTAATGCTAATCAGCACCACAAATAACAAAGAGAAAAGAATGGAACACGCACAACAACGTGTTGTACACGCCAATGTGGTGTTTGGTAACAAAAGCGAACATGAGTTGATATCTAAGGTTAAAGAGGGCGATAAACAGGCGTTTCGGTCTCTATACGACAAATATATCGGGCGAGTCTACGCGTTGTGTTATCGGCTAACAGGCGAAAAAGGAATGGCGGAGGATGCCTCGCAAGAAGTCTTTATCCAGCTGTGGAAAAAGCTCGCTAACTTCGATGGCCAAAGCCAATTTTCTACATGGTTACACAGCGTAACGGCGAATATTGCTATTTCCTATATGCGTAAACAGAAGGGATGGGTACAGCGCATGTTTAATCTGGAAAATAGTGGCATTAACGAGATGCCTGCTGAACAGAATAGTACCGATGTGGACTTAGAAGCACTGATCATTCGTCTTCCTGAGCGCGCGAGAATGGTTTTTGTGCTCCATGCACTTGAAGGTTACCGACACGAAGACATTGCCAAAATGTTGAATATGGCCGTGGGCTCAAGCAAAGCGCAATTTTTCCGTGCTAAGCAATTATTGAAAGATTTTATGGGAGTCGATGATGAGTAATTTTGATGACAAGCTTGCTCAGCATATTTCAGAGCTATCGAAAGAGAAGCAGCCCGAGCGAGATCTGTGGCGCGGTATAGAGCTAGGTATAACATCGGCTCAAAATCAAATATCTAATGATGACGTCTCATCATCTACGGTTACATCGAGACAGTGGATGGCGATAGCCGCAAGCGTTTGCTTGGTCACTGTGTTGTGGTTCGCTGCTCCTTTTGCGTTTAACGCTGATGAAAGTCGAAGCGACGGCTATGCCCTTATCGATGCGATGAGTGTGCAGCAACAGCAGCAAGTAAATAGTTTGCTCGCTAGCTATCAAAGTACGCCCGCGCTTACCCAAGACTGGCAGGAGCAGTTGAAAGAATTAGATGATGCTGCTGATGTAATTAAAGCCGCGCTAAAAAACGATCCAGATAACTCAGCATTAATCAAAATGCTGCACCACGTATATCAACAGCAAATTGCCTTAATTGAGCGAGTGCACGCGCCAAAGTGGCAGCAAATTTAATAAGGGTTTAAAGATGATTATAAATACGAAAAACGCAATTTTGCACACGTTTAATACGCCTGTTGGAGCCAAAGTATTACTCTGTACTGCGCTGCTAAGTATCGCCACAGTGGCGTTTGCAGGGGAAAAAGTTGATAAGACGATCGATACATCGTCTTCACCGAAAGTCGACATTGAGCACATTAATGGAAAAGCTGATATTCGAGTATGGGATAAGTCTCAGGTTCGGGTCACCGGTGAACTAGGCGACCAAACTGAAGAATTTGTCTTCGAAAGACGGGGAGATGTTGTGGTTATACACGTTGAAGTTGAGCGTCATTCAAAGAGTTGGTTCAACAAAGGAAAAGATGGCGACGATCTTGTTATCTATATCCCTTCAGCAAGCGATCTTCATTACACCGCAGTTAATGCAGACCTTACTGCAGAGGGTATTACAGAAGCGGTAGACGTAGAAGTCGTAAACGGCGACGTAATTCTTAAAAATATCGGTGAGCGAGTGGAGGTAGAGTCCGTCAATGGCGATATCGTGCTTGAGAATGTGAGAGGTCGATTAGAGGCGGAAACAGTCAATGGTGAAATTGAAGCATCACACTCAGGTAACACGCCAGTTAGCTTTGCGTCGGTAAATGGCAAACTCGACATCACTTCCAATAGCCCAGACGTATCGGTAGAGACAGTGAATGGCCGAATTGATTTATCACTTCAAGCGGTTGATGTACTGCAAATCAATACGGTTAACGGTAGGACTTATGCGAGTTTAGGCCTAAATAAGAACGGTAGCGTGAAAGCAAATTCTGTGGGCGGTGCAATGGAGTTTGTTTTTCAAAACGGTGTATCTGCACAATTTGATATTGAGACTCACGCTGGCGGTAATATTGTAAATAATATCAGTGATGAACAGTCGCAAAAGCCAAAGTATGGCCCGGGTAGCTGGCTACGGTTTATTTATAACGGCGGTGTAGCGAACGTCGATATTTCAACAGTGCATGGGCGCATTGAAATAGATCAAAAGTGAATAAGCTATAGATAGTTTAATTGAAGCTTTAGCTTGAAAAAAACAATTTAAACCATATTTATTGATTAGAAGATGTGGTGACAATTAAAAAGCTGCGCATATAGGCAGCTTTTTATTTTTGTCGCTCATTGATGATGTTTGAACGTTTAATCAGAACTATAACAATACTCGAAAGCTCTATATCTACGTGATTTCTAGTGAACTTTATAGATGGTTTCTACGTTAAACTATCTGATTTTAAAAAGCTTTATGTTTGGAGAGTAGATTGAGTATTGTTGGACACGTCAAAAGGTTTTGGCGATTTCATAGCCTAATCATAGGCGCGTTTGGGATATGCGCGTTAACCTTAGGTTGTGCTGTTAAAGAGCCCGCTTATTACGAAGGGACTTGGGTAGTAACTAAGGCTTATAATGTGGGTATTAGCGCTCATTCAGCAGCCGAAGCAGAGCAGTTTCTTGGCCGCTCTGTCACCTATCAACAAAATGCTGCAAAACTAGATCAGGCCCTCTGTGATTCGCCGGTTTACACATCTCAAAAGATGACGGGAGAAGATTTTTACGCTGCTTTTCGAACATCACCGTCGTCGTTAGACTTCAGTGACGACAAGATTACCCAAGTCGACCTGGCGTGCTCAGATAACCGCGCTATCATTGGATCTACACTGATTTTTCAAGAGAACAGTCACGCCTACACACTCGTTGACGGCACTTTTCTCAAGTTAGAAAAAACGCTTTAAGCCCTGCTGCCTTTTTAGGCTTTCGCAATAAAAGAGCTGCTTCCTTTGTTGAGAGATGTGCGTTAAAAGCGCATAATATCTAACTGACTTTTGTGCATTGGAATAGGTTTTACTTGTGGCGTCTGCGTCTAAAAACGATAAAAGTGTTGAGAAATTGAAGGTTCCACCTCATAGCATTGAGGCTGAGCAATCTGTTCTAGGCAGCATGCTTATCGACCCTGATAGCTGGGATAAGGTTGCAGAACGCGTCACCGATAGTGATTTTTATAATCGTTCGCACCAAATTATCTTTCGCGCAATCACCCGTCTACTTAACAAAAGTCAGCCTATCGATCTGATTACCGTTTCTGAAGAGCTAGAAAAGCACGACGAACTTGAAGATGCCGGTGGTTTTGCTTATTTAGGCGAGCTTGCTAAAAATACACCGAGTTCAGCCAATGTTGCGTCTTATGCGCAAATTATTAGCGAGCGGGCTATTACCCGTGAGCTTATTGGTGTGGCGCACGAAATTGCTGAGGTTGGGTATAATCCGGAGGGACGAGACAGTGCTGATATTCTGGACCTTGCCGAAAGCAAAGTGTTTGAAATTGCAGAGCGCAGAACGGGGGAGAACGAAGGACCTCGCGATGTTGAGTCTGTTCTAGGTAAAACTATCGACCGCCTTGAGGAATTGGTGAAAACCAATAAAGAGGTGACGGGGGTTACAACAGGCTTTACTGACCTGGATAAAATGACCAGCGGTATGCAGCCATCAGACCTAATCATAGTGGCGGCTCGTCCATCAATGGGTAAAACTACCTTTGCTATGAACTTGATTGAAAACGCTATGATGGCAGAAGAGAAGCCGGTACTGGTTTTCAGTCTTGAGATGCCCTCAGAACAAATCATGATGCGTATGTTGGCTTCATTAAGTCGCGTGGATCAAACTAAAATCCGTACTGCGCAGCTCGACGATGAAGACTGGGCACGCATCTCTAATACCATGGCTATGCTGAAAGACAAAGACAGCTTATTTGTTGATGACTCCTCAGGTCTAACGCCTATGGATGTGCGAAGTCGTGCAAGAAAACTCGCTCGCGAACGCGGTGGGATCAGCCTCATCATGGTGGATTACCTACAGCTAATGCGCGTACCTTCACTGAGTGATAACCGTACCTTAGAAATTGCAGAGATTTCTCGTTCACTTAAAGCACTGGCTAAAGAGCTCGAAGTGCCTGTGGTAGCACTTTCGCAGCTTAACCGTACGCTAGAACAACGTGCGGATAAACGACCTGTTAACTCTGACCTTCGTGAGTCTGGCTCAATCGAGCAGGATGCCGACTTGATCATGTTCATTTATCGTGATGAGGTGTATCACGAAAATAGTGAATATAAGGGCATTGCAGAGATTATCATAGGTAAACAGCGTAACGGTCCGATTGGAACCTGTCGTCTTACCTTTCAAGGTCAGTTCTCGCGCTTCGATAACTACGCTGGACCCGCCATAGCCGACGATTATTAGCCCGTTTATTAAGCGGCTAAGTCATGTGCGTTAGCTAATAGGCCGTATACGATATTTAAATTTTATTGTTGGGTTGACAAAGCGACAGTCAAGTTAGCTCTGATAATCTACTCTCATATCTGTAGGATAGCCTTACGACTAAGGGGTCAAGGCTTGCTCGTCTATTATTACCAGGCACGAAATATTGCAGACAAAAAAGGCGCCGTTCGGCGCCTTCCTCAATTCATATAGAATGAATTATTTCTCTTCAGCTACTTTCACTGTGTCTTTAACTGTCACTGAAATGCGACGGTTAACACGGTGTGCTTCTGCGTTGTTACCTTCGTCTAGAAGCTGTGTTTCGCCGTAACCGATTGTCTCTAGACGAGATGATTCGATACCGTACATGTCTACCATTACTTCTTTGAAGTTAGCAGCACGACGCTTAGAAAGGTCCATGTTATATGCTTCAGTACCTGGCGCAGATGTATGACCTTCTACTACCGCAGTTGTTGAAGGATACTGCTTCATGAACTCAGCAAATTCTGAGATTTCTGGATCTTTTGGCATTTTAACAACAGCACTTTCGTTGTCGAAAAGTACGCGTAGCGTAATTTCTACTGTCTCTTCATCAAATACTGTACAGCCTTTAGCATCAACTTTTACGCCAGCTGGTGTATCAGGGCACATGTCTTTGCTATCAACAACGCCGTCATTGTCAGCATCTTTGATTGCACAGCCAGTAGCGTCTACTTTAGTGCCTGCAGGTGTGTTAGGGCACTGGTCTACGCTGTTTAGTACGCCGTCGTTATCGTTGTCTACGCTACAGCCAGTTGCATCAACACGAACACCTGCTGGTGTCATTGGGCACTGATCTTTGCTATCAACAACGCCGTCATTGTCGCTGTCTTTAGGGGCAGATGGAGTAGATTTACCAAACGGAACAGCAATACCTACTTTGATGCTGTAGTCGTTGTAGTCTTCGCCGAAGTCGTGGTACGCCGCGATTTCAGTAACTAGCTTAACGCTTTCATGAAGGTCCCAGTGTTTACCAACACCGATGTTACCTAGTGTAGTTGACTCGCCCACTGCCTGGCGTTTAACACCACCGAATACGAACCATGCATCGTTAGGCATGAAGTAAAGTGCGTCAACACCAACCATTTCGCCGCTTTCATCGTCGTTGCCAACATAATCTAAGTTCAACGCGGTGAATTCAACGCGCGCCGCCCAACTTTGGGTAAAACGAAAACCATATTCTAAAGCTACGCCACGACCATCATCGTATACACCGCCTTCAGTAAGGTCTAGTGGACGAGAATCGTCAGTGTTGTAGTACATGCCAGATAGGCCAAACCAACTTTTATATTCAGGTTCAGAAGAATCTTGAGCAAATGCACTGGTTGAAGAAAGCACAGCAAGAGATAGCGCTGCCATTTTAAAGTGTTGTTTCATAGTCACATCCTGTTTAACGTTGAGTGATTATCGATTTATGATAATTGTGTGTTGTGCTTAGTGATTTTTTCAAGCACAAACTATGCCATTTATAATATGGGTTAGGCTGCGATCCCTTGTAATGTGGCAATAATTGTTCGTCTTCCACCATGATCTCGGTGTTCACCAAGCATGATACCCTGCCACGTGCCAAGTGCAAGCTTACCTTGTTGGACAGGAATAATAAGTTGACAGCCTAGTATACTCGATTTTAAGTGTGCAGGCATATCATCTTTACCTTCATAAGTATGCCTGAAAAAAGAAAGTTCTTCTTTTACACTATGGTTGAAGAATGCTTCCATATCTTGACGTACTGTCGGGTCAGCATTTTCGTTAATAGTTAAACTTGCGCTGGTGTGCTGGAGGAATAAATGTAACAGGCCTACTTCAACTTGGCGGATACTGGGTAAGGCTGCTTCCACGTGAGGTGTAATCAGATGAAAGCCCCTTGGATAACTGTCGAGTGTAATTTTTTCAGACTGCCAGAAATTATTTGTCAAAACAAATTTCCAAATATGCCAAGCCTTCATCACACATAAAAGGAAGGATGATTTTTGCGCCGTCTACTTGGTGGCTTATTGTGTGTTGCTTTCCGGAAACGACAATCGGGGTTGCCATTCCAAATTCATAACCCCGTTCAGCGAGATCGCGCTTTGCATTACCGCAAATCATGTTGGTCACTTCACCAACCATATCACCCACTTCAGCATCAAGTTTCTCAGGACGCTCGCCTACCATCCTTTCCATAATGGTAAGTGCCAGAGACTCTTCAAAAGTGATAGACATCGAACCTCTGACTTCAGGCCCCACCATACCGATAAGCCCTGAAACATCTCCCTTTGCGATGTCATTTTGTTTACGCTTCGGTTTTCCAGGCGTTAGTTTTGTCTGTGCCATCGTTTCAAGCACATTGAGAAGCCCTGCAATAAACGGGTTAACAAAATCAGCATTCATTTACACTCTCCAAGTCAGACTGCGCTTCCGTTTTTTGACAATCGGCACATAATCCATGAGCCTCTATAGTTTGTTTCGATACTTTAAAACCATGTTGCTGAGCTTGACTATCAAGGGTGTCTTTTAGCCCCTCTGACTGTATCTCAGCGACATCGCCGCAGCTATCGCAGATTAAAAATTGAACGGGGTGATTACAACCAAAGTGATAGCAGGCAACGAACGCGTTTGTAGACTCCAAACGGTGTATTAATCCAAAATCAAGAAGGAAGTCGAGAGCGCGATAGACGGTAGCAGGTTTAGCGCTCGACTCTGTTTCCTTCAAAGAGTCGAGGAGCTCATAGGCGCCCATAGGCCCGTGCTTTGACACAAGAATTTCATACACCTTTTCCCGTAGCGGTGTAAATCTAGCGCCGCGCTGCTCGCAATACGCCCGTGCTTTATGAATAAGTGTGGTTTTGTTCATTGATGATAACCGTAAACTCGACTTTCATTGTTATATTAAAGCGTTAGTTCTGGATCACGTTGGTTTGTGTGTACGTGAGATATCAACTCATCTTCCAACATGAAACGCTCTTCTAATGTTTCACCGAGCGACGCTAACGCTGAGTCTAAATCAGCGGCCTGCTCAAGCGTTACTGATTGTGCAAACGTATCATTAAATGCGAGAGCTGCGTCAGTAGTTTTTGACAATTCAGGGTATAGCTTGTCTCTCAAATCAAGACCTTCTTTGTCGTTTTCCACCAAAATATCGAAGATCTCAAAGTGTCCTGCAGATAAGTAATCGAGTAGTGCACTGCAAAAACTAGCTATTTCGTCGGCATCGGGTAGGCACTCACTGTTCTTGTTAATACCCGCTAGTTCACAAAAAGAAACTAACAATGCTTGTCTGTCCATCAACCACCGGTCGATCACATGACTCTTACCACCCCATTTGGACTTAGCGCTTTCTAATTGTTGCAACATATTGGTGTGCTACTCATTTAGCGACAATATGACCAGTATAACACCGTGCTCTTGCGACACAAATTTTGCCAGAAAAAGTTCCGATTTAAACGTCGGCGTTACGATTACTAGTGTCGAGTAATAGTGTACTATTCGAAATGATAAGACAGAGGTGATGTGCAATGATGGTTAAGTTAGACGAGACAATACTTACAACCCAACAAGCCATGTGGGTGGTATTCAGTCGAGAAAAATTAGTTATTAAAGAGTCGTCAGCGTCTATTCCTGTCGCTTATTTGAATGAAGTCTCATTTTTAGCGCCATATATCAATGATATTCATCAACTACCTCCTCTAAACGAAACCGCACAGCGCGATCTGCCAGTATTTGTGGTTGATTTGGGGGCAGAGCATATTGAAGAGCCAGGTTGGGAGCGCGTGTCCTTAAGACAACTCCTTTTTGCTGAATATGATATTGCTTTTTCGGTTATCGGAAGGGCTTGGCAATACATCCATTTTTTGCGGACCCATCAATTTTGCGGCCAATGCGGCTCTAAAGCAGAGCGCGTAGATTGGGAAATGGCTGTGCATTGCCATCGCTGCCAACATCGAAGTTACCCGCGAGTATCTCCTTGTATCATAGTGGCAATTCACAATAACGAAAAAGTGCTCCTAGCTAAGGGCGTTCGCCATAGGGATGCTAACATGTACTCGACCTTAGCTGGCTTTGTTGAAAGTGGAGAAAGTCTTGAGCAAGCGGTGCACCGAGAGGTGTTTGAAGAGGTAGGGGTAAAAGTTAAAAACTTAAGATACTATAATAGCCAACCTTGGCCATTTCCTCATTCACTTATGGTGGGGTTTATTGCGGAATATGATGCGGGAGAAATTCGCTGCCAAGAGAACGAAATAGACGATGCACAGTGGTTTGACATTGATAACCTTCCAACTATTCCACCGAAAGTGTCAATTGCAGGGCAGCTTATCGCTGAAACAGTGTCTCTAATCGGCAACAAATAAAAAACCCTGCCGAGGCAGGGTTCCAATAAGTTTAGCACGGTCCCATTTGAGGGCTTCTTCTCTTTAACGCCTATATTGATAACAAACCCTTTTTGTTAGCGCAAGTTATTTTTTCAAGGTTTGTTCGTCTTTAATAATCGACAGTATGGCTTTTTCAATAAGATTGTCGTTTAAACGTCGATTTTTTAGCTCAGGTTTTAGCGCACCTCATAAAGAATGCTGGTATACTTTCGCGCTCAATTATCTTCTGTTATTTAGGTGAGTTATATGTCGCAAAATTTCCCCAGTGTTGATAAGCCCGCGTTAAAGAACGATCGTTATTTGCGTGCGTTACTTAAGCAGCCGGTAGATGTCACACCTGTATGGATGATGCGACAAGCGGGACGCTACCTACCAGAGTACAAAGCAACGCGCGCAGTAGCTGGCGACTTTATGTCACTTTGTAAAAACGCAGAGCTCGCCTGTGAAGTCACGCTTCAACCCTTGCGTCGTTTTCCGTTGGACGCAGCTATTCTGTTTTCAGATATTTTGACCATCCCTGATGCGATGGGGCTAGGTCTTTATTTCGAAACGGGTGAAGGTCCTCGTTTCAAAAATCCTATCACGTGCAAAGCTGACGTTGACAAAATTGGCCTTCCTGATCCAGAAGGTGAATTGCAATACGTCATGAATGCCGTTCGCACAATTCGACGTGAGCTTAAAGGTGAAGTTCCTTTAATAGGCTTTTCTGGAAGCCCTTGGACCCTTGCCACTTACATGATCGAAGGTGGTTCAAGTAAAGCCTTCACGAAAATAAAGAAAATGGCGTTTGCTGAGCCAGCAATCCTTCATGCGCTGTTGGAAAAATTAGCCGACTCAGTAACGGAATACCTAAATGCACAAATTGCAGCGGGTGCTCAGTCGGTTATGGTCTTTGACACCTGGGGCGGTGTGTTATCACCTCGCGACTACAAAGAATTCTCGTTGCAGTACATGGAACGAATTGTTAGCGGCCTAACTCGTGAAAATGAAGGTCGAAAAGTGCCGGTTACATTGTTCACGAAGAATGGCGGAATGTGGTTGGAATCTATCGCTGCGACTGGCTGTGATGCCGTTGGCCTAGATTGGACCATCGATATTAAAGAAGCGCGAGCGCGAATAGGCGATAAAGTTGCGCTTCAGGGGAACATGGACCCGTCGATGCTCTATGCGCAGCCGCAGCGAATTGAGCAGGAAGTAGCGTCAATTTTAGAAGGTTACGGTGAAGGTAGTGGCCATGTGTTTAATCTAGGTCACGGTATCCACCTAGACGTTCCACCTGAAAATGCCGGCGTGTTCGTTGATGCAGTGCATAAATTCAGTAAGCAATATCACAAGTAAGCATACTTCAATAAAGGTTGTTTAATGAAAACGTGGCTTGTGGGGCTGATATTATTTGCATTAATAGCGGGTTATAAGGTCTTCAGTTATCAACACCAACTCAGCGAATCAAACGCCGAGAAAGAACGACTAACCTCGGTGTTAGACCGTTCTCGCGCCACTGAAACAAGCGAGCTTAAAGTCATGAAACCAGCAACGAAATTGGTTTCCGGCAACGGGCAGGAGGGTGTTCAACGCAGTAGTGTTCCTGCCACGGAATCAACGCAAATTAATACACGTTCTGGTGAGGGTGCAGATGGCTTAAGCCCAACTGCGTCAGATAACTTCTATTCTGAGACTGAGGGGTCGCTTGCTACATTTTTCTCGCTCCCTCCAAACAACGAGCGCTTTGTCTTGAGCTCTGTTAAATGTGAAAACGGATTGTGCGAGCTAGTGGGTGAATACGACGGCTCTGAAGCAGAGCTTTCTTCTGTTATTGATGCGCTTGAGAGAGAACCGTGGTGGCACTTCGGCCCCCCAGTCATTGCCACTCAACTCGCACAGCGTGGTGTAAAGCTCAATGTGTCATTCGCCGCCGAATATTTGCCGGGCACTAAAGAAGAATTCGACAAGGGCATACAGGCTGAATTAAATCAAAAGGTGGCGTCAGCGGGTTAACAGGGGAAAGACGGTTTTCGCGTATTTTTGCATCAAGCGTCGCGGGGCAAACCTTTTTCTATAACGCGTATTAATCGATGCTGCTGCCTATTTTGACTCTCCAATGCGCTTTTTTTACGCTGCTGCTGTTCAAGTGCCCAATCAATATGACGGTCTACCAAATTGCTTACTGTACCCCGCCTCTCGTGTAAAAGCGCGATGACTTCACTGTTGTATGGTGCGTTTCCAAGTGCCACGGCAATATTGCGCTGCCACTTTTCATAGCCTATTCGCCTTATTGGCGAGCCCTCTGTATTAGATAAAAATGTTTCTTCAGACCAGCTAAAGAGGGTATGTAAACTTTGTCCGTGGAGGACTTCTCTAGGATGGAAGTCTTCTTCATTGGTCACGTTGGCATAGCGATTCCAAGGGCAAACCAGTTGACAGTCATCGCAGCCATAGATTCGATTGCCCATCATGGGCCTTAATTCTTCCGGTATGTCTTTGTCCGATTCTATAGTGAGATATGAAATGCAGCGGCGAGCATCTACCGTATATGGGGCAACAATCGCATTAGTCGGACATATCGTTAAGCAAGCAGTGCAATTACCGCAGTTTTCTTCAACAGGAGCGTCAACAGGTAGGGGAAGGTTGATAAAAAGCTCGCCTAAAAAGAACCAAGAACCCGCCTCTTTATTAAGCGTTAAACTATGTTTTCCTGTCCAACCTATGCCTGCTTTTTCAGCGATAGCATGTTCTAATACTGGCGCGGAATCTACAAACGGACGGTACTGAGTATGCTTGAGTGATGCGGTAATTTTGTCACCCAGCTGCTTTAAACGCTTACGCAATACCTTGTGATAGTCGCGCCCTAACGCGTAGCGACTTATGTACCCTATCTCTCTATTTTTGAGGTGCTTGGCAAATGATGCATCCGGAGGCAAATAGTTCATACGAACACTAATTACGCGCAAGGTGCCAGGCACTAGCTCGCTCGGCCGGGCGCGCTTCATCCCATGGTTTTCCATGTAGGTCATGTCGCCGTGATACCCATTGTCTAACCATGCTTGCAAATGGGACTCGTGCTGATTTAGATCAATATCGCTGATGCCGACTTGCTGAAAGCCTAGCGCTGCTCCCCAAGCCTTGATATTGTTTGTTAATTCAACGAGGTCGATAGAACTAATTTCGGACATTTGCTCATGCTAGATACTCAATTAACGTCAAGTTTATCACACAAATTATTTCGGGCCGATCAGGTTAGGGAAAATGAGGCGCAAGCGGCAGCTGAATCAGGTTGCGATATGTTTACCCTGATGCAGCGAGCGGGTGACGTGGTGTTCAAGCAGTGTTTAGAGCTAATGCCAAACTCTGATGTCTATTTAGTGCTAGTTGGTCAGGGGAATAACGCTGGCGATGGTTACATCGCTGCTGTTAACGCCAAGTTGGCGGGTAAACAAGTTCATTTATGTGCGGTCGAACCACAAAGAACGTTAGAGGGCGATGCAGGAAAGGCGCAGCAACGTTGGCTTGATTCAGGTGGAAGTATTAATGATTTTGATGCTGCATGGCTGAAAAAAGCGGATGTTGTCATTGATGCCCTGTTGGGAACGGGCATTAACAGTTATATACGAAATGAGTTTGCTAATATTATTGATGCGGTAAATGAATCATCAACGCCTGTGGTGAGCGTGGATGTACCTTCTGGTCTAGATGCCAATACCGGGCAAAGCCTTGGCCGCTGTGTGCAGGCCGATATTACGGTCACATTTGTAGGGATAAAACCTGGCCTTGTGACGGGTGCTGGAAAGCAGTCTTGTGGCAAGTTGGTTTACGCTGATTTAGGCATTGGAAAAGCTTTTCAGGGGCTTGCGAAAGCGTGTGCCACTATGCTCAATATCGACCACTTTAAGGGAATGGGGCCTCGTGAAATTAACAGTCATAAAGGCACATATGGCCGATTGTTATGCATCGGAGGCAACCGCGGAACGGCGGGCGCTATTCGTTTAGCAAGTGAAGCGGCGCTTAGAAGCGGTGCAGGTATGGTGCGGGTTTATACTCATGAGTCTTCAGTAATTCAGGTTAGTGCAGGTAGGCCTGAACTAATGGTAACCGACTTCAACTTGGACGATGCTCTAGCGTGGGCAACGTGCGTAGTGATAGGCCCTGGTCTCGGGCAAGATGAATGGGCGGAAGATGTGTTTGAAATAACACTGAAGCATTGTCAACATCAAAACAAGCCCGTGGTCATCGACGCTGATGCGCTAAACTTGCTTTGTAAGCAATCAACAGCATTTACGCTGTCAGACAGTATTCTCACTCCTCATTCAGGTGAGGCAGCACGACTACTAGGTGTGTCGATTGACGATGTAGAAAGCGACCGATTTAACTACGCGAGACAGTGCTCTCAGCGATATCACGCAGTCTGTGTGCTTAAAGGGGCAGGCACGCTAATCGACAATGAAAAGAAAACCTGGGTTTGTCGTCATGGTAATCCAGGTATGGCCACGGCAGGAAGTGGCGACGTTTTAAGCGGAATTTTAGGCGCACTGCTTGCCCAGGGTGTAGACACTGACATCGCGGCAAAATATGGCGTCGTACTTCACGCAAAGGCCGGAGATGATATTGCCCAACGCTATGGTCAACGTGGTATGATAGCAAGCGATTTGTTTGATGCAGTACGTGCACTCATAAACCACTAATTGGCGTGGTTTGCTCTATTCGGGCAGGCATCTGCTGTGTTACTCGGCCTTAGATTACTGTGGAATATTGTGATGTCTTACCCGCATACCTCTTTTTTTGCTAATGAATTGGATGATACCGCGCACCTTGCTAAGGACTTGGCGCAAGCCGTTTCAAGTCAGTTACCTACCGATGCTGTTATCTATCTTAACGGTGATTTAGGCGCAGGGAAAACAACCTTCAGTCGTTATTTTATTCAGTCTTTGGGCCATTCAGGTAGCGTTAAAAGTCCAACCTATACATTGGTTGAACCTTATGAGTTGGACAACGTCAATATTTATCACTTTGATCTGTATCGCCTTGCCGATCCCGAAGAGCTCGAATTTATGGGAATCAGGGATTATTTTGGCTCAGGCGCTATTGCGCTTATTGAATGGTCTGAAAAAGGTGGTGAACACTTGGCATCTCCCGACTTAGTGATTAGTATAAATATTACACCATCGGGCAGACAGTTCAGCTTGGAAGCGAAAAGTTCGCATGGTGCTAAATTGCTTCAACAATGTAAGCGCGTTTAATATGCGCTACAAGTGAAACAAATAGAAAGTATAGTCGCTCCGAGGTTTACGAGGGCTGCATAACAACAATACGAAGGCTAATTATGGTGCGTAGTATAGTTTCGGTATTACTTTTGTGTCTTGTGGTGCAGTTTGCTCATGGCGCGCAAAATAATATCGACGGAGTAAGGATATGGCCGTCGCCGGACGATACCCGTGTAGTCTTTGACATGAAGACGGCACCTGAGTTTACCTATTTCACGCTCAAAAACCCTCTTCGTTTAGTTAT
This sequence comes from Alteromonas sp. IB21, assembly GCF_016405965.1. Taxonomy (GTDB): domain Bacteria; phylum Pseudomonadota; class Gammaproteobacteria; order Enterobacterales; family Alteromonadaceae; genus Alteromonas. The sequence goes on along the minus strand of NZ_JAEFCD010000021.1, from coordinate 67,547 downwards.
TGATCTCAACGACACGAACGATGCATTTAAGCTCTCGGGTATTGAAAACAGCGGTAACCTTATCAACAAGCTGCGTTATTCCACACCGAAGAACAAATCGTCTGCAAGGGTTGTTGTTGAGCTAAACAGAAATACGACACCTTCTCTATTTGCTATGCCGCCAGAGGGCACCTATGGTCATAGGCTAGTTGTAGACTTACCAGACAGTGAGCCTCGAAGCGCTGCAACGTTAACAGCATCTGCATCAGCAAGTTCCGTAGTGCTTGACGATTCAACGAGTGTTCGCGATAGAGACATTATTGTCGCGATAGATGCAGGGCACGGCGGGCACGACCCAGGTTCTGTAGGGCCTGCGGGCACGTTTGAAAAGCATATAACGCTAAGCATAGCTAAAAAACTTGAAAGCATGATAAACAAAGAGCGCGGAATGCGAGCCATCATGACACGCAGCGATGACTACTATATATCGCCTAACCGCCGCCCTGAAATCGCAAGAGAGAAAAAAGCGGACCTGCTTATTTCTATTCACGCCGATGCCTTTAGCCAGCCACAACCACGAGGCGGTTCTGTTTGGGTACTTTCTATGCGCAGGGCTGATACGGAGTTAGGCCGATGGTTGGAGAAATCCGAGCGTCATTCCGAGTTGTTGGGTGGCGCAGCCGAGGTGATTAATGATAAATCAAGCGAGCGTTACTTAACGGAAACCATACTGGGCCTTTCTATGGATCATAGTATGGCAACCAGTCATGATTTGGGTAACAAAGTTGTTGAGGAATTAAAGCAGGTAACCAGTCTTCACAAGAGGAAACCTCAAGCTGCGAGCTTTGCGGTTTTAACCGCGCCTGATATTCCATCCATTCTGGTTGAAGTTGGTTTCATTTCTAACCCGCAGGAAGAAAAGAACTTAAACTGGTCTAAATATCGCGAACGTTTAGCTACTGCGATGTTCAATGCAACTAAGCGTTACTTCAAGCAAGTTCCTCCTGATGGTACACTGTGGGCTCAAGAAAGAGAGTACAATCGTACCCATAGGGTAAGAAGCGGTGAGTCATTATCGTTACTGGCGCAGCGTTATAATGTTAAAGTGAGCAGCATAAAAGCTGCAAATGACCTTTCAAGCGATATTGTTCGAGTCGGACAAGTATTAAATATTCCGAGAACGTAGCGCAGCACACACTTTTTAAAGTCATTCCGCTTTTTTTCTGGCGTTGCGCATAAATCGCTTCTCATTCAATAACTATTTCATAGGGTAGTCCTTTGCCTATACAGCTTTTATCTCCCCAACTAGCCAACCAAATTGCCGCAGGCGAAGTGGTAGAGCGCCCTGCTTCTGTAGTTAAAGAACTGTTGGAAAATAGTCTTGATGCAGGGGCGACAAAAATTGAAGTGGATATTGAGAAAGGCGGCCACAAGCGAATTCGAATAAAAGACAACGGTTCGGGGATTGTCAAAAGTGAATTGCAGTTGGCGTTAAGTCGCCATGCAACCAGCAAAATTACAACCCTTGACGATTTAGAGCAGATTTTATCTCTTGGCTTTCGTGGTGAGGCGTTGGCCAGTATCAGTTCTGTGAGCCGATTAACATTGACCTCGCGAACTGAATCACAAACCGAGGCGTGGCAGGCTTACTGTGAGGGTAGAGAGATGGCAGTGAATATACAGCCAGCGGCCCACCCAGTTGGAACGACTATTGATGTAGCTGATTTATTTTACAACACGCCGGCAAGGCGTAAGTTTTTGCGTACGGAAAAAACAGAATTTCAGCACATAGAAGACGTGATAAAGCGCATTGCGCTAAGCCATCCTGAGGTGTCTTTTATCCTAAAACACAATGATAAGGTCGCAAGACGATTCATGGCTGACAGAGACGGAAGCTTAGCTAACCGAATTGCTGCCGTTGTGGGTCGAAAGTTTATTCAAAATGCCGTTCATGTTGGCGCCGAGTATGAAGGACTTCACATCGATGCTTGGTTAGGTAACGAGGCTATGCTTCGCAGTAGCAACGATTGCCAGTTTAGCTTTGTCAACGGGAGAGGTATGCGTGATAAACTTATCATGCATGCTATTCGTCAGGCTTATGAAACGGTGTGGGGCGTGATAGAGCAGCCAAGTTTTGTGGTATATCTCACCGTTGATCCTAAAGACGTAGATGTTAATGTTCATCCCGCTAAGCACGAAGTGAGATTTCAGCAAGGCCGCTTAGTGCATGATTTTATCTCCAAAACGGTAGGGGATGCATTACACGCAATCACCGGCGACCTGCCTCAACCTGATTCAAAAAGCCAAACCGTGTCAAGCGGCGGGTTCATGTCTACCGACGTAGCTCACGATTACATAAGGCCACTGCAAACACATGCCGAAGGTGGCCCTCGCGCCTTTGGTGAGTCAGCCTCTTATCCCTCTCAACCGTCTTCACAAGGTGAATTTTTGAATTCCCCGTCAACCACGCACGGCCAGCCATCATTCGGTGCGGCGAAAGTGGGGGGGAATAGCAAAATGAGTGGCCCTAGTCATCGTCAAAGTCGGGGACCAAGTGCAGCATATCAATCTAGCTATAATGCACTGATGACGCCAAATAGCGACAATATTAAAAGCGTCGACGACGCCCGAACGCCTCTTGAGAGTGTAAATCTCTCTTCACTTCAACGAATGTACCCGAGATATGAAGAAATTTTCCTGCTTTCGGCAACTAATGTTGTCAGTATCTGGCTGAGCGAGCTATTTTTAAAGGCAGAACATAGTCAGCCTTTACTTATGCCCGTTGCCGTGTCACTTGATAACGTCAGCGAGCGACTTCTTGCGCTTCTAAACGCATCGCACTTTGAAGTTAACAAGGTCGCGGGAAAATATCGATTGCAACAGGTACCTGCCGGTACCCGGCATTTGCCTTGGCTCAAATGGTTCGAACATTTATTAATGACAATACCTGACGAGAATTGTGACGCGTTGGATAGAGCAATCACATCGCTTGTTTTACCCGCCTATGTACTTGATGAAGATATGCAGAATCAGGTGTGGTACTGGTTGGATGAGCAAAGCGAAGTTAAACAATGGGAAATTATTGAGCAATTTGCTAAAGTGCGCCCGTTAAAACAAGTGCTAGATGTATGGGGAGAATAAAGTGTCCAATGGCATAAATTCTGCATTACCCGTAATTGCTATCATGGGTCCTACGGCGTCAGGTAAAACAGGTTTGGCACTTGAAATTGCTGCGCACGTCGACAGCGAGGTGATCAGCGTCGATTCTGCCTTAGTTTATAAGGGAATGGATATTGGCACGGCAAAGCCAACGCTCGAAGAAAGAGCGGGTGTTGCTCATCATCTCATTGATATTATTGACCCAGTAGAAACGTATTCTGTTTCGCAATTTGTGAGGGATACCAACGCACTTATTGGAGATATTTTAGCGCGAGGTAAGGTGCCAATTTTGGCTGGCGGTACAATGATGTACTTTAATGCCTTGATAAATGGAATTTCGCCACTACCTAAGTCAAATGAGAATGTTCGTGACGAAATAACAAGGCAGGCGCAACGCTTGGGGTGGTCTAAATTACACGACGAATTGTGTGGTGTAGATCCAATTAGTGGTGAGAGAATTCACCCTAACGACCCACAGCGGATAACCCGTGCACTGGAAGTGTTTAGAACTACTGGCAAAACCTTGACATATTGGCAACAGCAAGAGGGTGAAAAGTGCCCTTATGATATTGCACAATTTGCCATAGCGCCCGCGGAACGCGCAGTGTTGCACTCGCGTATCGCAACGCGCTTTGACATGATGTTAGAACAGGGGTTCGAGAAAGAAGTATTAAAACTCTATGAACGTAGTGATCTACATGAAGCATTGCCTTCTATACGTTCAGTAGGGTATAGACAGATGTGGCAGTACCTAGATGGCCAGTTGAGTTATGCCGATATGCGTGAAAAAGGCATAATTGCTACGAGACAGCTCGCCAAGCGCCAACTCACGTGGTTGAGGGGCTGGGAGCAGGTGACTTGGCTTGACACATTTGCTAACGATAATTTGACTAAAATTACAGCGAAAGTCACACTTTAAGTGGTTGAGTGTGGTATACATTAGACGTGCAGTGGTAGTGAAATTTCTATCACGAATAATAAAAACTAAGGATATCAAATGGCTAAAGGGCAATCTTTACAAGACCCATTCTTGAACGCTTTGCGTAAGGAACGTATTCCAGTATCAATTTATTTGGTAAATGGCATTAAACTTCAGGGACAGGTTGAATCATTCGACCAGTTCGTTATTTTACTGAAGAACACAGTAAGCCAAATGGTTTATAAGCACGCAATTTCTACTGTTGTTCCAGCACGCGCTATAACAATGCCTAGCGCAGGAGATTCTGAAAATACTAAAGGTGAATAATTTAAAAGGTAACGCGCTTGTTTGACCGTTATGAAGCCGGTGAACAGGCTGTACTTGTTCATGTAAATTTTTCCGACGAAGACTCAAAAGAAGACTTAAGTGAGCTTGAATTACTTGTGTCTTCAGCAGGGGTGAATGCGGCTGAAGTTATTACAACTTCACGTACAGCGCCTCTTGCAAAATATTTTGTCGGTTCAGGTAAGGTAGAGGAAATAGCAGCAGCGGTTAAGGCACATGATGCCAACGTTGTTATTTTCAATCACGCTCTTTCTCCTTCTCAGGAGCGAAATTTAGAGGCTGTGTGTAAATGCCGCGTGTTAGACAGAACGGGGCTTATTCTCGATATCTTTGCGCAACGCGCGAGAACCCACGAGGGTAAGCTTCAGGTTGAACTAGCTCAGTTGAGACACATCTCAACGCGTCTTATTCGAGGATGGACTCACCTTGAGCGTCAAAAAGGTGGTATAGGTCTTCGCGGTCCGGGTGAGACACAGTTAGAGACGGACCGTCGTTTACTCCGCGGTCGTATTAAAGCCATTCTTCGTCGTTTGGAAAAAGTGCAAAAACAACGAGAGCAGGGTCGCCGATCTCGTAAACGAGCAGAAATTCCTACGGTATCCTTAGTTGGCTATACGAACGCGGGTAAATCTACCTTGTTTAACACCATTACTGACTCTCACGTCTACGCTGCTGATCAGTTGTTTGCAACGCTAGATCCCACTTTGCGTAAAATCGAGTTGAAAGATGTTGGTCCTGCCATCCTAGCGGACACGGTGGGTTTCATTCGCCATCTTCCCCATGACCTTGTCGCTGCGTTCAAAGCTACGCTTCAAGAAACTCAAGAAGCTGACTTGCTACTCCATGTTGTCGATGTTGCTGATGCAAAATATCGCGAAACCATGGATGAGGTTAATAAGGTGCTTGAAGAAATTGAAGCGGGAGAAATTCAACAATTACTAATCTGTAATAAGATTGATAAACTAGACGACGTGAATCCCCGTATAGAAAGAAACGACGAGGGCGTGCCCGTTCGAGTGTGGCTTTCTGCACAGACCGGTGAAGGGACGGAATTATTAAGCCAGGCTTTAACCGAGTGTTTGGGTAAAAGCATGGTTAATTACACATTGAAAATTCCGCCCGCACAAAGTCGATTGCGCGGTGTACTATATGAACTAAACTGCATATCTAGTGAAGAATATGACAGTCAGGGAGACTGGGTAGTGGATGTACGAATGCCCGCGGCTGACTGGAACAGGTTGGAAAAGCGTCTGGAAAACGGAATATCAGAGTATGTTGTGCGACACTAGTCAGTGCGAGTCACTGCGTTGCGCATAAAGAATTCAAAAATATAACAGTAATCTATGGAGTATCAGCATGGCTTGGAATGAGCCGGGTGGCAATAATAACGACCCGTGGAAAAATCGCGGGGGGAAAGAACAAGGTCCCCCCGATCTAGACGACGTATTTAAAAACTTATTCGGTAAGTTTGGAAAGTCAGGTGGTAACGGTGGTGGCTCGGGTAAAAGCCTTGGCGGCATCGGTGCGGGTATTCTAGTAGGTTTGCTCGTTGTGATCTGGTTTATCAGCGGGTTTTACACTATTCGCGAAGCAGAGCGTGGTGTAGTACTGCGATTTGGTGAGTATTACCAGCAGGTTGAGCCGGGCCTTCGTTGGGCGCCAACGTTTGTTGATACTGTGATCCCGGTCGACGTTCAGTCAATTCGCGATCAATCATCATCTGGCTCTATGCTGACAGAAGACGAAAACGTAGTCAGCGTTCAAATGGAGATGCAATTCCGCGTAGTTGATCCATTTCGTTGGACGTTCGCAGTGGAAAGCCCAGAACAAAGCCTTAGCCAATCACTAGATAGTGCAATTCGCTACGTCGTAGGTCATTCAAAAATGGATGATGTGCTTACCGATGGTCGTGAAGTCACTCGTCAGCGAGTATGGGAAGAGCTTCAAGCGATTATCGAGCCTTACAACATGGGTGTGTCGATTATCGATATGAACTTCCGTGATGCCCGTCCACCGGAGCAGGTAAAAGATGCTTTCGATGACGCAATTGCCGCGCAGGAAGACGAGCAACGTTTTATTCGTGAAGCAGAAGCGTACGCGAGAGAGATTGAACCCCGTGCCCGTGGTCAAGTTAATCGAATGAATGAAGAAGCCCAAGCTTATAAAGAGCAGGTGACGTTGGAAGCACAGGGTGAAGTTGCACGATTCAAAGAGTTGCTACCTCAGTATGAGCAGGCGCCGCAAGTAACACGCGAACGTATCTATATAGAGACGATGGAAGAAGTGTTAAGCAGCACGAGTAAGATCATGGTAGACAGCAAGGGCGGTAACAACATGATGTACTTGCCGCTAGATAAAATCATGGATCGTCAACAGTCTACATCTAAAGAACGTTCACGCAGCACATTAGAAGGCTTACAGGCACCGGTAACCGATGCAAACGGTCGCAGCCGAAACAGCTCGCCGAGTTCAGGTCTTCGTGGTGACAGCTTGAGAGAGGGGAGATAAGCATAATGAAGAATTTATTAATTGCAGTATTTGTTCTTCTTGTCTTACTGGCATCAGGCTCTCTGTTTGCAGTTAAAGAAGGTGAGCGCGCTATTGTTATCCAGTTTGGTAAAGTGCAAAGAGACGATGCCACGGGCGATACAAAAGTCTTTGAACCGGGTCTTCATTTTAAACTCCCGTTTATCGACTCAGTGCGTGTACTTGATGCGCGAATTCAAACTCTTGACGGTTCACCCGATCGTTTCGTTACCAGCGAGAAAAAAGACCTTATCGTTGATTCTTATGTGAAGTGGCGCATTGACGATTTTGCACGCTACTACCTTTCAACAGGTGGTAATAAGCTGCAGGCCGAAGCGTTATTAAAGCAAAAAGTTAATAACGGCCTTCGTTCAGAGTTCGGTACGCGTACTATTGCACAAATTGTTTCTGGTGAGCGCTCTGCACTTATGAATCAAGCGATGGAACAAGCTTCAACATCGTCTGATGAACTGGGTATTGAGATTGTTGATGTACGTGTAAAGCAGATTAATTTGCCTACTGAAGTCAGTAACTCCATCTTCCAGCGTATGCGCGCAGAGCGTGCGGCCGTTGCTCGCGAGCACCGTTCAGAAGGTCAGGAACAGGCTGAAGTCATCAAAGCTAATATTGATGCGAAAGTGACGGTAATGCTTGCTGATGCCGAGCGTAACGCTCGACAGCTTCGCGGTGAAGGTGATGCAATTGCGGCGCAGATATATGCTGAAGCGTATTCAAAGAATGCAGACTTCTACAGCTTCTTGCGCAGCATGGATGCTTATAGAAAGAGCTTCAATAGTAAGCAAGATGTCATGGTGATTGCGCCTGATAGTGATTTCTTTAAGTATATGAATCAGTCAAAAGGAAATTAACCTTTCCTCCGTTCGTTCAAAAAAGCCAGTCTATGAGACTGGCTTTTTTCTTTGACCAAGGAGCAAATTAAGTGGATGAAATGAAAGCTTTATTTAGTTTTTCATATGTCCCGCAAGAAAGCTGTACAAGGCATTAACCTCTCATTTTCCCTCACCACTGCCAAATTTTCACTAAATCGGGTAAAATACTGCCCGACTACAATTAAAACGCGTCACTATTTCTGTATAAAGTTAGTGCCTTCCCAGCACTAATCTTAATGTGGTAGACGTCAATAAACGACAGAGGGAAGATTTTGACAACGGAAAACACGAATTCAGCGTCTGCCGATAAAAACGGCGGACAGGGCGGGTTATTTTCTCGATTTCTCGCTACGGTAGAATGGTTAGGCAACCTTCTCCCCCATCCGGTAACGTTATTTGCGCTACTTTCACTCTTTATCGTGGTGTTAAGCGGAATCCTAGGCTTTTTCGATATTGCTGTTGCCGACCCACGCCCTGTTGGTGCTAAAGGTCGCGAAGCAGACGGTATGATTGAAGTGATATCGCTTATGAGCGCAGAAGGGCTTCAGCGTATCGTCACTGGTTTTGTAACAAACTTTACTGGCTTTGCGCCGCTAGGTACCGTACTTGTTGCGCTTCTTGGTGTATCTGTTGCTGAACACTCTGGCCTGTTATCAGCTGCCATGCGTGCTCTGGTGATGAATGCATCAAAGCGAGCCGTGACGTTTGCAATCGTGTTCGCGGGCATTATTTCAAACACGGCTTCAGAGCTCGGCTATGTGGTTCTTATTCCCTTGGCTGCTATGATTTTCCATTCCCTTGGGCGCCATCCGCTTGCGGGTCTTGCTGCAGCGTTTGCTGGGGTCTCTGCTGGCTACAGTGCCAATCTATTGCTTGGCACTGTCGACCCACTTCTTTCGGGGATCACCGAAGCAGCAGCGCATATGATTGACCCGGACTATATGGTTGGTCCGGAAGTGAACTGGTATTTCATGTTTATTAGTACCTTCGTGGTAGCAACCATGGGCGCATTGGTAACGGAAAAGATCGTTGAGCCTCGTTTAGGAAAGTACGACCCAAGCGAAGCATCAATAGACTTAGGCAAACAAACGATGGATGCGCCGACTGACATAGAAAAGAAAGGTTTACGTTGGGCCGGTATTTCATTTGTTGTTGTATGCGCCATATTGGCGTTGACCGTAGTGCCAGAAAACGGCATTTTACGCCATCCTGAAACCGGCGAAGTAGCAGGCTCTCCATTTCTTAAAGGAATTGTTGCGTTCATCTTTATTACTTTCGCTATTCCCGGTTTCGTGTACGGTAAAGTCACAAAATCGATGAAAAATGATAAAGACGTCATCGATGCCATGTCAAAGAGCATGGGAGCCATGGGCCTATACATTACGCTAGTGTTTTTTGCTGCGCAGTTTGTTGCGTTCTTCAAATGGACAAACCTGGGCACAGTGTTAGCGGTTAAAGGTGCTGCGTTGTTGCAAGCAGCGGGATTAGACGGCCCAGCGGTGTTTGTTCTGTTTATCTTGATGTGTGGTGTGGTTAACCTTTCCCTAGGCAGTGCTTCTGCTCAGTGGGCTGTTACCGCACCTATATTCGTACCAATGCTGATGTTGATTGGCTATTCGCCGGAAGTTATTCAAGCGGCGTACCGTATAGGTGATTCGGTTACCAATGTCATTGCGCCTATGATGAGTTATTTCGGTCTTATCTTGGCCATGGCTGCAAGGTATAAAAAAGACTTGGGTATGGGGACGCTTATCGCAATGATGTTGCCGTATTCGATGGTCTTTATCGTAGGCTGGACCCTACTCTTTTACATCTGGGTGTTCTTGCTAGGTATGCCTGTGGGCCCAGGCGCGGCGACTTATTATCAGCCTTAAGCAAATAGTCAGACTCCTCGCTTTACGGTTTATTCGGTAGCGACCAGAAGCGGTAAATGTTTATGAATAATTCTTCTGAGCATGTACCGCTTTTTTAATATCCAAAAGCTATTAACCTAATCGCATATTTTTGATGTTATCAAAGATCATAATCTACGTTAATTCAGTATAATACGGATACCGCGCAGTACTTCTCGGACTATGAATACATGAAATATAAGTCGAATAACGGTTTCACCCACGGGCAAGCTGACAAAATCGGAGTGCTAGTTACAAATTTAGGAACACCGCAAGCACCAACTAAACAGGCGTTACGTCCCTACTTAAAAGAGTTTCTTTCTGATCCTCGTGTTGTTGAAGTGCCAAAGGCGATTTGGTGGTTTATCCTAAACGGCATTATTTTAAATATTCGTCCTAAGCGTTCAGCAGAGGCCTATTCAACCGTTTGGACCGAAGAAGGTTCGCCGCTAATGGCTATCACTAAAGCTCAGGCGAGTGCTATAGCAGAACGTTGCAAAGCCAAATACGGTGATGATGTTATTGTCGATTTCGCCATGCGTTATGGTAAGCCAGCGGTGGGAGACACCATTGAAGCAATGCTTGCCAAAGGCGTACGTAAGCTTGTGGTCCTGCCGCTCTATCCGCAGTATAGTGCATCGACAACAGGTTCAACCTTTGATGCCATTGCCAAAGATTTTACCTCGCGCCGTTGGCTCCCTGAATTTCGTTTTGTGAATCACTATCACGACCGCGATAACTTCATTACTGCGCTTGCCAACAAAGTAAAAGCCCACTGGGAAACCCATGGAAGAGCAGATAAGCTAATTCTGTCTTATCACGGTATTCCTAAGCGCTATTTGATGAACGGTGACCCGTATCACTGCGAATGTCACAAAACATCACGTCTACTTGCTGAAAAGCTTGGGCTTTCTCATGACGAATACATGACAACGTTTCAATCTCGTTTTGGTCGAGAAGAGTGGTTGAAGCCGTATACAGATGAGACCCTGAAATCTTTGCCTGAAAAGGGCGTTAAATCGATTCAAGTTATGTGCCCTGGCTTCTCGGCAGACTGTCTTGAAACTATCGAGGAAATTGGCGAAGAGAACCGCGAATACTTTATGGAAGCGGGTGGAGAGCGTTATGAATACATTGCCGCGCTAAACAGCGACAAAGAACACATCGATGTGCTTTTCGACATAGTGCAAGAAAATTTACAAGGCTGGACAGTAGAGTCTGATAATGGTCTTCGCGCAGGGTTAGCAAGAGCGCTAGGGGCAGAAAAATAGCGTCCTTCATTGCTCACGCGGTGGGCTCAAGCTTCCAAGAAAAGGTGGGCTCACGCTTTTTACCGTCCCACCAATACACAAACGCCATAGGGTTTAGGCATTAAGGTTAAAAGGATATATTAACGTGGATATGAAAGCACCAAAAGCATTACTCAAAGCGCAAAAGTTAGCAAACTTACTCGATACAGCGATAAAGCTCCCATTTATTCCTATTAGAATAGGTTTGGATTCCATTGTCGGTCTTATCCCGGGGGCGGGTGACGCGATTATGCTGTTTGTTTCACTTCGCATCGTTTGGCTAGGCAAGTCTCTGGGTATGCCCAAAGCACTGGTGGCGCAAATGGTGAAAAACTCGGCCATCGATTTTGGCTTGGGCTTCATTCCCTTCATCGGCGATATCGCAGACGTGTTTTACAAAGCGAACCAAAAAAATGTTCGCATTATGGAGCGCTGGTGGATAGGCGAAAATAAACCTAATGTTGATGCCGCTACTCAAGCTAAACTGGCTAGATGGGAAAGTGAAAATTTGTAAACCGCACTGTGCAGGCTGAGCACATAATACGTCAGCCAAGCGGTCTAACCCGGCGGGGCCTCTTTACTCTCGCTTCAAAATCTTACCGCAACTTTGTCTGTCACATGGTTAAACACTTAGCTCAATAGACATTGCTGCGGCCTTCACTCTCTCATTGCACAGTGAATGGTGTGTTCTGAACGTATCATTGACGAGCTTGTCACAAAATAATACCAATCGTTTTTTATACTAGTACCGTAGAAATCAACCATAAACTATTGAGCTACCCCCTCTACAAGGAGCGTGCTATACATGAAAGCGTCAGACTTATTTGTAAAAGCGTTAGAAGCGGAAGGCGTAGAATATGTCTTTGGTATACCCGGGGAAGAAAACCTCGACTTACTAGAATCACTACGAAATTCCTCTATTAAGCTCGTACTCACTAGACATGAACAGGGAGCAGGTTTTATGGCCGCCACCTACGGCAGGCTTACTGGAAAAGTGGGCGTATGCTTATCCACCCTCGGGCCCGGAGCTACCAATTTAGTTACTCCAGCGGCTTATGCTCAGTTAGGTGCTATGCCTATGCTTATGATCACTGGACAAAAGCCAATTAAGACCAGCAAACAAGGTCGCTTTCAAGTTATTGATATTGTCGACATGATGCGCCCGATAACCAAGTTTACTAGCCAAGTTGTCAGTGGAGACAGAATTCCTTCTACGGTGAGAGAGGCGTTCAGATTAGCCTCTGAAGAACGTCCCGGCGCGGTTCACATAGAGCTTCCAGAAGATATAGCGGCAGAGCAAACTGGCGCGCAGCTGTTAAAGCCTAGCGTGACCCGTCGCCCTATTGCTGAATACAAAGCGATTGCTTCAGCTATCAGCATGATAGAAGAGGCGCAATCTCCACTGCTGCTCATTGGTGCAGGGGCAAACCGTAAACTCACAGCAAAAATGTTAAGAGAATTCGTTGATAAAACCTGCATTCCCTTCGTCACTACGCAAATGGGTAAGGGTGTGCTTAATGAGAGTGACTCGCGGTTTGCTGGCAACACGGCTTTGTCAGACGGTGATTTTGTTCACAGAGCGATAGAGCGTGCAGACCTTATTATTAATGTGGGCCACGATGTGGTAGAAAAGCCGCCGTTTTTTATGCACCACAACGACAAAAAAGTAATTCACGTTAATTTTGATTCGGCAGCCGTAGACCCGGTTTACTTCCCCCAGCTTGAAGTGGTTGGTGACATTGCTAATAGCATTTGGCAAATAAAAGAAGGAATCACACCGCAAGACAGTTGGAAACTCGATTTCTATAAAGACGTGCATCAGGCCTATGTCGAACATCGCGCTGAAGCTGAAGATGACAACCGATTCCCTATCTTACCCGAGCGGTTAGTGCGGGATATACGAAAGGTTATGCCAGACAACGGCATTGTTACGTTAGATAACGGCATCTACAAAATCTGGTTTGCCAGAAACTACCCCGCTTACCACCCTAATACGCTGCTTTTAGATAATGCACTAGCATCAATGGGGGCAGGTCTGCCTTCTGCCATTGCCGCAAAACTCGTCAATCCAGATGCTCCTGTTTTAAGTGTCTGTGGTGACGGTGGCTTTATGATGAATAGCCAGGAAATTGAGACTGCCGTTAGGCTCAAGCTTGATCTTGTTGTGATCATATTGCGTGACGATGCGTACGGAATGATTAAGTGGAAACAAGCAAACATGCAGTTTGATGAGTTTGGTTTAGATTATGGCAACCCTAATTTTGTGAAATATGCACAAAGTTATGGAGCGCAGGGCTGGCGGGTAGATGATACCGACGTACTCATTCATATGGTTGATAAGTGTTTGAACACAAAAGGTGTGCACATTATCGATTGCCCTGTTGATTACAGCATGAATGACAAAACACTGAATCATACGATTAAAGAGTTGAGCGCCAAGCTTTAAGCCAGCGTAACACAAAGGTAAGGAGTCAAGAATGTTAAAGGAAAGCTATCCCTATTATTTAGCAAGCGAACCACATTACGCCAATACCGACTTGGACGTAACCAACAAATATACCCAAAAGGTAGCGACCAAAGTTGCGTTAGCAGATGCGGATGTTATCGATAAGGCCATTGCTGCCGCTGAAAAAGCCCAGCCAGCGATGGCTGCGATGGCGCCATATGAAAGACAAGCCGTATTAGAGCACTGCGTGAAGCGCTTTACAGAGCGCGCGGACGAACTGGCTCAAGCGTTGTGCATCGAGGCGGGAAAGCCAATCAAAGATGCTAAAGGCGAAGTCAGTCGCCTAATTGACACCTTTAAAATTGCCGCGGAAGAATCAGTGCGTATTAATGGCGAGACGGTTAACTTAGAAATATCAGCCCGCGCAAAGGGCTATCAGGGTATGACTAAGAAGGTACCCATTGGCCCATGTTCATTTATATCGCCGTTTAATTTTCCGCTCAACCTGGCCGCCCACAAAGTAGCCCCCGCTATCGCTGCAGGCTGTACGTTTGTTCTTAAGCCGGCGTCACGCACTCCAATTGGTGCACTTATTATTGGCGAAGTATTAGCGGAAACAGACTTGCCTAAAGGTGCGTTTTCAATTCTGCCTTGTAGCCGTGATGGGGCTGATTTATTTACCACAGATGAAAGACTCAAGCTGCTTAGCTTCACAGGTTCACCCGATGTGGGCTGGGCGCTTAAAGCAAAAGCGGGTAAGAAACCTGTAGTGTTGGAGCTTGGCGGTAACGCAGCGTGCGTGATTGACGAAGATGCCGATATTGAAGACGCCATCGACCGCGTAATTATTGGCGCGTATTATCAATCAGGCCAAAGCTGTATTAGTGTTCAGCGTCTTCTCGTGCACAGCAAAATATATGATGAATTTAAATCTCGCTATGTAGAAAGAGTGAAAGGGCTAGTATCTGGCGATCCATCTGATGAAGATACGTTTATCGGTCCAATGATTTCTGAAGGAGAGGCTGAACGCCTTCACGGTTGGATTGAAGAGGCGAAAAACAAAGGAGCCACCATCTTATGTGGTGGCACAAGAGAGGGGGCAATGCTGCAAGCCACCGTTATGGAAAACGTGCCAAAAGATTGTGATGCGAGTGCAGAAGAGGCCTTTGGCCCTTTGTCTATCTTGGTGCCATTTGATGACTATGATGAAGCATTGAAAGAAGTGAACAATAGTCGTTACGGTCTTCAAGCTGGCGTATTTACCCGTGATATTTATAAAGCACACAAAGCATGGGACGTGCTGGAGGTTGGTGGCGTTGTGATTGGCGATGTACCAAGCTGGCGCGTAGACAATATGCCGTATGGCGGTGTGAAAGACTCAGGTCTCGGGCGCGAGGGCATTCGCTACGCCATTGAAGATATGTCTGAAACCCGACTTATGGTAATTCGTACACCACAATAATTGGAGTAGTCTTAAACTTAGTTGGCTTTCTCTGGCGTTATCCTGCTGATGCAGTAAAAAAGGGCATGTTATCTTACATGCCCTTTTCACCGCTTCAGTTCACTGACCAAAAAGGCACACAACCGTTATAACCCTCTAGCTCATTGCACAATCCCCAAAGGTGCAGATAACCTAATCCGCTGCGTATTCTTCTAATAGTGCTAACGGGATAATATCCAGCGCTTTTTCATGCGTTGCTTCAAGACGAACTTTAGGTGCCACTCCAGCTTCATAAGCTTGTAACCAGCGAGCCGCGCACAAACACCATCGGTCTCCAGCAAGCAGACCGGGAAATGTCATGCTAGGCCAAGGAGTAATAAGATCGTTTCCTTGTCGTAATGAAAACTGAAGAAATTCATCGGTTACTATGGCGCAAACGCTGTGGTTGCCCACATCTGCATCTGGGACATAACAAAACCCCTCTCTAGTAAAACCCGCATTCCCGCAACACAACTGCAGTGGACGACCATAAACATTTTTTGCGTTCGCCAAAATCAGAACCCTCTTTTACAACGTATCTCTATACTGATGTCGCTTTGTTACGATATAAGAAAGTATATCGCGTCAGGTCTACAACCCTATTCTGCTCACCTTATGACCCTAAGTATTAAGGGTCAACCACAAAGCAATAGTGTACTTACGTTTAAAGGTAAAAAATCGTGCTCGACAAAAGTAAAAAAACAGGTGGAAGTAATTTCTCTGAAGATGAAATAGCGCGTTTTGATGCGCTTGCAGAATCATGGTGGGATCCTAAAGGAAAATACAAAACTGCATTAGACTTTAATCGAGCGAGATTAGAGGTCATAAAGGCGCAAATAGAAAGTCATTTCGGAAAAGGTAATATACCCCCGGACTATTCAACTTTGTCAATGATTGACATCGGTAGTGGTGGTGGCCTTATCAGTGAGCCCTTAGCTAAATTAGGCGCTGATGTTACAGGTATAGATGCGAGCGCAGTCAGCGTAGAAGTTGCCAAGCGGCATGCTGAAAAGAGCGGTGTGGATGTCACTTATAGACATATGCTTTCCAGTGAAGTGATGTACGAAGAGCTTCAGTATGACGTTGTAATTAATGCTGAAGTAGTCGAGCACGTGCCTGATCAACAGCAACTCATCAAGGAATGTGCAAGCTTAGTGAAACCAGGCGGACTTCTCATTTTAGCTACACTAAATAGAACGTTAAAAAGCTATATCATTGCAATTGTGGGCGCTGAATATGTCATGCGGTATTTACCCGTTGGTACTCACGACTGGCGAAAGTTTGTGAAACCGAGCGAGCTAAAGCATTGGGTTGGCGAAGCATTCTCGTTAAAACACCAAATTGGAATGAAGTTAAACCCGTTAAAAGGTGAGTGGTTAACCACATCGAGTCTTGCCGTGAACTTTATTCAAACCTATTCTAGAGATAAATAGCTGATTATAAATCATGCTTATGCTCTGTATGAAAGATGGAAATGGTATTGTGAGACATACCCAACAGCTAGCGCTAGCTAACTGAATTCGCAAGCTATTATCTAGACGGGATGGCTAGAAATGACGTGTATTTGCGGGAGCGCTTTATTAAAACTTGTTAGTAAAGCTTGATCTTTACATTGTGTTTACATTATTATAACAAAGGTCTGACCACAGACCAGATTATTACCATAATTATGGAGCACACTCTATGACACGAACCAACCACACACAACGAAAGCAAATAAGAAAAAGCACCTTCGCGGCTATATTGACATTGCTCTGCTTGTCTTTAGGCTTTTCCGGGCAGGCTTATTCAAGCACATACGCAAAAACTAAACACCCAATTGTACTTGTACATGGGTTGTTCGGGTTTGAAGATATTTTATTTGTCGATTATTTCTATAAAGTACCGCATAAACTCAGCCGAAACGGGGCCGTGGTTTATATCGCTGAAGTCTCACCTGCTAATTCCACGGAAGTGCGCGGCGAGCAGCTTTTAGAATATATTGACGAAGTCTTAGCATTGTCCGGCGCTGACAAAGTGAACCTTATTGGTCACAGCCATGGCGGACCGACGGCACGCTATGCTGCCAGTGTTGCGCCTGAAAAGGTCGCCTCGGTAAGTTCAGTGGCGGGCGTAAACTGGGGAAGTAAAGTAGCCGACCAATTGCGTGATGCGTTTTCAGAGGGCTCTGTTGGTGAAGGCGTAACTGGGCTTGTAGTTGATGCAGTTGCCAATATTATCGAAATTGCTTCAGGCTCAGATCCAAGAGACAAACCCACCGACTCAATTGCCGCCCTTAATTCACTTTCAACTGCTGGTTCAGTGGCTTTCAACCAGCGTTACCCTGAAGGGATGCCCACGGCGTACTGTCGTAACGATGGCAAAATGCTTGCTGAAAACGGTGTTTATTATTTCTCGTGGAGCGGCGGGAAAACTTACACTAATCCATTTGATGTTGTTGATCCATTTTTAGCGATAACTGGCACCGCGTTTAAAGAGCCAAACGATGGGTTGGTCTCAACCTGTAGTTCTCATTTAGGTAAAGTACTTAAAGATAACTACAAGATGAATCACCTTGATGAGGTCAATCAGAGCTTCGGCATCACACATTGGTTTGAAACCAACCCCGTTGACGTATTTGTTCGTCAAGCGAACCGACTCAAAGGCCTAGGCCTTTAACGAGGTAAATGATGTTGAGCTGGCGTTTTATCATAGTAGGAGGGCTGTGTGCTCTCCTTAGTCTCAGTATTTTCTTTTATATCGACTCAGATTTTATGGCGTTTGAAGTGGGCGCTCCTTCCCCGAATGCAAACGAAAACGTTCAAGGTGAAAGGGAATTCGGAATAGAAAGCGCCAGTCAACAAGATGATATTGGCGCTAATGCTGCTACTTTTGTTTCTGGGCATGGGACCGACTTTATTGGTGAGGGTCTTGAAGTCTTCACCTTGGATTATTCCACAAAGGACACCTTCGACCGCTTTATATTCGAGCGAACCTCCGAACTCCCCCACGTGGTTAAACTTGACTATTCGAACCATACTAAAACGAAATACACAGAAGAGTCTGCCCATACAGCAGCAGATTTATTTTCTCGCTACGTTGATTATAAAGTGGCGCTATCGTCTGTGGAATTAGAGGTAGACCTGTCAGCGCACAGTTTACGAGATGTAACCTTTAAGTTAGATGAGAGAGAAAACATACGGCGTAGGTATTTTACCGACAACGAATATCACTACTTATTCAGTCAAGAGGCACAAGTCGACGAAGCGGCATTAGCAAGATTGAGCATTGCTCAGGAAGACACGCTTTCAAAAGAAGAGAGAAAAGCGCTTATAGTAGACGCCCTGAAGGCGGGTGATCCCGCTGAGCGCGACGCTTTTCAACCTACGTTGAATATGCATCGCATTAATGAAATCAAGACCACCTATAGTAGTGCAAACGATCGCTTCAATGCTGTAGCCGCAGAATTTGGAACGGAAGTCGCGCAGCGCTTCGCTCAAACATGGGAAGAGCGAGCTCAGTGGCAGGCAAAGGTAGAAGCATACACACGTTTTAGAGATGGGTTGATGGAGCAGGGGCTTTCACATGAGACGATGAGTGAGTCGCTGGCGGAATACCAAAGGCGATATTTCACTGCGAACGAGATTAAACGTCTTAAGGTGCTTACAGCGCGATGACAAGGCGAGTCGATGTAAGGGCATAGAGAACGAGCAGTGATATGGTAAGACCATAAAAGCGCTGAATAGTATCACCGCTATACGAAGTGATTTGAAAGCACGCAACAACCTTACTAATCTAGATTTTGTTCCTGAACTTACACCGTTAATTCCAACGTTATTTCTATCGTCATTTCGCGAGGCTAGTCATATCACTATGAAAATCTACGAAACGAAGACCGCACCCAATCCACGCCGAGTACGCATGTTTTTAGCCGAGAAAGGCATTGATGTTGACTATGTTCAAGTCGACATTCAGAAAGGGGAAAACTTAAGTGCAGAAATGCGTGCCAAAAATCCGCTGGGAAAAATTCCTATTCTAGAGCTTGATGACGGTACCTGTATTGCTGAAACCGATGCCATTTGCACTTACTTTGAAGCGCTTCAGCCAGAACCGCCGTTAATGGGTACAACTCCCGTTGAAAAAGCCACGATATCGATGTGGCAGCGACAAGTAGAGCTGGCATTTATGATGCAAGTAGGCATGTGCTTTCAGCATACCACGGGCTACTTCAAAGACCGTATGACGCCGGTTCCTGAATATGGCAAAGAAGCTGGTATAAATGCGGCTAAATATCTCAATATTTTAGAGCGCCGACTTGGTGTGAAAGAATACATAGCGGGAGATGCTTTTTCTATTGCTGACATAACGGCGTTATGCGCTATGGATTTTGCCCGAGTTGTAAAAATACGTATGAGCGAAGAGCATGTTAATTTAGCTCGCTGGTACGAAGCGGTGAGTAACAGAGCGAGTGCAAAAGCCTAATGATAGATTTATATACTGCGGCAACGCCCAATGGCTGGAAAGCGTCGGTGGCGTTAGAAGAGATGGGTCTTGAATACACTGCTCATGCGGTTAATTTAATGAAAGGCGAGCAGAAAACCCCTGAGTTTTTGGCCACGAACCCGAATGGACGTATACCCGTTATCGTAGATAGAGACGCCGATGGCCACGTTGTTTTCGAGTCCGGCGCCATTATGATTTATCTCGCTGAAAAGACCGGAATGTTCTTGCCAAGTGATGCTAAGGGTAAAAGCCAGGTTATCCAGTGGCTGATGTTTCAGATGGGTGGAATTGGCCCGATGATGGGGCAAGCCAACGTATTTTATCGGTACTTAGAAGAAAAAATCCCTGTTGCTATCGAGCGATACCAAAACGAAGTTCGACGTCTGTTCACTGTGCTCGATGGCAGGCTAGAGGACCGTGAATACTTGGTCAACGACTATAGTATTGCTGACATGGCTAACTGGTGCTGGGTGCGCACTTACGAATGGTCAGGTGTTAGCATTGAAGGCTTGGATAATCTCATTCGCTGGAAGAACAGTATTGAAGCAAGGCCAGCAGCGCGACGTGGTGTGGAAGTGCCTAATAAGATAGATAAAGAGGCGCTGCTTAAAGGGGCTAAAAACGTCGTGACTAGGTAGGCTCTCTCGCTCCTTCTTATTTGAAGAGACCAATCATACTGCGGTGCCAGCGCGTTTATTTTTCTCTCACTGGTATACCGCCCCAACGCTGTCTTGAACTTTCAGATGATTAGTAATAGTTTGCTTGGAGCGCTAAGTTTGCACTGCCGATAGATTGCGCTTTTGCGCCGACAAGGCCAGGACTCACTTGTATCTTTGAAAGCCCGCGCATATCAAGATGCTCCATCGACCCTTTGGTTCTCTCAACCAGCGATTTCTTTACGTCATTAGGGATAGCACCATCTATGATTACACCCTCTACATCCAAAAGGCTCATTGCGCATTGAGTTGCAAATGCTAATCCCTTGGCGGTTTCTGAAAGCCAATAGTCAACGACGCCCTCGTCGCATGACCAGTGTGAAGGCGATTCATAAATATGTTTGCCGTTTTGCCCAGCGTCTACGAGTGCCCGTTCTAACAAATAGAGCGAAGATTGAGTAATCAACTGGCGCTGCGAAGTGCCGCTAAAAAATGGTAAAGAGCCAATAGCGCCTGCATTGCCCGTTTTTCCGTTTATCAGCTGGCCATTCAAGACAAGACCACCGCCTAAAAAGGTGCCAACGAAAATATATAAGAAGCTTTCGTAACGGTTAGGATTGCCGAAAGACATTTCGGCGCTGCACGCCGCTCCCGCGTCATTTTTAATAAATACCGGTAAGTTGAGAAGGTCTTCAAGGGCGCTTTGAGGATCGAATTCTCTCCACTCTTCTAATTCATTTTTCGGAGCACCAGCCTCCTCTGCCCAACTCCAAATCTCGAAGGGCATAGCTACGCCTAAACCCCTAACAAGGCGTTGTTGGTCGGTATCAAGATTCTTAATGAGCACGTTGAAGGCACGCTTTGCGAAATTAAGTAAATTGCTAACCGTTGGATAGTCAGACTTTTCGTGAAGTGTTGCTTTTACATTGCCTTTTAAGTCAAGCAGTGTCATGTCGAAGCTACGGCGACCAACCTTAAGGCCAACGCCAAATGCACCATTAGCGTCAATACCAAAAGGAACCTTCGGCTGACCTACACCACCTTTAATAGGCTTTAAACGTTTTACTAAACCATCGGCTTCTAGCTTTTTTATGATTACCGTAGCGGATTGCGCGGACAAACCGGTTAATTGAGCGATTTCAGCCTTGGGTAATGCAACACGTTGACGAATAAGCGTTAGGATTTCCCGTTCATTGGTTGAGCGAGCATCGAGGAGTAAAGGCGTCTTTTGGGATGGCAGGTGAAAAGCCGGTTCAATATTCAATATAATTACAATCTGTCCATTAAGAGAGACTAGAGTTTAATAACAAGCTAGCCGCGTATCAAATTTAAGAATTAGGGTAGTGCTTTGTTCAGAAATAGTTTTTTATCATGATCTAACACTACGCAAGCATATCCTACAATTCTTTAGGCTGATTTTAAATCAATTGGGTTGATTTAATTGTTTCTTTCGACAATACTATGCCCCAATTATTTAACGATTCGTTAACTTTGTGTTTTATGCACAAATTTAACCGTCTATTTTGAACTTTGTTGAACGAGGCCGGTATGAAAATTTTATGTTTAGGTGAAGTGCTTATTGATATGTTAAGCCAAGGTGCGGCGCCCAAAGATGGCAACATACCAGCCATGAAACCTTTTCAACCTTATGCGGGTGGTGCGCCTGCAAACGTTGCTGTAGCGGTAGCGCAACTGGGTGGCGAGAGTGCAATGGTATCGAAAGTTGGCGATGATACCTTTGGCGCGTTTCTTAAAGAGATGCTTGAGCACTATAAAGTTAATACAGATTTCGTGTGGACAACACAAGAAGGTAATACCGCGTTAGCATTTGTTAATTTAGATGAAAACGGCGAGCGCTCGTTCGACTTTTACGTCGATAATGCAGCACACAAGCACATTTCAGAGCAAGATTTATCGACAATCGATTGCGATAAAAATACTGTACTTCACTTCTGTTCGGGTTCGATTTCAGGCCCTGAGCTTATTCCTGGCACTGAGTTTATTCTAAACAAGGCGAAGGAAAACGGCATGATGGTGTGCTTGGATATCAATTATCGCCCAGCGTTTTGGGATGACACCGTCAACGCGCCAACGCGTATAGACGAAGCGGCGAAGAAAGTGTCTATACTAAAAGCAAGCCGTGAAGAGCTCGCGGAGCTTTATGGCGAAGAAAATGCCGATACAAAAGTGCAGCAGTGGTTAGATAGCGGCGTTAAAGTGGTGCTGGTTACTGATGGCGGCGAGCCAATTCACTATATTACTAAGTCGTTTAGCGGCACGCTAGCATCGCCAAAAATGGATGTGAAAGACACCACAGCAGCAGGTGACTCGTTCATTGGTGGTTTCCTGTATTTCCTTTCCACTAAAGTAAAAAATGCCGATGAATTCGACGCTTGGGCAGAAAACTTTGAAAACGTTAGTGAAGCGACTGAATTTGCCATTCGCTGCGGAGCTTATACAGTAACCCAGTACGGCGCATTTAGCGCGCTGCCTACACAGGCTAATATCGCTAAATAAGTTATTTGTCAGACTGTTAAAAAAAGAGGGTTCACGTCAAACTGAACCCTCTTTTATTTCTAAGTACTAGCAACAGCGACATTGAAAGTGCCAGGCTATTGAGCTAACTGCATTAATTGAGCCTAGTGCTTATCTGCTCTGCTTTGAAACTTGCGTTCTTCAGTGTTGACCTTAATCCATTCACCGGTGCTGATATATTCAGGTACCTGTATTACCAGACCAGTTGAAAGCGTGGCTGGTTTAGTACGTGATGTTGCCGACGCACCTTTGATAGAAGGGTCTGTCTCTACGACTTCGAGCTCAACGCTCATTGGCAAGTCTAATGCCACGGGAACTTCGCTTACGATAACAACCTGGATACCGTCGGTTTCTTCATTAATGAATAAGGCTTCGTTTTCAATACTTTCTTTGTTCAAGTGATAAGGGGTGTAGTCTTCCTTATCCATAAACACATACTCGTCACCGTCAATATAAGAAAACATTGCTGGGCGACGGGTGAGGTCTGCCATATCCAACGTATCTGAGTCTTTAAACGTTTCGTCGTATTTAGCACCCGTTACCACGTCATACATACGCATGCGATAAATACTGCCACCAGCACGGCCTTGGGGAACAGAGCGTTCAATATCGCGAACAATGCAAGCTTTTCCGTCAAATACCACGGTGTTATTCTTTTTAATTTCACTAGCCTTAGGCATGGCGACTTCCTATTGTTTTGTTCAGGCTGTAAACCCGATGATTTGTCTTCTCCCATTCTCTGCGATTTTGCATGACTAAGAAAGTGTTTTTGGGGGCTGGTATTAACTCTCTATTAACGCTTTTACATTTGCCAAGGTGTCAGCTTCATTGGCAGGCTTGTCCCAACGAATTCTATGTATACGTGGAAAACGAAGCGCAACTCCAGATTTGTGCCTTGATGAAGGGTGTACAGCGTCGAATGCCACTTCTAATACGAGTTCTTTTTTAACTTCCCGTACGGGCCCGAAGCGGCCCACTGCATTGCGTCTCACCCAGTTATCCAGCTTCTTAAGCTCTTCATCGGTGAAGCCTGAATATGCTTTTCCAATGGGCAGTAGTTGGTTGTCTTCCCACGCACCAAAGGTGTAATCGGAATAAAAGCTAGAACGCTTACCATGCCCGCGCTGCGCGTACATCATCACAGCATCAACAACCAGTGGATCGCGCTTCCATTTAAACCACTTACCCTTCGGCCTGCCGGGAATGTACTTACTATCGAGGCGCTTTATCATTAGCCCCTCGACAGCACGGTTTTGACAAACTTGAGCGTGAAGCTTGCGAAGGCTTTGAGAGGAGGTAGCGGTAAGGGTTTCTGATAGAAACAAACGGTTGTTACTATTTTCGCTAAACCACTTTTCAAGGGCTTGGCGCCGAGCTTTCAACGTTTTTTCAGTGAGATCCTCACCATTAAGCACTAAGGCGTCGTACACAATGAGCCCTACAGGAGCGGAAGACTGTAGCGCTTTGCTTGGTTTTTTCTTATTAAGGCGCTGCTGAAGCGCGTTGAAGGTGTCCACATCCGGCTGCGCGGTGGACCAAGCCTGTGAGTCGCTTTTACCACTCGTTGTATTTCCAGTAGTCATACCTTGAGCGGTTGATTCTCTAGATAAGTCATAGCCATGTTCCACGTTGTGGATAACCAGCAGTTCTCCATCTAACACCATGTTACCGCTAACAGACTCAAGTAAGTCGGGAAATGAGTGGCTGATGTCATCGCCAGTGCGGGAAAAGAGTGCTTTTTCGGGCTCATCCTCATTGGTTGTATCACTATCAATAGACCTATCATTAAAAGCTTTACTTGACTTAACAACGAGCTGTACACGAATGCCGTCGTACTTGTTTTCAATTTGCCATGTGTTCTCAGTAAATGCCTCAATATCGCTGTCTTCAATGGGGTGAGAAAGCATGACCGGGTGAAAGGTTACCGCATTTTCGATATCTGGCTTTTCAGCTTTTCCTTCTAGCCATCGAAGCATGTCAACGTAAGGGGGGTGAACCGCATGCCAAAGTGTTTCTATTTCTTTGATATCTTTATCGCCATAATCGGCTAGTATTTGTTTAATAGAGCGGGCCGACACGCCTATGCGCAGCCCTCGCGTACCTAACTTCAATAAGGCCCAGCGCTGAGCTGGCGTCATTATGGTTAAATAATTGGCCAGCGTTTCCGACACCTTTTGTTTACTCACCGATGCAAAGGTTTCAACCACTTCAGTGAGACTTGGAAGGAAATCCGCGGGCTCGCTGTGGGGCCATAAATGGGCCACGGTTTCGCTCACTTCACCGACATAATCGTAGCTCATGGCGAAAAGGGCGGGGTCAGTGTGTTCGGTAACAAGCTTCTTTACCGTGTTGCGCTTAAAAAAGTCGAAGCGCAGCGTGCCCGCCATAGCGGCGATGGCCCAGCCTCGGTCGGGGTCTGGCGTATTGGCAATGTAGTCAGCGATAAGCTGCGCTTTTGCCTTGGTACCAGCAGTGTAATAAAGTTGCTCTAGTAAGTTACTGAACGCCTCCACTAGTCGCCTCCTTGCTCTTCTTCGTCATAACCAACTAGCGATAATGCTCTGGCTTTAAACCCCATCTTCTCTGCCTGATACATTAAGGCGTCTTCTCTGCCGTGGGTCACCCACACTTCTTTTGGGTTTACTTCTTCGATGGTTTGCAGCAATTCGGGCCAGTCGCAATGATCAGAAATAATAAGTGGCAGCTCGGCATTTTTTTGCTTGGCACGAGCGCGAATTTGCATCCAACCAGATGCCACAACCGGACGCACATTAGGTAAGCTTCGTGACCATCTGTCAGCAAGTGCCGAAGGCGGCGCAATGACTATCTCACCGGCCAAGGTTTTTTTATCCGTTACCTCAGATACTGGAATTAACTCACCCAAGTCTATTCCCAATTGCTTGTATAAATCGCACAGTTTTAGCTGCGCACCGTGTAAGTAAATTGGCTTGGCGTAACCCGCGTCGCGCAGTGCTAATATCACCCGTTGGCATTTACCTAATGCATATGCGCCTACTAGATGACATCGCTCGGGAAAAACCCGCAACGAATGAAGCAGCTTTTCAATTTCATGTTCAATGGGCGGATGCTTAAAAACAGGAAGCCCAAAAGTGGCCTCGGTAATCAAAACATCGCAAGGGACAACTTCAAACGGAGGGCAGGTAGGATCGTGACGGCGCTTGTAATCGCCAGAAACCACAACGCGGTAGCCTGCATATTCAATCAGAATCTGTGTAGACCCAAGAATGTGGCCTGCAGGATAAAACGTGACTTTTACGTCATTAAACTCAATGGTTTTTCCTAACGTTACAGCGTGCTGGTGAATCGCCATGTCTTTACCGTAGCGGGTTTGCATAATAGACAGTGTTTCTGAACTTGCGTACACACTGTTATGGCCAGCCCTTGCGTGATCAGCGTGGCCGTGTGTGACAAGCGCTGTCGCTACTTCATTCATGGGGTCAATGTAAAACTCACCAGGCTCACAATAAAGGCCGGTATCGTCAGCTTTCAGCCATGTTGATGGGTGCACTATCAAACGTATCCGTTAACAAAAGTTTGTTGTTACTACGTATTTACGGCCCAAAAACGACCACTTAACGCCGCTCACACACTAAAAACTAAAGAGATCATGAGTAAACCTAACTAAGGTTTTGCCGTATAAGTGCTAAAAGTATTAACAAGAACCATCAATGACCCCACTTCCTTCAGTCTTTGCCCGTTGGTTTGAACAAAAAGGCTGGCAATTACGCGATTATCAGCAAACCATGCTGACAGAAAAAGACCAGCATGACTGTACATTATTGATTGCGCCAACTGGAGCAGGCAAAACCCTATCCGGCTTTTTGCCTAGCCTAATCGAACTTGCTGAGACATATGGTATGAGTGAGCTTGCTGAGACATATGGTATGAGTGAGCTAGCTGAGATGGTGGAAGATGGGGTGCCAGTTGAAGCATCTGAAACGAGACAGCTTTCTAGGTCGAGAGAAACTGACGAACACCTCGAAACAAAGGCTACAGATAGACAGGAAAAGAAAGGAAAAGAAAAGGGTGGTTTCAACGGCCTGCATACCCTTTACATCTCGCCGCTAAAAGCACTCACGCAAGATATCCACCGTAATTTATTGCAGCCCATTGAAGAAATGGCGCTGCCAATTACGGCCGAAACACGCACTGGCGATACGCCCTCGCACAAGCGCCAGCGTCAGCGCAAGAAGCCGCCTCATATCCTGCTCACTACCCCTGAATCCCTCATGTTGATGTTGAGCTACGCGGATGCAGATAAGCTATTTGGTAAACTCAAACGGGTTATTATCGACGAAACCCATAGTTTAATGGCCAATAAACGCGGCGATTTTTTATCACTTGCTCTCGCACGATTAAGCGTACTCTCACCAAACTGTAAACGCATAGGTTTGTCAGCCACCGTAGCCTTTCCCGAGACTTTGGGCGCGTGGCTGGCTGGCAGTGACATTGTAGCTAATATTGTAAAAGTGAAAGCAGGTGAAAAGCCGAAAGTTGAAATGTTGCACTCTAAAGCGCGCATGCCTTTTGGTGGCTTTATGGCTCGCTACGCTATCGAAGATATCTACCAAGCTATTGAAAATGCCCAAACCACATTGGTTTTTGTTAATACCCGTGCTCAGTCTGAACTGCTATTTCAAATGCTGTGGGAGGCAAATAAAGCAGCGCTGCCCATTGCGCTGTATCACGGCAGCTTGAGCAAAGAGCAGCGCCGCAAAACCGAAGCCATGATGGCCAGCGGTATGCTGCGGGCCATTGTATGTACCTCGGCGCTAGAGCTTGGTATCGACTGGGGAGACGTCGACAAAGTCATTCAAGTAGGCGCGCCGAAAGGCGTGAGCAGGCTGCTGCAAAGAATAGGGCGGGCTAACCACAGGCTCGACGAACCTAGCGAAGCGCTACTAGTACCCGCAAATCGCTTTGAAGCGCTGGAATGCCAAGCAGCAATCACCGCGATTGAAAAAGGTGAGCTAGATGGCGAAAGTCCACAGCCGGGCGCACTAGATATTATTCCTCAGTTCATTTTGAACTGTTTATGTAGTAGGGCTGATAGCCCAGATACTTTATACCAAGAAATACTTACCGCCACGCCGTATCAAGGGCTAGATAGAGATGATTTCGATAAGCTATGGCAGTTTACCCAAGACGGCGGTAGTGCTCTTAATGCTTATGAGCGGTACCAGCGTTTAACAAAAAACGACGATGGCACTTTCTCGCCAGCTAATCGCCGTGTTATTCAACGGCACAGGCAGAACATAGGTACTATTGTTGAAGCGGGTCGACTTAAAGTAAAGCGTATCCGCAGAGGAAACCAAGGCAAGATTATCGGCGAAGTAGAAGAGTATTTCGCCCAGCAATTAACGCCGGGAGACACCTTTTACTTTGGGGGAGAAGTGCTGCGCTTTGAAGCTATTCGCGACATGCAGCTTCACGCGAAGCCTGCAAAAGCCAAAGAGCCAAAAATACCAAGCTACGCAGGTGGGCAAATGCCGCTATCAACTTATTTAGCTGAAGGTGTACGCGAAATTTTAGCGACACAAAAGTCGTGGAGAGCCTTACCCGCACAGGTACAAGAGTGGCTTAAACTTCAGCAGGCATTTTCTGAGTTG
Source organism: Alteromonas sp. IB21 (assembly GCF_016405965.1). Lineage (GTDB taxonomy): Bacteria > Pseudomonadota > Gammaproteobacteria > Enterobacterales > Alteromonadaceae > Alteromonas. The sequence continues at coordinate 39,319 of NZ_JAEFCD010000021.1, read as the reverse complement.
CCTAGCCCTGAGCGGGTACTGGTGGAGCAATTTCCATTCAGGCAGGCGCATTATACGCTGTACTACACCTTCGACGGACGAAAAGCGAATCAAACCTTAGGTATGTTGCTAACTCGACGAATGGAGAAAATGGGTATCAAGCCTTTAAGCTTCAGCGTGACCGATTATGGCTTGTCGGTGGCATCGGTAAATCCAATATCTCAAGTGCAACTGCAGCAGCTATTTCAGCCTGATATTTTAGGTGATGAATTAGAAGATTGGATGCTACAAGCACCTATGCTCAAGCGCTCGTTTAGGCAAGTGGCGGTGGTAAGCGGCCTAACAGAACAGCGTTATCACGCCAGCCAAAAAACCATGAAGCAGGTAACGTTTTCTACCGATCTTATTTACGATACCTTGCGAGAACACGACCGCGACCACATTTTACTTAAAGTGGCCCGAGCTGATGCAGAGCGTGAACTGCTGGATTTAAGACGACTTGCCAACTTACTTATTCGCTATGTAGATTCAGCTACGCTGGTGAATCTTGAAAAACCCTCGCCAATGGCCATACCTATTGTGCTTGATGTGCGTAGTGAGCAAGTGAAAGGCGCGGGTGCGCAGGCTATTATTGAGCAAGCCGATTTATATGCGGAAGCTGAAACCATGCTAGATGAAGTGCGTGCATTGCTCTCGGGTTCCCTCGTTAATTAATATTGGTGATGTCACGGTGTTGGTTTCACATCAGTAGCATTTGCAAAGCAAACTTCACTTGGCACCATGAGTAGCCAGTAGCCAGTAGCCAGTAGCCAGCAGCCATCAAGCAATAGCTAAATAGTCTGATACCATTGAGATATTAAAGTTCGCAGCCACATACCAAGAACATAAATACATAACTAGAAGGATGAGGACAATTTGGCAATAAGCGATTCATGGCTGACCGAAAAAGTAAGCCAGCGCCACATCACTATTACAAAATATGCAGATTACTTGTGGCTGTTAGATGCGCGCGGCGTAGCCTATTTGCCGGTATGCGACTGGCTTATCGTGTCCGACCTTCACTTAGAAAAAGGCAGCTTTCTACGTAGCTTTGCGAACCCGCTGCCTAGTCTAGATTCCACCGCCACGTTAACGCGTTTAGAAAGCATTGTTGATGACTATCAGCCCACGCGGGTGATTAGCTTAGGCGACAGTTTCCACGATAAGCACAGTATGTCGCGCATGACTGTCGAAGACCGTCAGCACCTCTGTCGATTAGTAAATAAAGTGCACGAGTGGATGTGGGTGGAAGGTAACCATGATCCTGATTTACCTGACGGCATTCCGGGTACGCCATGTTTTGAAATAGCGCTAGATGGCATGGTGTTTAGGCACGAACCTGAAGAGGGTGAACAGCGTGCACAGGTTATCGGCCATTATCACCCCAAAAAACGCACAACCATTGCTCGCCGGCGCTATTCGGGCAAATGCTTTACCAATAGTGAGAGCTTATTTGTGATGCCAGCCTTCGGTCAATTCACTGGGGGCTTAGACATCGACGAAGACGTCATGCTAACGCTATTGCCCAAGCGTTCGCGTCACGTTTTTATGCTTTACGACAACATTATATTTAAAGCGTGAATCCACAGCAAATTACAGGGTCAGAGTACATTTCAGCCACGACAGCTTGAGTTCAAGAAAATGAACCGACAAATTCTGCACCAGTTCGGGCGGCGCTTGCGGGGGAGAGCGTACTGTCTAGATTGAGCTTAAAAAGTACTCTGATCCCCAGAATTTGAGTTAGTCGCGCCAGCGCTTTGTTAGTTCGTCGTAAGCGTCGATGCGGCGGTCGCGGAAATAAGGCCAAATGCGCTTCACTTGCTCGGTGCGCTCCATATCAAGCTCAACGGTTAGGGTGGTTTCGCCCTCAGCCTCGGCTTTCGCCAAAATCTCGCCTTGTGGACCTGCTACAAAGCTTTGCCCCCAGAACTGAATGCCCGGGTCACCTTCAACAGGCGATGCTTCAAAGCCAGTGCGGTTCGCGACGATAACCGGCACTGAGTTTGCCACAGCGTGAGAACGCTGAATGGTTTCCCATGCACCGTGCTGACGAGTACGCTCTTCTTCTGTGTCAGTTAAATCCCAGCCAATAGCGGTAGGGTAGAACAACAAGTCTGCGCCTGCCATTGCCATTAGGCGTGCCGCTTCTGGATACCACTGGTCCCAACACACCAATACGCCAAGTTTACCTACGCTGGTTTCAATAGGCGTGAAGCCCATATCGCCCGGTGTGAAGTAAAACTTCTCGTAAAAGCCTGGGTCATCAGGAATATGCATTTTACGGTATTTACCCGCAATTTCTTTACTGCGGTCGAACACGACAGCGGTGTTGTGATATAAACCTGAGCCGCGTTTTTCGAACAGTGATGTCACCAACACAATGTTATGCTTTTCTGCTAGCTCACCAAAAAAGTCTGTTGCTGGGCCTGGAATTGGCTCAGCTAGATCGAAGGCGTTAGTATCTTCTTGCTGGCAAAAATACAGGGTGCTATGCAGTTCTTGAAGCAGAATGCACTCGCAGCCTTCAGCGGCTAATTTAGCAATTTGTTCGGCACTTTTATTCCAGTTCGTTGCTTTGTCGTTATCGGCAACGGCCTGTTGTACCAGACCCACTTTTAGCTTAGCTGGGCGCATGTATTGACACTCCTTTTTTTAAGGTGGTGATAATCGAATCTTTTAACGTATTTGTGGGTACCTGCATGGAAATACAATGCAAGCTACCGTATTGTCTTACGAGTACACTGCAATCGATTGGTTCAACAATATGATCGGGATGTGCTCTTTGCACGGTTTTAATTGCCTCGGCATCTTCTTCTTCACCATACACGGGCAGTAAAATCGCGTTGTTACAAATTAAGTAGTTTGCATATGATGCCGGAAGACGATCTCCTTCATCATTTACGATATGCGGTAACGGTAAATGGAACTGTTTATGCTCAGGAAGCTCCAGCGAGCACTCATCACACAGAGCTTTTAACCCTTCAAAGTGACTATCGTTAGGGCGATTGTTACACGCCTGAATGACTAAGCCTTTGTTAGGGGTAAAACGCACGATGGTGTCGATATGGCCGTCGGTGTCATCACCTTCTAGATGACCGTGTTGCAAGATAGTAACTTTGCTACAACCTAGCATGTCTCTAAATGCATCTTCATAGGCACTTAACGACATATCGCCATTTCGTTCAGGGTTAAGTAAGCACTGTGCAGTACTAAGTAAGTGGCCATCTTCGTCAATTTCTAAAGCGCCACCTTCAGCTACAACAGGGCTGCTGCGAAGCACAGATTTACACATGGCGGCCAAATAGCGTTGATTGGCGAGGTTATCCTCTGACGCATTAAACTTATTACCCCAACCGTTAAAACGAAATTCTACTGGCGAGCCATTACCCTCACTGTCTTTACAGGTGATAAAACCGTAGTCGCGCATCCAGGTGTCGTTATATGACGCAGGAACGATCAGTACTTGTGCGTTTTCAGGTAAACGAGTTACAAGGCTGTCTACATCATCAGGTGCACACAACAATATCACGCCAGCGCTATTGCGATTTACTGCCGCAATCACGTTAAGATAGGTTTCTCTCGCCTCTTCTAACCATGGAGCCCAATCGGTTTGTGCATGCGGCCATGCTAACATAACAGCATCAATGTCATGCCATTCAGGGGCCATAGTACGGTTGCCGTGCATAGTAAAATTCCAAATAGCGTTAAAATAGGGTTCGGATTATAGCCATGCCTCAGCAGTAGACCAAGGCAAATGGCGATGAAATTAATTGGCGGTGACGATTACTTTATTACATTAGTATACGCTGGTTGTATGAAGCGAAGGGGATGCCTTATTTCAAATGTCGCCCACCGTTGAGATGAAGCGTTTGTCCCGTCACATAGTCACTATCAAATAAGTAATTCATTGCTTTCACGGCTTCTTGCGCACCTGGTACTATTTCAAGTAACGACTTTTTAAGTGCTTTCTGTCTATAGGCTTCATCGTCGCCTTCATTAAACATAAGTAAAGCAGGAGCTATGCTATTTACTTTTACCTGAGGCGACAGTTTCTTTGCAAAGGACAAGGTGAGGTTGTGCAAGGCAGCTTTGCTTGCTGCATAGGCCATGTGTTTTTCACTGCCCGTTTCTTGAATATAATCAGTCATATGAATGATATCGGCTTGGCCTTCATACTCGCGTAGCGCCCTTTCGAGCGCTAGATTAATGCGGTAGGGTGCGACAGCGTGAATCATCATCATTCGCGCTATAAGGCTTTGTTTATCGTTACTATCCTTTTCTTGCGCCCAATCAGACGCATTATGAATCACGGCACGATAGGTTTTACTGATTGCCTTAATCTCATCAATTGCTCGATCAATAGCCGCCTCAGTGCTAAAATCAGCCTGTAGAACTGTTGCGCCTTTATCCTTAAGCATCGTGATACTCGGGCGGGGTGTTCGATATGTCAATACGACATGCTGGCCTTGCTCAAGTAAGCTTTCGGCCATGGCTAGTCCAAGACGTTGGCTAGCGCCTGTTATAAGTACAGGTGATTTCAAGATGATGTCCTTCTTAATTAAGCAGTCGCAGTTTTATTATTGTGTAAGTAGCACTATCGGTAGCAACAACATTAAATAAAAGTCATGTTGTTGTATAACCGAACTTTTACGAGTAACCCAGCGTAGAAGTTCAAAAAAAGCAGTAACAACGGATAAAGCAATGTTAGCAAAAGAAGCGGTAATTGTGCGCGATGCACTTGACCACTCTATTTCAGAATCAGCACAGCGTGTACGAGATGCATTAGAAGCCAGAGGATTAGAAACCCCTATGGTAGCTAATGGGCTGACAGATGAGCAGAAACGAAAGCGAATTGAAAGCGCCATGCGAGACGTAATGGACACGCTTGGTCTAGATCTGGCTGATGACAGTCTATGTGACACGCCAGCGCGCATCGCTAAAATGTATGTTAACGAGATTTTTAGTGGGCTGGACTATCGAAAGTTTCCTAAAATTACTGCTATCGAAAATAAGATGCAGATTGACCAGCCAGTGCAGGTTTCCGACATCAGTCTAACCAGCACATGTGAGCATCACTTCGTTACTATTGACGGCACTGCGACGGTTTCTTACATTCCGAAAGACACCGTAATCGGTCTCTCGAAAATTAATAGGTTAGTTGGCTTTTTTGCGCAACGCCCGCAAGTGCAAGAGCGCTTAACTCAGCAAGTGCTTATAGCATTGCAAACGCTTACAAATACCGAAGATGTTGCAGTGAGCATAAACGCCACACATTATTGTGTTAAGGCGCGAGGCATTCGAGATACGAATTCATATACAAAAACGTCTGCCTTGGGCGGTCTTTTCCTTACAGACAGTGAATTGAAACGAGAGTTTTTCCGATAAGTTTATTTCGTTGCAAGCATTGAAAAGACCGCTGAATTTAGCGGTCTTTTTGTTTAGAAATGTACAAAGTAACCTTTAACAAAAAGGTTACTTAATGACGTTGTCGTTAATAATTTCATCGACGATAAGATTTACACTTCCTGCTATCCCGTCCGCGGGGGTGAGGCTAAGTATTTTATTACAGCAACTGCAGGACTCATGCTGCTCGTGATACATATCTTGAAGGCTGTCGAGTTGAAAATCGTTAATTGCCCCGCAATAGGGGCACATATATTCCAAAGCGCGATCACTTTGCATTGTTCTATCCGTTACCATGTTAAACATATCCATATGACATAATTCGAATGTCGCCGGGGGCTTAATTCTGAGAAGTGCTGCTAACGTTTTTGCAAGAGCTATATTGCAAGGGCTATTTTGCAAAAGCTTCTTTGCAAGAACTAAACCAGACTTATCAGTGCATGTATTTTCCCGCTCCTTCCGCTTCAAAGGCCTAGCGCGTAGTCAATCCAAAGCGTGCAAAAAAATACTGCTTCCTTAAGTATAGTGGTAATTTTTTCAATTGCCTTTGAAACTATGGGATACCTAGTAAGTTATTGGCATGTAAGAATTTAAAGTTTTTGCTGAGCAAGCCCCAACTAATTTGCTAGCCGACGCTAGAAATTAGTTGGGTGTAGCAGACAGAAAGGTAACTAAGCAGGAAGTAGCCACATTTGCTGAAACGGCGCGAGTACGAGTGCTGAAGCGTTTATCTCGACAGTTTCACCAGTAAGTAGCTCTTTACTCGCAGACTCCTTGAGTGTAGCCAAAATGCTACGGGATAGTGATTGAGGGTGTTCACTAAAGTTACAAATAGCAAGCAGCTTTTCCCCTTCCGTATTTTCCCGCAAAAAAGCAAAACAATGCTGGTTGTCTGTTTCTAGTATATGGGTTTTGGCCTGACCGAAAATAGCATGCTGTTTTCTTATTGCTATCATTTGTTGTAGGCCATTGAATACTTTCAGGCTTGCTACTTCTGCCGGGTTTGAAGGTGTAGTTACACCAAGTGCAAGTTGGGTATCTTCATTCGTCACTGCGATACGATTTACCCATCTGTCATCGTGCTTTTTGCTATCGTCATTACGATAACTGTAGTCATTGAGCTTTCCAATTTCATCGCTTGAATAAAGCAAAGGAATACCGCCGATACTAAAGGTAATGCCGTAGAGCAATAACATTCGTTTTACTGCTTCATCTATTCCATGAGCGTCGTTATCTTTTAGTGCACCTTCCAAGCCACACAGCGAGGCGAGTGACCCGCATACTCGGCAATCGCCGTTTGACGGGTTTTCAGCAAAAGGTACGCCGTTTGCAAAACTGCCGTCGAACCGGCCAGTATAAAACTGATTCAGGAACATGCGGTGATCAAACGGGTTGATCCCGATTTCATGTGCCACAGCGTCGTCGAACGTCCACCCTATATCATCGTGACAACGCACATAGTTAACCCAAGTACAGGCATCTGATATTGCGAAACTCTTCTTCATTGAGCTGGTGAGTAGTCGCGTTTTGCGCGTTGCCAGCGAGTTCCATAGTAAGGCCATTAACAGTGGATTGTAGGACAGCTGACACTCGTCTTTGTCAATATACTTAAGTACTTCATCAGGGTGCACAATAGCTTCTGACTTAAATACCACAGCCGGCGCTACAATTTGCAGACAACAATTAAACGCTTGAATTAGCACGTGTGCTTTTTCTTGATTTTCGCAATTTGTGCCTAGCTCTTTCCAAATAAATGCCAGTGCGTCTAAACGTAACGCTGCACAACCTAAGTTCGCTAAAAATAGCATTTCTGAAGTAATTGCATTAAATACTTCAGGGTTGCTGTAATTCAGGTCCCACTGAAAGCTGTTGAAAGTAGTCCACACCCACTTTTCCATTTGGTCATTAAAGGTGAAACTGCCTCTTCTTACCTGTGGGAATATTTCTCTAAGTGTATGTTCGTATTGGTCCGGAATCGTTCTGTCGTCAAACAAATAGTAATAATTTTGATATTGTTTATCGCCATCCAGCGCTGCTTTGGCCCAAGCGTGCTCATCGGAGGTATGGTTAAAGACGAAATCGAGAACAAGGTTAATCCCTTCTTTTTGAAGTGCGTCGGCGAGTTTTTCTAAATCTTTGACCGTCCCCAATGTTGGGTTTACCTTTCGGTAGTCTGAAACTGCATACCCACCGTCACTGTCACCTTTAGGTGCATCATACAATGGCATCAAATGAACGTACGTAACACCTAGTGCTTTGAAGTATTCAATTTTGCCGTGCAGGTCGTTAAGCGTCGGTCCCATGAGATCAACATAGCAGGCCATACCGACTTGTTCTTCATCGCGATACCACAACGGCGAGTCTAGGCGCTGGCTGTCTAGTTTTTTAAGTGCAGGCTTTCTATTTTTTGAACCGTCTCTTAAAATTTCGACGAGTTTTTGTAAATGAAAATAGCAGTCGTACTGATGACCGTAGACATAAGTATATTTTTCAAAAAGGCGAGGGAAATGCGCCTTCAATCGACGAGTAAATGTAGTAGCATCTTTCTTTGTAAGGCCAGATAAATCGGTGGATGCTAAGATTCGGTCTAAACATACACCACTGTCAGCAGCATAGCTCATAGAAAACTCCAAAATGTTACGCACTTGTATGCTAAATTAGCCTAGCCGAATTATCGGGTTTACAGGCTTTTTAAATTCTGTTAACTTTTATCTTAAACGATTAAGCTGATTTTTCAAGGTTATTAAATCGTTATTTTTTACTAAATGAGTACGTGCAACAGTAAACGTATTTTTATGAATTTAAGAAAGGTTAAGCTAACCTTTTCGCCAGTGTGTTTGTGAGACAAAATATGCCTAATCATGACTCTAGTAGCAGAATTATCAGGTGGTTGACGTACCTTATGTTTATGATGTTCGCAATGACATCAGATTCTGTAGGCGAGATAATCAAAGAAGTAAAAGTGGCGTTTTCGGTCACTAATGCGCAAGCTAGCTTGATGCATTCACTCCCTATGCTGGGCATTGCTTTATCAGGGCTATTTCTTGGCTTTTTAGCCGATAAGTTAGGGCGAAAACCAACAATAATCATAGGGCTAGCGCTTTTTGGCTTAGCCTGCTACAGCTTCCTTATTGCCAATGACTTTATGCTAATCGTAAGTTTAATGAGTCTTTCGGGCGTAGCAGTAGGGATATTTAAGACGGGCGCCCTTGCGTTGATTGGTGATATATCCTCGTCAACTAAACAGCACACAGCTACCATGAACGGCGCAGAAGCGTTTTTTGGCGTAGGCGCTATTATTGGTCCATTAATTGTTGCATACCTCATTCACCAAGGCGTTGCTTGGCAGTGGCTTTACGTCATAGCCGGTGGTGTTTGCACAGTATTAATTGTAGGCGCGTTATTAGTTAAATATCCCGCTTACACAAGAAACACTGGGAACGGTGAGGAAAAGGTATCCATAGCGCAAAGTCTGAAATTGGTCAAAAATCCGTATGCGCTGGGCTTTTCAATAGGCGCATTTCTCTACGTTGCCGCAGAAAGTGCGATTTACGTTTGGATGCCGAGTTATTTAGTGTGCGATGCAACCACACTTAAGGCGACTTATGATTGTTATACCGAGGGCTTCTCACAAACGTTAGCCATATATTCGGTAACCGCTTTCTTTATTCTTCGTGCTGCAGGGCGATTTGTAGGGATCTGGATGATGTCTCGTTTCAACTGGGCACTCGTTCTGATGCTATTTACTGGTGCTATTGTGCTGTGTTTCGGTATCGGGTTGTGGGGTGGAAAGCAAGTGGCGTTATTCTTGTTCCCGTTGACAGGTATTTTTATGTCGGTCATATATCCAACCTTTAATTCCAAAGGGATAAGTTGTTTTCCTAAACATCAGCATGGTAGCGTAGCCGGCGTTATATTGTTCTTTACTGCCGCTGGTGCAGCCGCAGGGCCATTTATAATGGGCCTCGTCAGTGACGCTAATGGCGGTGATGCCAAATACGGCTTTATGGTAGCAACAGGGTTTGCGGCATTGCTTTTCGTGGGACTGGTATATAACTACATCAAGAACCCTACAAAAGCGCGTTTGGCTGAAATAGAGGCAAGCGAATACGCGAACTAATGGCTGTCTTTTTTAAGTCTTGTCATCAACAGATCCCACTTTTCCTATACCAGTGCCGGGCTAAGTTCCGGCACTGGTTTTTCTTATCATTGTTGTTTACTCTTCACCTATTCAAGTATCACCGCTAATTGTACTCACGCTCAATGGACGAATTAAAACAAGCGCAAGCGCTATACGACACACTGGTTGAATTTGCAGTGACCTACAGCTTCCAAATTGTAGGCGCCATTATTATATTTTTCATTGGTTGGTGGGTTGCCAACAAAATAGGCCATGTGGTTGAAAACCTAATGGTAAGCAAAAGCATAGATGTCACGCTTAGTCGTTTCACTGGTGGCGCCTGTAAATTGGTGGTGCTTGGGATTGTCATCATCATAGCGCTAGGCAATGTTGGTATTAGTGTTACACCCCTTATTGCTGCGTTAGGCGCAGTGGGACTGGGGGCAGGCCTTGCCATTCAGGGAATGCTGGCAAATTATGCTGCTGGATTCACCATCATCATTACCCGCCCCTTTGTTGTGGGAGATACCATTCGCGTTCGTGGGGTTGCCGGTGTTGTCGACCAAGTGATGCTGCCCTATACCATTTTGATAGACGAAGATAATGTGCAAATTCAAATTCCCAACAAGCTAATTGTGGGCGAAATATTGCACAACTCTGCAGGAAATATGCTTATCGAGCTGGAGATTGGCGTTGCGTACTCTAGTGATGTAGACAATGTTATTGAAGTTATTCGAAACGCGGTTAAAACCGTCGACGGTGTTAGCACTGAAAAGTCACCGGCCATTGGCGTTGACAATTTTGGCGATAGCAGTATTAACTTTGGAGTGCGGGTATGGGCGCCTGCAGTAAAGCATTTCGAAGTGCGATATGCGCTTAACCAAGCTATATTTAACGCTCTTCAACAGCATGATATCGATATTCCATTCCCGCAACGGGAAGTAAGAATGCTGGATTAGCCTACATAACCAACGCCGTTGAAGAAAAAAGCCGAATAAAGACACGCCTTTATTCGGCACTTTTTAACGCGAGAACGTCCTTTTAAAGTTCGTATAGCTCTAGGGGTAAACCGTCAGGATCTTGGAAAAACGTAAAGCGTTTGCCGGTATATTCGTCAGTTCTTACCGGTTCGCATTCCACGCGCTTATTCGTTAAGTGATTAATCACCTCATCTAAATTGTCTACTTTGAATGCCAGGTGTCGGAGCCCTTGTGCTTCGGGGCGTGACGGCCTTTTTGGTGCCCCTGGAAACGAAAACAACTCTATTTGGCTACCATCTGGTAAGCCCAAGTCGCATTTATACGAGTCCCTAGCCTCGCGGTAATTTTCATCAATAATGGAAAAACCTAAGACGTCAGTGTAAAACGCTTTTGAACGCGGATAATCGCTACAAATAACAGCGACATGATGAAAGCCTTTCAACATACCATTTCCCTCGTTGTTTGTTATGGCATCTCTTGGCCACGAGCTACCTCAAATAGCTTATACCAGTGCTCGCGGGTCAGGTGAACGTTCATGGCTTTTTGACTTGCTTTAATCCTTTCGACGTTAGTACTACCTAAAACTGGAGCAATATTAGCGGGATGGCGCATAAGCCAAGCCAATACGATGGCCTCGGGTGTTGTTTGATATTCCCCCGCAAGCTGCGCAACCAAATCAGCCGTGGCTTTATCGCTACTTGTTTCTGCCGTGGCCCCTGTATATTTACCTTGAGCTAAGCTTCCCCATGCCTGCAGCTGTACATTGTTCATCATACAATATTCTAGTGTGCCAGGGGCGTATCCAATGTCGCGATTCGCAGCATTATTGGTAGTAATACCGTCTTCTAACCAGTCTCTAAAGCCCAAACTCAATTCTAATTGATTGGCGACTATAGGCGTTGAAAGCGCCGATTGAAGGAAGTTAATTTGGTGCCCATGCATGTTCGATACGCCCACATGCTTAATCTTTCCCTGCTGCTGCAGAAGCTGTAGCGTCCCCGCGACTTCTTCCAACACCATTAATGGGTCGGGGCGGTGAAGCAATAGAACATCGAGTTGCTCTATGCCTAAGCGAGAAAGAATACCCTCCACTGAACTATGAATATGGCTCGCGGAGAAGTCATACCGTTTTGGTCCCAAATCATCCTCAAAGCGTATTGCACATTTTGATTGGATAATCATTCTGTCTTTCAATTCTGGCGCTTCTTTCAGCGCTTCACCAAAGGCAGTTTCGGCTTTTCCAAAAGTATAAATGTCAGCGTGATCAAAAACGTTAATATCTAGGTCTAACACAGTGTCGATAATGGAACGGGCTTGGCTGATGTCATCTTTTGTGACAGGTGAATTATTCCAACCTCCACCGAGACCCATGCACCCGTAAATTAAGCGGCTTGCGTGTGGAAAATGGGCATTCATTTGTTCTTCTCCCTATTTAAAATATCGAGTGGACAAGACGTTATGGCACTCGTTATTAATAACTGTTCATTGTTAATCGTCAGGCACTGTAATATGTGCGCACGCATAATAAAAGTTTGATCAGGCGAAATTATTTTTTATAACGACAGCGAGCTTATCTTGTCTGGTCAGGTCAACGTTGAGTGTAAGCGGTTTATGGAATGAAGCAGCTACCTGTTTTGAACAGGCACGCTTCTTTGCCATAAAAATGTGTACAGAGAAAGAGAGAGCATATGTTTAAGAAATTGATTTTTGCGATAGTAAGTGGTTTTTTTCTTACGAGTTTACTAGGGTGTACTGGTGTACCTGAGAACGTCACACCGGTTGATGAATTCGAACTTCCTCGTTACCTGGGCAAGTGGTACGAGATTGCTAGGTACGATCATAGCTTCGAGGAAGGGTTAAGCGAAGTAACAGCAACCTACAGCATGCGCGACGACGGTGGTGTAAAAGTGATCAATCGCGGGTTTTCTAAACAAGAAAACGCATGGGATGAAGCAGAAGGCAAAGCGTACTTTGTTGACACCTCTTCAATTGGGCACCTGAAGGTCTCTTTCTTTGGCCCATTTTATGCGAGCTACGTAATCATGGCGCTAGACAAAGAAGGGTATCAATACGCGTTAATTACCGGCCCTGATAAAGACTATCTGTGGATCCTAGCCCGCACGCCTTCAATTGATGATGATGTACGTTCTCAGCTTTTAGATACAGCCTCAGCTGCCGGCTATAACGTCAACAAACTAATTTGGGTAGAGCACGAAAAAAATAACCCATAGCCCTAAGCGGCGGTCTCGTTCCGCGCGCAAAAGTATTGAGTTGTGCTATTATTGCGCGAATATATCCCTTTGTTTGAACAAGTACTAAGAGAAACAAGGCATGCAAACGCTTACTATTACTACGCCAGATGATTGGCACCTTCATTTTCGCGACAACGAAATGCTAGCGGAAACCGTTCCAGCAACTGCACGCTGCTTTCAACGTGCTATTGTGATGCCGAATCTTGTGCCGCCAGTGGTAAATGCTGAAATGGCGATGGCGTATAAGGAGCGCATTGAGGCTGCAAGACCGAGTGGCAGCAGTTTTGAGCCATTGATGACTTTGTTTCTAACCAATCAAACTACGCCACAAGATATTGTTGATGCTAAGCAAGCCGGTGTCACCGCGTGCAAATTGTATCCTGCGGGCGCAACTACGAATTCTGACGCGGCAGTAAAAGGTATTCAGGCTTTGTACCCTGTATTTCAAGCTATGCAAGAACAAGGTTTGTTGCTGCTAATTCACGGTGAAGTGACAGAGCACCACATCGATATATTCGACCGTGAAAAAGTGTTCATCGATACTCATTTAGGCCCAATTGTTGAGGCGTTTCCGAAACTAAAAGTAGTGTTTGAGCACATTACAACCGCAGATGCGGCAAGCTTTGTTGCCGGCGCGAGCGAATTTGTTGGTGCTACTATTACGCCTCAGCATTTGTTACTAAATCGCAACGACCTTCTCGTGGGTGGAGTACGACCTCACAATTACTGCTTGCCAGTGCTTAAGCGCAATACTCATCAAAAAGCGCTTCGAGATATGGTGGCAAGTGGCAATAAAAAGTTCTTTCTAGGAACAGATTCAGCGCCGCACGCGAAACACAAAAAGGAAAATGCATGTGGCTGTGCGGGTTGTTATAGTGCGTGGTCGGCAATTGAGCTTTACGCAGAGGTGTTTGAGCAGCTAGGCGCAATAGACAAACTAGAAGGCTTTGCCAGCCATTATGGTGCGGATTTTTATGGTTTACCGCGAAATACAACTACAATGACATTAGTTAAAGCGTCGTGGACGGTGCCAGAACAAGTTACCTTAGCTGATGGCACCGATATGGTTCCATTTTTTGCTGGACAAACATTACAGTGGAAACTAGAAAAAGCGTTTCAAGCTTAATTTTACTGGTTCTTTGCTTAAGTGCCCTATGGATAAACCCCGTTAGGGCACTTACCCTTTATAAGTCGAACGCTCATGATTTCCAAGGTGTGCTTACTCAATCGCAGCGAGAGCGTATTGACGAGTATGCCCGCGCTGTCCTTGAAAATGCATTATCAAACGAGCAGGTTGACTTTATACAAGCCCCGAAAAAAACGCAGGGTAGTCCCCATATTTATTCAAGTTTAATGAGAACTGCAGATAGCGAGCGAGACTTTTACTGGATATCTCCTCTGGTTGCTTTTGAATGCAGTGGAACCGCGCCATGCACCCCAAACGCAGGGAGTCAGTCAAAAAAATTAGCTGTCGTTTACATTGCGATAGACAAAAACACTGCCTCTTTTGAATTTGCAGACCGCCTCACCGGACAAATAACCGAGTATAAAAGATCAGAAGGCTTTTATTTGCTAGCCAACCATTTGAAATCTGAGCTGTCAAAAAGCTTTTCCGACATAGTGCTAACCTATGGCATTCTGAGCCTAGCGGGTCAATTACGCACTGATGCCAGCGACCTTTGGGTGATAGCTGACGTCGTTCCACTCTTTTCTGAAAAGGATGAGCGCGGCAAGGTAAAAGGTATTGCCGCTGACTTAGTGAATAGCGTCCTCAAAGAAGTTTCCTTACCGCAATACATTTTGTCTGCGCCGTGGGAACGTATCGCTAAAGAAGCGATGTCTAAATCGAACGTGTTGGTGTTTGCTGTTATCCGTACGGCAGAAAGAGACGACGTTTTTCATTGGGTCACGCCAGTGTCGCGCAACCTTCACGGTCTCTACGGCATAAATAAACCCTATTTCGAAACCTTTGAAGATGTACCACGAACATTCAAAGTAGGGACGCTATTAGAAGACTATCGCTATAATGTTGCGCTTGAACATGGTTTTAACGTAAAGGCTTACGATTCTTGGAAAGAATTAGTTGAAGCATTATTTTATAACGAAATCGATACAATTTTTGGTTCTCAGGGCGCAATTGACTTTGGATGTAACCCAAATCAATTTAAATGTGAGACAATAACACTTTCCAGTAAATACGATATCTCAACGGCCTACCTAGCACTATCTAAGAAAGACACCTGTATTTTTGTTTTAGAAAAGCTCAAGCTAGCGGCGGCCGATGTGAAAATGAGTGATGAATTTAATGAGCGGCTTTCTTCATGGAGTGACATGGTGTCCCAAGAATACGGCATAGCTCATCATACCGAACATGGTGTAGTGCACCTTTGGAACCCAAATTAATGACAGTTGAAACAGTAAAGCAATTAGATATAAATCCCGCCATCATAAAGGCATTAGACTCACAAGGCATTCATCAGCTCTCTCCCATACAATCTCAGTCACTTCCAGAGGCCTTACAGGGTAAGGATGTCATTGGTCAAGCCCAGACCGGCAGTGGTAAAACTTTGTGTTTTGTTATCCCGGCACTTCAGCGTATTGAAGTTTACGACTTTACTACACAGGTGATTATGCTTTGCCCCACTCGAGAGCTTGCTGAACAAGTCGCCCAGCAATGTCGTGCAGCCGCTAAAGATATTGGCAACATCAAAGTGACAACCTTGTGTGGTGGTCAGCCGATGGGGCCTCAGATTCAGTCACTCAAACATAGTCCCCACATCATTGTTGGTACACCAGGTCGTGTGATGGACCACGTGGAAAAGCGCCGCTTAGACTTGCGCAACGTAAAATTGCGTGTTCTCGACGAAGCCGATCGTATGCTAGATATGGGCTTTGAGGATGACTTGCGCGTTATTTTTGGTCAAACGCCAAAGCAGGTACAAACTCTGTTGTTCTCTGCCACCTTCACTGAACAAATTGAGCGTGTGGCAAAGCAGTACCTGCATGATCCGGTAACTTGTAAAGTAGAATCTCAAGAGAATAAACCTGCAATAACTCAGCTGGGATACAACGTATTACCCCACACCCGCACGCAGGCGCTTAAAGCGGTGTTGACGGAATATCAGCCTAAAAATGCCATTGTTTTCTGTAACCGTAAAACGCAGGTTAATGAGGTGGTTGAAGAGCTACTCGAAGACGGTTTTAGCGCTAAAGGTCTTCAGGGTGATATGGAACAGCACCAACGCACGTCAGTGCTCATGCAGTTTGCCAGCGACTCTCTGCAAGTGCTTGTTGCCACGGATGTAGCAGCCCGTGGATTAGATATAGACGATGTTGCCTGTGTTATAAATTACACCGTGAGCGAAGAGCCTGAAACCCATATTCACCGAATAGGGCGCACCGCACGAGCGGGTGCAAAAGGCTTGGCTATAACCTTGGTAAGTGAAGAGGAAGAGCATTTCTTAAGAAAAATAGAAGTGCTACAGGAAAGCGACATTCCACTTAAAGGCGCGCAAAGTTTACGGTTCCACAAAAACAAAATTACTCAGCCTGAGTTCACCTGTATTTCATTAAGTGCAGGTAAAAAAGAAAAGCTTCGCCCGGGGGATTTAGTGGGTGCGCTGACCAAAGATGCGGGAATACCTGGCGATGATCTAGGTAAAATCGCGGTTCAAAACAGCATGAGTTTTGTCGCAGTAAAAGCGCGTAGCGTGAAAAAAGCCATGACACAATTTAGAGAAGGCAAAATTAAAGGTAAGCGTATTAGAGCTAAAAAGCTTTAGACAAATTATGACCTTAAACTAAGAGAGCGTAGCGTGATAGCTGAAACCGACTTAAGTGTGTTACTCAAAAACTTAAACCCCGTGGCAAGTAGTGAAAATTATGTTTTTATTACCCTGCCTTCTGACAAGTTAACCAGCACCCTTATCTCAGCAGCTAAAGGCATGTTTCAGGAACGCGAAGGGATAACGCTTATTCTTCCGGTGGCTGCAGCCGAACAGGCTAACCTGCAATTTGAAGGCTATTACTGCTGTATAACGTGTGAAGTGCATTCAAGTTTGGAAGCGGTAGGAATGACCGCAGCCATGTCTACTGCACTGGGTAAGGCGGGAATTAGCGCAAACGTGGTGGCCGCTTATTATCACGACCACATTTTTGTGCCAGCCGAAAAAGTTGATTTGGCGCTAGAGGTTTTGACTTCGCTCTCCCATTAATATAGCCCATTATCGGTTTGGTAAACATACCATCGTATTTAGCCTTCTGAAGCTGCTTAATGCCATCTCTCACAAAACGACAAAAAAAGCCCCAGTTTGACGAACATGGGGCTTTAACGGTCGTATTATCTATGCATGCTTATGTACGCGAATTACCAAATTTTCACGCGTTCTTCTGGTGGTAAATACAACGCATCTTCTTCGGTCACGTTAAACGCTTCGTAGAATTCTGGTACGTTGCGCACAGCACCGTTAGTACGGAACTTGGCAGGTGAATGAGTATCGGTTTGTACTTGGCTGCGCAAGGCTTCTTCACGGTATTTGCTGGCCCACACTTGGCCGTAACCAATGAATACACGCTGTTCGCCAGTGAAACCATCTAGTTCAGGCGCTTCCTCACCATCAAGAGACAGATGATAAGCTTTAAGTGCGATGCTGATGCCGCCAAGGTCGCCGATGTTTTCACCTAAGGTATATTCACCGTTTACGTGCAAATCAGGCAGCACCTCAAACTGGTTATACTGTTCAATTAAGTTTGCAGTGCGTGCTTCAAACTCGCCGCGATCTTCATCAGTCCACCAGTTTCTCAGAACGCCGTCACCGTCGAAGGTTGACCCTGAATCATCAAAACCATGGCCAATTTCGTGACCAATTACCGCGCCAATACCACCGTAGTTAACCGCATCTTCGGCGTTCATGTCAAAGAGCGGAGGTTGAAGGATAGCCGCAGGGAATACAATTTCGTTTAGCGGAGGGTTGTAGTAAGCATTAACAGTTTGTGGTGTCATGCCCCATTCATGGGTCCACACTGGGCCACCTTGTTTCTTAAGCATTTCTTCATACAGCACGTCCGAAGAACGCTTTAGGTTTCCAAACAGGTCACTGGCATTAACTGTCAGCGCTGAATAGTCTCTCCACTGGTCTGGGTAACCAATTTTCACGGTAAACTTAGACAATTTGTCTAGCGCTTGTGCACGAGTTTCATCTGTCATCCAATCAAGATTTTCGATACTTTCTTTGTAAGCTAACAGCAGGTTATTAACCATTTCCATCATGCGGTCTTTCGCTTCAGGCGGGAAGTGCTGTTTTACATAGACCTTACCGATAAGCTCGCCAACGTGGGCATTTGAAAGGCTTACCGCACGACGCCATTGTGGCTGTTGCTCTTCAACACCGCGCAGCACTTTACTGTAGAAATTGAAGTTAGCTTCATCAAGCTCGGCATTTAAGCGGCTGGCTGAAGCATTTAACAAGCCCCACTTAAGGAACGTCTTCCAATCTTCCAGTGAGGTTTCTGCAATAACACCATCAATGTTTTGCATGTAGTCTTTTTGCAAAATACCTAGCGAAGGAATGTCGCTAATGTCTGCTTCAGTAAGATAAGCGTCCCAGTCGAACTTAGGCATTAACGCTTTAAGTTCTTCAATTGTCAGTTTGTTATAGTTGGCAGCAAAGTTACGGGCCTGCTCTTTTTTCATATGTAGCTGAGCAATTTTAGTCTCAAGTGCGAACAGCATATCCGCACTTTCTTTAGGCGCTTCGAAACCCGCCAGTTCAAACATGGTTTGGATATGCTTAACGTAGGAATCACGAATGGTTTGTGATGTTTCGTCATCCTTAAAGTAATACTCGCGCTCAGGAAGGCCCAAGCCCGACTGCCACGTGTACATTAAGTATTCTTTCGGCGACTTAAGATCAGGGTATTGGGTTAGGCTAAACGGTGTACCGTAGCCATAACGAGCTGCATAAGCGAAGTACTCAGCAAGGTCGGTATAGTCTTCAATGGCATCAATTTTTGAAAGCTCAGGCTTTAGCGGCGTCATGCCAAGCTCGTTGCGGGTCTCCATGTCCATATAAGCACGGTAAAAATCACCCACTTTCTGCTCGTCACTCCCAGCTTTAAAATCAGCCTCTGCCGATGATTTAATGATATCCATGACATGATCTTGCGCTTCATCACGAAGAATAACGGACGCGCCATAGCTAGATTTATCTGCTGGTATTTCAAAATTATCAAACCACTTGCCGTTTACGTAGCGGAAAAAGTCATCACCTGGGTCAACAGAAAGGTCCATATTCTCTTTTATGACACCTGAGGAAAGCTGTTGTTGAGCCTCTTTAGTGGTTGGGCTTTGTGTCTGTTGCTCTGTTGATGAGTTTTGTGGGCTACAAGCTGTTAAGGCCAGTGCCACACTTAAGCTTAAAACGCTACGTAACATATCGAGTTTTCCTTTTTATGTTATCGGCAGTGGTGAAATCTACCGTTTATTTGTTTTTGGCACGATGCAATAGCGCTCTAATTTGCTTGAAAGGTTAATAACCTAATACGCCTGCTCGCCTTTTATAATCACATTTGTTTTTAGCATGGCAATGCCAACAGAAAAAGTGTTTATAGTGAAAATACACAGCTTGTAACAACTTGGGCTCCCAATTTCGTTATAGTGATTTTTCTCACCAGTAAAAAGACAGGAAAGGCAATGGAATTAGACAATACCCCTTTTGACAGCGTCTCGCCTTGCGAATATGCAGACGCGCTTCCAAGAGAGCAGTTTATGGATTACGCCATAAAACCTTTATGGGAGGGTATCCCGCGTATAGCCGGTCCCGCTTTCACTGTAAAATGTGAGGCAGGGGACCATCTAATGCTTCATGCGGCAATATATCGCGCAAACCCGGGTGATATTATCGTCGTAGAGGCCGATGATAAGTTTGCAGTCGCTGGTGGTAATGTGTGTGCAATTGCGCAGGCTCGCGGTATTAAAGGTTTTGTTATCGATGGTGTGATTCGTGATATCGCTGAAACACGGGATAACAAGTTTCCCGTGTTTGCTCTCGGTGTAGTACCTAAGCCGGGTGCGAAGCAGTGTATTTCACCTCTGAATCAGCCTGTAAACTGTGGAGGTGTTACTGTTCATGCAGGTGACATCATTGTCGCTGACGAAGAGGGCATTGCAGTCATTCCCAAAGCCGATGCATTAACCGTCTTTGATATCGCTAAAAAGCGCGCCGAAAAAGACGGTGCTATGACGTTAGCGCAATGGCAGGCCGAGCACGCCAAAAAAGTGGAGAGCATTCTGACAGAACTCGGATATACCGACTAATAGGCGTAACATTAAACGGATAATGTTTGTCTATGCTGCTGCATACTTCCCGTGGCACTACGCTAATCGAGTTAGGTTGCTCGGTCGACACACCTACTAGCTTCTCTTGGTTTAGCAGCCATGACCAAGTGTTCTAAAACGGGCGTGGTCATCGGCTTTTTAGCACGGTAAAAGAGAAGGAAATCAGCCCTTACTTCTACAAAGTATTAACCAACTTTAAGTGAACTTTGCGCTAAAACATGACGCAAAGTTCAACACGCGTTTTTATATCGTGTAGAATTGTGACCCAGCATTTTGGGGCATGCGTAAATGTGCTCTGTCACTGAATAACTAACGAGTTTTACATGTTTTCATTTTTTGAAAAGCTTACCCAGCCTTTCCCAGATACGCCACCTACCCAACCACCGCAAGGCATTGTTGCTTTTTGTAAGTATTATACCAAAGGCATGTGGGGCGTAATTCTCACCGTTTCCTTGCTTAGTGCAATTGTTGCCATGTTAGAAGTGGCATTGTTTGGCTTTTTAGGACAGCTAGTCGATTGGTTTTCCGAGCAAAATCGCGAGACATTCTTAGCCGACCAAAAGTTTACACTTATAGGAATGGGGGTTACCGTACTTGTACTAATTCCCCTGTTTATTTTGCTTCGCTCCTTATTTTCCCGTCAGTCGTTGATGGGGAACTACCCAATGCGCATTAGATGGCAGGCGCACCGCTATTTGCTGGGTCAAAGCTTAACGTTTTTCCACGATGAATTTGCCGGACGTGTTGCCACTAAGGTAATGCAAACCGCACTATCGGTGAGAGAGACCGTAACTAAAGTTCTCGACTTACTGGTGTATATAAGTGTTTATTTTATCTCAATGGTTGTGCTTATTTTCAGTACTGACTGGCGCCTAGCCATGCCGCTTATCGTGTGGTTCTTTGTGTACATTGGCATCTTAAAAGTGCTGGTACCTAAACTAAAGGAAGTATCGCAAAAACAAGCGGACGCGCGTTCATTGATGACGGGGCGTATTGTTGATAGCTATACCAATATCACAACGGTAAAGCTGTTTTCACATAGCCGCCGTGAAGCGGATTATGCAA
This sequence comes from Alteromonas sp. IB21, assembly GCF_016405965.1. GTDB lineage: Bacteria > Pseudomonadota > Gammaproteobacteria > Enterobacterales > Alteromonadaceae > Alteromonas. Next base: position 18,145 of record NZ_JAEFCD010000021.1, on the reverse strand, counting down.
AAGAAAGTATGGATGGTTTTCTTCAGACAGTTTACCCGCAAATGCGTTTGGTTACCGTGTTGGAATTCTGTGTAGAGATGGCCAATGCCATTCTTATTTTCACCATTGGCGCTCTATCTATTTATTTGTGGATGGAAAACATCGCAAGCCCTGGAGATATTGCCATTGCCATTAGTTTATGTCTTCGTCTAAACGGAATGTCGCACTGGGTAATGTGGGAGGTATCAGGCTTGTTTGAAAACTTGGGCACGGTGCAGGACGGTATGAATACGCTGGCTCAACCCATCGCGGTTAAAGACAAACCCGAGGCAAATGCACTTAAAGTAAGCGGTGGGGGAATTACCTTTGATGATGTGAACTTCTCGTACTCTGGTGCTGATGATAAACCTATCGATGTCTTTTCTCACTTGGATTTGAGCATAAAGCCAGGGGAGAAAGTCGGCTTAGTGGGGCGTTCTGGCGCGGGTAAATCGACCTTGGTTAATTTACTTATGCGTTTTTACGACACCCAAAGCGGCCGCATTATTATCGATGGACAAGATATCACTCAAGTTGGGCAAGAAACCCTGCGCGCCAAAATCAGTATGGTGACACAAGATACCTCGCTTATGCATCGTTCGGTGCGTGACAACATTCTTTACGGGCGCACGGATGCTACAGAAGAAGACATGATCCGTGCAGCTAAGCAGGCCGAAGCACATGACTTTATTCTGACGCTCACCGATAGTCATGGAAGAACAGGATATGACGCCCATGTAGGCGAGCGTGGAGTGAAGCTTTCTGGGGGGCAGCGCCAGCGTATCGCAATTGCGCGCGTTTTGTTAAAAGATGCACCAGTGCTGGTACTAGACGAAGCGACATCTGCACTGGATTCTGAAGTTGAGGCGGCCATTCAAGCGTGTTTGGACAAGGTAATGGAAGGCAAAACAGTACTTGCCATAGCGCACCGTTTATCCACTATAGCGCAAATGGACAGGTTGTTGGTGCTCGATAAAGGCAATATTGTAGAGCAGGGCACGCATGCCGAACTCATTGCTCATAATGGTATTTATGCAAAGCTGTGGGCGCATCAAACCGGTGGTTTCATTGGGGTAGAATAAATTTAGTAAGAAATAATAGGAAGAGCATTTGGGAGCGATAAACCGCTTGTATCTTGAAAGTGGTTAAGTATAATACGCGTCCCTCCCTTGCGATACCGCACTTTCCTTAGAAAAGACGCACAATTCCCAAGGGCAGTGTAAGTAAATTTTGTGATGTAGGCACCACAGGGGTGTAGTTCGAATTGGTAGAACAGCGGTCTCCAAAACCGATGGTTGGGGGTTCGAGTCCCTCCACCCCTGCCAAATTTACTTAAACGAAGAATTTTAAATTGCGCATTGAATGAGTGCGTAAAACAACGACGCTGTAGTGCTAGGATCGTAACATGAGCGAAAAGACGGAAAATCAGTCCAATGCATTGGACATGTTCAAATGGGTAGTGGTTTTTGCACTGCTTGCCGGTTTAGTAACCGCTAACACAATGTACGGTGAGATTTCGGTACTATACCGTGCCATCGCGATTGTAGTAGTAGTTGGTATAGCTGGTTTCATCGCAGCAACTACCGAAAAAGGTAGTACCTTCTTGAGCTTTGCTAAAGAGTCTCGCACAGAAGTTCGCAAAGTAGTATGGCCAACCCGTCAAGAGGCGAACCAAACTACGCTTATCGTACTTGCAGCGACGTTAGTTATGGCACTAATTTTATGGGGACTAGACGGCATCATCGTTCGTGTAGTTGGCTTTATTACTGGAATAGGAGCATAAACGTATGTCTGAAGAAGAAGCAGTAAAGAAAAGATGGTACGTAGTTCAAGCCTATTCGCAATACGAAGCTCGCGTTAAAAAGACGCTGCTTGAATACATTAAAATGCACAACATGGAAGACTACTTCGGTCAGGTACTAGTACCAACAGAGGAAGTTGTTGAAATGCGTGCAGGTCAAAAGCGCAAATCAGAGCGTAAGTTCTACCCGGGTTATGTATTGGTAGAAATGGCGATGACCGAAGAGTCATGGCACTTAGTGAAAAGCGTTCCTCGCGTATTGGGTTTCATCGGCGGTACATCTGACCGTCCTATGCCAATTACGCAAAAAGAAGCAGATGCTATCTTAAATCGCCTTGAAGAAAATGTTGATAAGCCACGACCAAAAACATTGTTCGAGCCAGGCGAAGTGGTTCGCGTTACCGACGGTCCTTTTGCAGACTTCAACGGTGTGGTAGAAGAAGTAGACTACGAAAAGAGCCGCGTAAAAGTATCGGTACTTATCTTCGGTCGTTCTACACCGGTAGATCTAGAATTTGGTCAGGTAGAAAAAGGCTAGACTTCTATAAATATTCGAAAAAAGACGGTTTGACCGTCTTTTTTTATATCTGGAACTCAGGAGCACGATTGGCAATGTACGTTCATTTGAACGTTAAATTACGAACAACATGGCTAGCAGCATCGAGGTAAAAACAAATAAATACTGCAAAATGTGGCCATAACATTGTGCAAATCTCTTGGTATCAGCACACGACGCCCAAAAACCTACTCTGCAAAACTTTTTTAGCGCGTAGTTAACTAACCCTGTCCCAAAAAACCATATTAAAAATGCTGTCACTGCGACTACTCATTATAACTTATTCGATTCTTTTCAAGAAGGGTATAAAGCCAGATTGAAACTCCGACAGCGGCTATAACCACGAGCCATTTATAGCTCTGATTTACGACCCCTCCAATAGTGAGTGTTGTGATAAATGCAAAAGTGGATACTACTACCTGCTTAATTTTTTTCGTGTCGAGTTTGCTAGTTTTAAGCTTGGGCCTAAGCAAAAGAACCCAAAAAATAATTCCAATGCAAACTTGATGGAATAAAAGTAATAGGTGGTTATTTGCAATAAACGCACTAAAAGAAAAAAGGCCCAACATGGCACATGCCATGTAAAGCCTTGCTAACGGTGTTAATTTCACTTACTCATCCAACGTTTCATTGTAATCTGATATTGCATCGGCTGCTCCAACAATAGTACCGACACCAGTTCCGATAAGGCCGCCTAAAAGTGCACCGAAAGGGCCAGCATAAGCACCAAGTGCAGCACCTATACCTGCACCTGTAGCAGCGCCTTCCAAACCTCCTTCAAAAGCGGCTTGTGAAATATTGCCTCCAGAGACAGTGTCGATTTGCTCTTCGGTGAGTACTAACGGATTATTCATCATCAGTAAAATACTCCCATGCAGCTCCTAGGGCAGCGCCTGTAGCAATTGCGCCTACAGCAACAGGAAAGGTCACAGTAAATCCGACTGCTACCGCAAAGCCAACGCCAGTCGCTCCAATGCCGCCACCAGTTAAGCCTCCGGAGGCAACGTCCCAGCCATCACCACCTGAAACTTGGCTCAGTTCTTCTTGCGTGATTAACTCCATTTATATTTCTCCAAATTTGATGTTTCGTCTATATGTTTGCGTGTTAACGCGTTAAAAACTTTGACCTATTCCAAAAAGAAAAAATACTGACCTTTCGATGGTTTTTTATTCTAAATAGCTCTTGCATAGTAATTAGTCACCTTATATAATGCGCGCCCTTTTAAACGGAAACGGGAAGCCGATTGAGCAAATAATCTCTGTATTTGCGAGGCGTTAGACCCAAACAAGAGAGCATGTAAAATGGCTAAAAAAGTAAGCGGTATTATTAAGCTTCAGGTTGCAGCTGGCGCTGCTAACCCAAGTCCACCGGTTGGTCCTGCACTAGGTCAGCACGGTGTGAACATCATGGAATTCTGTAAGGCTTTCAACGCGAAAACAGAAAGTCTTGAGAAAGGCGCTCCGGTACCAGTAGAAATTACTGTATACGAAGATCGCTCTTTCACGTTCGAAACAAAGACTCCTCCTGCGTCTTACCTGCTTAAGAAAGCAGCTGGCATCAAGAGCGGTTCTGGCCGTCCTAACACTGAAAAAGTGGGTACTGTTACTCGCGCTCAGTTGGAAGAGATTGCTAAAACTAAAGAGCCAGACCTTACTGCGGCTGACTTAGATGCAGCGGTACGTACTATCGCGGGTTCTGCTCGCTCAATGGGCTTGAACGTAGAGGACTAATCGAATGGCTAAATTAACTAAACGCGCTCGCTTGATCCGCGAAAAAGTAGATTCGAGCAAAGAGTACGACATCAACGAAGCAGTAGCGCTTCTTAAAGAACTAGCAACAGCTAAGTTCGCAGAAAGCGTTGACGTATCTGTTAACCTTGGTATCGACGCGAAGAAATCTGACCAAAACGTTCGTGGTGCAACTGTACTACCTAACGGTACTGGTAAAGACGTTCGCGTTGCAGTATTCACTCAAGGTGCAAATGCTGAAGCTGCTAAAGAAGCGGGTGCGGACATCGTTGGTATGGACGACCTAGCTGAGCTTGTTAAGAAAGGCGAAATGAACTTTGACGTAGTAGTAGCTAGCCCAGACGCGATGCGTGTTGTTGGTCAGCTAGGTCAAATTCTAGGTCCACGTGGCCTTATGCCTAACCCTAAAACTGGCACAGTAACGCCTGACGTTGCAACGGCAGTTAAGAACGCGAAAGCTGGACAGGTACGCTACCGTAACGATAAGAACGGTATCATCCATGCTAGCATCGGTAAGATTGCGTTCGAAGCGAACCAAATTCAAGAAAACCTTGAAGCGCTACTTGAAGCACTGAAGAAAGCTAAGCCTTCTTCTGCTAAAGGTACTTATATCAAGAAGATCAGCCTAAGCACTACAATGGGTGCTGGTGTTGCTCTTGATAAGGCTTCTGTAGGTCTTTAATTTCGCTGAGCTGAGGCTCATCGAAATCTCTTAAAGGTTATGGGTTGGAGCTGTGTAAATTAGCAGTGCTAATAAGCAGCTCCCGTCCAAGACCGCAGGTGCGGTGTGGTGAAAGAGGTAAGAGAACTTTCACAATCAACACACTGCTTAATACAACAACCTGCGCAGACGGTGGTTTGACTCAGACTCTCTGGGGTAACAAACACCGTAGAGCGGTATCAACCATGAGGGTTGGTATCAATCTGTGAACCCTGATGGCGGGAGTAGGTAACTACAAACAAAGTCAGATACAAAGAGGTGAACTCAGTGGCACTAGGTTTAGCAGCAAAAAAAGAGATCGTAGCAGAAATTTCTGATGTTGCGTCTCGCGCTCTATCCGTAGCCGTTGCTGAATACCGTGGGATGGAAGTTAGTGAACTGACTGACCTACGTGTTAAAGCTCGTGAGCAAGGCGTGTACCTAAAGGTTGTACGTAATACTCTTGCAAAACGTGCTCTAGCCGACAGTCAATTTGCAGACTTAGACAGCGCCTTAACTGGTCCGCTTATCTATGGTTTCTCTATCGACGCACCAGGTGGTGCGGCACGTCTTTTCAAAGACTTCGGTAAGACTAACGATAAGCTTAAAGTTACTGCACTTTCAATTGGTAGCGGTCTTCTTGGTCCAGAGAAATTGGACGCAGTTGCAGCACTACCTACCCGCGACGAAGCGCTTGCGAGACTACTTGCAACCTTCAAAGCACCAGTTGGGAAATTCGTTCAAACAATCAACGAAGTTCCTGGCAAGTTTGTGCGCGTATTGGCGGCGGTCAAAGACACCAAGTAATTGGCGTTTTTGGCATATTGATTTTTTTAACATTTTATACCCAGGAGTTTAGAGAACATGGCTCTAACTAAAGAAGATATCTTAAACGCAATCGCTGAAATGCCAGTAATGGAACTGGTTGAACTTATCGAAGCGGCTGAAGAAAAATTCAACGTATCTGCTGCAGCTGTTGCTGTTGCTGGTCCTGCTGTAGCTGGTGAAGCAGCAGCGGCTGAAGAAAAGACTGAGTTCGACGTTGTAATGACTTCATTCGGCGCTAACAAAGTTGCAGTTATCAAAGCAGTTCGCGGCGCGACTGGCCTAGGTCTTAAAGAAGCTAAAGAAGTAGTTGAATCTGCTCCTAAAGCTATCAAAGAAGGCGTAAGCAAAGATGAAGCTGAAGCACTTAAGAAAGAGCTTGAAGAAGCTGGTGCAGAAGTAGAAATCAAGTAATCTGACCTAGTCAGATTATTGCCTGAGACGGCAAGGCTGGTGGTTTTTTGAACCACCAGCCTTTTTGCGCTGTATAGTGTGTAGATTCTAACCCTGACTACATTACGTAAAAGCGCCAATCGGACATACCCATAAAAAGCATAAAAATCCAACAAGTTAACTAATAATTGGTTAAATTTTGTTGTATGCTGGTGTATCTGCCCGAAAAAGGGTTGTGGAAGTTTGTTGCTTAGTGCGCCATTTGAAACGCAGCTTTTAGCCCATAGCACGCGTTTTAAAGCATTTTGCAGCAGGTTGGGTCATAAATCAGCAGGCTGAGGAACCCATGGTTTACTCTTATAGCGAAAAGAAACGTATCCGTAAGGATTTTGGCAAACGCCCACAGGTATTGGAAATTCCATACCTTCTTTCAATTCAGCTTGATTCTTTCAAAAAGTTTATTGAGATCGACGCAGATGCTCAATACGGTTTGGAAGCAGCATTTCGTTCCGTTTTTCCAATTAAAAGCTACTCAGGTAGTTCAGAGCTTCAGTATGTAAGCTACCGCTTGGGAGAGCCAGTTTTCGACGTTAAAGAATGTCAAATTCGTGGCGTAACTTTCTCTGCTCCGTTAAGAGTAAAACTACGGTTAGTGTTGTTCGATAAAGACGCTGCCCCAGGTACCGTAAAAGATATTAAAGAACAAGAAGTGTACATGGGCGAGATCCCATTGATGACTGAGAACGGTACGTTCGTAATCAATGGTACAGAGCGTGTTATCGTGTCACAGCTGCACCGTTCACCTGGTGTATTCTTTGATCACGACAAAGGCAAAACCCACTCGTCAGGTAAAGTGCTTTATAATGCGCGTGTAATTCCTTACCGTGGTTCGTGGTTAGACTTCGAGTTTGACCCGAAAGATAACTTGTTTGTACGTATTGACCGTCGCCGTAAGTTGCCAGCAACGATTATTTTACGCGCGCTTGAAATGTCTTCTGAAGAGATTCTAGACACTTTCTTCGAGAAGGTTAATGTGCGTATCAGCAAAGACAAGCTGATGATGGAAGTGGTTCCAGATCGCCTACGTGGTGAAACGGCCCAATTCGATATCATTGACGGCGAAGGGAATGTGGTCGTTGAATCAGGTCGCCGTATCTCTGCACGTCATACTCGTGCGCTTGAGAAAGCGGGTCTATCAGAACTTGAAGTTCCTGCAGAATACCTAATTGGCCGCGTGTTTGCTGCTACTTATGTAAATGAAGAAACTGGCGAAGTTATCGTAAGTGCTAACGATGAACTAACGTTAGAAAATCTAGCGGCACTTAGCCAAGCTGGCATCAAAGAGTTCGAAACACTTTACATCAACGAACTAGACCACGGTTCATACATTTCAGACACATTGCGCATCGATTCTTCAACTAACCGCCTAGAAGCGCTAGTTGAAATCTATCGCATGATGCGTCCTGGTGAGCCACCGACAAAAGACGCAGCAGAAACCTTGTTCGATAACTTGTTCTTCTCTGAAGAACGTTATGACCTGTCTTCTGTTGGTCGTATGAAGTTCAACCGCCGTTTAGGTCGTGAAGAACTTATCGGTTCGGGTACATTAGATAAAGAAGACATTATTGCTGTTATGAAGCAGTTAATAATGATCCGTGACGGTAAAGACGAGGTGGATGATATCGATCACCTTGGTAACCGTCGTATCCGTTCAGTCGGTGAAATGGCAGAGAACCAGTTCCGCGTTGGTCTTGTGCGTGTAGAGCGTGCAGTTAAAGAGCGCCTAAGCCTAGGCGACCTAGACAATGTGATGCCTCAAGATCTCATTAACGCTAAGCCTATCTCGGCAGCGGTTAAAGAGTTCTTCGGTTCATCTCAGCTTTCTCAGTTCATGGACCAAAACAACCCGCTATCAGAAGTAACGCACAAGCGTCGTATTTCTGCGTTAGGCCCGGGTGGTCTTACACGTGAACGTGCAGGCTTTGAAGTTCGAGACGTACACCCGACGCACTACGGTCGTCTATGTCCTATCGAAACGCCGGAAGGCCCGAACATCGGTCTAATTAACTCATTGGCGAGCTTTGCGCGCACCAATGACTTTGGTTTCTTAGAAACTCCATTCCGTCGCATTGTTGACGGTGTGGTAACAGATGAAATCGATTATTTATCTGCAATTGAAGAAGGTCAATTCGCAATCGCTCAGGCTAACATCGCGTTAACTGAAGCTGGTGAATTGATAGACGACTTGATCCCATGTCGTTATCGTGGTGAAACTACTTTGATGCCTACAGAAGACATCAAGTACATGGACGTTTCGCCACAGCAAATCGTTTCAATTGCGGCGAGCATTATTCCATTCCTAGAGCACGATGACGCAAACCGTGCACTTATGGGTGCGAACATGCAACGTCAGGCAGTACCAACGCTACGTGCTGATAAGCCGCTAGTTGGTACCGGTATGGAAAAAACTATCGCGGTTGACTCAGGTGTTACTGTAGTTGCAAAACGCGGTGGTGTGGTTGATTACGTAGATGCCAGCCGTATCGTTATTAAAGTAGATGAAGATGAAATGCTTCCAGGTGAAGCAGGTATCGATATCTACAACCTGACTAAGTACACACGCTCTAACCAGAACACATGTATCAATCAGAAGCCTACATGTAATGTTGGCGACCCGATTGTTGCAGGTGACGTGCTAGCTGATGGTCCTTCAACAGACCTAGGTGACCTTGCACTTGGTCAGAACATGCGTATCGCGTTCATGCCTTGGAATGGTTACAACTTTGAGGATTCAATCCTTATTTCTGAGCGTGTAGCACAAGAAGACCGCTTCACGACTATCCACATTCAAGAGCTTAGCTGTATCGCCCGTGATACTAAGCTTGGGCCAGAAGAGATTTCTTCTGATATCCCGAACGTGGGTGAATCTGCACTAAGCAAACTTGATGAATCAGGTGTTGTTTATATCGGTGCGGAAGTGAAAGGTGGTGACATCTTAGTAGGTAAAGTAACACCTAAGGGTGAAACTCAGCTTACGCCAGAAGAAAAACTACTACGTGCAATCTTCGGTGAGAAAGCGTCTGACGTTAAAGATACGTCGCTACGTGTACCTAACTCTGTCCACGGTACCGTTATCGATGTTCAAGTATTTACCCGTGATGGTGTAGAGAAAGACAAGCGTGCGCTCGAAATTGAAGATATGCAGCTACGTCAGGTTAAGAAAGACCTTACCGACGAGTTCGAAATTCTTGCAGACGGTATCTTTAGCCGTGCACAGACTGCATTATTACGCGCTGGCGTTGACCAAGCTAAGCTTGATAGCCTACCGCGTGAAAAGTGGTTTGAAATTGCACTTAACAGCGAAGATGCACAGCTAGAGCTAGACCAAATTGCCGATCAACACGCTGAGATAAAAGCAGACTTCGATAAGAAGTTTGAAACTAAGCGTCGTAAGATTACGCAAGGTGATGACCTAGCCCCTGGCGTACTTAAGATTGTTAAGGTTTACCTTGCAGTTAAACGTCACATCCAGCCGGGTGATAAAATGGCGGGACGTCACGGTAACAAAGGTGTTATCTCGACAATCCAGCCTGTAGAAGACATGCCATACGATGCTGACGGTACGCCGGTAGATATCGTTCTAAACCCGCTAGGTGTACCGTCTCGTATGAACATCGGTCAGATCCTAGAAACCCACTTGGGTATGGCTGCGCACGGTCTTGGTGTAAAGATTGACCGCATGATTAAAGAGCAGCGTGAACTGGCTGAACTACGTGATTTCTTGAAGAAGGTGTACGAGCTTGGTGAGAATCATCAGGAAGTCGACATCGATAGCTTCACAGATCATGAAGTTCGTCGCTTGGCGGAAAACCTTCGCAAGGGTGTGCCAGTAGCAACACCTGTATTCGATGGTGCTCGTGAATCTGAAATCAAAGAAATGCTGAAGCTTGCTGATATTCCAGAAAGCGGTCAGATTACTTTGTTTGACGGTCGTACAGGTCGCGAATTTGAGCGTCCAGTAACGGTTGGTTACATGTACATGCTGAAACTGAACCACTTAGTAGACGACAAGATGCACGCGCGTTCTACGGGTTCTTACAGCCTTGTTACACAGCAGCCTCTTGGTGGTAAAGCACAGTTTGGTGGTCAGCGCTTCGGTGAGATGGAAGTGTGGGCACTTGAAGCATACGGTGCAGCATATACCCTTCAGGAAATGCTTACTGTTAAGTCAGATGACGTTAACGGCCGTACCAAGATGTACAAGAACATCGTCGATGGCGACCATAGAATGGAACCTGGCATGCCAGAGTCATTCAACGTACTACTTAAAGAAATTCGCTCGTTGGGTATCAACATCGAGCTTGAAGAAAAGTAATACGGCGATTGCCACGTAATGTTATGAGATGGCCCGGCGCTCGCGCCGGGTTCTAGAGACTGACTCCGCTGGGAGAGTAATGTGAAAGACTTATTAAAGTTTCTAAAGCAACAAAACAAGACCGAAGAATTCGATAATATTCGAATCGGTCTGTCTTCACCTGACATGATCCGTTCATGGTCATTCGGTGAAGTTAAAAAGCCTGAAACAATTAACTACCGTACGTTCAAGCCTGAGCGTGACGGTCTGTTCTGTGCGCGTATCTTTGGTCCGGTTAAAGACTATGAGTGTCTTTGCGGTAAGTATAAGCGCCTTAAGCATCGCGGTGTTATCTGTGAGAAGTGTGGCGTTGAAGTTACACTGACTAAAGTACGTCGTGAGCGTATGGGTCACATCGAGCTAGCAAGCCCGGTTGCACACATCTGGTTCCTTAAATCACTTCCGTCTCGTATCGGCTTAATGCTTGATATGACGCTTCGTGATATTGAACGCGTACTTTATTTCGAATCATATGTGGTTACAGAGCCAGGTATGACGACGCTTGAGCGCAGCCAACTTCTTAACGAAGAAGAGTATTTGGATGCACTTGAAGAGCACGGTGATGAGTTCGATGCGAAGATGGGTGCTGAAGCGATATTCGACCTTCTAAAAGCACTTGACGTAGACGCAGACGTTGCGGCTATGCGTGAAGAGCTGCCTTCAATCAACTCTGAGACCAAGCGTAAGAAAATTACTAAGCGTCTTAAGTTGCTTGAATCATTCCAACAATCTGGTAACAAGCCAGAGTGGATGATCATGACAGTACTTCCGGTACTTCCACCAGACTTACGTCCACTAGTACCACTAGACGGCGGCCGTTTTGCAACGTCTGACCTAAACGACCTATACCGTCGTGTAATTAACCGTAACAACCGTCTTAAGCGTCTTCTAGACCTAGCTGCTCCAGACATTATCGTACGCAACGAAAAGCGTATGCTTCAAGAGTCTGTTGATGCGCTTCTAGATAACGGACGTCGTGGTCGTGCGATTACCGGTTCTAACAAGCGTCCACTTAAGTCGCTTGCAGACATGATCAAAGGTAAGCAAGGTCGTTTCCGTCAAAACCTTCTTGGTAAGCGTGTTGACTACTCAGGCCGTTCTGTAATTACCGTTGGTCCTACGCTACGTCTTCACCAGTGTGGTCTTCCTAAGAAGATGGCACTTGAGCTATTTAAGCCGTTTATCTACGGTAAGCTTGAAGCACGTGGTCTTGCGACAACAATTAAAGCAGCTAAGAAGCTTGTAGAGCGCGAAGCACCAGAGGTTTGGGACGTACTAGACGACGTTATCCGCGAACACCCGGTACTACTTAACCGTGCACCTACACTTCACCGTTTGGGTATCCAAGCATTCGAACCAACACTAATCGAAGGTAAAGCGATTCAGCTTCACCCGCTAGTGTGTGCGGCGTACAACGCCGACTTCGATGGTGACCAAATGGCGGTACACGTTCCGTTGACAATCGAAGCACAGCTAGAAGCGCGTGCGCTAATGATGTCAACGAACAACATTCTGTCACCTGCGAATGGTGAGCCAATCATCGTACCTTCACAGGACGTTGTATTAGGTCTTTACTACCTAACGCGTGACAAAGTAAACGGCTTAGGCGAAGGCATGGTATTTACCAGCCCGAATGAAGCAGAAAAGGCATACCGCACAGGTAATGCTGAGCTTCACTCTCGCGTTAAAGTACGTATTACTGAATATGACATTGATGAAGATGGCAACAAAACTGAAAAAGTAACGCTAACTGACACCACGGTTGGTCGTGCGATTTTCTCGTTGATCCTTCCTAAGGGTCTGCCGTTTGAAATCATTAACCAAGCGATGGGCAAGAAGCAAATTTCAAGACTATTGAATGCTTGTTACCGTACACTTGGTCTGAAAGACACAGTAATTGCCGCTGACCAAATTATGTATACCGGTTTCCACTACGCGATGATCGCGGGTGCGTCTGTTGGTATCGACGATATGGTTATTCCAGAAGCGAAGAAAGAAATTATCGACGCGGCGGAAGCAGAAGTTATCGAAATTCAGGAACAGTTCCAAAACGGTCTTGTTACCGCGGGTGAGCGTTACAACAAAGTTATCGATATCTGGTCAAATGCCAACGAAAAAGTTGCTAAGGCCATGATGGATAACCTGAAGACTGACATCGTAATTAACCGCGATGGCGAAGAAGAAGAGCAAACATCATTTAACTCGGTTTATATGATGGCTGACTCCGGTGCTCGTGGTAGTGCCGCTCAGATTAGACAGCTTGCAGGTATGCGTGGTCTGATGGCTAAGCCAGATGGCTCAATCATCGAAACGCCAATTACGGCGAACTTCCGTGAAGGTCTGAACGTACTACAGTACTTCATTTCAACGCACGGTGCGCGTAAAGGTCTTGCGGATACTGCACTTAAGACTGCTAACTCGGGTTACCTAACCCGTCGTCTAGTAGACGTTGCACAAGATTTGGTTATCACTAACGACGACTGTGGCACCTTTGAAGGGGTAACAATGACACCGCTAATCGAAGGTGGTGATGTTGTTGAGCCGCTACGCGAACGTGTACTAGGTCGTGTTGTAGCAGAAGACGTACTTAAGCCAGGTACTAATGAAGTACTTGTAGAGCGTAACGTTCTACTAGACGAAGCATTAGTGGATATGCTTGAAGCTAACTCAGTTGACCAAATTCAAGTACGCTCGGTTATCACATGTGATAACGACTTTGGCGTATGTGCGAAGTGTTACGGACGTGACCTTGCACGTGGTCATATGGTGGGTAGCGGTGAATCGGTTGGTGTTATCGCAGCACAGTCAATCGGTGAGCCAGGTACACAGCTTACCATGCGTACCTTCCACATCGGTGGTGCAGCATCAAGAGCATCTGCTGAAAACAGCGTACAGGTTAAGACAGCGGGTAGCCTTAAGCTACATAACGCGAAATTCGTACGTAACTCTGACGGTAAAGTGGTTATCGTTTCTCGTTCAACAGAACTTACTGTTATTGACGATCAAGGCCGTGAGAAAGAGCGCTACAAAGTACCTTACGGTGCTGTTCTTAGCGTGGATGACGGTGCAACTATTGCAGCTGGTGACGTTGTTGCTAACTGGGATCCGCATAGTCACCCAATCATCACTGAACGTGCAGCTAAGATTAGCTTCGCAGACATTGATGACTCTAATACCGAAATGCAGCAAGACGAGCTTACTGGTCTAACCCGTATCGTTGTTAAAGACCTTGCGAAAGTAAACTCTAAAGAGCCTAAGTTAATTCTTGAAAGCGATGAATTCGGTCTTCAAGAAATTCGTCTTCCAAGCTTCACAACCATCGAAGCGAAAGAAGGCAAAGTGGCTAACGAAGGTGACGTGCTAGCGCGTATTCCTCAGGAAAGCTCGAAGACACGTGACATCACCGGTGGTCTACCACGAGTTGCTGATTTATTCGAAGCTCGTAAGCCTAAAGAGCCTGCAATTCTTGCAGAAATCTCAGGTACTATCGGCTTCGGTAAAGAGACCAAAGGTAAGAAGCGTTTAGTTATTACGCCTGCTGAGGGTGATGCATACGAAGAGATGATTCCTAAGTGGCGTCAGCTTAACGTGTTTGAAGGTGAGAAAGTGGAACGCGGTGAAGTTATCGCTGACGGTCCAGAGTCTCCACACGATATTCTACGTCTTCGTGGCATTTCAGCAGTAGCGAACTACATCGTGAACGAAGTTCAAGAAGTATACCGCTTACAGGGTGTAAAAATTAACGATAAGCACATTGAAGTAGTTATCCGTCAGATGCTACGCAAGTGCGTTATCACGCACCCAGGAGATACACAGTTCCTTGAAGGTGAACAGGTTGAAGTATCAAACGTTAAAGTAGCAAACCGTGAAATCGAGAAGCAAGGTAAGATCCCTGCTCAATACGAAACACAGTTGCTTGGTATTACCAAAGCATCATTGTCTACCGAATCGTTTATTTCAGCAGCGTCGTTCCAAGAAACAACACGTGTTCTTACTGAAGCAGCTGTTCAAGGTAAAGAAGATGACCTACGCGGTCTGAAAGAAAACGTAATCGTTGGTCGATTAATTCCAGCGGGTACAGGTTTCGCTTACCACGAACGCCGCGCACTGCGCCGCAAAGAGCAAATCGAAGAAATGTCAGTTTCTGCTGCTGAAGCAGAACAGGCATTGACTGAAGCGCTTAATGCTGGTGCAGACGAAGATACTGCCGAATAAGGCAAGATCATAGGAGTGCGTTAACGTACTCCTAACATATTGGCATGTCAGGCTGACAGATTGCAGATAAATTAACTGCTTAACCTTTGTACACCTTGACAGTCAGGGCGATGATCTTTAATATTCCGCGACCCGATTTTGGATAGCCTTAAACGGCTCGATAAACGGTCGCGGTTTTTGTATCAGCGCTCAGTGAATATTGACGAGCACAATGTTCACAAAGTAGAGCGATTAAACAATTAATCGCATTAATATGGACCCAATCATAGTGATTGGGTTTTCGTAGTTTTTAATCAGGAGCTAGTTAATGGCAACAGTTAACCAGTTAGTGCGCAAGCCGCGTAGAAAGCCCGTTGAAAAAAGCAACGTAGCTGCTCTACAAGCTTGTCCACAAAGACGTGGTGTATGTACTCGTGTATATACTACTACGCCTAAGAAACCAAACTCTGCACTACGTAAAGTATGTCGTGTACGTCTAACTAACGGTTTTGAAGTTTCTTCTTACATCGGTGGTGAAGGTCACAACCTACAAGAGCACAGTGTAGTACTTATCCGTGGTGGTCGTGTTAAAGATCTACCAGGTGTTCGTTATCACACAGTTCGCGGTACCCTTGACTGCGCAGGTGTAAACGATCGTAAACAAGCCCGTTCTAAGTACGGCGCGAAGAAGCCTAAGTCATAACGGTTCTCCGTTAGTAAGGCCAAACTGAAGTTTAAGAGTTTTGGGTTTTCCCTGAATTCATACGGAGAATAGAAGATGCCAAGAAGAAGAGTCGTAGGTCAACGTAAAATCCTACCAGAACCAAAATTTGGTTCACAACTGCTTGCGAAATTCATGAATGTCGTAATGCTCGACGGCAAAAAGTCAGTCGCTGAAAGAATCGTTTACGGTGCGCTTGATATTGTTGCTGAAAAAACCGGCAAAGCACACCTAGATATCTTCGAGGAAGCGCTTGATAACATCCGCCCAACAGTAGAGGTTAAGTCTCGTCGTGTTGGTGGTTCGACTTATCAGGTTCCAGTTGAAGTACGTCCAGTTCGTCGTAACGCGCTAGGTATGCGTTGGATGGTAGAAGCTGCACGTAAACGTGGCGAAAAGTCTATGGCACAACGCCTAGCGGCTGAGATGTTAGACGCAGCAGACAACAAAGGTTCAGCGGTTAAGAAACGTGAAGACGTACACCGTATGGCCGAAGCAAACAAAGCGTTTGCTCATTACCGTTGGTAATAAACGTAATATAACTGAGAGAGATATATGCCTCGTAAGACCTCGATTGAGCGTTACCGTAACATTGGTATCGTGGCGCATGTGGACGCGGGTAAAACCACGACCACAGAGCGTGTTCTGTTTTATACAGGACTGTCTCACAAAATCGGTGAAGTGCACGATGGTGCTGCTACTATGGACTGGATGGAGCAAGAACAGGAGCGTGGTATTACTATCACGTCTGCTGCGACCACTTGTTTCTGGTCTGGTATGGAGCAACAGTTCGATCAACACAGGATCAACATCATCGACACCCCTGGACACGTTGACTTTACTATCGAAGTAGAGCGTTCATTGCGTGTACTAGACGGTGCAGTTGTTGTTTTCTGTGGGTCTTCTGGGGTAGAGCCTCAATCAGAGACAGTCTGGCGACAGGCTGACAAATATCAAGTGCCACGCCTTGTGTTCGTTAACAAGATGGACCGGGCTGGCGCTGATTTTGAACGTGTTGTGGGTCAAATCCACAAGCGTTTAGGCGCAAACTGTGTTCCGATTCAGATCAACATGGGCGCTGAAGAGAATTTCCATGGCGTCATTGACCTAGTGAAGATGAAAGCCATCAACTGGAATGAAGAAGACATGGGTATGACATTTACCTATGAAGATATTCCAGCTGAATATTTAGATACCGCTGAACAGTACCGCACAGAGATGATCGAAGCGGCTGCAGAGGCATCTGATGAGCTAATGAACAAATACTTGGAAGGCGAAGAGCTTTCTGAGGAAGAAATTCGTTTCGGTCTTCGAAAGCGTACGCTGAACAACGAAATTGTTCTTGCCACTTGTGGCAGTGCCTTCAAAAACAAAGGTGTTCAGGCGGTATTAGACGCTGTTGTTCATTATCTTCCCTCTCCAACGGAAGTTAAGGCCATTACGGGTGTACTTGACGATAAAGACGAGACGGAAGCTGAGCGTCATGCAAGCGACGACGAACCGTTTTCAGCACTAGCATTTAAAATTGCGACTGACCCATTTGTGGGCACGCTAACTTTCTTCCGTTGCTACTCAGGTGTTGTTAACACCGGTGATACCGTATATAACCCGGTTAAAGGTAAACGTGAGCGCTTTGGTCGTATCGTGCAGATGCACGCAAAAGACCGTGAAGAGCTAAAAGAAGTTCGCGCAGGTGACATCGCTGCGGCAATTGGCCTAAAAGATGTAACGACCGGTGATACCCTTTGCGATCCTAATCATGTTATCACGCTTGAACGTATGGATTTCCCAGAGCCGGTAATTTCAATTGCGGTTGAGCCTAAGTCGCAAGCTGACCAAGAGAAAATGGGCATGGCCCTAAGTAAGCTTGCAGCAGAGGACCCGTCGTTTAAAGTTAAGACTGACGACGAGACAGGTCAGACAATTATCTCAGGTATGGGTGAACTTCACCTTGACATCATTGTCGACCGCATGAAGCGTGAATTCAAAGTTGAATGTAACGTAGGTAACCCTCAGGTTGCCTATCGCGAAACCCTTCGTAAATCTGTTGAAGTGGAAGGGAAGTTTGTTCGTCAGTCAGGCGGCCGTGGCCAATTCGGTCATGTGTGGCTACGTATTGAGCCTCAGGAAGAAGGTTCAGGCTACGAATTTGTAAACGAAATCGTCGGTGGTGTGGTACCAAAAGAGTTCATCCCAGCGGTCGATAAAGGAATTCAGGAGCAGATGCGAAGTGGTGTTCTAGCAGGGTTTCCGGTACTTGATGTAAAGGTAACGTTGTTCGACGGTTCATACCACGATGTTGACTCTTCTGAAATGGCGTTTAAGATCGCCGGCTCTATGGGTTTCAAAAAAGGCGCCGCAGAAGCAAATCCGGTGTTGCTTGAACCCACGATGAAAGTTGAAGTAACTACTCCAGAAGACTGGATGGGTGATGTAGTTGGCGATATTAATCGTCGCCGCGGTATGATCGAAGGTATGGAAGATGGCGTAGCAGGTGTTAAAATAATACGTGCAAAAGTGCCGCTTTCAGAAATGTTTGGCTACGCAACTGATTTGCGTTCACAAACACAAGGTCGTGCTTCATACTCAATGGAGTTCTTCAATTATTCTGAGGCGCCGAACAATGTGGCGCAGGCTATTATTGAATCTAGAACTTAATCTAAATGAAGGTTCGGTCCGGTCTATTGGTGGGTCGGACTTTTAACTTAGGAAACGAGAAAAATGGCAAAAGAAAAGTTTGAACGTACGAAACCCCACGTAAACGTGGGTACAAT
>NZ_JAEFCD010000020.1 GCF_016405965.1 Alteromonas sp. IB21 | reverse complement strand
ACTCTTAACGAGTGCCCACACAGATTGTCTTGTCTAAATTGTTAAAGAACATTGCTAGTTTTGCTAGCTGCCTCTCCCGAAGCGGATGAGTATCTTACAGCGCATCTTTTTTTTGTCAACAACTTTTGTTTATTTATTTTTAAACTTGGTTTTTGACATCCTCATCAGTTGTTAGCGTTTTGCTGTTCCCTGTTGAGGAGGCGCGCATTTTACGCATTCTCACTGTGTCGTCAACACCCTTTTTTAAATAAATATAAAAAAAGCGACCATTCGGTCGCTTTTTAATCTATTTGCTTGTTTCACGCACTATTTACTTAAAGTTTGTTTTCTTTCACCCTTTAAAGGGACAGTTTCCTTAAAAAATCGCCCCTGTACGTTCATTGGCTACTGAGGACCGTCTACACCCTCATTGTGTTTCTTTTTTTCAGCATTAAAGTCTGCGTCTTCTTCGTGATCGCCCACTACGTCATCCAAAGTAACCTTATCAACGGTACGAAAAGTATTGATAGGCCCAGCAAGTGCATACAAAGCAAACACCAAAAACAATACTAGAGCTGGCTCTGTTGCCACAACAACGAATATAAGCAGTACTAAAAGCAACCCAACAAATGGAACCTTGCCGTGCCAGTTCACCTCTTTAAAAGAATTGTACTTAAAGTTACTGACCATCAATAGCCCAGCTAAGCCGGTTATTACAGCAACAATGAAACCGTAATCAGTACCCACGGCGTCATATTCTACACCAACCCACACCAGGCCCGACACAACTGCGGCTGCAGCCGGACTTGCCAGACCTTGAAAGAAGCGCTTATCAGCAATACCCACTTGTGTATTAAAGCGAGCTAAACGAAGAGCAGCACCTGCTACATATATAAAGGCGGCCAGCCAACCTAGTTTACCCAGCTCGGTCAACCCCCAGTTGTAAGCAACAAGCGCTGGTGCCACACCAAACGAAACCATATCGGCCATTGAGTCATACTCGGCACCAAAGTCGCTTTGCGTATTTGTCATTCGCGCCACACGCCCATCTAGGCCATCAAAAATCATAGCTACGAAAATAGCTACCGCCGCAGCTTCAAACCGACCGTTCATTGATGAAACCACAGCGAAGAAACCAGAAAACAACCCTGCTGTTGTTAATAAGTTGGGAAGTAAGTATATCCCTTTACGTTTTTGATCAGACATATGTCCTCGTACTTCTACATATAATTGCGTTAATTATTTCATAGATATGTAAGAACGCATAGCAAAGTAAAAAGTAGCATGCTTCCTTACATATATTCCCTACACACGACCACTCAAAGCGCTGTTAAATATATTCATTCAGACACGTGTGTTTTCTTAAACTAAGTCGGCATACAGCCATCGTTAGATTCGACGTAGGTTTCGATAGCAATTGATCAAGCGCTAATAACTAGGTATACGCCAAGATACCTTAAACAGCTCACCGTTCAGATATCATACAAATCCATGTTGAATTTAAGTACTACTTAAAAGTATTGCATATCAAGATACGCATAGCTTATTAGGTAAGTACTCGAAGCGCAAAGCGCTTCTTATAGAGGAAAGTAGTCATGCGATTACTTCATAAATCGTTTTCTTTACAATCTATGGTCATTCTATCTACCGCTTTGCTATCTAGTCTGAACGTAAGCACTGCATTTGCCACCTACTATTATACAAAGCAAAGCTATTCTCACTGTGGCTCATCAACCCAAACCACTGAGCAAAGTAATGTATGTAACTCACCACTCGGTGAGTACAATTACGATTTAGTGGACAATAAAGTAACACAGCACTCCCCCACAAATGATTCCACCGTTCAAATTGATGGCCTAAATATAAATATGTCTGCCTTTTCTGATACTCATGGTATTTCGGGTGAAACTGTCGTTGGTGCCAAGTTAGAAAAAATCTCTGATAAATGGGCTTATGGCGTAACAAATAATGACGAGGCGAATTACAAAGGTTATTCCGACCACGCGATTGATAATTTAAATTACTTCTCAAGCGGTAGCAGTAATTCTGAACATTATAGATTTACAAACGTTGAGCGGGACTATGATTTTGTTTTGCTATCGTTTGATTCTGCGGTAACGCTAACCGGCGCTAGCTTTTCTTGGTTACACAGCAGCAGTGATAGTCAGGTGTCTGTGGCGGCGCTTAGCAATACCTCAAAATTAACTTCAGGAATAAATACTTGGAGTGATATCGTCGCGGATGCCTTAACGTCAGCTTCGTTTGATATTGAGAGCTGTGAATATCTAGATCACCGCGCTGACTTTACTTTCACCGAGTCCGCTCAATATTGGTTGGTGGGTGCCTACAACACAGTATTTGGCGATATTGGCGGGAGAGTGGGTAATGATGCGCTCAAACTCGCCAACATTGGTTTCTCTGTTATAGAAACAACGGGCACGCCCGATACAACGGAAGTGTCGGAACCTGGGACTATCGGCCTACTCATGGCCTGTTCACTCTTCGCCATGTGGCGCCGCAAGAAACTTATTTAAGGATATTAGACTTTAGATCACTGACAGGTAGTACAACCTGTCAGTTTTTTTTACTTTTCGAAATCAACACTAATTAATTTCCTTACTAATTAAATACATAAAAAATGGCACATTCTATGCTTAACCCACACAAAACATCATAAGAGCCATCAACGTAGAGTAGTAGAAAATGCGAATCATTACCTTTGTATCAGCATTGTTTTTAAGTTCAAATTTAGCGTGGGGTGAAGATACATTTATTCAAGAACATTCTTACAATTATAACTTCGACAGTGTGAATGTTGGGACAGACCCAAACGGTGGATCTTTGGTCACTACTTTCGATTCTTTGAACCTCAATGATATTAATTTATCAATATCGGGATGGTCAGATGTTGAAAGGTTAGATGAACATGACAACTGGGACTATAAACGCGTAGTTAGAGCTGAGGTACAAAAAGTATTTGACTACGGCTGGGCCGTTAAAAACTCTCTTGAAGACGAAGGAAGCCACCAAACCATTGATAACAGTACCGGCCAATATCCAGATTACGACTTTATTCTATTAAGTTTCAGCGAAGAAGTTCAATTGGATAGATTAAACTTTGGATGGGCGGATTTTGAAAATGGTTCACAAGAAGTTTCCGTTGCTGCTATTACCGATACAGGTTTTAACAAACTTACGAGCGAAAACTCCACGTGGTCAAGTATTATCTCTGATGCAGTCTCAAGTTCTTTTTCAATTGAAAGGCTATCACACAACCGTGGTGTTTCTAATTTGAACTTTTCTTCTACAGCCAAATATTGGCTTGTAGGTGCCTATAATACGGTTTTCGGTACTACGTCTAGCGGGTCTACTTTAAATGATGCATTTAAGATCGCTGGCTTAGGGTTTAGTAACACGACTGAAACAAAGACTAACACAGAAGTAAGCGAACCAGGTGCCCTTGCACTAATGAGCTTAGGTTTGGGTCTTGTTCTTTATAGACGTAAGCGTCGCGTTTAATTGTTTAAAAACGCTTAGAAAACACGTATCTTTAGAAGGTGGCTTAGGCCACCTTTTTTTATGCTATTTTAAAGCCAGTAGCTAGGCTAAGTTTCGAAGGTTTATATGGATTTTTTTAATAATAAGAAGCGTGTTGTACAACGCACTATTGTCTCTGCAGTTGCCTCATCATTAATCGCTTTTAACAGTTTTGCTACTACGTCAGAAGACTATGAAAAAGCGCTTACCGCGTTTAATCAAAACGAATACGACGAAGCCTATATTCACCTTAAAAATAGCTTACAAAAAGACCCAGAAAACCTTGCTGCAAAGATATTAATGGGCGAAATACTGTTGATTAATGGCTACCTTACTGCGGCCGAAATGGAGTTTGTAGAAGCACTGGAAATGGGTGCTGATATTAATCTTCTGGCAGAGCCACTTGGCAACACATGGCTATTTTTAAACCGATATCAAGAGATTGTAGACTTCTCTGATATAAACAAGCTGTCGGGTGAAGCAGAGCGCGAGTGGTTAATGATTCGTGCTACGGCATGTATTCGGTTAGAAGACGAGCAATGTGCATTGCGCGACTACAACACTATTGTTTCACGTACGCCCAACTTTGTGCCCGCTATAAATGGTTTAGCCTCTATTGCCCTTCAAAATGAAGACTTATCTAAAGCAACGTCTCTTATCGACAAAGCCATGTCGTTAGAACCAGAAAACGCAATCACATGGCGATTAAAGGGCCAGCTTGCCTATCGACAAGGTGATACCGACGGCGCAACCGCACATTTACAAAAAGCGCTGACGTTTAATCGCGACGATCCTATTGCACTGCGTAATCTTGTAGATTTGTATTTAGAAGCAAAAGATTACGACACAGCAAAGCTTTTTGTTGATGAAATTATTGAAGATACGCCCAACGACCCTCTGGCCATACTGCTTAACAGCTGGCTGCAAAGCAGAGATAACCAGCAAGCTATTGATAACGAAAAACTAAAAGAGCTCAACGATTTCATGGCGCAGCTCGACCCTGAGCTGATAACCTCTCAACCCATGTTGCTGTACATAAGTGGTTTAACGAACTTCTTTAATAACAACATGGAAACAGCCGCAAAAGACTTTAACGCCTATTTGCAGCAGGAGCCAGATGACCTACAGGCAGTATTAATGCTAAGCCAGGTCTATACGGCAACTCAGCAGGATAAACAAGCACTCGCGCTGCTTGAACGTCATCAAGATGCGCTAATGGAAGACCCGGACTCTGCGCTTCTTCTCGGTGACCTGTTTATTCGCCAAAACAAAGCGTTTAAAGCTGAACGACTGTTGCAAAACCTTGAATATAAGTACCCGAATGAAAATAAGCTTCAGCTTTTCAAAATTAAGCTGATGGCAGCGAGGGGGAAACAGGACGAAGCCCTTTCGATCCTCGAAAACAATTTACCTAACTATAAAGATAACGCAGGTTTTCTTTTCACATATTCATTAATGAATTTACAAGCGCAGAAATTTGATAATGCATTAAAAGGTGCAAATCTGCTAAGTAAACTCTACCCCGACGAAGCTGAAGTATACAACCTTAAAGCTGGCATCTTGATTAGGCAAGGGCAGTTAGAAGAAGCTAAAACCAACATCGAGAAAGCGCTGGCGCAGAACCCTACCCTTTTTCCTGCAAAATTCAATTTGGCGGCGACAGAAAGCCGCTTGGGCAACGTAGAAACTTCTAATCAATTGATTGAAGAACTTCTTACTTTGTCACCACAGCATAATGAAACGCTCATGCTAAAAGCGTTTAATTTGACCAAAGCAGGCAAGGTAGATGAAGCAAAGCAAATCTATCTCGATTTACTAACACTTACGCCGTCGAATATCGGTGCTAGGGAACGCGTTTCTTCTTTGTATCAGCAACAAGGCGATACTAAGAATGCACTGTATCACTTAGACCTGCTAATTAAAGATGACTTCGACAATGCTGACTACCTTCTTCGAAAAGCAGCCCTTCAGCTTGCTAGTAATCAACGTGCCGACGCCGAAAAAACGCTAAGCATTGTAAGAAATTTTATTAATGATGACGCGGGTAAATTAATTGCCTATGCCGACCAAGCCCGAAATATTGGTGATAATGAGGGCGCGTTAGACGCCATGGATCGTGCGTACGAAATAGCCAACACAAGTACGTTTGTTACGTTGCGCTATACAAGCTTATTGTTAGATTTGCAGAAAAACGATAAAGCACAGTCGTTGTTAGCGACCATTCCTGCAAACCAGCAACAAAGCCCGGTCTATCATTTTCTGAAAGGAAGATTGGCTGCGAATAAAGGCAATAATGAAAGTGCAATTAACGCTTTTGAAAAAGCGCTAGAAGTCGACGCTTCTTTTGCCCAGGCCTTTGTTGCGATCTACAACTACGCCTTAAACGAACAGTTTGTTGATGTATTTTTAAATACTGCCCGCAAATTGGTGAACGAAAATGAAAACAATCTACTGGCGAAAAACCTACTGGCACAGTACCTTTTCTTTATTCAAGAGTTTGACGAATCGATAGCACTATACAAAGAGCTTGTTGAAGAGCCGAATCTTCTCAACCCAGCGGAGGCCTTTAACCGTTTAGCTATCATGCATATAGAAAAGTCTCTGGTTACCGCGAAAAACTATGCGCGCCAAGCGTACGAGCTGCAGCCTAATTCAGCCAAAATATTAGATACCTTTGGGCACATTAAAGCACTGCAAGGCGATTACGAAGGCAGCCTTAAAATGTTGAGAGACGCGTTCGCAAGGGATGCCAACGACCCGAATATTCGCTACCACCTAGGCTATACTTTAGCTAAACTCAATAGAATTGAGGAAGCGAAGAAAGAGCTGGAGTATGCCGTAAATGTTGAGCGCCCATTCTTTAAGCGCCCAAAAGCTAAAGCGTTACTAGAGAGCCTGTAATCAGACTCTCTTCACCTTCAACTAAAGGCAGCACGAACAATTGCGTTTGTGCTTCTCCATCTTACCAATGCCTGGATTAAAGGTATTGGTAGGGTCTAGCTCTCTGTAAAACTGCTGTAACGTACTCTCAGCTTCATACAAATGCCCGACGTTATGCTCGGCAGGATATTTAGCACCGCGGCTATCTAATAATGCCAACATATTCGCTTTTACTTTTTTGGCATCGCTGCCCTTTTTCAATATGTAATCTTGATGGAAAACATGGCAAAAGAAATGCCCGTAATAAAGCGATTTTTCTACATATTGGGCAATATACTCGGGCAACTCTTCTACCCAAAAATCATCGTTACGGCGTAAAGCAATATCTAACGCTAAAATATCCCCTACTTGCTTGTGATGTAGCATTTGATAGCGCACTGCTGCTCCCGCGGCGGCGAAACGCAATAAAAACGCCTTAGAGGCTTCCTCTTCATTACAGGTAATGAAGTCACCTTCTAATTGCTCTTCATTAAACAACCTGGATAAAAGTGTGCTAGCCTCTTCAATACCTCCATCGCTCATTTTAAGGATAAGATGATGCTCGAACTTGTCGCGGAAGGCTCTTAGGCTCGAAGGAATTTGATCAGGAAAGAACTTACTACCAAACTGCATAACGCTATCACTCAAATAAGCAGGTATAAAAGGCAGCTTGTTAAGCACAGCATCCACCCGCCCTTTAAGTGCAAACATTTTAGGTAGTGAATCAGTTCCCAGACGCTCAATACTTAATATTGTATCTTTGCCGTACACATCAGCAATATCAAACATCTCCCTGTGAAGGTATTCGCCTACTTCAGGAATGTGTTTAAAGGTCGACAAAATTTCTTTGCGAATACGGGTAAACACAGCAGCATCATTCGTACCGATGTAGAACGTTTGTTCTTTCTTGGACACTTCGAATGTATCTAAGCGCACAGCAAAAACTGCAATCTTTCCCGCGCAACCGCTGGCTTCATATAGCCTTGATGGGTCGGCATTAAAGCGGCTAGGCGTATTAGCACTCACATCTCGAACGATATGTTCGTAGTCACTAGCTGACGCTTGCTTGTCAGTATCGGGTAGTGATTTTGCAAAGTTGCTTGAAGAAAGGTTTCCGATAATCTCTTCTGGGTCATCGCCTAAATCTATTCCTAAATGATTAATAAGCTTCAGTTCACCGTTTTTATCTATTTGGGCAAATAGCGATAACTCAGTATACGCAGGCCCCCGTTTAACTAACGCCCCACCTGAATTGTTTGCCACACCGCCAACTATTGACGCCCCCAAACACGATGAGCCAATTACTGAATGCGAAGCACGCCCCAAGGGCTTCAGCATTTTTTCAAGCTTAAACAAGGTTGCACCTGGAAAACTCAACACCTGCCTACCATCATTTATTAGAACGATATCGTCCATAGCTAGGGTGTTAATTACTACTACCGGTCTATCATAATCGTCACCGCTAGGTGTCGAGCCTTCGGTCAGCCCGGTTTTCGCGGCCTGCATAATGATGATACAGTTATGTTCAACGCAAACCTTAAGCACTTTCCAATATTGCATTAGCGTTTGTGGAAAAAGTACCGCTAATGCGTCACCCTCGCCAGAGCGCCACCCTTTTCGGTAGTGTTCGGTTTGACGTTTACCAACGGTAAGGTTACCTTCCCCGAGTACGCGTTTAAATGCGCCAATAATTGGGGCTGTTTGCATGAATAACTCCTAACACCTGCGCTAAGTTTGCTCTAACAGGTAAACTAAAGGAAAAGGCAGTAATAAGGCAATAAAAAAGGCACTGTTTCCAGTGCCTTTGAAGTAGCTGATCTCAATACTTCCTAGTTGCTGACAATAAAAAGCCCGCTGTCGTCTGCATCTATACGCACTGTTGACTCGGGTATTAACTCCCCTGCTAACAACTGATGCGCAAGCGGATTTTCCACCTGCACTTGTATCGCTCGCTTAAGAGGACGCGCGCCAAACACAGGGTCGAAGCCCGCATCGGCCAACTTGTCCATGGCAGCCGCAGACAACGTAAGTTTATACCCTTTTTCTGCCAATCTTGCGCGAAGAGAGGCAAGCTGAATTTTCGCAATAGACTTAATTTGCTCTTTCCCAAGTGGATGAAATACCACAATATCATCAACGCGGTTAATGAATTCAGGTCTGAAATGTTGTCCTACCACATTCATTACCATCCCTTTCATTTCGTCATACTGGCTTTCGTTGTGCTTATCTTGAATGATGTCTGAGCCCAAGTTAGACGTCATGATCACAACCGTATTTTTAAAGTCTACGGTGCGTCCTTGTCCGTCAGTTAGTCTGCCGTCATCTAATACCTGAAGCAGAATGTTGAATACATCGGGATGCGCCTTTTCAACTTCGTCTAACAATATTACTGAATAAGGCTTACGACGCACCGCTTCGGTTAAATAACCACCTTCTTCATAGCCAACGTAGCCTGGAGGAGCGCCAACTAAACGCGCCACAGAGTGTTTCTCCATGAACTCAGACATATCGATGCGTATCATGGCGTCTTCAGTATCAAACATGAAACCAGCTAACGCTTTGCACAGCTCTGTCTTCCCTACCCCCGTAGGCCCTAAGAAAAGGAAGGAACCGATTGGACGATTTGGGTCGGCAAGCCCGGCTCTAGAACGACGTATTGCATTTGATACAGACTGAACGGCCTCTTCTTGACCAACGACTCGTTTATGAAGGACGTCTTCCATGCGAAGTAATTTTTCACGCTCGCCTTCCAGCATTCTTGCCACTGGAATACCCGTCCACCGAGAAAGCACATCAGCGATTTCTGCATCAGTTACTTTGTTTTTAAGTAAGGTTGTTTCTCGAGTTTCATTTTCAGCCGCCTGCTCAAGCTTGGCCTCAAGTTCAGGAATCCGACCATACTGAAGTTCCGACATACGATTTAAATCAGAAGCCCGTCGCGCAATTTCCAAATCTAGTTTGGCTTGCTCAAGTTCGCCTTTAATAGTTTGGGTACCCTGCATGGCGTCTTTTTCATCCAGCCATACTTTTTCGAGCTCTGAATATTTGGTTTCCGCTTGCTCACGCTCTAGTTCGATCATTTCAAGTCTTTTATGACTTGCATCGTCCGTTTCTTTAGCAAGCGCCTGCTCTTCTAACTTGAGCTGAATAATACGGCGCTCTAGTCGGTCCATTTCTTCCGGCTTAGAGTCTATTTGCAGACGAATGCTAGATGCCGCTTCATCGATAAGGTCAATGGCCTTATCCGGTAGCTGACGGTCGCTTATATAGCGATGGGACAAACTGGCGGCTGCTACAATAGCTGGGTCAGTGATATCCACCGAGTGATGAAGCTCGTAGCGTTCTTTAAGCCCTCGTAAGATGGCGATGGTGTCTTCAACGCTAGGCTCTTCAACCAATATTTTTTGGAAACGACGCTCTAGCGCTGCATCTTTTTCAATGTACTGACGGTATTCGTCTAACGTGGTTGCGCCCACACAGTGAAGCTCACCGCGAGCCAGCGCAGGTTTAAGCATATTCCCCGCATCCATTGCACCGTCGCCCTTTCCTGCTCCCACCATAGTGTGTAGCTCGTCAACAAATAAAATAACGCGTCCTTCTTCTTTCGCCAATTCGTTCAGCACTGCTTTCAAGCGCTCTTCAAACTCACCGCGATATTTAGCGCCGGCCACCAACGCCCCCATATCAAGGGCAAGCACACGCTTGTTTTTGAGTCCTTCTGGCACTTCGCCATTAATGATACGCTGTGCCAAACCTTCAACAATCGCGGTTTTACCCACACCTGGCTCACCAATAAGCACAGGGTTGTTTTTGGTTCTACGCTGCAACACCTGAACGGTCCTGCGAATTTCTTCATCTCGCCCGATGACAGGGTCAAGCTTTCCTTGTTCAGCCCGTTCGGTTAAGTCTGTGGTATACTTCTCTAGCGCTTGACGCACGTCTTCAGCGTTCGGATCTGTCACCTTCTGACCACCACGCATGTCGTCTATCGCACTTTCAATGACTTCTTTCGTGATATTTAAACTTTTAAAAATCTCACCCAATCGACCTTTATCTTGTAATGCTGCCAGCACAAAGATTTCGGATGTGATGTATTCATCTTTCCGCTGCTGCGCGATTTTATCGCAAAGGTTCAGTAATATGCCGCTGTCTTTGCTTAACTGAACATCGCCTCCTATACCTTCTATGCGGGGTAAACGCTCAATAGCCTGACTCAATGCTGAGCGCAGCGCATTTACATTAATGTTTGCCTGATCTAACAATGGACGAACTGAACCTCCTTGCTGATTAAGCATGGCTGTCATTAAATGAACAGGTTCAATATATTGATGATCTCGCCCCAACGCGAGTGATTGAGCATCGGAAATCGCGAGCTGAAATTTACTGGTAAATCTATCTAGTCTCATAATCTCAACCTAAAAAATAAACAATTATGTATAGTCTAGTTATGTAGGCAGCGGAATTGTGATTCAAGTATAAGCGCTAAAAGATAGCCAAAAAGATGAAAAAGACTATTGAGGATTTGATATAGCGCAAACTTTGATTTGGTTGACCGAATTTTTACCAGCACATCTACAGGTGAGCAATCACTGAAATTAGCGTATACCAATCACACTGACCATTCTTCCTGTGGTTCGCTTTTGTTGATGCGTTGCCCTACGGTGAGAATAAAAGTGATGTTCATCAGAATAGGTACATAAGTTACTTTGCGTTACATTCTCGACACCCGCCTGCGCGAGTTGAGCCTGCGCTATCTTGGGTAAGTTCAATAAATATCTATCTTGATTGCTACTTGGCGCCACTACACCCTGGATATGGCGGAACAACCCCGCTAATTCTTCATTTACTTCGTAGCACGACTGACTGATAGCAGGCCCAATCCACGCCATAATTTTACTACTCGGACAGGTAAAATTTAAAACCGCGTTTTTGATAATATTAGTGTGAAGACCTTTCCAGCCAGCGTGAACTGCCGCGACCTCTTGTCCATGCTCATCGCATAACAAGATAGGTACACAGTCTGCAGTCATGACGGCACAGAAGTGAGATGTTGATGTTGAATAAGCCGCATCTGCGGTGGTGTCTAAGCTGGGTAAAGAAACCACGCGGCTGCTGTGAATCTGTTCCAACCATGTGATTTTATCTCCGTGAGGCAGAAGACTTCTGTTGGCTTTAACCAAAAGTAAGTCGTCGCCCACGTGAGCCCCAACATTCAAGCCTGCAAAATCCCCAGTGCTAACGCCACCCGCTCGAGTCGTAGTGTAAGCCACAACGTTAGACGGACAAGGCCACTCGGGCGTGATCAGGTCGAGCGCCACTGACATAGATGAGCCTTGATGTGAATTTTGCATAGGTCTTCTTACCTACTTACAACATGTCTTGAGGGTTTTCTTCGCTGTCCTTTTTAACCGCTTTTAACATGTCTTGCATATCCTGCGGTAAAGGTGCCTTCCACGTCATCCACTCCTCAGTTTCTGGGTGGAATAGAGAAAGCTGAGCGGCATGAAGTGCTTGACGCTTAAAGCCGCGAAGAGCAGCAATAAACTCCTCAGAGGCACCTTTTGGTAAACGAGGACGCCCGCCATAAACTTGGTCACCCAATAAGGGATGCTTGATATGAGCCATATGCACGCGTATTTGATGAGTACGGCCTGTCTCTAGCTTAAGACGTAAATGGGTGTAAGCTCTAAACTTTTCAATAACGCGGAAATGCGTAACTGCAGGCTTACCCGACTCGCGCACCGCCATATGGGTTCGCTTAGTCGCATGTCTTCCTATGGGTTCATCAACGATGCCTCCCGCGACCATAGTACCTAAGGCTATTGCTTCATACTCACGACTCATTTCTCGACGCTGAAGTTGATCGACAAGATGCGTTTGCGCTGGGATAGTTTTTGCTACTACCATCAAGCCCGTCGTATCTTTATCGAGGCGATGAACGATACCTGCGCGAGGAACCTTATCGATTTCAGGAACATGATTTAAAAGCGCATTGAGCACGGTACCACTTGGATTACCTGCACCAGGGTGTACAACCAAGTCAGCGGGCTTGTTTATTACTAAGATATGATCGTCTTCATAGACAATATCTAGGGCAATATCTTGCGCTTCACTTGTAACTTGAACATCCATCTCAGCGCGAACGGTAACAAGCTCTTCCATCTGCATTTTATGGCGTGGAATAGTGATTACCTCACCGTTTACCGCCACATTACCGTCTTGAATCCAAGTTTTTAGCTTAGAACGGGAATATTCAGGGAACAAATCAGCCAAAACCTGATCTAACCGTAAACCAAAATGGGCAGCTTCCGTTGAAGCTTCTAATTGTATTGTGTTGGGCGACTCTGTCATAACACCATTGATTACGTCTAAAAAAGGGTATTATAACAAGGTTTGACGCTGTACACTGCCTTGTTTACGTTTTTGTATGGTTTTTCTCACCGTTAGTACGTTAGAATGCAATTAAAGTGTTGTTGTTTAACACATGGGCTTAGACAGCGAAGTACTAAAACTGTTTAGCAGGAAAATAGAATTATTATGAAATCATTTCGTCTACTGGCACCGGTTTTACTTGGTGCTATGGTGTCTGTCGCAGGTTGTAGCTCTTCAGATAATGAAGAGAAAGCTGTTTTAGCAAACATGGGTGCGCAGCAACTGTACGACAGAGCAAAACAAAGCATGGAAGTTGGTAACTTTAGTGCTGCAGCGCAAACATTGAGTGCGCTAGACTCCCGATATCCTTTTGGACCACTTTCTCACCAGGTTCAACTTGACTTGATTTATAGCTACTATAAATCGGGCAAAAACGAAGAAACCCTAGCCACTATCGACAGGTTTATTCGTCTAAACCCTAATCACTCAGATGTTGATTACGCCTATTACATGCGTGGATTAACTAACATGGAATCTGATAGCAATTTATTCCAAGAATTGATGAACATAGACCGTACTGACAGGGATCCATCGAAGTCTCGTGCGGCATTTGAAGATTTCCGTAGGCTAATTCAGCAGTACCCAGACAGTAAATATGCTGCGGACGCAAAACAGCGTATGGTACATATTAAAGACCGCTTGGCGCGCTACGAAATTGCTATCGCCCGTTTCTATATGAGACGTCAGGCTTACGTTGCAGCTGCTAACCGCGGACGTTATGTTATTGAGCATTTCCCGAACACAACACAGGTTCAGCAGGCCCTTGAAATTATGGTTTCGAGCTATGAACAACTTGGCTTGGAAGAGTTGCGTAACAATGCGATGAAAACGTTGAAATTAAACTATCCAGATAGTGAATTCATTAGCTAGGCGCAATAGCTGTTATCAGTAAAAACAAAAAACGCACCTGACGTGCGTTTTTTCGTTTTTGTCTTTTAAGCAGTATTTTCTTCAACCCACTAAAACAATATCTTTAGTTGCTACCTAAAAAACAAATGACTGAATGGGTTTAATAAACGCGCTAAGCCTGACGTAAAGTGTAACGGCTGATCAACAATAGTGAAAACCAAACACCCTTCTTTACCCTCGGCTTTAGGAGTGTGCGTTTTCTCGCCATTCATAAAAATAAAGTCACCAGTGTCGTACCGGCTCAGGCCGTCACTAAATTCACCATCGATGACGAGTGTGTATTCGGTACCGCGATGAGTATGTTCCGGAACACTGCCACCGCTCCCCATAAAAATGAAGTTCGCAACCCCTTGATTGCCTAAATCCACGGGAGCCTGCCAAAGTTTCCCAACAAGGCTTGACCAGCTACCTGTCTTGTCGATGTAACGGTGAAGCGTTCTCGGCAACGTAAACGTCCTGCCGTCCAGTTCAATCGTGCTTACGCCTGCTTGCGAGCGGCGGATGGTATGCTTTTTCAAGGGCTCCTGATACTCAACGTCGTGCACCGTGCCCAGATCAGACTGTTTACCAGAAGGAAGTGTCGTTATCTGTGAAAGCATGTCGCCAAACTGGAAAGACATATCAATATTGTCATCCATTTTCGCGCCCGCCGAAGACACCATTTCAGCCGCAAGGCTTTCGGTTTCTATTTCGACTCGACGTTGACATTTCCCACACATGTCGCAGTGCGCAGAAACCATCAACGAAATAGCAGGAGATAACGTGCCCTCAACAAAATCAGACAACTGTCGGGCACTAGGATGAAACTTAATCATTGTCGTTTAGCATGACCTTTAAACGTTGAAGGGCCAGACGAGTTCTCGACTTTACCGTACCAAGAGGAATGGAAAGTTCGTCCGCGACTTCTTGTTGTGATTTACCGTCGATATAGATAGCTTCAACCACAGCTTTTTGCTTAGCTGGAAGCGATTCAAACATAAAACCAATTTGCTCTAACGTTACCTGCTCGTCAAGTGACGTCTCATTCGCGTCTGCTGTCTGCTCGCACAATACAGGCCACAAATCGTCAGAACAAACATCTTCTTTTCTGTTCTGCAGCTTTCGTAGCATATCGAAACGAATGTTGCGGGCAATCGTAAATATCCACGTAGAAGGCGAGCCCTTCTCGGAGTTGAAAAGGTGTGCTTTTTGCCACACGTTCGACATCGTGTCCTGTACAAGCTCCATCGCTAATGCTTCGTTACCCATTTGCTTTAACGCGTAGGAGCGCAGACGTGGCG
The DNA here is from genome assembly GCF_016405965.1 of Alteromonas sp. IB21. Taxonomy (GTDB): domain Bacteria; phylum Pseudomonadota; class Gammaproteobacteria; order Enterobacterales; family Alteromonadaceae; genus Alteromonas. The sequence goes on along the minus strand of NZ_JAEFCD010000020.1, from coordinate 72,367 downwards.
CAAAATAATTAAACACTCTGGCAAAAGAACGCTTGCATCGAGTATTTGCAACCGCTACCAAGTAATCAGACATTTCGGTAGCACACTCTTTTGGTTTGATTGTGCTGTTACTTTGTTCTAGTGGAATTCCAACTAACATAAGATTCGTCCGCTTTTCTGTTTTGGTTGTATCATTCTACGACGTTGAGACTCAAAGCGCGTGCGAAATTCGCCAATATTCGATTACGATTTTTTAATATAGCTTATTACTTACGAAAGCTATCCAATTAACCCAGAGAGATAATTTAATAAATTGGTACATTCTCTCTGAGCTAGAAAGTGCTGCTTTTGTGAACCATCTACTGGAAGTAACTCTAACCAGCGGTTTAACACCCAACTAGGGTCATCAAACTTTGGAGATTCATAGAGCGCAGCCAATTCTTCATAATTACCGAATATTTCTTTGAGCCGCTCGTCCATAGGCGCTATTTGCTGAGGCGCCAAATCACACTGCCACTGCGGTAAAAGTTTACAGTTGCCTGTGCGAAGGCCATCTTTTTCAACTTCAATGCTACTTACCTCAACTAAGTGAGAACCAGCAACCTTTATGCCAAGCAACCCATCATCGAGCATATCGAAATCTACAACCCGCGCGTAGGTACCAATTTTGTGTATATGCTTATTCGTTTCCTTGTCACCACTTGCATTAAGCATACACATCACAAAGCCACTGTTCGCGGCGCATGCCTGCTTAACCATGCGCACGTATCGCGGCTCAAAAATTCTCAACGCCATTCTACCCTCTGGTAAGAGGTGAGCGGATAAAGGAAATAGAGGAAAACGTTCTAAACTCATAATTGACACTTCCGAAAACATGAAACTACTTACGCAAGTGGGAACAAATAGGATCGAATGGGAATTATTTTCACAGGTAGGCACAAATACGTGATCTTAGTCACTTCGTTTGCTGTAATTTAGTTTGCGTAAAACTTAATTAACAAAAACAAGATCAGAGACTTGTCGTTAGAAGTTTAGGAAGCGACGATTTGACCACTTGAACTATTTAACTTCTTAAACTAAAAGCGCTAACAGAATGTGCGCAAGGGGCATAAATGGACGTCATTGAGCGGTTTTGTAAAATTTACACAGATATATGTAAGATATCTCCAGATGACCTCGAAAGTATTTATGCGAGGGACGTGGTGTTTATCGACCCTATCACGACACACCGCGGAATTGGGGAAGTTAAACATTATTTTTCGAATCTGCTTACACAGGCCGAAAGCTGTAAGTTTGACATTGCAGACGTTTTTCACTGTGACGGTAACAATAGTGCGAGAACTCAAGTCACACACATAGTTAATTGGACAATGCACCTGACGTTAAAAGGAAATAATAAGCACATCACGTTAGATGGCACCACTCAACTTAACGTTGAAGATGACAGAATTGCTTACCACAAAGACTACTATGACTTGGGCGAAATGGTCTACGAGCACGTACCTATTTTAGGTTTTGTTATCAAAAAAATTAAAGGGAAGCTTGCATCGTGAAAACAATTTTAATCACAGGCGCAACGTCGGGCATCGGTAAAGCACTTGCCATTCACGCAGCTAAAGAAGGTTATCGCGTAATAGCGTGCGGTAGGAACAAAGATGCATTAGATGCATTGAGTGGTAATAGCAATATAGACGCGTGTCAATTTGACGTAACGGACCTTGAGGACGCTCGCCGAGCATTAGCTACAGAGAAATTTGATATTGCAGTACTCAACGCCGGAACCTGCGAATATGTCGATATCGATGATTTTGAGCCCGACATGTTTAGACGAGTATTCGAACCTAATTTCTTTGGCGTGGTTAATTGTGTTGACGCACTCTTACCTAAATTACAGCAGGGTGACAAGCTTGTTATCGTAGATAGCATGGCACGCTTGCTACCTTTTACCAAATCTCAAGCTTATGGCGCGAGCAAAGCTGCCCTTCATTATTTTACAAAATCACTGGAAGTCGACCTTCACCACAAAGGTATAAAAGTTCAGGCGGTATCGCCTGGTTTCGTTGAAACGCCCTTAACTGATAAAAATGACTTTGAAATGCCGATGAAAATCAGCGCGGAAGAAGCAGCACAAGCCATGCTTGCTGGTATCGAAGATGACAAGCAGACGGTGTTTTTCCCAAGAATTTTTGGCTTTATTCTCCGATTTATGCACATACTTCCAACACCGCTACAGAAGCGTATATCTTTATCGATGCGAGAAAAACAATAAGAGACAAAAGAATGACGAATAAGATTGCCATCATAGGCACCGGAATATCAGGGCTAACCTGCGCACACCTACTTAACAGAAAGCACGACATTACGGTTTACGAAGCTAACGACTATATTGGCGGCCACACGGCTACAAAACAAATTACCGACAATGGCGCAGTGCATAGTATCGATACAGGGTTTATTGTATTTAACGACTGGACCTACCCCAATTTCATCAAACTTATGACACAGCTTAATGTTGATTATCAGCCCACAGAAATGAGTTTTTCTGTGATGAGCAAAAAAGCCAACCTTGAGTACAACGGCAATAACCTTAATAGTCTATTCGCACAACGCCGCAATATTCTGCGCCCCAAATTCTGGCGAATCGTAAGAGACATCCTTACATTTAATAAAGCCTGTAAAGCGATGGTCGCGGAAGGCCGGGACACTTCAGCCCTTACCCTTGAAGACATTATCAAAGAGCTGGGGCTAAGCGACGATTTTGCCCGCTACTACATTTTGCCTATGTGTGCGGCTATTTGGTCCAGCAGCCTGGAGCAAACGCGGAAGTTTCCGCTTACGTTCTTTCTCCAATTCTTTAACAACCACGGCTTACTCAACATAACTGACAGGCCCCAGTGGTACACGATAAAAGGAGGCTCTAGCCAGTATATCCCTCCTTTGATTGCTCCGTTTGAATCGAAAATAAAGCTTTCATCGGCTGTCGTGTCCGTTACGAAAATTGACAATATCTGGGAAGTCACTGATTCGACGGGTGACAAGCTGCAATATGATCATGTCGTTTTTGCCTGTCATAGTGACCAAGCATTGAAGATGCTGGATGCGCCGAGTTCACTGCATACGGATATACTTGGCAATATTCCCTATGCTGAAAATGACGTAGTGATGCACAAAGATATAAACCAACTCCCCAAAAGAAAATTAGCGTGGGCAAGTTGGAATTATCGTCTCAAAGAAGATGTCAGTGAAGAGTCACGACCTGCATCCGTGACCTACAATATGAATATCCTTCAACGATTAGACGTCGAAAACACTTACTGCGTGACATTAAACAACTCTGCTGAGATTGAACGTTCTAGCGTATTGGGCACCTATCAATATGCTCACCCGCAATACAGCGCGGAAATGGTTAATGCTCAATCGAGAAGAAATGAAATTTGCGGAGTGGACAACCTGCATTTTTGCGGCGCATATTGGTATAACGGATTCCACGAAGATGGTGTAAAAAGCGCACTGGATGTATGTGCGCGTTTTGGTGAAACGCTGTGACAGAAAGTGCCATCTATAAAGGTAAGGTTTACCACCAGAGGTTTAAACCTACCAAGCATAAATTTGACTATGATATCTATTTGTTTTGGCTGAAGCTTGATGAATACGAGCTTGCAACACTCTCACACGAGCTGAAATACTTTTCTGCCGAGGGAAAAGCAAGAGTCCGGTTTAAACGAGAAGATTATTTGGGTGACCCATCGCTCTCTCTTCGTCAGGCCGTGCTTAACAGAATGATCGAGCTCAATGATGGAAGTCCTCTTTCGGGTGACGTTTTTATGTTGGGGCAGTTGCGAATGTGGGGCTGGTATTTCAGCCCTGTGAATTTTTATTACCTTCGCAATGCAGACGGTAAATTCACCCATATGTTAGCTGAGGTCAGCAACACACCTTGGAACGAACGGCATCATTATCTGGTGAATTTAGACACGCAAGACGACACCCCAAAAGCTTTTCATGTATCACCCTTTAATCCTATGGATATGACATACAAATGGTCAATTTCCCAGCCATCTACTAGACTTTCTCTTGCGATGGACTGTGTGAGAAGCGATAAAGAGTTCAGTGCTGGGATAAATCTTACTAGATTTACTTTAGATAATGCGAATCTAACTCAAGCACTTAAACGTATACCCAGTATGACAATAAAAACTGTGGCCGGAATTTATTGGCACGCGCTTAAACTATTGCTTAAACGAACGCCACTGTATACACACCCAGAAAAAAGTCAGGAACAATAACAATGTCTTTCGGTGAATCTGTACTACTGACCACATCAGAGGTCTCTTTTGTAGATAAAGTATGTAGAACGTTGTTTCTACAATGCCTGAAACAGCTGCCATTTGGCAGTTTAACTATTCAAGAAAATGGCGACGTTATCGCCCGTTTTGGCAAAGAAGATGATGAATTGCGAGCAACGGTAAACATCAAAGATGTGAAAGCCTACCGTCGTCTTTTACTCGGTGGAAGCGTTGGTGCGGGTGAAGCCTACATGGACGACTTGTGGGACAGTGACGAAGTAACGGCAGTAGTGAGAATTTTTGCAAGAAACTTACCTACCCTTGATGAATGGGAAAACAAATTTAAGTGGGTCACCATGCCCATCAACAAAATACAGCATTTCGCTCGCAGAAACACAAAAGATCAAGCTAAGCGCAATATTGAGGCGCATTACGATTTAGGCAACAAGCTTTATACCCGTTTTCTCGACCCTACTATGATGTATTCATCCGCTATCTACCCTGACCCGAATGCGTCGCTAAACGAAGCGCAAAATTACAAGCTGAAAGCGATTTGCGATAAATTACAGCTGCAAGAAAGTGATCACTTAATCGAAATTGGTACTGGTTGGGGTGGCCTCGCTGTGTACGCGGCTAAACATTACGGATGTAGAGTAACAACGACGACTATTTCGGAAGAGCAACACGCTTGGGCAAAAGAGTGGATAGAAAAAGAAGGGCTTGAAGACAAGATTACTTTGCTGAAGAAAGATTACCGCTTACTTGAAGGTCAATATGACAAGCTGGTATCTATCGAAATGATTGAAGCCGTTGGTAAACAATATTTAGGAAACTTTTTTGAAAAGTGCTCGTCGCTTCTTAAAGACGATGGTCTTATGTTGCTTCAGTCTATCACTATCGACGATAGGCGTTACGACAGCTACTCAAACAGTGTAGATTTTATTCAGAAGTATATTTTCCCAGGTGGCTTTTTACCCTCTCAACACCAGTTGAATGCTCATCTGAAGAAATATACTAATATGATGATTCGCGACCTCCATGATATTGGTGTTGATTACGCAAAGACACTTAATCATTGGTATGAAGCGTTCATGTCGGCCAAAGATGAATTGCTAAACGACGGATATGACGAGCGATTTATGCGTATGTGGACTTACTATTTAAAATATTGTGAAGGTGGCTTTTTAGAAAGAACCATAAGTACCGTACAACTGGTTATTTCTAAACCCCACTATCGACAAGAGCTCGCGCGAGTATAACGTAAATCGTTAAGCAGTATGCAATAGGTTGAACAAAAACGGCGCTCAAATGAGCGCAGCTTTTGTTTGTTTGACATTCACAACATTAATCGTCTACCACAGAGATGGGTTTAGATATTATCGGCTTACCCTGATTTATATTTATCTCCACACGGCGGTTTTTCGCCCTGTCACTGGATGTGGTTGCATTCTCAACGATAGGAACCGTATCAGCCTTACCTACAACAGACATGCGGCTTTCATCGAAGCCCGGTGCAGTGCGCATCGCTTCTGCAACAGCAACGGCGCGTTGTGACGACAAGTCCCAATTTGAGCGGTAAAGCTCATTTGCGATATGCTGGCCATCGCTGTGACCTGAAATTTCAATTTCTCCCGGAACATCAGCTAAAAGCGCACCGATTTTCCTCAATACAGGCTGAAACTGAGGCTGCAAGAAAGCAGAACCTGCTGAAAACGAACCGTTCTCACGTATGCGAATAGTTAGCTGTTGACCTAAGGATTCCATCTCTACCGAACCATCTAGAATCTGCTTTTCTAGCTGCTGTGCCACTTTCTTCATTAATTCAGCCATTTGAGACTGATCAGTGCTTTGCTCTGCTGAAGAAGACGACTCTGATGCTGTTTGTTGTGATTGCCCCCCCCTTTGCTCACCGCGCTGCTTTTGTCGCCCACCAGCCGAGTCTTCATTACCAGCTTGAAATTCTAGCATTTGCTGCGTCATCTCGTTGGTCTGCTGCTGAATCGATTCGATAGGCGTAGGGTCAGGTTTACCCGGACGAAACTCCATTGCGATAACGCTAGTACCTTTGGGAATATCTTTGACTTCAATTTTATTTTGAACACCAAAAGCGAACTTCATTGAGCCCGCGATTTGTTTGAACTTTAGTACGTCCATTTCAGAAAACGAAAGTAAAAGTACAAAAAAGCACATCAGCAGCGACATTAAGTCTGCGAAGGTCCCCATCCAAGCTGGCAGCCCCTCGGGGGGGCATTTTGGGCATTCTTCTTCAGCCATTACTCTTCCTCTGCGCTTCCGCGTTTGCTCGCTGCGAGATAGTTCTTCAACACCCCTTCGATTACACGTGGGTTTTGTCCGTCGGCAATACCAACAATCCCATCAAGAACTAGACTTTGATTGAGTTTTTCTTCGCCTGCACGTACCGCTAGCTTAAACGCGATAGGCAAACAAATTACGTTGGCGAAGAAGGCGCCATAAAGAGTAGTGAGTAGCGCGACCGCCATTGCAGGTCCAATTGCTTTTGGGTCATCCATGTTTGAAAGCATGGCTACCAGCCCTATTAACGTACCGATCATCCCCATCGCGGGAGCGATGTCACCCATACCTTTAAAGAACGAGGCTCCAAAATCGTGGCGCTCTGATGTCATGGAAATATCTTTGGAAAGGGTTTCTCTGACTACCTCAATATCATGGCCGTCTACGAGCATATCAACGCCCTTTTGCATGAACTCGTTTGAGATCTCTGCTTCTTCTAACGCCAGAAACCCGCCTTTACGCGCAGCATCTGCCATTTCGACAATCTTCTCAATAAGTTCTTCGGGCGATTCAATTTTAAACATGAATGCCTTACCAGCAATCTTACCCGCACCAAAAAACTGGCCTAACGTAAATTGTGATAAAATAACAAATAAGGTGCCCCCAAATACGATAAGTATTGATTGCACGTCGATGAACATGCTCAAGCTGCCGCCCAGGATCATAGCCATAACTATGAAACCAATGGCGCCCAACATACCTATGACGGTTGCTAAATCCACTCACTCTTCCCCATTTAAACGCAGTCAGTGCTGTTAATCTACAGACATTCTATCGGCAATAGACTGAAATACTAAAACAACATTGTTGAAAAATATCACATTTATTAATTTTTATAATAAGAGCATAACGCTTTATCGCGCTTTCCTGCCTTTTAATTTACTCGGAAACCATTTTATTCGAATTAAAGCGCGGTGCACTTTAATAAATTAGTTTAAGAGTTGGAATTAAGGTTACCAAGCTTTAGCATCGAATATAGCACAATTTAGCACTATGCTGTTTTTTGACTTGAATGAAAAAAAAGCGATACGATGACGTTATTGGCGATATACAGACAAACCATTTGACCCTCGTGCAGCCCTCGGTTAATGTGCGCGGTATATGTATTTTAGCCTTTATATTGAGTGTTTTTATGACGACGGAAAAAGCATCAGCGTCTTTCGAAGAAACGTTATCGGAATTGGAAGCTATCGTTAACGAAATGGAGAACGGTGATTTACCTTTAAATAAAGCGCTAGAAAAGTTTGAACGCGGTATTGCACTCTCACGCCAAGGCCAACAGTCTCTTGAAAATGCTGAACAGAAAGTAAAAATATTGCTTAACGAACAAGGCGAAGAAACACTTCAATCTCTACCTGAAAGTGAACAACCTTAAGACGTTCATTTTTACATTACAGGCAATCTATGAATTTTTCTGCTTTGCATCAGCAAGTCAAACAGCAAACTGATGCATCTCTTCTTAAACTAATTGATGAATTACCGAATTACGCGCCGCGCCTAAAAGACGCTATGCGTCACGCGCTACTTGCAGGCGGTAAACGCATGCGTCCATTGCTCGTTCAGGTAGTGGGTAACACGCTAGACGTACCCAAAAAGGACCAAATGGCCATTAGCATGGCTATTGAGTGCGTGCACGCTTATTCATTAGTACACGACGACCTACCGGCAATGGACGATGATGACTTGCGCCGTGGCATGCCAACCTGTCATATCGCCTTTGATGAGGCGACTGCCATTCTTGCAGGTGATGCACTGCAATCTCTCGCCTTTACCGTGTTGGCCGACGCGCCTTTGAGTTCTTTCGCAGAATCGAAACGAAGCCAGTTGCTATCTGTGTTAGCTAAAAGTGCGGGCTATGTTGGAATGTGTGGCGGCCAAGCCATTGACCTAGCAAGCACGGGTAAAACAATTTCAATAGACGAGCTAAAAGCGCTTCATAGATTGAAAACAGGCGCCCTATTACAAGCCTGCGTTGAAATGGTAGCCATCGTTAGTGAGGGGCTTTTACCTCAGACTAAAATTGACTTAATGGCATATGCAGCGGATATTGGCTTAGCCTTTCAAGTACAAGACGACATTTTAGATGTTGAAGGCAGTAGCGAAAAATTAGGGAAACCCGCGGGGTCTGACGAAGCGCTTGGCAAAAATACCTTCCCAGCTAAGCTTGGCATGGAAGGTGCCAAGAGAGAATTAGAAATGCTTCACGATAATGCACTTCAAGCATTGGCGCGTTTACCCTACAATACTGACAGTTTAATTGCGTTTAGCGAGCTTTTGGTGAAACGCGACCATTAGCCACGCGCCATGTTGAAAAAGATAATAAGTACATGAGTTTAGATCTCCAACATTACCCAACGCTTGCGCTCGCGCAAACACCTGACAAATTGAGGCAGCTGCCTCAAGAGAAATTACGCGAACTTGCCGATGAATTACGTGAGTACTTACTCAATAGCGTGAGTCAAACCAGCGGTCACTTTGCCTCTGGGCTAGGTACAGTAGAACTTACTGTCGCGCTTCACTACGTTTACCATACACCCTTCGACCGATTGTTGTGGGATGTGGGCCATCAAGCCTATCCGCACAAAATCCTTACGGGCCGCGCAGAGCGCATGAGCACCATTCGTCAAAAGAATGGCCTCCACCCATTTCCGTGGCCACCTGAAAGTGAATACGATACTTTCGCTGTTGGTCATTCATCTACCTCGATAAGCGCGGCGCTGGGAATGGCTGTTGCGGCGGAAAAAGAAGGAAAGGATCGTAAGGTAGTCGCTGTTATTGGCGACGGCGCGATGACAGCCGGTATGGCATTTGAAGCACTTAATCACGCAGGCGATATTAAAAAAGACATGGTTGTTGTGCTTAACGACAATGAAATGTCGATATCTGAAAACGTTGGCGCCCTTAACAGTCACCTTGCACGTTTGCTAACAGGTAATTTTTTCAACTCTATACGTGACGGCGGCAAAAAGCTGCTAAGCAATGTTCCCCCTATCAAAGAGTTCGCGAGCCGTGCAGAAGAGCACCTAAAAGGTATGGTTGTACCAGGGACTATCTTTGAAGAGCTTGGATTTAATTATATTGGTCCGATTGACGGCCATGACGTAAACGCAGTGGTTGATACACTTCGCAACATGCGAAAATTTGAAGGCCCTCAGTTGTTACACGTCGTGACCAAAAAAGGTAAGGGTTACGCGGTAGCCGAAGAAGATCCTATTAAGTTTCACGCAGTACCAAAGTTTAATCCAGAGGACAACGCACTACCTAAATCTAAACCCTCTGCCCCCACCTACTCGGCCATTTTCGGTCAGTGGCTATGTGATATGGCAGCACAAGACCCTAAGCTTATGGCTGTCACGCCTGCCATGCGTGAAGGTTCAGGAATGGTAGAGTTTTCTCAGCGCTTCCCTGAGCAATACTTCGATGTGGCCATTGCAGAACAGCATGCGGTAACTTTCGGTGCGGGACTCGCTAAAGACGGGATGAATGCGGTTGTCGCAATCTATTCGTCATTCCTGCAGCGTGCTTATGACCAGCTCATTCATGATGTAGCCATTCAAGATTTACCGGTGTTGTTTGCTATAGACAGAGCCGGCATAGTGGGCGCCGACGGACCAACCCACCAAGGCGCATTCGACATCGCATTTCTTCGTTGTATACCAAATATGGTGGTTATGGCGCCGTCAGATGAAAATGAATGCCGCCAAATGCTTTACACTGGCCACAAACTACAAAAGCCAGCCGCTGTTCGCTACCCACGAGGCGCTGGCATGGGAATTACCCCAGATGAAGCCATGACAGAACTTGAGATTGGCAAATCACGTACGTGTCGTGAGTCATCGAAGGACAAGTCAGAACGCGTTGCCATACTTAACTTTGGCTGCTTGCTGCCCTACGCTCTTGAAGCTGCAGAAGCCATTGATGCTACGGTTATTGATATGCGGTTTATTAAGCCATTAGACGGCGACGCGGTCTTAAAGGCAGCCAGTGAACACAGTGCACTTATAACGTTAGAAGACGGCTGTATAATGGGCGGCGCTGGCAGCGCAGTACTTGAGCACTTGCAACAAAGCAGCGTATTAAAAGCCGTGAAGATGCTAGGTCTACCTGATAGCTTTATTCTGCAAGGTACCCAGCAAGAAATGTATAAAGAGCATGGTTTGGATGCTGAAGGCATTATTGCTGCAGCCGCCAGCCTTACCAAACGTTAGTGGCGTTCAAAACATTCACTAACCCCGTTGCGAACTAGCGTATTCTCATAAGTTTGTAACGTAACTAACTCATCGTCGTTTAAAAACAAAAAAAGCCCGCATGCATCGGGCTTCTTTATGCAGAAAATTAGGTCGGCAAGCCAACCGATATACTAAAACAATGCCAGTGCCGCAGGCCAAAAATCCATTAACAAATGCAAACAGCCGCAGGCCATAGCTCCCGCTAGTAAGTCGTCAAGCATAATGCCCGTACCGCCATGCAGACGTTTATCGATGACACCAATTGGCCAAGGCTTTAAAATATCAAAAAGCCTGAATAGTACAAACCCAACGAGCAATGAAGACGCACTAATGGGTACAAAAAGAAAGGTCACGAACATACCTGCAATTTCATCCCACACTATTGAGCCGTGATCGTGAACCTGCATGTCATCTGCTGTTTTGCCGCAGAGGTAAATCCCTACCACTGAAAATATCAGGGTAAGCGCAATAAAGGATACTATAGAAATTTGGCTACACGCGATAAGCAGCGGCACTGCGGCAAGTGAGCCAAATGTACCCGGCATAAATGGAATTAAACCACTACCGAACCCTAACGCAAGAAAATGGGTCGGTTTTTTCATACTCACTCTAGCGCGAAACTCAGCCTGCATGTAATATCCTTCCTCTCATGTCTTAGTCAGCGTTTTCAATTAAAAGCTATGCTCGTAACCAGAAGGCGTAACTGGCGTATACTTCTCATTATCTTTCAATAATGCAAGTGTGCCGCTGTGGCCTGTTAACTGGCCAATGCATGTCGCTTTTACGTTGGTGCTTGCTAAAGAGGTCTCAAGACTACCACGCTGCTCTTCACTGACTGTGAAAATAAGCTCATAGTCATCACCGGCAGACAACGCGTATTCTATCGCCTGCTCTTCCGACACTGCGCTAGTCAGCGCACGAGAAAGAGGTAAACGCTCCACATGCACATTAGCTCCGCAGTTAGACGCTTTAAGAATGTGGTTCAAATCTGAAATTAAACCATCAGATATATCAATGCATGAGGTAGCAATACGGCGGATAGCGGTACCTACTGCAACGCGCGGTGTCGGAAAGTAATGACGGTTAACTAACACGTCCTTGGCTTCACCACTTACGTTAAGTTTGTTTTGAAGGATATCTAAGCCCGCGCCAGCGTCTCCTAAGGTCCCGGTGACATATACCCAGTCCCCTGGCTTAGCACCACTACGGGTTAGTTCAGAACCTGGTGGTATGAAACCTTGTGCGGTAATCGTCATGGCCATTGGCCCTTTTACCGTATCCCCACCGATAAGCTGCACTGAATAATATTGAGTTAGCTCATAAAGGCCCTTAACAAAGTCGTCAAGCCACGGCTCATCAACTTCTGGAAGGGATAGCGACAGACTAATCCACGCAGGCTCAGCGCCCATTGCAGCGAGGTCACTTAAGTTAACCGCTACTGTTTTATACGCCACAGATTTCGCTGGCGCATCCTCTAGGAAGTGCACACCTGCAACAAGGGTATCTGTAGTAACGGCAAGTTGTTGATTTTCAGGAACCGTTGTTACAGCACAGTCATCGCCTATACCAATAACAACATCTTTACGTCGATGGCCACTGTTTGAAAAATAGCGGCTGATAAGATCAAATTCTTTCACAGTATTTCTTAAACCCTTTAGCGGCAATCCGTGCCGCCACGGTAAGGTTAGTCGCGCTCGTCTTTACGCAACGTGCGCACTGCTTTATCCAGTGCACCATTAATGAATTTATGGCTTTCTTCAGCACCAAATGCCTTAGCAAGCTCAATCGCTTCATTAATAATTACGCGATAAGGTACATCGATGCGCTCAGTCAGTTCCAGCGTCGCAATGCGCAAGATCGCTTTTTCTATGGGGTCCAACTCTTCAGGCAGACGACCAAGGTAAGGCTTAATGGTAGTATCAAGCTTACTTGCGTTGTGCGCAACGCCGCGTAGCAACGCTTGAAAATACGCCATATCCACCTTTTGCATGTCGTTACTGGTGGCTAGCGCCAGTTCAACCTGCTGAATATCGTTGTGACTCATTTGCCATGAATATATTCCTTGAAGGGCTAATTCACGGGCTTTACGACGAGCTGAAACTTTCACTTAATTTTTACCTTAAAGCTTTTCTACAGCTTCGATAACGTTAACCATTTCAAGCGCGCCCAATGCAGCCTCTGCACCTTTGTTACCCGCTTTAGTGCCTGAACGCTCGATAGCTTGTTCAATTGAATCTGTGGTGATTACGCCAAATGAAACTGGAATACCGTATTCAAGCGATACTTGCGCAAGGCCTTTGTTGCTCTCTCCTGCGACAAAATCAAAGTGAGGCGTTCCACCACGAATAACTGCACCTAGTGCAATGATAGCGTCAAATGACTTTTTCTCAGCTAATTTCTTAGCAACTACAGGTAACTCGTAAGCACCAGGCACGCGAACCACCGTGATGTCATCTTCATTCACTTCACCGTGACGCTCTAGCGTGTCTAAAGCACCCTCTAACAAGCTTTCAACAACAAAGCTATTAAAGCGTGATACTACGATAGCAAACTTCTTACCGGTTGCTCTGATATTACCTTCAACTACCTGCATGGTTTCATTCCTCGAGAAAAAACGGCGCGAAGTATACCACAACTGCGCCCAAACTAAATCGATTGTTTCTGTAACTTCAACTATTCGTAAACGGCCACTTTATGCTTAGCCAAATGTGGGGAGGGAATGCTGGTCGCAAACCCTCCACCGCATGGATGCGGTGGCGGAGCGTACAGGGATGTATTCACCGCGTGTTTGCGACGAGCATTCCCTCTCCACTTTCGCTGTGCTCTACACCCAAGCACTAGTCGTGCACGTACTCCACCACTTCTAGGCCGTAACCAGAAAGCGCATGGTATTTAATAGGCTTACTAAGCAAGCGCATTTTGTGCACGCCCATAGACGCAAGAATTTGACTACCTACACCGATAGTGCGTGACGAGCCCTGCCAGTCAGCCCCCGTTGGACGCTCGCCTCTGTCTTCTGCGGCAAACCGGCGAACCTGGCTTTCAATGTGCTCTTCTTTACCTAACAGCACCAACACACCACCTTCTTCTGAGATTTTTCGCATACCATCGGCTAGCGTCATCGAGCGATGAATACCGCGAGTAGAGCCGAGAAGATCACTAAACGTATTGTGAAGATGCACACGAACAAGCGTTGGTTCGTCTTCTTTGATATCCCCTTTTTTAAGGGCAAAATGTAGTTGATTGTCGATGCTGTCTTTAAATGTATGAAGCTCAAAATCGCCGTATTCTGTAGGCATATTACACTGAGCTACTTTTTGAATAGTCGTTTCATTAAGGTTACGGTATTCAATAAGATCTGCAATGGTGCCTATTTTGAGGTTGTGCTTGGCAGCAAATTTTTCTAATTCTGGACGGCGCGCCATGGTGCCATCTTCATTAAGGATCTCAACAATAACCCCAGCTGGCTCTAAACCAGCAAGACGCGGTAAATCTACACCCGCTTCAGTATGACCAGCTCGGTTTAAAACACCACCATCTTTTGCAATTAGCGGAAAGATATGACCAGGTTGCACAATGTCTGTCGCTTTCGCGTCTTTTGCAACAGCAGCTTTTATGGTTGTTGCTCTATCGGCAGCCGATATACCTGTTGTAACGCCAGTTGCCGCTTCAATGGATACGGTAAAGTTGGTTGAAAACTGCGCTTCGTTTTTATCCACCATTAGCGGAAGATTAAGCGTGCGACAGCGCTCTTGCGTCATTGGTAAACAAACCAAACCGCGAGCGTGGGTCACCATGAAATTTATGGCTTCTGGCGTCACGTGCTCTGCCGCCATAATGAGGTCGCCCTCGTTTTCTCTGTCTTCATCATCCATCAGAATAACCATTTTACCCTGACGAATGTCTTCAATTATTTCTTGTGTAGTGTTAAATGCCATCTTGTGTGCTTCTTGTAGGGTTATTTTTTTAAAAATCCGTTCTCGGCAAGAAATGCCATGTCAATGCCCTTGCTTGTCGGCTCAGCGGCTTTATCGCCAAGCATCAATCGCTCTAAATAGCGCGCAATAACATCAACCTCTAAATTCACCGCTGTGCCTACTTTATAGCTTCCCATAATTGTTTCTTGCAACGTGTGGGGAATAATCCAAAGCATAAACTCTGCACCATTCACTTCGTTCACCGTTAAGCTTATGCCATCAACGGTGATACTTCCCTTATGGGCAATATATTTAGCCAGCGCATCCGGTGCTTTTACCCAAAATTCTACATAGTCTTTATGTTTAATAATCTGAGTTACTTGGCCCACACCATCAACATGACCAGAAACAATGTGTCCACCTAGACGATCGCTGGGACGCATGGCTTTTTCGAGATTCACCGTAGAGCCCGCGCTGTAGTGCGCAAACCCCGTTAACTTGATAGTCTCAGCAGAAACATCGGCGCAATAATAGTCTGGCCCCATGTCTGTCACTGTCAAACAAACACCGTTGGTCGCAATGCTATCGCCTAAAGCGACATCAGACATATCAAGCGTAGATGAAGATACCGTTAAACGAATATCATTGCCTCGATTGTCGAGCTTTTTAATAGTACCCAACGCTTGAATAATTCCAGTAAACATAAAGTTCCTCGTTAGTCGTCTTTACGACAGGTGTTGCTAACATCAGGACGAAAGATAAGCTTAATATCGTTACCCACCTGACGGTTTTCAATAAGAGAGAGTGAAATAGATTGATTTAAAGCGGTAAATGCTGGCAAAGAGACCATACTCACGCCTTTATCGCCCAATAGCTTGGGCGCTTGATAGCAAATAAGCTCGTCCACAAGCCCTTCTTGCAATAGCGCACCAGCAAGACCAGGGCCCGCTTCTACCCATACTTCATTGTACTGCTTATCACCGAGCACTAACATCAACTCACGTAAGTCAACCTTACCCTCTTTTTCATCAAGTTGAATGTAGTGACCATTTGAAGTGTCAGGGTGCGCTTGCAGCGTTACAGTAAAGGTAACCTGACCGTCGTTAAATAACGTAAAATCACGGTTTAGTTGGCTCTGACTATCCACAACGATGCGAGCGGGTTGGCGAATATGCTCAAGTGGATAACTTTCGAACTTCGCCTCTTGTTCCCTCACCAAAAGACTGGGATTATCCGCCGCAACAGTACCTGAACCGGTTAACACTGCGCAGCTTTGCGCGCGATAACGCTGCACATCACGTCTTGCTTCAGGCCCGGTTATCCATTGGCTTACTCCATTTTGAAGCGCAATTTTACCGTCTAGGCTTATACCCAATTTAACCCTAACAAAAGGTTTACCCGTAAGCATGCGTTTGGTAAATCCAGGATTAAGCGCAGCGGCTTCGGCGGCCATCACATCACTGACGACTTCGATACCTGCGGCTTGCAGCATATTTATACCATTGCCACATACATTTGGATTAGGATCTGTCATTGCCACTACAACGCGTGACACCTGCGCTTCGATGAGTGCTTTAGCGCAAGGGGGCGTGCGGCCAAAATGGCTACATGGCTCTAGGGTTACATATGCTGTAGCGCCTTTTGCGCCGTCGCTACGAGCATGTAAAGCTTGTCTTAGTGCATGGACTTCGGCATGGGGCGTGCCAGCTTGGATGTGATACCCTTGACCTAGTAATTCGTTGTTTTCATCAACAATCACACAGCCAACGCGTGGGTTGGGTGAAGTGGTGAAACGCCCTTTCTGGGCAAGTTGAATGGCTTTTGCCATCCAAAAATAATCATTTTTAACCGTAGCGTGGTTCACTTGGATTCCTGTTGTAGCCCTAAGTGTTTAAGGTTTGTTGAACCTAATCCCCTAAGCGTGCAATCTCTTCTCCAAATTCACGGATGTCTTCGAAGGAACGATAAACAGAGGCGAATCGAACATAGGCGACTTTGTCGAGTTCTTTGAGGGCTTTCATAATTAAGTTGCCAAGCAATTCACTGCTCACTTCCCTTTCGCCAGTTGCGCGAAGCTGAGATTTGAGAGAGAGAATACACTGTTCAACTTTTTCTGTGCTAACAGGGCGTTTTTCTAACGCACGTTGTAAGCCTGCACGAAGTTTGTCTTCGTTGAAGGGTTCGCGAGAGCCATCGCGTTTTATAACGCGGGGCATCACAAGCTCTGCACTTTCAAAGGTGGTGAAGCGCTCATGACACACCATACATTCACGGCGTCTTCGCACTTGTTGCCCCTCTGCAACCAAACGAGAATCAATAACTTTTGTTTCTTGTTCCGAACAAAAAGGGCAAAACATGAATAATCCTTAATTATTGCGTACTTAGGCGCGTTAAACCTAATCTAGACTAGTTAGTCCAGCATTAGTACCAAAGTACGCAATAAAACACAAAGCTATTTATTTATAAACAGGAAACTGTGCGCAAAGTGCAACCACTTCTTCTTGAACACGTTTGATAACAGACTCGTCTCCCATGTTATCAAGAATGTCGCAAATCCATGTTGCAACTTGTTGAGCTTGCTCTTCTTTGAAACCACGACGCGTTATGGCCGGGCTACCGATACGAAGACCACTGGTTACAAACGGTGAACGCGGATCATTGGGCACTGAGTTTTTGTTTACTGTGATGTTCGCTGCACCTAGTGCCGCATCTGCATCTTTACCGGTAATGTCTTTGTCAATAAGGTCAAGCAGGAACAAGTGATTGTCTGTTCCACCAGAAACAATTTTGTAACCGCGCTCTTGCATAACAGCAACCATTGCTTTCGCGTTAGCGACTACCTGCTGCTGATACACTTTAAATTCTGGCTGTAATGCTTCTTTGAACGCTACGGCTTTAGCTGCAATGACGTGACAAAGCGGACCGCCTTGGTTACCCGGGAATACCGAACTGTTAAGCTTTTTGTAAATCGCTTCGTCGCCACATGAAGATAGGATTAGACCACTGCGCGGACCCGCAAGGGTTTTGTGCGTTGTTGTCGTTACTACGTGTGCGTGAGGAAGTGGGTTTGGATAAACACCAGCAGCCACAAGACCAGCAACGTGCGCCATATCTACAAGCAAGTAAGCACCTACGCTATCTGCGATTTCGCGGAATTTTGCCCAGTCAACAATGCCTGAATACGCAGAGAAACCGCCGATAATCATCTTTGGTTTGTGTTCTTTTGCTAGCGCTTCAACTTGTGCGTAATCAATTTCACCGGTTTCTTTGTTCAGACCATACTGTACAGCGTTGTATGTTTTACCAGAAAAGTTTACGTGAGAACCGTGAGTAAGGTGACCACCCTCAGAAAGGCTCATACCCAGTACAGTATCGCCAGCATCAAGTAACGCCATGAATACCGCAGAGTTAGCTTGAGAACCAGCGTGCGGCTGAACGTTCGCGTAGTCTGCACCAAATAGCGCTTTTGCACGGTCGATAGCAAGTTGTTCAACAACGTCTACGTGCTCACAACCACCGTAGTAGCGCTTGCCAGGGTAGCCTTCAGCATACTTGTTCGTAAGCTGAGAACCCTGAGCTTCCATTACTCTTGGGCTACAATAGTTCTCAGAGGCAATGAGTTCGATGTGATGTTCTTGACGCTCAACTTCTTTAGCCATGGCATTGGCTAATTCAGGATCGAAGTCAGCAATATTCATTTCGCGAGAAAACATGGGGGCTCCTTAACTGCGGTTTTTATACGGCGTTACGCACTGATTGCTCAAATTCGAGCCATATTCTAGTCATTTTGAGTTGCTTGTATACCGGTTTATGACCAAATTAATATAAATGGCGTAGGTTTAACGTAAAACCTGCGCTTGAGCGAGATCAGACCTGTTTTTCGAGGGCTTTAACGCGGTCGAATAAACTGCCAATTTTAGCAAGGCGAACCGTATTTTTGCGCCAGTCTCGGTTGGTTTGTGCTGGCTGACCCGACGAATAGACACCTGGTTCGGTAATATCTTGAACGATCATCGTGTAACCCGTCACCTGAACATTGTCGCAAATACTGATATGTCCATTTATGCCCACACCGCCGCCGATAATGACATGCTTGCCTATATGGCAACTACCAGCAATACCGGTAGCGCCGCAAATACACGAGTGATCGCCAATAATACAATTGTGACCAATTTGGACCTGGTTATCGATGATAACGTTAGTGCCAAGTACTGTGTCTTCCATCGCGCCTCGGTCGATACTGCTGCTTGCCCCAATTTGACTGTCGTCGCCAATGCGAACCGAACCAGTTTGTGGAATAGGGATCCACACGCCTTTATCATTTGCATAACCAAAGCCTGCCGCGCCAATAACCGTTTGGCTATGGATAGTCACGCGCTTGCCAATGACCACGTCATGGTAAATGGTCACATTGGGATGAATAATACAGTCTTCACCAATATGCGTACCTCTGCGGATAACCGTGTTGGCACCAACGATTACTCGGTCACCCAGGACAACATTCTCTTCAATAATGACATTGTGCCCTAGAGACACATCACTACCGATACGAGCAGATGGGGCGATAACCGCTGATTCTGCCACACCTGAAGCAACCGCTGGCGTGGTATCAAATAGCTGAGCGATAAGAGCAAATGCAGCATGTGGGTTACCCACAACTAACGCAGGAACAGGGCTGTCACTTTTTAAACTTTCGTGCAGTATAACCGCACCGGCTTTCGTATCTTTTAACTGCGGCTTATATTTGGGGTTGGTAAGAAACGAAATTTGATGCGAGGCTGCACCAGATAGCGTGCCCACGGCAGAAATCGTGATAGTTCCATCACCCTGCACTTCCCCACCAACATGTTTAGCTAATTCGTCCAAACTGTATGTGCGTTTATTTATGGCGGTCATCTTTATTACCTGTTCGGATATTTGATGGTGTTGAGTATTGATTCTGTCGGTGTGTGCGATGGATTATCACGCTGGCAACAGTTCAACTTTTCTCGATTTATAACGCTAAGTTTACATTAAATTGCCTCATCGACCGATGGATAAATTAACCTTTTTACCCTAAGCGCTCAAAATTTCCACAGGCACAAGCTACCTTTGTGTAAGTCACTAGCACAAACTACCCTGTTACGAGTAGAATATGCCACCAGCTAGGACGTGTTGAACTTTATTGCCGACTTTCGTGCATCGCAGTTCAACACGCTTTAAAAATTTTTATTTTTCACCGCTTTTTCAGCGAGGATAAGCATGGCTCAATACGTTTACAGTATGCACCGCGTGGGCAAAATCGTCCCACCAAACAGACACATTCTTAAAAATATTTCACTTAGCTTCTTCCCTGGCGCCAAAATTGGTGTGCTGGGTCTAAACGGTGCAGGTAAGTCAACCTTGCTTCGTATAATGGCTGGTATCGATACTGATATTGAAGGTGAAGCGCGTCCTCAGCCTGGACTTAAAGTAGGCTACCTTCCTCAAGAACCGCAGCTTGATGAAACAAAAGATGTTCGCGGCAATATTGAAGAGGCCGTTGCTGATGTTAAGCACGCGCTCACTCGCCTTGACGAAGTCTACGCTGCATATGCAGAAGCTGATGCCGATTTCGACGCTCTTGCGAAAGAGCAAGGCGAGCTAGAAGCCATCATTCAAGCCAAAGACGGTCATAACTTGGAAAATGCACTAGAGCGTGCAGCAGATGCCCTACGCCTTCCGCCTTGGGATGCTGATGTAAGTAAGCTTTCTGGTGGTGAAAGACGTCGTGTAGCGCTGTGTCGCCTGCTTTTAGAAAAGCCTGAAATGTTGCTTCTTGACGAACCTACCAACCACTTGGATGCAGAATCTGTAGCGTGGCTAGAACGCTTTCTTCACGATTACGAAGGTACCGTGGTCGCCATTACCCACGATAGATACTTCCTCGATAACGTGGCGGGCTGGATTTTAGAACTTGACCGCGGTGAAGGTATTCCATGGGAAGGCAACTATTCTTCTTGGTTGGAACAGAAAGAAAACCGACTAGAACAAGAAGAGCGTACTGAAACTGCCCGTATGAAGAGCATGAAGCAGGAGCTTGAGTGGGTGCGATCAAATCCAAAAGGTCGTCACGCTAAAAGTAAAGCTCGTATGGCCCGCTTCGAAGAACTCTCCACCAGCGATTACCAAAAGCGTAACGAAACCAACGAGCTTTTCATCCCGCCAGGTGAGCGCTTAGGTGACAAGGTTATCGAAGTGAGCAACCTTAAAAAATCTTATGGCGAGCGCGTACTTATCGACGACCTGACATTTAAAGTGCCAAAGGGTGCCATTGTGGGTATCGTTGGTCCTAACGGTGCGGGTAAATCAACCTTGTTCAGAATGCTTACCGGTGCTGAACAACCAGATTCGGGTACCATTGATTTAGGTGAAACCGTTCAAATTGCTGCGGTAGAACAGTTCCGTGACCATATGAACGAAAACAACACCGTGTGGAAAGAAATTTCCGACGAGCAAGACATTATCCGCATTGGCAACTTTGAAATTAACAGTCGCGCATATTGTGGCCGATTTAACTTTAAAGGTACCGACCAGCAGAAGTTTATCAAAGATTTGTCAGGTGGTGAGCGCAACCGTGTTCACCTTGCAAAGCTTTTGAAAGCGGGTGGCAACGTATTGCTACTGGATGAGCCAACCAACGACCTCGATGTTGAAACACTTCGCGCCTTAGAGAACGCGTTGTTGGAATTCCCTGGCTGCGCTATGGTTATTTCGCACGATCGTTGGTTCCTTGACCGTGTGGCGACGCACATCATGGATTACCGCGACGAAGGTAATATCAATTTCTTCGAGGGTAACTACTCAGACTACGAAAGCTGGCTGAAGCAAGAATTTGGACAGGATATTGTTGAACCACATCGCCTTAAATACAAGCGTATGGCTAAGTAATAAAGAGAAACATAAGATAGGTTCCAGCCCATATTGTAATTAATGCAAAGGGCCTTAATCAGTGATTAAGGCCCTTTTAATTTGGTGGCTTTCATTGCGAACGCGCGTAAATTAGCCAATACTGAAAACCTAAACGAAAGCTAGGTGAAAAAGTAATGACAGATAAGCGCCAATTTCAACGTGTATCTCTAGAGGTAAACGGCACGCTGACACATAACGATATTAGTATCGACGTGCTGGTAAGTGATGTATCGCTGCAAGGCATCAAACTTCAGGCGACAGAAACAGCCTTGTTAAACCTACCTTTCGATAGCCATGAACCTTACGTCGCTACTTTTAAGGCAAATGAAGATAGCCCTGTTATTACCCTTTATATTTCACAGCTATACCGCCATGCCGATAGTAGGAAAGAGCGTGTATCTCTTGGCTGCAAAGTTGAGCGTATGGACGTGGAAAGTATTAGCGCTCTTCGCCGTCTCATTACCTTAAACAGCGAAGATGCGAGTATTGAGGAAAAAGATTTAAACGCGCTAGTTGATGCGGTTTATCAAGAAGTCCATTAGCTTCTGCGGCCGTAATGAACAAGACCTAAAGACGACTTATAAATCATTGCTCAGCCTCGTATGCATATTATGGAACGCACTTTACCCAAACAAAATAACGTGTTTGCTCGAGAACGTCAGTGTTTCAGGCTATGCGAATAACTTTACTCTAACGCATCTAATGCTTCAGACAGTCGTGCCACCGGCACAACCTGCATACCATTAACAGGCTGTTTAGGTGCGTTTGCTTTAGGCACAATAGCACGCTTAAAACCATGCTTTGCTGCTTCTACTATGCGCTCTGTCCCATTTGGAACTGGACGTATTTCACCCGCCAACCCTACTTCTCCAAATACGATCAGTTCTCTTGGTAACGAACGGTTTCTAAAGCTGGAAATCATAGCTAACAATAACGCTAAGTCAGCGCTTGTTTCCGAGACACGCACGCCTCCAACCACGTTAACAAATACATCTTGATCGTTCATTTGTACATTGCCATGACGATGCAACACAGCTAATAGCATTGAAAGCCGGTTCTGATCAAGGCCAACCGCAATGCGCCTGGGGTTAGACATTTGTGAGTAATCTACTAGTGCTTGTATTTCTACCAGCAAAGGCCGCGTGCCTTCCCAAATGACCATCACACTAGACCCGGGCGTTTCGTTATCACCGCGGCTTAAGAAAATGGCAGAGGGATTACTGACTTCTTTTAGACCCTTTTCTGTCATGGCAAATACGCCAAGTTCATTGACCGCTCCGAACCGGTTTTTGTGGCTGCGCAACGTGCGATATCGACCGTCACTTTCCCCTTCAAGCATCATGGAGCTATCGATACAGTGTTCAAGCACTTTTGGACCCGCTAAGTTACCATCCTTTGTAACATGGCCGACAATAAACATAGCAATGTGATTTTGTTTCGCGAAACGCGTTAAATACGCAGCACTCTCTCGTACCTGCGAAACGCTCCCCGGCGCCGACTGGACATCTGAAACATGCATTACCTGAATCGAGTCGATAACCATAATTTTAGGTTTTTTCGTCAATGCTAAGTCGCATATTGTCTCAACGTTTGTTTCAGCCAGCATCATCAGCTTGTCATCGGGAAGGTTTAAACGTTTTGCTCGCATGGCAACTTGTTGAAGCGACTCTTCCCCTGTCACATAAAGCGCGGTTTCGCTCTTCGCCATCTGACACATGACTTGCAGAAGCAGCGTACTCTTACCTGCGCCGGGTGACCCCCCTATCAACATAGCGGCCCCCGGAACTATACCACCACCGAGCACTCTATCGAGTTCTTTGAATGTTGAAGAAAATCGCGGGAGTGATTCCAAGTCTATCGCGTTAAGAGTTTCGATTTTAGCTGCGGTTTGCCCCGCATAACCAGACGTGGTTTGTCGAGCGACACTTTTCACACTTGCAACCACAAACTCACTTATCGTGTTCCACGCTTTACACTCAGAGCATTGCCCTTGCCATCTGGGAAACTCTGCCCCGCAATCAGAACACACATAAGCAGTTTTACGTTTTGCCATATTCCAGTATTATCCAAAGACCAAAAAGAGTATTCTAACATGCTATAAAAGGGAATTAATCAGAAACCTACCCCCTCGCTATACTTATGATTTTAGCCAAAAGTATTATAACTTTTCGGGTTAATGTGTTTTTCTGATTGGCCGATAAAAACTAGAATAATGAAAACTAAGAGTAAAGTTGCGCCTTCATGAGTCAAGATTTAAAGCAATACGCTGATATAATTGAACAGTTAAAACCCATGGTTAACGAGCCTGAGTTTAACCAAGTGTTGCTTCAAGTTGCCGCAGATGTGCCCAAGGAAAAACGTTTCTTAATAAAAATGGAAGTGAAGCGTTTAGCAAAGCCGTGTATGCGCACCATTGATTTGAGAGGGCATGTAGATGGCAAGTGCAGAAAGTATGTGCATGAAGGTCGAAGCCACTACATGGATGATCTTGCTGTCGATAAGTTCGAAGAGCAACTGCGTGTGTTCGGTCGCTACACTTATGGCGTTTACGAGGCGGTCCAGAATACTGAAAACAACTTTCGATTGTTACGGGAAAAAGAGTTAGCGCAAGAAATTGCAGATAAAGAGAACCCTTCGGCCCAAAAACGCTCTGCCGTACTAGAACAATTTAAGGTTCCCACCGTCAATTTGCTAGATTACAGTCAGCGCAACACAGAGCGAATGAACTTTGCTGTGGCCGTTGAAATTTTCAACACTGCAAATCAGTCGATGCGAGGCTTGAGTGTTGATATTTCACTTGAAGGACTTCAAATAAAGCTTTCAAAAGACGCTTTTTTCAAAACAGGCGAAAAGCTTTTTATCTATTTCAGAGGTTTGGAAAACGAGTTTGCCATGGATAAAAAAAATGGCATTGCTTATAAACTCGTTAAAATAATTACCAAAAACGATATTAACTATTTAGCGCTACAACGAGATAAAGAACTTCCAAACCCTGCTTTCGATAAATTTTTAGAAAGCTTTATTCACGGCAATAAACGCCGCTACAAAGTGAATATGAATAATACCGTTGAGGCGATCACTAGTAAAACTTGTGAACAATTTTTTTCACCGCGCAGCCCAACGCTTCCTGTATTCATAGACGCGATAAATAATACACTAGTACCACGCTTTGCAATGGCCAACGAGGTGAACAGAGAGACCGTTCAGTACTGGCAAGATGAAGAAGGCATCTGCAGATTAAATTTTCTTTTAACGCAGGAGCGCCTTGCTCGACTTCTCAACAAGTCTGAAGAAGCCCGTGAAATTTTCATTTTCAGCTTTACCCATTTGCATGGCGAGAAAGTTTATTTTTACTCAGCCTCTTTTGAAGAGCTCATGCAAAAAGATATGCTTTTTCGCGTTTTTCTGGGCTTTGGCTCAAGGAAAGCGAGCTGGCGCGTGTTCAAAGTTACCCTTACTGACATGAATCCCGAACAGGCTCATATTCCTCTTTCAATTCCGGATTCGGTAGGAAGTAAAGTTAAAAAACTTAACTCACCGCCTTCGGCGAGATTGATGTCAAAACTTAAAAGTTTACGATATTTGGCTCACATCACGGACGTGACTTCGGTGACCGGTCAAGAAACTTACAATGAGTTTAAGTTTAACCGTAGCGATCTTACTCATTTGCGCCA
Source organism: Alteromonas sp. IB21 (assembly GCF_016405965.1). GTDB lineage: Bacteria > Pseudomonadota > Gammaproteobacteria > Enterobacterales > Alteromonadaceae > Alteromonas. Next base: position 47,039 of record NZ_JAEFCD010000020.1, on the reverse strand, counting down.
TTTCGGTCATCCACGTAATCGCGCCCCATCTAACATTCACGTCGTACGCTTCAAATATGAAGAACAACGTATCGAAAGCCGATATCAATTAAGAACCCAAGTTGAAGCTCGCTTTAATAATGAAGATACGGTGCACACTGGGGTTAGTGAAGATATATCAGTTCACGGTTTGGGTCTAAGGATAGAATTGAGTAAAGAGTACAAAGGCAACTTGGAAGGTAAGGTAGAAGTAGCCTTTCCTCGCCTTCAAGAGATTGCTAGCTCTTTCGACGTTATGCACCTGCAATACGAAGTTATTTACCACAACGTAGATAAGAACATTTTGCATTTAAAAACCATGCCTGGCGACGAAGGGAAATCCGCTCGCACTTTTTTTGAAGAACTGATTAAAAAGAACAAAGCCAGTTTAAAAGTTGAGAGTGACGAAGAAATAGTCCCCGGCATTGGTCAAGCACTTCGCTGTATCAACGCGAGAAATGCGACTTCTCTTTCTTTTTTGATGAGCAAAGAGGGGGTTCGCTATACGCCTCAGGCTTGCATAGTTGGTAAACAAGATGAAAGAGTCACAAACTTAACAACGCAATATGCGGAACGAGGTAAAGTTAATTTAGAGTTCCTGTTCAGAGATAGAAAACAAGACTCACCTTTCGTACAAAGTGGTATCAAAGCCGTTAAGCTTGAAAATATGCCGCTACGTCAAGAACTATTTATTTCGTTCGATGCATCCCAGAAAGACCCTCGCATGGCAATAATTCCGCGCTACTCTGACAAGTTTGAAAGCAACGAGCAACGCCGTGCTTTCATAAGAGAGGCGATGACACGAGGCCAATTTATAGCTATTCACGTGATGTTAACGACTACAGGTAAACCCGACATGAGTTTACTTCAAACCGAAATTAACTATGTCACCATGTACGCTGTGCATCGCGCTCGAGAGCTAGAGAAAAAAATGTGGAGTATTGCTGCATGCTCTCATCTTGTCGATGTGACAGACGAAGTATTAATCAGGTATGGCTTCTCCAGAGAAGACATCACCGCAAACAAAACGTTAAAGAGCACAACTCCTGAGCGCCCTGTTCTAAGCGATGCCTAGCGGCGCGTTTACATTTATCTTTGAATGATTTGTGCTTAGCTTGTTGCTTAAAATGAAGGGTGCATAGCCTTCTAAGCTACCCTTCAGCTGGATCCCTGCAACGAAAACGCAAAACCAGCAAAAAACTACCAGCGACCTATTTATCTAGGAAGTAAAGCAGACTATGCAAGCTTCCAATACGTATCGCCACATCTGCTTTTTCATTAACCAGTGGCTTACCATGGCACGCCACACCTAACGCTGATTCCGCCATCATTACTAAGTCGTTAGCGCCATCACCCATAGCTACCGTTTGAGAAAATGGGATTTCCCACTTGTCAGCCAGCGTTTTAACCGTTCTGGCTTTAACATCAGCATTAACGATTTCACCTTCTACTTTTCCGGTGAGCTTATCACCTTCAATGGCGAGCGTGTTCGATATTGCAAAATCAAGACCGAGTCTTTGCTTTAAATGATCTGCGAAAAATGTGAACCCCCCCGATGCTATAGCGAGCTTCCAATTATTCTTCTTAAGTTCTGTCAACAAGCGTTGAATACCTGGCATGATTGGGATGCTATCGCGAATTCGATCAAGGTGAGCAACGGGCACGCCTTCCAAACACGCTACGCGGTTTGTCAAACTGTCATTGAACGCAATTTCTCCTCGCATGGCTTTCGCTGTCACCTCCGCAACTTGCTCACCGACACCAGCTAGTTTCGCAATTTCGTCAATACACTCTATTTCAATTACTGTGCTATCCATATCCATTACCAATAAACCTGGTTTGGATAGAGATGGACGCGATGCTTGTAGCCCTATATCTAGATTATAAGAAGCAGAAACATCGCCTAAAAGTGGTTTTATATTTTCAAGATCGGCATGAGCCAGCGTACCTTGAATTTCGATAACGTCTTCACCTAAGCATTGATGTAGATGATGAAAAGCTAAACTTGTGGGGGTAAACACATCTTTCAGTTTATTTAGCACACCCTCTATCAAGTAAGGAGTAACGGCTTGACCAATCACAGTTAGAGTGTGAGTAAACGTCATGTTATTGTGTGAAGAGCCAACGACCTGTGAAAGCGAAGAGGCAGTGTGCGAGTTGTGGTCATTGAGCGTCGAGAAAAGTGTGTTTTTCATGGTGAAAACAGAAACTGCAAAAGTAAGCAAAAGATACCCCAATGCTAACTAATTAGGCTAACTAATAAAATATCATCTTTAAAATTATTTAGAATTCCCCTACTGTTAGGAAAACGCAAAGACTTTATGGAAATACGAATTGGACGATGTGCTTAATAAAGAGGCAACGTATAATAAAAATGACGCTCATTCATTATATACGGCGCTAAAAAGACTTTTCCACACATTGATAGTATGCACAGTGTTTGCGCTAATTGTTGTATTGCTATTGTTGTTTCAGCAATATCAGAGTGATTGGCTGACGGTTCAAACCCGGTATTCGGGTGAAAGTATAGCAAGACAATATGCAAAACTCTTACAGCCTGCATTTATTGCTGACGATCTATCTAATTCGACATCGCATTCAAGTGCCGGTGTTTCTCAAAGACAAAGAGACTATATAGAGGCCGTCGCCTCCGTATTAGTTGACGAGCCGCATGTATTGGCCTTGTCTGTTTTTGATAAAGACGGACGTTACATTGCGCCATTGCCGAAAATAGACAGCGTGGTTGAATTAAGCCAATCACAGCATGTTACGCCGCTTACCTACGTTGGTATGATCACCGATACAGAGAACAATTTGCTGGGTTATGTAAATATCCATATTGATACCCAAGCCGTATTAGAAAGCCCGCTTACACTTCGATACCAATTGGCACTCATCGCAGGGATTTTAGTGTTTCTTGCGCTGTTATTTGGCGTTTACCTTACACGGGGTTTTTACAAATCCCGGCCTTGGTTAATTCAAGTCATAGAATCTAAAAGAAGCACGTCAACTTTAGAGAATAGGCGATAGGACACGCAGCCATTTATTCTCGACGTTACTCGTCTCCAAATAAGCGAAAGTAGTTACGTGTTGTTACCGTTATCACCTCTCTTTTTTTTACGCTATATAGCTTGCTTATCGCGTCTACCACGTCTGTGAGATAACAAGGTTCGTTGAGCTCTCCCTGACGCCCGCACATTGGCATATCCGGCGCATCTGTCTCAAGGAGTAGTCTATCAATGTGGTGTTCCAGCAAATAGCCCAACGTTTGTCGCGTTTTTTTTGCCCGTTCATAGGTGATTGTGCCACCTATGCCTAGATAAAAACCGCGCTCTATATAACTCTTTGCTACTTCAACACTGCCAGAAAAAGCATGAATAACCCCACTGCCTTGATAGTTAGCTTGCTTAAAGCATTCAAGCAGTAAGTGATGGCTCTTTCTGTGATGGACGATAATGGGTAAGGATATGCGCTCGGCAAGGGCCAGGTGCGCATTGAAGACCCGCTGCTGAAGCTTTACGGGTGTATCGATATGTCCATCAACCCCGGTTTCGCCAATGGCTTTTACCGATGCATGTCTATCTAACGCTGCTGCTTCAAGTAGCGATAGTTGATGAGATATAACCTTGTCTGATGGAAGACCATCGTTCGCGTCGAGAAAATAAGGGTGGAGCCCAAGTGCACTATCAATTGGGATTATGTTTTGGTATTGATCTGCTATGTTCTGAAGCGCTCGCCAGGATTCAGGATGAATGCTTGGCGCCATTATCCTCGATAACCCTGCAGCTTGAGCGTTATCTAACACCACCTCAAGTTTTTTGCGTGACGCAAGTAAATCAAGATGACAGTGACTATCTATCATAACGTGAATGCCACGAAATAAGCTGTATACGGATTAAACCTTAAGCAACTCTTCTTTATGGCATTAAACGCTGTGTAGTCCAAATGCCTTCTTCCGTTTTATTGTACTCAAACCGATCGTGGAGCCTGTCTTCACCACCTTGCCAAAATTCAATTTGGTGAGGCACAATTCTAAAGCCGCCCCAAAAATCGGGAACAGGAAGTTCCTTGTTGGCAAATTTATCTTTGAGCTGCTTGAACTGGGTAAGAAGTAATTCTCTACTGCCAATAGGTTTACTTTGTTTCGAAGCGTAGGCGGCAAGTTGACTGTCTTTCGGCCGAGAGAAAAAGTACGCAGCGTTTTCAGAAACAGAAAGCTTCTCGACACTTCCGCACACTCTTACTTGGCGCTCCATAAAGAACCATGGAAAATGGCACGATACTTTTGGATTGACGGACAATTCTTGCGCTTTGCGGCTACCTAAATTAGTAAAAAACACAAAGCCTTTCTCACTCACATCTTTTAGAAGCACAATGCGTTGTGAAGGCTGCCCACTGTCATCAACCGTGGCAACCGTCATTGCTGTCGGATCGGGAATGCCCGCGTCGATAGCATCTTTCAGCCATTTATCGAATAAGGTAAACGGATTTGAAGTAATATCTGACTCACTCAAACTGCCCTTTGAGTACTGCCTGCGCATATCTGAAATTGCCATATACCGCTCCTGAAAAAAGGTTATTTCGCCTGCGAGTGCTTTTAAAACCGAATAAGTAAATAACCGTGTAAATACTTACACCGGCGCATTTTACTAAGGTAGTTGCCAAAAGCCATTCAGTTAAACAGCTAAACAGCTAAACAGCTAAACAGCTAAACAGCTAAACAGCTAAACAGCTAAACAAAAATGCTGACTGACTATAATTTCTAATACAACGCCAGTTACAGCTAACTAGCGTTATAAAGAAAGTATAATCTTAAACTAAAAGTTGCTGTCGTCGCCGTAACCAAGCGAGCGTAATGCACGTTCATCGTCTGCCCAACCTTGCTTAACCTTAACCCAGAGCTCTAGGAACACTTTGTTGTCAAATAAGTTTTCCATGTCTTTTCGGGCATGCTCACCAATGGTTTTCAAATGCTTTCCACCTTTTCCGATAATCATGCGTTTTTGCGTTTCACGCTCAACCAGAATAAGGCCACTTATGCGGTACACCCCATTTTCAGCCATCTTAAATTGTTCTATCTCAACGGTAGTTGAGTATGGCAATTCGTCGCCCGTAAACCGCATGAGTTTTTCACGGATTATTTCAGCCGCCATAAAGCGACTAGAACGGTCGGTGATGTAGTCTTCAGGAAAGAAGAACTCGCTTTTTGGCAGAGATTTGGCAACAAGCTCTCTTATTTCGTCGACCATTTTATTCTGTTTTGCACTAATCGGGATCATATGCTCAAACCCGTGTTTTTCGCCGAGTTTTTTAAGATGGAGCATGAAGTTTTCTTTATCTTCCACCTTGTCCATTTTATTTACGATAAGATAGCAAGGAAGGTTTGATTGCTTCACTTTGTTTAACACCATTTCATCGTCGGCAGTAAAACGGTCGCCTTCTACGACAAATAATACAAGACCAACTTCGGCAAGTGAACTGGATGCCGCACGATTCATATAGCGATTAATGGCGCGTTTTTCGTCTTGATGAAGGCCTGGCGTATCAACATATATCGCTTGATACTCACCGTCAGTGTCGATACCCAAAATACGATGTCGGGTAGTTTGCGGTTTGCGAGAAGTAATACTTACTTTTTGGCCCAGCAAACGATTAAGCAAGGTTGACTTACCCACATTTGGCCGACCAACAATAGCCACTAAACCACAGCGTGTTTGGATATCTGGCATTTCTGGCAAATCTGATTCATTATGCGTTGTCATCAAGCTTCTCCAATGTTAAACGAGCAGCTTCTTGTTCTGCTTTACGACGACTATTGCCAGACGCCACGACTGCTTCAGAAAGACTTTCTACTTTGCAGCTCACTTCAAATGTTTGCGCGTGATCTTTGCCCGAAATTGACAGCACCTCATAGGTCGGTAGCGACTGCTTACGCCCTTGCAAAAACTCTTGAAGGCGTGTCTTGCTGTCTTTAGGGTGCGCGTTCGGGTCTAATTTGTTGATACGACTTTCCCACAGTCTGTCAATGACGCTACGGACTTCATCCATACCAGAGTCCAAGTAAATTGCCCCTAAAATGGCTTCAACGGCATCGGCTAATATTGAACTTCTGCGATGCCCACCACTTTTAAGCTCGCCAGGACCAAGGTTCAGCAACTCTCCCACGCTCGCTTCTTTAGCTAACTCCGCTAGCGTTTCCCCTTTGACCAAGGTTGAACGCATTCTGGTAAGCTTTCCTTCAGGCACCGCTGGAAAACGTTTGAACAAGGTTTCCCCAACAATCATACCTAGGATGGCATCGCCCAAAAATTCTAAACGTTCGTTGTGCTGCTTTGCCGCACTTCGATGAGTGAGCGCCTGCTCCAGTAAAGCTTCATTGTTAAACGTATAGCCTATCGCCTTATATAGACGACGATATTTATCAATTCCCTGCATTAATGAATGCCACCTGCTCGCTCAAATCGAATACCTGTGGGCACCCACGTCGGTAAGAAATCTGCAGGGCTACGCTCAAACTCAAATGAAATCCAGATCGCTACCGCTTTTCCGACCAAATTCGCATCGGGTACAAACCCCCAGAAACGACTGTCACGGCTATTGTCGCGATTGTCACCTAGCACGAAATATTGACCTTCTGGCACAATCCACTCGTTGCTCCGCGTGCCCGGCTGAGTGTAAAAATTAACCGGTGATATCTCGCGCACGGGGTGGCGTAAAATGTCGTGCTCTACTGTGCCTAAATCTTCGGTATAACGCATCAATTGCGCCATGTCCTGTACAAACTCACCTCGCTCTTGGAACGTAAGCGGTACTGCTTTTAACTTCGGACAATTGTTGCCAGACTCGCATTTAGGTTTGATATAAACCTGTTTATTTTGATAAACCACGGTGTCACCCGGTAGCCCTATAACGCGCTTGATGTAGTCAATTGACGGGTCTTCTGGGTATTTAAATACCACCACGTCTCCACGCTCTGGCACGCCAGTTTCAATTAGCTTGCTTCTGAAAACCGGGTCTTTCACGCCGTAGGCAAACTTTTCTACTAAGATGAAATCCCCCACTAAAAGTGTGGGCATCATAGAACCTGATGGAATTTGAAACGGTTCGTACAAAAACGAACGCAACACCAATACAAACGCGATAACAGGGAAAATCTGTTGCGAGGTGTCAACTAAGTATGGCAGTTGAGGATCTTCTCCGTAGCCCGCACCTTCTGCGGTAGCCGCAGCTTGTAAACGCGCTTTTCGCTTTGGCGCAAACACCAGGCTATCCACTAGCCAGATTAATCCTGTTATTAAGGTGAGTGCCACCAAAATCAAGGAGAAGTAATTTGCCATTATTTACCTACCTTAAGTATTGCAAGGAACGCGTCTTGTGGTAATTCTACATTACCCACTTGCTTCATTCTCTTCTTACCTTCTTTCTGCTTTTGAAGTAGCTTCTTCTTACGGCTCACGTCACCGCCGTAACACTTCGCGATTACGTTCTTACGCAACTGCTTCACTGTACTTCTTGCAACAATATGGTTACCAATAGCCGCTTGAATAGCGATGTCGAACATCTGGCGTGGGATAAGCTCACGAAGTTTTTCAACTAACTCGCGGCCACGACCTTGAGAATTTTCTCTGTGCGTAATAACCGCGAGTGCGTCTACGCGCTCGCCATTGATAAGAATATCGACACGCACCATATCCGAGCTTTGGAAACGCTTGAAGTTGTAATCCAACGATGCGAAGCCACGGCTGGTTGATTTCAAACGGTCGAAGAAATCAAGTACCACTTCAGCCATCGGCAGTTCGTAAGTGACTGCTACTTGTTTACCGTGGTATGTCATGTTGGTTTGCATACCGCGCTTTTCAATACAAAGGGTAATGACGTTACCTAAATATTCTTGCGGTACAAGAATATTAGCTTCAACCATAGGCTCTCGAATTTCAGCGATATCATTAACCGGTGGCAGCTTTGCTGGACTATCAACGGTAAGTATTTCACCCTTGGTGGTTTCTACTTCGTAGATTACCGTAGGCGCAGTAGTGATAAGGCCTAAGTCATACTCACGTTCTAAGCGTTCTTGAATAATTTCCATGTGTAGCATGCCAAGGAATCCAATACGGAAACCAAAGCCGAGCGCCGCAGAGCTTTCTGGCTCATAAAAAAGCGATGCATCGTTTAGGCTAAGCTTCGCGAGGGCATCACGAAAATCTTCGTAGTCATCCGAGCTTATTGGGAAAATACCGGCATAAACCTGAGGTTTAACTTTTTTAAAGCCTGGTAACATGGCATCCGCGGGATCGCGCGCCAACGTAATGGTATCACCCACCGGCGCACCTTGAATGTCTTTAATCCCCGCAATAATGAAGCCTACTTCACCCGCTCTAAGTACACCCGTATCCAAAGGCTTAGGCGTAAATACACCAATTTTGTCAACCTGGTGTGTTTGACCGTTCGACATGATTTGAATCTTGTCTTTTTTGGTAAGTTGCCCTTCGACGATGCGTACCAAGGAAACAACACCTTGATAGTTGTCGAACCACGAGTCGATGATAAGCGCCTTGAGCGGTGCTTCGCGGTCGCCACCTGGCGGTGGTATTTTATTTACAATGACTTCAAGTACTTCTTCAATACCGATACCGGTTTTCGCTGAACAGCGCACAGCGTCAAGGGCATCAATACCAACAATATCTTCTATCTCTTCTGCAACACGGTCTGGCTCAGCCTGAGGCAAATCGATTTTGTTCAATATAGGCACTACTTCCATATCCATTTCGATGGCGGTATAGCAGTTTGCCAATGTTTGCGCTTCTACGCCTTGCCCTGCATCAACAACCAGCAGCGCACCTTCACAAGCGGCAAGTGAACGAGATACTTCATAAGTGAAATCAACGTGCCCTGGGGTATCGATGAAGTTAAGCTGATAGGTTTCACCATCGCGCGCTTCATAGTTCAGTGTCACGCTTTGCGCCTTGATAGTTATACCGCGCTCTTTTTCAAGGTCCATAGAGTCGAGGACCTGCTCAGCCATTTCGCGATCTGTTAGCCCTCCACAGTGCTGGATTAAACGATCTGACAGCGTAGACTTACCGTGGTCAATGTGGGCGATAATACTGAAGTTACGAATGTGCGATTGTTGCATAATGCTGGAAATTACCTGCAGAAAAATTCATTAAACAAAAAATGCTGCTTGCCTTGCTTCAAGGGTTATACGCAGCGCGTGCGGATTTTACCCATTTCTGTCGCGAAAAGCGAATCACCATGTAGAAAATTAGTAGGCTAGGGTAAAAGGGGTACGTAAATTGATAAACATCCAAGATAACAACTGCCTTATTACTTCCTCAAAAAGGCAAGACGCTACGTTGTTCTACACTTATTTCCTTGTTAAAAAGCATTTTACGCGTGATACGGATCTCATGCCTATTCATCCTGATATAAAGAACGTATATAAGTGATTAGACGTCTGATATACCAAGCAGGATAGGTTGATACTTGGCACTTTCAACGCGCCTTAGCTTATATGCAATGAGCTTGTAAACTAAAAAGGTAGTAGCGGCACTAGGAATAATCGCCCACAATTCATGAACGATAGCACTGCTGCTAAGCACTGACATGAAGGCTGAATATGACCCCATAAAGGTTATCAGCGGTAACAGGTATAACCATGCGGACGCACTTAAAATGCCGGCCTCAGGTATACCGACGGTGACTTTTTGTCCCACATGAACAGTCATCGGGGTTCTTAATGTCAACTGCTGAGTTTTCGGTGCAATAGCGCGGGAAATAACTCCCGTGCCACAATCACTTTGCGCTTCGCAAGCGTTACAGGTCGATTTAATTGCTGCTTCAACGGTAACGCGATCTCCGTCTACCGCAATTACCAACGCTGTTTCTTTAATCATTAATCCTAGTTCTAATTAGTGACTGGTCTTAGAGAATTTGCAATGGCGTTAGCAGTTTGCAGTGGTATCTCCCCCACTACTGTCACTTGCGCCTTGCCATCGGTAAGCGTTAGAAACGTACTCACTTCGTTACGCAGTGCTAACGTCTCGCCTAACGCATCATCGGCCGGTTGTACATATACAGACACATCGACCAGCCCATCTGAAAAGAGTTTATACTCTACCACCTGCCCCGTTAATGCCAGTCGTCTTGTATCTTGCTTTATTTCTCGCATTCCCGCTGGCAAATAGGTCACATCCCAGTTGTGTGGTCGCACAGGCATGTTACTTAAGGCCATTGGCGGGGGTAAAGACGCAGAATTAATGCGTGAAAAATACTCTGCTGGCGACGGTGATATAGCAAATGCAGTAACTTGAATCTGCTCTAAAAGCCCTCCCTGTAAATCGAGCATATTTAGCTTTAACAGCATACCTGACGATTCGTCTAGCCATAGTTGATAGCCAAAGCGAGTGTTGTCTCGGCTCACAATTCGAATTTGCTGAGCCGAACGACCTGCTACCCTTGCTCTTCCCACCGCCACAAATTCATAAGCGTCTAAAAGCTGCTCTGGGTGGTAAAGAAGTGCACTAGGTATAGGGCCATTGATATGTTTAGAGCGCAGACTGTATGGTTGCACGTCGGGTTCAAACACGCTTACCACGTCGTTTACGCGAATTAACTCTCTACCTGGACCGTTTTGGAGATTTAACTGTTCTAGTTCCGAACCGTCTTCCATAATTCCATGACGCCAAAGATAAGGAATGGTTTCCTTACCCGCAACAGTTTGAACGAATGACACCTGAAAGTTGGCATTGGTGACTATGTTCTGCAGTTCAGCGAGCCACTGACTTGCAGATTGTGGCACTTCTGTTCGCCCCGCTGGCTTGCTTTGCTCATCAAGTTGAAGCTCTTGTTGCCTGTTCTCCGCCTCGTCGTTCTGGGAGATTCGCCTACTCGCATCTTCATCAACTATTCCCGTTGGAGAAGATTGAATAGAGGTATCAGATACTTCCGTTCCTTCAATAGAAACAACAGATTGGGCAACCGCTGGTTGAATAACACCGCCCGAAATGAAAAAAAGTGCAAGGATGGAACTAAAGCGCATTTTTTCCCGCCTTAAAACAAACATACCAGCAGTATATGCTGGTATGATTAAAATATGAAACCGCATCTCTGTCAGTGACGCTTTAGCGACAGCACGTTTCTGTGGATTGCTTTAACCGGCTCGTTAGCTAAGAGCATGTGCATCAGTAAATATGATGCACCAGTTTTCAAAATAAAGCTTACTACGGTCGCTGCGGGCCGCTCGCTTTACCTTCATTCTCTTCCTCTTGCGCTTGCTTGAGTTTTATTTGCTGTTCATGGTCAGCAATCAATGCATTTATCTTACGCTTTTTTTCAAGCACTTCATTCATGTCATTGCGCGGCAAAGTGCGGGTCTGCTCCAAACTAACCGGTGCTAGACCGCCTTGAGGGGCAATGGTCGGCGCTGTCATAAATGGTTCTGTGGGCGCGTCTTGATTGGTGTATTGAACACCAAAGATAACCGCCACAGCAACGGAAGCCGCTACCGCAAACTGACCCGATTGCTTTGCAAATGGAACAACATTTCCAATTAATGGGATTGATGTCCAACGGGAGCGTTTTGGTGCCACTATAGCAGGTTCGTTTTCAATGGCTGCGGCTACGCTTGCTGTAATATCAAGTTGCGGGGCAACGCTTGCTTCTTTGCGCATTGCACCGCGATACACGTGGTAACGTTTCCATTTGCCTTGAAGCGCCTCATCGTGCTTTATTGCATCGATGATATCATTGCCTTCTATCTCACCATCCATGAATGCGGACAATTTTTCTTGCTGTTGCGTCATATATTCATTTCCAGATCAATTTGATCGTTAACTACCCTAACACAGCTGTTAGTCATCTTATAAAAAAGAAAGTTCATCTTTTTTTGATTTTCTTTTTGTTTAATTCTCTAACAACGGCTGAATAACTTTATCTATCGCTTCACGAGCTCTGAAAATACGTGATCTCACGGTCCCAACAGGGCACGACATCACGTTCGCAATTTCTTCGTAGCTCAACCCTTCAATTTCGCGAAGTGTTATTGCCATACGCAAATCATCAGGCAGCTTCTCTACGACTTTAAAAAGCGTTTCTTCTAATTCTTCAGAGAGTAAACTTCTTTCCGGCGTTGACTGCTCTTTAAGTGCGTCACTGCCTTCATAAAAGTCAGCCTCATCGGCATCTACATCACTGGCCGGTGGCTTACGACCTTGAGATACAAGATAGTTCTTGGCGCTGTTTACCGCAATACGATAAAGCCAAGTGTAAAATGCACTGTCGCCACGAAAGTTAGGTAAGGCGCGATAGGCTTTAATGAACGCTTCTTGCGTTACATCAGCCACGTCACCGGTATTTTTCACATAGCGAGAAACGAGATGCATTACTTTGTGTTGATAACGAGTTACCAACAAATTAAACGCATTTTTATCGCCACGCTGTACTCTTTCAACCAGTTGCTGGTCGGTTATCTGCTCGCTCATTCGAGCCATTACTCCCTACTTCAACTACACAATAGCTCTAACAAGCATGTGTGTAGACGCGTTCTTTTCCTAAAAGTTCGGTAAAAGTATTAAATATTTGAAAAAATGCTTAAGACAGAGGCCAAGAATGATTGTGTTTTGCTTTTCATCCTTTAGACTTGCCGAACCTTTGCTCGTTTGGATTGATATAAAAATACATGAAATCTGTATCGTCTTCACTAACTTCCACATCAAATGCAATTGAACACCGTTGTGACGTATTGATTATTGGGAGCGGCGCGGCAGGATTAAGCCTTGCACTCAAGCTTGCCGACCATTGTCAGGTTATCGTGCTTAGTAAGAGTGATAGAAACGAAGGCTCTACACGTTATGCCCAAGGAGGTATTGCGGCAGTATTTGATGAGCAAGATTCTATTGACGCTCACGTGACTGACACGTTAGCAGCCGGTGCAGGACTTTGTGAGGAGCCTGCGGTGAGATTTACCGCAGAACGCGCCAAGTCTTCTCTAGAATGGCTAATTGGTTACGGTGTGCCATTCGACACAGAAAAAAGTGAGTCTGGAGAGGAGCGCTTTCACTTAACACGTGAAGGAGGTCATAGCCATAGACGCATTCTTCACGCCGCAGATGCCACCGGTGAAGCACTACAAATTACCCTGAACGATGCGGTATCCACGCATCCAAATATTCATGTATTTGAACGCTATAATGCTATTGACCTCATTCCCTCTAGGGAAGAGAAAAATAGTGTTGTGGGCGCCTACGTTTGGAACAGGCAACAAGAGCATGTTGAGGTTATTCGCGCGCCATTTGTTGCCTTAGCGACGGGTGGCGGAAGTAAAGTATATCAATACACGTCTAACCCGGATGTTTCCAGCGGCGATGGCATCGCTATGGCATGGCGAGCGGGCTGTCGCGTTGCCAATATGGAATTCAATCAGTTCCACCCGACGTGTTTATATCACCCGCAAGCGCGTAATTTTCTGATTACCGAAGCGCTGCGCGGTGAAGGCGCTAACCTTTGTCACGCTGACGGCACGCGCTTCATGCACAAATTTGATGAGCGCGGCGACCTCGCACCACGTGATGTAGTGGCCAGAGCCATCGATTACGAGATGAAGCGATTGGGTGCTGACTGCATGTACTTAGATATCAGTCATAAGCCCGCTGACTTTATCGTTAAACATTTCCCTAATATCTATCGAAAGTGTCGTTCTCTTGGCATAGATATTACCCGAGAGCCCATTCCAGTAGTACCAGCGGCGCACTATAGCTGCGGCGGTGTTATGACCGACTTTAACGCTAAAACTGACTTAAATAACGTTTATGCCATTGGTGAAGTGGCCTATACAGGACTGCACGGTGCAAACCGTATGGCGTCTAATTCTCTGTTAGAATGCGTGGTGTTTGCGAGCGCCGCTGCTGAAGATATTCTAAAAAAGCTCCCAAGTGCGGACTGCGAAGAATCTATCGCGCCTTGGGATGAAAGTCAGGTATCTAACTCAGACGAAGAGGTCATAATTCAGCATAACTGGCATGAACTGAGATTGTTCATGTGGGATTACGTAGGCATTGTGCGTACCGACAAACGTCTTGAGCGTGCTATGCGGCGGATTAAATTGCTAGAGCAAGAGATTACCGAATATTACTCTCACTTTAGGGTGAGCAACAACTTATTAGAGTTGCGTAATCTTGTTACTGTTGCGGAGCTTATTGTGCGATGCGCCATGGCGAGAAAAGAAAGTCGCGGGCTACACTTCAATCTAGACCATCCTGAGCAACTAGATGATCCCAAGCCTACTATTCTTACCCCAAGAAAGCAGCTCTCAGGTAGCGACGTGGGTTCATTGATTACCCATGACAGCTTTTATGACGCTGAGTAAAGTGGCAGCAAGTGCAACACCGTCAATTTAATTTGTCTATCTAGTCAGTTCATCTGCACGTTCAAACGCCCACTGGTAATTTTAAATCTTAAGAAAGAGAGCATTTAAAAAAGGCTCTCTTTCTACTTGAGCTCGATGAGTCCGTCTACTATGTACGTCAAATCAAAAGGCGGTTTTCGATTGTACTCAACGCAATAGTCTGCCACACGTCTTGCAACGTATAACTCCCCGTCTATTTAAGACTTGGCAAAGAACACTACACTTGCTGACAAATACGTGCTGCTATTATCGCTATCAGTAACATCGAGCAACGCATGAGTGTGTGTTTTGCAATGCTGATGAATATGAATGTCGCTTGGCAAGAAAACAGGTTTTTCAAAGCGACAGGTCACCTCTTCCACTTGCAGAGACTCGGCCTGTTCCTGATGACTTACAAACGCAGACACTGCGCGTGACAACGTCCACATACCATGTGCTATGGGCTGTTTAAACCCAAACGCTTTTGCTGAAATACTCGATAAATGAATGGGGTTATAATCCCCTGATAATTTAGCGTACCGACGGCCCGTATTTGCGTTCACACGGAGTGCCTCAATAAGATTTCTGTCTTGCAAATCACATTCATCACGCACGTCTTTTTTTGCAATAAAGGGCGCAACATGGACAGCTTTAACTTTGACTAAATAGCTGCTTATGGCCCTATATACGAGTTGCCCCGATTGAAGCGCCTCTAGCATAACGTCGACTTCCCATCCGCGACTATGTGGCCTTACATCGTGAAAGCGCACGCGACATTCAAAGGGCTCGCTTAAATTGACGTGCTCGATAATTGACACTTTATTGGCCGCATGAATGAGGCCTAGCAAAGGAAATGGACTTTTTTTGTCTAATAAACACTGCATTTGCAGCGGCAGCGACAACATCTGCAAATAAAGGGGGTGAGGATGTTCACTCGCCGGCCAGTCTACCTCTTGGCAAAACGCACAGTAATGCGCATTATCTATCTTAAGAGTATTGGTGTAGATACGCTGTGGCAGCGTTGGAGGCTTAAATTGCATTAACTGTCGTGCATCCACGCGTTTAAACAACGCTTTTGTATACTCACGAAACATCTATAAATTCCTTGAATTCGTTGCTCTTCTAGCAAAAATAATAGCTCTTGCTAAGCGCCTGTAATCTGCTTCGCAGCACTCTCCTTTTAATATCCAACCCAAGTGGCTGTAGTCCTTTTCGAACCATTTACGCTTACGGCGAAGCACCTTGATACAAAGCCCCCAAGAAAAAAGCTGTGAAGTATGATGGATTTTCTTCGCAGTACCGTCAGCGCTAGCATTATTTAAGGCGTGGTGAGCGGAACGCAAGGCCATGGCTCTTTCATCGTCAATAACCCGGATAACACCGTCGTTGGTGAGCGAGAGAACGTATTGAATCGGCGAATCATTGCATCTGAGCGTCGACCAAAGGCGCCACAACAACCAAAGAAGCGTTACCACAGCGGCAGCGGCCATCGACGCTGAAAAATTAAGCCGGGTTGAAACATTATAAGGAAGACTACATAGTGCCGCATAAAAACAAAGCGCTACGCATGCCTCCCCTAGCAAAGGTCTATATTTGTTACAGGTTACATTTATTCTATACTTTAACACGATTTACGATGGTCGCGACCATAGCGGCTAACTCAGGGTCTTCGCACTTTTGATGGCCCATAATCCACGCAAATAGGTCTGGGTCATCGCTAGTAAGTAACCGCTCAAATGTCTCTTGTTCTTCGTAGCTCAGAGATTCAAACGCCTCTTCAACGAAAGGTAGCAGTAGCACATCTAACTCCAGCATACCGCGGCGGCAAGCCCACTTTAATCTCGCTAATCTTTTTGGTTCAAACATCTGTCATCCTTACCACTTAGTATTATCTAACAATAATACCATGGCGCGAGTGTGGTGATCACTGCTCTTTTGGTCTGATGCGAAAACTAAATAGAACTTAATCTGTACAGAATTGCTTGCTTTGCCCTTGAATAATGATGGTTATGCCATATTCTGGGTACATACTATCAATTTTACACGTGGTGAATATGACCTCTATCGCATCGTTAAACGACCTCCCTGGTGAGTTTATGGTTAAGCTTTCCAACTCTATGATTATCTCTCTGGAAGGCGAGCAAGCCGACAATTACCTGCACGGTCAAATAACAGTGAATATCAATAAACTTGATAAGGTGACAGCGAGGCATTTTGCTCATTGTGACAACAAAGGTAAAACCTGGGCGACAGGTTATGTAACTCGACATGCCAATAAACTGTTGTTGCTTACCAATGCAGATGCGGGTCACCATTCTCTAGCGCAGTTGAATAAATATGGCGTCTTTTCAAAAGTAGATATAGTAGACGATACGCCATGCTATAACCCTTATTTTCTTTCATCTGACGCCGCTAACAACAACAGCACTCAACTATTGCTTCGTGAGCTTTTTGGAAGTGATGAACTAGAAAAACTATTTGGTTCAAATCAGAACCAAGCAAATACACTTCAAAAAGTAGAAAATGAGCACGGCGTGATATTTGCTGCAAATACAAGCCGCGAGGGCTTTGTACTGCTGCTAACTAAAGATGCTAGCGAGCAGTTTGAAGAAAACACAAGCGAACTCTCACTTCCTTGTTTTTCGCATACCGTATTCGACGCGATTCAAATAGAAAGTGTGCATGCCATGCTAGATAGTGAAGCCATTGGTGAATATGTTCCGCAAATGATCAATGTGCAGGCCCTTAACGGTATCGATTTTGATAAAGGCTGCTATATGGGTCAAGAGGTCGTTGCTAGAACCCGCTTTTTAGGCAAAAACAAGCGAGCCGCGTACAGTTTTAAGCTTGAAGGCCATGTTCCTGTGAAGGCTGGTGACAGCCTCGAAAAGCAACTCGGTGACAACTGGCGTGTTGCTGGTAAAGTACTTAAAGTGGCGGCGCTGGAAAGCGAAACGTGGTTTATAGCTGTGCTTAATAACGACACAACGTCTGAAGATTTACACAGACTGGCTGATAATAACGCGATTACCTGTTACCCTAATAGCTTGCCGTACAATATTGAGCAACAAGCTAGCAATATTGTAAAAAAACGTCGCTAAGCAGCAGTTTTGCTGCCTTTCATTTAATGCCCTAATTTTTGAAACAAGTTTAACAATAGGGCCAAGATAGGATTTGTTATGACAATTACTTCTGACAGCGTTGTAACGCTACACTACACCGTATCAACCGAAGACGGCACAACGCTAGACTCTTCAGAAGGGAAATCGCCGCTAGTCGTACTATTAGGTCGCCGCTTTTTAATTGAAGGCCTTGAAGATGCACTTATTGGCAAAACAAAAGACGATAGCTTTAATGTGTCTGTAGAGCCTGAGAAAGCATATGGAGAGCGAGCTGATGAATTGGTGCAAACCGTTCCTCGCTCAATGTTTGAAGGGATGGATGTTGAAGTGGGTATGTCTTTCCGCGCTACCACTCCCCAGGGTGAGCAATCGGTCATTATTATCGAAACCACTGATGACGAAGTAGTTGTAGACGGAAACCACCCGCTGGCGGGCATCCCACTTACATTCGATGTATCGGTTGTTGATGTACGTGAAGCTACGCAAGAAGAACTTGAACATGGCCACGTTCATAGTGAAGGCGGTTGCGGACACGATCACTAAAATTTTTGATCATTTGCTCTTAGATGAATGACAAAACACATAAACGAAAAGGGAGTCAATTGACTCCCTTTTTCATGCGCAGTAAGCACTCACAACGTTAAATCGCGTCTTCGTTTTGTTCTCCAGTACGAATACGTACTGCCTGCTCTACGCTGTAAACAAATATTTTTCCGTCGCCAATTTTGCCCGTTTTTGCTGAAGACTGAATCGCTTCTACGGCTTGCTCAACCCTGTCATCGTCCAGCACGAGTTCAATTTTAATCTTAGGTAGGAAGTCAACTTGATATTCTGCACCGCGATAAAGCTCGGTATGGCCTTTTTGTCGGCCAAAACCTTTAACTTCAGACACGGTCATCCCTGCGATACCGACTTCAGCTAGCGCTTCCCTAACATCGTCCATTTTGAACGGTTTAATGATAGCTTCAATTTTTTTCATGACTACAACTCATCGTAAATTGTTGGAATTGGCACACGTTTATGTTGTGTGCGCTCATAAATATAGAGCAATTTCTCTTCCACTTCTGCAGAAACCGGCTTACCTTCCAAAAAGTCATCTATTTGGTCGTAAGACATTCCCAACGCCTGTTCATCCGCCTTTTGTGGAGAAAGACTCTCCAAATCAGCGGTGGGAGCTTTGGTAATAACATTGTGCGGCGCACCTAAATGGGCCGCCACTGCACGTACTTGGCGCTTACTTAAGCCAAACAGCGGCGCCAGATCACATGCACCATCTCCGTATTTGGTATAAAACCCTGTAATATTTTCAGCCGAATGGTCGGTACCTAATACTAAGCCATCAACCATACCCGCAATTTCATATTGAATAACCATGCGAGTGCGCGCTTTAACATTACCCTTAACAAAGTCTTGCTTTGCTTCGCTAGCAGGAAGAAGGTCTGCATGGGAAAGCGCCTCTACGGTTGACGCATGAATGTTATCTGCACCTGGCTTCACGTTTACTGCGACAGAATAAGTAGGCTGAATAAAGTCGATAGACTTTTGCGCATCTTCCTCGTCCGCTTGCGTATCGTAAGGCAGACGAACTGCAATGAACTGATAGGTTTCGTGATGCTCTTCGTTTAATTCATTCACCGCTATTTGAGCAAGACGGCCCAATGTGCACGAATCAATTCCCCCACTGATACCGAGTACCAAAGAATTCAAACCGGATGTCAGCAACTGCTTCTTTATAAAAGAGACTCGACGTGCAACTTCATATTCCACGTCAATTTCAGGCAGCACTTTCATTTCATCAATAACTGCTTGTTTTTGCATTGTAATATCCACGTATTTTTAAGGCGTCCTGGAACTTGATTCTACGACAATATCACTTCGGATGTTAGTGTTATCGTCCCCTGTATTCGAAAGACATTGGCCCGTCTCACCGTTTAAAGGCCACGTCATCTTTATTATATTATGGTGCAGGCTAGGCATGTTATTTGAAGCCCCATTAACCATAAGGCGTATGGTCAACGATGCGATAACACAGTAAAACATACCTTTGCCGATGATTTTTAGTTTACCCTAAAATATTGGGTATTTATGCCTCATTATCTTTTGATTTCATTACATTGAAGATAGAAACACTTCGCGATGTCGGGATGCCCCCTCTAGCTATCCTGATGGAAAAATATAGTAAGCCGTGATGGACAAGATAAATCAATTGTTAAACCGATGAAAAGGCAGACAAAAGGCATTAGCGATAACGGTTAGATTATTGGAAGATAGCGTTTTAAAATGATAAACAATAAGCAAAAAATTAAGCGTAGCGAAATTTCGAAACAAGCAGGACTGACCCTGTTGGAAATGCTTGTGGCCGTCGCCGTTCTTGCCATAATATTAACGACGGTTGCACCAGGCATACAAAATATACTTATTAAAAATAGGATCACTGCTGACTTAAACAACTTAAGCGCGGTTGCTCAGCGTGCCCGATTTACCGCCGTGGATGAACAGACTAACGTGGTCTTGTGCCCTACAAACAATTACACAGCCTGCACGAACAACTGGCGAGATGCCAAAATGGTGTTTATTGACGTTAACAGCAACGGCACTCGAGATAACAGCGAAGATCTAGTCGTTGCTAGCGACCCTCTCAATGCCGCCAACACTGTATACGGTATTAGCGGCAGCTTAGTGTTTAATGAACAGGGCGGTATCGACAATGCTGCTACCATCACTCTTTGCCCCAATGATGGCGATACAGACTATGCGTCAGCACTTTTACTGTCGCTTTATGGCAGAATATCTGTCGCTGTAGATAGCGATGGTGATGGAACGAAAGAAGATCTTGCCGGTAATGATTTAACGTGCAGCTAGTAGTCACTATTTTCTAAAATACTAACGTTCAATAGGTAAGTAATCCTTACTTAGGGCGCTCAGAATATATAACGTACTTTTCTTACCAGCACTCTTTGGGTGAAAGCATTACCTCACTGATTTTTATCGTTCGGCAGCTGTCGTCCGCACTTAATGATAAACGTGTAGCGGCAATTTCATAGCCTCCCCCCTGACTATTGGATTGCGTAAAACTGACGTTTGGTATGTTAGTGCTGGGTAACGAATTTAGCGCAAGGTAATGCCCATTTTCGAGCCACATTGT
The DNA here is from genome assembly GCF_016405965.1 of Alteromonas sp. IB21. Lineage (GTDB taxonomy): Bacteria > Pseudomonadota > Gammaproteobacteria > Enterobacterales > Alteromonadaceae > Alteromonas. The sequence goes on along the minus strand of NZ_JAEFCD010000020.1, from coordinate 26,374 downwards.
CGACTGCATCGCTTGAAGTGATAGTAAATGAGCTTTAACTTTATTTATCTCGCTTATCTGTCGTGTCGTGTTTATGGCAGACGTTGCAGCAAGACTGAGCAACCCAACAATAGCCATAGCGACTAATAGCTCAATCAAGGTAAACCCTTTTTGCCCGTACCTTTTATCATTTGCAGTGTAATTCACTTCCATAGTACAGCTTCCTGTTAGCTAGTTATTCAGTACATTGAGCCTATCAATTTACCTCTGTCGCTATAACTGGACTTACGCATGGCTTTTTGGACAATGCACAAAGGAAAACACACAAATAAGCGGCCCAACACCATGACGGGGTTATCCTTGTTTGAACTGCTCGTCTCTTTGCTGATTTTGAGCATACTTTCTTTACTTACCGTCCCGTCTTTTCAAAGGTGGCAGGAAAAAAATGCGTTCAAACATTTCGCTACGCGGGTCACAGAACTTGCAAAACAAACACGTATACAGTCCCTCGCCCAGCAAAAAACGTTTTACTTGATAGCAAAAATCGAAACCGACAATTGTTTAATGGTAAGTGCGGACCAAGATTGCAGTTGTGCTTCCTATCAAACATGCGCGTTAAATGAGGCCTCTTATTGGGAACTCCCCACCGCATGGAATACCAAACTCAGGACAGTGGGTAGCACAGACAAGACGGTCGCTTTTAATAAGCACGGCACGCTCAACTTTGGCAGCAATACAACCTTTACTCTTTCTAGTGAGCGCTTTAATGCAAAGGTAACCTTTAGTTCATTAGGCCGAATAAGGTTATGCAGTGAACAGTATTTTGTAGGTATAGCGCCATGTTAAGCCTTCAAACTGCCAACACTTCCAATAGTGCCTATCGCAGAGTATCGGGTTTCAGTATCACGGAACTTATGATTGCATGCGCTCTATCTGGCCTACTTATTTCTATTGTTGCTTCGTATGCCGCGCAATCCCACAGTGCGCTCTCTTCACTCCAACATGCCACCAGCGTTGAAGAAGATATGCGTGCTTTGAAAAGCACAATTTCTCAGCATCTAGGAAGAGCGGGTTTTATTGAAGAGACTAATATACTCTCCCCATTTATAGCTTTGTCTAGCGGCCATTCCCCTGCTTCGAATGTCACGCTTGGTGAACGTCCAACTGAGTCTTTAAACAGTTGCATCACCTTTTCTTACGACAAAAATGAAGACGGCGTGATCTCCGAGTTCCAGGGCGAGCTGTTTGGCTACCGATTAAACAACGAAGCGGTAGAGTACCGAGTGAACGGTAATACATGTGAACAGGGAGGATGGTTTGATTTAACTGATCCAGAAACACTCTCTGTCACTCAGTTCAGTGCAAATCGCATACACCAAAGCAGTTGGGGGTCAGCATACGAAATAAAAATAACGCTTCAAAGTATCATGGATACTGACGTACAAAGTCATGAAAGCTTTATCGTAGAGGTGCCCAATGATGGTTAATAAAGGCAAACATTTTAAAAACGGTAAACTTAGCGGCCCGAGCTTCACTGGTAATAAAAAACACCAAGTAGGTATGGTGGTGCTTGCGGTTGTCGCTATTCTTCTTGGCATTGTTACTTTTGCAACGGTAACGACATCCCAAAGCGTCCAGCAGTTTTACACCTTAGAAAAGGTTAGACGTGACGCCGAATCCATTCAAATTGAGCTAAAACAGCACGCGAAAAACATTGCCAGGGCATTACGATCACAAAACGTTTCAAATGTTTTAACTACGACCAATTCGGCTAATTTAACTACAACTGTTCTGGTAAGCGAATTAGAGGGAGTAGATGGTCAACTACTGACCCAATTTGAAGTGAATGTATCTCATGATATTGACAACACGGCGTACACTGCTAGATTTGTTCGCTACCCTTCTCTTTTGAGGTTGCCGACTTCAGCTCAGCAATTCTCATGGGATAACCAAGTAACAAACTGGTTATTTAACCGGGATGCATCAGCACTCAACGCTAACTTCTTCGCTGAAGGTGAGAGCCTGACTCAATGCCACAATATGTCGCCTGCGAACATGTATTGGATAACGGGAGATTGTGTACTGGACAATAGCGATCTATCACATAACTCTATTTCCAACCCTGTATTGCTAATAGTTGCCGATGGCGATTTAACACTTCAAGCAAACACCCATCTTTACGGTCTTATTCTTATGCTGTCATCTTCACCTACAACTTTTACGCTGCGTGTTGCAAGTTCAGCTTCTATCAGCGGCACCTATGTCTCAAACACACCGATCAATGAGCAAATTAACGGTGCATTGACGCTTTCTACTTCGTTACTTAGGGCCCTTCAAGAGAACACAGTGCTTGCCAAAATAATTCCCATTCCAGGAACGTCCTATGATAACGAGTAATATTGAATCTTTTAGAAGTATGCGTTTACCCCGCGCTTTTCTACAAAGCCGATGTATAAATTCAAGAGTTGAAGGAGGAGGAATTCTTGTAGAAGTGCTTGTTACTTTACTGCTTTTTACAAGCACAAGCGCTTACTTGCTAAACAGCAAAATCAGGACACTAGTACTTTGGGAAACCATTCTTGAGACGCAAATCAATCAAACAGCAGTGAATAATTCGAGTCGCACCGCTTATATTAACGATGACGTGGACCAGCAGTGGAGTGATATTGCTGTGTTTGGCACGCCTTCATTACTCTCAACGCCCCCCTGATAAAGCGCGTTGATAAGCCACGAGATAGGACTATTTAAACATTCAAAAGGCGGCAAAGAAGCCGCTATGCAATGCCCTCAACCGCTTAGCACGACCAACAATATTCACCGGATTCAAGACTACCGTTGTTATTTTTGTCCCAGCCTTTTCTGCCATCGCTAAAATAATAGAGTGCTCCATCAGCAGCCTGCCCTGTCCCTGTCACGGGCGTAGCTTTAAGCTCAAAGGTTGTCGCAGAGGCAGCAACGATACTAAGTGTATAGCGCTTATTCGCTGCAGGCTCAGATGAAGGAGAATATGCTGAAAAGACTGCCGGCGCCCCCGTATTCGAGCCGCCATCGGCGGCGCCCTCATAGCTAAAAGAGCCACTATGATGTCGCTCCATGGCGGAAGCTAGCCCAAGCAAATCTGCCTGCCCCGTGCCACGGTATCCGTCTGCAATGACACCTTGATAGGAAGGGTAGGCAATCGCTGCGATGATGCCGACAATAGCGACGACAATCATTAGCTCAATCAGTGAAAAACCCTGCTGGGATGCGCTCATGTTTATACCTACTCTCTTTCTGTTTCCGAATGCCAACTGCCGCGCTGAACACGTTCGAAACGCCCATAAATATTCTCAGCCAGACACTCAAAAGCATTGGTACAGGCTTGCTCATTTCCATCTTCATCCACTTCTATTACCGCGGACACGCACTCGGTACCCAAACAAACAACGGGGCTAACAATATCTTCAATAAGAATTTTGGTTTCAGGCGCTATACCGGTTTGTTTTAAATCGGCCGCACGGTCCAATTCATTGACCTCACCATCATTGTTTACATCTGTTACTGCATTTGCGTTAAACATGTTCACAAGGTAAGCACGGCTGTTCCCAGTAGGGGGCGCACACGAACTCGTGCTGCTAACCGCAGGTATGTAAGTAGTAAAGAACACCTTGTAATCAATGATAAGCGGGGAAGAAAGCACTTTTTCACCATTGATAGTTAGATTTAGATACCACCCGTCTTTATTTGCAAACTCTTGTGAAGCAAGCTCCCGTTCGTTCTCATCACTACTATTAAGCGCGTGACTTGTGGCGTTGTACATATCGCTCTCATAGGCGGTTTCCATATAGGTGTAATTGCCATTGGTGTCGCGTTTGAAGACGCCGCTATCTTTAAGCATATAAAAATTGTCTTCCACAACAGTATCAAGGGGTGAAGCTCGCCAACCGCTCCCCAGTGCTACACCGTAGTATAATTCGTTACCCAGAGCGATTTCTGTAACATCAGGGCCGTAGTAAAAACGGCGATTAGTCTCGGCAGTGTCTCCACCAAAATCGGCAATACGCGCCCCTTTTATAAAGTCAGCACCCGATCTGCCGTTGTAGATATCTAATCTAAATAGTTGTCCGCCAGTATCCGCAACATACATGTGATCAGCAAACCCATCGTTATCCCGGTCAATCACAGAGATACGGCCCGGAATACTGTAGGTCATATTTGAAAGGTTCAGGTCGGCATTTTCATTACTTGCATGCCATAGCAGACTTCCTGTGTCAGCATCAAAAATAAATACCGCATTACCAACCACATCGCTAGCTCTTATAGCACGATCATCCTGAGCGTCGTCGTAACCACCACCGACAATCATTACGTTTTTTACTTGCCCGCCCATATTAATTTTAGTAATGGTTGGTCTTGACCATGTTTGTCCCAACTTAGTCAGAGCACCCTGACCACCTTCTAGTTTAAATTTTAGTTTTGGAGCATCTTTCTGGGTTACATCGAAAACGTAATAGTTATGCCCGCCTCTTCGCATGCCCACGTAAAGATACTTCTTATCTTCAACGGTTCGTAAAATCATATCGCCATCAAGGCCATATTGGTGGCTTAGCGACGGTGTGTCTTTATAAAAGTGATGTAGATTTTGGAGTAACTCTTTGGGCATTATGGCGAAATTTTCTTCTCCCGTTTCTGTGTCGAAAGAATGCAACATGCCCTGATTTGTCGCGACCAAAATGGCCGAATCGTTAGTCCCATAGTTTACGATGATAGGTTGCGAATGGATGGGATCGCCCATCTGAGGGCGATAATCGCTAGTGCTGCCATCACCGTTGCTGTCTTTCACATCTACACCTCTTGCCCACTTTAGAATCGCATCTCTTAATGGGTCAGCATCTGTTTCACTTTGAATAGCAAGGTCGGTCTTAGTGATATTGGAATTATCCTCGTGAAGGCGATTGGCATCGCTTACAATTGTTCCAACGCCTTCGAAGACATAAATATTGCGATTGGCACCTAAACGGCTAGCTGCACCGCCCTCGCTGACTTCGCTTCCATCAGCAAGAGTAGACCAGTAGCTATGGGCATTTTCAGCAAAAAAACCGGTTTCACTATCCACAGCACTAAGGCTATTTTTGTCTAAAATCTTATCGCCACTCAAACGATAGCGCTTCAAGTTACCTGGCCAAATAGCGCCTTCGCTAGGCTTAAATAGAGCAAAATAAAGCTCGTCCCTGTGAGTAAGACGATTGAGTTGATTCACCGCAACACCGGGTGAAACGAAGGTGGCATTCACGTCCTTCACTGAACGCAAGATAGTATTGAAAGCTTCGAGCAAGTCAGTGCTGTTATCAGCTTGGTAGAAGCCGCCCCCACTTTGTAAAGCGAGTTGATTCAAGAAGTTATTTGCAGTGTTATTCGCGGCAAAACCTATGGTATGCGTAATAACTCTTGGCCCAATCACAGAGGTAGCGGTATCGCTTATGTTTTTGACTAAATCCAGACCACATTTTTCGCCACCATTACCTGTACAGCTTTTACCTAGCAAGGTTTGGATTTTAGAGACACTGTGATTGTTGTTTGCTTCACCATCAGAGAGCAGTACGATGTGGTTATTGGTTTGACACTGCAAATCTGATACAGGTGAAATATAAGTGGCAGGCGTGGGTATCTGCTCATTAATACAATCGCTGTCAGATAAATTATCTTCAGAGCATCCAGAAGGGAGAATTGAATCCGCTCCTAGGTATGAACTTCTATGACTTACCCGCGTGCTACGTCTGACTGAATCATTAACGTCGCTCTCGCCCCGTTTACGGCCATAATCCACGCTCAAACCGCCATAATAATTTGTCGCTTCCAAAAGCGTATCAACAATGGGAGTAAATCCGTTAGCACCCAGTTCGTCTATTTTGCTCATGAGATGTTCGCGCACTGACGCCGATGAGCCAGGCGTAGCGGCGCCATTGAACTTCACAATAAGCTTAGGTGCTCGAGAGGGCCAGTTGTTATAGGTATGCGCGCCGCGGTAAGAGACAAAGTTATCAAGTATAAAGGCCATATCATTACCGGATTGCCAACCAGAGCGATCTACAATTTGCTCAACAATACTGCTTATATCCGGTGTTCGATAGTCATTGTCACTGTAAAAATCAGGCATAGACCAGGTGATGCCTGAGGTTTTTGGCAGATCTCGCAACCGGTAACGACGCTCTGGGTGAAAATCCGAGGCATCATTATCTGCAACGCCACGAATCCGCATACTTGGATTTCCACTTGTTCGTGTACTGTAAGCCGTAAATTCCAAATAGGCTTCTGTAACCACAGCGCCTTGAGGAATATTGACATTCCTAAAGCGAACACCGATATAGTCGTTATACGACGAATTAAAAGTCAGCTCATTACCCGTGTTTGGATACCCATTCACATTCTCTTCAGAATTATCTCGTGAACTGGCAACTTGGTAGATGGCCTCCCCTTGTATACAACCTGTGGCCGTTGAGTCGTCGTAGGAAACAACTAGCTGAGGAGCACCACTTTGCCCTACATCACTTGCTCTGGCTTCTCGGGCGCTTGCTGTATCTGAACTCGTGCCTTCAATTAAAATGTTTAAGTCTTTACCGCCACACCAAGCTGATAAATCCACGACTTCTTGAATAACGGCACTGATATCGGGAGTGGTTATTACCTCACCCGATGTTGGAAAGCTATTGTCGGTGAGCCACTCAACATTTGCAGCCGTTTTTACTCGGCTACTCAGGTTATTACTTGACGATGAAAACGCGGTGCTTTCTGCTGAAGCTTCCGCTGAAATAACTAATGAGGTACCCGCAACGTTAAACTTCTCTGAAGTGAAGCGAATATTGGCGCTTATGATCGTAGCACCCTGGGGGATATTCAACTCAGTAAAACGAAGTCCTGATGTTACGGTTTTAGTACCACTACTTAAAATTAAGTCGTTGCTTTCTGTGGTTACGCTGCCGTCGATTTCATGGGCGTCGTGATCGTCGTCATTAGTGGAAACAATAATTTCAGGCCGTACTGATTCATCTATATTGCGGATAGGATACAAAATAGGGCCGCCATAGTCAGAAAAACGCATCAGGCCAGCGTTAATATTGGTGGCAGAGCCAAGGGCCTCTTTAAGAGCGTTTTGGACGCGAAGCATTCTGGTTTGACTGGTATTGTCATACGCCCCCATACTCCCCGAAGAATCCATGATAAACAAAACGTTTGGATTGTAGGTAACCGCGCTGCTTGCATTGCCTAAATAAATATCAAGGTCATCACCAAAAGCGGAAAAGCCTATACAGCTAAAAAGCGTTATCGAAGCAAGATATGTAGTCAATTTTTTCATGCTGATACCTATTGTGAAGCCGGGCCAAATACTGAAGCAGCCAAACTGTTAGCGACAACCGAGGATTTACCTGCAACTTTGCCGCAGCCTCTTATAATAAACACATGGCAGTTCACATTACTTCCACCAATAACGTTACTTGAACCACGGCAAGCCTGCTCGCGAATAAATGCAGTACGTGACCAACTCTTAGACGATGCTGCACTTTGATAAGTGCCATCGGTAATATGCCTATCACCTACAGAGAGCCCGCCTTCAGTCATGTGACGGTCAGTCCACTGCCCTTCGTCAAAGCAGCTCATGGCATCAGCCTGAGGGTCAAATACATTACCCTGTCTTGCTTCTGATAGCGGATCGGTTTTAGCTGGATCTGTGAGTAACGTCTCATCTTCGGATTCGAAAAACACGCCTGCGATAGCGGCTTCAGCAGCGTCAAACGCTAAGCCACTTTGCTGCATAGACACCGCCATCTTAGATTGGGAAAGACTGCTGGTAACCGCACTCACACCTAAAACAGTAATCGAAAGCAATACTAGCAATGCAAATACCATCACTAAGCCTTGTTGTTTCATTGCGAACTCCTGACAAAATTCTTCATATTTCGAAGGGCTAAGGTCTTCGAGAAAACCTGATAATAATGTGCGGTATCCATGGTTTTAGACGCTTCGTTCAACAGCGCATACTTTTGGGCCTGAGTTTGCCTTACTTCATTTTGATAGCTTTTAAGCATGATGGCCCATCGCAGTGATACCACTTGCTGATTCAACGCTCTTAAACCCGCAATTTCGTCGGCGGTCACGTATGAAATGGCTTGTCCTCGTGAATTAGTTATTATGTCTGAAACGCCAAACTGCACTTGAAAGCTTTCGACGTTGTCGAGCAAGGTTACAGAAAGTGGAGAGACGGCTTGTGCTTTTAAGCCACGCAGCACACGGCCATCGTAGCCAGTGCATTTAAGCGTATTTCCTGTCACAAAATAGTGATTTACTACATGAAACTCGCTACCCGCGGCATAGCCATGTGAATTACCAGTACAATCCTCTTGCGCCAACAGGCTTACAACGAGCTTGTCGCTGCCGCCGCTTGCGGTCTGGACACTCCCTAAGGTTGCGTTAGTTGCGAAGTCGCCTACCACGGCAATGGGATGATTTTCTACGTATGCCGCTTCTGCGACAACGTCAACTGACGCGTCGATGTTCGCGGTTACTTGGTCGTAGCGACCAATTTCATAGAATTCGGCAGATAATCGTCCCATTATGAAACGCCCCGACTCCTGTACTTGGGACACTGCTTGATTGAGTTTATTGGTCACACTACTACTAACCAGCACTTGGATAACAGCGCCTGAGATCACTAAGCCCAACGTCAGTGTAATCATCAGTTCAACGAGTGAAAAACCCCGCTGAGATCTTAACTGAGTCGTGTTCATAACGTGATATCCTTAAACACACACGCATTGCTGTCGCCCGTAGTTGGGTTGCATCTAGCGTTGAGTGTGTAAGTTTGATTGCCCGATGATGAAACGGGCCACGTTAGTAGTACCTCAACTCGAGAGCCAGCGCTACAGCTATAAATATCAGCGGTATTATTATCAGCGCAAGACACTGAGACTTTCGTTTGAGGATTAGTTTGCACAGCCGAGCAGGAAAGCGCCCACCCGTCATAGGCAGCCATTTGCGCTTCGTTGCAGGATTGCCCTTCACAATTAGGCACACCTGCCGGTCTCGTCAAACAGCAGCCATAGTAAGGGTTTGAAGAGCCCGCACAGCTAAGGGTCGAAAAATTGTAGTTATTGCTGGAAAAGTAGGCGTTATTCACTACCATGCCATCGCCAACAGTGGCCGGTCGGGCCGCCGCGCGAAGACGCTCTGCAACTTGTGCGGCAACCATTTCTGCTTGCGTTCTGCTAATTGCATCTTTGTTCGCAAAGGAACCTGTGAACTGTAATGCAGCAACACCAAGTAATCCCACCGCAAGGATAAAAAGCGTGATAAGGATTTCAATAAGACCTGCGCCGGCTTGGCGAGGAAGGCTACGTCCTTTCACTTTTTTGATTATCACCTTTTCAGCTTTCATTACCTTTGACATATACCTTGCATAACAGATGGTTTTATTACCAATGTAGTATAGTAAGCCAAAAGCGTATAACGCTGGGTATCGTTGGTTATTAAAACGTATAATTTTAAGAATCCTTTCACATTACGCTAGATAAACGACTAGCAGCAAATCCAACATGCAGTTTGAACCTGAACACACCCGATATACTTAGCGGTGCTAGAAATATCGGTACGCATAAATCAAAGTTTAACCCTTAATACTAACGGGCAGGTTCTCAAAACTTGACTGCGACTAACCTGCAACGTATTTGCGTCTATCGATTGGGTATTATTATCTATCCGTAAGCCATTGAATTTCCAGTAGACAAAAGCATAAAAAAACACCGCATTGTGAAGTGCGGTGTTTTAATAGTTTTAGCAACTCAGTAGTGTTAAACGACCTGCTTAACTCTCAACTCTTTGGGTACAGCGAATTCAACGTTCTCTTCTCGTCCAGACCGTTCCGAGGCAGAGGTTGCCCCCCACTCTTTTAACCTATTGACAACGCCTTGCACCAACACTTCCGGCGCTGATGCACCAGCAGTAACGCCTATATGCTCTACACCTTCTAACCATTCTTTTTGTATACAGTTAGCATCGGCAATTAAATGTGCTTTAGCACCAATTTTTTCGGCTAACTCGCGAAGCCGATTTGAATTTGAGCTGTTCTGCGCACCAACTACAAGGAGGATTTGGCAATCTTGAGCGAGATCTCGCACAGCATCTTGGCGATTCTGAGTGGCATAACAAATATCGTCTTTTCGTGGACCATTGATATGAGGGAATTTAGCGCGAAGCGCGTCAATTACATCGGCAGTATCATCAACAGATAGCGTGGTTTGGCTGCAATAATAAAGATTAGTTGGATCTTTCACTTCTAACGTTGCCACGTCAGCTTCAGATTCAACTAAGTAAATACCGCCGTCCTTATTGCTGTACTGGCCCATGGTCCCCTCTACTTCTGGGTGACCAGCGTGACCTATTAAAATACACTCCGTCCCTGTTTTGCTGGCGCGGGTGACTTCCATATGCACTTTAGTGACAAGTGGGCAAGTAGCGTCAAAAACTTTAAGTCCACGACTTTCAGCTTCTTTTCTCACCGCCTGCGATACGCCATGGGCAGAAAAAATGACAATGCTGTCATCTGGCACTTCATGAAGTTCATCGACAAATAGCGCGCCGCGCTCACGCAGCCCGTCTACCACGAATTTGTTATGCACCACCTCGTGACGCACATAGATAGGCGGCTCAAACATTTCAAGCGCTCGCTCTACAATAGTGATAGCTCTGTCAACGCCTGCGCAAAACCCTCGAGGGTTAGCTAAATGTATTTGCATAACTAGTTTCCACCTTGTGCTGATACGCCAGGTTTAACATCAATAATTTCAACGTCAAAAATAACCGTTTGCCCGGCTAACGGGTGATTGAAGTCAACGGTGACTGAATCCCCTGCTGCACTTCGAATAATACCCGGAATTTCTGAACCATCTGGTTGAGAAAACGCGAGGATCATGCCTTCTTCAATCTTTAAATCAGCGCCAAAACGACTTCTATCCATATAGTGGATGTTGTTTGGATTAGGCTCACCGAATGCGTCATTGGCAGCTAGCGTGAACGCTTTTTTATCACCTTTTTTGAGCCCAAGTAAACAGGCTTCAAAATTCGGCGTTAGGCTACCGTCGCCCATTACCATTTTGGCAGGTTTATTGTTTACGCGAGTGCTGTCAGCAGCAGAGCCATCTTCTAGCTTTAAATCAAAGTGAAGAATAACTTCGCTGTCAGCGCCAATTAATAATGAGTCAGTCATAACCTATCCAAATACTACTTAATGGTTTCGCTATTATCTGCAGAGCCAGCTTGCGCCTCTGCACCGTTTGCTTCACGATTCTTATCACCATTTTTAAACATATCGATAATAAGTAAGGCCGCGCCTATAAATATCGCGCTGTCGGCAATGTTGAATGCCGGCCAATGGTAATTGTTTACGTAAAAATCTAAAAAGTCGATGACATAGCCATGAACTAAACGGTCGTAAACGTTACCGAGTGCGCCACCTAGAATAAAGGCAAAGGCGACCGGCAGCATCTTTTGCGAACGAGGTGACTGCTTCAGCCACCATAAAATAACAACACTGACGACAACAGCAATGGTAGTAAAGAACCAGCGCTGCCAACCACCTGCATTTTCTAAAAAGCTAAATGCGGCGCCGTAATTATGCACGTAAGTAAAATTAAAAAACGGCAATACCTGTATCGACTGATACAATGACATGCTGTCAATAACCGTATACTTACTCCACTGATCAAGGATAAACGCAATCGCGCTTATCCATAAGAAACGCAATCCCGTTTCGCGAAAAAGCTTAAGCATAGTGACGCTCTTCTCCATCACCGTCGATGTTTGTCACACAGCGGCCACACAACGCTTCGTGACCTTCGTGTGAGCCTACATCTTCACGGTGATGCCAGCAGCGTACGCACTTCTCGCCACTTGCTTTGTCAACGCTCAACCATAGGCCTTCAACGTCCGTGGCTTTTGCATCAGATGGCGCACCGTCTACTTTTTCAAGGGTAACGCCTGACGTAATAAGTACAAAACGCAGCTCGTCTTCTAGCTTAGCTAGCACGTTGTAAAGCGACTCGGTAGCATAGAGCGATATACTTGCTTCTAGTGACCCACCTAGCGCGCCATCTTTACGCGCCTGTTCCATCGCTTGGTTTGCCGCATCTTTAACGCTTAGCACCTGATGCCACAGGGCATCGTTAAAGGTGTCGCTTTGCGTGAAGTTATTAAAACCCTCGTACCAGGTTTCGGTAAATACAAATTCACTGCGCTCGCCTGGTAACGTTTCCCAGATTTCTTGTGCAGTGAAGCTTGTGATAGGCGCCATCCAGCGAACTAAAGCTTCAACGATATGGTACATCGCTGTTTGGCATGAACGACGGGCGACACCATCCGCTTTGGCCGTATACTGACGATCTTTAATCACGTCTAAATAGAACGCTCCCAGCTCTATTGAACAAAAGTGCGTAAGTTTCTGCGATACTACTAGCAAGTCATAGTTGTTATATGCTTCGATTAGCTCTTCTTGAAGTGCCTTAGCGCGCGCAACGATCCAACGGTCAAGTGCTACCATATCCTCTTCTGCAACCGCATCTTCAACGTTGAAACCGTTGAGGTTAGCAAGTAAGAAACGCGCGGTGTTACGTACGCGGCGGTAGCCATCGGCAGCACGTTTTAATATTTCATCTGATACCGCAATTTCACCGCGATAGTCAGTAGACGCTACCCATAAGCGAAGGATGTCTGCACCTAACTTGTTAGTGACTTCCTGAGGTGCCACAACGTTACCTACCGACTTCGACATTTTTCTGCCGTGGGCATCTACCGTAAAGCCGTGAGTAAGCACTTCTTTGTAAGGCGCGTGACCGTGCATTGCAGTCGATGACATAAGCGAAGACATAAACCAACCGCGATGCTGGTCAGAACCTTCAAGATATAAATCAGCCGATGCCGGAATGTCGTCACGTCTGTCAACAACAAAATAGTGAGTGACCCCTGAATCAAACCATACGTCTAAGGTATCGGTCACTTTTTCGTAGTTTTCGAGCTCGCTGCCAAGCAGTGCTGCATCATCCAAATCCCACCATGCTTGAATACCCTTAGCTTCAACTTCTAGCGCCACTTTTTCCATCAATGCTGAAGACTCTGGATGAATTTCACCGGTAAGTTTATGCACGTACAAAGGAATGGGTACGCCCCAGGTACGTTGACGTGATATACACCAGTCTGGACGACCTTCAACCATTTTTTCAATGCGGTTTTGGCCCCAGTCTGGGATCCATTTGGTTTGCTTAATTTGCTCGAGTGATTCAGCGCGAAGACCTTTCTTATCCATGCTGATGAACCACTGTGGGGTAGCGCGGAAAATTATAGGTGTTTTATGACGCCAGCAATGCGGGTAGCTGTGCTCGTATTTAACGTTCAAGACAAGGTTACCCTTCTCTTTTACTGTTTCGATAATTTCATCGTTAGCTTTGAATACGAACTGACCAGCAAAAAGAGGCGTATTTTCAAGGTAAACACCATTATTACCAACCGGGTTATATACCTCGATATCGTATTGCTTACCCACGTTGAAATCGTCTACACCGTGGGCAGGCGCTGTGTGAACGCAGCCCGTACCCGATTCGGTCGTAACGTGGTCGCCAAGAATAAGCGGCACTTCTAGATCTAAGAACGGGTGATTCACTTTTAGCTTATCAAGTGCTGCGCCAGTACAGGTCGCGACTTCGCGGAAATCTTCAACACCGTAGCGGGTCATACAGCTTTCCAGCAAATCTTGGGCTACCACGAACCATTCGTTTGAAGGCTGAACTTCCACAATTGCGTAGGTAAGCTCTGGATGTAAGCTGATAGCGCGGTTAGCAGGAAGAGTCCAAGGTGTAGTGGTCCATATGACAACGCCTGCTTTGTGTGTGACTAAGTCATCTTCAGACACGCCAAACGCTTTTGCAATGGCTGCTATATCAGCTACTGGGAACTTAACATCGATTGCAGGTGATACTTTGTCTTTGTATTCGACTTCTGCTTCAGCAAGTGCCGAACCACAATCTGTACACCAGTGAACGGGCTTAAAGCCTTTTTCCAAGTGGCCAGAATCCACTATTTTACTTAACGCGCGAATGATGTCGGCTTCAGATTTGAAGTCCATGGTTTTGTATGGATTATCCCATTCACCAAATACACCTAAGCGTTTGAAGTCAGCCATTTGGCCATCAATTTGCTTTTGTGCATATTCGCGACACTTTTGACGAAATTCAGCCGCCGTGACTTTCTTACCTGGCTTGCCTACTTTCTTTTCTACCATCAATTCAATGGGAAGACCGTGACAGTCCCAACCTGGCACGTACGGTGAATCGAAGTCAGATAGATTTTTCGACTTTACGATAATGTCTTTAAGAATTTTGTTAACCGCGTGACCAATGTGAATATCGCCATTTGCATAAGGAGGGCCATCGTGAAGAATGAATGGCTTTTTGCCCTTTTTCGCTTCACGAATTTTGCTATATACCCCTTTTTCCTGCCAGTCTTTAAGCATTTTAGGCTCGCGCTGAGCAAGGTTACCGCGCATCGGGAACGCAGTTTCTGGAAGGTTTAGTGTGGCTTTGTAATCACTCATAAAATTGTATTATCCGGTTACCTTAATTTTCACCCAATGCACTAAAACATTGTGAAGGCGATATTCATTATGCGATGTTCAAATAAAAATGCTGAATATAAAAAGTTCAGCTTAAAACAGCGTATCGTTCTCACTGCCGCGAGGTCGACGTATTTTGTTTTAGCACAGTGACTTGCTTACAGGTTTCACAAACACGAATTCACGCTTAAAAATGGAACTCAATGAAACAAATACGCGCACAAACTTGCCGTGACTTTATCACGTTTAACTATGCTAATAACAGACGCGCTTGTGCTGCATCTGCTTGAATTTGATCTTTCAACGCTTCAAAAGAATCAAATTTAATTTCATCTCTTATTTTTGCCATCGGAAACACCGTTATGGGCTTGCCATATAGATCGGATGACAAATCAAAAATGTGAACTTCCAGTTGGTTTCTTACGCCATTCACAGTAGGTCGGGTGCCAATATTAGCTACACCATTAAAGTGCTTCCCATCTACGTCAACACGAACCGCAAACACACCATGAATAGGCGTTTTTTGGCGTTTTAGCATGACATTCGCTGTAGGGAAACCAATGGTACGGCCTTTTTTCTCACCATGAACCACTCTGCCATGGATAGCAAAGGGACGCCCCAGCATTTCTGTTGCAAGCCCAAATTCACCATCGGCTAACGCATCGCGAACTGCTGTAGAGCTTATGCGATGAGCGTGCATAGTAAAGCTGTGAGTGCTTACCACGTCAAAACCATATTGTTTGCCTGCCGCTTGCAGCATTTGGAAGTCGCCCTTACGACCATTTCCGAAGCGAAAGTCGTCTCCCACAACTAAAAACTTCACGCCCAGCTTATCGACGAGTAAGTCGTGCACAAAAGTATCAGCACTTTGTTTGGCAAATTCCGCGTTAAATCTTACCGCGAGCAGCCTGTCCACTTCTTGCTGCCGCAACAATTCGTATTTTTCACGCAGTGGACTGATGCGCGCCGGCGCCCTCTCGGGCATAAAGACTTCTTCAGGCTGCGGTTCAAACACCATAACGGTGGCAGGAAGTGATAGCGATTTCGCTTTTTCAAGCACATTGGCCAGCACAGCTTGATGACCACGGTGCACGCCGTCGAACTTGCCAATAGTGAGCACACACCCTTTATGGTGCGGTTTTACATTGTTTAGCCCGCGGATAAATTCCACTGTTAGCCACTACCTTTTAACTGCTAGAAAATCAAAGCTCGCGATTATAGCCGACACCGAGCACAATACCAAGCGCACCCGCCATACTTACCGCGCGACCCAATGCTTGTCGCAAACCTTTATTTGAAGAACGTTGAGCATGCTATTTAACCGGGTACAGACAGCTGCGAATCGAAAATCATCCCCCGCCACTTCTGAAGTGTCTTGGACGCATACCCAAAACGATCATAGTGATCAAGAAGAGCACAACTGAAACTGCAATGGTAATCCCTACTTCTAACATTTGGGCGGATAGGGATAAATCAAAGAAGGCCAACCCTTTATCGCGATAATAAATAAGCCCACCCATGGCAGTGCTTGCAAGAATAACGCGAGCGATAAATAACACGGACGTACGGCTTAGTGCGAAGACGCCTTGCCGATGTAGTGTTATGTAGAGTAAGGCAGCGTTAAGTGTAGCCGACATGCTGGTGGCGATAGCTAGCCCCACATAACCGAAAGGGATGGCCAAAACAACGTTGAACACCATATTGGCTACCATGCACCAAATACCAAACCTGACGGGCGTTTTGGTGTCTTGCCGCGAATAGAAACCAGGGGCTAGAACTTTCACGAGCATAAAGCTCAGTAGACCAAACGAGTATGCGGTTAGTGAGTACGACGCCATTATTGCTGTTTCAGCAGTAAACGCGCCTCGCTGAAAAATGACCGTTAGGATGGGGCGAGCCATGACACCTAAGCCGACTGCCGCTGGTATACCTAATAGACACACCATGCGAAACGCCCAGTCTATATTTGCAGCAAAGGCTTTAGGGTTGTTACTTACGTGGTTTCGCGACAGTGTGGGAAGAATAACGGTAGCAATTGCAATACCGAAAAGGCCTAAAGGAAACTCAAGCAATCTGTCAGAGTAGTACAGCCAGCTGATTGAGCCGGTTACAAGGAAGCTCGCGATAAAAGTGTCGAACAACAGATTAATTTGCCCAACCGACACCCCAAACAATGCGGGGATCATCAGCGTTCTTACTTTCACGACATTTTCATCGTGCCATCCCCATTTAGGTCTCACCAATAATCCAGCCCTAAATAAAAAAGGGAGCTGAAATACAAACTGAACTATCCCGCCGATAAAAACGCCCCATGCCAACGCATAAGCAGGCTGCGCCAACATTGGAGACAGATAAATAGCGCATGCGATAATACAAACGTTGAGCAATACTGGCGTGAATGCGGCTACGGCAAATTTATTTAGCGTGTTTAGAATTGCGCCTGAGAGCCCTGTTAGTGAAATAAACGCTAAGTATGGAAATGTTATTTTTAACATGGTTGAAGCGAGGACAAACTTATCACCTGCTTCATCGCCTTCTAACCAAGCGATAAACCACCCTGTACCAAAAAGCGCCGCAAGCACGGGGGAAGCAATGACGCCTATGATGGAGACGACAAAAACAATCGCTCCCAATGTGCCGCTAATTTTGGCAACGAATTCACGGAGTTGTTTTTTATCGTCATTCGCATGAACTTCCGTCAATACGGGAATAAAAGCCTGAGCAAACGCCCCCTCCGCAAACAACCGACGGAGAAAATTAGGGATTTTGTTGGCAAAGAAGAACACATCCGCAGCAGCGCCATCGCCCATCAATCTGGCAACAACCACATCTCGTACCAATCCCAACACGCGAGAGACTAAGGTCATTACGCTAACTATAAGACCTGATTTAATTAACTTCCGTGACACGTCACATTTCCAGATGAGAAGGTAAAAGTTCGGCTTTTTCTAAAAAGCCCTATTCGCAAAATAATGGCTATGTGCGTTGAATAATGTATTCCCTTATCTGTGGAATACACACAGTAAAAAGCCATTACTACTTTTCGTAGCGAGCCATAATAGCGAAAGGCTCAGGCAGGCGAAACGATTTCTTCAAAATAAGTTGTGCATCTTCGCTCGGTTTATTGCTATAATCCGCGCCCGATATGGGATGCTATGTTTATGCTTAGCTTTCCGCTCTGATGTCGCAGGGAAATGTCGTTGGGGATTCTTAAATTATTGAGAATTGTTGACGGTTTTTCATTAAGTCGCTAGAGGCTTTCTTGGTCGCTAAAGGCTCTTTTAAGTCGCTAAAGGCTTACTGCAAAAAATGTCGCAAAGAATGTGCAACGTGTTGAGCATACTTTGTGTTCAATAGCTTGCGCGTTTTATCGCGAAACGATTTAACTTTTAAATCGTTTGACATTTGGGCGTTTGGTAGGCACAATCCGCACCCTCGTTTTTGACATGAATTTATTTTGGGAGTTACACCTTGGCTAACATTAAGTCTGCTAAGAAGCGTGCAATCCAAGCCGAAAAGCGTCGCCAGCACAACGCTAGCCGTCGTTCAATGACACGTACAAGCATCAAGAAAGTAATCGCTGCAATTGCAAGCGGTGACAAAGAAGCGGCTCAAGCTGCACTTACTGCTGCTACTCCAGTACTTGACAGAATGGCTACTAAAGGCTTGATTCACAAAAACAAAGCTGCTCGTCATAAGAGCCGTCTAGCTGCGCAAATCAAAGCACTAGGTTAATCTTTACGATTAGTAGTTAAAAAAGCGCCTCTCGGCGCTTTTTTTGTATCTGCGTTTTGCTTTGCGTCCTAGCTCATTTTCCTTATTGAACTTGCCGGTGCAATACGCATAATCCAGTGTAAGATAGCCCACGGCCAGCTTGGTACAAAGGCATTTGCCTTTTCTTTATTTATCGCCTTTACCATAGCTCGACAGCCCACATCGGTATCAACGATAAACGGCACCTTCTCTACCTTTTCATTAATCTCGCTGCGAATAAAGCCTGGGTGAATACAGGTTACTTTAATTGGTGTGTTCATCACATCCATTCGAATACCTTCGGTCATAGATGTTAAGCCCGCTTTCGTTGCCGCATACACCGTCATTGCGCGCCTAAACCCACGCACAGCGCTAATTGAAGAGATTGTGACAAGATGGCCGTTATTTTGCGCTCGGAAAATAGCCATTGCCGCTTCACACTGAGCTAGTGCTGATACAAAGTTAGTCACCGCCGTTTGCTTGTTTGCATGAAAATAGCCGGTCCCAACGGACGCCCCTTTTCCCATACCAGCGTTCACAATCACTCTATCAAGGGTTCCCATGTCAGCTTTAAATGCGTCGAATACTTCAAAAACCGCATCGTGATCGGTAACATCCAGCGACCGAATATACACGTCAATCTTCGGATTTATTGAAAGCAACTCTTCTTTCAGCTTTTCTAAGTTTTCAAAACGCCTTGCACACAAAGCCAAGTTACAGCCTTGTTTAGCAAACTCTATGGCCATACCTTTCCCTAAACCAGAACTTGCGCCTGTGATCAGAATATTGTTTCTTGTTGTCATTATCGTTTTCCTGATGCTTTAATGGCCCTATTACAGCGCCACATTAAGTAATGAATAAAGATCCAGAAGTTTTTAAACGCCGGATTGTTTGTTTGATTGTGGTGATAACGGTAGTAAATTTGCTGGGCTATACCTGCTAACCGAAAAAGTCCGTACACCTCATAAAAAGTAAAGTCCTCTACATCTAATTCCATTTCTTTGCAGTAATACGCGACCACCTGCTTACGGGTAAACATTCCCGGTAAATGCGTGGGCTGGCGGCGGGTAGATTGAGCCAAAAAGTCATCATCAGCTTGAACCCAATACGCTAATGTATTGCCCAAATCCATTAGCGGATCGCCTAACGTTGCTAATTCCCAATCTAATACGCCAATAATCTGCGTGTAGTTGTCTGGCTGTAACACCACATTATCGAAACGAAAATCATTGTGGGTTATACAAATGCGCTCGGTATCAGGCATGTTTCTTTCAAGCCAGCGCATAACTTTTTTGCCTGAGGGAACGTTCCACGTTTTCGCTTTACTGTAGCGTTCGCTCCACCCGCTGATTTGCCGCTCTATATAGCCAGCGCCTTTTCCAAGATGGTCAAGCGCTGCTTTTTGGTAATCGACTTTATGCAGCTCAATTAAACTATCAAGTACATTTGTACAAAGCTGTTTCGTTTGCTGCTCCGTGGTGTCTAAACCTCGGGGTAAATTTTTGCGCGGGATAACACCGGTGAACTTTTCCATTACATAAAAGTCCGTCCCTATCACGCTGTCATCTTCACATAACCCAAGCATTTCTGGCACGTAGCGATAAACAGGCTTTAACGCATGCTGTAATCGGTACTCCCGCGCCATATCGTGTGCACCTTTCGCCTTAGTACCTGCGGGCGCTCTGCGCAAAATGAGCGAGGTGTCTGGGTAATCTAGACAATAGGTCCAATTAGAGGCACCTCCTGAATATTGGGTAACTCTAGGTAAGTTATCGCTGTTTTGTATTGCTGCTAACAGTGATGGGTCAGATGAACTAATATTACCTCTAAGCCAATGATGTACTGCATCCACATCTAGTTCTTCGCCTGAGCGCACGCTATCGGCCTTGTCTACGACTTGCTGTTGCATGAGTTATTCTTCTATCTAATTCTATTTTAAAGCGTTTACTTTAAAGCACGGCTGTATGCTCTCGCGCTAGGGATTTGTGGCGAGCTACTTAGCACGCGCCAGTAAAGCGCCCACGAAACATGTTCGACTTGTTGGCTTAATTTTGCTTTTCCATCACACGTTTCATCGTCTTGGTTTGATTTAGCATGTTGCTGATATAACGCTGAGTTGGCAGCAGCTTCTTTAATAAGAAAGCCCGTTTACCCAATTTGTGAGTAAGAATAAGAAACTGCTTTTTACTAACCTGTTGGTAAATAGCCTCTGCGACATCTTCTTTGGTCATGTCGGCCTTGGCAAAAAACTTATTAATCATTTTATGCGACGCGGGATTAGTGCTTCTCATCGACTCATCTAAGTTAGTTTTAAAGAAGCTAGGGCATACGACACTAACATTTATATTGTCGGGAGCTAATTCTAACTTCATGGTTTCAGAAAACGATACCACAGCGGCTTTCACCGCGTTGTAACTACCCATGTAAGGAATAGGCGTTAATCCCGCTTGCGATGCAATGTTAATAAAGTAGCCACCACCTTGTTTGCGCATTAACGGTAATAGCGCACGACTAACTCTCACCATACCCAGCACGTTGATATCGAAAACCCACTGCCATTGCTCAATGCTTTCATCTAAGAGGCTACCGCCGGTTGCAACACCTGCGTTATTAAATACATAGTCTGTGCCGCCCCAGCGCGAATCGATAGTTTGCGCCAGCATTTGTACATCACTGTCCGAGGTGATATCACAATGCACATAAAATGCATTTGCACCTTTTGCGATAAGCGCATTTACCGTTTCATCCCCTCTTTCTTGGTTTATGTCAGCAATACAAATATCAAAAGCGCCTTCTTTATTTGCCCATTTATCTGCCCATTTAAGGGCGATGGCTTGACCCAAGCCGGTCGCGCCTCCGGTAATTAATATGCGCATTCTGTGTTTCCTACTTGTTCTTGTTTCATTATTCTTGTATCGGCGTTTATGTTTAGTTGCGCTTTATTGTGTTAAGCGCTAATCAGTACTTCACTATTCTCTCGAATTGACCGCCTTATCAATCCAATCAAACTGATTCCGTCTTTTGCAGTGACACTGATGGCTGTTCGTTACGCATTTTTCGTTTTGCCCACAGCGCCAATAGTGCCGGCCCGATGTACATTGCTACGCCATATACACCAGGTGCAATCGCGTAATCAGGCGCATCTAAAAAGGTAATACATATCAGCATTGCAAGCGCCGCATTTTGCACGCCTATTTCAATGGCCAGCGTGAGCGAGTCTTTAAATGCTAGGTTTGAAAACTTAGCAAGCCCGAGCCCTAACAATACCGATGATAAATTTAACGTTAGGCAAACCAAAAACGCGCTTTCAAAGGACACGGCTAAATTGTTTCTTTCTGAAACAAGCACGCCCACAATCATAAGCAACATGAAGTACATGGAAAACTGCCGAAAGAAGCTTTCAGTTTTAGTAGCAAACCTGCTGTTAAAGCGACGAATGGTCATGCCTAAAATGACCGGTACAATTGATATACCAACCAGCCCGATCACTGTTTGAATAATAGAAAAGTCTGGCGCGTTTTCTTTTACAAAGTAATCAAGAGCAAATTGAATGATAAAGGGCGTTGAGAAAACGCAAGCGATGGTAGAAATAGCGGTTAAGCTTACTGAAAGGGCCAGATTTGCTTTTGCAATGTGGCTGATTAAATTACTGGTCGTGCCGCCTGGGCATGCCGCTAAAACCATTACGCCAACCGCAATATAATCAGGTAGACCAAAAACAAAGCACAGTCCTAGCGCCAACATAGGCAGCAATATAATTTGCCCTATAAAACCCGTTATTACTGCTTTAGGTACTTTAAGTAGTCGGGCAAAGTCTGCAAGGGTTAGCGTTAGCCCCATACCAAACATAACAAATGCCAACGCTAGAGGTAACAACACCTCGGTAAGTACTGATGCCTGCATGCACACGCCCCTTACAAAAGAAGCCTCTATTAAAGAAACCTTTTATTAACATTTAAGCCAGTGTACTCTGTTTAATAATAAATAAAAATGATGCCTTATTATGGAAACCCATAAATAATATGCATGGAAAATTAGACCTGAATTTGTTTGTTGTGCTGCGCGCGGTCTACGATCAGGGCAGCATTACGAAAGCCGCCAACGCACTTCATATTACTCAGCCTGCGGTGAGTCACGCCTTAGGTCGTCTGCGAGAGAAATTTGATGATCCGCTGTTTATTCGTCATGGACGACAAGTCGTGCCTACCCCATTTTGCCAAGGCATTATTGCATCGGTTGTGAAATCAATCGAAACCCTTGAAAGTACGTTAAAAGGTAAAGTGGGCTTTGATATAAGTGATAAACCCCG
Source organism: Alteromonas sp. IB21 (assembly GCF_016405965.1). Classification (GTDB taxonomy): domain Bacteria; phylum Pseudomonadota; class Gammaproteobacteria; order Enterobacterales; family Alteromonadaceae; genus Alteromonas. The sequence continues at coordinate 3,704 of NZ_JAEFCD010000020.1, read as the reverse complement.
TCAGGTGAACCTTGGCTTGAGAGATGTTTTAGAATCTATATTTTTTCCCGTGCTTATTCCAGAGCTTGTTAAACATACTCCCAATATCACGGTGAATAGCAGACAGGTTACCTGGCCCGAGCTTGCTCCTGCGTTAGCCGCTAAAGAGCTTGATATCGTAATTGACGCACTAGTTCCCACCAGCCGTGACATTCGTTCACAGTTTATCTGCGAAGAAACGTTTGTCGTGGTATGCGCGCCTAGTAATAGCTACGTAGATAACCCGAGTATCAAGAGCTACTCAGTTGCACAGCATGCGCTTGTATCTTTAAAAGACTCTAAATTAGATACGGTAGATCTAGCCCTTGCTCAGCACAATTTACATCGCAACATCGCATTGCAGTGTGAACACTACTTTGCAGCCGTTAATGTAGTTAGCCAATGCGATCTTTTGCTGACCATGCCAACGCGATTCGCCCAACAATTCAGTAATAAATTCGCTATCGATATTCTGCCCCTTCCATTCGACGTCCCCCCACTCCCCGTACACATGTACTGGCACAAACACGCCGACGAAGACTTAGTGAATGTATGGATGCGAGATAAGCTTTTAGAAGTGGCGAATAAGTTGGGGTTATAGCGCGTATTTGTGCTGTTGTAACACAATGGTCAAGCAAGCGTCACGGTAGTGTCAATTTGCAAACCTATAGTGTCTGTCCGAGGCATCGCTTTGGGAACCCGCTATGAAAAAGACACACTATCGCACACTCTGGCTTTCAGACATCCATTTAGGAAACCGCGATTGTAAGGCAGAACACTTACTTTCCTTCCTAAATAGCATCACTGTAGACACCTTATATCTAGTAGGTGACATCGTTGACATGTGGCAAATGACTAAGCAATTTCGCTGGCCCAAAGCCCACAATCAGGTGATGCATAAATTTATGCAAATGAGCCAAGAAGGCACACGGGTAGTCTATTTACCCGGAAATCACGACGAGCCTATCCAATCATATTCAGGCATGGCTTTCGGTGATATAGAGATTGAGCGCGAGTTGGTTCACACCACGGCACAGGGCAAACGCTATTTAGTTTTACATGGCGATCAATTCGATGGCGATGTCACAATGGGCAAGTTTCATGCGTGGATTGGCGATAAAGGTTATGACCTATTGCTCTTTCTCAACCGTGAGTTTAATCGCTTTCGCGCTTGGCGAAAACGAGAATACTGGTCACTAGCCGGTTATATTAAAAAGCACATCAAAGGGGCTAACGACGCTATTGCCCGCTATCGAGAAGCATGCTGCAAGCGCGCTGATGAGATGGGGCTTGACGGTGTGGTGTGCGGTCACATCCACCATCCAGAGAGCAGTATGGAAAATGGTATTCACTACATTAATGACGGCGACTGGATTGAAAATTGTAGTGCGTTGGCAGAAGATAAAAACGGTAATCTATCGCTTATTCATTATTTAGATACCATGGAATCGGCGAGCGTTACTTCAATCACAGTAAAATCCTCTCCATCTAAAGCCGCATAAAACATTTAGAAACATAGGGGCGCAATTCCGCCCCTATTCTTCATTGCCATTATAGATGCTATGTAAATTCAGCATTTGGGTTCGACCTTTTTATGAGCCACGACACTCTAATCGTTTTATTCACCCCTAGAAGCACCTAACCCACTCTTGTACCGACAAAATTAAGGGAAGCAGATCGCACACTTACATTTCATTAACATTGTCAAATAACTGCCATCAAAGTGTGTGAAAAACGTCACATTGCCCTGCTATTGTTCGCCAAAACCGAAAGAGAAACAGGTTCTATGTTTACCGTAAACGAAGTACTGAACAAGCATTATCCTCAGGTAGCGAATAACCCCATTCTTTTTAAGTCGCTGTCTTTCGTACTAAAGCATTTGCTTCACGAGCGTGAAATTACTGAGTTTGGTGAGACATATCCTCACTATGAAGATATCGATTTTGTAGAGCAGGTGCTTGAGTATTTTAATATCAGCTACTCCACTCGAGATGTAGAGAAAGAACGTATTCCTAGCGATGGTAGGGTTGTCATTATTGCAAATCACCCTATTGGTTCACTAGACGCTCTTGCACTGATAAAGCTTGTTAGCGAAGTACGTCACGACCTAAAGGTGGTTGCAAACGAAATGCTTATGGCGATTGAGCCATTGCACGATATGCTGCTCCCTGTGAACAACATGCAAGGCGGAACGCCAAAACAACATTTATCGGCAATTCAGTCTCATTTGAATAAAGATGGCGCCGTCCTCATTTTCCCAGCAGGCGAAGTGTCCAGGCTCCGACCTCAGGGTGTACGTGATACCCGTTGGCACTCTGGCTTTTTGCGTATTGCAAGGCAAGCGAAAGCCCCCATTTTACCCGTTTATATTGATGCCAAGAACAGCCCGCTTTTTTATGGCGTCTCTATGGTTTATAAACCGCTCGCGACAGCGTTACTGGTTAAAGAAATGTTCAAACAGCGCAAGAAGCATCTTCCTATGCGAATTGGTGAACTTATTCCTTTTGAGTCATATCAGCAAACAACCATCCCCCTGAAGGAACAAGTAAAGCTTTTTAAGCGCCATTTATACCGTATTGGCAGCAACAAAAAAGGCGTTTTCCACACTCAAGCCTCTATTGCAATGCCAGAGGATAGAAAAGAATTGGCCAGAGCCATACGTGAGTGCGAACACTTGGGCGAGACGGGCGATGGAAAGTCTATTTATCTCTACCAGCACAAAAGCTGCTCGCCCATTATGCGTGAGATAGGTCGATTACGAGAGGTAGCGTTTAGAGCGGTTGGAGAAGGCACTAATAAGCGCAGAGACATCGATCAATACGACTCACATTACTATCACCTTGTGCTATGGGATGACAGTGATTTGGAAATTGTAGGCGCTTATCGTTTTGGCGATGCAGAGCTGCTTACCGCCCCTGAACACCCCACGGGTTTGTATTCTGCAACCTTATTCAATTACGGCCAGAATAACGACAAGCTATTTAAAGAGGGCTTGGAGCTTGGTAGAAGTTTTGTGCAGCCCCGCTACTGGGGAAAGCGAAGTTTAGATTACCTATGGTTTGGCATTGGCGCGTTTTTAAGTCGTTACCCTAAATATCGATACTTATTTGGTGCAGTGTCGTTGAGTAACGCATACCCAGAACCAGCAAAAGACTTACTGGTACAATTTTACTCTACTTACTTTCCTGCGAAATTTGGTGAAGCCACTTGCAAGCGCCCCTATCAGATCACCCAAGAGTCGCTACATCAGTTCACGGGTAAGGACTATAAAGCGGAATTTACACAACTAAAGCATTTACTTGCCAATATGGGAGTAAATGTACCAACGCTTTATAAACAATACTCTGAGGTAGCAAAGGATGGGGGCGTGGCGTTCTTGGGATTTAATGTCGACCCTGACTTTAATGACTGTATTGATGGACTCGTGGTCGTCGATATGCAAACGCTAACTGAAAAAAAACGTAAGCGTTATCTCACTGACATTCAGTTGAAAGCGACAGCCTAACACTTAACCGTCAGTAATTAGTGATAGCCAGCAGCTCCCCCTCTTTAATAACCAACCAGTGTTAGAAAAAGGAGCAATCGTTATTGCTCCTTTTTTAGTTATTCCTCTGCGGCATCGTAAATACCATGACGTGCTCCAATAGATTCACACAGCCAGTTAAGGGATAATTATCTCAACTGGA
>NZ_JAEFCD010000001.1:258529-435572 GCF_016405965.1 Alteromonas sp. IB21 | reverse complement strand
GCGGACTTAGAAAAAGCTGCTTAACTGGGTTGTGTGAATTTGCTTGACCACGTCACGGTATACTCAAGCAAGAGTTCTTAATCTATCGATGTAAAACGATAGAGGAATTAAATATACTCGTTACCGAATCAATTAAGATTTACAACGAAATGAGACCGCACCTTAGTTTGGATATGAAAACTCCTAATCAGGTGCACAATCAAAAAGGCCAGCTACTGGAGCTGGCCTAAAAACTGTCAACCTATCTTAGGACGGGTCAATGCTTTTATGTCAGTCTTTACATAGAAATGATGGGCGCTATGCACTTAACGCAAGTAGAAGGAAATTGGCGGTATGCCTATACCTTATAAGGCGGTAATTCGGTTCGTACAACCTTTACGCCAATCAGCTCAACTTCGCCGGTGTACCTATCTTCGCCGTTACTCGAAAATTCGAAGTTGAACAAACTGTGCCAGTCTGGCTTTCCATATTTGAATGAAAATCGTGTTTTGGCTCTTGCTACACTCAACAATTGTAAGTTGTGTTTATCGCAATACTGCTTTAAATACGTGTTTGTTTGTTCGGAAATGGCGCGAATACGCCAAAACTGATAGCCCGTAAACCCGATAACCATCCATACCACCAACTCAAGTAACGTCATTTACTTTCTCGCTTGTGCAAACAGTTGTTGAAACGCGTTTTTGAGAACGATTGAGTTCGTATTGGAATGCAAAAGCGTAAGCACTTGTCTGCGTAATTTCGGGATTTGTACTAAATCTGAGAAAAAACCTGCAAATAAAGCGCCTTGATGACCTTCTTTCTCATCGATTTTTGCCGTTTGTTCTAAGAAGGCACTTAGGAGTAACGGTTCCATTTGTTCGAAGTGGCGTGCGGCAATAACGCTAAGAATATCCAGTCTTTGTGATTTCTCATGTTTTAACAAATCAAGCAGTTTACTATTTATCTCAGAATTAAAGGTTCCTTCGGAGGTTCCCCTCAGCGCCGCTAAATTGATATCAGCACTTTTGTCTATTTCGCTTAAAAACACGGCTAACAAATCTTCAGAAAGAGTAACGCTTTCACTCATTTCCATAAAAGTATTAAGGAATACAGTTGAGTAAAGCGATATGTTGTGTCTAATCGCACTTTCTAAAGTACCTCGTTTGGGGTGTGCGCTAAAGCGATGTACAAAATCCGCGACGCTTTGCATTGAGATGTGCTGCCAGTCAACAAGCTGCGGCGCTTGGATATAGGCCTCAACGCTATGTACTTCTTCACTTAAAGGTTGGCTTAGGGTGCGTTTAACTAGTGCGTTAAATTGAGCAAGCTGCGATTGATTGGGAACAAACGAATAAGGATTGTCAGGCAGTGTTTGTGCGTTTTCAGTATCTTCAGCAACCGACTGACCTAATGCCTCAACAATAATCTCTAGAAAGTGATTCCTTGCAGCGGCCACCACTAAGCCTTGCTCATCAAGCGGCAGTTTCACAAACCAAATATAGTGTTGCGTAGAGGCATTTTTATTCCAAAAGACGATGCCGAACCACGCATGCTGCTGACGAGGGTAGGGCGCGTAAGCACTGCCGTTTTCTATTTCTAGAAAAGTCTGACTATCTGTGGGTTCAAGGCGACGACCTAAATCAAAAACCTGGTATTCAGTGCCTGCATGTAACAAAAACTCGCTGATAGAATTAATACTGTTAGCGCTCATAACTCGTTCCAAAATACTGCTTTAATCAAAATTTGCCAGGCTGTCACATCTATTTAAAGGGGCACGTCGATGAGATACCGCCAACAAAGACGGATAATGGTATCACAGCAGGTGAATTTCAACGATAAGACACGCGGACTTATGTAGATCTTTAGCCCCTGATATACTGCGCGCTTCGAAATAGAAGTTTTTTTGCGGAGTTGCTGTGAGTAAAGTGAGTAGTGCCTGTCACAATGCACTAGGTAGGGCATTGGAGCAGTTAGAAACTGCTATGGAACAAGAAGGTGTTTGGCCTAAGAAAATGCCTGCTGAGCAAGAACTTAAAAATGCCACGGAAAGTGCAGTTCCTTTTGCGGTCGACTGTTTAGCGTTTGAGAGTTGGTTGGCTTTTATTTTTATTCCCAAAATGCGCATTTTGTTGAAACAGGAAATGCCTTTACCACCCATGCAAATTGCGCCCGCAGCAGAAATATATCTGTCATCGGCGCATCAGCGCACTCTGTCCCAGCTTCAAGTTATTGATAATATTGCCAATGGAGACATTGGGTGAGCAAACACAACGCACTATGCAGAACGATTTAAAAGGCCAATTAACTGTGCATTCAGATGAGCAAATAATAGAAAAGGCAAGCGTTGGTGAGGAAGATATTGTCAATGCTCTTCATTTACCTGTGCTGTACCAAGATGAACATATCATCGCGATTGAGAAGCCGCCTGGCCTACTAGTACACAGAAGCCCGATTGATAGACATGAAACGGTGTTCGCAGTACAGACACTTAGAGACCAAATAGGCCAGCACGTCTATCCTGCTCATCGTTTAGACCGACCCACTTCAGGTGTGCTGGTGTTTAGCTTTAGCTCAGAAATTGCAGCAAAGCTTGGACAGCAGATGATGGACAAGCAGGTAGTAAAAACGTATCACGCTATAGTTCGCGGTTTTGTGCATCACACAGGGTATATCGATTACGCCCTAAAATACCGCTACGACAAAATTGCAGACAAGCATAAGCGCCCGCAGCAGCCGCCACAACCAGCATCAACTATGTATCAGTCAGTGGCAAAATTCGAAGTGCCTGAGCCTGTGGGCAAATACCAAAGTGCACGATATTCGCTAGTTAAGCTTTCTCCTAGTACCGGTCGTAAACATCAGCTTCGTCGGCACATGGTTCATATTCGTCACCCCATTATCGGCGACACGACCCACGGGGACGGCAAACAAAACAAATTCGCCAAGCAGCACTTTAATTTTAACAATTTGGCCTTAAGTTGTACTCAAATGGGCTTTTCTCATCCTGTCACTGGAAAGTGGGTATCAATTAATTCACAGATGCACAGTGAAATGCGACTATGGCTCGAAAAATTAGCGCCGTTTTGCGTTTAGGTTGATAAAATAGTAAGAATTTCCGCCTGTCGACAAAGGCGACGATCATTGGTTTAAGAGGTAAAAATGGCAACATTGAAAATTATTGCGGGTACAGTTTACGGCAATGCGCAACACGTAGCTGAGCAGGTGGAAGAGAACTTAGCTGAACAGGGCGTGGATTGCTCACTAGAAAGCGACCCGTCGGTTGCAGATTTTACTGATGCTGACGCACTTTTGATCATTACCTCTACAACAGGGCAGGGCGATGTACCACCAAACCTTGAGTCTGTGTTTTCAGATCTGAAAGACGAATCGCCTATGCTAACCGGCAAGCCATTCGCGGTAGCAGCGCTAGGCGATAGCAGCTATGGCGATAGTTTCTGTGGTGCAGGTAAACAGTTTCATGCGTTACTGATCGAGCTACAAGGTAACGCAGTTGCCGACATGTTAGAGGTTGACGCGATTGAAACCCTAGAGCCCGAAAAAGACGTAGTAGAGTGGGTAAACACCATTAAAGATAAGCTGTTGGCTTAAGTCTTAGAAATGTTCTGATTACGAAAAGAAAGAGGCGCATAAGCGCCTCTTTTAATTTGTGAGTCTTTCAGCATGTGGCTCGGCTAATTGAAATTAACCCGAGCCGTTAGCGATAAGCCAGAAATACTGCTTATTCTACGCCGCGAAGTAGCGCGTTGATACCTACTTTCGCGCGGGTCTTCGCATCTACTTTCTTCACGATGATAGCGGCGTAAAGGCTGTATTTACCATCTGCGCTTGGCAGGTTACCCGCCACGACTACTGAACCTGCTGGTACACGGCCATAGTGAACTTCACCGGTTTCGCGGTCATAAATACGAGTGCTCTGACCGATGTAAACGCCCATTGAGATAACAGAACCTTCTTCAACAATCACGCCTTCTACGATTTCAGAACGCGCGCCGATAAAGCAGTTATCTTCAATAATGGTGGGGTTAGCCTGAAGCGGTTCTAATACGCCACCAATGCCCACGCCACCAGAAAGGTGAACATTCTTACCAATTTGCGCGCACGAGCCTACTGTCGCCCATGTATCAACCATAGTACCTTCGTCAACGAACGCACCAATGTTTACGTAAGAAGGCATAACAACCACGTTCTTGCCTACGAATGTACCCGTACGTACCGCTGCTGGTGGAACAATACGCGCGCCGTCAGCCGCAAACTGTTCAGCAGTATAGTTTGTATACTTAAGCGGTACTTTGTCATAAAACTTACTTTCGGCGCCTTCAATCACATCGTTGTTGTGAAGGCGGAAGAAAAGTAAAACAGCTTTTTTAAGCCATTGATGTACTACCCATTCGCCAGCAATCTTCTCCGCAACACGGCCTTTACCGCTGTTAAGGAGGTCGATAGCTTGTGCTACTGCATCTCTTACTTCATCAGGAGCAGATGAAGGGCTAATGTTGTCGCGATTTTCGAAGGCGTCTTCAATAATGGCTTTCAATTCATTCATGGTATTGTGATATCTTCAAGTTGGTCGAGTTTAAACAGGATCCGCTTTTTAAGGTTTACCTGTTGTTCTTGGGTTAATGCTTTGCCAGCGTCATTGCTGACGATAAAAATATCTTCAGCTCGCTCGCCTATGGTGGCAATTTTTGCAAGCTTTAACGTCATATTAGTATCAACGAATGCATGCCCAATTTTAGCTAAAATGCCCGGAGCGTCCAAGGCTTCTAACTCAATAAGTGTGGCTTCATCGTTGATACTGAAAAAACGAACCTTAGTGGGTACGTCTAATTGCTTCATTTGTCGGGGTAATTTGCGCCTGTTTTCGTGCGAGCGCCCCGGTTTTTCTAATTGGGCAGAAATAGCATTTTCAATAGACGAAATGCGAGACTCGGAACTTATCCGGCTTCCATCGTTTTCAAGGATAAGCATGCTGTCAAATACATAGCCATCACGTGTTACTGTGACGTGGGCGTCATGAATTGAACAGTTCCGACTATCGAGAACAGACGCGACTTGAGCGAATAAAGCTTTTCTGTCTTTGCCGTAAACAAACACCTCAGTGCCACCTTTTGCGCTGTTATCGTTTGCTTTAACAAGTAGCCCATCGTGTTCAGGCGAAAGCCAATCATCTTGCGCCTTTATGATCTCATCGGTGTGCCACGCAATTTGCGTGGGTTTAAAGCGAACAAAATAGTCGTCATCAAGGCGTGCCCATAATGCATCAATGGAAATAGGATCGATAGCTCGCTCCTGTAAAATTTGTCTCGCTTGATGCTTATGCGTTGCAACGCGTTCGTTAAGCGTTACCTGACACTGTAAGCCATTGTCTAACGCCTTCTGTGTCATTAGGTAAAGTTCGCGAAGTAGCGAGGCCTTCCAGTCGTTCCATAGATTGTCGTTAGTTGCTCGGATATCAGCAAGGGTAAGTGTGTAAAGCAAGTTTAGGTGATTGTGGCTTCGTACCGCACTTGCAAATTCACTAATAACATCAGGATCGTAAATGTCGCGACGTTGGGCTACCACGGACATGAGCAAATGGTTTTCAACTAACCATGCGATCATTTCAGCGTCGTCACTGGGTACGTTATGCTGCTTACAAAATTTCGCGACATCTTGCGCACCTAATGTCGAATGGTCGCCATTTCGGCCTTTTGCGATATCGTGGAAAATAGCGGCAATATAAAGCACTTCAGGCTTATCTAGGTTTCTGCAAATTCTGCCACAGCGCGGAAAATCATTGTTCTCTTTTGAGAAAAAATAATTTACATGCTTAACGAGTCTGTGGGTATGCTCGTCTACCGTGTAGGCGTGGAACAGGTCAAACTGCATCATGCCTACAATCGTATCCCATTCAGGTAAATAAGCCTGCAAAATACCGTACTGGTGCATGATGTCCCACGCAAAATCGAAAAATTCAGGCTGCTTCATTAAACGCATGAACTTTTCACGACACAGCGGTCGCTCTACATAGTATTCAGCCTCAAAAGCACGGTGAGCATTTCGCAGCTGACGAATACAGATGGAGCTAAGGCCTCTCACTTCAGGAGTGTTGGCCACCAAATCCAAAAAATCCAAGATTGCTTCAGGTGATGAAAATACGCTTTCATGCCTTGGCGAAATCATATTGTCGAGAAGCTCGAAATCGTCATTTATCACAACGCTTTTTTGAACGCTTTGATTTAGCATATCGTATTTAAAGCGTTGAAGAAGCATTTGGTTAAGCTCGGAGACACGGGCCACCGTGCGGAAAAAGTCGCGCATCATTTTTTCAACCGACTGCTTACCTTCTTCTCCGTACCCCATCATTTTGGCGACGTCGGGTTGGTAATCGAAAAGTAATCGGTTTTCGCTTCTACCAGCAATCAAATGAAGTGCGCAGCGCATTTTCCAAAGATGCATACGACAGGCAATTAACTCACTGTGCTCTTGCTCGGTAAAGTAGCCGTGACCCACCAAATTCCAGCCGTCATACTCTTTAAAGTGCTTTTTCGCTACCCAGCCAATTGACTGAATATCGCGCAAACATCCCGGGTTTTCTTTGATATTGGGTTCAAGGTTGTAAGCGGTGCCGTTGAACTTTGCATGACGTTTCTTCTGTTCATCATACTTGGCGGAGAAAAACGCTTTACTAGACCATGAGTTTCTACCATTAACCTCGTCCCACAATTTTTCAAATGTGGTTTCACTGCCGCAAAGCAAGCGGCTCTCAACTAAGTTGGTTGCAATAGTAATATCGTCTTTAGCTAACTTTACCGTTTCTTTGATTGTGCGAACGGATTGGCCTACGTCAAGTTTGATGTCCCACAATAGAGTAATGAACTGGCCAATCTTCTCTTGAATTTCAGGCTTCAATTTCTTTTTACTGACAATAAGTAAATCAATGTCAGAGTAGGGCTGTAAATGACCTCGGCCGTACCCGCCTACCGCGCAAAGTGAAAGTTCGTCTACGGTGTCAAGACCATAAAGTTGCCAAAGGTGACAAAGAAGCGCATCGACAAACTGTGCACGTCCAGTAACTAATTGGTTAACAGGCGTTATGTCGAAGGATTCGGATATCCATGCATAACTGGCTTCCACGCAAGACTTTATTGCCGGAATATCATCCACAGAGTTTATGGTGTCGAGATTCTTTATCAGTGATTGCAGCGTCAAAATGCACCTTCGAATTAGACTTCTTTTTAAACGCTACGAACAATAGCATGAATTTGTAACAATTCGCAGTAGCAAATTACTGCATAAGTTAGGTTGAATTGTGAATATTTATGGTTTTTTGTTATAGGTGTGTAGCGTGGCAAGAAAGAGGAGTAGGAGGTTGTTAAGGTGACCAGCACCTTGGATTTGTTTGAGAAAGCGGCAACGATAAGTCGATGCCGCAAAAAATAACTACCTTAGGCTATGGCTTAACTTAGTTATGCGAAATAACCCTGTCCAATGCCTCTTCTTCTCGAAGTGTCAGAACTTCAACGCCGGTCTCTGTTACAAGCAGCGTATGTTCCCATTGAGCACTTAAACTTCTATCTTTAGTGACAACGGTCCATTGATCTGGCAGCACTTTTGAATAGCGTTTGCCCGCATTTACCATAGGTTCGATGGTAAAGCACATACCCGGCTCCAATACATCACCCGTGCCTGGTTTACCGTAATGAACAATCTGGGGCTCTTCGTGGAAACTTGCGCCAATACCGTGGCCACAGTATTCGCGAACAATTGAATAGTTATGCGCTTCGGCGTGGGTTTGACAAATATGACCGATATCACCAAGACGCATTCCCGGCTTCACTTGTTCGATGGCTTTGTATAAGCATTCTTGAGTTACACGAATAAGGCGCTCGGCAAGAATTGAGGGCTTACCTACTACAAACATTTTTGATGTATCGCCATGATAGCCGTCTTTAATAACGGTAACGTCGATATTAACGATATCGCCGTCTTTCAGTTTTTTGTCAGAAGGTATGCCGTGGCAGATACAATGATTTACCGATGTGCAAATTGACTTTGGAAACGGCGGGTGGCCGTAATTTAGTGGTGCCGGCACTGCCTTCTGCTCGTTTACGATGTAATCGTGGCAGATAGTATTTAATTCGTCAGTAGTCACGCCTTTCTTAACATAAGGCCCTATCATTGTGAGAACCTCGGCAGCCAGTTTACCGGCTACGCGCATTTTCTCGATTTCTTCGGGGGTTTTGATAATAGCTGTCACAGCGCCTCTCAAATCGTTTGAAACTAGTATTGATGAAGAATTTGCTTTTTTACGCAGTATAACACCATTCAGGTCATTCTTAGTAAGGTGCTGAAATTACGTGACTATATTTATGCAACGCTAATGAATGAGGAAGTGTGCCCAAGGCGCTTTACTCACCACTACCAAATCATATCAACCCCCGTCTTTTTGCCCTCAAAACTTGAGGCGAAGGTTAGATTGTGATATAAAGCGCGCGCCCTGACGGAAAGCTCATTTTGCCACACGCATTCAGCACCGTTTTAGAGGGTAAATTTATTTTATTAAAACACACATATACCGACACTTCGTATCGGGGTGTTCAGTTCAATTTAGGTTGGGCTGAATCGATACAAGGGGTATATGGAGGCCTAACCCCAAGAGGAAAATAAAATGGCTAATGTTTCTATGCGTGACATGCTGAAAGCCGGTGTGCATTTCGGTCACCAAACTCGTTACTGGAACCCAAAGATGAAGCCTTTCATCTTCGGTGCACGTAATAAAGTTCATATCATCAACCTTGAAAAAACGGTTCCACTTTTCAACAACGCACTTAACTACCTTTCAGGTGTTGCGTCGAAGAAAGGTAAAGTTCTTTTCGTTGGTACTAAGCGCGCCGCTGGCGAAGCAGTTAAAGATGCTGCGCTTAAGTGCGACCAGTACTACGTAAATAAGCGTTGGTTAGGTGGTATGCTGACTAACTGGAAAACAGTGCGTCAGTCAATCAAGCGTCTTAAAGAACTTGAGCAACAAAGCCAAGACGGTACGTTTGAGAAGCTAACTAAGAAAGAAGCACTTATGCTTCAGCGCGAAATGGACAAGCTTGAAAACAGCCTTGGCGGTATCAAAGACATGGGCGGTCTTCCAGACGCAATCTTTGTTATCGACGCAGATCACGAGCACATCGCTGTAACAGAAGCGCGTAACTTAGGTATTCCTGTTGTTGGTGTTGTTGATACTAACTCTAACCCAGACGGTGTTGATTACATCATCCCTGGTAACGACGATGCTATCCGCGCTATCCAACTTTACTTGGATGCTGCTGCAAACGCTATCAACTCAGGTCGCGAAAGCAACCTTGAAGTACAAGCTGAGCAAGACGACTTCGTAGAAGCGGCAGAGTAATTCTGATTGCTTACTGTCATATCTAGATAATATGGCAGTACTACAATACGAAACGTATTGAGAGGGGCGATATCGCCCCTTTTACCTAACGAATTTATATTAAATGCTGAGGAATTGAAAAATGGCAGTGACTGCAGCACTAGTTAAAGAACTGCGCGAACGTACTGGCGCAGGTATGCTGGATTGTAAAAAAGCCCTGGTTGAAACGGATGGTGACATTGAGTTAGCCATTGAAAACATGCGTAAATCAGGTCAAGCGAAAGCGGCGAAAAAAGCAGGTCGTATCGCGGCTGAAGGTGTTATCCTTACTAAAGTTGAAGGTGGTCGCGCGACCATGCTTGAACTAAACTGCGAAACTGACTTCGTAGCACGTGACGAAGGTTTCCTTAAGTTCGGTAACGCGCTTTTAGAAGTAGCAGCTGCGAACAACATCAACGACATCGAAGCGCTTAATGACGCGGACATGAATGGCGTTAAAGTTAGCGAAGCGCGTGACGCACTTGTTGCTAAAATCGGCGAAAACATCTCTCCTCGTCGCGTTATCAACGTTGAAGGCGATACACTAGGCGCTTATATACACGGCGGCCGTATTGGTGTGATTTCTATCCTAACTGGCGGTTCTGAAGAACTAGCGAAAGACGTTGCAATGCACGTTGCTGCTGCTAGCCCGCAGTTCGTTAAGCCAGAGAATGTTCCGGCTGAAGTTGTTGAGAAAGAGAAAGAAATCCAAATCGAAATCGCTATCCAGTCTGGTAAGCCAGCTGATATCGCTGAGAAGATGGTTGCAGGCCGCATGAAGAAGTTCACTGGCGAAGTGAGTCTGACTGGTCAGCCTTTCGTTAAAGATCCTTCAATCTCTGTTGCTGAGCTTCTTAAGAACAACAGCGCAGACGTTATCAACTTCGTACGTTTCGAAGTAGGTGAAGGTATCGAGAAGAAGACTGAAGACTTCGCTGCTGAAGTAGCTGCTCAAATGGCTGCTGCTAAGAAATAATTGAGTGTTTATCTTTTGCATCAAGCAATAGTTAGATAAACTACAAAGCACCTCCTAGGAGGTGCTTTTTTATAGCTGAACCTCTTTCGTCTTGCCATTGCATTGCGTAAGTGTGAAGCTAGGCGAGACAAGTAAGCGCCTGCCCAAAAAACGAAAGCGCTTTGTCCTATGCTTTTTGCGTATAATGCGACGAAAGGCATAGGACAAAACGGGTTTACGAGGACAATTCAAACTATGAGTATCACACCAAAATCAGCATACCGACGCATTTTGTTAAAGCTTAGTGGTGAAGCCCTAATGGGGGCGGAAGGCTTTGGCATAGACCCTAAAGTGCTTGACAGAATGGCACAAGAAATCAAAGAGCTGGTTGAACTTGGTGTTCAAGTTGGTCTCGTTATCGGTGGTGGTAACCTTTTCCGCGGTGAGGGGCTAGCAAAAGCGGGTATGAACCGCGTTGTTGGTGATCACATGGGTATGTTGGCCACTGTAATGAATGGTCTTGCCATGCGCGATGCGCTACACCGTGCGTTCGTCAACGCTCGCATGATGTCTGCCATCCCGCTTAACGGTGTATGTGATGCGTACAACTGGGCAGAAGCCATCAGCCTCCTCAAGTCAGGCCGGGTTGTCATCTTTTCTGCCGGCACAGGTAACCCATTTTTTACGACCGACTCAGCGGCTTGCTTGCGCGGTATCGAAATTGAAGCGGATGCGGTATTAAAAGCGACAAAAGTCGATGGAGTATATAGCGACGACCCGGTGAAAAATCCGGAAGCTACGCTCTATGAAGAGCTGACTTATCAAGAAGTACTAGAAAAAGAACTTAAAGTGATGGACTTGTCAGCGTTTACATTAGCGCGCGATCACAGTCTACCTATTCGCGTATTCAACATGAATAAGCCAGGTTGCCTAAAACGCGTGGTGATGGGCGAGAAAGAAGGTACTGTAATTCGCCACGCTGACAACGATTAATTAAGAACAATAGGATACAAATCATGATTGATGAAATTGAATTAGATGCGCAAGAGCGCATGGAGAAAAGCCTAGTTGCGCTTAAAAGCCAATTCAGCAAAATTCGCACAGGGCGTGCGCATCCAAGCCTTTTAGACGGCATCATGGTACCTTATTACGGTGTAGATACGCCGTTAAAGCAAGTGGCAAACGTTGTGGCTGAAGACAGCCGCACATTAGCGCTTACTGTATTCGACAAAAGCGCCATTCAAGCCGTTGAAAAAGCGATCATGCAGTCTGACTTAGGCCTTAATCCAATGAGTGCGGGTGGTTCAATTCGTATTCCACTTCCTCCACTTACAGAAGAGCGTCGTAAAGACCTTATTCGCGTTGTTCGCAACGAAGCGGAAGGTGGTCGCGTCGCTATCCGTAACATTCGTCGTGACGCTAATGGCGATGTTAAAGATCTTCTTAAAGAAAAAGAGATCAGTGAGGATGAGAGCCGTGCAGCGGAAGAGAATATCCAATCTATTACTAACGATTTCATTAAAAAAGTTGACAGCATGCTTGCTGACAAAGAAAAAGAATTAATGGAAGTATAGTAAGCATTATGATTGGAAAGCGTTTAAGCGCAGCCAAATCGACGAAAGCTGAGGTGCCAGTAGTAAATACAACTACTGGCCCTAAGCACGTTGCTATTATTATGGATGGCAACGGTCGATGGGCGCAAAAGAAAGGGAAAATTCGTACCTTTGGACATAAAGCCGGGGTAGAGTCGGTTCGTTCTGTCGTGCGCTTTGCGCGTCAAAACAGCATTGAATCTCTCACTCTATTTGCGTTTTCAAGTGAAAACTGGAAAAGGCCAGAGGAAGAGGTCAGTGTTTTAATGGACTTGTTTAATCTTGTCCTTAATAGTGAAGCAAAACGACTACACAAGAATGGTGTTCGTCTGCAGGTCATCGGCGACGTGGAGGCATTTGATGCCAAGCTGGTCGAAAAGATTCGAAAAGCCGAAGCGATGACCAAAGATAATAAAGACTTAGTTTTAAATATCGCTGCAAACTACGGCGGTAGATGGGATATCGTTAATGCTGCTAAAAAGCTTGCTACGCAAGTGAAAAGTGGTGAGATTGACGTTGAAAACATCGACGAAGACGCATTCAATGCGCACATTTCAACCGCTAACCTTCCTGAGTTAGACCTTCTTATTCGCACCGGTGGCGAGCATCGTATAAGTAATTTTTTGCTATGGCAGTGTGCGTATGCTGAATTGTATTTCACTGATGTTCTATGGCCCGACTTCAATGAAGACGTTTTTCAATTAGCCGTAGACGATTTCAATGTTCGCCAACGTCGTTTCGGCCTAACGGGCGAACAAGTAGTTACAGCCGATGGTTAACACCATACAGGCAATTATCAGGCTTGCCCTGGTAACGATAGCCAAGGGCAAATTATGCTAAAACAACGAATAATAACTGCATTAATCCTCGCGCCACTGGCGCTTTACGCTATTCTCTTTCTTCCTATTTTTTGGTTTGAAATAGCCATTGCTGGTGTTGTCGGCATTGGCGCTTATGAATGGGCGAATATGTCAGGCGTATGTGAACGTCCTAAAAAGCTCATTTATATGGCAGGTGCCTTTGCCATATGTATAGCCTTGTCTCTTATTGTTGATGCCAGCACGATTTGGTATCAAGGCCAATTACATGGTTTATACCGTGCCATATTAACGGTTGCCGTATTATGGTGGATAGCGTCTTTATTTATGGTGCTAGCCTATCCCAAATATTCCAAGTTCTGGAAAGACAGTCGCAGCGTTAGAACCCTATTTGGCGCGCTTACGCTTATACCTACATGGGTAGCGGTTGTTGCGCTTCGTACGAGCTTGCACGATGTTGATCCTTTCTATGGTGCTTCACTCATCTTCTATGTGCTGGGGATTGTTTGGGCTGCAGATATAGGTGCATTCTTTGTTGGCGTAAAATTCGGACGCCATAAGCTACGCCCTAACGTATCGCCAGGTAAAAGTTTAGAAGGCTTGTTAGGCGGTATTGCAGCTTCATTCGCTATTATCGCTTTTGCGGCCCTTCACTATCAGGTAGAGCCTTCGCGTATTTGGCTTCACCTTGCTATTGGCGGTATTACGGTGGCTGTTTCCGCCCTTGGCGATTTAAACGAAAGCATGCTTAAGCGTTGTGCGGGCATTAAAGACAGCGGCAAAATTCTCCCTGGACACGGTGGTGTACTCGATAGAATCGACAGCTTAACCGCGGCATTCCCTGTTTTTGCGTTCTGCTATGTAACCTGGATGGCGTAATGCAAACAGTAACAGTGTTAGGGGCCACAGGCTCCATTGGTTGTAATACACTCGACGTAATAAACCGCCACCCAGACAAATATCGCGTATTTGCTATTACTGGCAACTCACAGCTTGAATTGCTTATGGAGCAGGCCCAGAAATGCGCGCCGCGCTATGTGGTAATTGCTGATGACGCTAACTACAAACTAGCCTGTGAGTTAGCATCCCAGTACGGTGTGGATGCAGAAATTCTCGCTGGTGCTAAGGCGCTGGAAGAAGTATCCAGCGCGCCTGAAGTTGATGCTGTAATGGCAGCCATTGTGGGTGCAGCAGGGCTTTTACCCACACTGGCAGCAGTAAAGGCGGGTAAACGGGTTTTGCTTGCCAATAAAGAAGCGTTAGTCATGTCGGGTGCTTTATTTATCGAGGCTGCGAACCAAAGCGGCGCTGAAATTCTTCCTATCGACAGCGAGCACAACGCCATATTCCAGTGCCTACCGCACGATTATGAATATGGTAACTTTGCTGCATCCGGCATTCGTAAAATTCTCTTAACGGGTTCTGGTGGTCCGTTTAGAGAAAGACCGCTTGATAGCTTCTCGTCAATTACAATCGATGAAGCCAGTACACACCCTAACTGGTCGATGGGCAGAAAAATTACAATCGACTCTGCAACTATGATGAACAAGGGGCTCGAGTTCATTGAAGCTTGTTGGTTGTTCGGTGCTGGTGCAGATGATATTGATGTGGTTATTCACCCGCAAAGTATTATTCATTCTATGGTGCAATATGTTGATGGCTCCGTGATCGCACAAATGGGCAATCCTGACATGCGTACCCCTATTGCTTATGGTTTGGCGCATCCTGAGCGAATCGAAGCGGGCGTGACGCCGCTCGACTTTTCTGACATTGGCAATTTCAGTTTTCAAACCCCTTGTTTTGAGCGTTATCCGAATTTGAAGCTGGCTATTGATGCGTGTAAAGAAGGGCAATGTGCAACAACGCGAGTGAATGCGTCAAATGAAGTGGCTGTCGAAGCCTTTTTAGAAGGCAAGATTCAGTTTTGTGATATTGCTAAAGTAAATGACGCCACGCTTAATGCTATGCCCAATGTGTCGGTGAATTCTATTCAGCAAATACTAGAGCAAGACAGCCTTGCAAGAGCAAAAGCTAACGAGATTATTCGAGGTAAATTCCAGTGCTAGCATTTTTATGGAGCCTTGGTGCATTCATTGTAGCCTTAGGTATTTTGGTTGCTGTACATGAATGGGGGCACTTTTATGTGGCTCGTAAATGCGGTGTGCAGGTAGAGCGCTTCTCAATTGGTTTTGGAAAGCCTATATGGCGTAAAACAAGTAAATCAGGCACAGAGTATGTCATCGCTATGATCCCATTAGGTGGATACGTGCGCATGCTCGATGGACGCATTGATGACGTACCGCCTGAGTTAGAAGACAAAGCGTTTAACAATAAACCCGTATTACAGCGCATGGCGGTTATTGCTGCTGGCCCTGGGGTTAACTTTATATTTGCCTTTTTCTCGCTATGGTTAATGTATTTGGTTGGTTTAGATACGGTAAAGCCAGTTGTAAAAAGTATTGAAACAGACAGTATTGCAGCAATCGCTGGGGTACAGCCTGGTGATGAAATCATCAAAGTAGGTGATAGAAGCACACCAGATTGGGAAGCCGTTAATCTTGAGATTGTGTCTAATATCGGCGCGGAAAATGCCAATGTAACGGTGAAAAATTCATCAAATGTCGAAAAAGAACTGACATTTACACTGAAGTCTTGGAACTTTGACCCAGATCGCGAGTCTCCTTTAAGCAGCTTAGGGCTAACCCCTTACCGGCCAGATGCAACGTTGACAGTTGGGTTTGTCGGTGACGGAAGTGCAGCACAAGAGGCTGGATTACAGCCTGGTGATAAGTTATTAGCACTAAACGGTAACAAGCTGCCGTCGTGGGAACGATTAGTGGAAGTGATTGTTGAAAGTCCTGGAGAGCAAATATTGCTTGATATAGAAAGGGATGGACAACCACTTACGTTAAATGCCACGATAGCGCGCCGCGATACACCACAAGGGCAAAGTGGTTATCTAGGTGTTAGCCCAACGTTCGAGCCTTGGCCTGAGGGGTATGTGTTTACCCATCAATATGGCATTATAGAGGCTATTGGGAAGGCGTTAGATAAAACGTGGCGTCTTATGACACTGAGTGTCGAAATGATAGGGAAACTCATTACTGGCGACGTGTCGGTGAAGAATTTAAGTGGACCTATCTCAATTGCTCAAGGTGCGGGAACAAGTGCTGGGTATGGACTTGCGTACTTCTTGAGTTTTCTTGCCTTAATAAGCGTGAATTTAGGCATTATAAATTTATTACCCTTGCCCATGCTTGACGGTGGTCACCTCATGTTTTTTATCGTGGAGTGGATTACAGGCAAACCTGTGCCTGAAGCCGTGCAGGAATGGGGTTACAGAATAGGTGGCGTGCTTCTGTTTATGATAATGGGTATCGCAATTTTTAACGATATCGCTCGCATAACCTGATGGAAATCAGGAAGTACAAAACAGCTAATACAAAACGCGGCCAGGAAAAGAAAAATAGATGAAGTTAAAACAGTTAGTAGCAGCCGGAGCCATTCTTTCCAGTGCTAGCTTTGCCAATGCTGCGGCGCAAGACAGTGAATTTGTCGTAGAAGACATTCGCGTTGAAGGTTTGCAACGTGTTGCACTAGGTGCAGCCTTAACCTACTTGCCCGTTCAAGTTGGCGACGAGCTTAATACATTTAGGGTAACGCAGCTTATTCGCTCGTTGTACTCTTCAACTCACTTCGAAAACGTTGAAATTCTTCGCGATGGTAATACGCTTGTTGTGCGTGTTGCAGAGCGTCCTACTATCAGTAATATCATTTTTGAAGGCAACGATGATATTAAAGATGAGCAGCTTCAGGAAAGTTTGGACGGTAATGGCGTTCGTATCGGTGAGCCGCTTGATAAGACAGTATTGACCTCTATTGAGAACGGCTTAAAAGATTTCTTTTACAGCATTGGTAAATATAACGCTGATGTGACGGCCATCATAACGCCTCTACCGCGTAATCGTGTGGATTTGAAGTTATTGTTTGAAGAAGGCGATGCCGCTGAAATCGAACAAATCAATATCGTTGGTAACGAAATATTCTCTGACGAAGAGCTGATGGAAGCCTTTGAACTGCAATATGACACGCCATGGTGGGATTTCTTATCTGAAACGCGCTACCAACAGCAAACGTTGCAGGGGGATATGGAAACGCTTCGTAACCATTATCTAAATCGCGGTTATCTTCGCTTTAACGTTGACTCTACTCAAGTATCAATGACGCCAGAAAAATCTGGTATTTACATCGCGATGAATGTGTCAGAGGGTGAGCAATACACAATCTCTGAAGTAGAGATTGTGGGTGATGTGCTAGGTCACGAAGAATATATCGAACGGGTGCTCCCCTTAACGACTGGCGAACTTTATAACCAAGCAGAAGTTACTTATACAGAAGAGTTTATCAGTAAGTACTTGGGGCGATTTGGTTATGCTTACCCAACAGTGACCACCGTTCCTGAAATCAATGATGAAGACAAAACGGTGAAATTGACCTTGTCAGTTGACCCAGGTAAGCGTATTTACGTGAACCGCATCAAATTTAACGGTAACGTAGTAACAGCAGATAGCGTGTTGCGTCAAAACGTGAGTCAAATGGAAGGCACATGGTTATCTAACAACTTGCTTGAGTCTTCTAAGAATCAGCTTTCCCGTCTTACCTATATGGAAGAGGTCGAGTTTGAAACGGTTCGCATTCCGGGCTCTGAAGACAAAGTTGATGTTAATTTCAGCGTTAAGGAGCAGCCCTCTGGCTCGTTCAATGCCGGTATCGGCTACGGCGATAGAACAAAACTAAGCTTACAAGCAGGTATTCAACAAGATAACTTCTTGGGTACGGGTAAGCGCATTGGTCTAAACCTAAGCACAGTGTCATATCAGCGAAGTGCCCAAATCACTTACAACGACCCTTACTTCACTATCGACGGCATTAGTTTGGGTGGAAGTTTGGGGTACAGTGAATTTGACGGTTCTGACTTCAACGTTATTCAATATAACTCGAAACGGTGGTCTATCGGCGCGAACGTAGGCTACCCTATTAACGAATTTAACCGTATAAACTTTGGTTTGACTTATAGTAATGTTGAGTTGTTTAACCGTGGTTATTATGAGCAGACTGAGCAGTTCTACAACCAGTTTACCAATGGCGAAGATCCTGATGCTGCGATTAAATACGACAGTTACTTAGCTAGCGTAAGCTGGAGTCGAAGCACGCTAAACCGCGGTCTTTTCCCTACGGCGGGCTCTTCACAACGAGCCTCTGTTAGTATTACCACGCCTAACTCAGACGTTAACTACTTTAAAACGGTATTTGATGGCAAGTGGTACTTCCCATTATCGCGCAACCAGCGTTGGTCATTCTTGGCGCGCGTGCGTTTAGGTTATGGTAACGGTTACGGCGATATTAATGGTAACGAGCAAATACTGCCGTTCACAGAGAACTTTACGGCAGGTGGTGCAGATTCACTGCGTGGATTCGAGAACAATACCGTCGGTCCAAGAGGGGTATTTCTTGGCAACGCGGGTAGTATCGTAGGCCCCGACGGTGAAGCTTTCCCTGGCGATCCAGCCGATGCACAGTTATCTTGGTCTACACGAAGTCTAGGTGGTAACGCCATGGCACTTGGTGGAATCGAACTGATTGTTCCGACGCCATTTGTAGAAGAAGATATGGATAACTCTGTCCGCACAAGTTTGTTTGTGGATGTGGGTAACGTATGGGATACTGAGTTCGATTATGACTATTACAGTCAGTTTCAAGTGGCCGCATCACAAAGAGGCGAGCTATTGGACTATTCTGACTGGAGTCTGTATCGTAGCTCGGCAGGTATATCGGTTCAGTGGATATCTCCAATGGGCCCGATGGTATTCAGCTTCTCGAAAGCGATACAGCAACGTGACGGTGACGATGCAAGATTCTTCACTTTCAACATCGGTCAAACTTTCTAAAACATTAAAGCGAGCGCGTAATAATCGCGCTCTATAACAAGATTTACAAAAGGAGTTCCCTTTGAAACAGTTGGTTAAACATATCGTTGCAGGAGCAATGTTGGGTAGCGCTTTAGTAAGTACGTCTGTGATGGCTGAACAGAAAGTCGCTGTAGTAGACGTTCAAGGTATTTTTCAAGCAATGCCTCAAGCGGCTGAAATACAGAACGCCATCCAAGCTGAGTTTAAAGATCAGCTTGAAGAGGTGAACCAACTTCAGCGCGACGGCCAGTTCTACGCGGAGCGTCTTCAACGCGATGCGGCGACAATGAGCGATACTGAGAAGAAAGAACTTGAACAAAAAATCTTGTCAGTTCGTGAAGAGCTCTCTAAAAAAGGCCAGCCTCTACAGCAAAATATCCAACGCCGCAGCAACGAAGAGCGTAACAAGCTACTTGGCCTAATCAAACAGGCTATTGATTCTGTAGCCGCTAAGCAAGGTTACGACCTAGTACTTAATGCAGGTGCAGTTGCATTTGCAAAAGAAGAACACGACTTATCTGAGCAAGTTCTTCAGCAGGTTAGCAAAACTAACTAATCAACCGTTCTAAACCGTTGAGAAATTGATCAGGCCAACGCCCAAAAGGTGTTGGTCTGATTTGTTTTTTGCGCTTAACAGCGTATGGTTGCCGCCGTTTTAGTTTTTACGGCGAGTTTGACCAAATACCAATCAATCATCCGCATTGGTATGAAATAGTCATGGGTCATGCTTGTATACAGGAGAAAGTTTTTGGCCAATTCACTCAATACCATCGAAATTCAAGAAATTTTGGAATTACTTCCACACAGGTATCCATTTTTACTTGTTGATCGTGTAACAGACTATGTTCTGGGTGAGTCTGTAAAGGCTTATAAAAATATTACCATTAATGAGCCTTGTTTCACTGGGCACTTCCCTGGGCAGCCTATATTCCCGGGCGTTCTTATCTTAGAAGCCATGGCTCAAGCTGCTGGTGTTTTAGGATTTAAGACCATGGGGAATAATGATAAGTTATACTTGTATGCGGGAATCGACAACGCGCGCTTCAAGCGTCCTGTTGTCCCTGGGGATAAGCTTGAGTTTGACGTTGCTCTAGTTAAAGAGCGCAGAGGGATTTGGAAATTTAAAGGTACTGCAAGTGTCGATGGCGACATTGCTTGCTGTGCAGAGTTTATGTGTGCGATGAGAGAGATAGCGTAACGTGATCCATCCTACTGCGGTAATTTCAGACAGTGCAACGATTGGTGAGAACGTCACCATTGGTCCCTTTTGCGTGGTTGACGATAACGTCACCATTGGTGATGGGTGTATTCTGAAATCACATGTGGTGGTACGCGGCCCAACGCGTATCGGTAAAAACAACAAGTTTTATCAGTTTTCTTCAATCGGCGAAGACTGCCAAGATAAAAAGTACGCGGGTGAGCCTACAGAACTTGTGATCGGTGATGACAACGAATTTCGTGAAGGGGTTACTGTTCACAGAGGGACCATCCAAGATAACAGCATTACCATTATCGGTTCTCGCAGTTTGTTTATGGCTAACGCACATATAGCGCATGACTGCGTTTTAGGTGATGATATCATTATCGCGAATAATGTAGCGGTGGCAGGGCACGTTCACATCGACGACTTTGTTATTGTTGGCGGCGCTACAGGTATACACCAGTTTTGCAAAATTGGTGCTCACGCTTTCTTAGGCGCTGGCGGTATCATCCTTAGAGATGTTCCTCCTTTCGTGATGGTAAGTGGCCAAAAGAACGTTCCTCAAGGGATAAACTCTGAAGGCTTAAAACGCCGAGGCTTTTCAAAAGAAGAGATGCTAGAGATAAAGCGTGCTTATAAAGCTATTTATCGCGAGGGAAATACCATTGATGAAGCGATTGAAAAGCTTGCCGAGCCTGCTGATAAATTTGATGGTGTGGCGTTAATGGTCAAGTTTTTACAAGACGCTAAGCGAGGCATCATTCGCTAATTATGTCTACGCCAATTCGTATCGGCATGGTTGCCGGAGAGCCCTCTGGTGATGTGCTTGCCGCTGGAATGGTTGCAGAACTAAAACGCCAATATCCCGATGCCATCATTGAAGGTATTGGCGGTCCAAACATGATAGATGCAGGTTTCCATAGTCTTTTCGACATGGAAACCTTGTCAGTCATGGGGCTTGTTGAAGTCCTTTCCCATTTACCGGCCATCTTGAAGGTAAAGAAACAGCTTCTTGCTCACTTTGAGCAAAACCCTCCAGATGTTTTTGTGGGGATTGATGCCCCGGATTTTAATTTAAGAGTAGAAAAAGCCCTTAAAGCGCGGGGGATTAACACTATCCACTACGTGAGTCCAACCGTGTGGGCATGGCGTGAAAAGAGAATTCACAAGATTGCCAAGGCTGCTAATCGCGTTTTAGGCTTGTTCCCATTCGAGCAAAAGGTCTACGATAAATATAACGTTCCTTACACGTTTGTTGGGCACACTATGGCTGATGCTATTGCGATAGAGCCAGACCAGCAGGCAGCTAGAAAGACACTGGGTATAAACGATGCTGCACCAGTTTTAGCCGTGCTTCCCGGTTCCCGTCGCGGCGAAGTGGACACGCTGCTTCCGGTTTTTCTTGAAACCATAGAGAGTATCCATGCCAAGCGCAGTGATATTCAGTTTCTTATCCCCGCTGCAAACGAGCATCGTCTTGCACAAATAAAAGCATTATTGCTTGAAGCCGACAACGCAGAAGCGCGTTTACCTATTCAGGTAACCCAAGGTACTTCTCGGGATGCCATGATAGCAAGCGATGTAATTTTGCTTGCTTCAGGTACGGCTACGTTAGAGGCTATGTTGTGTAAGCGCCCAATGGTAGCCGCTTATTTACTTGCACCGCTCACTTACAAAATAATGCAGCGTTTATATAAAGCGCCGTTTTTCACCTTACCCAACCTATTGGCAGACGAAGCGATTATTCCCGAGCTACTTCAAGAAGAGGTAAATGCAGAGAATATGAGCAACCAGCTACTCAACTTTTTCGAAAGTGACAATTCAGCCCTCATTGCCCGTTTCACCGACCTCCACCATACGCTAAAATGCAATGCTGATAAAACAGCAGCAAAAGCTGTCGTGGAGGAATTGTTTGCATAAGTTAATTGCCGGCGTTGATGAAGTAGGGCGCGGACCACTGGTAGGTGATGTGGTCACTGCTGCGGTTATTCTCGATCCAGAAAACCCTATCGAAGGACTCACTGACTCTAAAAAGCTTAGCGAGAAAAAACGGCTAGTGCTCGCTCAAGAAATTCGTGAAAAAGCGTTGTATTGGAGTATCGGTAGAGCGAGCCCCGAAGAAATAGACAAGCTTAATATATTGCACGCTACCATGCTTGCTATGATACGCGCGGTAGAAGGCCTGCCTGTAAAGCCGGATTTCGTGCGTGTGGATGGTAACCGTGTACCCGCTTGGAATTTTGAGTCTGAAGCTGTGGTGAAGGGAGATAGCCTGCACGCAGAAATTTCAGCAGCATCTATTATTGCGAAGGTAGAACGCGATAACGACATGATCTCGCTCCATGAAGCTTACCCGCAGTATAATTTTGCTGGGCATAAGGGTTACCCCACCAAAGCACACTTTGAAGCCATTGCTGAATATGGCATTTTAGATTGCTATCGTAAAAGCTTTAAGCCCGTTAAAGCGTTACTTGAAGAGAAATAACATCATGTCATCGCCATTTATTCATTTACGTGTTCACAGCGATTACTCGATGATGGACGGCTTAAATAAAGTTAAGCCTATATTAGGGAAAGTTGCCGAACTTGAGATGCCAGCGGTGGCGATAACCGACCAAATGAATATGTGTGGCTTGGTCAAGTTTTACTCCGAAGCACATAATCTGGGTATTAAGCCGATAATAGGTACCGACTTCTGGGTAACTAATGAATCCTTTGGCGATGAACCGTTCAGACTCACCTTATTGGCGATGAACAACGAAGGGTATAAGAATATTACGGTTCTTATATCTAAAGCGTATCTTCGCGGGCATTTGGCTCATCGCGCAGTGATTGATCAAGCGTGGCTTATTGAGCACAGCGAAGGGGTTATTATTCTCTCTGGTGCTCAGCACGGCGATGTGGGCGTAGGTTTAACGAAGAACAATCCCAAGCTTTTAGACAGCGCTGTCGATTTTTATCAAACTCACTTTCCGGACCGCTTTTATTTAGAACTTATTAGAACAGGTAGGCAGGGTGAAGAAGATTATTTGCACCGTGCGGTAGAGCTTGCCGAGCAGCGCGGTTTGCCCGTGGTTGCCACCAACGAGGTGTGCTTCATTGACCGTGAGGGGTTCGAGGCGCACGAAATTCGTGTATGTATTCATGACGGTTATACGTTAGATGATAATCGCCGCCCTAAGCGATATAGCGACCAGCAGTATCTTCGCACGAGTGAAGAAATGGTTGAGCTATTTAGTGATATTCCAGAAGCCATTGAAAATACCGTTGAAATTGCTAAACGCTGTAACGTGACGGTTCGCTTAAACGAGTACTTCTTACCACAGTTTCCAACCGGCGGGATGACCACCGAAGACTTCTTGGTGAAGGTATCTGAAGAAGGGCTTGAAGAACGGTTAGTATTTCTTTTTCCTGATGAAGAAGAGCGCAACGCCAAGCGCCCAGAGTACGATGACAGACTTCGCATAGAGCTGGAAGTTATCAACCAAATGGGCTTCCCAGGCTACTTCCTTATCGTTATGGAGTTTATTCAGTGGAGTAAGGATAACGGTATTCCGGTAGGGCCAGGGCGGGGTTCGGGTGCAGGTTCATTGGTGGCGTATGCCCTTAAAATTACCGACCTGGATCCTCTTGAATTCGACTTGCTGTTCGAACGTTTCTTGAACCCAGAGCGTGTATCCATGCCCGACTTCGATGTCGACTTCTGCATGGACAGACGAGACGAGGTAATCGACCACGTAGCCGAGCTCTACGGTCGCCAGGCGGTATCTCAGATTATTACCTTTGGTACTATGGCAGCCAAAGCGGTAGTACGTGATGTGGGTCGAGTATTGGGTCACCCATATGGTTTTGTAGACAGAATTTCAAAACTTATACCGCCAGACCCTGGTATGACGCTAGAAAAAGCGTTTAAAGCCGAGCCGCAGCTCCCCGAAGTCTATGAAAGCGATGAGGACGTGAAAGACCTCATTGATATGGCCCGTATCCTTGAAGGTGTAACCCGTAACGCGGGTAAACATGCTGGTGGTGTCGTTATTGCACCAACGACCATCACAGATTTTGCACCTTTGTATTGTGATGACGAAGGTAAAAACCCGGTAACCCAATTCGACAAAAACGACGTTGAAACAGCAGGACTTGTTAAATTCGACTTCTTGGGTCTTCGTACGCTGACGATTATTCAGTGGGCAATAGATATGATCAAAGAGGGCAAAAACGTTGAGGTAGATATCAGCGCTATTCCCCTTGAAGATGCAAAGAGCTTTAGAACCCTTCAAAACGCCGAAACCACTGCGGTTTTCCAGCTTGAATCTCGAGGCATGAAAGAGCTGATTAAGCGCCTTAAGCCGGACTGCTTCGAAGATATCATCGCATTGGTAGCCCTGTTCCGTCCTGGGCCATTACAATCAGGTATGGTAGATAACTTTATCGACCGCAAGCACGGGCGAGAGGAAATTTCATACCCAGATGCCGAATATCAGCACGAGTGCCTTCAAGAAATTCTAGAACCTACCTACGGCATTATCTTATACCAAGAACAAGTAATGCAGATTGCGCAGGAAATGGCGGGCTATTCGTTAGGCGGCGCTGACTTGCTTCGTCGCGCCATGGGTAAGAAAAAGCCAGAGGAAATGGCTAAGCAGCGCGGGACGTTCGCTGAAGGGGCTAAGGGCAATAATATAGACCCTGATTTGGCGATGAAGATATTCGACCTGGTAGAGAAGTTCGCAGGTTACGGGTTTAACAAGTCTCACTCTGCTGCATACGCGTTGGTGTCTTACCAGACCCTTTGGCTAAAAGTGCATTATCCGGCTGAATTTATGGCTGCGGTAATGTCGGCGGATATGGATAACACCGATAAAATCGTGACGCTAGTGGATGAATGCGAGCGCATGGGTATTGAAATACTGCCGCCAGATTTGAATGCGGGCAAATATAAATTTACCGTCGATGGTAAAGGGCGCATTGTTTATGGTATCGGCGCGATCAAAGGTGTAGGTGAAGGTCCTATTGAAGCCATTATCGAAGCGCGCGAAACCCAAGGTGCATTTAAAGATCTTTTTGATTTTTGTGCAAAAGTCGATATCAAACGCGTTAATAAACGGGTGTTAGAAAAGTTAGTGCTGGCTGGCGCCATGGATAACCTAGGTCCGCATCGCGCTACCTTAATGGCTTCGCTACCTGATGCCCTTGCCGCAGCGGGACAGCACGCCAAAGCCGAGTCGTTTGGCCAGTCAGACATGTTTGGTCTATTAACCACCGAGCCAGAAGAAGTACAGCAGGCCTTTGCTGATGTACCAGAATGGCCAGAAAAAGTGTGGCTAGAAGGTGAAAAAGATACCTTAGGGCTCTACTTGACGGGCCACCCCATCAATCAGTATGCGGAAGAATTACGTTATTACACCGATGGTCGTTTAGTTGACCTAAAACCGACTAATAAAGATCAGATGGCTAGCGCGGTGGGCTTAGTGCTTGGCGTTCGTGTTATGACAAACAAACGAGGGCGTCGCTGGGCAATAGTGACACTGGATGATAAGAGTGCCAGAATAGATGTACGTTTCTTCCCAGACATGTACGAACAGTTCGAAAGTGTGTTAGAAACTGACAGAATATTGCTAATAAAGGGACAGGTCAGCTTTGATGATTTCTCTGGGGGCAATACAATCACCGCCCGTGATGTGATGGACATTGTTCAAGCACGAGAGAAAAACGCGAGAGCACTGGCACTGAATATTGACACCCAGTTGCTTGAACCGAAGAAAATGAGTCAGATGCAATCTATCCTGCAGGCATTTAACGGTGGAAGTTGTCCCGTTCAGTTAGCGGTAACCCATCCAGACGCTGAAGTAACGTTAGCGTGTGGTGCAAGGTGGTACGTTACCCCTGAAGACCAACTTTTACACGACCTCAAACAATGTTTGGGAGACAAAGCCGTATCAATTCTCTACCATTAAGGGTTAGAGTTCGTTAGATTGGACATCTCGCGTTTGCATAGGCGAGCGTAGCACGAATAGGACATGAAATGAGTATACAGTTTTTGGACTTTGAACAGCCAATAGCCGAATTAGAAGCAAAAATTGAAGAGCTTAGGTTGGTAAATCAAGGTGGCGAGTTTGACGTTGGTATTGAAGAAGAAATTAATAAGCTTCGCGGTAAAAGTGCGGAACTGACGAAGAAGATCTTTTCAGACCTTGGCGCGTGGCAGGTTTCGCAACTGGCACGTCACCCCATGCGTCCGTACACCCTTGATTATATTCCGCGTATTTTTACCGAATTCGACGAGCTTGCTGGCGACCGTGCGTTTGCTGATGACAAAGCGATTGTGGGCGGCCCTGCGATGTTAGACGACCAACCGGTGATGATTATTGGTCATCAAAAAGGTCGTGATACCAATGAAAAAATTAAGCGTAACTTTGGTATGCCTAAACCGGAAGGTTATCGCAAGGCATTGCGCCTTATGAAAATGGCTGAACGCTTTAACATGCCTATCATCACTTTTATCGACACTCCAGGTGCCTACCCAGGCGTAGGCGCTGAAGAGCGTGGTCAAAGTGAAGCTATTGCGAAAAACTTGTTTGAAATGGCAGAGCTTACGGTTCCAATCGTTTGTACTGTTATCGGCGAAGGCGGCTCGGGCGGTGCACTAGCGATTGGTGTGGGCGATCGGGTAAACATGCTTCAATATTCTACGTACTCGGTTATTTCTCCTGAAGGCTGTGCGTCTATTCTGTGGAAAAGTGCAGAGAAAGCACCTTTGGCCGCTGAAGCGATGGGCGTAAGTGCACCACAAATCAAAGAGCTTGGACTAATTAACAGCATTGTTGAAGAGCCATTAGGTGGCGCGCATCGCGATCACAACGGTATGGCAGCTAATTTGAAAGCCGTTATTAAACAACAGCTTAGTCAGCTTAAAGAGCTGGATAAAACCAAGTTAATGGAAGAGCGTTACGCGCGCTTAATGTCATTCGGTTACTGCTAGGCTGCATGTAGCCTCTGCCCTGAATAGCGCAGAGTCGCCTATAGTTATTGATATCAAGGGGTTGTTTACCGAAGGTAACCAACCCCTTGGCTTTATTAGACAAGTAAAATTAAGAGGCATACCGATAAGTGTCCCGCCAAGTTTCTTCAGTAAGCGAACATGTCGTAAATCGTTTAGAGCACCTTCTATGCGAAGCTGACATGTCTTTGCAGACCCCTCTCGTTGTCGCTTATAGTGGAGGTGTTGATTCTTCTGTTCTTTTGCAAGCCGTAATCGCGTATCGCGAACAGTTTGATGCGCCTATCCACGCGGTTCATGTAC
This sequence comes from Alteromonas sp. IB21, assembly GCF_016405965.1. Classification (GTDB taxonomy): domain Bacteria; phylum Pseudomonadota; class Gammaproteobacteria; order Enterobacterales; family Alteromonadaceae; genus Alteromonas. The sequence goes on along the minus strand of NZ_JAEFCD010000001.1, from coordinate 408,337 downwards.
ATCATGGTTTGAGTGAAAACGCCGACAACTGGGCAGGCCATTGTGAATTGCAATGTCGCCTCGAAGATGTGCAATTTCACCTATATCGCGTAGAGGTAAATACCGGTTCGCGAAAAAGCCTTGAAGCGGAAGCGCGGAAAGTTAGGTACAACGCACTGCTTGAAGTTTGCGAGCAAATAGGTGGCGTTTTGCTGTTAGGTCAGCACGCAGAAGATCAGCTTGAAACCGTACTGTTGCAGCTCAAACGAGGCGCTGGCCCACAGGGATTAGCGGGTATGGGAGAGATGCAGTACCGCGGCAAAACCTTGATTATGCGCCCCATGTTGGCTTTAGAGAAAGCTGATATTGTTACCTATGCAGAGGAAGAAATGCTGCAGTGGGTTGAGGATGAATCAAACCAGCAAAATAGCTTTGATAGAAATTTTTTGCGAAACGAGATTATTCCACATTTACTAAACCGCTGGCCCCAGTTAACTAAAACGGTGGGTCGCAGTGCAACGCTTTGTGCAGAGCAAAGCGCGCTTGTGGTTGACTCGGCACAGTCATATTATGAGGAGTGTAAACGCACGGCGTTAAGGCTAGACGGGCAAAAACTTGCTTCTTTATCACCGCCTTGGCAAGCCATGGTGATAAGGGCGTGGTTTAATGCACAACGGCAGCTTTCACCGTCTAAAGCACAAACCGACCAAGTACTATCGATGTTAAAGGCGAAGCATGATGCAACACCTGAAGTAAACTTCAAGTGGGGAAGGGTGATTCGGTTTGACAAAGACCTATACTGGGTAGCAAATACAACACATGAACCTGACGCAAGTGGCACGTTAAACCTCAATACTGACAATCATCTTCCCTGGCTCAATGGGGCGATAACCGTTTCTTTAACCCAGAACAAAGAGGACGACAAGGTTACGTTTCAAACCAATGCGCGTAACCTTCGCATCAAGCCTGAGCACGCTAGCGTATCTAAACCATTAAAGGAATGGTTAAAGGTGTGGCGTATTCCGCGATGGGAGCGAAATGGCGCGCCAGTTATTTACCTAAATAGCCAACCTATAGCCTTAATTGTTAATAGGGAATGTGTTTACTTGCAACCAAGGGAACCGCGTATCCATGTGTCTTTCAAATCAGATTAAGTTTTGTTGCTCAATACGTGAAACGGCGTTGGCTAATGAACGGTTTTCAAAAATAGCGCTTCTAGGCAGGTATTTTGGTCAAATCTCATGACCGTGCAGTGCGATATTAAGTAAACCTACATACTGAATTATAGTGATCAATCTCAAGTGGTGCTCAGAAGTAGAAGAAAAGGCGGCTATATTTTGCCTCTTTTTAAAAGGCTAAAACGTCTATGCCGCTTGATAGCTATTTTTGCCTGAATTTTTGACGCGATACAAGGCGTTGTCTGCGCGGTCGAAAATGCTGCTCATTGTGTCGCCGTCTCTGTATATAGCACCGCCTAAACTCGTCGATACTTCCAAACCTGCCAAATAGCTAGAGCTGTTTATGCTCGATTGAATACGCTGTGCAGCGCAGGCAAGCTGGAGCTGTGTCTGACAATCTAGCAAGCAACAGAATTCGTCGCCGCCATAGCGGAATGCCTCATCCTCGTCTCGCAGCATTTTTGAAAGGTGCGAGGCGACGTGCGCCAGAACTTTGTCACCCTCGCCGTGCCCGAAGTTGTCGTTGACGTACTTGAAGTTGTCTAAATCTATAACTAAAAGCGCAAAGGGTTCATCATGTCGTTGCGCCCAGCCAAGCTGTCTTGTCATAGATTGCTCAAAACCCGCTCGATTACCTAAACCCGTTAATATATCTTTGGTCGCCATTTGCTGGACTCGCGAAAGATCCAGCGAATGTTTTACCTGTTTTCCAAATAAATCATGGAGTTGGAAAAGCGCTTCCCGTTGCGATAATGATAATGGTGAACTAATGTAATAGTACACATGGGCTTGTTTGCCATTGATTGTGTGAGCACCTTGCAGAGGTAAATCAATTAGCGTCGACGATATTTTCGCATTGCCATAAACCCAACGGGAGTCAAAATCAGATAAGCTAAACCCGACAACCGGCAATAACGTGTTTAGCTGCTGAAAGTAAACGCCACCTAACTCTTGTAACTCAAGCGTAGAAAGCAGCTGTGTCACGAAGCCTGATAGTTCACTAAATGATAGTGAGTTACCCGTGCTTTCAGCAGGATAAAAGTTGCTATGTTGTGTGCTATCGTAGACTGACGTAGAGAAATCCACAGTAGTGCCCCTATACAAAGTGCGTTGATATGCAAAGAAACAAGTGTCAAAGCCCTGACGTTTCTGTGGCCTAGCTTTCAATTTTTGAAAGGTTTTATGGCGGTCACAATGGCAAAACTTGCCGAATCTGCATTTGTACTAAAGGTTTTTGCAAAACAAGTGCCAATAAGGGAAGGTGGTTTGATTTTCTATTTTAAATGTGAGGATACTACTCTTACATGGTGCTTTTAGGGCTCACAATAATAAGCAAATACGGTTAGATTTATCATTGGGTATACGGTAGGTGCTCGACAGTAAACCGCAAAAATCTGTTGCGCTATTGCATAGCATATTCATTAAAGTTTCGGAGGTAATGTGGGAACAAGTTTTTTAAATGTTGTGATACTGATGTTTATATCGGTATGCGCCGTCGCTCTATTTAAACGTGTTCACCTTCCTCCTATTCTGGCTTACCTTTTTGCTGGTATCTTGGCTGGGCCGCAGATCTTTTCGGTTTTCGCGCACCCAGAGGAAATGCATCTCTTGGCTGAAGTAGGGATCGTTTTTCTGCTTTTTTCCTTGGGGCTAGAATTCTCCTTACCTAAATTACTCGCCATGCGCTCTTTAGTATTTGGGGTAGGTTTAGGGCAAATGGTCTTCACTACCGCTGTATTTACCTGTGTGCCTTTGTTCTTCGGTATTTCAGTGAGTGCCTCAATTATTATAGGCGGCACTCTCGCTCTTAGCTCTACGGCGATTGTTATTAAACAAGCCACCGAAATGGGGATCCTCAATAACCGGCGCACGCAGCTGGCTGTCAGTATTTTACTCTTTCAAGATTTAGCGGTTGTTCCGTTCTTAATTGCCATTCCTCTTTTAGCGCAAACCGGTGAAGTGAGCATTGCGCTTGCCCTAGGTGAAGCGTTACTCAAAGGCGTTTTCGTTATTGCATTTTTGATGTCTGTAGGTAAGTGGTTACTTCCTTGGGTATTTAGAGAAATAGCGAAAACCAGAACAGACGAGCTGTTTGTTCTGACCACTATTCTCATTGCTTTGTTGGCAGGTGGGCTAACCTATTACTTTGGGTTATCTATGGCATTGGGCGCATTTCTGGCCGGCATGATGCTCGGAGAGAGCCAATATAAATATCAGCTTGAAGCTGATATACGCCCTTTTAGAGACATATTAATGGGGCTGTTCTTTGTGACAGTCGGAATGCAGTTAGAACTCACTGTACTATGGGACAGTTTGTTTGACATTGTTTTCGGTGTATTTGCACTTATGATCACCAAAGTGGTACTCGTGAGAGTCGCTTCTTTACTGGTTAAAACAGACGCTATAGATGGATGGTCAGCAGGCGTTAAGCTATGTCAGATCGGAGAGTTTAGCTTTGTTATTGCGGCACTCGCCACTACACATGGTGTACTCACATCAGAACAATCATCTCTCATCGTGAGTATAGGCGTCATCAGTATGGCACTAACACCTTGGCTAATGAACAATAGTGTCACCATTGCTAAACGCATTGTTAATAACGACTTATCTTTTGACGATAATATTAGTCACAGTGCGGGCGCTCAACTCACTAACCATGTGGTTATATGTGGTTTTGGTCGAGTAGGGCAATCGGTGGCGAGAATGCTGAAAATGGAAGGTATTCACTTTGTCGCCATTGATATGGATCCTGTGAGGGTGCACGAGAGTCGAAACGCAGGGGAACCCGTTATTTTCGGTGACGCTAGTCAAAAAGACATTTTGCTTAATGCCAATATAGAAAGTGCCAAACTCGTATTGGTTACCTTTGATCAAATTGATAAAGCGAAGCAAGTTATTACCCAAACACGAAGTATTACCGAGACGACAGATGTGATGGTGAGAACGAAGCGAGATTACCAGCTCGATAGTTTGTATAACGCCGGCGCCAATCAAGTGGTTCCGGAACTTCAGGAAGGGAGTTTAATGTTAGTTTCTCAAGTACTGCATTATGCCGGCGTGCCCATGTCACGTATTTTAAAGCGAGTTCGAGCGGAAAGGAAAGGCCGTTACGATCATATGCATGGCTTTTATCCAGGAGAAACCACTGAAATCACTTATGGCACAGAAGATAAACTAGAATTTATTCACGCGGTGGTGCTGTCTGAACACGCATCGTGTATCGGAAAAGCAATAAAAGATATAGATTTCTCTAAAATGCGGGTGGTAATCAAAGGGTTGAGGCGAGACGGCAACGAAGTAAAAGACCCTGATAAGGACGCCATCTTACAGGCCCACGATGTACTCGTTATTGCAGGTAAACCTCGACGGGTAGAGCGGGCAGAGCGCAAGTTATTAGAAGGTAGCTAGCGCGCGGTTTACATTAGCGCGCTGGCGGGGAGACGAGTTTGAGGTGACCTATGCGACGCGGTCTTTTTCTAAGTCCGCAAACTGCTTTTTTAAGTCGTAGCGTTCGTCGGTCACAATCTTCTCCAACACAGATACGCGCTCTTTCAATTCAGCAATTTCTTTTTTGTATGCTTCCACTTCTTTAGTGTTTAGCTTTTTTCTACTTTTGTCTTTTGCACTATCAACAATACTGACAAGTGCCCAAGCACAAATAGCTACTATTGCAATCGCGGTCATATTCACGGTGGTATCCCTCACAAATGGCTTTAAAACAGTGTAGGTGAAAATATGTTCAGTTGTCTAATTCACCTGTATATCTAGTTAATTCGATCTAACTACTTATTGAAAAAATCCTGCTAGGCTTTTGGCAATATAACGGTTATTTTTCAACATTTTTGGTAAAAAATGTAACCAGTTAATTCCTTCACTTCAGCAGTGTTATAATGAGAGTTTGCAAGTACATTGCCAAGTGACAAAAGTCATTACTTTTTAACGTGTTAGGTTTTTTACTCGGCAGGTAGAAAATAAAGATTAACAAATTTCACCAACTTAAATAGCAAATTTGACGAATGAATGACCAAAATAGTAACTCTCTGTCAGCAAGCCTCATGCAAGGACAGGAGCAAGCTGATGCGCATCAGCAAGATGTATCACGCGACTTAAAACGACAGAGCAAAGAAGGGTATTCAGCAACTGATGATGAACCACAAAAGCATGACGGCAATTTATGTGAACACGATGACGGAATTCACATCAAACCGCTGCTTAAAGACGTTGGCGAAACGTTGACGAGTGAAGACATTGAGCAACATAAGCATTGGATGAAACACGCCTTGATGCTTGCAGACAAAGCTGAATCGATAGGCGAGGTGCCTGTGGGGGCCTGTGTGGTATTAAACGGTGAGCTTATCGGAGAAGGATATAATACGCCCATAACAGATAACGACCCTTCTGCTCATGCTGAGCTTCTTGCTGTGAAAGAGGCCGCCTTGCGGGTTCAAAACTATCGCCTTATCGATGCAACCTTATATGTCACTCTAGAACCCTGTTCGATGTGCGCTGGAATGTTGGTTCACGCGCGTGTTAAGCGGGTGGTGTTTGGTGCTAAAGATGCGAAAACCGGTGCCGCGGGATCTGTCATGAATTTACTGCAACACCCAGCACTAAACCATCAGGTTGAGATAGTGTCGGGGATATTAGCTGACGACTGTGCGAACAAATTATCAGATTTCTTTCGTAAGCGCAGGAAGGAAATAAAGGCCGCTAAAAAAGCCAAAAAACTTATAGAGAGTGGTGAGTCTGATTAATTCAACGTGGACCTTTCTGAACGCATAAATAGAAGCGCTCTGAGGGCAGCGCATTGAGCTGCCCAATGCATTAGCTTGGCGTGCGAGTTAACTGAGTGAACATGTCACTGGTAACAAAAAGCTTGCGACGTTGAAGTACTTTTTGATGGCAACGTTTAAGCATAAGTCTACGTCTATTGTTATTTTTCAATTTTATTCCTTTTTTCATAAAACGACTTCTTTTCATTTATTCTCCTTTCTCTCGCCGCAGAACAACCTATTGTCCTTCTCACATTGCATATGTTTATCGAATATTGTCTTTTGAGAAAGTGAGCTAGCATTGGCTAGCTCTTTCTTAGGGTAGTGAATAAAGATGACATCGAAATGACAGTTTTCAAGAGAGGCGATAATGAATGGCGTTAAATTTTTCCTTGTTCGTCCAGCCAGACTAAGCTGTCGTAATAGCGACGGATATTCTCAACATACTGCAACGCTTCGTCGCCTCTAGCGTAGCCATAGCGGGTTGTTCGATAGTATTTCTTTTGTCTAAGCTGCGGCAAACGACGTTTTACGTCTACCCATAGATCAGGATTTCCACCTTGTCTTTCAGTAAGTACTCGCGCGTCTTCTAAGTGTCCCATGCCGATGTTGTACGATGCCATAGCCATCCAGGTTCTATCGGGGTCGCTTATACGCGCTGGGATCCTATTAAGTAAGCTGGCGAAATAACGTGAACCACCGCGAATACTTTGCTCAGGATCGGTTCTATCATCCACGTTCCAATCGCTCGCCGTGTCTAAGGTTAACATCATTAATCCACGCACTCCCGTCCGAGAGATAGCCTCACTGTCCCAGTGGCTTTCTTGATAACTCATCGCCGCGAGCAGTCGCCAGTCGAGCTCCCCAGCATATTTTTGAAATAGCGGTTTATACTGGGCTAGCGAGGTTTCTGCAGCATAATTAAATGCGCGACTGTCTACATAATCAAACTGCCGAATATGGCCGAAGTATTTATCTTCCAATACTGTGAACCAGCCAGACTGATGCACGGTGCCAAAATATTCGATTAATGCAGCTTTAACCGAATCATCTTGATGCTGGGGTAAAGCCCATGCCATTGGCATCTTCTCATTAAGCGTTTTCGCTACTGCTAAATTGGGATAGCGCCTGCGCTGAAGTGCTAACCGATTGCTGTCGGCCACAGTATAAGCGATGTCACCATTAGCAACTTGTTGGAGTAGTTCTTCAGAGTCTGAGTCCTCAGTGGTCACTACATTAGTTTTTATAACTTCACCGGTTTCGTTCAGTTCCGCGAAAATATCTGCCAAGAGATGAGCCTGGCTACTCCCTGACACTGCAACGATGGGGGCGTCCAAATCAGAAAGATCTCTAGGTTTGTTCGTGCCCGCCTGAAAGACGAGTTCCTGTTCGATATGTTGGTAGGCAGGCCCGTAAGCGAAGCGTTCCTTCAGTGAATCAGTGACCGCATCACCTGTCGCTACAATATCTAGGTTTCCCTCTTCAAGCTGCTCCAGCATGACTTCGTAACTATAAAACGGGTACAAATCTAAGGTAACGCCTAAGTAATCAGCGAAACCTGCCAGTAACTCATACTCAAATCCTTGGGGACCCTCTGCGCCATTATAAAACGTGCCTGCCCCGTAAACTGTGCCTACCCGAATAGACTCTCTTTCTAATAGTGATGAAAGCGCAGTGGGTACTGAAGGGACGCCGCAGCTCATCACAGCAATAGATAAAACAATAATTAATTGTAGTTTTAATCGTTTTTTATAGTCAGGTGACTGCATAGACCTTTACTTGTTGTCATTAAACCGTCTAAGTTTAAAAAAAAGTTCACGTAAGCGCGTTATGAGGTTACTTACTGCTCATTATTACTTTATAATCCGCGCCGAAATACTCATCAATCCAAGAGGCAACGCGTCGCATTGGTGGTCGTTGTTTCTAACAAACCAGGTAAATCAATATGTTGGTCCTTCGAGGCGCTCCTGCACTATCAGAGTTTAACCAAACTAAACTGATTGCAAAGCTGGGTCAATCCGGCGTTAGGGTAAAAAACCTTTATAGCGAATATGTTCACCTAGTCGATTCCAAAGGTGACTTGTCTAAGCAGCAGATAGAAATACTCGAAAAGCTGCTCACTTACGGCCCCGCGAGGCAAGCACAAACACCTTCTGGAACCTTCTTCCTCATCACTCCTCGCCCCGGTACCATTTCTCCCTGGTCTTCTAAAGCCACCGACATCGCTCATAACTGTAGTCTAAAAAATATCAACCGAATAGAACGCGGCTGTGCGTTTTATATCGAGACCGACGCTACAATGGGTGATGAAGATTTTGCACTTGTTGCTAGCTTTCTGCACGACAGAATGACGGAGTCAGTTTTCACTAATACTGACGATGCGGCGGTGTTGTTTGCTCACACTGAAGCCAATACCTTCACCAGTGTTGATGTTTTAGGCGAAGGCAAAGATGCGCTGATTAGTGCAAACCTGTCGTTAGGCCTTGCATTAGCTGATGATGAGATTGACTACCTATTTGAAAGCTTTACGAAGCTAGGCAGAAACCCGACTGATGTTGAACTTTATATGTTTGCGCAAGCAAACTCAGAACATTGTCGCCACAAGATTTTTAACGCTAGCTGGACCATTGACGGCGAAGATCAAGAGAAGTCGCTGTTTAAAATGATCAAAAACACCTACGAGTTGTTGCCTGATCACGTGTATTCAGCCTACAAAGACAACGCGGCGGTTATGGAAGGATGGGAAGCAGGGCGCTTCTTCCCGAACCCCCAGTCACATCAGTACGAATACCATCATGAAAATATCGATATTTTGATGAAGGTAGAAACCCACAACCACCCAACGGCAATTTCACCTTTCCCTGGTGCAGCAACAGGCTCTGGCGGTGAAATTCGTGATGAGGGCGCCACAGGTCGTGGTTCAAAACCTAAAGCGGGTTTGGTTGGTTTTACCGTATCTAACTTACGCATACCTGGTGCTGAGCAGCCGTGGGAAGCAGAATATGGCAAGCCACAGCGCATTGTTAGTGCCCTTGATATTATGCTTGAAGGCCCACTGGGTGGTGCTGCGTTTAACAACGAATTTGGCCGCCCAGCCTTACTAGGTTACTTCCGAACCTATGAGCAAGAAGTCAATAGCTTCAATGGCGTAGAAGTACGCGGCTATCACAAGCCCATCATGCTAGCGGGTGGTTTAGGTAACATTCGTCGCGAGCATATTGAAAAAGGCGAAATCACGGTAGGCGCTAAGCTTATTGTGCTAGGCGGCCCCGCGATGAATATTGGTCTTGGTGGCGGTGCTGCGTCTTCAATGGCCTCTGGTCAGTCGAACGAAGATTTAGACTTTGCCTCTGTACAGCGAGATAACCCAGAAATGGAGCGTCGCTGTCAGGAAGTGATTGATGCATGCTGGCAGCTAGGGGACAACAACCCTATTCAGTTTATCCACGATGTGGGGGCGGGCGGCCTTTCAAACGCACTGCCTGAACTGGTTAATGACGGTGGCCGAGGCGGTAACTTTGAGCTAAGAAAAGTGCTGTCTGATGAGCCTGGCATGACGCCACTAGAACTGTGGTGTAATGAATCCCAAGAGCGTTATGTTTTATCTGTCGCGCCTGAAAATCTGCCAGTTTTTGAAGCGATTTGTGCTCGTGAGCGCGCGCCTTTTGCTGTGGTCGGTGAAGCCACTGCCGAGCAGCACTTAAACCTGAACGACCGCCAGTTTGATAATAAACCCATCGATATGCCGCTAGATGTACTTTTAGGCAAGCCGCCTAAAATGCACCGCGATGTAAGCTCATCCAAGGCAAGCTCGCCAGCGCTTGACGAGGCAGGCATTACTTTAAGTGATGCAGCAAATCGCATTTTATCTTTGCCTACTGTGGCAGAGAAAACTTTCCTTATTACCATTGGCGATCGCTCGGTAACAGGCCTTGTAAGTCGCGACCAAATGGTAGGTCCATGGCAGGTACCAGTGGCTGATGTGGCGGTCACCGCAACAGCGTTTGACACCTACCACGGTGAAGCAATGTCAATGGGCGAACGTACGCCTGTGGCGCTTTTGTCACACGGTGCGTCTGCACGCTTAGCGGTAGGTGAAGCGCTAACTAACATTGCGGCGGCAAACATCGGTGATATCAAACGCATTAAACTGTCTGCAAACTGGATGGCAGCTGCCGGGCACCCTGGTGAAGATGCCGGTCTTTATGAAGCCGTAAAAGCGGTGGGTGAAGAACTATGCCCAGAGCTTGGGCTGACGATTCCTGTTGGTAAAGACTCGATGTCGATGAAGACCGCATGGAATGAAAATGGAGAAGATAAGTCGGTAACTTCACCGCTATCTTTAGTTATTTCTGCTTTCGGTGCTGTCAAAGATATTCGTAAAACGGTGACGCCTCAGCTTCGTACAGACAAAGGCGCGAGCCGTTTGTTACTGCTTGACTTAGGCGAAGGTAAAAATCGCTTGGGCGCGAGTTGTTTAGCACAAGTCTATACACAGCTTGGTGATAGCCCGGCCGATGTAGTATCTGCTACGCGCCTTAAAGGCTTCTTCGATGCCATGCAGGCCCTTATCGAAAAGGGGTTGGTGCAGGCTTACCACGACCGTTCAGACGGCGGCCTATTTACCACCGTTGCTGAAATGGCCTTTGCTGGTAAAACAGGTGTAAGCATTAACCTTGATAGCCTAGTTGGAAACGACATTGCCGTATTGTTCAATGAAGAACTAGGTGGCGTAATCCAAGTGCTTGAAAGCGACCAGGAAGCAGTTAATGCAGTATTGACTGAATTTGGCTTAACTGAATTGACTCATGATATCGGTACGCTTAATAGCACGGATATCATTGAGTTTAGCCGTGATGGCGTTGCTGTACTTGCTGATAGCCGTGTATCCATGCGTACTACATGGGCAAAAACTACGTTTGAAATGCAAAAGCTTCGTGACAACCCTGAGTGTGCAGAGCAAGAACATGCGGCGAAGCAAGATGCTGCAGACCCTGGTTTACATGCAGCACTGTCTTACGATGTTAACGAAGACGTAGCTGCGCCCTATATAGCCAAAGGCGTTAAGCCAAAAGTGGCTATTTTAAGAGAGCAGGGCGTTAACTCGCACCTTGAAATGGCGGCTGCATTTACTCGAGCAGGCTTCGACGCTATCGATGTGCACATGAGTGACGTATTGGCGGGGCGCATTACCCTTGAACAGTTTGCCGGTCTTGCAGCTTGTGGCGGCTTCTCTTACGGTGACGTATTAGGTGCAGGTGAAGGTTGGGCGAAATCGATATTGTTCAACAGCATAGCGCGCGATCAGTTTGAAGGCTTTTTTACCCGCAACGACACCTTTAGCTTAGGTGTATGTAACGGCTGTCAGATGCTATCGAATCTTAAATCATTGATCCCTGGCACAGAACACTGGCCGCATTTCGTGACTAACATGTCGGCGCGATTTGAAGCCCGTGTTGCAATGGTTGAAGTAATGGAGTCTAAGTCTGTGCTGCTTGATGGCATGGCCGGTTCGCGTATGCCTATTGCTGTGTCGCACGGCGAAGGTCAGGCTGAATTTGCTAATGACAATGCGCTATCACAAGTTGGCGCGCAGGTGGCGATGCGTTACGTAGATAACTATGGCAAGCCAACCATGCAATACCCGGCAAACCCCAATGGTTCACCACAAGGGATCACGGGTTTAACGTCTGAAGATGGGCGTAGCACTATTATGATGCCGCATCCTGAACGCGTATTTAGAGCGGTGGCAAACTCTTGGCGTCCAGATGAGTGGCACGAAGACGGTGCGTGGATGCGTATCTTCAGAAACGCCCGTAAATTTGTCGGCTAGTTAACAGTGTGTTTTTTAATAAACAGGGGGAAACCCCTGTTTATTTTCTATAAAAATACTGTTTAATAAATGCGCATACCTTAAATAGGCGTCAAACCTTTGTCAAAGTGTCAAAAATCTGATTTTTGCCCTTGTCATCAAGGTGTCACTGATCTATTGTAGTGCACGCAGGGAATGCAATTAGGTTACAGGAGTTGAGTTAGGGTTGTACCAGTATTTGCATTTGCGAGCTGGTTTAAATAATAAGAGACGACCAATGAATCGTTCCTCAAAAGGGTTTGGCTTAACCGGAGTGGCTGTAGCTGTAGTACTGATGTTCGTAACTGCTGTTTTTAGCACATCTGCGAAGTCCGCTGAAGCTCCAACAACGCTAAGTGTGCTGTCTTCAGTTAAGTAGTCTGAAAGAAAAATTCTAACGCCCGTATCAAGTTGCTTGACACGGGCGTTAATCATTGGCGTGCAAGAAAAGGCGACTAAATAACATCGGTTAAGAAAAGGCGCTAAGCCAATAAGCACTTTTGAAGGCGCTACAGAGCGTTATTTCATAAGCCCTGCAGCCCTCAATTTAGAAAGCTTACGCTGTTATCCTTTCTTATTTTTCTCTCTATTAATCAGCTTTTGCTGAGGATGTTTTTTCAGTAACACATAAGTGGCACCAAACCCGCCGTGCATGGGTTGCGCTGTATGATAGGCAATCACTTCATCAAGTTCACGTAGCCAATGGTTAACATAGCTTTTCTTTAATGCTGGAAATGGCTTACTATTTTCTCCAGTACCATGCTTTATAAGCAGGGCACGAACCCCACGTTCGTGACTTGATTTAATGGTGCTATAAATCAGGTCGCGGCTTTGCTCTAGGGTTTTTCCTGATAATGTGACATTGGTTTCTAACGGATATTTGCCAAGGCGGAGCTTTTTAAATACGCCATCTTGTATGCCTGGCTGCTGGAAATGTATAAAGTCATCAGGTGGTACTGGCTTTACACCTTCCATGCTTAGAGGGTTAGCAAGTTTTTCGCGAACACTTAACTTTATAGCTGCTCTTTTTTGTTTTTCGGCGAGCGCCTTTTCAGGGTCATGTAATAAAGCCTTATCATCTGATGCAATAGGTTTTACATCTTGCATCTCTGCAAAAAACGAATCGATATCGTCGTGTTCAAATTGGCTCATACTATTCCCCGTATTAACTATTACATCATTATTTATACGTTATCTTTTGCCTGATGGTCTATGCGAAGTGTACTTATTGGAAAGCTAAACGCGCAGATAGACGACGCTTAAAATCGGCAACGGCTATAAAAGTGGGGATTAATTTTGAAATTTCACCGGTTAGTAGATTGCACCGGGCTCAGATAGTGCCTCTATGGCAAACCATTCCTCTTCCGTAAATGCCGAATCTATAGGTGTTTCAGCATCATCGCCAGTTTCTTCTTGGGGGGACGAATCGAAAGTCATTGTGCGCTCCTGTTTAGAAGAGTATTGCTTAATTCGATTAAATTACAACCGAAGTAGAAAAAATAAACATGATGATAGAGGAGTGAAATGTATAGGAAGGTTTACTTAATTTTGGGTTTAAGCCAGTCAAAATGGCGTCCCCAGCTGGAATCGAACCAACATCTAAGCCTTAGGAGGGCCTTGTTTTATCCATTAAACTATGGGGACCTAATGCGTAGGACGCTTTATTATACGTAGTTCCAGGAAATACGAAACCCTTTGATTAATCAACAAGGTGTAGTGTTTTATAAAGCTGCACCTTATAAATATCTTGTGATACTAGGCACACAAAAAAAGCCCCCGTTAAATACGAGGGCTTAATGCTAACTTCATGACCAAACTAGATATCCGTTGGTGGAAGTTTTTCTATAGCTGCTTTTAGCACTTCAGACTCCGTTGGAGAAATAGTTGTAACATCACCACAACCTTCTTTAGACGTATCGCCTATAAGTTCGCCATCAGCATCAGGAGATGCGCCCTCACTATTTGAATCGACAGAAGTAGGCTCTGTTGACGGCAGAATCAACTCTTCTGGGGGAAGATCAATATCGATGACATCAACAGTTACCTCTGTCACCGGACCCCCAGAGACTATATTGCCTTCTTCTGGAAGCGTGATGGTGTCATCAGGCAGAGTGCTTTCAGGCGTCGAAGCCTCAGGTGAAAGCGGGCTTGTTCCCTCGTCAGGCTCGGCGGGTAAAGGGCCGCCAATATCAACCGTATCAAGCTTAGTGCCAGACAAGTCAATAGTGTCTCCTCCACCAAAGCCGTCGCCGACATTTGTTCCAAGCGAGCTCGCCTCTTCTTCAGGTAGCGTAATGATGTCTGGCGTAGTCTCAATAGGTTCAATGCTCTCGAGAGGCAAAGTGCTCATAAGGGGCGCAGTCGGCTCGTTTTCTGGCGTTACCAGTTGAGTTTCAGCATTTAGATCAACGGTTTGAAGCGTTTGTCTTGTCAAGTCGATAGCATCTGCTCCGCCAAAGCCATTGCTTACATTAGTACCAAGCGTGCTCACACCTTCTTCAGGAAGTGTAATGATGTCTGGTGCACTCTCAACAGGTTCAATACTCTCGACAGGCAAAGTGTTCATGAGGGGCGCAGTCGGCTCGTTTTCTGACGTTAATAGTTGAGTTTCAGGGTTCAGATCAACGGTTTGAAGTGTTTGTCTTGTCAAGTCGATAGTATCTCCTCCACCGAAGCCATCGCCCATATTGGTGCCAAGTGTGCTCACTTCTTCTTCAGGAAGTGTAATGATGTCTGGCGTACTTTCAATCGGTCCAACGCTCTCAACAGGCTCCGTGCTCATAAGGGGCGCAGTCGGCTCGTTTTCTGGCGTTACCAGTTGAGTTTCAGCATTCAGATCAACGGTTTGAAGCGTTTGCCCTGTCAGGTTAATTACGTCAGGTGCTGTTGGCTCGTCAGTAACAACGGTGCCGCTGCTATCTGACGCGCTTACAGACTCAGATAAACTGCCTGTCACCACCTCAGGGACACCTTCACCGGATGCCGTCACAAATACATTAAATTGTGCTTGCTCGACAGTACCGTCTGGATAAGTGATACGATAAGTAAAGGCATCCGTTAAGGTGCCGCCAAATACAGCTAAGGAGTTGTCTGGGGTATAAGTGTATGCCCCCGTTTCGTCAATCTGCAGCGTACCATACTCGCCGATTAACGTTATGCCCCCTGTAGCGTCTTGGAAGTTAGTTCCATCAGCAGATACGCTCACGTCGTATGTTGGGCCAAACAGTATATCGTTTTCGAACAGATTGCCGGTGGCGGTTTGTACATCGTCAACCACAAATTGATCTAGGAAATGTACGGTAGAGCTTAAATCGACACTGACGCCGCCAAGCGCACTGGCTAAGCCTGTATCCACGTCCATTGTCACTCGGTACTCACCTTCCGTTAGACCATAGGAAGTAAATACACCATTACCATCGAGGCCTAATAAGCCGATCAACTGATCGCTGGAAAATGTCTCTACCACTTCCCACGTGCCGTTGTTATTTCGTTCAATGAATAGGTCAAGACCTGAGCCTAATGATAATAGATCGCCTCCATCCACTGTTAAGTTAAGATCCATAGTGGTATCCGTTGCCACTGTAAACGTGTTGCTTTGGGTATCTACAGTGGTAGGAATAACAATACCAAGAACGCCAATCAGCCAAGTGTATTCAAGCGCCCCAGCTTCAGCATAACCAGTGCTACTATCAAAATCATAAATGAGTTCAGCACGAGCCGAGTCTGCAGATACCCCTTGTCCTGATAGATTAAAGTTTAAGTTTGCGGTAGACGTATTCGTTCCATCCGATATGGTATAGCTGAAGCTATCTGTACTACCCAAGCCGTCGCGCACGCCGTTGGCTACATAGGTGTAGCTACCGTCTTCAAATATAGTTAAATCGCCATAATCACCTTCAATGGTAATGCCAGAGAGCCCTGTACCTAATACGATCACTGACTCTCCATTGGTATGGGTAACTTGCGTCACTACGCCGCCCTCGGCAATGCTATCGGCTACATCGCCTGTGTTGGCCGCATCAATAACATTCCCTGACGTTGTCGTGCTACCTTCAAACTGGTATTCCGTTAGCGTTGTTGTCACATCCGTTTGTTCTAGCAAGGATATCGTATTGCTAAGCAAGATTGCGGCAATCTCGTCAATGAGAGCATCAGACAACTGTGCTACTCCTAGTGTTGTAAGAGCTGAGTTAATAGTACCGACCAAGTCGCCAGCTCCAATCGTATCTGTGGTAGCTAGGATTGGCTCAAGAATAACTTCTCTTACTAGAGTTCCTAAAGGTATAACCCCTAAACCTGTTTCCCCATTTAGCGCAGTTTCAATTGCATCTAGCACTACCTCTTGGTTTTCCTCTCCAAGAACAACCCCTCCATCGCCTAGTTCAGCAAGTGTAATCGAGCCGTCTCCATTTTGGTCAAACAAGTTTTCGAGGGAGCTTTGACTGTTACGAACAACAACGGCATAGTCTCCAGCAGGGAGCCCAGAGAACTTTGCCACCAAGGTGTCATCACCTATCAAGCCCAAGACATTTAACCCTAAAGCGTCACCAACAAGAGGGCTGTCTGGTGCTGTCGCTGAGGCAACTACATTGCCATCTGCATCAACAATATCAACTCGATAACCATTGGCCACTGCAACTAGCGCAGTTTGGCTAACCTCTACAACCACTTCTCCGAAGTAGTCGGCTCTGACAGTAAATGTTGTACTAGCGGTAGGGGAGCCTGCGGCTGGTGAACCTTCGGCTAAGCCAATGACTTGGAAGTCACTATCGGTAACCGGGGCGTTCACAATGGCGGTTTGTGCGCCTAGCTCCATATCATTGTTATCGGTTTGGGCTACTACTGGCGGGAAGTCACTGCCAGAAATGGTGATAGTAAGTGCCGCAATATCGGAAGTTTCACCATCTGATAGGGTGTAGTTAAACACTTCATCTTGCCCAATGGCGCTGCGGTCGCCGTCGGCGGTATAGGTGTACGTACCGTCTGCAGCTATTTCTAATACACCATATTGACCTTGGATGGTTATAGTACCTGTTGCAGGCACATTGACGCTATCACCGGCCGAATTAGTAACAACAGTAACTTGAGCACCATCTAAAATAGTGTCTGCGCCTACACCACTAATATCACCGTCGATTAGGTTGCCTTGGGCCACTAAATCACCTGTGTAGGTGTATTCTGTTAACGTGGTTGTGATGTCGGTGTCTTGCAATAGGGTTAGCGTATTGCTGAGCAATGCATCGGCAATGACGCTTAAAATGTCATCAAGGAAGCCGGTTAAACCAATTGCATCAAGAGGCGCGGTAAGTAAATTAACAAGCTGACCTGCGCCAATTACTGTAGTCGTATCCAGAAGTGTTTCTAATACTCCCCTTACTTGCGTGCCAACCGTACCAAGAGGAATACCTAAAACGCCGGTATTTAACGTGGTTTCAATAGTATCAAGAACTACTGCTTGATTGTCGGGCCCAAGTACAACGCCAGCTGTACCGAGTTCATCAAGGTCAACATCGTTACTATTGTCGTTGTCTAACAAGTCTTCAAGTAAGTTCTCATCATTGCGGACCACCACACTGTAGTTGCCAGCATCAAGGCCTGCTAACGAGAATGAAATGGTCTCGTCGCCGGTAACATCAAAAATGTCTAGTCCACCGACGTCGGCGAGTTGCGAATTTGCACTAACACCTCGATAGACTAGCTGTCCATTTTCATCATATACCTCAACAATGTAGGCATCGGCAACAGCAACCAGTGCTATTTGGTCAACCTCTACTAATACTTCACCCACATGGTTAGGGGAAACGGTAAAGGAAGCACTTGCATCGACACCGCCTGTAGACTCAGCCAAGCCGATAACATCTACGTTGCTGGTGGTCTCTGGCGGGTTCACCGTCACCACAGGCTCACCCATATCAACGGCGTTGCCATCATTTATGGCATCAAGCGCTTGAACAACGACATTTTGGCTAGCGGTACTCGCAGTATTTCCTGCTTCATCAGTGACGGTTGCCACTACGGCATAGGTGCCTGCTGGTAGCGGTGTGCTAGTTAAATCCAGGCTCCAGTTGCCGCTGCCATCAATAGAAAGCTCAGGGTCCGTGCCAAAGGTATAGGATGTTCCATCAACGGTAACGGTTAGGGTAGTGTTGTCACCAAGGTCCACCGTTCCATTAAAGATAAGCGTGCTATCGCTAGTTATAAAGTCTCCAGCCACGCCAGAGTCGTTTGAAATACTATCGAACGTTACCGTCTGGCCATTATTGTTTTCATCAATACTGGTATCGATAACAATCGAACCTGTAGCTGAGTCAGAATTACCCACAGCGTCCGTAGCGGTAACCGTTGCCGTATAATTACCTTCAGCGAGTAATGCGACAATATTGTCAGCTAATGTCCATGTACCGTTACCATTATTGGTAGCGGTGTAGTCATTCCCGTCAATAGTCACCACTACAACCGCGTTCGGGTCGTTCACTGTACCGGTAAGTTCCGGGGTGGTGTCGTTAGTAGTAAGATCGTTAATGGCTACCGTAGGTGCAGTGGTATCAATCACGACTGTGCCCGTGTTTGTGCTGACGTTACCGTCAGGGTCGGTTGCCGTAACCGTTGCGGTATAACTGCCTTCAGCGAGTGCGGCTACTGCGTCGTCAGCCAGCGTCCACGTGCCGTTACCATTATTAGTGGCGGTGTAGTCATTCCCGTCAATGGTAACGACTACCGTAGCGGTATTATCGTTAACTGTGCCTGTCAGTGCAGGTGTTGTGTCGTTGGTGGTCAAATCATTAATTGCCACTACCGGTGCTATAGCGTCAACCGTATCAGACGCAGGTGCGCTGGTATTGCCAGCATCATCTGTGGCTGTTGCTGAAACTACAACGCCATCTGCCAATGGTGTATCTGGCGTAATACTCCAATTGCCATCGCCATCAGCGACAACGGTGAAATCAGGCGTGCCGTCTCCATTTACATCCACATTTACCGTTGCGCCCGCTTCGGCTGTGCCGGTAATTTCAGTGCCGTTGCCCGCTTCCACGGTAGGTGCCGCTGGTGCTGTAGTATCAATTACCACTGTGCCAGTATTTGTACCTACATTACCTTCTGGGTCGGTTGCAGTAACCGTTGCGGTATAGCTACCTTCTGCAAGTGCCGCCACTGCATCGTCAGCCAGCGTCCAAGTGCCATTTTCATTGTTGGTGGCGGTGTAATTTATCCCGTTGATGGTGACGACTACTATAGCGGTATCATCGTCCACTGTGCCTGTCAGTGCAGGTGTTGTGTCGTTGGTTGTCAAATCGTTAATTGTCACTACCGGGGCCACAGCGTCAACCGTGTCTGAGGCTGGGTTACTAATGTTGCCCGCCGCATCTGTGGCTGTTGCAATTACTACAACGCCATCAGCAAGCGGCGTATCTGGCGTAACGCTCCAATTGCCGTCGCCATCAGCGATAACGGTGAAATCAGGCGTGCCGTCGCCATCCACGTCCACATTTACGGTTGCGCCTGCTTCAGCGGTACCGGTAATTTCTGTGCCGTTGCCCGCATCCACAGTAGGTATGGCAGGTGGTGTAGTATCAATCACTACCGTTCCTGAATTTGAACCCACATTGCCATCGGCATCAGTGGCAGTAACGGTAGCGGTATAGCTACCATCTGCAAGTGCCGCCACTGCATCGTCAGCCAGTGTCCAGCTACCATCACCGTTATTGGTGGCGGTGTAGTCATTCCCGTCAATGGTAACGACTACCGTAGCGGTATTATCGTCCACTGTGCCTGTCAGTGCAGGTGTTGTGTCGTTGGTGGTCAAATCATTAATTGCCACTACCGGTGCTATAGCGTCAACCGTATCAGACGCAGGTGCGCTGGTATTGCCAGCATCATCTGTGGCTGTTGCTGAAACTACAACGCCATCTGCCAATGGTGTATCTGGCGTAATACTCCAATTGCCGTCGCCATCAGCGACAACGGTGAAATCGGGCGTGCCGTCGCCATCCACGTCCACATTTACGGTTGCACCTGCTTCAGCGGTACCGGTAATTTCTGTGCCGTTGCCCGCATCCACAGTAGGGACTGCAGGTGGTGTAGTATCAATCACCACAGTACCAGAGTTAGTTCCTGCATTACCATCGGCATCATTGGCAGTAACCGTAGCGGTATAGCTACCTTCAGCCAGCGCGGCAACGATATCGTCAGCCAGTGTCCAGCTACCATCACCGTTATTGGTGGCGGTGTAGTCCACTCCATCAATAGTTATTACTATGATAGCGCTTGGGTCGTCAACCGTTCCGGTTAGCTCTGGTGTAGCGTCATTAGTGGTTAAGTCATTGATTGCAACGACTGGCGCAACAGCATCTACAGTATCTGACGCTGGTACACTGATATTACCAGCTTCATCGGTTGCCGTTACGGTCACAATTACGCCATCGGCAAGCGGTGTATCAGGCGTAATGCTCCAATTACCGTCACCATCAGCGATGACGGTGAAGTCTGGGGTGCCGTCGCCATCCACGTCCACATTTACGGTTGCCCCTGCTTCAGCAGTGCCGGTAATTTCAGTGCCGTTACCCGCTTCCACGGTAGGTGCCGCTGGTGCTGTAGTATCAATCACCACTGTGCCCGTGTTTGTGCTGACATTACCGTCAGGGTCGGTTGCAGCAACGGTAGCGGTATAGCTACCATCTGCAAGTGCAGCCACTGCATCGTCAGCCAGCGTCCAGCTGCCATCACCATTGTTTGTAGCGGTATAGTCTGTACCGTTAATGGTAACGACCACGATGGCGGTTGGATCGTCTACCGAGCCGGTAAGTGCAGGCGTGTTGTCGTTAGTCGTTAGGTCGTTAAAGGCAACAATTGGCGCAACAGCGTCTACGGTATCAGACGCTGGGCTACTCGTATTGCCAGCTTCGTCGGTAGCAGTTGCCGTTACAACTACGCCATCGGCTAGCGGTGTAGTGGGTGTTACTGACCAGTTACCATCGCCATCAGCAATCACTGTGAAATCAGGTGTGCCATCACCGTCAACGTCTACGTTTACGATGGCTCCTGCTTCGGCTGTACCGGTAATTTCGGTACCATTGCCTGCATCAACAGTAGGCGCAGCAGGCGCAGTAGTATCGACAATGCCGCCATTTTCGTTTGCGGTTGCCGTATTGCCCGCGCCATCTGTTGCACTTGCGGTGACTGAATAATTACCTTCAGATAAGGCCGCTGGCACATCTACAGAGAAGGTGCCATTAGCTTGAACAATGGCGCCAAATGTTTGGGTGTTTCCTGCACTATCGGTAACGCTGATGGATACGGTGCTGCCTGGCGCAATATCTGTAGTACCGGAAATGGTCGGTGTTGTGTCGTTTCCTGTACCAAGCGAGTCCAAGGTTAAGTTTGGCACGGCTGTATTGATAATTCCGCTGGTAGTATCAGACGCTGAATTTCCAGCAGCATCAGTGGCGGTAGCAGTAACATCGAAGTTTCCGTCTGCCATTGCATTGGGCACGTCGGCGCTGAAATTACCATTGCTATCGACAATAGCCGTAAATGTCTGTTCTGCGCCTGCGCTGTCGGTGACGGTTATGGTCACTGAACTACCTGGGCTTAAATCGGTACTACCGGTGATCGTTGGCGTAGTATCGTTACCTGTGCCTTGTGCGTCTAAGTTAATAGTCGGCGCGGTAGTGTCTACGCTACCGTTTGTTTCAGTGGCAGTAGTCTCATTGCCTGCTGGGTCTTGGGCCACGGCGGTGACGGTATACCCTCCTTCAGCCATGGGGCTTGGCACATCGGCCGAGAAACTGCCGTCTCCCTGAACGGTTGCATCGAAGGTTTGGCTTACACCTGCGTTATCCGTAACCGTAATCGTTACTGTCGCGCCTGCAGGCAGGTCAGTATTCCCTGATATTGTAGGCGTTGTGTCGCTATCTGAGGCCAGTGTATCTAACGATAGAGTAGGGGCTGTTGTATCAATAATACCCGTGTTGTCTACGACGGTAGTGCTATTACCCGCTTCGTCACTCGCCGTGGCTTCAACACTGTATGCACCTTCAGCTAAAGGCGCAGGCACATCCACTGTAAAGTTTCCATTTACATCAACTGTAGCTGTGAGGGTTTGAACATTTCCTGCGCTGTCAGTTACCACAAGCGTAACTTCACTGCCCTGCGCAAGATTTGTGCTACCAGATAGGGTAGGCGTTGTGTCATTGCCTTCCTCAAGTGGCGTTAAGGTTAGTGATGGTGCTGTAGTGTCTATGCTGCCGGCATCACTCGCTGTCGCTGTATTACCTGCTTCATCACTGATGGTAGCGCTTACCATGAAGTCGCCTTCCGCTAAATCTGTACCCGGGGATATAGAGAAAGACCCATCGGCTTGTACAACTGCACTTAAGGTCTGGGCCGCACCAGCACTATCCGTTACCAAAATAGTGACCACTGAGCCTGCAGGTTCATCGGTTGTACCGGTAATGAGTGGCGTCGCGTCGTTAGTGGTATCGGCAACATCAATAGTCAATGTAGGTGCAAGCGTATCAACTACGCCTGCCTCGTTATCGGTTGTACTGTTGCCTGCTGTATCAGTGGCGGTTGCTGAAACAGTGAAGTTTCCTTCAGCCATCGCCGCTGGTACGTCGGCAGAGAATACGCCACCCGCGGCAACTAATGCAGAAAACACCTGGGTATTACCCACACTATCAATAACAGTTATTTGCACTGTAGAACCTTGCGGTAAATCTACAGTACCGCTTATGGTTGGGGTTGAGTCGCTAACTGTACCTGGCTCGTCCAGCGTAATAACAGGTGAAATTGTGTCGATTACGCCGGTTTCAGCGTCGGACGCTGTATTGCCAGCTTCATCAACGACCGTTGCCTGAACTGTGTAGTTACCCTCAGCCAAAGTGGCGGGTACGTCTACGGTAAAAGAGCCGTCGCTTTGTACGGTTGCTGATAAGGTTTGTATATTGCCAGCGTTATCGGTGACGGTAATTGAAACCGTGCTTCCGGCTGGCTGGTCTGTCGTTCCGCTAATGGTTGGTGTTGAATCATTGCCAACACCTTGCTCTGCCACATCAATAGCAGGTGATGTGGTATCTACTACACCGCCAGTTTCAGAGTCAGAGCCTGTATTTCCGGCACCGTCAGTCACCTCTGCTTCGACGGTATAACTACCCTCGGTCAAGTCTGACGGTACGCTTGCGCTGAAGGTGCCATCTCCTTGTACTGTTGCAGTAAAGGTTTGAACTGCTCCAGCACTATCTGTCACTGTTAAGCTGACAATGGCACCAACTGGCGCGTTAGTTGTGCCCGAAATAAGAGGCGTAGCGTCGTTTGTCTGGCCAAGGGCATCTAGCGTAATGTTCGGGGCGCTTGCATTAATATTGCCGCTATCCGTTACTGTCGTGTTATTGCCCGCAGCATCGCTCGCACTTGCTGTTACATCGTAATCGCCATCAACAAGCGCGCTGGGTACTTCAACTGAGAAAGTGCCATCCGCGTTTACCGTAGCGGTAAGGTTCTGTACATTACCGCCTGCATCGGTGACAACCAATATAATAGTTGCTCCCTCTGGCAGGTCGGTAGTCCCGCTTAATATTGGCGTTGCGTCATTGCCGCTGGCCACTGGATCTAAGTTGATAACAGGTGGGATGGTGTCGACAGTACCGTTGTTGTCAATTGCTGTGTTTTGATTACCTGCATCATCAGTCGCCGTCACTTCTACTGTGTAATCGCCTTCTGCTAGGTCAAGGGGCACATCAGCGCTAAAGCTACCATTAGCTTGAACTATGGCAGTGAAGGTTTGCGTATCGCCCTGGCTGTCAGTCACGCTTATGCTTACAGTGTTGCCCGCAGCCAAGTTGGTGGTTCCCGAAATAGTCGGTGTAGCGTCGTTACTTAGGCCTTGTGCGTCTAACGTTACGGTGGGGGCTGCTGTATCTATGACGCCGTTGTTATCTATTGCGGTTGCTGAATTACCCGCATCGTCAGTTGCCGTGACGATTACGCTGAAACTGCCTTCAGCTAAATCAGCAGGAACATCAGCACTGTAAGTACCATCGTTTTGAACAGTTGCTGTGAATGTTTGGGTATTACCAGCGTTGTCTGTCACGCTTATGCTAACTGTGTCGCCAGCATTGAGGTCTGTGGTGCCAGAGATAGACGGCGTTGCATCATTGCCAAGCCCTTGTGTATCGATGGTTATCGATGGGGCTGTAATATCGATGTTACCGCCATTTTCGGTTACCGATGCACTGTTGCCAGCGCCGTCTGTGGCGGTCGCAGTAACAGAATAGTCACCTTCAGGTAAGCTTGCAGGAACATCAGCCGTAAAGCTTCCATCGCCTTGCACTATGGCACTGAATGTTTGTGTGTTTCCAGCACTGTCGGTCACGGTTAGCGTGACATTGCTACCTGGCGCTAAATCGGTTTCACCTGAAATAGTCGGCGTTGTGTCGTTGCCCGACACAAGGGGGTCTAGGGATAGGGTGGGCGCGGCAGAGTTTATGTCGCCACTCACTGTATCTGTAGCGGTATTGCCTGCAGCATCAGTCGCCGTTGCAGTAACGTCGAAGTTTCCGTCAGCCATAGGATTAGGCACATCTGCACTGAAGTCGCCATTACCATCAACAGTTGCAGTAAACGTCTGCACAGTGCCAACACTGTCAGTTACTGTGATAGTTACTGTGCTTCCTGCGGCTAGGTCGGTATTTCCGCTAATGGTAGGCGTGTTATCGTTACCTGTACCAAGCGGATCTAGGGTGATAACGGGCGCTGTGGTATCTACGCTGCCACCCGTTTCAGAATCAGAACCTTGGTTACCTGCCGCGTCTTGAGCGGTTGCGGTAACCGTATAGTCACCTTCAGCTAGTGGTGAAGGTACGTTGGCTGAAAAACTGCCGTTGGTTTGTACCGTAGCGGCAAAGGTTTGCGTATTACCCGCACTGTCGACCACCGTTAATGTAACAATGGCGCCAGCTGGAAGGTTTGTGGTGCCAGAAATAGTTGGCGTAGCGTTATTCTCTGGCGTTAATTCGTCAAGGTTTAGCTCAGGTGGCGTGATGTCGATAACGCCTGAATTATCAAGAACCGACGTGCTGTTGCCTGCTTCATCAGTGGCAGTAGCTTCAACACTGTAAGAGCCTTCAGCAAGTGCCGCGGGTACATCAACCGTAAAGTTTCCTGCAGCATCAACTGTTGCTGTAACCGTTTGAATGTTACCTGCACTATCTGTGATAACCAAGGAGACCACGCTACCTTCGGCTAAATCTGTACTTCCCGAAATGGTTGGCGTTGTGTCGTTGCCTAACCCTTGAGGGTCTAAGGTTAGGGTAGGCGCTGTGGTGTCTATGGTGCCTGTTGCATTGGCTGACGCACTGTTGCCAGCATCGTCGGTGGCCGTTGCGGTAACCGTATAGTCACCTTCTGCGAGCGCAGCTGGCACATCAACAGTAAAGTTGCCGTTCGCATCAACCGTTGCGGTCACAGTTTGTGTATTGCCAGCGTTGTCGGTGATCGACAGTGTTACGCTCTCACCTGCTGCTAAGTCCGTAGTGCCTGAAATGGTAGGCGTAGTATCGTTATTTGAACCCAGCGCATCTAGTGAAATAACGGGGGCGACGGTATCGACGATACCGTTATTGTCGGTGACAGATGCACTATTTCCGTTGCTGTCTGTAGCGGTAGCGGTTACTGAGTAATCACCTTCGGCAAGAGGCGCGGGGACATCAGCACTAAAGTTACCGCTCGCATCAACAAGTGCAGTAAAGGTTTGGGTGTTGCCTACACTGTCAGTGACAAAAAGCGTCACGGTTGAACCCGCGGGTAGGTCAGTCGTACCCGAAATGGTTGGTGTAGTATCGCTAACCGTAACTTGCGCATCTAGTGTCAGCGCAGGGGCGCTCGTATTTAACGTACCTGTATCAGAGGTGGTGGTTGTATTACCTGCATCGTCTGAGGCACTTGCTGTTACCGTGTAGCTGCCGTCTGGTATAGCGTTTGGAACATCCGCGCTGAAGTCACCATTTGCGTCCACAATGGCGTCAAAGGTTTGTGTATTGCCTGCGCTATCTGTGACGGTTAACGTTACCGTGCTTCCCGGTGCTAAATCAGTGCTGCCCGATATGTTAGGCGTTTCATCGTTGCCTGTGCCCTGCGGATTTAGCGTAAGTACAGGGGCGGTGGTGTCAATATTGCCACCGTCCTCAGTTGCGGTTGTTGAATTACCTGCATCATCTGTTGCAGTAACTTCGACGCTGTAATCTCCTTCAGGCAGTGGAGACAATACCTCTGTTGCAAAGTTGCCGTCTGCATCAACCAATGCGTTAATGGTTTGCGTGTCGCCATTGCTGTCAGTTACGGTGATCACAACAACAGCGCCTTCAGGTAAATCTGTATTACCCGAAATAACCGGCGTAGTGTCATTACCTGAATCTAACGGATTAACGGTAACAATTGGCGCTTGTGTATCAATACTTCCATTTGTTTCGTTCGCCGTCGCGGTGTTGCCTTGCGCATCGCTTACTGTTGCCGAAACGGTAAAGTCTCCCTCGGCCAATGCGTTAGGCACATCGGCACTGAATGTTCCGTCTGCTTGCACGGCTGCTTGGAAGCTTTGCGAGTTACCATTGGCATCTACCACAGTAATCGTAACCAGTGTGCCAGGTGCCACGTCGGTAGTACCTGTGATAGTAGGGGTAACATCGCTAGTAGCGCCTTGTGTATCAAGGGTTAATAGCGGCGCTTCGCTATCTACACTACCTGTTGTATTGGCATTCGCGGTATTGCCTGCACTGTCGGTTGCAGTGGCAGTAACAGTAAAGTCGCCGTCAGCTAGTGCGTTTGGGACATCTACGCTGAAGCTACCATTTGCATCGACCAAGGTGTTGATAGTTTGGGTGTTGCCCGCGCTGTCTGTTACGACAAGCGTAACCGTGCTTCCTTCAGGAAGGTCAGTGGTGCCTGAAAGCGTAGGTGTGGTGTCACCCGTGCTGCCAGGGTTTTCTAGGGTAAGCGTAGGCGCGGTGGTATCTACAACGCCGCCATTGTCGGTTACTGTTGTCGTATTGCCATCGCCGTCAGTTGCTGTAGCCGTTACGCTATATTCACCTTCCGCTAATGGATTGGGCACATCGACACTGAAATTACCAGAACCGTCTACCGTTGCCGTAAATGTTTGAGTATTGCCAAGCGCATCGGTAACAGACAGTGTGACAGTGCTGCCAGCGGGTAAATCGGTAGTACCTGAGATAGTAGGCGTGGTGCCGTTGTCATCACCCAGTGGGTCAAGGGTTAAGCTTGGCGCATTGCTGTCCACTGTGCCAGTTTGTGACGTTGAAGCACTATTTCCCGCAGCATCGGTGGCTGTTGCTTCGACATTGTAGTCGCCGTCAGCGAGCTCAGCAGGAACGTCAGCGCTAAATTCGCCGTTCGCGTCTACTGTGGCAGTAAAGGTTTGGCTGTTTCCAGCACTATCGGTAACGGTAAGTGTAACCGTGCTGCCTGCTTCCAAGTTCGTAGAACCGCTAATTGAAGGTGTCGTGTCGTTACCTGTGCCAAGTGGCTCTAGTGAAATGGTGGGGGCTTGCGTATCAATGTTGCCGCCATTTTCAGTGACAGTCGTTGTATTGCCTGCCTCGTCTGTTGCACTGGCCTCTACGGTATATTCACCCTCAGTAAGCGGCGTTTGTACGTCTACGCTAAAAGCACCGTTTTCATCAACGATGGCATCGATAGTTTGTGTGTTGCCAGCGCTGTCGGTCACTGCAATGGTTACTGTTGAACCAGGTGGTAAATCGGTAGAACCTGAAATTGTTGGCGTGGTGTCGCTGCCGTCAGTTTGTGGGTCTAGAGAAAGCGCTGGTGCGGTAGTGTCTATTTCTCCTGTAGCTGTGGTGGTAGAGCTATTACCTGCCGGTGTCGTTACAGTAACATCTACCGTGTACTCACCTTCGCTAAGCTCCGCAGGCACATCTTCGTTGAATGTGCCGTCAGCGCCCACTGTAGTAACGATTGTTTGTTCGTTACCCTCGCTATCTGTAACAACAATGACGACTTCACTGCCTGGAGGGGCATCGGTTTCACCAGAAACGTTTGGCGTAGTATCGTTCGTTGGCGCAGGTTGATTTACAGTCGTCGAAGGACTCGTAGAATCGTAATCGCCGCTTGCTGTTGCTTGTGCTGTGTTACCCGCACCATCTGTCACCTCGGCAGTTACGCTGTATGTACCCTCTGCCACCGCATTTGGAACTTCAACGGTAAAGGTACCATCGGCTAGTACGGTGGTAGTGAAGGTTTGAGTAACACCTGCACTATCGGTAACGGTAAGGGCTATCGTGCTTCCGGGCACGGCATCCGTTAACCCCGAAAGTGTGGGTGTAGCATCGCCATTTATTCCTGGGTCGTTTAATGAGATGTTTGGCGCCGTCACGTCAATTGCGACCTGAGCGTCAGCATTGGCCGTATTGCCTGCTTCATCAGTCACGCTGGCGTTAACCGTAAATTCACCTTCAGCTAGTTCAGCAGGTACGTCAACGCTATAGGTGCCGTCTGCTTGCACAATGGCAGTCACGGTTTGAGTAACGCCTGCACTATCGGTAATGGTCAACGTTACTGTACTGCCAGGGGCGGCATCGGTGGTACCGGAAAGAGTAGGCGTAGTGTCGTTACCTGTCGCGATGGTGTCGATAGTGATCGAAGGTGCAGTGGTATCAATCACGCCCGTGGTGTCAGCGGTTTCGGTATTGCCCGCCTCGTCGGTCACGCTGGCATTAACGGTTAACTCGCCTTCGGCCAGTTCTTCGGGCACATCTACACTATAGGTTCCATCGGCCTGCACAATGGCGGTAACCGTTTGCGTATTGCCCGCGCTATCGGTAATGGTTAGCGTAACCGTACTGCCCGGTGTGGCATCGGTGGTACCTGAAAGAGTAGGCGTAGTGTCGTTACCTGTCGCGATGGTGTCGATAGTGATCGAAGGTGCAGTGGTATCAATCACGCCCGTGGTGTCTGTGGTTGCTGTATTGCCAGCCTCATCAGTCACGCTGGCGTTAACGGTAAATTCACCTTCGGCTAATTCAGCGGGTACATCAACGCTATAGGTGCCGTCTGCTTGCACAGTGGCAGTTACAGTTTGCGTGTTGCCCGCGCTATCGGTAATGGTTAACGTAACTGTGTTTCCCGGTGTGGCATCAGTGGTACCTGAAAGGGTTTGCGTGGTGTCGTTACCTGTCGCTATGGTGTCGATAGTGATCGACGGGGCAGTGGTATCAATCACGCCGATAGTGTCAGCGGTTGCGGTATTGCCCGCCTCGTCGGTCACGCTGGCATTAACGGTAAACTCGCCTTCGGCCAGTTCTTCGGGCACATCTATACTATAGGTTCCATCGGCCTGCACAATAGCGGTAACCGTTTGCGTGTTACCTGCGCTGTCGGTAATGGTGAGCGTTACTGTACTGCCCGGTGTGGCATCGGTGGTACCTGAAAGGGTTGGCGTGGTGTCGTTATCCAAAGCTGGCTCGTTGATAGTGATCGACGGTGCTGTGGTATCAATTTCACCTGTGGTATCGGCGGTGGCGGTATTGCCCGCCTCGTCGGTCACGCTGGCATTAACGGTGAACTCGCCTTCGGCCAGTTCTTCGGGCACATCTACACTATAGGTTCCATCGGCCTGCACAATGGCGGTAACCGTTTGCGTGTTGCCCGCGCTATCGGTAATGTTTAGCGTAACTGTACTGCCAGGTGTGGCATCGGTGGTACCTGAAAGGGTAGGCGTGGTGTCGTTATCCAAAGCTGGCGCGTCGATAGTGATCGAAGGCGGAGTGGTATCAATCTCGCCTGTTGTGTCAGCGGTTGCGGTATTGCCAGCCTCATCAGTAACACTAGCGTTAACGGTAAACTCCCCTTCGGCTAATTCAGCTGGTACGTCTGCGCTATAGGTTCCATCGGCCTGCACAATAGCAGTCACGCTTTGCGTGTTGCCCGCGCTATCGGTAATGGTTAGCGTAACTGTACTGCCAGGTGTGGCATCGGTGGTACCGGAAAGGGTTGGCGTGGTGTCGTTGTCAGAGCTCGGCGCATTAATGGTGATTGTTGGAGCGGTAGCATCAATTTCACCGTTGGTAAAACTATCTGCAGTATTACCAGTAGGTTCTAACACAGTGGCATCTACCGTGAATTCACCGTCAGCCAACGCATTTGGTACGTCCACGCTGAATGTACCGTCATCTTGCACAATAGCAGTAACAACCTGAGTGTTTCCCGCACTGTCGGTAACGGTTAGTGTGACTGTACTTCCTGGAATTGCTGAAGTAATGCCTGATAGTGTTGGTGTGGTGTCGCTTGTTAAGCCAATCGCATCTAGCGTAAGTGAAATATCTTGTGCTTGTTCACCAGTGCCAGAAAAATCGACGGGCATAACATCGTTGTTGCCATTTCCACTTTGATCGAACTGAAAACCCACTGGGTCGACTTCTTCATTTATGCGATCAACGCGAACAAAATTACTACCGCCATCGGAACCTGCGCCTCCGTCAAGACCTGCGGCTGTCGCTTCCAACGATTCTAAAATATCGCCTTCACCAGCAAGCACATCAAGGAAATCGGCATCTCCCTCTTGAGCGTTTCCTTCAATATTTTCTACGCCATCAAGTAATGCTGCAAGTTCATCAACACTTTCGTCAAAAACGGCGAATTCATCGTCGGAATTTTTTTCAGTGAAATCTAAATGCAGCGGGAAAGTAACACTTTGTCCGGCTGGAAGTGTTCGAAATTCTCCATCTACACTTACGGTAACAAATCCATCAGGAGATACGTTTAATACGTTACCTTCGGCCACCGTCATACCTACAGTGACGTTGACAAGTTCACCCGTATCACCACGCACTAAAGATGCTTCGCCATTTACTTCTACAACGGTTACTTCAGCCATGATCTTCTCTCAATTTATTATTTTTGACGATATGTATAAAGCGTAGCAGGGCTTTTCTATCTCGTTACCGGACCGTAGTACGGGTGGTACATATCCTTTGGTATAAAGCCTAGGTAGTTACCCCTAATTTGTTAATAATTAGTCTATTAATTGGATGCTAGGTTTGCAGAATTACGCACAGCGTCTACTTTTATAAGTAAGAAACCAAGCAAATGGCGCCGGTTCTTATTTGATGAGATTTCCTTATGAAGTTGATAGATTCAGTGCTTACCAAGATTGTAATTGGTGCAGTTGGCGCTGTTCTTGCTAATACTTCCGTCGCGCAGAGCTATGGAACTAATGCTTCGTCAGTCAATTTGGAAGACTATGTTCGCAAGGTGGTTAATGAAAACCCAGAAGTGCAAGCCAGCTGGCGACAACTTCAAGTAGCGATGTCAGATGTTGATATCGCGCGAGGCGGATTTCGCCCTCAAGTAGATGTATTGGCATCGAGTGCGTATAGCGATAGAAATTACGGTTTAGATCGCGAATACATGGGCCATACTGCGCAAATTACGCTTACCCAAATGTTATACGACGGCTTTTTAACAAGCAGCGAAGTAAAGCGGTTCAAGCAAGCGCAAGTTGTCCGCTTTTTCGAACTAATGAACGAAATTGAGCAGAAGTCGTTAGATACCGCCCTCGCTTATATGGATGTTCAGCTATTCCGAGAGCTTTTGAAACTTGCAGAAGAAAACCTGATAACCCATGTTGACGTGTTTAAACAAATTGAAGAGAGTGTTGAAGCAGGTGTGGGTCGTAGAGCTGACTTAGAGCAAATCAGTGGTCGTCTTTCTCTTGCTGAGTCTAATGTGCTTACCGAGCTGTCTAATTTGCATGATGTTACCGCGCGGTTTTTACGGTTGGTGGGCGAGAAGCCTGTGAATAACTTGCAGCCGGTAACATTAAACTCTGCTTTTGTTGATGCAAGTGTTACAGATATTCAAACCTTACTCACCAGCGCCTACGGCACCAACCCCCAATTCAATGCTGCTATTTACAACATTGATGCCCAGCGTTACGCCGTGGACAGTGCGAAAAGTCTGTATCATCCACAAGTTAATTTAACCGCTAGTTACGGCGCACAAACGCGAGACCAAGCTGCGCTAAATAACACCATTACTGAAGCCAGTGTAGGCGTTAACTTTTCTTATAATTTGTATAACGGTGGCTCGGACCGCGCAGCGATTCGACAAGCATTATCGCAGGTAGACTTAGCAAAAGATCTGCGGGACAAAGCCTGTATCGATATGAGACAAACGGTACAAATTGCTTATAACGACATTATTAATATTACTGAGCAGCTACCCTCTCTGAATGCCCACCGTCTGTCTTCGGACAGAGTAAAGTCTGCATACATGGATCAGTTTACCATTGGTGAACGTTCTCTATTAGACTTACTCGATTCTGAAAACGAGTACTACGAATCTAGTCGCGCGTATTTAGAAGCACAATACACCTTAGAAAAGGCGCGTGTAAGACTGCTTGCGGCCTCGGGTAGCTTGGCACAAACATTAGGAATTACGAAAGATGGCGTGCCTGATGTACTGAACAAAGCCGAAGAGAGAATAAGCTACGACCCTAACTACGTTTGTCCAGCCGTTCGTACAAACTTTGAAGATGAACTTAATATTCTTAAGCGCGACACAGATGGCGACGGCATTGTGGATTTGTGGGACGACTGCACCGATTCTACGCCAGGTGCCATGGTCGATGACTTTGGTTGTGAAGCCAAAGAGCCTGAAACAGGGTCAGAATCAAGCGCTGCAGATTTTACTCTCGATAATGCAAAGATAATTAATTCATTTAAGATCAATATTGAGTTTGCGTCTAATTCTACCGAGGTTTTGCCTGAATATGAGAACTCGCTTCAAGACGTTATCGAAGCGCTAAACAACGACTCAAGCTCAGGAGTGATAATTCACGGCCATGCCTCTTTAGATGGGGATGCAGCCTACAACCAACGCTTGTCTGAACGAAGAGCAAAAGCTGTAGCGTCGCTGCTGATGACGAACGCAAATATAGAAGCTAGAAGAATTACTGCGGTTGGATACGGAGAGAGTCGTCCGCTGGTTGATGAAGAATCAGACGCGGCGAACGCTCGTAATCGCAGAATTGAAGCAGCTATTATCCAGCTTCCTTCTAACGAATAGTGATATGTAGGCCTATATGAAGGAAAAGAAGGTCGTAGACGACATATCCTATCTGGAACAGCAAGGAGGCGTATTGATGGATTGCTTAATTACCATCTGTCATGCGCACCACCTGGATGTATCTAGAGTCAGCCTGCTTAGTGGGCTGCCTCTAGATCACGGTGAACTATCGCCCACAGGGTTTGAACGTGCGGCAAAGCGAGCGGGGCTGGCCAGCAGAACAGTTAAACGGGATTTAGACCACATTAATACCGCACTACTACCCGCTGTTTTAGTATTAAATGAAAAGCAGGCCTGCGTGCTTCACGGTATTAATCATTCCCACGCAAGAGTTTCGTATCCAGAATTAGATGACGCCGTGGTTGAGGTTCCCAGAGGTGAACTCGCTGCCCGTTATACTGGGTACATAATATTTGCTCGACCCGAAATGCATGCGCATGAGACCAATGCTCAAATTGACAAATCATCGGTAGGGCACTGGCTGTGGTCGTCTATCAAATCAGCAAAAGGGCTGTATAGGGATGTACTATTAGCCTCTGTTTTTATTAGCCTGCTTTCCATTGCCCTGCCTCTTTTTGTGATGAATGTGTACGACAGGGTGGTGCCAAACGCGGCACTAGAGACTTTGTGGGCGCTGGCTATCGGCGTGCTTTTGGTTCTCGCAGCAGATTTTTTATTGCGCATGTTACGGCAGTATTTTGTCGAGCTGGCAGCGAGCCGACTGGATGTCACGCTATCTGCAAAAATTATGGAAAAAGTCCTGTCTATACATTTGGCTAGCAGACCAGCAAAAAGCGGTTCCTTTATAAACAGCCTGCAATCGTTTGAGAGTATTCGGCAGTTTTTCGGTTCTGTAACTCTAGTGGCATTGGTTGATTTACCCTTCGGGCTCTTGTTTGTCGTTATCATAGCTATGATCGATTTTTATTTGATCATTCCTATTCTTATTGGCGCCACCGCGCTTTTCCTATACGCCATGAAAGCACAGCGCGTAATGCGCTCCCTCTCAGAGGAGTCGATGGAGATTAGCTCTCGAAAAAGCTCCCTCGTTACCGAAAGCGTGACTTCTTTAGAGGATATAAAAGCGTTTGGTTACCAGAGCCGAAACCAAAGTGCGTGGGAAAAGCAAACTATCTTTCTTGCCAAAGTTAATGCCAAGCTGCGTCTGGTTTCAATGTCGGTAAACAATGCGGCACTTTGGGTTCAGCAGTCAGTTGGCGTTGTAATCATTCTAACTGGTGTATATCTGATCATTGAAGGTTTGATCACACAAGGTGGATTAATTGCTGCCTACCTATTGTCTAGCCGCGCCATGGGGCCGGTCTCCCAGGCTGCGGCTCTATTGGCACAATATCATCACGCAGAGACGGCAAAAAATGCCCTTGACGACATCATGTCGTTGCCGAGTGAGTCAGGCAGTAATAAGCAGATAAAAAGTAGTATTGTGCTCAAGGGGAATATAGATGCGTGTCAGCTATGCTTTAAATATCCGGATGAAACCGTACTTGCACTCAAAGATGTAAACTTTTCGATTAAACAAGGAGAGCACGTAGCGATTTTGGGCAAAAATGGATGCGGAAAATCAACGCTGAATAAACTGCTTATGGGCTTTTACCGTCCTGAATCGGGTCAGTTACTCATGGACGGCGTCGACCTTCAGCAATACGACCCCACGCTACTTCGTAAACAAATAGGTTATGTGCCGCAAGACGTCAGCCTTTTCTACGGTTCATTGAAAGACAATATTATGTCTGAAGATTTACGTATCGATGAAAGTGACTTTTGGGAGGTACTGACCCAGTGTGGTTTGGCCAAGCTTGTTAACGGTAATGCCAATGGGGTAGAGCAAAACGTGGGTGAGCGGGGTAGCTTACTCTCAGGAGGTCAGCGACAAGCAGTAGCGATGGCCAGAGCCATAGTGCGAGACCCTGCGATATATATCATGGATGAACCTACCTCAGCCATGGACTCAACAAACGAAGCGCAGATGAAGGAAACCATCAAAGCTGCCTCAGCGGGCAAAACACTCATCATCAATACCCATCGAACAACCTTGCTAGATCTTGTTGAGCGCGTGATTGTTATCGAGAACGGAAAAGTCATCGCTGACGGTAAAAAAGAAGACGTACTTGTTCAATTTAAACAGCCAAGTCAAAAGCTTAAGAGGGCGCCATGATTTCTAATAGTGGCGGTGACAAAAAAGACTGGTTGCAGCGATTAATGCGAGGTTGGCTAGCGCCACCTCCGGGTCAGGATTGGGTATTGGAAGCCGAATGGTCACGGATAATGCAAACCCCTGTGAAAGCCCGTGGGCTCTTGTATCTGGTGACGCTAGTTTTGTTACTTTTGGTGATATGGTCGTATTTTGCAGAGATTGATGAAGTGGCAAAAGGCGATGGGAAAGTCATACCGTCGCAGCAACTACAGGTACTTCAATCTTATGACGGTGGTATCGTACAGGAAATTTTAGTACGAGAAGGACAAGCGGTTAAAGTTGGCCAAGTGCTATTGAAGGTGGATCCTACCCGCTTTATGTCAAGCCTTGAAGAAAACACAACCCAGTTTGCGGCGCTGGCTGCGAAAGTGCAGCGCTTGTCGGCGCTCACCCAAGGCAACGTGTTGCGGTTTAATCGAGAGCTTCGCGAACGGGCACCAACTGTCGTTGATAACGAGCGAAAGCTCTACAATTCTAATTTGGCTGAGCTTGATGAAGTCGCTGCAGGATCCGATTCTCGTATTATGCAACGCCGTCAAGATGTGGAAGAAGAGCGAGCTAATCTTTCACAGTATCAAAACGTGTTATCCCTCTCAAAAAAAGAGCTCGCTGTGACCAAGCCATTACTTGCATCAGGTGCTGTGTCGGAGATTGAAATCCTTCGCTTAGAACGTCAGATAGTAGAACTAGAAGGAAACATCGCCAAGTCCAAGGTAGCGATTGAACGTGGACTAAACGCCATCGAAGAGGAAATTATTAAGAAGGAAGAAGCGCGCCTTAAATTGGTTAATAGATGGAACCAAGCATTGACCGACGCCACCGCTGAAATGGCTACATTGCAGCAGTCTCAAACCAGTTTAGAAGATGTGGTATCACAAGCTGCACTGAGATCGCCAATCAATGGTACGGTGCAGCGGTTGCTCATCAATACCGTTGGCGGGGTAATTACACCAGGCAGCGCGGTAGTGGAACTCGTTCCTCAAGATGATCAACTTATTGTTGAAGCAAAAGTCTCGCCTAAAGACATTGCGTTTATACGAGAAGGGCAGCAGGCTATCTTAAAGTTTAGTGCTTATGACTTTACTATTTATGGTGGTATGTCTGCTGAAGTTCAACACATCAGTGCCGATGCCATCACTAACGAAAAAGACGAAACTTATTACCTAGTGAGGCTTGAGACGAAGAAAAGCATCGCGAATGAGGCGTTAGAAATACTGCCTGGAATGATCGTACAGGTAGATATACTGACGGGAAAGAAAACGGTCCTTAACTATATCTTATCCCCTCTGTTCAATGTGACAGCCTCTGCGCTGCGGGAGCGTTGAATGAGGCATTTCATTGCCGAGAAAGATTTGCAAGGGGCGCTAACCCAGTATTCGTGGACCAGCTATAGGCGGGTTGATCAACTAACGTGTGATCAAACTGATTGTATATGGATATTGGCAAGCAATGAGAACTGGCGGCAACAGCTCATTGGCGCTAAGCAGAAAGTCGACAATATAGCCTTACTCACTTACAAGTATGATCGGGTAGAAATGCAAACGGCATTAATGTTGGGCACTAGAGCATATTGTCATGCGCTAGCGACGCAGTCTTTACTGGCTTCGGTGACACGCGTTCTTGAAGCGGGGGGCATCTGGTTACCGAGTGAGCTGCTCGCTGTGTCGATATCAAATGTAGCCGCTAATAGACAAACCGGGCGTGTTATCCCCTCGCTACAGGGGCTAACCAACAGAGAAAAAGATGTGTTAAGTGGTATCTTAGAGGGCTTGAGTAACAAAGAGATAGCGAGAGGGCATGGAATTACCGAGCGCACCGTTAAGGAATATGTTGGTACGCTGTTACACAAATTTGAGGCAAAAGATCGAATCGGTCTATTACTCAGACTTGGCGAGTTTAGTCATCTAAAAGATGCTCTATAACCTCAATATGAGAAACCACCCCGTCAATACCTAACTCGATAAATAGATCTTGGTGATCAGCACGTTTAACGCCATCAGCGTATACATCAATACCAAAGGTGTGAGCTAACGAGCAGAAGCCTCTGATAAATGCGTGATTGGCGGGGTTAAAGTCGATGTCAGCCATAAAAGCAGAATCAATTTTCACATAATCTAAACCCAGCTCTTGCACGTTCAATAATTGTGAGAAAGACTCGCCAACACGCTTAAGGCCAACCTGGCATTCTCTGGCTTTAAGGGCGTTACAAAACGCTCTAAATTCTGTTGGGAAGCGGGTTGCGGTAGATTCTCGAACCTCGAAGCACATTTGCGTTGCGACCTTTTTATCCGCGTCCAATTGAGTGTAAAGTTGCGATAAAAGCGCAGAGTCAACTAACAATTGCTCAGAGCAGAGGAACGCAAACTTTGATGTTGCTTCGGAATATTTAATGGTATCCATTAGGTGAATGATAGTCGTTAACTCTAATTGAGGTAATAGCCCTAGATACCGAGCCCAATGAGCATAGTAGCCATTTTTTCGTAGCTCGCCTTCTATATTAACGCCTGCCCAGCATTGGTAATGAACAAGGTTTCGGTTCACATCAAGAACGGGGTAGTTAAAGGTTTCAACATCCTGGCTTTTAATAGCCTGTTTTAAATCATGTTCCCATCTTCTCTCATCAACTAAGCTGCTCTCTTGTTTAAGTATGGCCTCTATAAAAGGTTCAGCCCTGTTCGTTGTCTCTGCTTCGTCAAGCATTGCGTCGGCTCTCATTAACGCGTCAGAAAAGCTATCATCAGGGCGCAGCTTTGTTACTGATTGGAATACTTTTGGGTCGCCTTCATGGCAAAATGCACTTAAGCAAGCACCGTGGAGAGCATTAGATATCTCCCCAGTATTGTGAGCTTCGGTGAGAAGGATGGCAAACTCGTTTTTTTGCATCCTTGCAACTCGACTATCGCTAAAAAAGTCGTGATGAAGCGAAAGGCTATCATTGATTTCTTCTATGAAATCGCGAATTCTCTTTTTGCGAATATTGGCTGGAGAGCGAAGAAAGCCATTGCCTTCGGTGAACCTCATGAAGAACAAGCAGTTAACGCCCTCTGTATCACGGAAAGCGAGTTGACCTTTTAGAATTGAAATAAAATAGTC
This sequence comes from Alteromonas sp. IB21, assembly GCF_016405965.1. Classification (GTDB taxonomy): domain Bacteria; phylum Pseudomonadota; class Gammaproteobacteria; order Enterobacterales; family Alteromonadaceae; genus Alteromonas. The sequence continues at coordinate 370,153 of NZ_JAEFCD010000001.1, read as the reverse complement.
TCTGTTTGCTACGCCTGACTCATCATCAAATTGCGTTTTATAGCGCAGGATATCAAGCCGAGTATTCTCTTCTTCCATGATTTTCTTAGAATTCGCCGCTAAAAAATTCATTGCGCGAACTACCCGTTTTAGTTCTAAAGTACGCGGCTCGGGGAGCTGGATAAATCGCATTTTTTGGAATGACTCAGCTTGACCAACCACGCCGTTCAGTGGGCGTATAATAAAACGGAGTGCCCAACCGCCTATAATACCGGTAATTAGACCCAGAAGAGACAAACCAATAATCAGTCGTTGGGTAGCGCGCCACATTGATGCAATAGCGAAACTCGTATCAGTCTCAACGTAAACCGTGCCATATTGCCCCCAGCCTTCGCTAACTTGCGCAATTCCCAGTTTCACATCAGGTGAAAAATTCTTTGCGAACCATTTAGGCGTATCTTCGTTTATTTGTTCTTTATTACGGTGAGCTGACACAATTTCGCCATCCGCCTTTTGTAGAACTATCGAAGCATAGTGGCCAATATCAAATTGAGACATTATGAAAAGATCTAAAGAAACGGAGTCTTTATCAAGGCCGCTCAAAGTGAGCGCAAGCATGCTGGCATTATCCACGTTTTTTGAATAAAGCTGTTCTTCTACATATTGCTTCGTGGTAAAAGCATGAATAGACACGCTACCCGCAATGGCAACAAGGACAACGACTACAATGGCTAGCCATAATTCTCTTGTTATTGACATAAATATTTAAGACCTTCTGCTAATCCCCTCTTTTTTCATACGCTCAATAACATCTCGCCACCGAGACAGTCTGCTGGTTGACGATGAAACTTGTGTTTTTTGACCGGGTTGCCAAATACCTGAGTCATTAAAACTAAATACGGGTATTAAGTCTGTTCGCTGAGAACCGGGTAAAACGTTAGACACTAAACTGTCTAGCACCAAAGGATCCGATGAAGGGGAGTCATAGTATCCTAAAACCATGTGTGCTTGTGTTACTCGACTTCTACCAATCTTCGCTTTTACGTAAATTAACCGAAGTTTAGCACTATCAATGCCTAAGTGTAGCAGAGCTATATATTTTGCAATGGCATAGTCCTCACAATCTCCCCGTGAATGACCAAAAAGTTCAGATGGCGTAGCCCAGTAGTCTTTTTCTTTAAATACAATATCGTCAGTTGCGTACTGGATATGTTCGTCGAAAAAAGCATTTACGCCTAGAAGTTGCTCGTGAATGCTTTTATTTTCAAGAAGGTTGAGAGTATCTTCGAGTGCACCAACATGAAGGGCTTTATCTGCACCAAATTTCTCGGTTACTTCCCGCTCAAGTCTAGGAAACTCAATGATAAAATGGCTTTTTATCTGCTGAGTTGCCTGCAGCAAAGCGATAAATGCCAAACAACTCGAAACGAATAGGTGGAAAGTCATAGTTATGCAAAGTGAATCATACGAAAGTCTAAGTCAAGGTATCTCCCTGAGCCTAAAGATTAAGTATGTAAAATTATACTTTGTTATAGATATACCATGAGGCTAATAAAAAACCAATCTCCTCATTGAGCAATTGAAAAGAGAGTGACTAACACTATTTTTTGACCACAAAATCATTACTTTGAATGTTTGCAGTTACTCCTGTGTCGGAAAAAACCACTGATGAATTGCTAAACGCACTCTCCACAGTGAAGGTTCCGGGGTAAAGCGAATATTGAAGATACTCTCTGCCACGGTTATCTATGACTTCTTTTGCTTGATAAAGGTACATCTCATCTTTTTCAGAAATACCATTATCTCGGCCCAAAGAAATTGAAATACGATTGTTTACCACGCTAATCACTCTGCCGGTGATTGGCTGGCAAGCGGTAGATTGTTTTATATCCTCTATCGCTTCGCTAATGACACTGTCCACTGCCTGTCCATATCGTGATTGCCAAAAGGTAGATGAGAACTCATCGATATCTTCAAATCTATCAAATGTCCATTCCTCTTCCCCTTGGTAAGATGAGGTAAAAAGAAGTCCGCCATTAATTCCATCGTATACTTGCAGAGTCATTGAAAAGACGCGGCGCGGGGAACTGCTGCGCCAGGGTGAGAATAGAGAAGAACCTTTCTCCTCACTCATGCTTAAATCGTTGATGACGCCAATGATGACGAATTGGGTATTACTTTGAGCCGCTAGCGTGCGTATGTTTTGGTCAGTATAACGGCTGTCGAATTTAGCAGTATGAGGGGCAACATATGAAATTCTTAAATTTTCAGTTTGTGTTTGCATAGCGTTTGCAAGGCGTTGCGTAAACGCTTTGTCGAAATGAGGCATGTTGCCTTGCGTTAGCTGAGCCCTATTTCTTATTCTAAAATGCGTCGTTGCAAAATGCTTTTCATCATGCTGAGCGGAGCAGACCTTACCCTTTGGAAAAATATCGGCTCTTATTCTAACGGTCACCACATCACCGTTAAAGATTTCATCAACGAGTTCAAGCTGCTCAACTTCACCGGTAGATCGTATCGTCATTTCTTCGTTCTTGAGTAGGCCGTTCGCAAGGTTTGCAACGCTTTGTACTGATGCCCCAGCGAAAAGCATTGCTTGTTTAAGTGCTTCTTGCGTTGCCGCTTGTTTGGCTGCGTCTTTATTACCATTTACGACCACAGCCTGTCCGGTAGCCTCATACCACACGGCATGCGCTTGCCCAATAAAAAAGGCGATAAGGCAAACAAGCGCCACAGCGATATTGAAAATTTTTGCCAGAGTCGTTTTGCTAATGTGTTGCACCGCACACCTCTATTGTTAATAAGCTCATGCGCATGGTTAAAACCATGTGTTATTTGATAGCTATGCAATAAAACTATGCGAGAAAAGTGCCAAGTACTAGCGCTATTACTCTGTACATTAAAACAGGCGCGTATTTTGCTAGTTCTTTTGTGAGTACGGCTGCCAGTTAGGTAGCCAACTATGTTGATTAAGGAATCACGTTAAATAGTGTATGGGGGCACTGTAGCCGCGAGTGCAAACGCATTGACTACCTGCTCGTTAATTAACGGTTACTCATAGGTTAGGCTGAGCCCGATCAACGCTCTTAGCGAAAGGTTGCAGGGTTACTAGTTTTTGCTAAATAAAATACGGGTCATCATTAATGTGTTAGTGATGCAAGGTGAGGTTTAAGCGTATGTATTTGCGTAAATTGAAAAAATCTAAAGTCTTTATTCAAGCTGCTATTCTCGGTTTTGCACTTGGCACCGGTGGTTGTGGCATCGTCGATAAGCATGTTGAATGGGAAACCGTTGAGCCAGATTCTTACCCTGTTTTGACGGCTGTCGGGTACGCGCCGATTTCGTCCCAGCAAGGTGAAAGTGACAGCATGAAACTTATTATGGCCATGAAAGCGTCAAAATTAGATGCATACCGAGAGCTTACTGAGCAGGTTTATGGTCAAAAAATTGAAGGAAGTCAGTCTGTGTCTGGTCTTATCGTAGACAGCGAAAATTTGCGTTCCTCTGTTGAGGGAATTATTAGAGGCGCAGAAGTTGTCAAGGCATACCCTGTAGGGGAAGACACCTATGTAACTGAACTGTCTCTCGACATGCAGCAAGTTTACGACATTTATCTGTCTACGGCTAAACCAAGAAGAGTAAAAGACGTTAAGTATTACTAACGGGGAATTTAATAAACAAGGTGTTGTGTAAAAAACGCAGGTATGTTGTTGTATTCCGCGCCGCGCCGCGCCGCGCCGCTTTGATAGCAGTCTTTTATAACGAAGCGCGTAATGTATTTGAAAGCGCTAGGCCTAGGCGCTGATGCCAGAACCTAACGTACCACCTTTCGGTTTGCCTTTCTTGTCGTAGGTGAGCGATTCTTTCGCGCGAACTTCCATCATCAAATTGCGTAAATGTGTGAGGCGAAGCTGTCCTTGCTCAACGGCTTTTTGATTGATTTGCGTTCGATATTTACAGTCGTCAAGAAGACGGTTCGCTTGCTCTAAAAACAGCTCGTCATTGTCTGACAGCGATCCTTTATCGCGAATAATATGCTCAATTTTTCCATCAAGCGTTTGAATGTCAGATAGAAGCTGTGTCTTTTCGTCAAGCAAATTCATGAGAGACTCTGCGTCGCGAGAGCTGATTAACTGAAGCTCTTTTTCAAGCAGAGCAGCAAGCGTAGAGAGTTGCTCTACTTGCTTGGTCATCGCTTGTGTTACTTCGCTACTATGTTCTGTCACACATTTTCTCTATTGTTTGCTGAGCGCAATCACTTAGTGCCAAAAATCTCAGACTCTAGCTTAGCTATTTTATTCGCCAGCACTTCTGGATTAATTTTATAATCGCCGCTTTGAATTGCTTTTTTGAGACGATCAACTTTTTCTTGATTCACTGGTGCTTCAGAACCTTTCTTTTGCACCTGACTAAGTTGCTGTGCAGATTGAGTCAGGGAAACAGAATCCTGACGTGGAGCAGGGGCGGTCTGCGCACTTTGCGTCGACGCTTGCTGCTGAGATTGTTGCGTCTGGTTTTGCTGCGCAACCTTCCCGTTATCAATAGGTGTTTTTGGTAACCCATTGTTTATATTGTTAATTGCCATTTTAAGTCCTCACTACCTTTTTTGCCTCAGTTTAGTTATCGGCCTTTCGGCATATTTCTTTAGTGTAATTATGCACAAAAAAGTAGAAATTAACTGGATACTTTACAAGTGTATCACGACTTCTTCAGGGCTTGCGACTCTTGCAATTACGGACCTGTTGCTGCTGGCATTTAAAACCTTGATATTATCGCCCACGACACCGTCTTGTTGAGCAATACCGGCAGTCTTAACTTCCATTCCAGCAACTTCAGCAGTAATCGTTATTCTATCGCCTTTACACACAAAGCATAGCATATTTGACTGAATGGCTTGTCCGTCGGTCACCCGTCGCTTCATTCTCGCACCGATAAGGCCGTCTAAATCTGTAAATGCAGTATGGCGCAGTCGTCTTATGTCGACTTTAGCTAGCGCTAAATTAGACGATGTGAGCACCGTTCCCGGGCTTATTGCACCTTGAGTAACAACAATTTCTTTTGTACGAGTAACCTGACTACTGGTAAATAAATACCACTCATTATTTTTGCAACTCACTCGAACTGAAATATAGGACTGACTCAGCGCTTCTTGTGAAGCGTTATAGTGGAAGCCGGTTGGACAATCGGGAATATTTATCCGATCGTCTATCTTCACAACATCGACATCAATGTTAGTATCCTGCGCGTCATCAGTAAGCTGAGACAGCAAATATTGCCTGGCGCCTTCTTCAACTTTTTCATGATTCGTCAGCGCTGCTAGGCAGTGTGTTGAAAATGCTCCAAGCAACAAAAACCAAAGCAAGTGAGTAAGCATCTGGTCGTTTTTTTTGTTTATCAGTTTCATCATGACTTTTCGTGTTCAGTTTGCGAGTTTTTGACTATGCTTAGTAAAATCAGTCCAGCGACTCAGTGGATTTAATCGTAAAGCGCACATTATCGTTCAATAGGCGCTGAACTCAGAGCAGGTAAGAAAACTCAACGAAAGTTGAGATTGCGTAACAGACTAAAATGGCACCTAGCGTCATTTTTCTGTCGTTTGACCTGCAAAAATTTAGTGATATTGTCTATCTTTACTATCAGAGGCAATGATCATGCCCAGTATTTTTAGAGGTGACCTATGTCGGGTATTTTAGATTCAGTAAACCAACGCACTCAGCTTGTTGGGCAGAATCGATTAGAATTGCTGCTGTTTAGACTTAATGGCCGTCAGCGCTTTGGTATAAACGTGTTTAAAGTGCGAGAGGTACTTCAGTGTCCTCCTTTAACGGCAATTCCAAAGCTTAACCCGTTGGTTCGTGGGGTGGCCCACATCCGTGGTCAAACCATTTCGGTTATCGATTTAAGTATGGCGACCAAAGGCCGTAGAATAGAAGATCTTTCTAATGCGTTTATCGTTATTGCCGAATACAACCGCTCTGTACAAGGCTTTTTAGTGGGGGCTGTTGAACGTATTATCAATACTAACTGGGACGCAATCATGCCTCCTCCTCAAGGTACTGGCCGCGCCAGTTACCTGACGGCAGTGACAGAAGTTGAGAACGAGCTTATTGAAATTCTCGATGTAGAAAAAATTCTTAACGAAATCTCACCTCTTAACGCAGAAGTAAGTGCTGAGGTGGCCGAGGGGTTAACAACCGAAGGCCAAGAAAATAAAATTATCTTTATTGCCGATGACTCGTCAGTTGCAAGAAATCAGGTTAGGAAGGCCCTCACATCTCTAGGTCTTGAGATAGAGCTTGCTAAAAATGGTCTGGAAGCATTAAACAGATTGAAGGAAATCGCAGCGGAATATGGCGACGTAACCAACCGCGTTGGTGTTCTAGTTTCCGATATTGAAATGCCGGAAATGGATGGTTATACCTTGACGGCTGAAATAAAAAATACGCCTGAATTACAAAAGCTGCACGTTGTTCTTCACACTTCATTGAGTGGCGTATTTAACCAAGCAATGGTTCAGAAGGTGGGCGCCGATGACTTCATCGCTAAATTCCATCCTGATGAACTTGCTACTGCGGTACAGAAATGGCTTATGACAGAATGCGAATAACGGAGCAATAGGGTATTGGCTAATAAAGACGTTTCGCCAGCAAGCTACTTGAAGTTCAGGGAGTTTTTAGAGAAGCAATGTGGAATAGTGCTGGGTGAAAATAAACAGTACCTTGTTCGCAGCAGACTAGCCTCGCTACTTTACAAGCATAATTATGAATCAGCCGATGACCTGATTGATGTCGTGGTACGCGGGTTTGATAGAGCCTTGCTTCAAAGTGTAATTGATGCAATGACTACCAACGAAACCTTGTGGTTTCGCGATAATTATCCTTTTGATCTTCTCGTAAATAATTTATTTCCCACACTTTCGACAAAAAACCAGAAGATTCGGATATGGAGTGCCGCATGTTCCTCAGGACAAGAGCCGTATTCTATTGCCATGTCTGTTCTTGAATATCAACGACAGCGACCGGGGGCATTGAGGGCCGGTGTTGAAATTGTTGCTACGGATTTATCGTCGGAAATGCTGCAAAAGTGCGAACTTGGACTTTACGACGAACTATCTCTTGCCAGAGGTTTATCGCCTCAGCGGAGACAAACGTTTTTCCAACAAGGCGACAACGGCATGATGCAGGTTAAACCTGAAGTTCGTCGCATGGTGACTTTTAAAAGTCTAAATCTGCTTACAAGCTATGCTGCACTAGGCCGTTTTGATATTGTTTTCTGCCGTAATGTATTGATTTACTTCTCGGCTGACGTGAAGCAGCGCATACTGCAACAAATTGCCGGACAACTGCAGCCTGAAGGCGTACTTTTCCTTGGCGCTTCTGAGTCAATCAGCGCTGCTAGTGATACCTATAGTATGGTTAAGTGCCACCCTGGCCTCTACTATCAAAAAAAATAATCTAATTTAGAGGTTTGATTATTCAGCATTTTTTTTGGATAAATTCGAACCTCTATTCCCAACGCCCCCGTCAAATAATCATTATGGCATTTGCCTTGCTAACTATTCTTACAAACGACAATTAGACGAAAATAGGCTAAGCCGTATTTTTCTTATCTTGTCACCACGAAATGTTTTTAAGTAAGTCAGAGGTCATGGTATGGCTATTAACCTAGATAAACTGGTTGGCTTTCACGCGTCAGCACTCAGGATACGCACAGAGCGTATGGAAGTGATTTCAGGGAATCTAGCAAATGCAAATACGCCGGGATATAAGGCGCGGGACATCGACTTTAATAAAGCGATGCAGTCTGCAATGCAAGAGGCATCAAGCCACTCAACTAGCCGTGCTTCCTCGGGCTTAGTGCGGACAAACGATCGCCACCTAAGCGGCAATCCTTCGTCAGTAGCGGCAAACTTTGACATGCAATACCGCGTGCCAACTCAGCCAGACACCGGAGACGGCAACACGGTAGAAGTGCAGGCGGAAAGAAACCGATTTTTAGACAATGGATTGCGCTACCAAGCCAGCCTGGAATTTTTGAATGGAAAAATTAAAGGTATGAAAAAAGCGCTCAGCTCAGGAGGTCAATAGTCATGAGTTTATTTAACGTAATGCAAATTTCGAGTACGGGTATGGAAGCTGAAAACGTACGCTTAAATACCACGGCCAGTAATATTGCCAACGCAAACTCGGTTAGCAGCAGCTATGACGAAACTTACCGAGCACGTCACCCCGTTTTTGCTACAGCGTTACAAGATGCAATGCGCGATCAGTCAAAAGGTACTGGGGTTCAGGTGAAAGGTATCGTGGAAAGCGATGCACCGCTTCAAGTGGAATACGCACCGAACAATCCAATGGCAGATGAGAACGGCTATATCTACAAGCCGAACGTGAATATCGTTGAAGAGATGGCAAATATGATGTCCGCATCCAAAGCCTATGAAACGAATGTTCAGGTAGCTGACACAACAAAACGCATTTTCCGTCGCGTATTGCAGCTTGGTCAAGGGCAATAATTAGCCCCTTGAATTTTGTGAGGAATAATCAGTGAATACCATAAACAACACCGGCTTAAATACTGACATGTATTGGCAGGAAGAGACCGTCAAAATTGCCGATGGCACCGAGCAGCAGCTTACTCAAGAGGACTTTTTCTCGATGCTGACAGAGCAGCTTGCCAATCAAGATCCCACTGCGCCGGTAGACAACGACCAAATGGTGGCGCAAATGACGTCGTTCACCATGGCTGATGGCATATCTCAACTTAATGAAAAATTTGAGTCGTTTGCCGCTTCTATGACCTCGAATCAGGCGCTCCAAGCATCTAGTCTGATAGGGCAAGATGTCTTAGTGCAAGGTAACGTAGCATTTATGGCGAATGAGGGTGATGGAATCTCTGGAGTAGTAATCAACGAAGAAACAGTTCAGAACATGACCATTACCATTCAGAATGAGTTGGGTGAAGTCGTAAAAACTATTGATGCGGGAACTCAAACAGCTGGAAATGTGCAGTTTGAATGGGATGGCTTAGATAAAAATGGAGACCCGGTAAAGGCGGGTAACTTTGGAATTACCGTTACTGGTGAAGTCGGTGGCGAAGGCGTTCAATTATCAACAGCAGTAAATCGGCATATAGGTAGCGTAAGCTTGGCAAGTAGCGGTCAAGGTATCATTTTAAATTTGGACGGTAATGTCAGTATCAGCCTTGATGACGTTATCCAAATAGGTAGTTAGTAGGAGAGAAGAAATGTCTTTTAATATAGCTTTAAGTGGTGTAGCGGCGGCACAAAAAGATCTGGACGTAACGGCCAATAATATCGCGAATGTTAATACGGTTGGATTTAAAGAGTCACGAGCCGAATTTGGTGATGTATACGCAGCTTCTCTTTTGTCAGGAAGCAGAACAAAAGTAGGAGATGGTGTTCTCACTCAAGAAGTAGCGCAGCAATTTCACCAAGGTAGTTTGCAGTTTACTAACAGTGCGCTAGACCTAGCTATTACCGGAACAGGTTATTTTGCTATGTCATCAGATCTTTCTTCTAACGATTTTACCTACACGCGTGCCGGACAATTTAAATTAAACGATGATAATTTTATTGTAAACAGTAGTGGGGATAATCTAATGGGGTTTCCGGTTAACCCTGATGGTACAAGTTCATCGACGGCGCTAAGTACAACAATACCGACTAGAGTTCCCGATTCATCGGGGTCTCCACGTCAAACCTCCGAAGTTGACATAAAAATGAATTTGCCAGCGAATGGTGAATACAAAACAGTTGCAAACTTTGATCCTGAGAATCAAGAGACATACAATGCCGCAACATCGGTGACTATTTACGACTCTCTCGGTGAGAGTCATGTGATGACCTACTATTTTGTACGTGATGATACTGACACTACGGCAAACCCGAATGATTGGCGGGTGTTCGCTTCCGTAGATGGCACACAAGTTCAGTTTGAAAGTGGTTTGGACAGTGCGACGTTGACTTTTGATTCTTCGGGAGACTTCGTGAATCAAGTTCCTACTGTGATTAGAACTGAGCCCTTGGGGTCCACAACAACAGGGAGCGGTACACCTCAGAACGCAATTACAAACGGTTCAGATCCTGACCAGCAGATTATAATCGACTTTAACTTGGATACTGCACAGCAGACTATCAATGAGCCAACTCAATTTGCATCAGGCTTTGAAGTTACATCATTGGAGCAAGACGGTTTGGCTGTAGGTCGATTGACCGGGATAGATATAGACTCTGATGGTTTAATACGAGCCAGTTTCTCTAACGGAACTTCAGAACCTATTTCAAGAGTAGCGCTTGTTAGATTTGCAAACGATCAAGGGCTTACCCAAGTGAGTAACACAAAGTGGAAGGAGAGTATAGCCTCAGGTGAAGCACTAGCGGGTGAAGCAACGACCGGCACGTTTGGTGAGATCAACTCGTCGGCGCTAGAGCAAGCTAACGTTAACCTGACTACAGAGCTAATTGACATGATCATTGCTCAACGTAACTTCCAGGCGAACTCGCGAGCCCTTGAAGTAAATAACTCACTGAACCAGACTATCCTTAACATTCGATAGTTAACGGCAAGCTTCAGAATTTGAGGCAATAAAGCGGCAATATTCAGGCGTGTAAATGCGCCTGAAATACACCGCGAAATGACAGGTCGCATCATTGCGACCTTTTTATTTTTCTATATATTTCAATTCAGTACCTTCCATCTATTCCAATAGTAGTAAATATCAACAGATTGGCACTGCCTTTGCAAAATATTGTTTAAGGTTTAATCAGAGTCAAAAGTCAGTCATGGACAAACTTCTCTACATTGCAGCAAGCGGCGCATCCCAAGATTTGTTGGGGACAGGTATTCGAGCCAACAACTTAGCCAATGCACAAACTACTGGTTTCAGAGCACAGTTAGAGCAGGCTCGCTCGATGCCCGCGTATGGCGAAGGATTGCCGACCCGTGTTTTTTCTATGACAGAAAGTCCCTCAAATAATTATGAGTCGGGCCCAATGATTAAGACTGACCGCGATTTGGATGTGGCAATTCAGGGGGATGGCTGGTTTGCGGTTCAAGATGAAAACGGTCAAGAAGCTTATTCAAGAGACGGCAATTTCAAACTGGGCGACGACGGAATTTTGACAGACATTCACGATCGCGTAGTGCTTGGTGATAACGGGCCTATCTTCTTACCCGTTCCTTTAGACAACCTAAACATTGCTTCAGACGGAACGCTGTCGATGAGACAGTTAGGCGCACCAGCGAACGTTATCGAAGATGTGGGCCGCCTTAAGTTAGTTAGCCCTAACTATGCGGATATGGAACGTGGTAACGACGGCTTATTTCGCATGGAAGACGGCTCAATTGCGCCAGCTAGCGCCAACGTCAAAGTGATGTCTGGCATGCTCGAGGGCTCGAACGTGAACGCAGTTGAAGAAATGGTAGACATGATAAGTCTGCAACGTCATTACGAACTTCAAGTAAAAGTAATGAAGCAGGCTGAAGAGCTTGATACTCGCGGTAATCAATTGCTGCGCATCTTGTAATAGAATTTTTATTATCGTTGCCCCTTGAGCAACGTCGGAGGTTAACATGCATCCAGCATTGTGGATTAGTAAAACCGGCTTAGATGCCGCACAAACTGACGTGGCAGTGGTGTCGAACAACCTTGCAAACGCATCAACCGTGGGCTTTAAGAAAGATCGCGCGGTATTTGAAGATTTGCTTTATCAAAACATCAATCAACCGGGCGGCCGCTCGTCTGCCGATACCGAATTACCTTCAGGCTTAATGCTAGGTTCAGGTTCTAAAGTTGTCGCTACGCAAAAAGCGCATACCCAGGGTAACCTGTTAACTACTGAAAATGCCCTTGATATGTCAATCCAAGGTCGAGGGTATTTTGAAATACTTCAGCCCGACGGCACCATTGCCTATACAAGAAACGGTCAGTTCTCGTTAAATGACCAGGGGCAAATTGTGACCTCTGGCGCGGGCTTTTTACTTCAGCCTGAAGTCGCTATCCCAGAAGATGCTCAGCAAATTACGATTTCGCAAGATGGTGAAATTAGCGTAAGTATTCGTGGGCAAGCTGAACCGCAGGTGTTGGGGCAGCTCAATATTTCAGATTTTGTTAACCCTACGGGTTTGCAGCCCACAGGACAAAACCTGTTTGTAGAGACGGCCTCTAGCGGAGCGCCGATTCAGGGCATTCCAGGTCTTCAAGGACTGGGATATATCTCTCAAGGCACGCTGGAGACCTCTAACGTAAACGTAACCGAAGAGTTGGTTAACCTAATCGAAAGTCAGCGTTTGTATGAGATGAACTCAAAAGTTATCTCGTCGGTGGACCAGATGCTTGGTCAAGTTATTCAGCAACTTTAATGGGTAGTATCATGCGTATTCTAGGTTTATCTGTTGCTCTGCTCATTATTGGTGGCTGCGCCAGCACAAGTGAACCACCTGTTCAGGCAAACGACCCGTCGTTTGCGCCAGTGATCCCAGATTACCCTCGTGAAACGGTGGTTGAAGACGGTTCGCTGTTTCGCTCACAGTTGGCAAACAATCTTTATTCGGATGTTACGGCCAGAAGAGTAGGCGATATTATTACCGTTACGTTAAGCGAGAATACGCAAGCCAGCAAATCTGCTGACACAAGCACAGCTAAAGACTCAAATGTAAACCTCAACCCTATTACCGGGCTAGCGGGTCAAGCAATCAATATCGGCGGCGAATCGATTCAGCTCGGAATAAGTTCGTCTCGCGATTTTAGCGGAGACGCAACGGCGAACCAAAGCAATAGCTTAAATGGCGCTATTTCGGTAACCGTGGTTGATGTGCTTCCCAATAGCAACTTAGTTATTCGCGGTGAAAAGTGGCTAACACTAAATCAGGGTGACGAATATATACGTTTGACCGGCATTATTCGTCCAGCCGACATCAGCCCCGAAAATGAAATTGTGTCAACCAAGGTCGCGAACGCGCGCATTCAATATTCGGGCACAGGAAGTTTTGCCCGAGCACAAGAAAAGGGATGGTTAACCAAGTTCTTTGATTCGGCTTGGTGGCCTCTTTAGGTTTAGGGTAGGAGAGTAAACATGCGTTTATTATCAGTTTTATTGGCCGTTTTCTCACTGCTTTTATCATCTCAAGTAGGGGCGCAGCGCATAAAAGACTTAGCGAGCATTCAGGGTGTGCGTAGCAACCAATTAGTAGGTTACGGCTTAGTCGTTGGATTGCCAGGAACGGGGGAGCAAAGCCCGTTTACAGAGCAAAGCTTTCGTACCATGTTGCGCAACTTCGGTATCAGTCTTGACGCTAATACCAAACCTAAAATTAGAAACGTAGCAGCGGTTGCGGTTCACGCAGAACTTCCAGCTTTTGCCAAGCCTGGCCAGACCATAGATATTACGGTTTCTTCAGTAGGTGAGGCGGCTAGTCTTCAGGGAGGAACGCTGCTGCAGACGTTTCTTCGCGGTGTAGATGGTGAAGTTTATGCAGTGGCGCAAGGTAGCCTAGTTGTTAGCGGATTTGGTGCACAAGGCGGCGACGGCTCTAGGATTGTAGTCAATACCCCAACTGTAGGCAGAATTCCAAACGGGGCCATGGTAGAGCGCTCGGTTCCCAACGGTTTCGCCAATGGTGATACGCTAACCCTCAACCTTCATTATCCTGACTTTTCAACGGCAAAAGCGCTAGCCGACACCATTAATGAAAGATTGGGCGCGCAGCCTGAAAATGGCTACATCATTGCTAAACCGATTGATGCGGCTTCAGTTCGCGTTACCGCGCCGCGCGATGTTGGTCAGCGAGTAGGCTTCTTGGCCACCCTCGAAAACTTTGAGTTCACTCCAGCGGACGCACCGGCAAGAGTTGTGATTAACAGCCGCACCGGCACAATTGTAATTGGTAGTGACGTACGTTTGTTGCCGGCCGCTATTACTCACGGAGGGCTTACGGTAACGATTTCGGAGAACCAGCAGGTTTCACAGCCTAATGCCTTTGCTGATGGGCAAACGGCCGTCACCACCCAGTCTATTGTGGATGTCGATTTAGCTGACAGCCGCATGTTTAAGTTCGAGCCAGGCGTAACGCTTGACCAACTCGTGCGCGCCGTAAACGAAGTTGGCGCAGCACCTGGTGACTTGATGGCAATCCTTGAAGCATTGCGTCAGGCAGGTGCTTTACGTGGCGAACTTATCATTATTTAACGGGTGTAAGTGGAATAAATACGATGGAATCACTCAGCACAAAAACTCAGCTTGATATGGCTCGAAACGTCCATGACATGGGCAGCATAAACAAAATGCGCGAAGCCATTGCGTCAGGCGATGAAACGGTATTGCAAGAAGCTGCCCAGCAGTTTGAGGCAATATTTGTGCAAATGATGTTGAAATCTATGCGTAAAGCGCAAGATGCCCTTGCTGACGAAAACAGTCCGTTTAACTCACAGCAAGTTAAATTTTATCGAGACATGCACGATCAGCAGCTCGCCACAGACTTAACATCAGGCGGTGGCTTAGGACTTGCAGACGTTATCGTAAAACAGTTAGGGCAGACAGAAGATAGTTATACGCCCGCGAGCGTGATTAGAAGCGATGGTAATTTATCTTCATTAAATAGAAACCGCGTACAAAACGTCACGCAAGCTCAAGACGCAGCCCTTCACTCTGAATCAATAAAGAGCAAGTCAGCGCAAAAAGACGCCATGTTCGAGACACCTGAACAATTTGTAGAAAGCCTTATGCCGATAGCCGAAAAAATAGCAGAAAAGTATGGCATGGATCCCAAAGCTATTGTGTCTCAGGCTGCAGTGGAAACGGGCTGGGGTAAATTTGTTATTCACAAGGCAGACGGCAGCAGTTCACATAACCTCTTTGGCATAAAGGCCAATAAAGCTTGGCAAGGTGAACAAGCGGTGGTGGATACACTGGAATTTAACAATGGACTTCCGCAAAAGCAAAAAGCGGCATTTAGATCTTACTCATCGGTAGAAGAGGCGATGGAAGATTATGGCCGATTTATTACAACGCAGCCTCGATATAGTCGGGCTGTTGACAACGCGTCTGATGCCGTCAAATACACAAGCGCGCTTCAAGAAGCGGGCTACGCTACTGACCCTGAATACGCGAGCAAGATAATGGCTGTGTATAACAGCGATCGTCTTCGCACGTTGATGCCATAGTTTTGGAGATTACTAATGAGTTCTGTTGACCTTTTTACATTAGCGACTGGTGGCGTAAACGCAAGTAGTAAACTTTTACAAACGACAAGCAAAAATATTGCGAACGTTAATACAGACGGATATGTGAGAGAGCGCACCGAGCTATTAGACTCTGCAAGTTATGGCGTAAAGATTGGGAGTACTGAACGATTATTGAACATATTTGCCCAAAATCAGCTAAGGAGAGACATCACTTCGGTCGCAGAATTAGAGAGCTTTTCCGAACATACTGCATTTATGGATAACTTGTTGGCTAGTGAGGCCAACTCTATCTCAAGCGGGCTAAGTGAACTTTTTTCGTCTATTCAAACTGCAGCAGATGACCCGACCAATTTGGCCTCAAGAGAGCAAGTTTTTAGTAAAAGTGAGTCTCTTTATCAGAGAATGCGAACGCTATCTGACTACATGTTAGAAAAGGAAGAAGAACTTAATCTAGAATTTGACACTCTTGCAAATAGAGCAAATTCTCTGATTTCGAACATTGGTGAGTTAAACGAAGATATTGTAACAGCATTTGGGAATGACCGTAAAAATGAGCCTACTGCTTTACTCAACGAACGAGATAGAGCAATTAATGAATTGTCGGAAATAATCGCGATAAATGTATCTGATATAAATGACCAATCTGGTGGAATTAAAATTAACTTGTTGTCGGGAGAGTCCCTAGTCCTAGAGAATGGTGAATTCAATTTGGTTCAATTCAGTTCAAGTGCTGATGCTGCGTTCAAAGAAATAGAGCTGAATACACAGTTTAATAGTAATGCAAAACAAGATACATCAATATCAGTCTCCGAAGCAGACCTAGGTGGTGCATTAGGTGGGTTGTTTAAATATCGAAATGAAGTTTTAGGTCCGACTATGCGTGACGTGGGCCAACTGTCTATAGCCTTTGCGGACGCGATGAATACGCAGAACAAGCTAGGCATGGATTTAGATGGCCAGATAGGCGGAAATATTTTCGATATTCCGTCTTTTAGAGGGTTGGCGTATCAAGATACCAACGGCGACTACGTTGTTACTGCACAGATTACAGAAGGCAAAGGTGCTGAATTAACTGATGCCGATTATAAAATTGAAGTAACGGCGGTTGCAGCTGGGGTACCCAGCGAAATAGAGATTACGTTTTTAAACCCTGATGGCACACCGAAAAAAGACGGTTCTGGCAATGACATTATTTTTTCAAACTTTGCCGTATCACCGGGCTTTAATGAACTACCCGGTGGCATTGAAATCGACTTTTCAGGAAGCGACCCTTATACCGTTGGCAATGAGTTTCTAATTCAGCCGACTAAAGACGTGGCATCAAAGATAAGCTTCGCAACAAACCGCCCTGAGGATTTAGCCTTTGCTAATCCCGTGAGGGCGGGTGCTGATAGCGCAAACTTAGGTAGTGCAAACGTTATTGATGTTTCCGTGTCTAACACAGAAGTTGGAACGTCTGCCTTTGATGGAGCGGGAGGCCTTTTAAATTCTGCGCCTGCTCAAATCAGTTTTACAGCGGCTGATACTTATAACGTTTTGGATGGAAGTGGAACGGTACTCGCTACCGTCACTGGCACAACAAATTTAAATAATCTTATCAGTCAAGCAGGCATAAGTCCTGACCCAGGGTTTGATCTGAGTTTAGATGGTGTGCCTAAAGCAGGGGATAGTTTTTCAATTAGCTATAATACAGATGGCTTTAATGACAATAGCAATGCGCTTAATTTAGCCGCTATCCAGAATGAAAACAAAGTACAGGTGAGTAGCGAAGCGACGAATAGGCCGCGGACCTTTCAGGATGCGTATGCGTCTATGGTCGGGCGAATTGGCGAAGACGCTTCAATGGCCCGTGTTTCACTGGCCTCAGCAGAAGCGATGAAAGTGCAATCTCAAAATTGGTTCGAGTCTGTTTCGGGCGTAAGCTTAGATGAAGAAGCGGCAAACTTGATAAAATACCAGCAGAGCTACGCAGCTGCAGCACGTATTTTGTCTACGGCCCAAGAACTATTCAATACCATTTTGCAGTCAGCAAGGTAGGTGATTTATGCGTATATCAACGAATCAAATTTATGACCAAAACATGCGTTCGATTATGCAAAATCAGGGCGATTTGGCGAAGACACAAGAGCAACTTGCCTCAGGTAAACGCATCATTACGCCTAGCGACGACCCTGTTGGTGCGGCAAAAGTGCTTCGCTTAACTGAAGAAATTGACGAACTCACCCAGTTCCAGCGTAACAATGATTTGGTTACTGGTTCACTTGAGCAGCAAGAGGCGGTGCTCACCAATATTACCGACTCAATCAATCGCGCCCGCACCCTTATCGTTCAGTCTGGTAACGGCATTCTATCTGACCCTGATAAGCGCGCCATAGGTGCTGAATTAGAACAAATTAAGCTCGAAGTCTTTGATCTTATGAACACGCAAGATGCTGATGGGAACTATTTATACGCTGGCTTCCAATCAGGTAACCAGGCGTTTGAATACAACCCAGCTGCAGGTGGCAACGCCATTACGTTCGCAGGCGATCCTGGAGTAAGTTTCGTTCAGCTATCAAATAGTTCGAAGATTCAATCAACTAGTAATGGTTACGAAGTGTTTGAAAACGTGCTATCACGCTTTAAATTCTCGGTTGATAGTACTATTGGCGCTACAGTGAACACTGCATCGGTTAAACAGCAGGGAACATTCGACACTTTTTTTGACAAAAACTATGACCCGGTAAATGCTGCAAACAACGATTATCGCATTAATTTTTTAGCGTCAGGGCAGGCTGAACTTGTTAATCAAGGAACCGGTACGGTTGTCGACTCAGTTTCCTATATCTCTGGTCAGCCTTTCACTATAAAGGGAATGGAGTTTGATGCGACGGCCGCGCCTGGCGATAGTATCGACTTATCTTTTAATGCACCTGAGAAAAAAAGCATGGCCCAGTCTATTCACGAAATTCAAACGATTTTGATGGATTCCACAATAGATAATTCAGCGCTTCAAGAATCGATAGCCGATGCATTAGTAGGTTTAGATAACGGGCTTGAAAAGCTTTCTTTAGAGCGTGCTTCGATTGGTAGCCGGTTAAATATAGCCGAGAGTACTTACGAAAGTAACCTAGATATGGAAATTGCCGCGAAAGCGCAGCGTTCGTCAATTCAGGATGTGGATTACGCCGAAGCATCTACTGAATTTGCGAAGCAAGAAACGGCATTAAGTGCTGCGCTAGCTACTTTTCCTAAAGTGGCTAACTTGTCGTTATTTGATTTTGTCTAATAATTCTAATGTGTTAATTCAGTGACACCGGATAAACACGCCATATAGACTCGGGCTTCATTGTCTACATGACAAGAGTAGTAGGAAACATACAGGCGGTCGTTTTCTACTACTAAACCTGGATAACTCGTATCTTTACTGCTTGGCAACGTATGTAGTTCTTCAAGTTTTTTCGAGTCACTGTTGAACAGCCATATTTTCGTAGAGAACTCTCTAGTTTCCCATTTGACGTGTCTTCCAGCGACAATAAATCGATTTCTACTTATTGCTACAGCCGCAGGACCGCCTATGTAAATTCCCAAATCGTGCCATTTCCATTTAGTAAAGGGGGGCTTCGATGTGCCAAATTGTGCACTGAAAGTATCGGCATCTCTTCTTAAAAATACCGAGGCGTTGCCGTCGTCATCAAACAAGATTGTGCTTTCATTAGGGTAGCCTTTGCCTTGCTTTTTTAGGTTAAAAACATCCTCTTTATGGGGCCGCATTGTGCGAGTGGGGTCGCCCTTATAAAGAGATAATGTGTTTGAGGGCCGATTGTAAGCAAATCCGTAGGCTTCAGAACCAAACCATTCATGGTTCCACAACCACCAACCGCTTTTACCAAAACTATTTTTGCCTGACCAAGATTGTCCTGTAGTTGAAAAGTAAGTCAGCATTTTAGTGACCATTTTTCCAGTAGCTAAGTATGTTTTTGCGTAAGTAGTTAGGATAAGCCGTGTCCCATCGAAAGAAAATTTAGGATCTCTTAAATCTGCATTGTTTTCTCTGATTGTCATTTTCCTGAGAACGCGAAAAGTCTTTTTTTCTACTGTCAGAATAACGAGAAAACCATCGGCACTGACGTGATTAGTTGCTTGACGATAACAACACAGTAATGTTTGACCGCCTTCGTCAAAAGGATTTTTAATTAAATCGGTGAATGCACTGTGGGCGGCAGGCTTAGAAATACGCATCAAATTAACTAGATTCAACTTTTTTCCACCTAAAATCTTCCTTAAAAATCCAATGGTTACAAATGCATTTGCGGGTTCTTGGCGGCAACATATTACCGCATATCGGCAAAAATCGTAATTTTTCCTAAAGGGAATCTACATTCTGTCGATACAGATTCTGAGAGAGCCAGTTCATCAATTACCCCTCAGGTCTTGATGACTACTAAAACAAAACGTCGGCAATGCCGACAGCCAGCGCACGCTGGACTGAGAGTGTAGGAGAGACTTTATGTCTATGTTCGTTAATACCAATGTATCCTCATTGAATGCCCAGCGTCAGCTATTTGATGTTAGTAATTCTTTGAGCACGTCTTTTGAACGCCTTTCTTCAGGCTTCCGTATCAACAGCGCTGCTGATGATGCTGCAGGTCTACAGATTACCGATCGAATGACTTCACAAATTCAAGGACTTAACCAAGCTGTACGTAATGCAAACGATGCGATTTCACTGTCGCAAACTGCAGAGGGTGCACTATCTGAAACAACAACAGCGCTACAACGTATACGTACGCTTTCTATTCAGTCGCAAAACGGTATTAACAGCTCAGCTGACCGTGTAGCACTGCAAAAAGAGGTGTCAGCACTACGTACTGAGATTTCGCGTATCTCTACAACAACACAGTTTGCTGGTGTAAACATTCTATCAGGCGATTTCTCTGCTAAATTCCTTGTAGGCGCCAACGCAGGTCAGACTATTTCTGTAAACCTTTCTAGCCCAACGCTAACACGTGCTGGAGTTAATGGCTTTAGTGCGACGGGATTGAATATCACAGGAACAGGTGTTGACGTTCTTACGAGCGAAAACGCTTCTGGTCTTTTAGCAAAAGTAGACAGCGCCATATCTGCAATTGGTGGTTTACGCGCAGACCTAGGTGCGCTACAAAACCGTTTCCAGTCTACAATTCGTAACTTGAGCAACATCTCAGAAAATGTTTCTGCTGCGCGCTCTCAGATCAAAGATACGGATTTTGCTACTGAAACGGCAAACCTAACGCGTAACCAGATTATTCAGCAGGCAAGCACAACTGTATTGTCGCAGGCTAATCAGCGTCCGCAGGCAGCATTATCGTTGCTTGGTTAATACTATATCGAGAGTGGAGCCAGGAGGTAGTGCTCTAGTCCACAAAGCGATTCATAAAGCCGATACCGATAAGGTATCGGCTTTATTTTTTCTCGATTAAGATAACTTACGTAGTCACACGGTAAAAAGGAGATTAACCATAGGCATGTTTTAATTTTTAACTACCCTAGTGTTTATTCGTCAGACATATACCCTATCTCGCCTCGATACTACTTCCGTTATAAGCTTCTCCGATCCTATGTGGCTGATAATAAATAATTTTTATCCGAAAACCAAAAAACCTCCAAAATATTTTAAAAAACACTAAAGTAATTTTCCCCAAGTGACGATAACTATTACAAAGGGAGGTATAAGAGGTTTTATACTTCCTGAGCCAATAAAATAGTGGTTTACATTATCAATATTTAGCTTTTGATGGGTAGATAACTTTTTTTAAATTGGTTTTAAAGTTAGGAAAAACAGTGCTTTATCTTTGTTTGAACAAATTTTTAAAAATCTCTAAAGAAAATTTGTTTGAGTGACGATAAATAAGAAGGCTTGTTAGGCGAGGAACTGCTGACTGGCGAGAGTGAAGCCAGGAGGTAGTGAGAGGTTTGAGGTCTGGAACATCAAACTCACCAGCCAGCAAAGAGAAGTAACTTCTCTGTATAGCAAGTTTTATCGGTAGTGTGCCGGTAAAACGTCAGATTACTCTGACACTTGAATAAAGCACAGGCTATGCCATTTTTAAAACTATGGCGCAAATAATAAAAACAATAGCGCAATCTCGAAACTGTTAGGAGAGACCCATGAGTCTATTTGTTAATACCAATGTGTCATCGTTAAATGCACAACGTCAATTATTCACAACTGGCAATAACTTAAGCACTGCTTTTGAACGTCTATCATCTGGTTTTCGAATCAATAGCGCTGCTGACGACGCTGCTGGTCTTCAAATTACCGACCGTATGACATCTCAGATTCAAGGTCTGAACCAAGCGGTACGAAATGCAAACGATGGTATATCGCTTGCACAAACGGCTGAAGGAGCGATGTCTGAGACTACAACGGCGCTTCAACGCATTCGCACCTTAGCGATTCAATCACAGAACGGTATCAATAGCTCAGCGGACCGTGTCGCGCTTCAAAAAGAAGTATCTGCACTTCGCACGGAAATATCGCGCATTTCAACGACAACGCAATTCGCAGGCGTGGATATCTTAAAAGGTGACTTTTCTGCCAAATTCCTTGTTGGCGCCAACGCGGGGCAGACTATCTCAGTAAACTTGTCTTCACAGGCACTGGGTCGAGCGGGTGTCAATGGTTTCAGTGCGACAGGCCTAGGAATTATCGCTGACGACGTGTTAACCGAAGCTGGTGCATCACGTTTGTTAACCGCGGTAGACAAAGCAGTATCGGCAATTGGCGGCCTACGCGCTGATTTAGGTGCCTTACAGAACCGTTTTCAGTCAACTATTCGTAACTTGAGTAACATTTCTGAAAACGTGTCTGCGGCAAGATCGCGTATCAAAGATGCTGACTTTGCCACTGAAACGGCAGAGTTAAGCCGCAACCAGATATTACAGCAGGCAAGTACCACAATTCTTGCCCAGGCGAACCAGCGCCCACAGGCTGCATTATCCCTACTTGGCTAATTACCAAAGTTAGTTATTAGGCGCTTATTTGGGAAGGAGTTGAGAGGCCATCCCCTGAAGAAAGGTTAGCGGCCATTTAGGCCGCTCCTTTGAGAAAGCGCCGACTAACAGGACTGAGAGTGCAGAAGTGTTGGTTGAGAGGCCAGTTTATCCTACTAAACCCTGCCAGCCGACAGAAACTGAATTTGCTCAATCTCCTAACGTGAGCAAATTGGCCGAGATTAAATTGTCTCGGCCTTTTTTTATTTTTACCGAAACATCCCACCAATTTCAAACTGCGGTAGAGCAACGCCGCGAGTTCATATTATTTAAAGCATATTAAGTGCCAACTTAAAAATTATAAGATTATCTCTGTCTCCAACTTATCACTTACCACCAAAATTGTTCCCTTTAATCTACTTTGTTTAAGAACGACTACTCTTTCTCCTTCCTTGAAAGGACCCAGTTAGTACGATTTATACTGCGTTAAATTAGAATTAAATCTTCGATAAAAATTTATTTTTTGCTTATAAATCATTGCTGTAGATTACTGGGTCTAGTTTTTTTTTAAAAAAATAAAAAAAAAGCTAAAGAACCTAAAGCCTTGGCCGATACCTATTGTTGAGGGGTAATTTAATTTACTTTTATATTGAGGTGTTAGCGGGAGTAGTGACCCAGCTAATATGAACTGGAAGGATTTGATCATAGCAGTTTTGCCATCGAATCCCTAGGAGGTAATCTATGTCTTTATTTGTAAATACCAATGTTTCATCGATCAACGCGCAGCGTCAGCTTTTTGACGTGAACGATCGCTTGAATACGTCGTTCGAAAGACTTTCATCGGGATTCCGCATTAACAGTGCATCGGATGACGCTGCAGGTCTACAAATTTCTGATCGTCTCACATCGCAGGTACAAGGTCTTAACCAGGCCGTGCGAAATGCTAACGACGCTATCTCTTTGTCGCAAACAGCAGAAGGTGCGCTTAGCGAAGTTACCACAAGCCTACAGCGTATACGTACTCTTGCTGTACAATCACAGAACGGTATTAACAGCTCTGCTGATCGTCTGGCACTACAAAAAGAAGTGTCTGCTTTACGTACAGAAATTTCACGTATCG
This sequence comes from Alteromonas sp. IB21, assembly GCF_016405965.1. GTDB lineage: Bacteria > Pseudomonadota > Gammaproteobacteria > Enterobacterales > Alteromonadaceae > Alteromonas. The sequence continues at coordinate 346,899 of NZ_JAEFCD010000001.1, read as the reverse complement.
CCACCGATACACAGTTTGGTAACGTAAATATATTAGATGGTAATTTTTCAGCAAAGTTTCTTGTTGGCGCTAACGCTGGCCAAACAATTTCGGTAAATTTGTCATCAACAAATCTAGGTTCCATTAGCGGATTCAGTGCTACAGGTCTTGGCATCACTACAAACAGCGTTGCTACAGCGGGCGGTGCATCAGCCTTACTTAGTGATGTTGACGCTGCTATCTCTGGTATTGGTGCGGTTCGTGCTGACTTAGGTGCACTTCAGAACCGTTTTCAGTCAACTATCCGCAACCTAAGTAATATTAGTGAAAACTTATCTTCGGCTCGTTCACAAATTCGAGACACAGATTTTGCTGCGGAAACAGCAGAGTTAACGCGAAACCAGATTATTCAGCAGGCATCTGTTTCTGTACTAAGCCAGGCAAATCAGCGTCCACAAACTGCGCTGTCTTTGCTCGGATAAGCTATACTATTAAAATAGCGACCTTAGTTGAGATGTAGCGGGTGCTTGCTTTTTAAGCAAGGGCCCGTTTTGTTGTTTCAGTCGGGAGGTATTACGTGGAAATTCAAAATACCCAAATTGGCCAAGTGTTTGCATCACTAGCTCCTAAGAATTCTGAAGTTGTTGAAGCAGATATTCAGAATAACACTTCTGTTCTTGAAAGTAGTGAACCGGCTACATCTAGCGATACGCGTCGAGGCAATACGCGATTGGCAATTGGTGAATCGAATAATACAGAAAGGCAGCAAATTCTTTCTCAAGGTTCTCAAACGCAGGCCGATAAAAGTGAAGAAGAGCGCAATGGTATTGAGTTAGATGATGCTGTTGCGAAAGTTGAATCATTCTTAAAGGTTCAGAATCGGGATTTAGCGTTTACTATTGACGAAGATACTAATCGTTCGGTGGTGACAGTTAAGGATTCAAAATCTGGTGATGTTATAAGGCAAATACCTTCAGAAGAAGTGTTAAAGCTTGCCGATCGGATCCAAGAGTTACAACAGGATGTTGGGGACAGTGTGGGAGTGTTTATCAACAATCAAGTTTAGTTTGAGGTAAAGTATGACAATTCAGTCTCTAGGTGTAGGATCGGGTTTAGCCCTTGATGATCTTGTACAGCAACTTCTTAGCGCAGAACGCCAACCTAAAGAGGAGCGTTTGAACGCAAAAGAAGAGCGTATCGAGGCTGAAATATCTGGCCTTGGTAAAATAAAGTCTAAGCTCTCTGACTTTAAGGACGCTGTTGACGAATTAAGAAGCGACAACGGCATCAATGGTCGTGAGCCCACCATTTCTAATCCTTCAGAAGACAATGATGTTCTTTCTGCCGAGGCTTCTAACTCAGCGCTTCGCGGGAGTTACGAAATTGTTGTAGAGCAGCTAGCGTCTGGCAGTCGAATTACAACAGACGCAGGTGCATTTACGTCAAGCAGCGATCCCGTACTTACCTCAGGAACAGGCTCATTAACGTTTGACGTGGGCGGAAGCAAAAGCTTTACCGTAGACGTTACCGCTGGGATGTCACTCACCGCATTACGCGAAAAAATAAACAACTCTGATAACAACTTTGGTGTAACCGCAAACATCATTGATACAGGAACCGGTGCAGGGCCTCGTTTAGTATTTTCGTCGAACGAAACCGGCGATGGGAACGATCTCGTTATTACCAATGACACTGGCGCTGCAGAGTTAGATAGATTGTCAACGGCAGGAGGCACAAATAATATCAGTGCCGTAAATATTCAGAGTGCTAAAAATGCAGTTGCTTATATTGACGGTATCGAAGTTCAGAGTAGCTCCAATGAATTTGAAAACACGATTCAAAACGTTTCATTTGAAGTAAATGAAGTCTCACCTAAAGATGCTGCAGGCGATTTCTTAGCTACTAAACTGAATATTGGTTATGACAAAGAAGGTTTAGATAAAAAAATTAGAGATTTTGTCGATAACTACAATTCTCTGATTGATGAAATAAAAACCCTGACGCGCTATGGTGAATCTGAGCTTGAAGACGATGGCGCATTAGCAGGAGATTCACTACTGCGCGGTATACAAAGCGGATTAGCTTCTATCGTTGGCGATAGCGTAAGTTCTTCCTCATTAGGTGGGCTCTTCCAGATCGGTATTGAATTTAATGATGACGGAAAGCTCGAAGTCGGCACAACTGATTTTGGATTGGGTTCTGGCGAAGACAGACTAGAAGATGCTTTAGAAGATAACTTTGATGAAATAGCAAAATTGTTTACAGATCCTGACGAAGGCATCGCGACTCGACTTTATGACTTCTCTAAAGAATATACCTCATTTAGTGGACTAATTAGCTTAAGAGAGCGCGCGGCCAAGGATGATCGGGATGATTTATTTGATGAGCGTGAGACTCTCGAACTGCGTATGTTGAATTATGAAGAAATCCTTCGAGATAAATATTTAAACCTCGACCAAACCGTTGCGCAATTAAACCAAACTGGTTCCGCGCTTTTAGCGTCGCTATAAATAACATAAATTTGGAGTTTTTATGTCACTTAAAGGTATAAATGCGTATCGCAAAGGTAACCTTAAGCAAGATATTGCTAATGCCGATCCGCATAAACTTACACTTATGCTTCTTCAAGGCGCATTGGACAGGATTGCATACGCTAAAGGGGCCATGGAACGCAAAGAATTGGTAGCCAAAGCCGATTTCATTTCAAAAGCGAATGCGATCATAATGCATCTGCGTGACACTCTTGATTTGGAAGTAGGCGGTGAAGTCGCAGAGAATATGTTTGCGCTATATAACTATATGATTGAGCGCTTGAACGATGCACATTTTAACAACGACTTGAATATGTTAGATGAAGTGTCTAGCCTATTAACACCTATTCGAGATGCATGGGTACAAATTCCTGAAGAGGCGAAACAGGAAGCTTACGAAGCCCAGCGTCAGAAACGACAAGCTGTGTGAAACTACAAGACCTTAACCACTCTTTAACGCCAACAGCGCTGCAAAACTTAAACGAAAGCATTGCGGCGCAGTTACTGTTGGACCAAGAAAAACCCTCTGATTACGCTATGCTGAGAACATTGTTAGCAGAGCGAGATTGCCTAATAAAAGACCACTTAAACTCACTTTCTGTTAGCGAAAAGCGGCAATTTTCTGAAAAAGAATTGATCGTCAATCGCCTCCTCGAGGAGTTGGCCTTTAAATTGCTTGAATCTTCAAAAGAAGAGATTATTCAATTTGTTAGAGGTAAGGCTGCAGTCAAAAAATACAAATAGAAGTATTTTTGCTTTAGACAGCATTGGTTTATTCATTTGACATAGCTTTTATACTTGAGCCTCCTGTAAACTCCTCTTGTTGCGTCAAAATTATGTCTCGTTCTTAAATAAAACTAAAATTTTAGAAATCGTATAATTGGCAGAGCTCTTTGATTAAGGCGCTGGAGTCGAAAAATGCTAAAAGATATTAGAATCCACTTAGACCCAGATGAAAAGAAACAAAGCGAGCTAGAAAAGAAACTCGCTGAACGAGTTACACAAAATTATCGGCGAAATTTCGGGGCATTCAAGGCGTATGTACCTAATATAGTCGATAAAATTGTGCAAGCTGCAACGCTAGATATTTCCATTTTTACTAATCGGAATGGCGAACTTAATATTGTCAATTACAGCAACGGTCGTACATTCTACGATTTGTCACCCGAGAAGGAAGTTCAAGCTCAGTATGTTGAAAAATTACTTCACTGTACCTATTGCGATCTAGACAGAAATGTAAGCTATAACTCCAACGATGAACATTACTTACCTATTTATGACAGGTACTTATCGCAACCCCCTTTAACAAAAGATATTAATTTACTCGTTGTTATGGGAGTGGGCTTAGGCTTTCATATTCGAACCTTGGTTGAAAACCATAACATCAAACACCTTGTTATTTATGAGCCGGAAGAGCAATATTTTTTTGCTTCACTCTATACGTCAAATTGGAAAGTCATACTAGAAACGGCCAAGTCGAAAGGCACTGCACTTTATTTTCAATTAAAAAATAGTGGTATATCTATGTCTAATGACATAGAGGAACTGAAAACGCATTTTCCAATTTCAGGTTTTTATTTTTATCGGCATTATAATCACAATACGTTCAACCTTCTCGAAAATGCATTACTTACTTCTAGTTGGGAGAACTTTCAAAAAGATGGTATCAGCAAACAGCTAAGAAAGTCTGAGGAAAGTCTCCTGCCGCATTGGAACAAACCTGTTTCAATGGAGCGACTTGATGAGGCGAGCAAAGAGGAGCGTTTTACTCTCAATGTAGAAGCTTTTAAACGCTACGTCCCGAATATTGCCAATGAATTTGAATGCTACACACCTAATTATTGGGTTCCAATGCAGGACGCGCGCGGTGCAGTAAACATATTTAGCAAAGTATCTCTAGCTAATTGGTACAGTGATTCACCATTTGAAGATGCCAGTATAAATTTCGAAAACTTCAAAGAGTATCCGAATAAAGATGGCTTAATATTGGGGTATAACGGGGTTAAGCTGAAGCATTATCAACACTTTCAGTTTGTTAAAAAGGCAGAGAAACTTCTAAAAGACGCAGGAGATAAAACAAGTAAGCTACCCGAGCAGATAAAGTCGCTAATTCTATTTGGTATTGGACCTCAGTTAGAAACGTTGTTTGAGAACAACGATGTTGAAAAGCTCTTCGTCTGTGAGCCTAGTCGCGACCTATTCTATGCATCGCTTTATTTAATAGACTGGGCAAGTATTCTTGAGCGCATCGACCAGAAAGGCGGACGTCTATACATTAATGTTGGAGATGATGGCTCAAATCTATTTAGAGATTTGCTGAATCAGTTTTATTCTGTTGGTCCCTACATTCTTGCTAATACATACTTTTATCAAACCTATCATAACACCAAGATGGTTCATACCATTAGTCAGCTGCGTGAGCAGTTGCAAGTTGTTATTGCCATGGGTGAAAACTTTGATCATGCTCGCTACGGCATTGCGCATACAAAAGAAACCATAGGTAGAAAGTATCCACTTCTTTTAAAGGATCCTGCAAAAAAACTATCACTAGCAGACAAGGATATTGCAGTCTTCATCGTAGGAAATGGCCCGTCACTAGATAGCACAATCGATGCTATCAAGTCTTTTAAAGACAAAGCTATCGTGGTCTCGTGTGGTACAGCGCTTATGCCGTTGTATAAAAATGGCATAGTTCCAGATTTCCATGCAGAAATCGAACAAAATCGTTCTACTTTTGATTGGAGCTGCCGGATTAACGACTTTGCTTATTTAAAGCAAGTGGACTTGTTGTCATGTAATGGAATTCATCCAGATACATGTAAGTTGTTTAGAAATACCTATATCGCATTTAAAGAAGGTGAATCTTCTACGGTTTCTTCACTAAAGTTACTCGGTGAAAAAAACTACGAAGAACTTCAGTTTGCTTATCCTACGGTATCCAATTTTGCTATAAACCTGTTTACATTGATGGGATTTCAGCAGCTTTACTTGTTCGGAGTCGATTTAGGTTTTGCAGAACAAGATAAACATCATTCAAAGCAGTCTGGCTATTATGACAATCATGGAAAGGAAAAATATAGTTATAAAGAACGGCATAATACCAACATCGTGGTGCCAGGAAATTTCAAGAAAAGTGTGTTTACCAAGTATGAATTTAAAGTTTCCAAAGCCATTATTGAGCGCACGCTTGCAAAAACTAAAGTAGATTGTTTTAACACAAGTGACGGTGCGCTTATTGTTGGCGCGAAACCATTACCTGTAGACGACATCCTGTTAGTGACATCTGCCTATGAAAAAGAGGAGGTGTTGAGAAAAGTTAAGGCTGAAGCATTTCAACCTTTGTCGGAAGAACGCGATTTTTTACACGAGTACGATAGTTTTTACGACCAGTCAACCTTAGAAAAACAATTGAATGAGTTTGTAGCGATGACGCAAGATGCTTTTGAAGTGTCGGACGATGCAGAGCACTACACAGAAAAACTTAAAAAGAAGTTGTTTTCGTCATATCAAGAGGGAAGGTCACTTCTTTTCTATTATCTTTACGGTACGGTAAATTTTGCTAATTCTGCATTCAGTAAGTTGCTTTATTCGGATGAATCAGAATACGAAAAAGTGTCACGTCTCAATATGCTAAGGGAAGCATGGCTTGAAACACTAGAAATGATTCGAGGTGCGATCCTGCAAGGGAATCACATATTCGATCACGTCTCTAGTTTTGTGCCAGAGCGTGAGGCTATTTTTATAAAAGAACAAAGCCAACAATTTACCGCACGATCTAATTTGAGTGAGAACGATAATAAATTCATAAAACAATATTTAGATGCGGTTTCTGAAATAGACAAACAGTGGTTCGAGCCCAACACTAACAATAATGAGACCGCATTACTCTGTGACGAAAAAAATTACCCTACGAAAGAAAGTATGTCTGGGGCACATGTCGTTGTACAAATTGATAAAGATACATCCCAGAAAGCGTTAGCAGATTTCTTCTGTAAACAAAATACGATTTTATATCATCATCCAGTGTTTGACTTTAAATATGACGTTGATGCGTACCTTAATGGTGAAACTGTTTTCTATCATTCAATTAATAAAGCATCTTGGACTGTAAAGGCTTGGATTCAGAAAAAGATTGCACTAGTCATTCTGCCAAAGCTTTATTTTGTGGGTGAAAGTAAAGAAGTTTCAGATGGTTTAAGGGATTATGCAGAACATGTGTTAAGTATGTTCCCAGATCATGTCAGCTATATCGATTATCCAAATTACATTATGATTCCAAAGGATAACGCTCAATATAATGACTACATAGTCGATAAATTGGGTAATAGAGGTGTTGTATGTGTTGGCAAGCCAAAGGTTGAGTCGATGTTTTTTGAAGGGGTGAGCAAACGTGAAGCACATCAACAAATTGAAAATAATATTATGTGGTGGGGCTTTGGAAGTGAGCGATGAATTTTTCTGACAAGGCCGCTGAAATAGCAACAATGAACAGCACGCCATTGGTATCTGTGATTGTACCGAACTACAGGCACGAAAAGTACCTTGAGAAAAGACTCAGCACTATCATCAACCAAACGCATAGTAATATTGAAATTATATTGCTAGATGATGGTAGTCCTGATAAAAGCGAGGAAGTGCTTACCGCATTTGCTTCAGCCTGTGAGAAAGTTGTTGGCTTGTACGTCAACAATTCAAATTCAGGATTACCTATAAAACAATGGATAAAAGGGGTTTCATTAGCTAAAGGCGATTTTATTTGGATAGCCGAGAGCGATGACGAAGCTGAGCCAGAATTGATTACCACACTTCTTTCTATTTTAAAGGACAATCCCTCAGTCGGCATGGCTTACTGCGACAGCGAAATAATTGATGAAAGTAGTCAAATTATCGCTAGGTATGACTACTCCTCTCATCACTATTCTGACGATGGGCTGTGGAAGCAAGACTTCTTCATGAAGGGAAGAGACTTTGTTACAGACTACATGGCTTATCGCAATGTAATACCTAACGTAAGTGCGGTATTGTTTAACGCTTCAGTTTTGAAAAAGAACCTCCGTGAATGCGACTTCAAATACTGCGCAGATTGGGCGCTTTACAATAGAATACTGTTGTCGCATGACATTGCTTTCACTTGTATCCCTCTGAATAAATTTAGAAAACATGTTCAAACAACGCGTTGGCACAATAAGAAAAGTTATGCGAAAGAGTTAAGAGAAAAGTTTACGCTATTGAAATCATTGAGGAGTGCTGTGGGTTTAAATAAAGGTGCCCAAAGCAATATTAATTCTTCATTGAACTTTATTTTTTCGAACAGGCATAAATTCAAGAGGATTGAGTATTTGTGCAGTCAGATTGCTGCTCTGGACAACTCTTTAATTACAGAACTGTATATATTTGGCGCTAATGATATAGCCGAGCGTGCTGTCGAAACATCACTTACAATGAATGTTAAGCCCATCGTCATAGATACCTTTAAAGCTGGACAAATATTTAAGGGAATAGAAGTTTTGCCTTTAAATCTCAATAGTTTCAATGCTGCGAGTGCCGTTGTTATTTGCTCTTTAAGCTATCAACAGTCAATGCAAGCGATACTTGAAAACTGTGGCTTCGAAGGATTGGTGTTACGAGTATAGAGAAGACTGATGAACAAAAGCATTCTTATAGTTGGATGGAAACAGGAGCTTGAACAGGTTGAGTCTTTGGTGAGCTCATTAGAGAACGCGCAAGTCATTTTGTTTGATGATGAAGGACTGGTTTGGGCACCCTCTAAAAAAGTTGATAATATCGAGTTCTTAGTTATAGAACAGGGCCAGTTCACTCACAGGGATAGTAGCCTCAAGGCACCTTCTGAGATAGCGTTATGGCTCTATAAGAATCCATCTTTCGATACAATATATTTCTCTCGTTACGCTGGACTTGGGTACTTTGCTAATGTTTTGCATCAAACCGTTGAACGCTGTATGTACTGGAATATTCGCTGGTTTGGTTGTCATTCAGTTCAGCAGGATTATGCTAACGCAAAACGGTTTATCGACAAAAATGGTTTGCTGCTAAGTTATCTTGAAAAGCATCAAGAAAGAAAAAGAACGCAGCTGAAAAATGAACGTTCGCAAATAAATATAGATGATGTTTCGGTTATCATCCCCTTCCATAATCGCATAGATTATTTACCTTTAACTCTTTTGTCTGTAGCGCAGCAAGGTACCGGACTTGAAGTTGTTATTGTGAATGATGCGAGTAGCCAACTAGAAAGGGAACAGTTAGCAGATTTGGTGAAAGACCCGCGATTTTCTAATCTACATATTAAAATCATTGATAGTAAAACTCCCCTTGGTGCCTCCAACGCAAGAAATAAAGGCGCTGCAAATACAAACCGCGACTATATATTTTTTCTTGATGATGATGACATTCTCGCACCAGACGCACTTCGCCTCTGCTGCGACACGCTATCAAGAGAAAATGCTGATGTTGTTACCGTTGCTTTTTGTTTTTTTGATGGCGACGGTATCCCTGATTTCGCAAACGAAAAAGGCATGCTAATTCAATTCCATGATGCCAAAGACTGGTCATCAGCGTTGTTATACAACTGTGTAGGAGGCATTAGCGCACTGTACCGCAAAGTTGCTTTTGAACAAGCCAAGGGTTTTCAGTGTGGAGAGTTTGCAGGAGAGGAGGATTGGCAACTCATCTTGAAGCTTTCATTTACAGGCAAAAATATCGTCAACATACCCTTACCGCTTTTATGGTATCGAAATACACCATTTAGCTTAAGTAAAAAGATGTTGCGGTATGAGAGTCGACAGCAGCTATTTGCCTTATATGAAAGTGTTCTCCCCGAACCTTTAGTGGCTCTCTCTGAGTTTGTAACGTCAACGCAGCATATGCAGAAATCTTCGTCTGATGAAATCGCAATGCTGGGGTGGGAGTTATATCCTTATCGAGAAAATCCTGTTTACATCTACGGTGGCGGGGAATTGGGACGCAACGTTTTAAAGTTTTTAAAAAAGCTTGAGCCATCAATAAGTGTCGAATTGGTAATAGATAGAAATGCGTTATTTATCAAGGAGATAATGGGGTGTGAAGTGGTCACCCTAGATAAGTGTCTTTTTAAAGACAATGCAGTGGTAGTCATTGCCTCATTGAGTTTTGTTGATGAAATTGCAGCACAACTACCCTCCTCTGTGAGTCATGTTATCAAGTTGAAAAAGTAGGAAAGATTATGAATGACAGGCCTTTTCTGAGCTATGTATTACCCACTAGAGATAGGCCTCAGCTGCTTAAAAAGTGCCTTGAATATCTATATGCGCAGCAAACTGATAATTATGAAGTCATTGTCTCTGATAATAGCATTAGTAAGCCCTGTAAAGACGTTGTTGCTCCATTTCTCAAAGATAAAAAATTTAAATATTTTAGACCGACTGAACCTTTATCAATGCCTGATAATTGGGATTTTGCGATTGAAAAAGCACAAGGTCAGTACATCACTGTTATCAATGAAAAATTTCTTTTTCATCCACGAGCAACTGGGGTTTTGCAGGAATTAGCTCATGAATTCTATACCCCTGATATTTTATCTTGGCAGTATGAACATTTTGCGATGTCAGATGGTGAAGGTCAGCGGGGCACCTATCATCCTCTGATAAAACCAGTGATGCCATCAGTTTATAGTGCACTTGAAGAGTTAAAGCGACGATTTGACTTTATCGAGCCTTTGTTTGGTCGTTCCACACAGGAAAAAATTAGTTTTGGTAAACTTTATTCTGGTGCAGTTAACCGAAAAATTGTGAGCAAAATAAAGCGACACTACGGACGCATATTTGTGCCAATGAGTCCTGATTTCACTTCTATGGTTTGTGCGCTAAATTTTAGCAACAAATGCGTAGATGTTGGGCGTAGTCTTATGATGGTAGTCTCGGGAGAAAATATTTCAAATGGTGAGAGAACTAAAGTCTCTCTTCCTGCGGCAAAGCGATTTCTAGAAGAAACAACGCCTGACTTCTTGCAGTACATATCGCAGCTTGTCGTACCCGGCTTCTGGCTTGGACATAACATATTTATTGCATCAGATTACGCGCGCATTAAAGCAATGTATTCGACAGGCAATTTGAGCAAAGTAAAACTCAACATTCCCGCAGCACTGGGCTGGGCAATAATCGAGTATGATCAAGTTACTGATTGGGGAGATGAAGACCCTGCAAATTTTAAAAAGATTTTGGATAACTTTTACGCATTACTTACAGACGAAGAGAAAGTTATAACGGATAGCATTATTGCAGAAAATGAGAAAGTCCGTCAGCCAAGCCCTCGAGAGATTTATCATTCAGGGCTTACAAAAAGCGACATATATATACCTGATATAAGTCCGGAGGAGCTTGCTCGCTATCACTGGGACAAGCAACTTGCCTTGCCACGAAAGCCGGTGGCCACCAGTCCTCAGCATCTAGATGATGCAATGGACTTCTACATAAGATACACCAATCTTTCATTAGAACTACTTGGATTATGATGTCGGATAAAACGCATGCTGCCGATCATCACCACTTAATTGATGAAATCGTAGCAGGACTTCTAACAAAGATTGGTTCGAAAAAGTCAGCGGATGATAAAACCGCACCTTCAGATTTGCTCTGCTATTACAAGCAACACTTATATCGCTGTAAAAATAAGACTAAATGCGGCTTTTGGGTTCAGCGCAATGCTGCAATGAATCACATGTTTGAATTATTCTGTTCGCTTAAAGAGTATGCACAAATTGAAGTTCTTGCGATTATGGATATTGAAGAGGCTAAAACAAATCCACAATGGCTCATAGAGAGTAACTGGCTTGATGTTCCGTTTCTATTGTGCCGCGAGAAAGATTTTCAACAGCTAGATGGACTAGATATTGTTTTTATACAAGAGTCGAATTTCGAACTTAGCTTTAATTGGCCTACAAATGTTAAGCGAATCGGGTGTCAGCACGGTATTGATGTGAAGTTGTCAAAAACGCTAAACGAATACGGTGGATGTCTTGAGTTTGATTACATTCTGGCAGCCCAGCCTGTCACGTGTGTTAACAAGCAAGCGTTCTCAGGTTACTTTCCAAGAGCGCTGCGACAGGCAAGCAGTGATGCTTTAACAATCATTCCTTTTGGCTCAATAAAGTTCGATAAGTTTTATCAGGTTTACAGGCAGTGCAGCAAAAAAAACACGGCGATTATTTACCATCTCTCCAACCTTGCTTTAGAGGCGACTTGGGTCGTTGATCAAATAGCATCGACCGTCACTTTTCTGTTATCTCATTTTCCAGAGCACGAGATTATTTTCAGACCTTTTCCAGAAGATTTTTCTCATCCAAAAATTGCGTCTATCGTTCTACGTTTCCGTGACAATCCGCGTTTTACCTTCAGCCAATCGCCTTCTTATATTGGCGACTACAGTAGAGGTGTGGCAATGGTCTGCCACAGGCAATATGAATCACACCTCTACCCTCTTGTTACCGGAAATCCTATGTTGGTTTTCAAACCCGACGGCGGAAAGTCTGCTAAAGAAAAGGCTATTTTTAGCTTAGGTGAATTGAAGGAAAGACTGAGTGCAATAATTAAGGGGGCTAAGGATGAAGCTACGACGCAATATCAAAATTCCGTCATCTGTAATCCAGGTAACTCAGTAGGTTACCTGGTTGACAACCTTCACTATATCCTGAAGGGCATTGCGTTACCTGAATGGCAGGAATATACGCTGGACCTTATAGAGTCCGTCGACAAGTGTCTAGAGCAGTATCAAAGGTCGTATCAGCCATTTAATAAGCTTGCGCTCGCTGCCTTAAAAAAATACCCCGAAAAAATAGACTACGCATTTATAGCCGCTGACTCTCTATCAAGGAGAACAGAGAAAGAATTTGATGTAAACCCTGGTTTGGCGCTTTTATATTTGCGTAAGGCACTCAACGTTGTTTTAAGTATTGCAGAGCTTAACGATGCCAATAGCGAAAAACTAGCTAGTTGGATGACTCGACAGGGCACTTATATTTTGGGAATGATCGAGCAGTTGTGTAGCTGTCTAGAAACGCCGCTACTAGAAACTGAAAAAGCGCTTATTCAACAGTTCGGAAAAAATGCGACCCGGACGATTCCTTCACAGTACGCTCAAAAACTCTCGGTGAGATCTTGTCATAATGGGCAACAGCTTTGTACTTCCTCAAATGCCATATTGTATGGTTCTGGTGAGCTAGCGCGTCAATTTATAGTGCAGCAAAGAGTAGATGGAACATATGACATTGTGGGCGTTGTCGACTCTTCACCTTCACGACATGGGTGTAAGTTCGAAGAGTACATTATTAGTCAACCAAATGAGCTACTTCAATTAGATGTTCCTATTATTATTTGTTCATTGGCTTTTGCTGAAGAAATCTATTTAAGCTTATGCCAATTAGGTATCTCGACAGAGCGAATGTATAAAATTTTTTAGCGTATGAGAGTCAATATAGGCCTGATGCTTGCTTTATTTTTGTATATACTTCAGTGTCATAGAAATGACAAATTACCAAAATACACAAAGGCTTAATTATGAAAGCAGTAATCTTGGCAGGTGGTTTAGGTACTCGAATTAGTGAAGAGTCACACCTACGCCCGAAGCCCATGATAGAAATTGGTGGAAAGCCAATACTGTGGCACATAATGAAAATATACTCTCATTATGGAATTAATGACTTTGTTATTTGTCTTGGCTACAAAGGTTACGTCATTAAAGAGTATTTCGCTAACTATTTCCTTCACTCTTCTGATGTCACTTTCGATATGCGTTCGAACAATATGGAAGTACATGAAAAGCACGCAGAACCTTGGCGTGTCACTTTAGTGGATACGGGGGAGTCGAGCATGACCGGCGGTCGATTGCTTCGCGTACGAGAATATCTTGATGATGAGACTTTCTGTTTTACCTACGGTGACGGTGTAGCGGATATAAACATAGCTCAAGCAATCAGTGCACACAGAGCATCGGGGAAAACGGCTACCGTTACGGCAATTCAGCCACCTGGAAGATATGGCGCTCTTGATATTCGAGGTGATGTGGTTAATCGATTCAAAGAAAAACCGGCTGGTGATGGCGCTTGGATAAACGGTGGCTTTTTCGTACTTGAGCCACAAGTATTTAATTACTTAACGTCAGATGAAGACAGCTTCGAAGATAACCCCCTTATGGAATTAGCGACGAACGGACAGTTAAATGCCTATCGGCACCATGGTTTTTGGCAGGCCATGGATACGTTAAGAGATAAAAACCAGTTAGAGTCTATGTGGAAACAGCCTAATCCGCCATGGAAACTGTGGTAAACATCATGTTCAAAAATTGCTTCGCGGGTAAGCGTGTTTTAATTACCGGTGCTACTGGTTTTAAGGGAAGTTGGCTTACGCTATGGCTAGAGGCGTTAGGTGCAAAAGTAACTGGGTATTCTTTGGAGCCCGATACCACGCCTTCTCATTGGGAGTTGCTTGAACTGCAAGCCGACCATGTAAGTGCAGATGTCAGAGACGAAAATAGGTTAAGAAGCGTAATAGAAAGAATATCACCGCATCTCATATTTCATTTAGCGGCACAGCCCCTCGTCAGAGTCTCCTATAGCGAACCAGTGCAGACGTGGGCCACGAATGTAATGGGAACGGTTAACTTACTCAATGCATCACGCGGTTTGAGTAGTTTGTTTGGCATTGTGGTAATTACTACCGATAAAGTTTATGACAATCCAGAAAATGGCGTACCATTTAATGAAAGTGAGCCGTTAGGGGCGAGCGACCCTTACAGCTCATCGAAAGCTGCGTGTGAATTGGTCGTAGAAAGCTTTCGCAAAAGCTTTTTCACAGATAGTTCTCCAATTATTGCCAGCTGTAGAGCGGGTAACGTGATTGGTGGTGGAGATTGGGCCAAAGACCGATTAATTCCTGACATCGTTAAATCAATGATAAACGGCTCTCCCCTTGATATCCGATATCCACATGCGGTAAGGCCTTGGCAACATGTGCTTGACTCACTCTCTGGATATTTGTGTTTGGCACAAAAGATGTTGGAAGATGATAGAAGTGTGCAGGGCGCGTGGAATTTCGGTCCGCGGCTTCAAGATAATTACAGTGTTGAAAATATTTTGACCACCATGAAGTCGTTTTGGCCTGAGCTGACATGGAATATGACTCAAGGTAAACCTTTGCACGAGGCAACATTGCTTAGGTTGAACTGTGAAAAAGCACAATCACAACTGTACTGGCAGCCTGTTTGGGATTTCAGTGATACCGCTCAACATACCGCAAGATGGTATCAAAACTATTATGCTAATGGCCATGTTTCGTCTGAAGAGCAATTGAAGCAATATCAGCAAGATGCGCACAGAAAAGGAGTTGTCTGGGCGTGCGATTAGAGTGCGATGAAAAGCCAATTAACGGCGTAGTAGAGGTTCTAAGCCCACGGCTTGGTGATGAGCGAGGTAGTTTTAGTCGCTGGTTTTGTGCTGAACAACTTTGCCCCCATATTGAAAACCTCTCGTTTCGACAAATAAATCATTCCGAGAACTTTTTAAGAGGAACAGTTAGGGGTCTACATTATCAATTAGGACCACAAAGAGAATACAAGATCGTGCGTTGTATTCGGGGTCGAGTTCTTGATGTCGTGGTTGATTTGCGCAAAACATCAGACACATTCATGCAGCAGATATCAGTGGCACTATGTGCCGCTAAAAACAACGCATTAATTATTCCTCCAGGGTGCGCACATGGTTTTCAAGTCCTTGAGCACGACTCTCAACTCCTTTATCTTCATACTGCTGATTACTTACCTGACTATGAAGGTGGGGTTCATCCAAACGATCCCAAGTTAAACATTCAATGGCCATTGCCGATAACAGAAATATCGGTTAGAGATAAGGGGCTGCCTAAATTGCCTGAACATTTTAAGGGATTGTCATTGTGAAGTGTCGTCACTGTAACCATTCACTATCGCTTTCATTTGTCGACTTAGGCGTAATGCCGCCATCAAATGCGTATCTTAGTTGTGAGTCCGACTTTGAGAAAGAAGCTTCATTCCCATTGAAAGTTTTAGTTTGTGATAAGTGTTGGCTGGTTCAAACAGAAGATTTCACCCGGGCGGATGAACTTTTCACTGATGATTATGCCTATCTGTCTTCCACATCATCTACATGGGTTGAGCATGCAAAACAGTTCGTTGATGAACTCGTGGAAAGTCACGGCCTAAACGCCGAAAGTTTTGTGGTCGAGCTTGCTGCAAACGATGGCTACCTTCTTCAGCATGTTGTAAGAAAAGGCATTCCTTGCTTGGGTATCGAACCTACTTCTGTTGCGGCAGAAATAGCAAAAAGTAAAGGCGTCGATATTCAAGAGTGCTTTTTCGGGTTAGAACAAGCTCATCGTTTGTTGGTGGATTATCCAAAGGCGAATGCCATCATTGGGAACAACGTTCTTGCCCATGTGCCTGATATTAACGATTTTGTCAGTGGTATTGCAGCTATGCTAGCTAAGACTGGGGTAGTGAGTTTGGAGTTTCCACACTTATTAAATCTTATTAAATACAAGCAATTTGACACCATATATCATGAGCACTTTTCTTACCTTTCTCTCACCGCTGTTCGCAATATTTTAGCATCAGTGGGGTTAGAGATTTTCAATGTAGAGAAGTTATCGACGCATGGAGGTAGCTTAAGAGTATGGGCTCAGCATAGTGGCGAAATTCAAAAAGTAAGCCGAAATGTGGCCAACGTTCTTGAAGAAGAACAAAGTTACGGTATGTGTCTTCAAGAGACCTATCAGAATTTTGCGTATTCAGTGGATAAAATTTCACAAGACTTAAAAGCGTTTTTGAAGAAAGCAAAGGCAAGTCATAAAACGATTGTTGCATATGGCGCAGCGGCGAAGGGAAACACATTGCTTAATTACGCGGGCATTGATGTGTCAGATCTTCCGGTAGTTTTTGACGCTGCTGATTCAAAGCAGGGGAAGTTTATGCCAGCTAGTCACATTCCTATTCTCCCGCCTAGTAGACTTGAGCAGTATTCTCCAGATTATGTGTTGATTCTGCCGTGGAATATCGCCCATGAAATTAAAAATGTTGTGAAACCATTAGTGCCGGAAACATGCAAGTTCCTAACAGCAATACCTGAATTGAGCGTTATATGAAAGTATTGGTCACAGGCGCAAGTGGCTTTATTGGGAGAGCGGTTATAAAAACGCTTACTCAACAACGTATTCCGTTCGTCGCTATTGGCCGTTCTTGCCCAGAAACCGTTGCTGAGAAAAACTTTATCTCGGTTGATTTGTCGAGCCAAAATATAGCGAGCTTAACCAAGGTACTAAAAAGCGTAGAGTGCACACATCTGCTGCATTTGGCGTGGTTTGTAAAGCCTAATCACTTCTGGGAAGCGCCAGAGAACATCGACTGGGTGGCTTATTCACTAACGCTTTTCAGGGCTTTTCATGCAGCGGGTGGAGATGTCATTGTAGGTACAGGAAGCTGTGCCGAATATGGAAACTCAAAAGAAATGTTGAGCGAAGTTCATAATGAAGGCACTCCCAACACCTTATATGGAAGTGCAAAGCTTTCACTAAATAATATTGCAGGCGTGTGGGCTAACAAACATGATATTGGCTTTCGATGGGCGAGAATTTTTTTCGCTTATGGTCCAGGTATGCCTAGTGCCAAACTCATACCCTCTTTAATGCGCTGTTTAGAAGGCTCTGAACCTGTATTTTCGGTAAACGCACTAGATAAACGTGATTTCATTTATATTGATGATATAGCACAAGCCATGCTGTGCTTATTGACCACCACTCATAATGGAACGTTTAACGTGTGTAACGAAACAGGGCATTCTGTTGTTGATATTTTAAATATGTTACAAGAGCTTACCGGTTTTGATGCATCTGAAATTAAAGGTATAGCTAATGAAAACACTCTTAATTTGCCGATTGTAGGCCGTAACGGTCTTCTAAAGGAAATAGGTTGGCAACCTCAATACGATCTAGCCTCTGGGCTAAAGCAAATGGTTACTGCACATAAATCACCTGCAGCAGGAATATAAAATGAAAATCACGATCGATACAGATGAAAAGACACTAAGTACGCAAGATGGTGATGCAACCAAAACGTTGCCGCTTTATTCGAAAGAAGCATTTGAGACGCTCTCGAAATATTGGGTAAAAGTAGGGTGGAACCAAAAGTATGTTTATACCTTTAGTTGGTTTGGTCGTCCTGTAATTCAACTTCCAGAAGACATGATACGGATGCAGGAAGTTATTTATCAGCTTCAGCCTGATGTAATTATAGAAACAGGTGTAGCACACGGTGGCTCGTTGGTGTTCTACGCAAGTTTAATGCAGGCTATGGATAAAGGACGTGTAATTGGGATCGATATTGAAATTCGCCCTCATAATAGGGCAGCAATAGAAGCCCATCCTCTGTTTCATCGGATAGAGCTTGTCGAAGGTAGCTCTACCGACGAAAAGATAGTGTCAGACGTTAAGAGCATGGTTAAAGAGAATGAGACAGTCTTGGTCATACTTGACTCTAATCATACCTATCAACACGTATTCGATGAGCTTGAAGCCTATGCCGACCTTGTTCCTGTTGGGTCTTACATTGTTGCGACAGATGGCGTAATGCAGGATTTAAGCGACGTGCCAAGAGGAGAATCAAACTGGGGTACGGATAATCCAACTCGCGCAGCGGCTGACTTCGTGAAAACAGATGGCCGCTTTGAAATTATTCAGCCTGAATGGCCGTTTAATGAAAGTGAGCTTACTGAAAATATAACGCACTGGCCGGGAGCGTGGCTTAAACGTGTTAAGTAGTGTCAATGCCTAAAAGCGGCAGTTCACTCCCTTTTTATTAAACGAAATTAAGGGAGTGCAACAAGACGGTTTTGTCTTTAATCGGTCTTACATTGCCATAGCAGTATCTTCGTTATGTTTAAGCACAATAGCGATCAATCGCCAGATTTGATGCTATCTAACAACGCTTTTACTTTTTTTGATGATTCGTAGCAGGCCTTATCTTCAACACTGTCTACTTCCAACCAACCACCGCTATGAAGAGATGCGGTAACATTATGGCCATTATCTATTAACGACTGAATAAAGTCAGTCATATACAAATTTTGAGACTTTGATGCTGGCATTCGGTCAAATGTATTAAGCCATTCATTTTGAAATGCTGCAGATACCTTTAACAAACCTATATATTGGGCTTGCGCATCTTCTTCAGTTTTAATGCTTTGACCTAAAGAAACAATTCTATGACTACCTTTCTCCATGACAAAGGACTCAGCATCACAGAAGGGGTCTTCCATCCTAAGCTGCCATAAGGAAAGCCAATCTAAGTCTGCCGAAACAACCAGTGAGCCTTGTGTATCTAAAATTCGAGTAAGGATATCTTGGTTATATACGATGTCGCCGTAACAAATTAATAGGTCTTCTTTGCCGTCAAAGAGTAAACGTGCACGCATTAATGAATAAACCATATTACTGTTTGCGTACTGTTCGTTGTAAAAGCAAGGTAATTGATATTGCTCAAATGCATCGGGAAGATAACCTGTCACTAAGCTAATATTATTGATGCCCCGCTTTCTTAATGAAGAAAGCTGATAATCAAGCAAAGGAGTTCCGTTTACAGGAACCAGTGCTTTTGGAAGTGCGTTTGTGTACGGGCGAAGGCGACTGCCGAGCCCAGCTACCAGAATGACTGCTTTCATTGGCTAAAAAACTCTTTTATAAATTTGATGTCGTGCTCACAGAATTCCTCTTCTCTTTCTGGGTGCCACATAATGCCGACGACAGGGGCGTTCGGATGTGATATCGCTTTGATCACCCCATCTTGAGATTGTGCTTCTATGCTAAATAAAGTGTTGTTATTACGTGTACCCAGCTCGTGATAACTATTCACGGTGCGTAAAATGCCTTTGTGCTCTATTTGGTGCTTTTGAGCAATATGTCCGGTTACTGGCGTTAGTGCTTGTCCGTATTTATCTTGAATAACTTGCATACCACGACACACACCTAACACAGGTTTTTGCTCTGTAATGAATATGTCCAAGAGGCGCTTTTCAGTAGCATCTCTCAGCGGTGCGTCCCCTCCATATGTTACCAATGAGTTGCCGCCAGTGAGGAGCAGCCCTGATGGTGATATTGTCTTATAAAGTGCTTCTGCTGCTTGAACATTATTGGGAATCAGAATTGGGAGCAGTCCGCATTGCATTAGCAACAATACCCACTTCTGATCTAGGCTGTCTCGCGTTTCATTTCTATCGTGTAGTATGTCTACACGCTGAGTAACAAAAATTATGTTCATGAAACGATATGCACCTTTTGACATTGACAGTCAATTTTTAGCATTTCTGCATTTTTCCACTTTTTAAACCACCACTCTCCAGCACCTATAACCGCAGGCACATTGAGTTCTTGTGCTCGAATAGCCATATGTGAATTTAATCCGCCAAACTGTGTAACTAAGCCTGCTATGTCATAAGAAAACAACCAGTCGAATCCAGGGTCAGCAGCCTCAATAAAAACAATTTTTCCCGCTACGGAATTTGGATCGACATTGGTACATACTGGAGCCGTGATGCAGCCAGAGGTAACGAAGTTGGGTTCTTCGGCAAGCACTTGATAAAACTGGGCGTCAGAGGGGCGTCGAATTAGCGCCGGCAATTTTATCTTCTGGCACATCTCATAATACTCCTTGCCGAGAGTAATTGTGCTAGCTAATGTTGCCGTAGCGCTGTGACTCGTTGACTGTAATCGCAAAATTTCTTTGATGTCCGCGAATGCTAAGTCGTCACGGCTAAAGCCCACCTGACTGCCTAGCTGCTCAATAAGTACCAGTGTTTGACTTAAACTTCGAGAGAAAACAAATTTTCCGTATTCACGCGCTTCAATAGCGTTTTTTATAAAGTTGAACAATGTAACGGCGTCGCAAGAGAGGTTGCTACGCGATAGCGCCTCATTAATGCTATTTAGCTGTTCTAATGACAATGCGAACTTATTTAATTTGTCACTGAAACCTTCTGTTGTCGAAAAATAACTGCCAGGCTCTTCGTCATAACGTTTAGAGGTAATGTCATATGTTCCAGGTCGTAAATGCCCGTATTTTTTAATGAGTAAGTCACGCTGCATTGTTTTGCTATCATCGAGCAATGCAGAACTAACGGTTTTTACGCTGTGTAAGAAGCTATCGTAATCGCATTGGGTTATTAATTTGCTTTCGCACATTGACTTTAGGAGCTGAATGGCAATAAAACCGGCTCTAGCAAGTCCCGCAAATGGAAGCGTGCCATAGTTTTTACAGTCTTCAATTAACCAATATATTTTGTCTATTTTATTCAAGTCAGACTGCATTATTTGAGCCTGCCTTTTTTCAAGTTCATCTATTTTCTTAATATCTTGATGAAAAACGCTGTTTTTATCGGTAATTACATTATCGGTAAGCGTAACTAACGCTCTTTGTATTTCATCGCACTCACATTCACTAAATCCACACTTTTTAAGTTCTTCAAGCTGGCTTTCTAGTCCGAAATTGAAACAGGACAAAACAATGCTGAACTCGACTTTGTCGTGGAGGTGCGGTGACGCTTTTAACGTATTAAGGTAATGATTAACGAGCTTTTCAGCTAATGGGTCTGCTAAGGTGTTAGGGATAAATGAGTTAAAACTCGCTCTGATATCAACGAAAGGCGTACCCCCTAACACTAAAAGAAGAGGGTGGTTATACACATTTCTGTAACCATAGTTATACCGCTGTTGCGCCCATACACGGTCTGTAACTAATTCCTTATAAAGAGAGAGGGCGAGTGGTTTAGGTTTTACGCCAATTATTTCTGCGGGGTTCCAATCTGGCATAACACCAAACAGCGTTTGCTCGCCACACAGATAAGGGTGGCGGGTAGACATACGTTTAAGCTTTTTCTCAATACAAGAAAGCTCTAATTCGTATTGTTTTTCATTACTTTTTAACTCTTGGCTCTCTTGCTGTTGCGCTAACAAAAGGGGCCGTACCTGCAATAGAAAAACCTTATTTTTCTTGATGGCAAATTCTATATCCAGAGGGCATGCACCAAACAACGTGTGCAGTTCCTCAAATAGTGCTATGACTTGAACTAACCATTTTTCCTCAGGTTTTGCATCGTGGCGTATGAACCAATTCTGTATAGTTGAGTCTGCGCCTGAGGTAACCGATTGTGTATCACCGGTAGTATCAGCACTAATAGCATAGTATTTTCCATTACTATTTGGTTCTCTATTAAAGGCAACACCAACAAAGTCAGGTTTATCGAGCATGGGTTGAATAAATACTTGGTCATTCTCTTGTGCATCGCCGTACGAGGCGAACACTTCTTTTATTGCGTGACTCAAAGCTTCAGTGGTGTTCTTTACATTAAGTAATGAAGTGTATTTACCAGCTTGACTACCATCGTCGGTGTCTTCACGCAAACAGCTCGAGCGAACAATTAGCTCTGCACCTAATTGCTTAGCCTTTTCAATAGGTTTATCACTATCGCGTTTCCATTCTGCAAACGTAAAAAAAGTAAGTGGAAGTACTGATGCGCTTTTTAGCCTGCCATATAGACTATTGAGCACTTCTGCCTTAGATAAAGCTAACGAAAGCTCACTTCGTGAAAGCGTAACTACATTGTCTGAGTAATTCATAAGCATTGCTCGCCGAAAGCCTCAAATATTTGTCTTGCTACATTATCTGCAGTAGTAATGTCGCCATCATTAACAATTGCGAGATCAGGAGACGTGGGAAGTTCGACGTTCAAATCCAACCCTGGCATTTCTGCGTTTTTTCCTTGATTGTGTGACGCATAAAGCTGTTTTGGGTCGCGCTTTTGCCTCACATCATGGCTTGTTTTTAAATACACCTCGAAATATCCCGCATTATTCAGTCTATTCCACTGCCTTACTTCTTCGAACATACTAATAGTTGGCACAATAACCAGGTGACCTTGAGAAGCGAAAAGCGATGCAAGACGCGCATAGATGTAAGAACCGCGCAGTCTGCTAGCTTCGTCAAAATGCCAATGTGGATCTTGAATGGCGGCTCTAACTTGATCGCCATCAAGGACCACAGGTATAACGTTTTGCGCTTTGAATAATTCAATAAGCTTTTCTGCTATGGTCGACTTTCCTGCGCCGGAAAGACCTGTCAGCCAAATTATGTGGCCTGCTGTTGTATTACTCATTTATGAACAATCCTTTTGGGCTAAGAGGGTCGAAGCGATTGATCACTTTGTTTATCGTCATCATTCTTAACAGTGGATGCATGACATAACAAGCTCGAGGACTAGGTGCTTTGCTTTTATTCTTACTGCTGTTTTTTTGAATACCGGATATATTGGGCCAAGATTGCCAAACACGCTTTAGTGTTTGTGCTCTGACCCACGGGTCGATGACATAATCCATATAAGTTGCGTTGAGGATCTCATTTGGTAAGTTGATATGAAAATGCTGGCAAACAATAGGCTCACCAGCGTCAATTTCTTCGGTTAAAAAAAATGCTGTTGCTGCTAACGTATTGTCGCATAACAGTGAGTAATAGAAGCAAGTGCTCCCTCGAACTTCGGGTAGTTGACCTGGATGTATATGTAAAAAGCGGATTCCTGCTTTAAAAAAGTGGGGTTTTACGATACCGCCGCCGCTAAAAATCCACGTTTTTATTCCTGTTTCTCTTATGATCGCTAAAACGTCATCGTCATTGATATCACTGGTGTTGACTGAGTATAACGGAATACTTGCTTGCTTCGACAATGTCTCTTCATAATTTTTCATCGAAATGTAAGACTGAGAAATACCTTTTAATGTCGTTAACGATTTATTCAGGTGTGGGTTACTCAGTTTCAAAATACATGATGGAAATTTCTTTAGTTCAGAAAATACGTCCATGTAAGCTAGGGCTCTAGCTCCAGGCATTGAAATGAACCCAATGTCAGTATTACTGCTCATCAGATAATGCCTCTAGAATATTCAACAAGTCGCCAAGCACTTTTCTCAGTGGCGCTTTATTTGTGATGTGTACAATAGGATAAGAGAGTAAGTAATCAGCAAGTCTTACTGCGCTATTGAGCGAATTTAAATCTTGGTTTTTCTCGTATTCACTGTTCAGCACTTCAAGTAGAAAGGTACCGACGACAATAGTTTGGTCTGCAGCTAGGTTGCCCATAAGCGGCTCTCCTTTTACTGCTAAGTCGCCACGAAGTACAAAACGCTTTTCTAGTCTTCGGGTAGCTTGTTCACCCAGGAGCCAATGGATTTGTTGAGCACTCAAGTGTTGTTCCAGTACGTTTCTTATGGAACAGTTATCACCTTCAATTTTCTGCATCACGCCTTTTATTTTAGCTTGATATGCAACCAATGAGTGCTCGTTTGAGACCGAAGGTATGTCTTGCTCGTGTCTATTTGAAGTTTGAAGTGTCATATTACTCGTATATAGCGCATATTGAGCGCTTTTTACCAATGTTCTAATTTCTTTATCGGCAAATCTATATTAACCCTTAACGAAATGGTTTCTATAGTTATGTCTCAATGAGCCGATACAAATATATGCGATAAGAGTTTATGTGTTTAATATATGCTAATGAAGAGAGTACTGCACTTTTGTGCACCGCTTACCGCTGTTTCTTTGTTTTTTCATAAAAACAAATGTTTATACTTACAAGTAGTTAGACATTTAAATTACAAATTTGATGTACACCTTCTTGTCACTGCTAATTTAGAGGTCATTAAAAATGATAAACGTCGCTTTTTGTATCGATGACAATTTTGCGCCTTTTTTAGCGGTGAGCCTTGCCAGTCTCATAACAAATACCGACTCATGCATATCGCTTAATGTTGTTGGCAATTTATCCTCACAGGTCAAACAACGTCTAAGAATGCTAGAAACTGAGAAGGTGACGATTAATTTTATTGCTTACGAGGCAAGCATAACGCAGGGTAAACTTAGTGAACGTTACCAAGGGCGCTTAAATGGTATTACTTTCATTCGTTATGCACTTGCTGAAATATTGCCAAAGCTGGACAGGGTCATATATCTCGATGCTGATATTCTCGTTACAGGTGACATAAAATCTCTTTGGGATGAGTCGCTTGACGGCAAAACGGTTGGTGTTGTTGAGGATCATTCTTTAATGTCTCAAAACAGGCCTGAAAAGATAGCGCTTTCCTCAAAAACTTATTTCAATGCTGGCGTAATGCTTATTGATCTAGCTAGGTGGCGAGAAAACGATACGTTTCAACATCTGAGCCGTGTACATAGTTCAAGAAAGCAATGGGAATACAATGACCAAGATGTCTTAAATAAGGTGCTTGATGAACAGGCACAGTATTTAGACGCAAAGTTTAACACGCAGACTTATACATTGATGCATTCAGACGTTACATCGCCCATTGTGGTGCATTTTACTGGTCAAGAAAAACCGTGGCATCTTTCTTCAGCACACCCCTACACAGAGCAATATAGAAGATTTTTTGAAAATGTACCTTTTGAGAACAAGACTCTGTCATTGTTTCTTGATAGTGAAGACAATGCCATTCTCGAAAAACTGAAAGAAACGTTTACTACCAGTGCTCAAATTGCCATTTGGGGAGCTGGAGCGCGAGGAAGAAGAATTATTAAAGCGCTAGAACAAAAGCTCCCTCACATTATTATCAAACAAGTTGTTGATACTCACTTAACCGGAAAGTGCTTTTCCTTTTCCATTGTTTCTCCAGAAAAGTTGATGACTGATCAGGTCGAAGCGATAGTGGTTGCTACGCTTCCTCACAAGCAAGACATTACGAACTCACTACGCCATAAAGCGTTAACTGTTATATAGGGATTTATATGTTTTATCTTTTTCCATTCGGTAATGTTCCAAAAAGCGAGGGCGTGATAATTTACGGTGCTGGTGATATTGGTCAGTCGTTTTTAAAGCAATTAGAAGTTACGAGGTTCGTTAGCACCATTTACGTTACTGACAAAAAAATAACGTCAGCAAAGCAAGTGGGAGCAATTTCATTCGTTCCAGAACACGAACTGATTCGTCTGCCAGCGTACCCAATTATTGTAGCGTCTTTAAAATTTGCCGATGAGATAGAGCTTCACTTAAAAAAACTGGGCGTCAACGCAAACAGAGTTGTTAAACTTAATGCTAACCATGTAATGGAAGAGGGGCAATATGAGCCCCATACTTTTGATTGGAACGAGTATTATAAAGATGCAGAAGAGCATAATGAGGTACAGTTTCAGACCTATCTTGAGCCCTTGATGCAAAAATATCATTTCAATTTATCCCAAGTAATGGATTTTGCTTGCGGTAAAGGCCGAATTGCTGACTTGTTAAGCGGTAACTGTGAGTCACTTATTTGTGTAGACACAAGTCAAGAAGCAATCAGCCATTGTGCCTCAAGGTTTGACGAGAAAGAAAATGTGGAATGCCGCATAAGTAAGCCTGAAAAAATCCCGGCAGACAGTGGCAGCGTGAGTTTTATTTACAGCTGGGATGCGATGGTGCATTTCGATTACAAGAGCGTTGATTATATATTAAGTGAGTTTTCCCGCATCCTGTCTATCGGTGGTTACGCTGTGCTACACCATTCAAACGCTAGAGAACATGAAGATTTCAAAGCAGACAAAAATTGGAGAAAAAATCCTCATTGTCGTAGCGAGTTCAACGCAGAAGACATGCGTCATATTTGTAGAAAAAGTGGCTTTATTGTTGAAGAGCAGCAGATTATGGATTGGGGGATAAAAGCGTTAGATTGTATTTCGGTAATAAGGAAATGCTAGTATGTTTGCTGCAATCAATACGGCCCACACAGTCTGACATGAAACAAGACTGAACACCGGATTTTAAATTAGCGCTTTATCTCTTCAGCAAGTATGTTCACAACAAATTCAGCCTGTTCAAATGTTAACTCCGGAAAAAGCGGTAATGTCACCGCTTGCTGATAGTAAGTCTCCGCATTTGGAAAGTCGCCAAGTTTAAAGCCTAAGTTCTTGTAATAGGGCTGCATATGAATAGGAATATAATGCACGTGCGCAAAAATACCTTGTTCACGTAAATTTGTCACAAGGTCGGCATGCTGTTTATCAGTAAACGAATCTATGCGAACCACATAAAGGTGATAGCTGGAATAGCCATCAGCGTTTTGCTTCAACGGTGTTATGGTTTCACATTCGCTAAATAATCTATCGTAGTGTGCTGCTAGTGCGTTTCTTTTATCCAGAAATACTTCAAGTTTATCCAGCTGGCTTAGTCCTAACGCGGCCTCTACATCCGTCATACGATAATTAAAGCCTAACGAAATTTGTTGGTAGTACCAAGGTCCATGACTTTCTTCTGTCATCATTTCTGGATTGTTTGTTATGCCATGGCTGCGCAGCATGCGCATTTTCTCTGCCCATTCACTATTATTTGTGAGGGCCATACCGCCTTCCATAGTGGTAATTATCTTCACTGGGTGAAAGCTAAAAACGCAAATATCAGCATACTGCCCGCTGCCTATGAATGCGCCTTTATATTTAGCACCAATGGCGTGTGATGCATCTTCGATAACATAAAAGCCAAACTGCTTTGCCAATACGTGGAGGCTCTCCATATCGCATGGTTGTCCAGCAAAGTGAACCGGAATAACCACCTTAGGCAGTGTATTGATGTTTTGGGCATGCTCAAGCTTCTGCTTTAACGCTTTCATACACATATTGCCTGTTTGCAGGTCAATATCGACAAAATCAACCGAAGCACCGCAATACAATGCGCAATTAGAAGATGCTACGAATGAATTAGGTGACGTCCAAACAAGGTCATCCTTGCCAACACCTAACGCTAAACAGGCAATATGAAGAGCCGAAGTTGCGCTATTCACGGCAACGCCAAATTCGGCGCCACAGTAATCAGCAAGAGCGGCTTCAAATTTAGGAACTGCAGGCCCTTGTGTTAACCAGCTTGATGTCAAGGTTTCGACAACGGCTTTTACATCTTCTTCATCAAGATGCTGTCGCCCATAAGGAATCACTATTGTGCTTCCTCATTGAACTTCTGTATCTCCTCAATACTCAGGAAATGTTCGTTAGTGTCTGAAACGTACTCGAAACCCGAGTCTACAAGTTTCCCCTGTTCGCTAAGTGCATTGCTAGTAAAGTTATTGCTTCGGTGGAAAAACTTAATAGCTGGGGCAATAACAAAGTGATCATTGAATTCAAATGTATGCAGAGACATGTCGCCAGGGCACATCATTTCATGAAGCTTTTCACCTGGACGAATCCCTACATATTTGATTGGAATATCCGGTGCCATTGCAGTTGCGAGGTCAGTAATTCGAATAGATGGAATTTTAGGTACGAAAATCTCACCACCCAACATGCGCTCAAAGTTTTTAAGAACAAAGTCGACGCCCTGTTGAAGCGTGATCCAGAAACGGGTCATGTCTTTGTGCGTAACAGGGATATGATCGCTGTTTTCCGCTATCAACTTATTGAAAAAGGGTACAACAGAACCACGAGAACCCACAACATTGCCGTACCGAACAACGGAAAAGCGCGACGTACCTGTACCAACAATATTATTGGCTGCAACGAACAATTTATCTGAAGCTAATTTGGTAGCACCGTATAAATTAACCGGGTTGGCGGCTTTGTCTGTAGACAGCGCAATAACTTTTTCAACATTATTATCAATGGCAGCGTTGATTACATTTTCGGCACCATCAATATTAGTACGAATACATTCAGTCGGGTTATATTCAGCGGCGGGAACTTGTTTCATGGCCGCAGCATGTATAACAAAGTCAACACCTTGCATGGCGCGATTAAGACGTTCTCTGTCACGAACATCGCCAATAAAATATCGCATGCAAGGCGCGTGAAATTTTTGCTGCATTTCGAACTGTTTGAGTTCGTCGCGTGAGTAGATTATTAAGCGCTTTGGTTTGTATCTCGCTAACAGAGTCTCAGTGTACTTATGGCCAAATGAACCCGTTCCACCTGTTATGAGAATCGATTTTCCATCGAACATAGCTTGCCCGCTGTTTTTATGGTTATGAACACAATATATCATGTGTCGGCATTTTTGCCATAAAGCTTTAGAATCTATGCGCTTAGGTGAGTGGGATTAGTCCTAAAGGTGTAGTTTTCTTAGTATTTAGGTAGAACGTGTTGTTTATTGGCAGGTAGGTTAAGCACTGATTTTTTTACTAAATATGTTGAGATGCCGCCTAACACGTTTCAAAGCCCGAGGGCAGGGAGTTCATCTAGGTTTTGTATGGTGAACTGTGCATCGAATCCTGGTTTGGCAGGTGCTTTTTTGTGAACACCAGTTAGCACCCGAACAGTCGGCATTCCAAGTTTATTTAAATTAACGAAGTCTTTCGCTGGATTGTCACCAATGTAAACCATTTCGTGCCACTGACACTGTTCTGCTTGTCTGATTTTTTCAAAACAGTAAGTAGAAGGTTTAGCATGTTTCACTCCAAAGCGGTGAGTGACAAATACGCGCTTAAAGTAGTGCGCTATGTTGAGTGCTTCCACTTTCTTACTTTGTACCACTTTATTTCCGTCGGTTACGAGGTAAAGTGGCTTGGGCAAACTTTCTAGCAACGTTAGGTGATTGTCGGGCAAAGTCAAAGTGGGCTGGTGTAAGCGATATGCTGAAACACAGGCACGTACATTTCTCTTATTGACTGCTATACCATGGTGAGCTAGATAATCATTGAAAATTCGACCACGACCATTTCGATCAAGTAGAGTAACTAATTCTTGAAAGCCACGTCGCTTATCAACATTCCAGTTTTTTTCCACAAATGAGGCAACGGCTGCAAGACCAGACTCTACATATTGGCGCTCATCATAAAGGGTATCATCTAGGTCGAAGATATAAATCATAGGTAATAGTCGGTAGCAGCTCTGATCTGCGTAATTTTATGGGATGCGAGGTCCACGGGCAACGAGTCGATATCTTCACCTATACTCTCGCACAAGCTCCAATAAAGACTATCAACACCTGCCTTGATACCTAAAGTTGAAGCGCCTCCAAATCGTGAATTACATTCAATGATGTGAAGCGCTCTATCAATTATGATGCCCTGTAATACAACGGGGCCAGAGAGGGCTAGGTTGGAAAGTGTCTGTGTCACCTGTGCTGTAAAAGGGCAATTCGGTAAAGTATAAGTAATTTGGGATTCACCATTAACAACTAAGTCTCGCACACGGCACACGGCCGCTTTAACCAAATGATCTTTTGTTAGCCAAGCGTCTACGCTAATTTCTTGACCTGCTTTGTATAATTGAAAAATAGGGGAGGATAGACCTTTGGCGTGCTGCACGGCGTCGTTTTCGTTTAGATTAAGACCAACCGCTTTACTACCCGCACCAAAACGTTCTTTGACCACGTAATGCGATGGCTGTGCGTCCTGAATAACCGTTTTCACCTCTTCGATGCTTTCAAATGAAGGGATGATAAAAGGAATACTGCATTGGCCGAATCTTAATTTATCTAAACAAAGCTCAATTGCAGTTTCATCAGAAACAAGTACTTGAATGTTAGCGCTTTTTAAGTCCTTTTTTAGCCTTGCCCAAAAAAGCAGTTCGCCGTCTCTACTTGGGAGAATATGAGTAATTCTTCGATGCTTGAGCTGGGCAATAATCTCATCTGCGTTTTCTTGTGTTGTGGGTGGCATTTGCCAAAATACATCGCAAAAGTGTCGTGTGAGTACTTGGCTACTTAAATCTCCCGCCGTGACTATGCCTTTATTATCGATACGCTTAACTGCGCATTGAAGCGCTTTTAATAGTGGAACTTTATTGCTAGCGCTTGAAAGTAATACGTTCACGTTAATTTGACACCATTGCTCAAACGCTCATTGAGAAAACGTGCGTTTTTGCACGCTTATACTTGTTCTAGGTCCTGACATGGATGCTCTTCTATTTTCGTATTCCGTAATTTGCGTCGTCTTTTTGGGCGTTTGCCAATGTCCATACATAAATGTGAGAAAGCCTTCTGCATCGAATGGAGCAAGAAAAGTTTCACCTAAAAACGCGATTGGTTCATAGCTATCAAAATGTTTAGCAGGAGCAAAAAACAGCCCGCCCGAGGACAAGAGTTCAGATAAACCATTTATCGACTCTCTGCGCTGTATACTTATATCAAAAGGAACTAATTGGGTGTGTGATAAATTACTAAACTCTAGGTTGATGCAACAGTCTATGTTGTTGACCGTGATAATGACGATATTCCATTTTACGTCATAGTTTGTGTTTAATAATTTATAAAGCTCAGGTAGCGATGCCTGCAACCTTTCGTAATTCTCTTTATCGACAGCTAAGTCTATATCGTCATCCCAAGGAATAAGCCCTTTATTTCTTACGGCACCCAACAAAGTCCCAGAATCTAGACACGCTGAAATGTTGTGGGAAACGAAGTGCTGATTTAGCGTACGCATTATGGACTGGGCAAAAGCTAGCGTTTCACTGTCTTCAAAGGGCAGGGCAGCTTTTACCGACTGCTTACTCGGCACAATGATGTTCGACTTATCAATACCCATTTCCTCGGTAAGCTGGGAATAGATTTGATCAACCCACTGACTAGTGATAATTATGTTGTCGACATTGTGAGTATTAATATCTGTTGGTGCAATGATGGGATAACCCATAAAACGAGTTCCGTGCTTCGCACTATCGTTATCCGTAAATGCCACGACTTCTATATCTGGGTGATTGGAAACGTAGTTTTCTCCGGCCTTACTAGCACCGAACAGAATGGCTCTCATCTCAAAGTAGCTCCCAACTCATGGGGGTACCTTTTGGCGCGTCGCTCTTTATTTGCTTTCCAAGCAAAAGGGGAAGGTATTTTGGAGGCAGTCCAAGCCCTGGGCGAACAGAGCGTAAATTCTCCGCATTTAATGTGTCGCCTGCTTTCATATCCTTGGCAATGTATAAAGAGCGTCGGTGCACCAACGAGGCCTTTTCTCGCTCGGTGGCGCCATAACTCACCTTGCCAATTGCTACCGCTGCTCGCGCCGTTTCCTCAACAAGCAGCTTTATTTCATGAGGTTCAAGAGAGAATTCCGCGTCAACCTCTCCGCCGCTTCTGTCTAAAACAAAATGCTTTTCAATTACCGTAGCGCCAAGAGCCACCGCAGCGACCGCTACTCCCACCCCCGGAGTATGATCGGAAAGTCCAACGTGACAGTCGAAAAGTTCGCTCAAATGAGGAATTGTCTTTAAGTTGGCGTCTACAGGGTTTGCTGGGTAATTACTGGTGCACTTAAGCAATATGATGTCATCACACCCATTGGAACGGAGTACTTCAACAGACTCTGCGATTTCTGCTTGGCTAGCCATGCCTGTAGAGACGATAACGGGTTTCCCTGTTTTTGCTACAGCCGCTAGGATAGCGTGGTCAGTATTTTCAAAAGACGCTACTTTGTAACAAGGTGGATTCAATGTTTCTAGGAAGTCGACAGCGGTTAAATCGAAGGGCGTGCTAAATGCCAATAGGCCTTTCTCTCTGGCATAGTCGAATAGCTCTTCGTGCCATTCCCAAGGCGTCATCGCCTCTTTGTAAAGGTTATACAAAGAGTTTCCTTTCCATAGACTATTCGGGTCTTCAATAAAAAACTCGCCTTCGTGACAATCCAAAGTAATCGTGTCTGGCGTGTAGGTTTGCAATTTTATGGCGTGTGCCCCAGCTTCTGCAGCTGCATCAATAAGTAGGTAGGCTTTTTCTAGTGATTGTCCATGATTTCCAGACATTTCTGCGATGATAAAGGGAGCGAGACCCGGACCAATTTGAATATCACCGATTGTGATTGGTTTCATGACTACCTCGTAACAATGTTCAATATAGTATCCATTACAAAAGATGGATTTTTGTTTGCGCTCACCAAAGATACCGCGTTGTTTGCTAGTTTACGCATTTCTTGCGGCGAATTTATCGCAAATTCAACGGCCTTGCTAATATCTTCGTTTGTGACCTCGTCACATGCTCCTAGCCACAAACAGCAATGCCGTTCGTGCAAGCACCGCGTCGTTTCAACTTGATTATCAGCCAATGTGATAATTATGCCCGCTACCCCCGATGCCGCGCGCTCCCAGTGCATCGAACCTCCAGCGCCAATCACTGTATTGGCGGCTTTCATAAGCTCGGATATGTGACCGCAAGCGACGTGAAGCTTCGCGTTAGGTAGGCGTTCAACTTTTGCTTTAAGCGTACTAACGCCGGAATAAGCCGCTCCGACAACAATATCGGCTGAAAAAGTTAAAGACTTTAATTCAATCAAAACATCAACAACGCGCTCTGTTAAATTCCCAGGGTCGCTGCCGCCAAAGCAGACCAGAATATGATTGTCATTTCTAGGCATTGGTGGTGAGCGGTAAAACTCATTTCTCAAAATAGCGAACTCAGGTCCTAAGAGTTTTTGGCAATGAGGAGGGACAAGCTGATCGTATCGGAATTCAAAGTCCTCAAAGAGGTTTTGGTCTAAAATCACGTCACAGTCGTGTTGACGGTTTGCTAAATCGTCAATGACAACGATATGTTTGCAGCGACTACGCATTACTTTATTAAACGAAGCTGATAACTGATAGTGATCAACTATCAGTAAGTCGATAGTGTCATCGTTCATATCATCAAGAAGCGCTATACAGTGAGCTGCATGAGAGGCTTGTTCTGCTTCATTTAACACCGCCGAAGCATTACCGTCCCGTTCGCCTTTATGAAGAGATGGCGTGGCCAATGTTGTAATTCCAGCGCGCTGTATCTGTTGTTGTAGAGTTGAAGGCAGCGCGCAAGACAGAAATGTTACGTTATGTATGGGAAGTAATTGTGTGGCCAAGGTTAAGCAGCGCATAACGTGGCCCAGCCCTATTTGTGCCGTGCCATCGACCCTAAAAACAATCCTCACTTTACGCTTTCGCTCTGTAAAAGCTTGTAAAGCAGTTCAGCTCTAACCCAATCTTCAGGTGTATCAATGTCTTGCACTAAGTGGTCTGGCATTACTACCATTTTAGAGTTGCCACCGAAAATACGTTTGCTAGTATCAAGCCAGGTTTTGTGATGGCCCCAATACAACTGTCCTGCATCATGGAAGGCTGGTGGTAAATCCTGTGAGCGCTGAGTAATGCCAAACTCGTCAAAAGGTTTTACGCCTCCATTTTCGGTTTGTAATATCGCCCGTTGAATTGGAAATGAGAATCTTGCCGCTGTAAAGACGTAGTCTGTATTGTCAGCGTTCATTAGCATTTCATAGCAAGAATTAATTAACGACGTGGTTAGAAGAGGTGATGTTGCATAAACACAGGCGCAATAATCGATTTCCCAGCCTTTTTCTAACAGGGTGCTAAGTGCATGGCGAACCACGGGACTAGTGCCTGTGTAATCATCTGCCAATTCTGCAGGTCTCATGAATGGCACCTCTGCACCATAATCTCTTGCTACGTTTGCAATAGATTCATCATCTGTTGAAACCACTACCTTGTCTACATAAGGGCTTGCCAACACGTTTTCTATTGCATGGGCAACCATAGGTTTACCGCAAAACGGTTTTATATTTTTTTTAGGAATGCGTTTGCTTCCGCCCCTTGCGGGGATTATAGCTACGTTCATTTACTTGTTCCGTTCAAAAAAGGCTAGCTCGAATCTGATAACGAACTCAAAGCCGCTGTATCAACGCATTTAAATGCTCAGTTAAACTCTGCACTTCGCGAATTTTTTCATTTTGAATTTCACTGATAACGGTTTTAAGTTCAGTAGTAGAAACATCTTGTGTGCGTGGTAGATACACAACTTTAACTATATCTTGCAGATCATCGAACTTTCCAATCCAGTCATCACCCATTGCAAAGATATCAGCGTTTTCTCTTTTTAAATCTTCGCGTTTCTGTTCCCAACAACTCTCCTCAAATACGTCATCGACATAACGGCAGGAAAGCAAAATTTCCTTTCTGTCTTCATATGGTATGACAACGTTTTTACCTTTCACTGTATTGAATTCGTCAGAGGATAATCCAACTAAAAGCCTATCACCCAGGCTATGTAATCGCTTTAAAAGTCGTACATGCCCTATATGGAATAAGTCGAAGGTGCCGTAGGTCACCACAGTTGTCATAATATTATTCTCTGAAAATAAATGAATTGTACACGCTAAACTTATCGGCAAGTCAAACAGTTACATGAGCGTATAATTTATACGTCAGAGGTATTAATCATTATACAAATGGTTGACTATATTTTATTCAGTGTTCTGCTAAACTATAGGGGTTATAAAACTTAGGAAAGTATCATGCAAGTTAATAGCTCAACGTCTTCTATTCTCAGTCAAGTGCAAGAGCGACAAGAGTCTTTGATGGAGAAGCTTGCCAGCGGCAAGAAAGTTAATAACGCGCTAGATGATGCTTCAGCCCAGCAAATCATCGACCGGTTAACTTCAGAAGTAGAAGGTAACCGCCAGGCTATTAATAACGTTTACGACGGAATTTCAGTAGCGCAAGTCGCAGAAGGCGGCCTTGGAAGCATAAATGACGACGTTAACCGTATTCGTGAGCTTACCTTACAGTCGGGGAGTGGGGTTTTAAGCAGCGGCGATCGTCGTGCTATTCAATCTGAAATAACGCAGCTGCAAGAAAACATTTCGCAAACCATTGAGCAGACCAACTTCGCTGGCAAACCGTTATTATCTGAAAACGGTTCACTTGACTTTCAATCAGGGTCAAGTGCTGGACAATCAATAAGCGTGAATACGCGAGATATTGCTGCAGAGTTAAGTGATGTACTCGCGATCGACATAACGGCAGGAACAAGTATTGAGGATGCACTAGGTGCAACTGATGTAGCGATCGAAACATTGGGCGGCGCGCGTGGCGATTTAGGTGCTACCCAAAACCGTTTCGAGAGTGCGGCGCGTTCTCTTACTCAGTCGAGCATCAACACTGCCGAGGCAAGAAGCCGAATCCAAGACTTAGATTTTGCTCAAGCGGCATCAGAGCGCGCATCTAACGATGTTTTAGGGCAAGCTGCTCTTACCGTTCAAGCGCAGGCTAATCAGCAAGAAGGACAAGTTTTGTCTTTACTAAGTTAGGTAGTTTTTAACGAAATTCACCATTATTAATCGAAAGAAGCAGGGTAACCTGCTTTTTTTATTGATACATTTCCCAAATCAGCGGTTGCGCTCCGATCTTTTGTCGTTACAATTTAGAAATGCGCTAAACTGTAAATAATAACAAAGCGTCCTCGGGGAATTGATGAAGAACATTTTGCTGGTTAGTGACAACCAGGAACTTATTCAAAACTTAGAAACTATCGTTACCTTCATGGGAGAGTCGTGTCAATCACGAGGCTTTAGTGAATGTGAACGCTATTTGCTAGATAGCGGTGCTGACGCTGTTCTTATTGAACATGTCTCTTCAACCATCGTGAGCAACTTGGTTGAGAAGTTTCCACACATACCTTTTGTTGCACTGGTCGAAAATAACAGTCAAGCGACAGCGGCTCATAATTTAGTTAGCGTTATAGCAACCCCATTAACGTACCCCGTTTTAACTCAGGCTATTCATCGCTGCCAAGAATATTCTAGACGTAAACCCAGCTTGTCTCGCACCGCGGGTACAAAAACGCGATTGTTTAGAAGCCTTATCGGCAAAAGCGAGCAAATTCAAATTGTTCGCCGCTTAGTAGAGCAAGTTGCCCCTACTGATGCCACAGTATTGATCCTAGGTGAATCTGGTACGGGTAAGGAAGTCGTTGCCCGTAACGTACACTTTTTATCAGAGCGTAAAGACGGTCCTTTCATACCTGTTAACTGTGGTGCCATTCCTGGTGAATTGTTAGAAAGTGAATTGTTTGGTCATGAGAAAGGGGCCTTCACAGGCGCGATCAGCGCGCGAAAAGGGCGCTTCGAATTAGCGGAAGGTGGTACGCTATTTCTTGACGAAATTGGCGATATGCCGCTTCAAATGCAGGTGAAATTGCTGCGTGTTCTTCAAGAGCGCACGTACGAGCGGGTAGGGGGAAACAAGCCTCTGCAGTGCAACGTTCGCATAATCGCGGCGACCCACCGCAATTTGGAAACCATGATCAGTGAAGATAAGTTTCGCGAGGACTTGTACTATCGCCTCAATGTTTTCCCAATTGATAGCCCAGCCTTAAGGCAACGAAAAGACGATATTCCCCTATTGCTACAAGAGTTGAACAGTCGTATTCAGGGCGATGGCGTTGAGTCCGTGCGTTTTACTGAGCAAGCCATTGCGTCTCTTATGGAGCATGACTGGGCAGGTAACGTTAGAGAGCTATCGAATTTAGTAGAGCGACTAACGATTCTTTACCCCGGACAAATTGTAGACATCGCTGATTTGCCTGAAAAATATCAGTATGGTGATGTACAAGCTTACGAACCTGATTACCCCGAAGAGATTCTTGAGCGTGAGGCATTTAACGAGTTGTTTGCTGAAGCGGCTGCACAAGAGCCTGAAGAGGATATCAACCAGTCAATTAATCAAAGTTTTAATAGCCTGGTTTCTTCTGAATTACCTGAAGAAGGTGTTAATCTCAAAGAGTATCTTTCTGAGCTTGAAGTGAACCTTATACGGCAAGCCCTAGACAACCAAGAGTGGGTAGTAGCGCGAGCTGCCGACAAACTTGGAATGCGGCGAACAACCCTTGTTGAAAAAATGCGGAAGTACGATATTCAACGCACCGAAGATGCGTAATGTCAGGTAATTGACGTTACGCTTTCCCCTAAAAATCCTCGTATATACCTGAAATATATATCAATTCGCAGTTGGCACGCCTCCTGCTTTCTCTAAGCCATAGTGAACAACGTCTGCAATTTGACGAGGGTTATATGGCTTTTGACAGCACCACACATTCTACTGATTACACAACGTCAGCTTATGCACTAGATAGTGTCGAGGCGGCGATGCCACGTGCCGAGGGTTGTAGCTCAAGTTATGATGATATTGATTCATTGCGTTTGCAAGCGAGCAGGTTAGAGCATTTACTTCAAGTAATGCCGGCTGGCGTAATTGTTCTCGATGGCAAAGGCGTGGTTCGACAGGCGAACGAACAGGCGAAGGCCCTTTTGGGTGAGCCGCTAGAAGAGGAAGTGTGGCGTCGTATTATTACACGTTCTTTCAAACCGAGAGCCGATGATGGCCATGAAGTTTCATTGGTCGATGGACGTCGTGTAAAGCTATCCATCACGCCGCTTGAAAATGAACCAGGGCAGCTTATCGTAATTACTGATTTGACGGAAACGCGACAGCTACAAGCGAGAGTCAGTCATATGCAGCGCTTATCTTCTCTTGGAAAAATGGTTGCGTCGCTGGCGCATCAAATACGCACTCCACTTTCTGCTGCCATGCTTTACGCTTCAAATCTTACTCGTAAAGGCTTAGGGGAAGAGGCGCAAACACAATTCGCAAATAAACTGAGCGATCGACTTAAAGAGTTAGAGAGTCAGGTTAACGACATGCTGCTTTTCGCAAAATCGGGGGAAGAGCAGGTGGTCACTAATATTAGTTTGAGCGACCTTTTAGCGTCAGTTGAAGGAAGCGCTCAATCAATGATAACGCAAGCACAGCAATCCCTCGTCTTTTCTGGATTTGATCAAGAAACGACGTTAACGGGAAATCTCACTGCACTTCAAGGCGCGGTGTTAAATCTTATTCATAATGCCAGTCAGGTCACTGGCAAAGGCGAGCGAATCGTTGTCAATGCAACGATGAATAATGAACGCTTAAATATCGCTATTGTTGATAAGGGACCTGGCGTCCCTGACTCGCTAAAACACAAAATATTTGAGCCGTTTTTTACAACCAAAACACACGGTACGGGTTTGGGCTTGGCGGTCGTAAAATCGGTGGTGAATGCACATAACGGTACACTTAGTGTTTTAGACATGCCTCAGGGCGGTGCCTGCTTTAGTATTTCTCTACCTTGTAAAGTCCATTCCCAATCGTCAAATTCGTTGACTCACGTTGCGTAAGTCATAGGAGAAAATCATGTCTAAAACTACTATTTTAATTGTTGAAGATGACGCAGGTTTACGCGAGGCACTCCTGGATACGCTGTTGCTTGGCAATTATAACGTGGTAGAGGCTGACTGTGCAGAGCAGGCGCTTTTACTGCTGTCATCACACGCTGTCGATTTGGTGGTGAGCGATATTCAAATGGGCGATATGAGCGGACTTACGCTTTTGAAAAACATTAAAGCGAAATATCCTAACATGCCTGTGTTGCTAATGACTGCATACGCCACTATCGACGATGCTGTTCAGGCTATGAGAGACGGTGCGACCGATTACTTATCTAAGCCCTTTGCGCCAGAAGTGCTTCTTAATTTGGTAGGGCGATATGCACCTGCGCAAAAAATAATATCGCGCACGCCGATTGTAGCTGACCCTTCAAGTCTCAAGCTGTTAGAGCTTTCCCGTAAGGTGGCAAAGTCAGACGCTACTGTGATGGTAATGGGGCCTAGTGGTTCTGGAAAAGAAGTGTTATCTCGCTATATTCATGATCAGTCGCCGCGAAATGATGCGCCTTTTGTTGCCATTAACTGTGCAGCAATTCCTGAAAACATGCTTGAGGCTACACTGTTTGGCTATGAAAAAGGCGCGTTTACCGGAGCTATTCAAGCGTGCCCCGGTAAGTTTGAGCAAGCCCAAGACGGTACGCTGTTGCTTGATGAAATTACCGAAATGGATTTGGCGCTGCAAGCTAAACTCCTTCGTGTATTACAAGAGCGTGAAGTTGAGCGACTAGGTGGCCGCAAAACCGTAAAACTCAATGTGCGTGTCATTGCCACGAGCAACAGAGACTTAAGAAAGGCGGTGGATGCGGGAGAGTTCAGAGAGGACTTATACTACCGCTTGAATGTATTTCCGATTGAATGGCGACCATTGTGTGAGCGTCCGGGTGACATTGTTCCCCTTGCTGAACACCTAGTCCAGCGTCACGCCAGCTTACAGGGCTTAGGCACAATACGTTTAAGTGCTTCAGCACGTAATAAACTATCTCACTATGCATGGCCGGGAAATGTGCGGGAACTTGAAAACGTTGTTCAGCGCGCGCTGATCCTGTGTGAAGATAAGGAAATAGATGCCGCAGACCTTATGATTGATGAGGATGTATCCACACCCATTGAAGCTGTTCAAGAACACGCCGAAGACAACAGGCTGGGTTCGGAACTTCGTTATCAAGAACATCAAATTATTCTCGATACACTTGTATCGTGTAATGGTAAGCGAAAAGACGTGGCTGAAAAGTTAGGCATCAGCCCCCGAACCCTCCGTTATAAGCTTGCTCGCATGCGCGAAGACGGTATTGAAGTACCCGCTTAGTTTGAATATCTTAATAACCCTCGATTAAATATTGTACCGTCGCCTCTGTTGTATAGAAGGCGGCGGTTTTTTGTTCCCGCGCCTTGAAATAACGTCATTAATTTGGCTTCCCTCCATTGTCGTTGTCTATCTTTATGATTTTAATGGGTTTTAAAAGTTGGCAAGGCCCTTGCAAAATCGCTTTTATATAATGTATTTCGCCATCGTTTAGGCGGTTTTCAAAGAAACACTAGGAGTAGGTATGGACGTTAAAGCCAATAGTTTGTATCAAGAAATGCAAAACATGATTGGGCAAACTCGTCTTCAAGTTAATGAGCCTCAACAGCAGCAGTCGCTTACTGAGATCAATAGCTCTGCAAGTGATTTCTCGACCATGCTTAAAAATGCGGTAGATGGCGTGAACAGTATGCAGCTAGAGTCCAAAGACGTACAACAACGCTTTGAAATGGGGGACCCTAGCCTTAGCTTAGCGCAGGTAATGCTAACGAAAGAAAAGTCAGGCATTGCCTTTGAAGCGACCGTTCAAGTACGTAATAAAGTACTTGAAGCCTATAAAACAATAATGAACATGCCGGTATAGGTGGAGTAGGTTATGGCTGAAGCAACAGGTACAAACCTAACGGTTCCTGATCAAAATCAAACGGTAGACAACGAGCCGGAAAATAAATCTGGCTTTATGGATACGTTAGGCAGTGCTGACATGATGCGTCAAATGGCATTGGTCGTTGTACTCGTTATCTGTGTGGCCATTGCTATTTTTATTCTTATTTGGTCTCAAGAGCCAGATTATCGCCCCCTTGCGAAAATGGAAACCCAGGAGCTTATCGAAACTCTGGATTACATGGACGCAAACCAAATCGAATACAAGCTTGAAGGAAACATTGTTTACGTAAAAAGCGATGAATTTCAAAATATTCGTTTGGGTATGACCCGCCAAGGGTTAACAAAAACATCTGATGCTGGTACCGATATCATCATGCAGGACATGGGATTTGGAGTCAGTCAACGCGTTGAAATGGAGCGTCTGAAGCACGCGCGAGAACAACAAATTGCCGCTACTATCGAAGATATCGCCAGTATTCAAAAAGCACGTGTTCTCTTGGCGATGCCAAAAGAAAATGTATTTGCGCGCAGAGAAAAGAAAGCGTCGGCCACGGTTGTTTTAACGGCAAAGCGCGGTGCCGTTATTGCGGGTGAAGAAGTGGACGCTGTTGTTGATATCGTGGCGTCTGCCGTGCAAAACATGGAGCCATCGAAAGTAACGGTCACAGACAGTAATGGCCGTTTGCTTAACTCTGGTTCACAAGACTCATTAAGCTCACGTGCTCGAAAAGAGTATGAAATTGAGCGCCAGCGCGAGCAAGAATACTTAGAAAAAATTGATGCAATATTAATCCCTGTTCTTGGTATTGGTAATTATACCGCTCAAGCCGATGTTGCAATGGACTTTACCGCCATTGAACAAACACAGCGTAGCTATAATCCAGACCTTCCCGCTGTTCGAAGCGAAATGATAATGGAAGAGAATAGCGTAGGTGGCGGCGTTGGCGGCATACCAGGCGCGCTATCAAACCAACCTCCTCTCGATTCTAATATTCCCGAGAACGCTGGCGGTGGTAATCAGCAAACCATGCCGGGTCGTACCGCAAAAGAGTCAACCCGTAATTACGAGCTTGATACCACCATTAGCCATACGAAAAAGCAAACGGGCGTTATTAGAAGACTTAGTGTGTCTGTAGCCGTCGACTATACTCAAGTCGCTGGTGAAGACGGCGCTATGACACCAACGCCGCGTAAACAGGAAGAGCTTCTGAACATTCGCAGGCTGTTGCAAGGTGGTATTGGATTCGACGTCACCCGCGGTGATTCGCTAGAAGTGGTCAGTGTTCCGTTTACTCGCATGGACGCAGGGGAAATTGAGGATTTACCTCTTTGGGAGCAGCCAGGATTTCTACCCATTCTTAAGCTAGTTGTTGGTGGCTTGGTTATAATAGTGCTTATCATCTTTGTAATACGCCCAATGCTGCGTCGTCTAATCAATCCTGACGAGTCTAACGAGGCCGATGAGTTTGATGCTGATGAAGGTCTTGATTTAGGCGATGACACTATTAGCATGCTAACGTCAGACTTCGATGAGGGGCAGGTTGGCTTCGCGCCTGACGGCTCGTTAATGTTACCAGACCTCCATAAAGATGAAGATGTACTTAAAGCAGTGCGCGCCCTAGTGGCTAATGAACCTGAATTATCAGCCCAAGTAGTGAAGGGCTGGTTAATGCAAGACGAGTAGTGAGATAAGATTATGGCTGAAGAACTTGCCAATGTTTCAGAGCCGTCGTATGACGTCAGTAAATTAGAAGGTGTCGAAAAAGCGGCTATCTTACTGCTGAGCCTATCTGAAGAAGACGCGGCACAAATTTTAAAGCACTTAGAGCCTAAACAGGTTCAAAAACTGGGTGCTGAAATGGCCAAAGTGGACGACATGACACAAACCAAAATTACGTCAGTTCACAAACACTTTATTGAAGAAATTCAGAATTACAGCACGATAGGCTTCCAGAGCCAAGACTTTGTGAAGCGAGCGCTTACTGCAGCTTTAGGTGAAGATAAAGCAGCGAATCTAATCGACCAAATCCTCATGGGTAGCGGCGCTAAAGGTCTAGATTCACTTAAGTGGATGGACTCTAAGCAGGTGGCCAGCATAATTCGCAACGAGCACCCGCAGATTCAAACTATCGTATTGTCGTACTTAGAGCCGGAGCAGAGCGCGGAAATTTTGGCGCAGTTCCCAGAAAAAGTTAGATTGGACCTCTTGATGCGTATTGCTAACCTCGAAGAAGTTCAGCCAGCGGCGCTACAAGAGCTCAACGAGATCATGGAGAAGCAGTTTGCAGGTCAAGCCGGAACGCAAGCAGCCAAAATGGGCGGCTTGAAGTCAGCGGCGAACATCATGAACTATCTCGATACGGCGATAGAAGGTCAGCTCATGGATGCTATCCGCGAGCAAGACGAAGAGATGAGTCAGCAAATTCAAGACCTTATGTTCGTATTCGACAACTTGGTCGATGTCGACGACAAAGGTATTCAAGCCATTCTGCGAGAAGTTCAGCAAGACGCGCTGCTTAAGGCAATTAAAGGCGCCGACGAAGAGCTTAAAGATAAAATTATGCGGAACATGTCTAAACGCGCCGCTGAAATGCTTGCTGATGATTTGGAAGCGCTTGGCCCAGTGCGCATTAGTGAAGTTGAAACGGCACAAAAAGAAATTCTCTCTGTTGCCCGTCGACTTTCTGACTCAGGTGAAATTATGCTTGGTGGCGGCGGTGGTGAAGAGTTCCTGTAGTTAACTACTGGAATAGCTTCTAACACCCTGAGCCATCTCGTCTAGGTAAACATATGACCGGTAACAAAAGTTTCAGCGAAAATGAGATTAACGAGGCCAAAAAATGGGATTTACCCTTTGTTGAAGATCCTGCTTCAACAAGGGAAAACGAGCCCACTAACGCACTTAACAAACGTTCAGATTGGAAATACGAGCCTCCAGAAATCGAGGAGGAAATAAAACCTCCTACTGCTGAAGAAATCGAAGCTATCAGA
This sequence comes from Alteromonas sp. IB21, assembly GCF_016405965.1. Classification (GTDB taxonomy): domain Bacteria; phylum Pseudomonadota; class Gammaproteobacteria; order Enterobacterales; family Alteromonadaceae; genus Alteromonas. The sequence continues at coordinate 303,457 of NZ_JAEFCD010000001.1, read as the reverse complement.
CAAGCTGCTTATGATGAAGGATATCAGCAAGGCAAAGAAAATGGCTTTAAAGAAGGCAAGAGCGAAGGGCTTGAAGCTGGTTTATCAGAAGGAAAAGAGCAAGGATATGCAGAGGGGCTAGAGCAGGGATTAGACGAGGGGCGTCAGCAAATGGCTACGCAGGCAGAAGTGTGGCAAATGCTCGCTGAAAAATTGCATGAACCGCTTTCTCAGGCTAACGACACCACACGGGACCAGCTCGTTAAACTAGCGGTTACCCTTGCTAAAGCTGTAATAAAGACAGAAGTCAGTACCAATCAACAAGTCATTCTTCAAGCGTTGAGTGAGGGAATCAAAGCCTTGCCTATCAATCAAGCCAGCTATCAGATTCACATGAACCCTGAAGACATTGAGCTGGTTAAGTCCCATTTTGGCGATGAAGAAGTGGCTAATAAAGGCTGGAGCCTTGTTGAAGCGCCAGCTATGGAGCGCGGTGGATGTGACATCACTACCACTCAAAATGCCGTTGATGTGTCAATCGAACGTCGCTGCCGCGATGTCATAGATAAATTTTTATTAAACCAAGGGCTGTCCGATGACTAGCCCTTGGCACAATCATTTTGAATCGTTAACCAAGCAGGTTACCTCACCGCCTGTAGTTGCTGCCGGTAAGCTCGTAAGAGGTATTGGCTTGACGCTTGAGGCCGTTGGCTGTCAGTTGCCAGTGGGAAGTCAGTGTTTGGTTCAAACCATTGAGGGTGAGATAGAGGCTGAAGTCGTTGGCTTTGGTGATGATATTACCTATCTTATGCCGACTGAAGCTGTCCGGGGCATTGTGCCTGGAAGTCGCGTCATGCCGTTAAATCGCCAAAGCGGCTTGCCAGTAGGAATGGGCTTATTAGGGCGAGTCGTAGACGGTAATGGCCAGCCTCTCGACGGGCTTGGCGAAATTGATGCTGAGGCCAGAGCGCCAACCACACGTCCTCCAATGAACCCTCTCATTCGTCGCCCAATTAATACCCCTATGGACGTTGGTGTGCGCGCAATAAATGCATTGAATACGGTTGGTGTTGGTCAGCGCATGGGGCTTTTCGCTGGCAGTGGCGTGGGTAAAAGTGTGCTGTTAGGCATGATGACCCGAGGCTGTGAAGCCGATGTGGTGGTCGTTGGTCTTGTTGGTGAACGTGGTCGAGAAGTAAAAGAATTTATTCACGAAATACTTACCGAAGAAGAGCGCAAGCGTGCGGTGGTGGTCGCTGCACCCGCCGACACGTCGCCGTTAATGCGATTAAAAGGTTGCGAAACCGCGGTGACGATTGCTGAGTATTTCCGTGATAAGGGCATGAACGTACTGCTACTTATCGACTCGCTTACGCGCTATGCCATGGCCCAGCGTGAGATTGCACTCGCGGTCGGTGAGCCACCAGCGACCAAAGGATACCCGCCTTCAGTGTTTGCTCGACTTCCTGCTTTAGTTGAAAGGGCGGGCAATGGCAGCGAGCGACAGGGTTCGATAACGGCTTTCTACACTGTTTTGACCGAAGGTGATGATTTGCAAGATCCCATTGCCGATGCAGCAAGGGCAATCTTAGATGGCCATGTGGTCTTGTCTCGCACGCTTGCCGATAGTGGACACTATCCTGCTATCGATATTGAAGCGTCTATCAGTCGTGTTATGCCGATGGTGGTCAGTGAAGAGCATCAGCTAATGGCTCGTCGAATTCGACAAGTTTATTCCAACTACAAGCAAAATCAGGATCTCATAGCGATAGGCGCGTACGCTAAAGGCTCAGACCCGCGTATTGATTTAGCTATTCGTGCAGAACCTGCAATTAATGCGTTATTGCAGCAAGGAATGAAGCAAGTAATACCTTACGACGAAAGCTTAGAAGGCATGGCTGCTCTTGCTAAAGGATTGGGGCAAGGGTGATGAGCATTACAGTAAGACACGCTCGACGAGCGATGCGCATGTGCTCAGAATCCCTAACTGATGGGCTCTACAATGTCTAAACAATTAGAGCGTTTAGCTGAATTTGAACGAGAGAAAGAACAGAGAGAAGCCCGTTATTTTAAACAGGCTCAGCAAAACGTTAATCTGCAAAAGCAAAAGTTAACCAGTCTTGAGCAATACCGCATCGACTATGTCAAAGGTATTCAACAAACCGGTCAGGCAGGTGTTACCGCCACGTATTATCAGCAGCATTTATCTTTTGTTGGGAAATTGGATAAAGCGTGTGAGCAGCAAATGCAAGTGATTGCTCGTGCGCAAATGGCCGCAGACCAGCGTAAGCAAATGTGGTTAAAGCAGCAGCAAAAGGTTAAAGCTGTCACGCTATTATTAGATAAGAAAAAAATTGCTGAACAGAAAAAAGAAGCCAAAGCCGAACAGGCCATGATGGATGAGTTTGCCGCTCAGCGCTTTTTTCGTGCCAAACGGTCTCCTTTCTAAAAAATAGTCTCCCTTTAAGTAAGTTTGGCTCGCCCCTTGCAGAACCCTTTAAGAATGATCCAACGAGCTCATATACGAAGCGTCTTAGGCCTCTGATTTTTTTGTAGTAGAAAAATGTGACATGTACCGCGAACGAACAATGTGCCTAGAAATTATTATGATAAATAATGCGCTATGGAAGGGTTGATGTGTCGCTATTAGCAAATTAAGTGTTTGTAAAATAGATGAGTGTTGGGAGTTTTGTGATTCTGGTTTGTTGTAGAGACTATAACAATTGATACGATGAAATCACATGAAATTAATGCCTTCTTTGATGAAGTCGAATTAAGTGTAGGACGGTAGGACATTATGCAACAAGTTGCCGCACAAAAAACAGACATTGCCGCATTGCCTTTTGCTGCTTCTGACACCGCAAAGGCGGTGAGAACTGAGATTGGTATGCAACAAGACGCCAATAGCAGTAATAACGAGGCGTTCAATCGACTCTATCAAGATGCAAAATCGAGCAAACCAGACTTTGTTCTAAATGAGAAAGAGTCCATGGGCTCCCAATCTCGGGTGGCAAGCCGTTCAGGCGGCACCTCCGCGGCCTCTCAAGCATCTATTGAAATGATGAAAAATGGTAAAGATCGTGATGCAGGTCACACCGACCTTCCCGTTGAAAAGAATGTTACGGACATACCTGCCGACTCAGAGGCAGTGACAAAACAAGTAAACGCTCCAGTAGGTTCAAGTGAGATTGCAGTAGACACAGAGTCAGCAAAAGCGCAGCGCACCACCGATGATGAAGAAAATGGATATCTAGCAGTTGATGGCACTCAAGGTAGCGTAGAGCAAATAAGCGTAATCGATGCGCAGTTTATTGTTGGGGAAGGTGGTAAAAAAGACGCCGAAGCGGGTGTTATCACTACTCCTGGCACACCAGATGGGAAACCTAACAAAGAAGAAGGAGAGCCAGACTGGGTTGCCTATGTAGAGACAGTAGCCAACCGTTTTGGCAATAGCGAGCAATCCGAAAATGCATCGAATACTAAATCCAACAATGAAATCTCTGCAGCAGTTGATGAGGCAGTGAATGTCCTTTCTGTGAAAGAAAGCGGCAAACTTTGGAAACTTCCTGATGATGTTAATATCAGCGATGCCCCTTCAATAATGGCACATTTACTATCTCAGCTTAACAACGGCAGCAGTGATGGTGAAATCTCTATTGAATCTCTTACGACTGAAGCAAAACAAACGCTTAGCGCTTTAACGTCGCTTTTGCTTGATGCTGATGCTGAAAGTAAACATAGAGGGGGAGATACTGAAGCTAACGCTGAGCTTGCGAACGTTCTCTCAGAAATTAATGCTAAATCAGAAGCGACTGCTGAGAGTGAAAACGAACTTTCATCGCTTATTGCAAAGCTAATGCAAAACGAAAGCACTGAAGTTGTTGAACAAAACCGTAGTGAAGAGGCTAAAGTCGCTAATGGACCTAATGGACCTAATGGACCTAATGGACCTAATGGACCTAATGGACCTAATGGACAGTCGGAAAACGCTAGCAGTATGATCGCTGACGGCAAAGCGTTGGCCGACGAATCCCTCGTGTTAAGCCTGCTTTCTGATGAACTTAAAGAAATGCAGGAAATGTCTTCAGAGGAGGCCTCTTCACAAGCGGAAGCTCTGCTCGCTGAATTGACAGCGGCAACGGTGTCAGTAAAAACTGAAGGAGTTAGTGCTAACGCGACGAACGCCAATAATGCAAGGTCATCTGACGTGGGTCTCAACGCTAACGGGATTGGTGCTCAAGGGCAATTAGCCAATGGCGAACTTTTTGAGGCAATGCCAAAAGACCTGCTAACCGCTATCAGTGAACTATCGCCACAAAGCGCCCAGAAAGCAACGGAAGCATTTGCTGAACGCGTAGTGGCGGGCATGCCAAGTGGTTCACAACAACAGAGTGTGAAGGCAAACATTATCGCTGGCATTAACGAATTTCAGCAGCAAGTGCAGCAAGGCAGAGAGCCTGGCATTGATTTGTCAGCTATCATAGCCGATGCAGCGAAAGAGGCTGCAGTAAGTAACGATGTAATCGCTTCAATGACGGCTCGAGTGGATAGCCAAGCCACTCAATTTCTTAATCTAATGAACCAAACCCAAGCAAGCGCTCAACAGGCTTTTGCCAGCATGCTTGGGCAAACTGACACTGTTATGCATGAGAACAACCAGCTTAGAGCTGAAGCGTCAAAATCTCAGCAGCAGTTTGAGGGTTTTGATAAAGCCGTCAATATTCATAAGCCTGAAGGTCAGCAGCAGCTTAATGAAAAAATCCGCTGGATGGTTAACGCCAGAAATACCATGGCTGAAATCCGTTTAGACCCACCTGAGCTTGGCAGTATGCAGGTTCGTGTAAATGTGTCGGGTGACGCGGCGAGCGTCAGTTTTATCGTTCAGTCACAGCAGGCAAAGGAGGCATTAGCTGAGGCGATGCCTAAGCTCCGGGATATGCTCTCTGAGCAGGGCATAGAGTTGGGTGACGCCCAGGTGAGAAAAGATAATTCGTCTGGTAACGAAAATGGCCAGCAACTTGCAGATAACCGGAATGATAGACGTAGCGACGGAAATCGTAACGGTAATGACGAGTTAGATGAGATCGAGAATGGACGCGTGATTGAGCAGTCAGTTACTCGGGCAGCAAAAGGCGGTATCGATTTTTATGCCTAAGTAGCTAAACCTAGGCATTTTTAGCAATAGGTTGAATGGTGGGAATATACCAGTGCTGCTATGTTTGACCGTACCGCCGGTGGATGCATTTATTTGAATCTATCGAGATAAAAGGATTTCGTTGCCAAGCATTCTTGTTTAAAGATAAAAGGGCCGTTGACTCAATGTTGTACGCCAAGTATTGCGGGCAGAGTTTGATAGACGAAGGCATTCACTCATAATGGCATTGCCATTTTTGGCGGAACCTTGATAATACGTTTTTTCCTAGAATTACTGATGAGTTGCACATGGCTGATGAAGAGTTACAAGTAGAAGAAGGCGGTAAAAAGAAAGGCAAGATGATGCTGATTATCATCATAGCCGTCGTTCTTGTTGGAGGTGGGGCTGCTGCCTATTTCTTATTGTTTGCAGGTGGTGATGAGCCAGCCGCAGAGCAATTAGCCGAAGCTGATGCTGCTGCCGCACAAGCAGCGAGTGCGCCAGCAGCAGGAAATGCCGAAATGGGAACCGCATTGTACGTGGCCATGCCGCGACCTTTCGTTTTTAACGTACCCGGTTCTGGCAGAGACAGATTGGTTCAAATAAAAGTACAGCTTTTAGTGCGCGGTTCTGACAATGAGGAACTGGCAAAAACGCACATTCCTCTCATAGAGGGTACGTTGTTGCAGGCTTTTAGCACTTCGAATGCGGATGACCTGGTAACAGAAGCAGGGAAAATTGAGCTTCGCGAGCAGGCAGTAAGTGAAGTGCAAAAAGCAATGAAAGACATTACGGGTAACGATGTTGTCGAACGCGTATTGTTTACTGGTTTTGTCATGCAGTAATGCAATGACTTTGTAAGGTAGAAGACGGTGAGTGATTTATTATCTCAAGATGAAATCGATGCCCTGTTACACGGGGTAGATGATGTAGATGAGGATGAGGTCGGCGATAGCGACTCTGATGCGTCTACGCTCGAGTACGACTTCTCCTCACAAGACAGAATTGTGCGTGGGCGCATGCCTACGCTTGAAATTGTGAATGAACGCTTTGCGCGCCACATGCGGGTAAGCCTGTTTAATATGATGCGTCGTTCCGCCGAAGTATCGATTAACGGTATTCAAATGATTAAGTTCGGCGAATACATTCATACGTTATTTGTTCCGACCAGCTTGAATATGGTGCGTTTCCGCCCTCTCAAAGGCACAGGGCTTATCACTATGGAAGCCCGTTTGGTTTTCATTTTGGTGGACAACTTCTTTGGCGGCGATGGTCGATACCATGCAAAAATTGAAGGTCGAGAGTTTACGCCTACAGAGCGTCGAATTATTCAGATGCTGCTGAAAATAATCTTCGAAGATTATAAAGAGGCATGGGCGCCGGTTATGGACGTGTCGTTTGAGTACCTAGACTCAGAAGTGAACCCTGCGATGGCAAACATTGTGAGTCCAACTGAGGTGGTAGTGATCAGCTCATTCCACATTGAGTTAGACGGCGGTGGTGGAGACTTCCATGTATCGTTGCCATACTCAATGTTAGAGCCCATTCGCGAACTGCTTGATGCGGGTGTTCAAAGCGACAAGGAAGATACGGACTTGCGATGGAGTAAAGCCCTTCGCGACGAAATTATGGATGTTAAGGTGGCGCTCACTACCCATATGCTGGATGTTGATGTGCCCCTTCGCGACGTGATGGAGTTTAAACCTGGGGATATTATCCCTGTGGAAATGCCAGAAACCATCACAGTATTAATTGAAGATCTACCCACATTCAGAGCTAAGTTAGGTCGAAGCAGAGATAATTTAGCGCTGAAAATCGTAGAAAAGATTGCAAGACCGACTTCAGTGAAGTCTGAGCTACAGTTATTAACCCGCGGTGGGCGCATTATTGATAATGACGCAGAACTGCAAGTACTCGAAGAAGACCTGTAAGGTAAAGGGGAGTTCCCATGAGTGAAGACGGTATGGACGATTGGGCTGCGGCGATGGCCGAGCAAGCCGAATCTGAAGCGGAACAAGAAGCTGGCGATAATGAAGATGTGCAGGTGGCCGAGCTTGACGAGCTAACTGACGACGCGCCAATCACGCAAGAAGAAAAGAAAAAGTTAGATACCATTCTCGATATTCCTGTGACTATTTCGATGGAAGTCGGTCGTAGTCAAATAAGTATCCGAAATCTGCTACAGTTGAACCAGGGTTCTGTGGTGGAGCTGGATCGTGTTGCCGGTGAGCCACTAGATGTATTAGTTAATGGCACGTTGATTGCTCATGGTGAAGTAGTAGTGGTCAACGACAAATTCGGTATTCGATTAACGGATGTTATTAGTCAAATTGAGAGAATCAAGAAGCTTAGATAAAACTTCTTATAAAATAAGGGGTTGCGCAATGCTGCCCCTTCTATTTAGTCAGCTAGCTTTCGCGCAGTCGACACAATCCATTACCAACCCCACATCAGTACTGTCAATTTTTCTTTCTTTGTTAGTTGTTGTTGGTGTCATTTTCGCGCTGGCTTATGTTATGCGTCGGTTTAATGTCACTGCCATGGGTAGCAATCAAATGAAAGTGGCAGCTAGTATGGTTGTAGGTACAAAAGAAAAAATAATGGTGATACAGGTGGGTGATGAGCAGCACCTTATCGGCATAACCAGCCATAACATTTCCCACTTGAGCAAGCTTGATAAAAACCTAGACATATCTGTTAAAGGCTTGGGCAGAACAAGTGGCGAAAAGCAAAACGGCGCAGATGCTTTCAAACAAAAGTTAGTTGAGGCGATGGCGGGAAAACTTAACCCTAATATAGAAAAGAATGATGCGAAGGAAGGGGCGAAAGATGCGTAAGCTTACTTGGCTTGTCTTTGCGCTACCACTGCTTATGTTTGCAGAGCCGGTGTTCGCGCAACAAGGTATTTCAGCGGTTACCGTCACAACCAATCAAGACGGTACGCAAGATTATTCAATGACACTCCAAGCGCTGTTTATCATGACAGCGTTAAGTTTAATTCCAGCGTTCATAATGATGATGACATCATTCACGCGTATCATCGTCGTTTTATCGATATTGCGCCAAGCGATTGGATTACAACAGTCGCCGTCAAACCAAATTTTAATCGGCGTGAGTTTGTTTCTTTCCATGTTTATCATGGCGCCAGTATTTGAAGAGGTTAATGAACGGGCGCTACAGCCTTACCTCAGCGAACAGCTCACTAGTTTAGACGCACTCGAGCAAGCTAAAGGGCCTATGCGTGCTTTCATGCTCTCGCAAACACGAGTGAAAGATTTAGAGACCTTTGTGCGCATTGCAGGCGATGAAGGGAAGTATGCCGACACCGACGAAGTACCGCTCACTATCCTTATTCCAGCGTTTGTGACCAGCGAACTTAAAACCGCCTTTCAGATTGGTTTTATGTTGTTTATTCCGTTTCTCATCATCGACTTGGTTGTGGCTTCTATCCTGATGGCGATGGGTATGATGATGCTGTCGCCAATGATTGTTTCCCTGCCATTTAAACTCATGCTCTTCGTGCTTGTGGACGGCTGGAATCTTATTTTCGGTACGTTGGCAACCAGTTTCGGTATGGGCGTCTAGGAGGGCTTATGTCACCAGAAGTCTTTGTAGAAATACTGCGAGAAGCCATGTTTATGGTTATCGTTTTGGTATGCGCCGTTATTGTTCCAAGCTTGATTGTTGGCCTAGTGGTAGCAGTGTTTCAGGCTGCAACCAGTATCAATGAACAAACCATGAGCTTCTTACCTCGTTTGCTTGTTACACTTTTAGCGCTTAGTTGGGGAGGCAATTGGCTGGTACAGCAGCTTATGGACTTTACTTTTAGAATGGCCGATATGATACCGCAAGTTGTGGGATAGAAGGTCAATACAGTGGAAGTCGAACTCGCCACCATCAATCAATTTTTGGCTGACATGCTGCTGCCCTTTATGCGCATTAGCGGGTTATTCGTGGCTATGATTGGATTGAGTGCTAAGTCTATTCCGCCCCAAGTGAGAGCCTTGTTAGGCATTATGCTCACACTGATTATCATGCCTGTGGTTCCCCCGTCACCGATAGAAAACCTGGTTGATGTGGGCACTTTTTTAATTGTTATTCAGCAATTGTTGATAGGCATCGCTATCGGTTTTATATCTATGATGGTGCTCAACACCTTCGTGCTGGCAGGGCAGATCATTGCCATGCAGACGGGATTGGGCTTTGCGTCCATTGTCGACCCAGTCAACGGTATTAACGTACCTGCGGTGGGGCAATTTTATCTGATACTTGCTACGCTCTTGTTTTGGACGCTAGACGGCCACCTGTCTATGATCCAAATGATCGTAATGAGCTTTCAGGCATTCCCTATCGGCGAGGCGTGGTGGACAGGTGAACAGTTCCGCGATATCGCGCACTGGGGAGGCTGGATGTTTATATCGGCTGTTACACTCTCATTAGCGCCTATCGTGTCACTGCTAATTGTAAATTTGGCCTTTGGTGTAATGACAAAAGCTGCACCGCAGCTAAACATTTTCAGCATTGGTTTTTCCATTGCTCAGGTAATGGGACTGCTAATTATCTGGATAACGCTAGACAACTTTACTGCACACTTTGAAACTCAATGGTTTAGAGCCGAACAGTTTATGTGTGAACTATTGAATATTTGTCCGTAGGTAAAAATGGCAGATTCAAGCGAAAAAACAGAAGACCCCACGGGGAAAAAACTCGAAGATGCCCGAAAAAAAGGGCAACTGGCTCGTTCCCGTGAGTTATCCACCACGCTGGTGCTGATAGCCAGCGCCGTCATGTTTCTATTCGTTGGAGGCTGGATTGCCGAATCTGTTTTTAAGCTTACCCAGCGCATGTTTATTCTTTCTCGCGACGAAACCTATGATGTCACTCATATGTTTGGCGCTTGGGGTGAGGCGTTTTCTGCGGTAGGCCCTGCGGTATTGCTTTACATGGTTGTTGCGATGATTGCAGGCATTTACGGCTCTATTGCCCTGGGTGGCTATAATTTCACGTGGGAGGGCGCAGCGCCTAAAGGTTCAAAAATGAGCCCTATTCAAGGGTTTAAGCGCATGTTTGGCACCAATGGCTTGGTAGAACTATTGAAATCTATTGCCAAGGTTGTGGTTATCATCGGCATGGCCATTGGCGCGCTATTGTTCTTCGAAGATGAAGCACTGCACCTAGATATGGAACTCTATCCTGGCAACATCTTTCATGCTCTTGACATGCTCAAATGGGCATTTCTTATCTTAGTTTGCGGCATGATCCCCATTGCGCTTATTGATGTGCCTTATCAGATGTATAAGCACAACAAAGAAATGAAGATGACTAAACAAGAGGTCAAAGACGAAAGAAAGAACGCAGAAGGTGACCCTATGGTGAAGGGGCGTATTCGTCGATTACAATATCAAGCGGCAACTAAGCGAATGATGCAGGAAGTGCCGCACGCTGACGTGGTTGTTACTAACCCCACCCATTTCTCTGTCGCCATAAAATATGATGAAAAGGGTTTAAGAGCGCCTGTGGTTGTGGCTAAAGGTGCGGATGAACTAGCGATGCATATTAGAAAAATCGCAACCGCTAACAATGTACCGTTAATTCCTTCGCCTATGTTAGCCCGCGCGATATTCTATTCAACAGAAGTGGATGATGAAATTCCCAACGCCTTATTTATGGCGGTAGCGCAGGTACTAGCTCATGTGTATCAATTGAGGGCGCACAGTGCAGGAAAAGGCAAACGGCCCAAACCGCTCAAGCGAGATTTACCCATTCCGCCTGAATATCGTCGATAGTCACCGTTATTGTCCGAACTACTTCACCCATAATAGCGACAGCGCTATTTTTAGCCGTTGAGTGGCACCTTTACTGCCTTACTAACAAAGCTGGCACGTTAGTTGAAAACTCCCTTTCAGATTTACATAAAGCGTCAATTTTCTGATAGAGAGACACCAAACCATGCAGTTATCCGGTTATCTTCAGCGATTCGATAAAAATCAGCTGCAAAATTTTACCAGTGGTCTAGGCGCGCCCATCGTCCTTTTGGCAATCATGGGAATGGTTATTTTACCCATGCCGCCGTTTTTATTAGACGTGCTTTTTAGTTTTAATATTGCGCTGTCTCTGGTCATCATACTGGTAGCGGTACTCACAAAAAAACCTGTAGATTTTGGGATTTTTCCTCTTGTTTTGCTGATTGCAACAGTACTTCGCCTTGCTTTGAACGTTGCATCAACTCGGGTTGTATTGCTTTATGGTCATGAAGGTGGAGATGCTGCGGGTAAGGTAATTGAAGCCTTTGGTGCTGTGGTTATCGGCGGCAACTACGCTGTCGGTATTGTTGTCTTCGCTATTTTACTTATCATCAACTTCAAAGTAGTCACTGCGGGAGCAGGGCGCATTTCAGAAGTAAGTGCGCGCTTTACCTTAGATGCTATGCCGGGTAAGCAGATGGCTATCGATGCGGACCTAAATGCAGGATATATAGACCAAGACCAGGCTCGCCAGCGCCGTGAAGAAATTACTGCAGAGGCGGATTTCTACGGGTCGATGGACGGTGCGTCAAAGTTTGTGAAAGGCGACGCGGTTGCCGGGCTTTTTATAATGCTTATCAACATTGTTGGCGGGCTCTTTATAGGCATGATCCAACACGGCCTTTCTTTTGGAGATGCCATAGAAATCTACACTATTTTAACCATTGGTGACGGGCTCGTTGCTCAAATCCCATCATTACTCCTTTCTGTGGCCACCGCAATTATCGTTACTCGCGAAAATGAGTCTCAGGAGATGGGTAAAGAAATACGCGGTCAGTTAGGGAATAATCAGGCGTTATATATAGCTTCAGGCGTGCTATTTGTCATGGGGATCATCCCAGGAATGCCTCACATTGCGTTTCTTGGTTTTTCTTTCCTAATTGCGGGCTTTGCTTATTTTCAAACCGTTCAAGCTCGGAAAAAGGCTGCTGCACCTTCAGTACCGGATAATGTAGCAAAGAACGAAACGCTTACCCCCGAAGTCAAAGAACTGGGCTGGGACGATGTGCAACAAGTCGATACCATTGGATTAGAGGTAGGTTATCGTCTTATTCCACTTGTTGATAAATCGCAAGGTGGTGAGTTATTGACGCGTATTAAGGGTGTACGTAAAAAGCTGTCTCAAGAGCTTGGTTTTCTTATTCCTCCTGTCCATATTCGCGATAACTTAGATTTAGAGCCCAATACATACACCATTGCCATGTTAGGCGTCACTATTGGTGATTCGGTTATTAGTCACGACGAAGAGCTTGCCATTAACCCAGGGCAGGTATTTGGTAAATTAGAAGGGCGAGCAACGAAGGACCCTGCATTCGGTCTAGACGCAGTATGGATCAAACCGAATAAACGAGAGCATGCGCAAACATTAGGTTATACGGTTGTAGATGCCGCTACCGTGGTAGCGACCCATTTAAGTCAGCTACTGACCAATAATGCTTATCAATTACTTGGTCACGAGGAAGCACAGCAGCTTCTCGATATGCTGGCCAAACATCATCCTAAATTAGTTGAAGGTTTAGTGCCGGATATCCTGCCGCTAAGTACAGTGGTGAAAGTGCTCCAAACTTTGTTATTTGAGGGAGTACCTATTCGCGATATGCGAACTATTGTTCAAACGCTGAGTGAGTATGGTACGCGTAGCCAAGACCCTGATGTATTGGTATCTGCGGTGCGTATTGCGCTGAAACGACTTATTGTCCAAGAGATCACTCAAGGGGCGAAAGAAATACCTGTCATAACCTTGGCGCCAGAGTTGGAACAGATGTTGCACCAGTCACTTCAAGCAGGTGGCGAAGATGGCGCTGGTATTGAACCAGGTCTGGCAGATAAGTTGCAAAAATCATTGCAACAAGCCAGTCAGCAACAAGAGTTAGAAGGTGAGCCTGCTGTGCTTCTAACATCTGGTATGCTGAGACCGGTGCTCTCTCGCTTCTTAAAATATTCGGTTGTTGGGCTTCATGTGCTGTCGTATCAAGAAGTTCCTGATGACAAACAAATAAAAATAGTCAGTTCGGTCGGTCAATAATCTGACGCTGGGTGATTGGAGAGGTTGCAATGAAAATAAGACGTTTCTTCGGCAAAGATATGCGTGAGGCGTTAAGCCAAGTTAAAGCAGAGTTGGGCAGTGATGCAGTTATCATGTCAAACCGCAAAGTGGCTGATGGTATCGAGCTTGTTGCAGCTTACGATAAAGAGCCGGAAGCGAAACTCACAGCGTCGAAATCAGCGTCAAAAGCGCCAGGTCAAAAAGCCATGCCTAGCTTAAGTGAAATTATTGGCGATGACGGCCCTGACAGCTTAAAAGCGTTATTAGAAAAGCAGCATGGGGCTGCAGCTGCGACAGCCAATCAAGGGCCTTCATCTAGCGCTGCTGAAAACCACACCCAGCGACGTCCTCAACCTATGTCAGCTAATGCTAAGCACGCCAACGAGATAGCGTCACATTTGGATTTTTCAGATGCATTTATCGATGATGTGGAGAGCCAACACACCGCTAGTCACCGTACTCACGACTTACCCTTTCCTGATCATCAAGCGTCAAGCATTGGCGAAGCGCCGTTGACACAATCGGCAGAACTTGCGCAGATAAAAGAAGAACTTGCGTCACTACGCGACGTCCTGCAATACCAAGTTGCTGACCTTATGGAAGCCAAAAACAAGCGTCAAAAACCGGTTCATCAATACCTGACCACGCGTTTAGTTGACATGGGGCTGAGCAGTGCACTTGCTAACCAGTTAATTAATTACACACCCGCACACTATAATGAGCGTGACGCGTGGGTATATCTTCTTAACCTATTGGCTAATCGCATAAATGTGACGGGGAACGATATACTTAGCTCACAGGGCGCGGTTGCATTGGTTGGTCCTACTGGAACCGGTAAAACAACAACGGTTGCCAAATTAGCTGCCCGTTATGCGCAGAAGTATGGTGCAGAGTCCGTCGCTATGATCACCATAGATACGTATAGAATTGCTGCCTATGAGCAGCTAGCGACATACGGAAAAATCATTGGCTGTACAGTGAGAAAGGCGCAGACTAGTGAAGAGTTAGCTGATTTATTATTCCAACTTCGCCATAAGCGACTAGTATTAATCGATACGGCAGGGTTTAGTCAGCGAGACAGTCGATTAATTAAACAGATTAAGCAATTTGACAATGGTCAAATGCCTAAAGTGAAAAAATATTTGGTTGCGCAAGCCAATACTCAATATCCGGCGCTTCAAAGAATTATCCAAGCGTATGATGATATTGAATTAAGTGGCTGTATTTTCACGAAGTTAGATGAATGCTACTCTTTGGGAGAGGTATTGAGCGCTGCGGTTGAGTACCAACTACCGGTTAGTTATGTCACCGATGGTCAGAAAGTGCCTGAAGACATTAAGATTGCAGAAGCGAAATCTTTAGTTTCCGCTGCTGCAAAGCTTTATAAAAAGTACGGTTTGAATCATACTAGTGTTAACAACGCAATTAAAACAGCATAAGCAGTATGATTGACGATCAAGCGAGTAGCTTAAGAAAAATGAAGCAATCACGGTTAATCAAGGTTATCGCCGTCACCGGAGGCAAAGGTGGCGTAGGTAAAACAAATATTACTCTCAATACCGCTATCGCTATGGCGAAGCAGGGTAAGCGAGTCATGGTACTTGACGCGGACCTCGGTCTGGCAAACGTTGATGTTATGCTAGGACTTCGCGTAGAGAAAAACTTATCTCATGTGCTTTCAGGTGAATGTACCCTTGACGATGTTCTTGTAACTGGGCCGCACGGTATAAAAATCGCTCCAGCTACCTCTGGCACGCAGTCGATGGCAGAGTTATCGCCAACTCAACACGCAGGTTTGATTCGCGCTTTTAGCGAGTTAAGAACGCCTATAGATGTGTTAATTGTCGACACGGCAGCGGGAATTTCAGACATGGTGTTGAGCTTCTCAAAAGCTTCTCAAGACATCGTGGTGGTGGTGTGCGATGAGCCTACATCCCTAACGGATGCCTACGCCTTAATAAAGATATTGAATCGTGAGCACGGTGTTTTTCGCTTCAAGGTGGTGGCTAATATGGTTCGCGATGTGCGTGAAGGCCAAGAATTATTTAGTAAATTAAGTAAAGTCACAGGGCGTTTTTTGGATGTTGCACTAGAATTAGTGGCAACGGTTCCATTTGACGAAAATATTCGCAAAGCCGTAAGAAAACAAACGGCTATCGTGGATGCCTTTCCAGGCTCTCCAGCCGCAGTGGCGATAACACAGCTGGCAAGTAGAGCAATGTCATGGCCCATTCCCGCTCAACCAGGCGGACACTTAGAATTTTTTATTGAACAACTTGTTGCAGAAAAAGCAGTAGGAAATCAGCGTTGAATAGCAAGGCAGCCGCTTATCAACAACAAACCGATAAGTCGCAGTTAGTCGAAAGACATGCGCCATTGGTTAAGCGTATAGCGCATCACTTGATGGCAAGATTGCCTGCAAGTGTTCTTGTTGATGACCTTATCCAATCAGGCATGATTGGCCTGTTAGAAGCTGCACGGAACTTCGACGGCTCTAAGGGGGCGAGTTTTGAAACCTTTGCGGGGATTCGTATTCGCGGTGCAATGCTCGATGAAATACGCAAAGGAGACTGGACCCCTCGTTCAGTCCACCGTAACGGACGCGCAATTTCGGAAGCCATATCTCAAGTAGAAGGTGAGACCGGAAGAGATGCAAGAGATGCTGATATTGCTGAAAAGCTTAATGTAAGCTTGCAGGATTATCATCAAATGCTCAATGAAGTGAATGCCGGAAAGCTCGTTGGTATAGAAGACTTGGGCGTGTCGGAGGACGTAATCACTACTGAGCAAAGCAGAGGCAGTGATGCGCCGCTGGAAGACTTGATGCAGGGCGCTTTTCAAAAAGCACTTGCTCAAGCAATTACAACGCTACCTGAACGGGAAGCGATTGTGCTTTCTTTATACTATGATGAAGAATTGAATTTACGAGAAATTGGTGAGGTTCTTGACGTAAGTGAGTCAAGAGTCAGTCAAATTCACAGTCAGGCCATGTTAAAACTCAAATCACGAATGAAGTCGTGGCAGGCTGACGAAGAATAGAAATTAATAACAATTAACCCCTCATTGGAGGCTATTTTGGACAAAAGTATGAAAATTCTTGTGGTTGATGATTTTTCTACCATGAGACGTATCATCAAAAACCTTCTTAAAGACTTAGGTTTTGCCAACATCCAAGAAGCGGATGACGGAAGCACAGCACTGCCTATGTTGCAACAAGGTGATTTTGATTTCGTTGTTACTGACTGGAACATGCCCGGCATGCAAGGTATCGACTTGCTTCGCGCAATTCGAGCAGACGACAAGCTCAAACATTTGCCTGTTCTAATGGTAACTGCTGAAGCCAAAAAAGAACAAATCGTTGCCGCAGCACAGGCCGGTGTGAACGGGTACGTAGTTAAACCGTTCACAGCTGCAACACTTAAAGAAAAATTAGACAAAATTTTCGAACGTTTAGGTTGATCCAGACGCTCACCAGATAAATGAGGTTTACTGGATGACAACGAATGTAAACGTTCCAATTTCGTTGGAAGAAGCCAAGCAACTCGTTACTTATCTTGAAGAAGGTGATAACGCTTCAGCCAATGCCCTACTTGAAGCAGCATCAATGAAAGAAAACGTTGAGCTGTTTGCTGAAGTGGGAAAACTGACGCGTCAACTTCATGACGCGTTAAACAACTTTCAAATTGACGATCGCATTAAAAACTTAGCAACCGACGATATTCCGGATGCTCAGTCCCGCCTGACTTACGTTATTGAAGAAACTGAGAAAGCAGCTAATACTACTATGGATGCCGTTGAAGCGAGCATGCCAATAGCAGAAATGCTTTCAATGCGTATTGATAAAGTAATGCCAGAATGGAAGAAGTTAATGAATCGCCAAATTGAGTTGGGTGAATTCAAAGCATTATGTGCCGACTTAGACGAATTATTAGAAGACGGTTCGCTCCAGTCAGCTAAACTTACAAAACTGCTTACCGAAGTACTGATGGCGCAAGGATATCAGGACTTAACGGGGCAGGTTATCCGTCGCGTCATTGACCTTGTAAAAGAGGTGGAAGACAGCTTAGTCAACATGCTTACCATGTTTGGCGAGCGCGATGGAGAAGAACATACTAAACCATCTCGTGTTAAGGCCGATAAGATAGATGGTGTAGAGGCAGAAGGCCCAATTATTGACGCCGAAAAACGAGATGATGTCGTTTCAGGCCAAGATGACGTAGATGATCTTTTGTCTAGCTTAGGTTTTTAGGGGAGCGGGCGCATGTCGTTTGATGTTGACGAGGATATATTACAGGACTTTCTGGTTGAAGCTGGAGAGATTCTTGAACAATTACAAGAACAGCTCGTTGATCTTGAAAACAACCCGGAAGATGCGGATTTACTAAACGCAATTTTCCGAGGGTACCATACAGTAAAAGGAGGCGCAGGTTTCCTTTCTCTCACAGAACTCGTTGAAATTTGTCACGGTGCAGAGAACGTATTCGATGTGATGCGAAACGGGCAAAGAACCTTAACCCCTGAACTTATGGATATCATTCTGCAGGCCACCGATGTGGTTGTAGAAATGTTCGAACGAGTAAAGGCTCAGGAGCCCCTGCAACCTGCAGACGCGCAGTTAGTTGATACACTTCATAAACTGAGTCGCCCTGAAACGCCAGACGAAAACATATTTGACTCTTCAAGCGCCCCTGTACAAGAAACCGTTGCAGATGAGTTAGAGCTAGTAATAGAAGAACCTACAGCACAAGCGCCTAGCAGTAGCGACAGTGGTGGTGGAATTGACGAAATCACCGAAGATGAATTTGAAGCGCTTCTCGATGAACTGCACGGTTCTTCAGCACCGGGCCGGTCGCCATCAGCAACGGCTGCAACGCCTCCGACGTCAGCATCAAAGCCAGCGACGTCAGCAAGCGATAGCGACGATATTACCGATGAAGAATTTGAAGCGCTGTTAGACGATTTACATGGCAAAGGCCAATTCAGCGCCAGCGAAGCGCCAGCTGCTGAGCCAAAAGCGCAGGTTGCATCAGCACCGACAAGCGCAAGCAGTGATGAAGAAATTACTGACGACGAATTTGAAGCACTTCTTGATCAGTTACACGGGTCAGGTCAAGGCCCTACTAAGTTAGGTGAAGCGCCTAAGCCGGTAGAGCCGCCTGTCGACAAAGCAGCGACGGAAGCTGTTCAAAAAGCGAAACAGTCAGCACCAAAACCAAATCCTGCGCCAAGTACACCAGCACCCTCTGCCCCAAGCGCGTCAACAAAAGCGGCCAGTGCTCCGCCTAAAAAGGATGATAAGAAGGCGGCTGCTTCTGGGCCTCAAGCTGAAACAACGGTGCGGGTTGATACCAAACGCCTTGACCAGATCATGAATATGGTAGGGGAGCTTGTTCTGGTTCGAAACCGCTTGCTAAGCCTAGGTATTAATAGCAACGATGAAAGCATGTCGAAAGCGATCGCTAACCTAGACGTCGTCACTGGCGACTTGCAGGGTGCGGTGATGAAAACGCGCATGCAGCCAATCAAAAAGGTATTTGGCCGCTTCCCTCGCGTTGTGCGAGACCTTGCAAGAAGCTTAAAGAAAGAAATAACGCTTGAGCTTGTAGGTGAAGAAACTGATTTAGATAAAAACTTGGTTGAAGCGCTGGCCGATCCGCTGGTGCATTTGGTGAGAAACTCGGTAGACCACGGCATTGAAATGCCGGATGATCGCGCCGCAGCTGGCAAGCCAAGAATGGGAACTGTTCAACTGGCAGCGTCTCAAGAAGGTGACCACATTCTTCTTACGATTGAAGACGACGGTAAGGGCATGGACCCCGAGAAGCTTAAGGAGATAGCGATAAGTCGTGGCGTGTTAGATGCGGACGCAGCGGCACGAATGTCTGATGTTGAAGCATTTAACCTAATTTTTGCTCCAGGTTTCTCTACTAAGACAGAAATCAGTGATATTTCTGGTCGCGGTGTGGGCATGGATGTGGTTAAGACAAAAATTAATCAGCTTAACGGTACGGTAAATATCGATTCGCAGCTAGGTAAAGGCACGCGGCTTGATATCAAAGTACCTTTGACATTAGCCATTCTTCCTACACTAATGATTGTTGTAGGAAAACAAACCTTTGCGTTACCATTAGGTGCGGTGAACGAAATAATAAACATGGACATCAAGAAGACCAACACGGTCGATGGCCAACTAACAATGATAGTTCGTTCGAAAGCAATTCCGTTGTTCTTCCTCGGCGAATGGTTGATTCGTGGCCCTAAAAATATTGAAAGAGACAAAGGTCACGTGGTTGTTGTACAAATAGGTACACAGCAAGTCGGATTCGTAGTAGACGCGCTAATAGGTCAAGAAGAGGTGGTAATAAAACCGCTTGACGCTTTGTTACAGGGTACACCTGGCATGGCGGGAGCAACCATTACTTCAGACGGTGGAATTGCACTTATTTTAGATGTTCCGAGCCTTCTAAAACGGTATGCGCGTAAACCCATTAAGTAAGGCGATGAATTAATAGGAATAGTAATCCATGGTCTTTAAAGTCCTTGTGGTGGACGACTCGACATTTTATCGTCGTCGGGTAAGAGAAATACTCGACAGCGATAGAGAGCTTGAAGTTGTTGGGGAAGCGCGAAATGGGCGCGATGCACTGGAAAAAGCAGAAGCGCTTAAGCCGGACGTAATAACAATGGATGTCGAGATGCCGGTAATGGATGGTATTTCTGCTGTGAAGGCTATTATGGATAAAAAGCCTACGCCCATTCTCATGTTCTCGTCCTTAACCTACCATGGCGCTCAAGCTACGCTTGATGCTCTTGAAGCAGGTGCGCTCGATTTCTTGCCTAAGAAATTCGAAGACATTGCGCAAGATAGAAAAGAAGCTTCTCATTTATTATGCACTAAAGTTAGGTTGATAGCGCGGCGAGGCGTTGGTCTTAGACGTCCGTTATTTAGAGCAACAGAAACGAGACAGCTTCCGGATAATGCACCTAAGCAGGCTTTCTTTAAAACCTCTGGATTATTGTCCGGGCATAAAGATGCAGCAAAGCAACCAACCGTATCGTCGGTCAGAGCATCGGGTAAACGCTACAAGTGTTTAGCCATTGGCGCTTCGACTGGCGGGCCAGTTGCACTTCAAAAAGTGCTTGCGCCTTTACCGGCAGATTTTGCTTACCCTATTTTGCTTGTTCAACACATGCCAGGTACGTTTACTACAGCGTTCGCGCAACGGTTGAATTCTAACTGTAACATAAGCGTAAAAGAAGCTGAGCATGGCGACATATTAAAACCTGGTCATGCTTATCTTGCGCCAGGTGGCAAGCAGATGCTGATAGAAAACATCGGCCTGAATAAAAGCATCGTGATAACCGATGCCGGTGCGAACGAAAAGGTAAATTATAAACCTAGCGTCGACCTCACGTTCGGCTCGCTGGCGAAAACGTTTGGTGGCGACGTTTTGGGCATTATCTTGACAGGTATGGGGGCTGACGGTCGGGAAGGGTGTCGTTTGTTGAAAGACAAGGGGGCGACCATTTGGGCGCAGGATCAAGACTCTTGTGTTGTGTATGGCATGCCGCAGGCAGTGGCTGTTGCTAATATATCGAGCAAAAATATTAACATTGACGATATAGGTAGTTGCGTTCTAACCGAGATGCGCTAGCGTTTTAGACACCAACGGAAAAAAATCATGAAAGTGTGGACTGTAGCAAATCAAAAAGGCGGAGTGGGAAAAACGACCACGACAGTGAGCCTTGGTGGTTTGCTTGCAGAGCAGGGTAAACGTGTGCTTATGATCGATACCGACCCTCATGCCTCTCTAAGTTATTATTTCGGTATTGACGCTGAAGCGACTAGTCATTCAGTTTACGATATTTTTATTCAGTCTAATTCACTTACTGCCGATAAGGTTATGGATTGTCTAAGTCCAACGAAGTTAGACAACCTGTATGTGCTGCCTGCCACAATGGCGTTAGCCACCCTTGATAGAACGATGGGCAGCGAACAGGGAATGGGGCTAGTGTTAAAAAAAGCCCTTGCCAAAATCGCTGATGAATTTGATGTGGCAATTATAGATTGCCCGCCCGTTCTTGGGGTACTCATGGTTAATGCGCTGGCAGCGTGCAATAAAGTAATAGTGCCCACGCAAACGGAATATTTAGCACTTAAGGGCCTAGATAGAATGATCCGCACCATGGAGATCATGGGGCGTTCATTAAATAAAACCTTTGATACAGTGATCATTCCAACTATGTTTGATAAGCGTACGAACGCTGCATTAGCATCTCGCAAAAAGTTATTAAGCGACTATGGTGAGCGCGTGTGGGAAGGTGTAATACCCGTAGATACTCACTTCAGAGACGCCAGTTTAGTGCAATTGCCTATTTCATCTGCCTATCCTAAAACCCGTGGTGTGTCCGCTTATGCGAAGCTGTTAACCGTGTTGGAGAAGTAATAAAAAATGAGCAAGCAATCACCCTTTGCCCGTGAAGAAGTGATGGAGGCCTACTTAGATAGCCTTCTCAAAGAGCCAGAAACACCGGAAGATGTTACTGCGCGCACGGCTAAGTTGCTTGAGCAAGCGTCTCAACAAATCACCGAATCAACGCTGATAAGTGTTGAAAAGCAGGATATAGCGCAACATGCCGAAGAAGCTATCGCGGAAAAAGTCACGTCGATTTTAGAGACGTCGACGCTTGAGAATGTTGAAGATAAAAATCGAGAGACGGTAACTCATACTGAGACTTTGGAAGAAAGAGCCTTAGATGCAGCCGTTAAATCAAAAGTACCACTAAAGGATACTCTCGGTTTTCGTTTTCAAGCGCTATTCTTTGAAGTGGCGGGTTTAACGCTAGCGGTTCCGTTGACTACCCTGGGTGGAATTCACCAAATAGAAAAAATAGGGCCACTTTTCGGAAAACCTGATTGGTTTATGGGTGTAATGCTACACAGAGAGTCTAAACTTAATGTAGTTGATTCAGCAAAGTGGGTAATGCCAGAAAAATATGATGAAAACCTCGCACAATCGCTCAACTACCGATATCTTATAATGTTAGGAGAAAGTTTGTGGGGGTTGGCAAGTGAAAAGCTTGTTAATACGGTCAATTTGACTACAGATGATGTTAAATGGCGCGAGTCCACAGGTAAGCGTCCCTGGTTAGCGGGGATGGTTAAAGAAAAAATGTGCGCGTTAATTGACGTTGAAGAATTAATATCTATGCTTAACAAAGGCTTAAGCAGTAACGACCAGACGCCATAGTATTGGGAGCCAGGTTCATGACCGACGAAAGAACAAGTAGTAATGCCACCGACAGCAATGACGAAGTCCTTCAATGGGTTACGTATCGCCTAGGTGATGAAACATACGGTATCAACGTAATGCAAGTCCAAGAGGTATTGCGTTATACCGAAATAGCCCCGGTTCCCGGTGCGCCTGATTATGTACTAGGTATTATCAACCTGCGTGGTAACGTGGTAACTGTGATTGATACCCGTGCACGATTTGGTTTGCCGCCAACAGAGATAACAGACAACACACGTATTGTAATTATTGAGTCTGACGAGCAAGTCGTTGGAATTTTGGTTGATAGCGTGGCCGAGGTGGTTTACTTGAAGTCTTCAGAGATTGACAGTGCACCTAACGTGGGCACAGAGGAAAGCGCCAAGTTTATTCAGGGCGTTAGTAACCGCGATGGCGAGTTGCTTATTCTTGTTGACCTTAATAAATTGCTAAGCGATGAAGAGTGGGATGAGCTTAGCAATATCTAAATAAATGACTGGGCAGTATTATTTAATACTGCCTGCATTTCCCCAAGGGTTACGTCCATGGATTGGCAGCTTGCTGCACCTACCTTGTTAGAACTAGTCTTAATTGTGTTAATGGTTGTACTTGCCGTGACGGTGGGTTTGTTGTACTCGCACATTCGTAAGCTTCGTACTTCTATAGAAACTAGCCAAGCTGAACATATTGAAGCGCTCGCCCGAGTAGAAGCGTTGGCAAACAACGCTAATAATCAGCAAGCTGAAGCGCAGGCAAGAACGTTAGTCATCACTCGACATCTTAAAGAATTAGATGAAAAGCAGGTGAGTATAGAAAATGAGCTTCGCGAGCTTAAATTACAAGACCCTTCCTTGCGCCTTTACCAGCGGGCGGCAGAGCTTGTAAAACAGGGGGCGAGCATTGACGAAATTATTGAAGCCTGTGACATACCAAGAGCAGAAGCGGAAATGTTGGTCATGGTGCATAAACAAAGTAATTAATAATAACGATAGATACCCTCGCATAGAACGTTTAGACGTCTAGACGTAAAGATGTTGACATATTCCCAGTTATAGACACAATACGGGTATTGTAATTTATCACTGGAGCCCCCTATGCCAATTCGTATTCCTGAGCAGTTACCCGCACAGAATGTACTATTAGGTGAAAACATTTTTACCATGGACATGGACCGGGCGGCTAATCAGGATATTCGCCCACTTGAGGTGGGTATCCTCAATTTAATGCCGAATAAGATTGAAACAGAAGTACAGCTACTTCGTTTGCTCTCAAACACACCGCTTCAAATCAATGTGGATCTTATTCGTATAGACAATCAAGCACCAAAAAACACACCGCAGTCGCACATGGACGCGTTTTATCACGACTTCTCTGACGTAGCGAACAAAAAATACGATGGTCTTATTGTTACCGGAGCGCCCCTTGCGCTCATTGATTATGAAGAAGTGAAGTATTGGGACACCATGACCACAATATTGGAGTGGGCACAACGTCATGTTAACTCAACACTATACCTTTGTTGGGCTGCTCACGCTGCGATGTATCACTTTTATGGCGTTACCCGAGAAATACGGGATGAGAAATTTTCTGGCGTGTTTAAGCATAACGTTAATGATCCTAATAACGAGTTATTAAGAGGCTTTGATTCAACATTCTACGCCCCTCATTCTCGCTATGGGCATATTCATACGTCGCAGTACAACAGTGTAGACGGTCTAAACGTAGTGGCAGAGTCAGATGATGTTGGTGCGTATATTGTCGCTTCTGATGATAAGCGAATGGTATTCGTAACCGGTCATCCAGAGTATGATCCTGATACACTAAAAGACGAATACTTTAGAGATCTATCAGCAGGGCAAACCCCTGCAATTCCAAAAAATTATTTTGAAGGAGATGATCCAGCCAAGTCTCCTATTGTACAGTGGCGCTCACACGGTAGCCTGTTGTTTACAAACTGGCTGAATTACTATGTCTATCAGACCACTCCTTACGATTTAAGTCAGCTTGCTGAAAAGTCACAGCCAAAGAGGTAGCACGTGAGCCAAAGAACAAATTCAAGCGCGCAGGCAACGCTTACAGAAGCCGCCAAACAACGTATCCTTATACTTGATGGTGCAATGGGTACCATGATTCAGCGCCACAAATTAGAAGAAGCCGATTATCGCGGAACTCAGTTCGCAGATTGGCACTGCGACGTAAAAGGTAATAACGATATGCTGGTGATTACCCAGCCTGATATTATCTACCAGATTCACTGCGATTACTTTGACGCCGGCGCAGACATTATCGAAACCAACACGTTTAACGCTACTACCATTGCTATGGCTGATTACGACATGCAGGCGCATTCTCGTGATATTAATCTGGCCGCGGCAAAGTTAGCGCGTAAAGCAGCCGACGAGTTCACGGCAAAAACGCCGAATAAACCGCGATTTGTAGCGGGAGTGCTAGGGCCAACAAACCGCACTGCGTCAATATCGCCAGATGTGAACGATCCCGGTAAACGAAACGTGACCTTTGACGAGTTAGTTGAAGCCTATAGCGAGTCGACCGAAGCACTTATCGAAGGTGGTGTAGATTTGATCATGCTAGAGACTATTTTCGACACGCTAAATGCTAAGGCGGCGGCGTTTGCCGTGGAGTCTGTATTCGAAAAACTGGGTAGGTCTCTGCCTGTTATGGTATCGGGTACAATTACCGATGCCTCAGGGCGCACGCTTTCAGGGCAAACCGCTGAGGCGTTTTATTACTCAATGCGGCACATCAGCCCTTTCTCTTTCGGTTTAAACTGCGCTTTAGGTCCAGACCTTTTGCGACAATATGTCGATGAAGTCGCCGCGATTAGCGAGTGCCTTATTTCTGCCCACCCCAATGCGGGTTTGCCCAATGAATTTGGAGAATACGATATGGAAGGTCCAGAAATGGCGGAACATATCAAAGAGTGGGCCCAATCGGGACTTGTCAATATTGTGGGGGGCTGCTGCGGTAGCACGCCTGAACATATTCGCGATATTGCCAATGCTGTTGAAGGCATTGCACCGCGAAAAGTGCCTCAGTTTGAACCTAAAATGCGTTTGTCAGGCCTAGAGCCGTTTGTACACTAGGAGGGCATTATGAGCGCAGAATTTTCCACATTTATTAATATAGGTGAGCGAACCAATGTAACGGGTTCGGCTCGCTTCAAACGTCTTATCCTTGATGGTGATTATGAAGCCGCGCTTGATGTCGCAAGACAACAAGTAGAAAACGGCGCGCAAATCATCGATATCAACATGGATGAGGCCATGCTTGATTCCAAGCAAGCCATGATTACCTTCATGAATCTTATTGCCTCAGAGCCGGATATCAGTCGCGTGCCCATTATGATTGATTCGTCTAAATGGGAAGTAATAGAAGCCGGTCTTAAGTGCGTACAGGGTAAAGCGATTGTTAATTCAATTAGCTTAAAAGAAGGTGAAGCGCTTTTCTTAAATCAAGCAAAGTTGATCAAACGCTACGGCGCCGCAACCGTGGTTATGGCGTTTGATGAGAAAGGGCAGGCGGACACACAAGCTCGCAAAGTAGAAATATGTCAGCGCAGCTACAAACTGCTAACAGAAGAAATAGGCTTTCCACCAGAAGATATTATTTTCGACCCCAACATTTTTGCTGTAGCGACGGGCATCGAAGAGCACGATAACTACGCAGTTGACTTTATCGAAGCAACCCGGGAAATACGTAAGACCTGCCCGCACTCCCATATTTCTGGCGGGCTCTCTAATATCTCTTTCTCGTTCAGGGGAAACAACCCCGTCCGAGAGGCGATGCACTCAGTATTTTTGTATCACGCCATTCGTGCGGGTATGGACATGGCTATCGTAAATGCTGGTCAGCTAGAGGTGTATGACGAAATTCCAGCTGAACTTCGCGAAGCCGTTGAAGACGTTATCCTGAATCGCAGAAGCGATGCTACCGAGCGTTTGTTAGACATTGCTCCTAACTATCAAGGTGACGGTAAAGCGGCAGCAAAAGAAGATTTAAGCTGGCGCGAACAAGACGTGAATAAGCGCTTAGAACATGCCCTTGTGAAGGGCATCACCGACTACATCATCGAAGACACAGAAGAAGCTCGTCAGCAGGCCGAACGCCCGCTACACGTTATTGAAGGGCCGTTAATGGACGGCATGAACGTGGTGGGTGATTTGTTCGGTGAAGGAAAAATGTTTCTCCCTCAGGTGGTGAAGTCGGCCCGCGTAATGAAAAAGGCGGTGGCACACTTACAGCCGTTTATTGAAGAAGAAAAGTCTGACGATTCGAAGAGTAACGGTAAAATTCTTTTAGCCACGGTAAAAGGCGACGTTCACGATATTGGTAAGAACATTGTGGGGGTGGTACTTCAGTGTAACAACTTCGAAGTGATTGACTTGGGCGTCATGGTGCCAGCGGCAACAATTTTGCAAACGGCCAAAGATGAAAACGTAGACATGATTGGTTTATCTGGGCTTATCACACCTTCTCTTGACGAGATGGTTCACGTTGCTAAAGAAATGGAGCGTCAAGGTTTCGAAATTCCATTACTTATTGGCGGTGCTACCACATCGAAAGCGCACACAGCGGTAAAAATTGAACAGAACTACCATTCACCTGTTGCGTATGTGCCTAATGCAAGCAGGGCTGTTGGCGTATGTCAGCGCTTACTTAACAAAGCGTCTCGTGATATCTACGCGCAAGAACTTGCTAAAGAGTACGATACCGTGCGCGAACAACATGCACGTAAAAAGCCTCGTAGTAAGCCAGTGACGCTAGCACAGGCCAGAGAAAACGCCTTTAAGCCTGACTTTACTACCTTACCAGTTAAGCCCGCGAACTTAGGGGTTACTCCGGTCACTGCTGATTTAGCTACGCTTCGCAAGTATATCGACTGGACCCCTTTCTTTCTAACCTGGTCTTTGGCTGGGAAATACCCACGGATCCTTGAAGATGAAGTGGTGGGGGATGAGGCTAAGTCGCTATACAATGACGCTAACGCCATGTTAGATAAGATTATTGCTGACAACACCCTTATGGCGAAAGGCGTTATCGGTTTATTTCCTGCTAACCGCGTTAATGACGATATTGAAATTTACAGCGATGAGTCGAGAAGTGAAGTTCAAGGTATAGCCCATCACCTTCGCCAACAAACATTAAAAGACAAATTTGCTAACTATTGTTTGGCTGATTTTGTCGCCGATAAATTTAGCGGTATCGAGGATTACATAGGCGCATTCGCGGTAACAGGCGGTATTGGCGAAGATGAGCTGGCAGATAGCTTCATCAAAGCCGGCGACGACTACAACGGCATTATGGTTAAAGCTGTGGCCGACAGACTCGCAGAAGCCTTTGCCGAATATCTCCATGAACAAGTGCGCAAGCATTACTGGGGCTATGCTGCTGATGAATCATTAAGTAATGAAGAGCTTATTCGCGAAAAGTATCAGGGTATTCGACCGGCGCCAGGCTATGCGGCTTGCCCTGAGCATACCGAAAAGCAGCTGATTTGGGATTTGTTATCTGCAGAGCAGCACACTGGGATGAAGCTGACCGAGAGCTACGCTATGTGGCCGGGCGCATCGGTATCGGGGTGGTATTTTGCACACCCTGAGGCTAAATATTTCGCCGTAGCTAAAATTCAGGCTGACCAAGTAGAAGATTACGCTAAGCGTAAGGGCTGGACGTTGGAAGAAGCCGAGAAATGGTTGGGCCCTAACCTAAGTGACTAATGGTATCTAAAAGGCAGATAGACAATATGCAATACGAAAAGCCATTCAGTCAGGCCTGTGAGAATAACAAGCGCGCTATTTTAAGCGTGCTTGAGCGGGCATTTGCAAACTGCAAGCAGGTACTGGAGATTGGTAGTGGTACGGGCCAACACGCGGTGTTTTTGGCCGAGCACTTGCCACATCTAATTTGGCATACAAGCGATCAACCTCAATATCATGACGGTATCTCTGCGTGGTTAAGTGATGTGAACATTGACAATGTTAGGTCACCGATTTCCTTCACGGTTGGGCAAGACAGCTTCCCTAATCTTGACGTAGATGGCGTGTTCACAGCCAATACAGCCCATATCATGCAAAAAGAAGAGGCAAAATTGCTAATGGAGTCAGTGGCAGCGCACTTACCCGAAGGGGGCGTTTTCTGCCAGTATGGCCCTTTTACTCATGGTGGTGAATTCACATCTGAAAGTAATCAAGCATTCCATACCTCGCTTTTAGAAAGAGGCTGTGGCGGTTACCGTGATATCAATGAGCTTACCGCTTGGGCAGGTGAATTAAGCTTAAAAGATGTTATCAATATGCCCGCCAATAACCACATGCTTATTTGGCACAAACGCTAAGTAACTAAAAGGGGTTGTTACAGGTTGCGAAAACTACGTCAGTAACCATTAACCGCCTCCAAATCAAAGGAGTAACTATGAGCTTTAAAGTAAACCATTATTTCGATAACAAAGTAAGCTCGATTGGATTTGAGTCTGCAAACGGCCCGTGCACGTCAGGGGTGATGGCACCAGGAGAGTATACCTTTTCTACGTCTCAAAAAGAGCTAATGAAAGTCGTAGAAGGTGAGTTAGTTGTTAAGCTACCGGGTAGCGATGAGTGGCAGGCGTTTGCTGCTGGCACCAGCTTCAATGTACCCGCTGATGAATCTTTCGATGTAAAAGTATCAACGCCTACTGCTTATCTTTGCTTTTACAGCTAGGCCTTATTATTAAATAACAAGAGTTTTGAAGGCTTTTTCAAAAATTGATTTCGCTATCGTGACTTAGTTGTTAATGATCAAAAGCAAATCAAAAGCAAATCAAAAGCAAAGAGGCCTTCTTTATTCTTACTCTACCGTCTAGTCGATGAGCAAACTATTTATATGGGTTTGTGGGTTTGCGATAGGGCAATGAAATCATCGACAAAACCTAAAACATCTTGGGCTTTTCTATGGCCTAAATACAGCGTTTTATATACACCTTGCTCGCCAAGCGAGCGACAAGCCAGAAGTTCGCTTTCTTTTGATTCATCAATCAACCATTTAGGTAGCGCAGTAACACCGCGCCCGGCAGCTACCATTTGTAAGATGATCTCAGTGGTTTCAATGGTTTTATGCTGCTTCACTGTACAGTTGGCAGGCGTAAGAAAATGAGTAAACACGTCAAGTCGACTTAGCTCTACAGGGTAGGTTATTAGGGTTTCGTTGCTTAAATCTTTCGGTGTTATAAAGGGTCTCTCTATCAAAGGGTGGTGCTTATCCATTACTAATACTTGTTCATATTCAAACACAGGGGTGTAAGTGATCGTTTCAAGTGAGAGTGGATCTGGGGTAAGCAGAATATCTATATCGTAACCGTGTAATGCTTGAAGTCCACCGAAAGAGAACGCTCTGCGAACATCGACGTCCACATCAGGGAAAGCCTTTAAAAAAGGAGCGACGACTTTTAATAGCCACTCAAAGCAAGGGTAGCACTCCATGCCAATGCGCAATA
This sequence comes from Alteromonas sp. IB21, assembly GCF_016405965.1. Lineage (GTDB taxonomy): Bacteria > Pseudomonadota > Gammaproteobacteria > Enterobacterales > Alteromonadaceae > Alteromonas. The sequence goes on along the minus strand of NZ_JAEFCD010000001.1, from coordinate 273,513 downwards.
TACCCTGTTTCCCGTCGGCAAATCTCCGCAGTTGGGCTTCGGTGTGCTCAAACTGGGGTAACACGCGATGGGCCAAGCCCAATACGCTTTGCCCTGCTTGGGTTAGCGTAAGTCTTCTTCCCTCTTTTTTCCACAGAGGAACATCGAAGTGCGCTTCCAGCTTTTTCATTGCATGACTTAATGCAGACTGCGTGAGAAAAAGCGACTTCGCCGCCTCAGTCATCGAACCTTCTGCATCAATCGCTCGTACTATTCGCAAATGTTGCCTATCAATCATAACGCTCACATGTGGTTTAGGGTTTTTGAACAGAACCTGACGCCGTACTGACGATAGCTACCGCATCAGAGAGACGCGTTTCTATTATTTCCTTGATAAGAATTGAAATTTCTCTGAAGGTTTTTCTACCTGGCGCCGTGTTTCTCCACGCCAGAGAATGCTGACGTTCAATTGGCATATTCGCAATCTCACATACATGCAGTGCTTCGGGTTTGTGCAACTCAGAGTGGATATAGAGTCCAGGCAGGAATGCCACTCCCATGCCCATCACCACCATCTGACGCAGCGTATCCAGACTGGTGCCCTCATAGTCGCGTTGTAAGTCTGCGCCAATTTCATCGCATATGCGCTGCACTTGATGATGAAAATGATGCCTATCCTCAAGCGTCAGTACTTTTTCCCCGGCTATATCTTCTGGCTTCACAAAGGCTTTTCCCGCCAACTTGTGATCAGAAGGCGTAACAAACTTCAAGGGCTCATTAAAAAGTGGCTGGGTAATTAACTGTGAGTTTTCACCCGAAAGTGGAGAGAGAATGAGATCATACTCACCACGTAATAAACCATGTTGAAGCGCGTTAGGGGCGCCTTCTCGCACATAAAAACGTAGACCTGGCTTTCTCTTATGTAAATCAGGAAGTACGAAGGGGAGTAAGTAGGGCCCGAGAGTGGGAGGGATGCCTAAACGATATGTCACGACTTCTCCCTCAGAGAGATCTCGGGCGATTTCACTGAAACGCTGAGACGATTGTAAGACTTCCTCTGCGGCATCGAGCAGCGCTTTACCTTGGGGCGATAAAAGTGTCCCCGTGCGTGAGCGCTCAAATAATGTTAAGCCTAACAGGCTTTCTAGCGCACTGATCTGACTAGTCAAAGTAGGCTGACTTATTCCGAGTATCCCGGCGGCCTGCCTGAAACTTAGGTATTTAGCCACTGCCACAAAGTAGCGGATTTGATTTATTGACGGTGTCTTTCCGTTAAATTGCATGGTGGGAAGTATCTTCTTTTAGTAAGCTTATAGGTACCACTTAACATGTGGTGATAGTAATTAGCTATCGCGAGTTGGTATATTAAACTATTAATCTATCAAGTGAAACTGACGTAATTACATAATCATTACAATTATTAAAAAATTGGGAGCTATATATGGATCACGTTATCTCAGGTGTTGCTAAATTCCAGAAGGAAGTTTATCCGAACAAAAAAGCAAAGTTTCAAAAACTTGCAAACGGCCAAAATCCTGAAGTTCTTTTTATTACGTGCTCAGATTCTCGCATTGACCCTAACCTTGTTACCCAGACTGACCCAGGTGAACTCTTTATCTGTCGTAATGCGGGCAATATCGTGCCTCCTCACAGTAATCAGACGGGCGGCATGACTGCCTCTATCGAATTTGCCGTTGCGGCGTTGGGCGTTTCTCATATTGTCGTTTGCGGTCACACTGATTGCGGTGCAATGAAAGGTGCAATTAATCCTGCAGGCCTCGATTCTCTGCCTCATGTTAAAGAATGGCTAGGCCATTGCCGTGTGGCGACTGAAGTAGTCAAAGAGCGCTGTGGGCACTCAGAGCTTTCTATTGACGACCTTGAAGCCGTGACTAAAGAGAATGTGGTTCAGCAAATTCAGCACCTTCGTACACACCCTGCTGTTGCTGCCAAAATTGCCACAGGTCAGGTTAAGCTGCACGGCTGGGTTTATAACATTGGCTCAGGTGAAGTGCTCTACTACAACACTGAATCTGGTGAGTTTGATGTAATGGACGAGTCTACAGCAGAAGCGCAACTAGCGCGCGCGGAATAAGGCTCTTTAGTATGGTAAAAATTAATTTTTCTAATTTACGAGGTGATTTTACCGGCGGTTTGACTGCCGGTATTGTTGCTTTACCACTGGCGCTTGCCTTAGGTGTAGCGTCAGGTTTAGGCCCAATGGCGGGTCTTTACGGTGCTATCGCTGTCGGTTTCTTTGCGGCGCTTTTCGGCGGTACACCAGCTCAAATTTCAGGCCCTACCGGGCCTATGGTGGTTGTTCTTGCTGGTTTGTTTGCAAGCCTTTCTGGCGACGCTAGCCTTATATTCACGGCCGTCATTTTAGCCGGTATATTCCAAATTATTTTTGGTTTTTTAGGGGTCGGCCAGTACATTAGGTTGGTGCCTTATCCGGTAATATCAGGCTTTATGTCGGGCATTGGGGCAATTATTATTATTTTGCAAATTGGTCGCTTGTTAGGCCACGAGCCTCCTGGCGGTACAATTGGTGCGCTGTCGTATCTACCGACTGCGCTTGCAGATATCAACTTTGCTACCTTGGCACTTGGACTTGGTACTCTCGTTATTGCCTATAAGTGGCCTCCACAATTAGGTAAGTTTGTACCTGGCGCACTTGCCGCGCTAATTATTGGTACGCTAGTAAGCCTGGCACTTTCAGTACCCGTGCTAGGCGATATCCCTACTGGTTTACCAAGCCTGCATCTTCCGGTTTTTGAACAAAGTAAAGCGCTACTTATTTTAGAAGCAGCCTTTATCCTTGCGGTGCTCGGTGCAATTGATAGCCTGCTAACCTCACTTGTCGCTGACAACATGACGCGGACTCGTCACGACAGTAACAAAGAGCTCATCGGTCAGGGTATTGGTAATACCTTCGCAGGCCTTATCGGCGGTATCGCAGGTGCAGGTGCAACTATGCGTACGGTTGTAAACATCCGCAGCGGCGGTAAATACAATGTTTCCGGTATGGTTCACGCGCTAGTGCTGCTTGCAATAGTGCTCGGCCTTAGCCCGCTAGCGGCGCAAATACCTCACGCTGTTCTTGCAGGTATTCTGGTTAAAGTTGGTCTTGATATTATTGATTGGAGCTACCTGAAACGCGCACACAAAGGACCGCGTTGGGACTTCGGCTTAATGATCATGGTTCTTGCGCTAACGGTGTTTGTAGACCTTATCACCGCGGTTGGTGTAGGCGTGGTATTTGCTGCTCTTGCCTACGTTAAGCAAATTGCTCAGCTACAAATTGAAGAGCTTAAGAAAATTCCTGAGTCGCTTAACGACCCTAAAGAGAATGAACTGCTGGAGTCACTCAAAGACAAGGTTTCAATCTTTAGCTTTGGCGGTCCACTAAGCTTCGGTGCCGCCGCAGATTTAGGTCACCATGTGAGAGAGCGCGTTAAGGCAGGTTCTAAGGTAACCATTCTAGACTTCTCTCGAGTGCCGCTTATGGACGTATCCGCTGCAATGGCCGTAGACACAGTAACGTCTGACGCCCTCGCAGCAGGACGCCAGCTGGTAATTTGCGGTGCAAATGCAGCAGTGAACAAGGTACTTGAAGGCGTTAACGAAGCGCATCCCGGTATCCCTAATTTCGAAACTTTACACGACGCTCTGCTTTACGCAAAAAAGCAAGTAGCCGGGACTGAAAGCAAAAACACCAGTTTTCAAGCCGCATCGCAGTCGTAAAGTAAGACAAGAGAAGTACACGTTTTTCCCTTTTTAGCCCTCTTTCGTGAGGGCTTTTTTATGCCAAAATTGAGGCCACTCCAACTTTTAAACACTTCTTCTAATACTATTAGTCCGCACAGATAATTGTCCACTCTCATATGCCGGTGCTAGAAAACTAGAAACGGACTAAGAAAGTTAACTGATATAATCACACTCCAACGCTAGCTTATTTTTATAGGTATGTTTTAGCATAATCTTATTTTCCGGCCGGACTAATTCATTCTTATTTTATTAATTGATTGTTCAATTAAACTTAACGCAACTGTAACAATCCCTACCTAAAGTAGTGCACAAATAATACACACTACTTTGGGAAACACATGAAATCACACAATAAACTCTCTTTAGCCGTGCTTGCTGCACTTTCATCAATGGCTGCCCTAAGTGCACCGTCTTCTGCCATGGCAGAAGAAGCTGAACGCGCAGAAGAAGAACGCATAGAAGAAATTACCGTTGTTGGACGAAGCGTTTCATACGCAAATAACGCAACAAGCGAAGATATGTTTAAGCAGCAAGCTAATCTTAGTAGCGTGCTAGCCGCGGTGGATAATCTACCTGGTGTTCTGATTAACGAAGGCGACACCTTTGGTGCTGATGATTGGTCTACATCTATCGTTATTCGTGGTTTTCAGGTAAACCTCAATGAACAACAAATTGGTATGACGGTAGATGGAATTGCCAATGGTAATTCAAATTACGGCGGTGGTGCGAAAGCAAACCGCTATATTGATACTGAAAACGTCAAAGGCGTTGAAGTATCCCAAGGTACCGCAGATATTGCCTCACGTTCACATGAGGCCTTAGGCGGCACGCTTAATTTTACTACCATTGACCCGTCTATGGAGCAAGGTTTTGTAGCGAGTGTGACTGCGGGTGAGTTTGATGCATCAAAATATTATGTCCGCTATGAAACAGGCGAAATCTTTAAAGATACCTATGCGTGGATAAGCCTTTCAAGCCAAGAAAGCTCTGACTTTATGCAGCAGGCGGCAGAGAATACACGTGACCATTTGGCAATGAAGTTTATCTCTACCATTAACGATGTGTCTCTTACCGGTTATCTCTCTTACGACGATACTCATGAAGACAATTACCAGCGTATTTATGGGTTAGCACAGTATGCGCAAAACCCGGATTGGGACCAGTTAACAGATGAGTGGACTGGCGTACCTTATCAGGATCAGGCTTATCGTCGAGGCTGGTCTACATTACGCGAAAATCTTTTCGCCTACCTACAAGCTGAATTCACAATTGGCCAAGTAGATTTTATGACAAACGCTTACTATCACGACAATGAAGGACGCGGCGAATGGGTTCCACCATACATTGTTGATATTACCGATGATGGCGCGCAAGGACATTCAGAACTTGTTGTAGGCAATACGGTATTCGGTGGTCAAGAGCTAGGACAAATTTACTTTGTCGATAGACAAGGCAACCAGCTTAGCCCAATCGAAGGTTGTCAAAGCTCGTTAACTTTCCCTTACGGAGGGGCTGGGCCAGAGTATGACCCGGGTTGTCATGAACAAGGTGCAATTCCTGTGGGGTCATACCGCCATACACATTATGCCAAACAGCGTATAGGCCTAAACGCTGATGCCGTTTGGTACACTAAGGTCGGCAATTTTGACAATACGTTACGCTTTGGTGTTTGGTGGGAAGACTATGATCGTGATGAGTCTCGTGACTGGCATAAAGTTACGAACTCTTCCATTAGTGTCGATTATGACAACGTGCCTTACTGGGTGCAGTACGACAGAACTTTCCCAGTTGATACCTTAATGTACTACGTGGAAGATGAACTTGATTTAGGCTTTGCCCGAATTCGCGCGGGTGCTAAGAAGTTTAACGTCGATATTGAGAAAACTGACAACTTCGACTCAGCCAATGACTTAGCCGTGAATACTGATTCAGATACGCTGTTTTCAGCCGGTATTGTTGCACCGTTACCTATTGAGGGCTTAGAAGTCTTTGCTGGCTATGGCGAAAACTTTGCGGCTATCAAAGATGCTCAACTTGAGCGAAATGACACTGATCTTCGTTTTATCAAACCAGAGACGGCCGATAACATCGATGTTGGTTTCCGCTACGCATCACCGGGCTTCAATGCCAGCGTGACTTACTACAATATTGAGTTTAACGACCGTATTCAATTTACCAGTAACGAAACGTCAGAGGGAATAGACTTTCTTGAAGCGGCTGCCGGTGGATACAAAAACGTAGGTGGTATTGAATCAAGTGGTGTTGAGATTTCAGCAGATATAACGCTCACCGAAGAACTTTCTTTGTTTACCTCGATTACGCTAAGCGAGTCTGAATATGTGGCGACGGTAGGAAGTTCGGGTACGCAGTACGATACGCTAGCTGATGCTCAAGCCGCCATCGCTGACCCCAATAACCCTGAAATGTCGTTGGTGGCGATTGAGGGTAATACGGTTATCGGCACGCCGGATACCATGGCAGTAGTGAGCTTCGACTGGGCCCGTGACAATTATTTTGCTGGCCTATCAACTAAGTACGTGGATGGCCGTTATCTTGATATCTATAATGCTGCAGAAGTTGACGACTACATAGTGAGTGACTTCTATGTAGGTGGATTTATAGAAAACATTGGCCCAGGTATAGAAGAACTTGAAGTTCGCCTTACAGTAAACAACTTGTTTGATGAAGATTACGCATCTACTATTGCCCCTGGTGCTTTTTGGATTGGTGCGCCTCGCGCTGTAGCAGTGAACGCACGCTTAACCTTTTAATCGTGATATCATATCTGCGGCAGCTAAGTACTGCCGCAGAGTGTTTATTTGATTTTAGGTTTGGAGTTGTAGCATGCCCAAAGTGGGAATGGAGCCAGTTCGAAAGAAGCAGTTAATTGAAGCAACATTGGAAGTAATGGCTGAAGTCGGTTATCACGGCACCACCATAAGCTTAATTAGCAAAAGAGCAGGGCTTTCATCAGGAATTATTAGTCACTACTTTGGTGATAAACAAGGGTTAATTGAAGCGACTATGCGCCATCTGCTCGACGCGTTAAAAATTACTAAACGTATCGACGACCCGCTTAAACGCATTGACTTCATCATAGAAAATAACTTCTCGCAAACGCAAGGCGCAAGTTCAGCAACTAATACATGGTTCAACTTTTGGGCGCTGTCACTACACAATGAAGGACTGCATCGTTTGCAGTGCATAAATCATAAGCGTCTAGAGCGAAATCTTGCTTATAGCTATCGCGAACTGATCCGCTCAGAGCAGGTTAAGGATATAGCCGCTTCTACCGCGGCACTCATAGACGGCTACTGGCTACGTTATTCTATGGGAAGCGTAGGTAATGGCGATTTCTCAGAGGCTGTAACGCGCTGTAAGCAATATGTCCGTGACGTTATAGCGCAATATGGGAAGTAGATCGGCATGCGTTGAGGCAAGGCGTTCAAAGGGCGAGTCAACGCTGATAATAAATTTAAAAAAGGGCGGTACGAAATCTTTCGTACCGCCCTTTTTACATGCTTAGCATTTCCTGCCGAGCATTTGTGTCCGGACCAGTAAACGCCGCTGGGTAAACGCCGGATGTGTGTCGCTATCCGGCGCTACGGTCCCCAAAATGGATAAGTTAATCCATTACCAAATTCTTACGCGCTCTTCTGGCGCAAGATACAGCGCATCACCTGGTTTCACGTCAAACGCTTCATACCACGCATCGTGGTTTCTTGGCGCCTGAGCACGGTAACGACCAGGCGCGTGTGTACCTGCGCGTAGCTGGTTGAGCATGCTTTCTTCAGTGCGTTTTTCTTTCCATACTTGGGCCCACGCTAGGAAGAAGCGTTGATCGCCGGTTAGACCATCAATTACTGGTGCCTCCTTGCCGTTAAGGCTAAGTTTGTAGGCATGGTAAGCCATTGCTAGACCACCAACGTCACCAATATTTTCACCTAGGCTGTTACGACCGTTAACGAAGTTACCTTCGATAGGCTCATACTGACTGTATTGCTCGGCAAGCATATCTGCTTTTTCTTCAAATGCGGCACGGTCAGCGTCTGTCCACCAGTTGCGCTGAATGCCATTCGCATCAGATTTCGAACCTTGGTCGTCAAAACCATGGCCCATCTCGTGTCCAATTACCGCGCCGATTGCACCATAGTTAACAGCAGCGTCGGCATTCGGGTCAAAGAATGGCGGTTGCAAGATAGCTGCTGGGAATACAATTTCATTGAACGAGCTATTGTAGTACGCATTAACACGTTGTGGCGTCATGCCCCAGCGGTTGCGGTCGGTCTTCTCTAGCTCGCGTTCTACCGACTGGTCTTGGAAGAATGTGCGTAAGTTACGAACATTGCTCACAAGGTCTTTATCACTAATTGTGACGCCATCGAAAGACTGCCATTCGTCTGGGTAACCAATTTTAGGGTTGAATGCCATTAGCTTTTCTTTTGCATTTACCTTGGTTTCTTCGCTCATCCAATCTAGGTTTTCTATACGCTCACCCAGCGCTGTACGCAAGTTCTCAACCAATTCTGCCATTTGTTCTTTAGAACTTTCTGGGAAGTATTCATTTACGTAAATCTTACCAATGGCAAAACCGAGTGACTCAGTACCTGACATTTGACTAACTGCACGCTTCCAGCGAGGACGAGGTTCTTGCTGACCGCTCAATGTACGACCAAAGAAGTCAAAGTTAGCTAAGTAGATGTCCTCAGAGAGGAAGTCCGCATTGTTTGAAATCGTGTGATACTTCAAGTACGACTTCCAATCGGCTAAGTCAGCTTCGTTAATAATCTTAATAACGTCTTTTACTGGCTCAGGCTGTGTAATATTTAGTTCAGGCACCTTATAACCAGTTTGTGCAAAATAGGTATCCCAATCAAAACCCGGGTACTCGTCAGACAATTTGCTGCGCTCAATCTGATTTAGGGTTAAATCGCGGTCACGGCGTTTTTCCCGCGGCCACTGAATTTCTGCAATTTGTGTTTCAAGGGCCAGAATATTTGCTGCCTTTTCTGCTGCGTTTTCTTCACCTGCAAAATTAAGCATCTGTTCGATGTGCGCTACATAGGCTTCACGGATTTTAACGAAACGTTCGCTATCGCTGAGGTAGTAGTCGCGATCTGGAAGACCTAAACCACCTACACCAACACTTAATTGGTATTCGTTCGGGTCAAGGCGGTTGTACCACATACCGCCACCAATTGGCGTGTTTGAACCTACTAACCAGCTGTTACCGAATGCTTTGGTTAGGTCTGTTTTGTTTTCGATGCTGTCGATGGACGTAAGTACGTCTTTAATTGGCTCGATCCCTTTTTCGTTAATGGAATCAGTATCCATATAAGCAACGAAAAAGTCGTGAACAAGTTTTTCTTCTGCGTTCAGCGAAGATTTTTCCATAAGCCCATCAATGATGTTTTTAACTTGCTCTTCACTACGCTCGGCAAGACCGGTAAAAGCACCATAACGCGTTTTATCGGCTGGTAACTCATAATTGTCGTACCATGTACCACTTGCGTACATAAAGAAGTCGTCGCCAGGTTTTACTGCTTCATTGCGTGCCGTTAAATCGACGCCAAAGGAACCAAGCTCTGCTTCACCTTTCATTTCAGGCGCTTCAACGCTACTAGTTTGTTCTTGCGCCTGTTCAGGCTGTCCACAGCCTGCAAGGCCTAATGATGCAGCAATTGCTACGGCTAAAAGTTTATATTTCATCGTTTTTCTCGTTTTGATTGTAGGTGTCGTCGTTAGGTAAATTGACACTCGTTGTTTTTAAAGTAGGCACAAACTCCTTGTTAAACGGTAAAGCATTCCGTGCCTGATTAAAATAGTTTGCTATATGCGGTGTTTCTCGCTGTAAAAAGTCTGCTACAGCACTGTGAAACGACGCATGACGTAATTTGTGATGCGAACGGCAGTACATAGGCTCGAAGCCTCTTAGTATTTTGTGTTCACCCTGGGTACCGGGATTAAAAAGCGGTAGCTTTTTTGTAATGGCAATTTCAATGCCTTCAAAATAGCAGCAGGCAAAGTGAAGGCCGTCTATCTCTTTCAGCGCTCCCCAATATCTGCCATACAATCCCGTTTCATCATAAAAGAAGAGGGCACTGGCTACAGCGACATCATTTTCAATTGCAGTAACAATAAGCATTTTATCGCTTATATTTTCGACAAGCTGCTCAAAGAAGGCGTCGTTTAAATATCCCACGTGACCGCTTCGTTTTAAATAGGTTGCTTTGTAACACTTTGTAAAAAACTGAAGGGTTTCAGGGGTAATCTCATCGCCGGTGTGATGCGTAAAGCGAACCCCTTGTTCGCTGAGCCTTCGTCGACTTTTCTTGATATCCTTTCTTTTACGCGACGTAAGCGCGCTAAGAAATGCATCAAAATCATCATATCCATAGTTATGCCACTGAAATTGCACTGTGTATCGCGTGAGGTAATGTGGCAGCATTTCAGAAGACTGTGTTAGTTGTGTAGACGTTGCATTGTCTGGGAAAAGCCAGTGAAATGAAGACAGATTTTCATCGAACTCTCTCTTGGCATGGTCAGCGAGGGCTTGCTCGAACTCGTTTATAAGCGCAGGGGTTAAGCTAAATTGACCATCGCTTAACAAGCGGGGGCCCGTCACCGGAGTAAATGGTATGGCGGATATCCATTTAGGATAGTAGTCCAAACCATGTTGCACATAAGCATTAGCCCACGCATGATCAAATACGTATTCGCCGTAGCTGTGCGTTTTCAAATACCCAGGTATGATGGCATCAACGTTTTCGTGTTGGCCTTCGGATAGAACAATATGGCATGGCTGCCAGCCGGACTCGTTAGTACAAGACTCGCTGTTTTCTAGCGCGTGTAAGAATTCATAGGAAAGAAACGGGCCTGCACCCCGCGCAAGTTGCTGCCAGCGCGCTTTAGGAAGCTTTTCAACTGAATTTATTATTCTTATGCGATAGTTTTGTGCTGTCATGCAATTTACATTTTGTAGAAATTGATATGTTGATGCTGCAATAGTCGATAATAACGAATACTTAGCGTTAAAATAACGTGATTTCTACGTTTTATACAGGATAGTTAGTTTACAAAAATGTCAGAATTTGACCGAAAGATCATTACCGAAGCGATTACTCGCATGCTAGCACGACGAGAGCATAGCTTTAGTGAGATAGTACGGAAGCTTAAGCAAAAAGGCATAGAGAGCGATGCATTTATCCCGATTTTAGAAGAGTTTAGAAGTGCGGATATCCAGAGTGACGTGCGCTTCGCTGAAAGTCGGGCTCGCGCGCTCTATCTAAAAGGAAAAGGGCCACGGGCTATCAAGCTAGATTTACAGCAGTACTGCATAGATGAAAGTACCGCTTATGAAGCAATGCAAGAGATTGACGCTGATTGGTTTGAAAGCGCGAAAAAGGTCAAAGAAAAGAAGTTTGGCGGGTTTTACGAAGCTGAATTTGTGTTAAGACAAAAGCAAAAACAATTCCTGCAATACCGAGGTTTTTATCAAGAGCATATAGACTACGCTGTAAGCGCAAACGACCACGACTAGCGCTCAACCTTTCCAGATACCAGCCTTTCGCCATTTAACAGAATAATGTCTATTTTGTATGTCGAGAATAAGTGAGTTTTGTTCCTATCTTGTTCTTGTTCCACTTAACAAAAACGCGCTTTCCGTGGTATTGTTGCGCAAATTTGTGTGCATTTTAATTTATTCAGAGAATTGTAATGCGGCATTGCACATTGCGTAATGGCAAACGCCCTGATTATAACGCTCAGTAAAACAGGCAAATCGCACTCGTCGTTAATAGAATAAAGGAAGTTAGGTTTTCAATGACATTATCAACTGCTGACTTACGTAACAAGTTTATCGATTATTTTAAAAGCCATGGTCACCAAGCGGTGGCAAGCTCGTCACTGGTACCGGCAGATGATCCCACACTTCTTTTTACCAACGCGGGCATGAACCAGTTTAAAGACTGCTTCTTAGGCGCAGAAAAGCGCAGTTATACCCGTGCTGTATCGTCTCAGCGCTGTGTTCGTGCTGGTGGTAAACATAATGATCTTGAAAACGTAGGCTACACTGCTCGTCACCATACATTTTTTGAAATGTTAGGCAACTTTAGCTTTGGCGATTACTTCAAAAAAGAGGCGATTGAGTTCGCATGGAATTTCTTAACAAAAGAGATTGGCCTGCCAAAAGAGAAGTTGCTAGTTACCGTTTACTCTGAAGATGACGAAGCTTTCGATCTATGGGAAAACCATATTGGCGTGCCAAAAGAAAAGATTATTCGCATCAGCACATCAGATAACTTTTGGTCTATGGGCGATACTGGCCCATGCGGTCCTTGCTCTGAAATTTTTTATGACCACGGCGCGCACATTTGGGGCGGCCCTCCGGGAACACCTGAAGAAGACGGCGATCGTTTTATTGAAATTTGGAACTTGGTATTCATGCAGTTCAACAAGCAAACTGACGGTACCATGGAGCCGCTTCCCAAACCTTCTATCGATACGGGCATGGGCCTTGAGCGTATTTCTGCTATTTTGCAGAACGTGCACAGCAACTACGAGATTGATTTGTTTCAAAACCTAATCAAATCGGCAGCGTCGATTGTTGGTACTGAAGATCTTGAAAACAAATCTCTTCGTGTTATCGCTGACCATATTCGTTCATGCAGCTTCTTAATTTGCGATGGTGTTATGCCATCTAATGAAGGTCGCGGATACGTATTACGCCGAATCATTCGTCGTGCGGTTCGTCATGGTTATCAGCTTGGCGCAGACGATATTTTCTTCTATAAGCTGGTTTCGTCACTGGCTAAAGAAATGGGGGATGCGTATCCAGAACTTGTTGACCAGCTGCCTGTTATTGAAAAAGTGCTGCGCGTTGAAGAAGAGCAGTTTAGCAAAACGCTAGCCCGCGGAATGGCTATTCTAAACGATACGCTAGAGACCTTAGAGGGCGATACTGTGCCAGGTGATGTGGTGTTTAAGCTTTACGACACCTACGGCTTCCCTACTGACTTAACAAATGATGTGGCGCGCGAGCACGACCTCAAAATTGATGAAGAAGGCTTTGAAGCTGCCATGCAGGCCCAGCGTGCACGCGCACAGCAGGCAAGCAACTTTGGCGCAGACTACAATAGCAAACTCGCTATCGATCACATGACGTCATTTACTGGGTACACCGATGTAGAAGGTCAGGCAAATGTTGTTGAGCTTATTGCCGACAATGCATTTGTTGATACGCTAGAAGATGGTCAAGAAGGTGTAGTGGTATTAGACAGCACGCCGTTCTACGCAGAAAGTGGTGGTCAAGCCGGCGATAAAGGCGTACTTCGCGTAGCTAACGGGGAGTTTGTTGTAACCGACACTCAGAAAATGGGCAATGCGTTTGCACATAAAGGCGTGGTGAAAGGAAAAGTTACTAAAGGCGACACGGCAACAGCTGCTATAGACCTCGCTAACCGCGAGGCCATCAAAAAGAACCACAGTGCCACGCACTTACTTCATGCAGCATTGCGTGAAATTCTAGGTGAGCACGTAACGCAGAAAGGTTCATTGGTTGAAGCACCACGAATGCGTTTTGATTTCTCTCATTTTGAAGCGGTAACGGCACAGCAGCTTGTGGAGATTGAGCGACGAGTTAACCAAGAAATACGAGCAAACCACACGCTAGCCACTGAACTTATGGACTTAGAAGAAGCCAAAGCTTCAGGTGCAATGGCGCTGTTTGGAGAAAAGTACGACGAAAAAGTTCGCGTTGTCACAATGGGGCCCTTCTCTGTAGAGCTTTGTGGCGGGACTCACGTTTCACGTACTGGTGATATTGGTCTGTTTAAAATTACCAGTGAAGCAGGTATCGCGTCAGGCGTTCGACGCATCGAAGCGGTTACTGGTGAGCAAGCTCTCGAGGTAGTTCAAGCTCAGCAAGCAACCTTGTCTTCTTTGTCTTCTTTACTCAAGACGGATAGCCAAAATGTAGTCGATCGCGTAGTTTCTCTACAAAATCAGACTAAAGAACTAGAAAAAGCGCTCAATTCTGCGAAACAAAAACTGGCGAGTCAGCAAGGTGCTGATATGCTTAGTAATGCAGTAGAAATAAATGGCGTGAAAGTGCTTATAGCGAATTTGGAAGGCGTTGAGGCAAAGTCACTACGCTCGATGATGGACGACATTAAGAACCGAATCGGTGAGGGGATCGTAGTATTAGGTGTAGCGAATGAATCAAAGGTGAATTTGATTGCGGGCGTTACAAAGAACCTAATCAATAAAGTGAAGGCCGGTGAATTGGTTAACTTTGTTGCATCTCAGGTCGGTGGCAAAGGCGGTGGTCGTCCTGACATGGCACAAGCTGGCGGTGACAACCCTGAAAACTTGGGGCAAGCATTAGATTCGGTTAACGCTTGGTTACAAGATAAGCTATAATTATTTCTGTATATAACGGTGAGTTTTTGAAGTGACGCGAAAACATGGAATCACTGTCGCTTCCATCGGGTCGTGCTGATGGGTTGGCAAATCTTAGGGATGACGTTCAGTATTAAGGAACAGGAGCAAGAGAATGCTTATTTTGACTCGTCGAGTTGGTGAAACGCTTATGGTTGGTGATGATGTAACTGTCACTGTTTTAGGCGTAAAAGGGAATCAGGTACGTATCGGTGTTAACGCACCAAAGGAAGTTTCTGTGCACCGTGAAGAAATATACATGCGCATTCAAGCAGAAAAGGGCGGTCAGCCAGGTTCAGCCGAATAATTGCATTATACGCTTCATCGGAAAAGGTCAGCTATTACGCTGGCCTTTTTTGTTTTCAACTATCATTGCGTTGATAGTTTTTCATGAGTAAAAAACTACAAATAAGGGTATCAGGCGCTTATTCTTGGCTATAAATCTATTCTATATTAAAGACCTGTAGCATCAAAGCTTGGGAAGGGCCGAAGAAAAAACGACGCGCATTTTATTTAATTGCTTGTATTGTGAACAGATTACTGGTTTTTTGCTCGAATCGTTTAAAATGACAGCGAGCAAACACTTTCTTTATAAAAAAGGTTTGACTCACGCCAACGAATCCGTAAAATGCACCCCGCAGTCAAGGAGAGGTGGGTGAGTGGCTGAAACCAGTTCCCTGCTAAGGAACCATACGCATTACGCGTATCGAGGGTTCGAATCCCTCCCTCTCCGCCATTATCATTCGTTGGTAGTGACGGTCGACAACAATTTTTTGCGCGTGTGTAGCTCAGCTGGATAG
>NZ_JAEFCD010000001.1:45812-258430 GCF_016405965.1 Alteromonas sp. IB21 | reverse complement strand
GAGTACCTGGCTACGAACCAGGCGGTCGGAGGTTCGAATCCTTCCACACGCGCCACTTAATTTAAAGCGTCACCTTTCGAAGTAAAATTCGAAAGTATACAAGTTAACGCGTGTGTAGCTCAGCTGGATAGAGTACCTGGCTACGAACCAGGCGGTCGGAGGTTCGAATCCTTCCACACGCGCCATATTGATAAGCCCACCTTGAAGGTGGGCTTTTTCATTTCTACCAACATGTTTAGAGAACCCCCATTAGTCGACACGCTGTTACCTTGATGCGTAATTCATCGCTCTACATCTTTTCTCACCGGAACTCCTACTTTAGTCTAAGCGCGCTGCGCGAAAATTGAGCTAAACTTTAACTGATAATTAAGCAGTACTAAGCGAGGCATCACTATGGCACACCCATCCACGACTTTTCGATTTTTAGCAGAACCCACAGATGTTAATTTTGGTGGTAATGTACACGGCGGTATCGTTATGAAATGGATAGACCAAGCAGCCTACGCGTGTGCGGCTCAGTGGTCTAAATGCTATTGCGTTACGGTTTCTGCTAATGGAATTCGTTTCATTAAGCCTATTAAAGTTGGCCAATTAATAGAAATCACCGCTTCTTTGGTTCATACAGGCGCATCAAGTATGCATATTTACGTGACGGTGAAATCTGGCGATGCGACTGCAGACACAACGACGGTGGCAAATCGCTGTTTTATTACCTTTATGGCAGTAGATGGTAACGGTACACCGGTCAATGTTCCTGTCTACATCCCAGAAGACGAGCGGCACATGCAGTTAGAACTTGTTGCCATGCATGCAAAAGATTTTGCAAAGCAGTTAGATAGTGACTTTTCAGAAAATATAGGCTTTCATTAAATCATGGCGTAACAATATGACCTGTAAATGTGCAAAATCTTAGTTTAGGCATGACCGGTGTACTGAGTCTTCGTTGCAATTCTATTAAGCAAAAGTGCATTAAATTTCATTTGTTGGCGGGTTGTTGGGTTTTTAGTGGTTTTTTATGCTGTTATGTTGTGTTTTCAAAACCCTCGTGATACTTATTCAGGTACAAATATACACACAGGATTGAATATGAATTCGGGATCCGTCGGTAGCTTGCTTCTTGAAGCGGGCTCATTAATGCTTATTGGAATGGTGTTTGTTTTTTCATTTCTCGGGCTTCTTATCGTAGGTATACACTTAATCGCACGCTTTTGCGAAGCTTTCCCCGGTGATATTGAAGAGCCCGCGGTCAACGTAAAAAGAAACAATCAAGCGGTACAACCTGGAATAGACGGAAATGTTATCGCAGCTATTTCCGCAGCCATCCATACCCATCGTCATAATTCAAAAAAATAAGCCTAATCAGGAGTTACCATGTCAAAGCCTCTGGCCCTTACCGAGCTGGTCCTGCGTGATGCCCATCAATCGCTTCTTGCTACGCGTATGCGTATCGAAGATATGCTTCCTATAGCGGAAAAATTAGATAAAGCCGGCTTTTGGTCGGTAGAGTCATGGGGAGGCGCTACCTTTGATGCGTGTATTCGTTACTTAGGCGAAGATCCTTGGGAACGTATACGAAAACTTAAAGCAGCTATGCCTAACACTAAGCAGCAAATGCTACTGCGTGGTCAAAACCTGTTGGGATATCGTCATTATGCCGACGATGTAGTGACACGTTTTGTCGAACGAGCCCACGAAAGCGGCGTTGACGTGTTTAGGATCTTCGATGCCATGAATGACATCCGTAATTTAAAAACAGCAATCAAGGCAACAATAGACAGCGGCGCACACGCTCAGGGCACTATTTCTTATACAGTTAGCCCAGTTCACAATCTTAAGCTTTGGTTAGACATGGCTAAGCAGCTTGAAGATTTAGGTGTACATTCTATTTGCGTAAAAGACATGGCAGGGCTTTTAAAGCCTTATGAATGTGAAGCATTAATTACTGGTTTAAAAGAAACAGTGAGCGTGCCTATTGCCATGCAGTGTCATGCAACAACGGGGCTGAGCACAGCTACATACCAAAAAGCGATTGATGCGGGTATTGATATGTTAGATACCGCTATATCTTCTATGAGTATGACTTACGGTCACAGTGCAACGGAAACTATGGTCTCTATCGTTGAAGGTACAGAGCGCGATACTGGTATTTCACTTCCTGAACTTGAAGAGATTGCTAGTTATTTCAGAGAAGTAAGAAAGAAATACAGTCAGTTCGAAGGCAGCCTAAAAGGCGTTGATGCACGAATTCTTTTAGCACAAGTGCCAGGCGGAATGTTAACGAATATGGAAAGTCAGCTTAAAGAGCAAGGCGCTGAAGATAAATTCGAGGAAGTACTAAAAGAAATTCCTCGAGTGCGCGAAGACTTGGGGTTTATTCCGCTTGTCACTCCAACATCGCAGATAGTCGGTACCCAGTCTGTTCTTAATGTATTAACGGGTGAGCGTTATAAAAGCATTACGAAAGAAACGGCTGGCGTATTAAAAGGCGAGTACGGTGCTACTGCCGCCCCCGTGAACAAAGCTCTGCAAGAACGGGTACTGGATGGCGCAGAGCCAATAACATGCCGTCCGGCTGATAATATTGCCCCAGAACTTGATACGCTTAGTAAAGAACTTGATGCTTTAGCAGAAAAAAAACAACTATCTCTGTCAGAAGACAAGATTGATGATGTGCTTACTTACGCCTTGTTCCCTCAAATTGGTCTTAAGTTTATTGAAAATCGCGGTAACCCAGATGCATTTGAACCAGCTCCGGGCGAACAAGATTCATCACGTTCGAATCTATCAGAGCCCGTTAAAGCCACATCAAACGCAAAAGCGTCTACCTCGTCAGAAATGTATGATGTAAATGTTGATGGCAAAGTGTATCGCGTTGAAGTGGCGCCTTCTGGTACCTTGACGAGCGTGACTCCTGCAGACGGGTCTAACACGCAAGCACAGCCCCAAGCCCCAGCGAATAGTGCAGCGTCAGCCTCTGCGACCTCTTCTCAGTCTATTGATGCACCGCTAGCGGGTAACGTGTTCAAAATCTTGGTAAGAAACGGTGACAGCGTATCAGAAGGCGATGTGGTGGTGATCCTTGAAGCCATGAAGATGGAGACAGAGATCCGCTCCGCCTTTACTGGAACTGTCACCGACGTTTCCGTGGGTGAAGGCGATGCCGTAACGACTGGTCAACCGTTAATCTTATTGGGGTAATACATGGATAAGTTAATGGTACTTTGGGATAGTACCGCGCTCGCGCATTTTGAAGCTGGCCAGCTGATAATGATGGCAGTAGGCTTCGGCTTACTGTACTTAGCCATTGTTAAAAAGTTCGAGCCATTGCTTTTATTGCCCATAGGTTTTGGGGCGTTGCTCACTAACATCCCTATTGCAGGTTTTTCAGAGGCGGGTGGTTTACTGCACTACATCTACAAAATCGGCATAGATACGGGCGTATTTCCCCTGCTCATCTTTATGGGCGTTGGCGCGATGACTGATTTTAGTGCGCTTATTGCCAACCCTAAGATGCTGCTACTTGGCGCAGCTGCGCAGTTTGGGATTTTTGCAACCTTGTTCGGAGCCATTGCTTTAAACCTAATCCCTGGTTTCGAGTTTACGTTGAAGGATGCAAGCGCTATTGCGATTATAGGCGGTGCAGATGGGCCGACGGCGATTTTCTTAGCTTCAAGGCTAGCCCCTGACTTACTTGGTGCCATTGCCGTGGCCGCGTATTCCTACATGGCGTTAGTGCCTATTATCCAGCCCCCAATTATGAAAGCATTGACCACGAAGGAAGAGCGCGAGATAAAAATGGGGCAGCTTCGACCAGTATCAAAGCGCGAAAAAATTATTTTTCCTTTAGCGGTGCTGTTTATGACTATTTTGTTCTTACCCGCTGCTACACCGCTGGTGGGCATGTTTTGCTTTGGAAACTTAATGAAAGAGTGCGGTGTTGTTGACAGGCTAAGTAAAACCGCGCAGAACGAGCTTATCAATACTGTTACGATATTTCTGGGGTTAGCGGTTGGCTCAAAGCTTTCAGCAGAGGCCTTCTTAACAGTAGAAACGTTGGGGATTCTTGGTTTAGGCGCGGTAGCATTTGGTATCGGTACAGCTGCAGGTGTTCTCATGGCCAAACTGATGAGCAAATTGTCAGGTGGAAGCATCAATCCACTTATTGGCGCAGCAGGTGTATCTGCGGTGCCTATGGCTGCTCGGGTGGTTAATAAAGTTGGCTTAGAGGCCAACCCTCACAACTTCTTATTAATGCATGCAATGGGCCCCAATGTGGCCGGTGTATTGGGGAGTGCCGTAGCTGCAGGAATCTTACTGGCGCTAGTAGGCTAGATAGAAACAGGATTAAAGCAAAACAGCCGTTTACATATTACTTACTTAAAAAGGGGCGCATTAGCCCCTTTATTCTTTCTGTAGGTCTATCAAATAGTCTGTTGAGGAACAAGAGACTGATAGGCCGTAACTAATTTCTTAGTGCGAATATGCTGAGGCCATCTAAAGATGGTTTCTGTTTTACCTTCTTCTACAATTTCCCCATTCTCCATTACAATAACTCTATCTGCGATATGCCTTACAATACCAAGGTTGTGGCTTATAAATACGAAAGCTAGACCGAGTTCTTGTTGAAGCTGCAAAATCAAGTTTACTGTTTGAGAGCGAATTGAGGGATCAAGCGCTGCAAAGGGCTCATCGGCAACTAACACTTTGGGTTTTAATACAATGGCTCTGGCAAGGGCAACCCTTTGCTGTTGTCCATCGGACAGCATGTGGCGGTAAAAATAATAATGTTCCCTTAGCAGTCCCACTTTTACCAACATGTCTTCTATGATTGGTTTGCGTTCTGCTTCAGATAGCCCGGTGTTTAGTCGCAAGGGTTCATCTAAAATTTTTCCTACGGGCACCGCAGGGTTCATGGATTCACTGCTATGTTGCAAGATCATTCGAATATCGTGGGTACGTTTTTGCTTATTACCTGTCGACTGATACTTTGCCAAATACTTGTGCGTATTAATTTCAATTTCACCAGCATCAGCGGGTAAGGCGCCAACCAAGAGTTTTGCAAGCAGCGATTTTCCAGAGCGGTTTTCCCCAATAATAGCGATTGTTTCTCCGCGCTTTACACTCAGGTTTACGGGTCCGAGTTGAAACACTTCTGGGCGTTTTAACCAGCGCTTTTTCTCGTTGTGAACAAAAGTGAGATTTCTGACCTCCATAATATCCATCACAGCTTCTCCATATGCAGCGGATAATGGCAGCTATAGTTATGATCATGAATTCTTCGCACGGCGGGTGTTTGAACGCATGCCCTCTGCGCGCGAGGACAGCGAGGGCCTAATCTACAGCCAATAGGTAAATGTTGAAGTGTAGGAATTGAGCCATTCAACGTAGGCAAAAGCGATTTTGGCGGTAAGTCTTTCCTGAAACTCGGAGCGCTGTCGAGTAACGCTTTAGTGTAAGGATGAAGCGGGCGTTTTTTAATGTGTTTCATTTTTCCCGATTCTACCGTTTGGCCCGCATAAAGAACCGTCATTGAGTGAGACATACTGGCAATGGCTAATAAGTCATGACTAACAAACAATATGGACAGCGAACGGGTTTGGTTCAGCCGTGTAAAAAGCTTCAAGATTTGCGTTTTAGTCGTCGGCTCCATACCGCGTGTAGGGTCGTCAGCAATCAGCAATTTAGGCTGAGATACCAGCGCCATGGCAATCATAAATTTCTGGCCTATATCCGCTGGAATTTGGTGCGGGAAAGCACTCAAGTAATGTTTGTGGTGTTTAATCCCTACTTTGTGAACGGTGCTGATCGCTATCTTTTTACGTTGCTGTGCTCTTTGCCAAAACCAACCTCCCTCTACAAACTCATCGGGAATACTCTCTTCTAACTGCTCCCCTAAGGTGGCGGAAGGATCTAAACTTGCCTGTGGATTTTGAAATACTACCGCAATCTCACGTCGCATGACTTCACGGCGCTGTTGTGTTGACATTCCCAATAAATTCTCACCATTCCAGCTCATCCTATCTGCAGTGAGATGCCACTGACTGGGAAGGGCGCCACAAATGGCTGAAACAATCAGGCTTTTACCTGAGCCTGATTCACCGACTAATGCGCGAATTTCACCGCTACTTACGGATAAATTTACTTTATCTAACGCTTTGATCGTGCCTTCGCTGCTCTGCATTTCCAGCGTGAGATTTTTAATATCAAGCATCGGCATATTAATGACTCACTCTTTTTCTTAGTGCAGAACGCAATCCGTCGCCCACAATGTTGATTGATAAGACCATGAAAAATATTGCCATACCCGGAACTGCAACGTTCCACGGGGCCAGATAAGTAACATCTAAACCATCGGCTAAAATTACGCCTAGTTCTGGAAGGGGCGATTGCGCACCTAAATTAAGAAACCCTAATGCGGATATATCGATAACCGCAATGGAAAGTGCAAGCGTACCTTGTACAACGAGCATCTCAGTCATGTTGGGTAAAATAGAATGTACGAACAACTGCCATTTGCTCGCGCCATCTAGTTTTGACGCTATGATGTATTCTTTCTTCATTTCGCCGCGCACGAAGCTGCGCGTGTGATGGACAAACTGGGGAATAAGAGCCAGCGTAATTGCCCACATACTATTGACCAGGCCCGTACCTAAAATGGCTACTATGATAATTGCAATCAGTAGTGTTGGAATGGCCATCAATGCATCTAGAAGGTGGTTGGCTACGCTCGAGCGCACACCTCGTAGCATACCAGCGAAAGCGCCCAGACTAACCCCTACTAACATGGCGAGCACAACGGTAATGAATGCCGACCCTAGCGTTACACGACAGCCATATATGATGCGTGTAAACAGGTCACGCCCAAGTGCGTCTGTACCAAACAGATAAGAAATCGAACCGTTGGCCATCCAACTAGGCGGTATTAGTAGACCATCGATGTTCTGCTCTAGTGCATCATAGGGCGTGATAACGGGGGCAAACAACGCGAATACCACAAAAAAGGCCAACAGAATTAAGCCAAGCATTGAAATATGGCTGGCTCTAAATGATGCCCATGTCCGCTGCCACGGCGACGGGTGGAACTCTTCGTCGTATAAACTAAACTGTGGCACGTTCGTATTTCTCTCTACTGGGGTCAATAACTCGGTTAAACAAATCGACAAGGATAGTTAACGTAATGACAACGGTAGACACGGCCATCATTCCTATCCGTAGGGCAGGGTAGTCCCGCTGATAAATCGCTTGAATAAGCCAATTACCAATACCGGGCCAGGAAAATAAGGTCTCCACGATCATAGCATTTGTTATGAGGGTGGTAATCTGAATCGCCATCAAAGGCAAAATTGGAAGCAAGGCATTGCGCAAAATATGGCGGAAAAATATCTGCCAGCTTGACAGGCCTCTTGAAATGGCTGCTGCAATGTAAGGGCGGTGTTTTACATCAATGACAGATCGCCTCGTTATTCTAGCCATAGAGGCTGTAGCAATTGCGCCAATAGCAAAGGTAGGTAACGCCAAGTGTGAAATTGCATCTTTTAATGCCAAGGGTTTGTTTTCAATATCTGCCAGTAATATATCAAGAAGAATAAAGCCTGAAACGGGCTCGATGTTATATAGCAGACTGATACGCCCGGATAATGGCGCGACGTCTAACTGTAAACTAAATATGAGGATGAGCAGCAAAGCAAACCAGAAAACGGGGAAAGAATAAATCGTAATACTGGCGCTGTTGATTAAATAATCTGACGTCGAGTAACAACGGATCCCCGCGTAATATCCCATCGGGATACCAACAAATAATGCCATCAGCATTGCGTATGTTGCCAACTCTATTGTGGCTGGCATCGCTATCCCCACTTCATCCCTTAGTGGAAGACCTGATGTAAAACTGTATCCCCAGTCCCCCGTTAATAAGTTGCTTACATAATAAAAGAACTGATGTACGTAGGATTGGTCTAATTTAAACTGTTTTTCCAAGGCCGCGCGCTGAATTTCATTTTGCGGTACCAGGCCTGTCAGGTTTTCTAAAACGTCGCCTGGAAACAGGTAGGCCAACGAAAACGAAATAATCGTCAACACGAGAAGCGTCAATATTAATAGCGTGCAATATCTAACGAGAATTTGTGTCACAGTGTTTTTTCTACTCCACCAAAGCGTACGCCGCCAAAGGGGTTTATAGTTAAGCCTTCCAATTCGCTTCTATACGCTTGATAGCGATAGGCATGGGCGATGGGCACCAGCGGTAAACGTTCATATAGCAGTCGGTTTACTTGTCGATAAATGGCTCTGCGCGCTTCGATATCATCAGTCTTAAGCGCATCGTTAATTAATCTATCATAATCTTGGTTACACCACATGGCTCTGTTTGTGCCAGAGGGGATAGCGCCGCAGCTCAATAATGGGCGATAGAAGTTATCAGGATCACCATTGTCTGCAGACCAACCTATTAACACAGAGTCGTGTAACCCTTCGCGTAAGTGTCGCCTGAACGTTGTCCAATCATAACTCACAATTGTCGCTTCAACGCCGACATCTCTTAGGTATCGTTGAATAAGCTCCGCCATTTTCGTTGCATTCGGATTATATGCGCGCTCAACCGGCATGGCCCAAATCGTCATTGAAAAGCCAGGTTTTATTCCAGCGTCAGCGAGCAGTTTACGCGCTAATACTGGGTTATAAGCCGTGTCGTCAGCATCATTTTGAAATGCCCAGCTTGCAGCGGGTAATAGGGTCTTCGCCCGAATAGCGCTGTCAAAGTAAACAGCCTCTAACAAGGTATTTTTATCGATGGCCGCTGCTAGAGCACGTCTTACATCTGGGTTGTTGAAAGGAGGTCGTTGGGTATTAAACGCCCAAAATCCGATATTTAAGCCCGGCTTCTCTGCAAGTATTAGGTCTTCTTTTGCTCGAATGACTTCAAGCTCGGTTTGCGCTGGAAACGCGGTGGCATCACACTCACCTGTCATTAACTTAGCCAGTCTAAGTGAGCTTCGTGGCGTGATATCAAAAATAAGCTGCTCTACGGCCGAATGTTCGCTCTCATCTGACTGATTGATAGCAATTGCTAATTTTGAGGCATTCTCAGATTCTTTGCTATCTTCAGCATTATCTTGATCATAACCGTTGTCATTTTCTTCTGCTGACAAAGACAAACGCCAATAATTTTCGTGACGGCGGTACTTTATGAAGTGATCTTTTCGATAGCTTTCAAATTTAAATGGGCCAGTACCAACAGGAAGTTCATCAATTTTACTTGGTTTGCCGGCTTGCGATAGTTGACTCGCATATTCCTCTGAAAGGATTACCGCAAAATCAGTGGCTAAGTTGGCCAAAAAAGAACTGTCTCGCCGTTTCAGCGTTATCTCTACCCGATAACCATTAATGCGCTCCACCGCCGCAATATTTTGCGCAAGGCCTATGCTTTCGAAGTAAGGATAGCGTCCACCTGATATATAGTGATAAGGGTGAGACGTGAGCCTCCATCTATCTATACTAAAAATAACGTCATCAGCGTTAAAGTTTCTCGTTGGCGTGAAGTATTCAGTGTTGTGAAACCACACATCTTTTCTGAGCTGAAATGCGTAAGTCAGACCGTCATTAGTCACTAACCAACTACTTGCTAAACTTGGCACTATTCGACCCGTCTCAGGGTCAAAGTCGAGTAGTCTGTCATAGAGTTGATGGGACGACGCATCTGATGTTGTGCTTGAGGTATCTAATTGAGGGTTAAATGTAACTGGATTGCTTTCCGAGCAGTAAATAATCCCCGTATTGTAAAACGCTTGTTTATTCTGTTTAGCGCAAGATGCAACAACAAGCGCCGTGCACAAACATAATGACAAACGCTTTACCAAACCATAGGACATGCTTTACGCCTCGACGTTTTCAGCGGAAGAATCTAATAAGTTATATTTTTTGAGATACCCTCGTAACTGATGGTACGTCAGGCTCAATTTTTCAGCCGTTTTCTTTTGGTTAAACTGACTGTCAGCAAGAGCCTGTTTTATCATATCTATCTCATATTGTTGAGAGCGTTCTTTCAAATCTATGGGATATTCGACAATTTCTTGCTGATTAGTCGGTGCCTGAAGAGTAACGTCAGCTTTTTCACCAACACCGCTTGTTATCGGTGTTTCAACTTGCGTATCGTGTTGAGGTAAATCAGCGCTTTTTACTCTGTCTTTTGTTTTGACTCTGCCTTTGGGACGAAATGCAGATTCAAATGGATCAAGAATAATTTCATGTACGGGCAAGTGAGGGTTATTTGTTCTATATACCGCTCGTTCGACCACATTTTTAAGTTCTCGGATGTTGCCCGGCCAGTCGTACTCTAGGAGCGTACGCTTTGCTTTTTCCGTAAATCCGCTAAATAACTCCATCTCCATTTCACGTGCCATATTGATAGCGAAATTTTCAGCCAACATCATAATGTCTTCGCGACGTTCGCGAAGCGGGGGAATGGTGATGACGTCGAAGGCAAGTCTGTCGAGAAGGTCTGCACGAAACTCTCCCGCTTCTGCAAGCGCGGGCAAATCTTCATTAGTTGCCGCAATAAGTCGAACATCAGTTTTCACAGATTTACTGCCGCCCACGCGTTCAAACTCACCGTACTCAACCACGCGTAGAAGTTTTTCTTGAATAAGCCCCGATGTGTTAGCTAATTCATCTAAGAAGAGTGTGCCGTTGTTGGCAACCTCAAAGCGACCTTCTCTGCGTTTGGCTGCACCAGTAAACGCCCCCGCCTCATAGCCGAAAAGTTCACTTTCAAGTAGGCTTTCATTCAGTGCTGCACAATTGAGTTTGATATAGTTCTGATCCCATCGCTTAGATAAAAAATGCAAACGTGCTGCGATGAGTTCCTTGCCCGTGCCTCGTTCGCCAATAACGAGTACCGGCTTATCTAGCGGTGCAATCTGTGAAATTTGTTCTAATACTTCTAAAAAACTATTCGCTTGGCCAAGCAAATTATCCTGTTGTCGATACCTACTCATTAAATCCCTCAAAAGTTAGTCATTTCGACCAATTAATAGTGTAGAGCAAAATATATTGATAAACGAGTATTATTTGGGTGTGAAAAAAATGTATTTAAAAGAGCAGGTTAGCGTAGGGAGAAAGTTGGCAAGTATATTGAATACCACTAATACCAAGAGTAATCTATTTATCAAGAGTGGTGTTTTTAACACTGACTATTTTTAGCAAGAGGTAATAATTATGGGTATCTTCTCGCGTTTTACAGATATTGTGAATTCAAATATTAATGCGCTTTTAGACAAAGCGGAAGATCCTGAGAAAATGGTTAGATTAATCATTCAGGAAATGGAAGACACGTTGGTTGAGGTACGTTCGGCGTCTGCAAAGACCTTGGCCAATAAAAAAGACATCGTTAATCAGATTTCAAAGTATGAAAGCGACGCAAGCGATTGGGAAGCAAAAGCAGAGCTTGCGTTGAGCAAAGACAGGGAAGACTTAGCACGTGCTGCACTGCAAGAAAAGAAAAAGTCTGCCGAAGCCGCCGAGGTATTGAGCAAAGAGTTGGCAATTGTTGATGAACAAATCAGCAAGCTTCAGGACGAAATTGGTCAACTTCAAGATAAGCTCGCTGATGCGAAGAGTCGGCAAAAAACGATTATCATGCGCCAGAAGACAGCAAGTTCGCGTCTTGAAGTGAAAAAGACGTTGGATAGCACTAAAGTAGATAATGCAATGGGACGCTTTGAGCAATACGAGCGCAAAATTGATGACCTTGAGTCGCAGGTAGACGCCTATGATTTAGGGAAAAAGACATTACAGGATGAATTTGCTGAGCTAGAAGCAAGCGACAAAGTGGAAGACGAACTCGCCGCGCTTAAAGCTAAAGTAAAAAGTGCAAATAAAAGCACTGAAAAATCAGAATAAAAAGAATAGGGTGGGCCCTCCTGGTGTTCAATTTACAGGAGGGTAATGACATCAGAGTTTGTAGGAGAGATTGAGATGGATGAAGGTACAATAGCAGTGTTGGTTATGCCCCTTGTGGTGTTCTCAATATTTGTTGCTCCGATTTGGCTTATTTTGCACTACCGCAGTAAAAAGCAAGTTAATCAAGGACTAAGTGAAGAAGAGCATGCCGCTCTACAGGATCTAGCTGAAAAAGCCGAAAAGATGAGTGAACGCATAGAGACGCTAGAGGCAATTTTAGACAGCGAGGCACCCGAGTGGAGGAATAGGGCATGAGAAACGGTAAGCAGCTCTATCGTAATCCAGAGAATGCACGAATAGCTGGGGTGTGTTCAGGTGTTGCCGAGTACTTTGGCCTTGAAACATGGTTAGTAAGAATACTGGTTGTTACCGGGTTCTTCTTACTAGCAGGCCCTTTTATTTTTGTCGCCTACATCGCGGCGTGGTTTATTCTTGATAAAAAGCCAGCGGGATTGAAAAGCAATGCATCAGCATCAGTATTTTCAAAAGGAAAAGGGTGGACAAATCCAAATGCCGGGCAGGTTAAAAGTGCCAAGGTAGAGGTAAAGACCAAAGTCTGGCAGGCTGGAGAGCCTCCAAAACAAGCGTTTCATGATATACGTAATCGTTTTGAAAAGGCTGAAGTGCGTCTTCGCAAGATGGAAACCTACGTGACCTCTCGAGAATATCAGCTTAATAAAGAGATAAGTCGTCTTTAATCTTGTCTTAATTCTAGCAAGCTAAACGCATTAAAGCCGTTTCATTGAAGCGGCTTTTTAGTATGCAAAACAATACCTTCGAATTGCATTGTAAAACTCTTGTTACAGCTAAATCATAAGCCACATTAGGCACGCTGCTTTTCGCCGTCTGGAATTTCATTACACTAATAGACAAGTTTTACATCACTTATTGGTTAAAGAAGTTATGCCAAAAGCTACGCAATACCAGTCGAGACAATCGGATGACAACGGCATTATTCATTGGTCAGATGAAGAGAATCAAATCTGGTCAGAACTTTATGCCAGACAAATTCCCTTGGTGAAAGAAAGAGCGTGCCAAGAGTATCTAGATGGGCTTGATTTACTAAAACTCGACGAAAAAGCTATTCCTCAATTACCAGATATCAACAAAGTACTGATGGAGCAAACAGGTTGGCAAACCGCTGAAGTTCCAGCGTTGATTAATTTCGGGGAATTCTTTAGGTTGCTGGCTAACAAGCAGTTTCCAGTAGCAACATTTATTCGCACTAGGGAAGAGTTTGACTATCTTCAGGAGCCGGACATCTTTCACGAGGTATTTGGCCATTGCCCGTTATTAACGAACCCTGCGTTCGCGCATTTCACACACACCTACGGAAAGTTAGGTCTTGCTGCGAGCAAAGAAGATAGAGTATACCTTGCACGTCTTTACTGGTTCACCGTAGAGTTCGGTTTAGTGAGGGCAAAAGATGAATTGAAGATATACGGTGGAGGTATCTTATCTTCCCCTGGCGAGACTATTTATGCTTTAGACAGCGATACGCCTCTGCGCAACCCGCTTACGGCAATTGATGCGCTACGCACACCATATCGCATTGATATCATGCAGCCGCTTTACTACGTATTGCCCGAGTTTGATTATTTATTTGAACTTGCCGAAATGGACATCATGGCACTTGTAGAAAAAGCAAAGTCTCTTGGGTTATTTTCCCCGCTTTTCCCTCCAAAAGAACAGAAAGCAAGCTAGTACTATTGTTAAAAAAATGTGTTTTATACAGGATGCCGTGTCGGACGAGCGGCGTCTTTGTTTCTGACGTTCAGCGACGCGAATTTACTTGCCCTTAGAAGTGCCAGCGCCCAAGTGCTTTAAAATTTGAAATTCTGTAACATTTATCTTGTTATCTTTTTGTAAAAGTATGATACTCTGTACAAATATGTTTACAAAATAGCTATAACACCCTATGCGTCTAGAAATAAGTTGTCAGGACCGTCTTGGAATCACACAAGATGTATTAGATATTCTCGTTACTAAAGAAATTGATTTGCGCGGTATTGAAATCGATCCCGCAGGAAAAATTTTCCTAAATTTTCCTAACATCGAGTTTGCCGATTTTCAACACCTCATGCCCCAAATTCGTCGAATAGATGGCATTGATGATGTTAAGACCACGCTCTTCATGCCGGGAGAGCGAGAGAAGAACCAGCTTTCCGCTATTTTACGAACCCTGCCTGACCCTGTTTTTTCTATCGATGCTAAAGGTAACATTCTACTTTGCAACGAAGCCGTATGCGCAGGGCTGGAAATACCTTATAGCGCCATTGAAGGCACCGAAATAGGCGAAGTAGTAAAGGGCTTCAACTTTACTAAATGGATGGACGGTAAATCTCCCGGGCCGCAGTCTTCTAAAGTAAAGTTTATTCAGCAAGATTATCTCGCCGATATGTTGCCTATTACCGTACCTGACGGCGATCAAAACATGATCATGGCGGGAGCCGTCGTCATATTAAAATCTGAAATGCGACTAGGGCAACAGTTTACTGCGTTTCACCAGTCGCCCACAGACAGCTTCGATCGGTTCGTTGTACAATCACCGCTAATGAAACGGGTGGTTCATGAAGCAAAGCAAATTGCTGACTTAGACGCTCCGGTACTTATTTTCGGGGAAACTGGTACGGGAAAAGAAATGATTGCCCGCGCCTGCCATCAGTCTAGCCGTCGCAGCGAAGGCGCATTTTTAGCGTTGAATTGCGCTTCGTTACCAGACAGTGTGGCTGAGACAGAATTGTTTGGCTATGCCGCAGGTGCCTTTAATCAACCGAATGCAAAAATAGGTCTGTTAGAGCAGGCCAAAGGTGGCACACTTTTACTGGACGAAATAGCCGACATGTCTTCCCAGCTGCAAGCTAAGTTACTTCGAGTTTTAGAAGATGGCGAATTCAGAAGAGTAGGGGATTCAGAGCCGGTAAAAGTAGACGTTCGATTTATCTGCACCACATGTCGCGACCTTGGTCAACTTGTAGAAGAGGGGCGATTTAGAAAAGAGTTGTATTATCGCCTAAACGTGCTCAGTCTTGTTATGCCGTCTTTGAAAGACCGCAGGCAAGACATTGTGCCCTTAGCTGAGTCTTTTATCGTTCAGCACAGCACTAAATTAGGGCGACGCCCAGCAAAGCTAAGCAAGTCATGCGTTGATTTTCTTCAGCAGTATCCGTGGCCTGGCAACGTAAGGCAGTTACAAAACGCCTTGTATCGTGCTTTGTCACTGCTGGACGGAAAAGAAATTACAAAGGAAGATATCCAGCTTCCAAGTTGCGCACCGAGTGTGACCTACATTGATGAAAACTTTGAAGGTACATTAGACGAAGAAGTGAAAAAATTTGAGAAGGACTTGTTAAAACGTCTTTATCCTTCCTATCCGAGTACCCGTCAGTTGGCTAAAAAACTTGGGCTTAGTCACACAGCTATTGCCAATAAACTACGTGAGTACGGCATAAACAAAGCAACGGTAAAGCTATAAGTTTGATAGATGACGCGCTTTATTTGGTGTTCAAATAATACACCGAGTAGAGCGCGACTGCCTCTTGTTAGTAGACCCTCACGACTACCTCGTATTCCTGTTACGAAAAATTTACATCCTGCTCAGCGCCTGCCTGCTATGACCATATGCGTATTACGTGTATTCATAGCGTACACCCTTTATTACAGCCAAATAAAACTTCGTACGTTGAATGCTTCTCAATCTATATCAACTAATGGCATAACTATACTTATGTAAATTTAATCGCTCGTTGGCTCATTTAAATCGTGCTCACCGTTCAGTCGGGTAAGTCACTCAAAGAAAAAGCAAAAGCCAAGTGAACGACAATCTTCGAGGAAATTTTAATGAAACTAGCCACCTATAAAAATGAAACACGCGACGGCTGCCTTATGGTGGTGTCAAAGGATCTTTCTCGAGCGTGCAGCGCGCAAGACATTGCAATGACAATGCAAGATGCTTTGGATAACTGGAAGGAAATAGCGCCTCAGCTACAAATGAAGTACCAAGCACTTAACGATAATAGCTGTGACAGCGTACCGTTTGATGAGTCTCGCTGTGAGTCACCACTGCCAAGAGCCTATCAGTGGGCAGACGGAAGCGCGTATGTTAACCACGTAGAGCTAGTAAGAAAGGCGCGTAACGCAGAAATGCCGGAAAGTTTCTGGACGGACCCGTTAATGTATCAAGGGGGTTCAGATGATTTTATTGGGCCAAAAGATGACATTATCTTACCTAGCGATGATTGGGGAATAGATTTTGAAGGTGAAGTTGCAGTGGTCACTGACGATGTGCCTATGGCCTGCACGCCTGAACAAGCCTCAGAACGCATTCGTCTTATCATGTTAGTTAACGATGTGTCGCTCAGAGGTTTAATTCCTGGCGAGTTAGCTAAAGGTTTTGGCTTCTTTCAGTCGAAGCCTGCATCGAGTTTTTCACCCGTTGCCGTAACCCCAGATGAATTAGGCGATGCGTGGAAAGAGAGTAAAGTGCATTTACCCTTACGCTCTACCTATAACGGGGAGTTATTTGGAAAACCTGAAGCGGGGCAAGATATGACTTTTGATTTTGGTCAACTTG
This sequence comes from Alteromonas sp. IB21, assembly GCF_016405965.1. Lineage (GTDB taxonomy): Bacteria > Pseudomonadota > Gammaproteobacteria > Enterobacterales > Alteromonadaceae > Alteromonas. The sequence continues at coordinate 241,902 of NZ_JAEFCD010000001.1, read as the reverse complement.
TAGCACATGCAGCTAAGAGTAGGAATTTAGGTGCGGGAGCCATAATTGGTTCAGGTACTGTGTCGAATAAACAAGGCACTGATCATGGCTCGGCCATCGCTGAAGGCGGTGTGGGATATTCGTGTATTGCTGAAGTACGTATGATTGAAACAATCAGAGACGGGAAGCCATCTACACCCTTCATGCAATTTGGCGATCGCATTCGTATAGAAATGTTGGATAAAGAAGGTAACTCGGTATTTGGTGCTATCGAGCAGCAGGTAAAACCACTTAACTAATTGAACATGGGAAAAATGCCTCAGTGCCATCAAGTCTTTATTTTTAACTGAGGCAGTTTTTCGTAAGGTTCTTATTAAAACTGTCGGTTTATTGTTACCTCACGGCAACTTCGTAAACCATGCGCAGACAATGATGCGTTTTATTAGACAGGCGTAACGTTGTCTCAAGCACTATTATTACAGTGTAATTAATGACAGGTGTTATTATTCATGAGTATAAAACTGTACGGCTATTGGCGTTCAACGGCGTCTTACCGCGTGCGCATTGCGCTTAATTTAAAAGGCGTTGAATACGAGTATGTGCCAATACATCTTGTAAACAATGGTGGCGAGCAGCACAGCAGCGAGTATAGCCGCCTTAATCCCGCACACTTAGTCCCCACCTTTGTTGACGAAGATGAAGATATCATTTTGAATCAGTCGCTATCTATCATCGAATATCTTGATGAGAGATACGAAAGTGGGTATCAACTTATCCCAGAACACCGAACAGAGAGAGCAAGGGTAAGGGCGTTAGCGCAGGATATAGCCTGTGACATTCAGCCGATAGGAAACCTTCGCGTATTAAACGCTCTAAAAGGAAGCTTTGAGGCAACACAAGAGGATGTTGCTAGATGGGCGGCCCATTGGATAACACAGGGTTTTGACGGGATTGAAAAACGACTTCAGACCCAAGCTGGTAAGTATTGCTTTGATTTTGATGTGACGCTTGCTGATATTTGTTTAGTACCGCAGGTTTACAATGCGCAGCGGTTCAATGTAGATATGAATCGCTATCCTCTGATTAGCAAAATAGTAAAAAACTGTAACGAGTTGAGGGAATTTGAATTGGCTAAGCCTGAGAGTCAAATCGACGCGATTTAGATAGTGGAGTCAGAGTACTAATGTACTCTGACCCTATAATTATGATTACTGGCGTTTGATTGGTAGCTCGGTAGTATTTTTAACCTGCTTCAGTGCAAATGTAGAGCTGATATGGTCTACCAAAGGAAGGTGTGTCAATTTTGTCTTCAGTAAAAACTCATATTCCTCGATACTTTCCACGATGACTTTTAACAAGTAATCCTTCTCTCCGCTGGTGGTGTGACACTCCACAATTTCGTCAATATTTTGCACGGCATTTTCGAAATCGGTCAACGAGTCACCGTCGTGGTTTTTTAGCGTCACATAAATAAAAACCGACACACCCAAGTTAAGCTTTTTACTGTTAAGAAGGGTGACTTTGCCGAGAATAATGCCATCAGCTTCCATTCGTTTTACCCGCCTCCAACATGGAGTATGAGACAAGCCTACACGTTGGCTCAAGTCAGCCATTGACACCGTGGCGTCTTGTTGAAGAACGCGTAAAATCTCACGGTCAAATTTATCCAATTTCATTAACACTGTTTCCATCGTTTTTATGATGTTTATTATATATCAAAAAAAATTCTAGGATAGCCATCCTAGAAAAATTGTATTCAATTCTATTGCGTTTCAGTTTGTAAATTTCATTAACAAACTTTGCAAGGCCTGTCCTCTGAATTATCGGATACACTTTGCAAAATGTTGATGATCCTCGCGTGGCCGGTAAGTGTAACGCAAAATATCATCAGACTCTCATATCAGCCCAATCTGGAAGCGTGTACTTTTCGTGACAGCAGCATATTGGGTAGGTTTCAATTCATCACGGTTTTAATAGGGAATATATGTCAGTTTTTGATCACCCAGAGTTCGATAATCACGAACATGTTGCGTTCTATCACGATGAAAAAGCGGGCTTGAGTGCCATTATTGCTGTGCACAACACCAACTTGGGGCCAGCGCTCGGTGGTTGTCGTATGTGGCCCTACGTAAATAGTAGTGAGGCTTTAACTGATGTGTTGAGATTATCTAAAGGCATGACCTATAAAGCGGCCATGGCTAACCTTGAACTTGGTGGTGGCAAATCTGTCATTATTGGCGACCCTCGAAAAGCCAAAACGCCAGAAATGATGAAAGCCATGGGTAAGTTTGTAGAGTCGTTGGGGGGTAAATACTTTACGGCTGAAGATTCGGGTATATCGGTAACTGATTTACAAACAATGGCGACTGAATCTGATTTTATCGCTGGCGTTAATGCAAAATATCATTACTCAGGCGAAGTGCCTGATGGAAATCCTGCGCCCTCTACTGCTTACGGGGTATTTGTTGGGTTAAAAGCGACGGTAGATTACGGTTTGAAGCGCAGCTTGGATGGTGTGAGCGTGGCAATACAGGGCATGGGCCATGTGGGCTACCGTTTGGCGAAACATCTGCACGAGCACGGTGCAAAACTCTATGTTGCTGACATTTATCCAGAAGGTGTGGAAAAAGCAGTTGCAGAGTTTGGTGCGACAGCCGTGGCGCCGGAAGAGATATTAAGCCTAGATGTTGATGTGCTCGCACCGTGTGCATTGGGCGCTGCGATCAACGATCAAACGTTACCGACAATAAAGGCAAAAGTCATTGCCGGTGCTGCGAATAATCAACTTGCCCGTGAAGACATGGGAGAACTACTGCAGCAGCGCGGTATTCTATACGCGCCTGACTATGTTATTAACGCAGGTGGCGTTATTGATATTTTTCATCAACGAATGGAAACAAGTTCTAATGAAGCGCTGCGCGCGCACATAGAGCGAATTGGCGATACGCTGAAAGAAATTTATGAACGTGCAGAGCAGGACGGCGCAGCAACGAATCGCGTAGCAAATGTTATCGCAGAAGAGAGATTTACCATAAAGGGTTGAAAACTCTCGGCCAAGTAGTCATAATGCGCCCCGCACTCAAGCAGGGGCGAATGGCTCTGCACTGAATGCGATTTTCTATGGTGGGCTTTTGGTCCTCCCGCAATGATACTCTGTGAACTCGGTCAGGCCTGGAAGGGAGCAGCCGCAGCAGACGACTCATGTGCCGGGATGTGGCTGGAGGCCTGCCACCCAAATTCTTCTATTCTTCAGTTCTTTCGCTTTTCTTATTCTTCTCTGTTTCATCCAGGTATTTCAGTGCTTTACTAATGGCGTGCTCCACGTTCATTTCCATTTGATTACGCTCGCTTTGGGGTAAATAAAAAGCCATATCTACCTCATATCGAATATAACGAGGTGGAACTTGATTCAACGCCAAACAACACAAGTCGGCTAAGTAGTCAGGGCTCTTTGTTGCGTCCAATCCTAACTTGGTAATTCGTTCTAATACTAGGTGTTCATAATAATTATGAATGTCGTCATCTAGCTTCATGATTCTTCCCCATATAAAACTCTAAGCGCCGTGCTTTTGGCTTTTTGATTTACGTTGCAGCGATGCCTTTCATGATAATAAGGTCCATCTGATAACATTGGACACATTTTTATACGCACACAGCGGTACAACACAGATCTTGGCTGTATGTTCCTATAATGTATAGCTTGTATTCTGTGGATGTCGAGGTGACGATGATACATTTAACAACTTAAATGAGAGCCAAAAGGCGAGAACGACATGAAAAAAAATATAGAGCCCTGCTATTACGGCGACTACCTTCAACTAGATAAAATATTAGGGGCCCAAGACCTACAAAGTGAAAAATACGGCGATACGGCGCACGAAGAGATGTTGTTCATTATCGTCCATCAAGTTTATGAACTATGGTTCAAACAGGTACTTCACGAGCTCAATGCAGTTATTGATACCTTTAATCAAGAAACGGTGAAAGATCAGCAGTTGACTTTAGTTGTGCATAGATTGCAAAGAGTCATACAAATTCAAAAGCTAATGAACGATCAGATTGCCATCATGGAAACCATGACACCGCAGCAGTTTTTGTCGTTTCGAGATTACCTTGTACCTGCCTCCGGCTTCCAAAGTATCCAGTTTAAACGTTTAGAGATTTCGCTCGGCCTAAAACGTGACTTTAGAATAGACTTCGATAAGCAAAGCTTCTATAACCGCCTTACAGATAAAGACAGGGCACTACTCGAAAATCTTGAAAATAAGCCTAGCTTGTTTGAACTTGTTGATAAGTGGCTTTCAAGAATGCCACTTTTAAAAACCGAGGGATTCGACTTCTGGCAATATTATAAAAATGCGGCAGACGACATGTTGAATGATGATCATCACACCATTTCAACCAGCGACATGTTATCTGAGACAGAGAGACGCCAAGAGTTGAAAGACTTGAAAGCGACTATGGAGAACTTCGATGCCCTATTTGACGACGCTAAGTTTGAAAAGCTGAGGGGCGAAGGCAAATTTCGTTTAAGTCATAAAGCGTTGCTTTCAGCGCTATTTATCAAGCAGTACTCAGAAGAGCCCATTTTTAATCTTCCTTTTCAGCTCATCACTGCCCTGACCGAAATCGACGAACAGCTCACTATCTGGCGCTATCGTCACGCAATGATGGTTCAGAGAATGCTGGGAACAAAGATAGGAACGGGGGGATCATCAGGCCATCATTATCTGAAAAAAACCACAGAATCTAATCGCATTTATTTGGACTTTTTTAATATGGCGACTTTTCTACTACCTAAGAGTGCTTTGCCTGACTTGCCCGAATCAGTGCGGAAGCAGCTAGGATTCTACTTGCAGTAATTTGTAATATTCAAAAAAATGCATTTAAATTAGATGTTTAGGTTGAAATTTGAGCGGGTTCATCTCATTGTCGCGCTAAAGCTTCCTTTCGTCGCAAGCTGCGCATAAATGAGTTGATTACTTTGCCTTAGTTAGTCAATTATCCTTTCGGATAATATTTGTTATCTCTAATAAATACAAAAGTTTAGGTCCGCTTAATTGATTTTTCATAAAAGCTCAACACTAAGCTATGACTAACCAGGGAATACGTACATGTATCAAATCAAAAGAAGTGCAGTTGCATTGGCAGTTGCACTGTCGATTGGTGCCACAGCGCCAGCCTTAGCAAATAACACCAATGGTTCAATTCAAGGAACCTCTGTTCAAGTAAATGGTAGCGGTCTTTCAAACGTCACTATTACCATCGAAAACTTAGAAACTGGGCTTACTCGCTCTGTTCAAAGTGATGAATCAGGTGATTTCCGTTTTCCATTACTTCCAGCGGGTAATTACAAAGTTACGGCAGAAAAGAATGGGTTTCGTACCACCATTCAAGACTCTGTAAAAGTAGGTATTAGCGGTAAGACAAACCTTGATATGCGTCTTGCTAGTGATGATGTAGAACGCATTGAAGTTACTGGTACCACTATTGCCATGGTTGATGTAACAAGTTCAAGCACAGGTATTGTGGTAGACAGCGTCACTTTGGATAGAGTACCGGTGCCTCGTAACCTGACTTCTGTTGCGCTATTAGCGCCAGGTACAACGCAAGGTGACTCAGCCTTTGGTGATTTGCCATCAATTGGTGGTGCATCGGTTGGGGAGAATGGTTACTACATTAATGGGTTGAACATCACTAACTTCCGTACTGGCGTGGGCTCAAGTGAGCCACCGTTTGATATGTATGAAACGTTTGAAGTAAAAACAGGTGGATACTCAGCAGAATTTGGCCGTGTAACCGGGGGTGTTATAAACGCAAAAACCAAAAGTGGAACTAACGAATTTAAAGCTGGCGCTAATTTTTATTGGGAGCCGGATGCACTTCGAGAGCAGCGTGATTCGTCTCGTAACAATAAAAACGGTTTGTATCGCATCGATAATACGCGAGACGAGATAGACGAGTGGGATGTTAACGTTTGGGCAAGCGGTGCATTAATAGAAGATAAGTTGTTCTTTTATGCGCTATTTAACCCTCGCTCTTCTGAAAATAACTACGTAGGTGATCAAACAAACACGAGTGACGGTGTAAAACAAAACGGCTTTTTTGAAAAAGATGATGATGCATTTTGGGTAGCAAAACTTGATTGGTATGTTACAGAAAACAATATTCTTGAAATCACCGCTTTTTCTGATGAACGCTCAACAGAAATCACGACGTATGATTCTATCGACCGCGGTGATTTCACTAATGCTCGTGTGGGCTACGAAGATGAAGGTGGTTTAAACTATACGGCAAAATGGACGAGTATCATTAATGATGACTTCTCGATTTCTGCGCAATATGGCATCAACAAGCAAGACAGAACAGTGCGAAGCGAGTTAGACGGCAACCCAGTTGTTTACTATCGTTATGACAGCACAGCGGCGTTCGTTCCTACAAGTACATGGGCTAACTTCACCGCAGAGCAGGGCGATGATGAACGCGAAGTTATTCGATTGGATGCAGATTGGTATGCAGGCGATCACTCATTAAGATTCGGAGTAGATTACGAAAAGCTTACTTCCAACAGCAATACTATTAACTCTGGTAACGCCTATTATTTATACTATGTTGATGACAGCGATCTAGCTAACGAAGAAATTTACCAAGTTCGATACCGCGACTATAACGTTGGTGGCCAGTTCGATTCTGAAAACTTCGCCTTTTATGTCCAAGATCAGTGGCAAGTTACTGACAACTTGGTTATTAACGCAGGTCTTCGCAACGATACGTTTGAAAATTTTAATGCTGACGGTGAGTCTTTCGCCAAACTTGATAACCAGTGGGCACTTCGTCTAGGTGCAGTATGGGATGTATTTGGTGACGGCGAGACCAAAGCATGGGCAAGCTACGGCAGATACTACCTACCTATCGCAGCAAATACCAACATTCGTCTTGCAGGTGCCGAAACCTATACCCAAGAGTACTACGAATTTGAAGGTTTCGCGGATGAAGCGTTGGGTATTCCTAATCTGACTGGTGCTAAAACACAACCTGATGATGTATTTGCCGACGGTACTGCAAAATCGCCAGATGAAATCGTCGATCAAAACTTAGATTCAATGTACTCAGATGAATTTATTGCGGGCTACCAATTCCAGTTGAACGACGAATGGAGCATGTCAATTCAAGGTACGTATCGCGAGCTTTCAACGACTATCGAAGATATGGCGATTGATGCAGCTGTTATCGAATGGGCGGCAGCAAACGGCTACGGTGACGTATCTGATATTTGGGATGGATTCCACCAGTATGTGCTAACAAACCCTAATTCTGATATGCGCATTGGTACTACTGAATTGCCGGGAGCAGAAGGCGAGTTGGTTTACATGGACTTATCGGCTGAAGATTTAGGCTACCCAGATTCAATTCGTAAGTATGCAGCTGTTGATTTTATGTGGCAGAGAGCATGGGACGGTGTGTGGATGCTTAACGCTGCGTACACCTGGTCACACAGCTGGGGTAACAACGAAGGTTATGTTCGCTCAGACAACGGTCAGGATGACGCAGGTTTAACAACGTTATTCGACCAACCTGGTCTACTTGATAACGCTTACGGTGACTTGCCAAATGACAGACGTCATCAGGTTAAACTTTACGGTGCTTACGCAGTTACGGAAGACTTGACCCTTGGTGCCAATCTCCAGTTCTGGACGGGTCGTCCAATCAACGCTTTCGGTTATCACCCGACAGATATTTTTGCTCAAGCTTATGATTCAGAGTCATTCTTCGCCGGTGGTGAGCCTGCGCCGCGTGGTTCTCGTGGCCGTACTAGCAGCTATTACTCTATCGACGTTTCTGCTTCCTACAATATCGATATAGGTGAAGAGCAGAAGCTGGTTGTGAGAGCGGATATTTTCAACCTTCTTAACAATGACCGCGTTACAGAAGTTAATGAAATATATGATGATGAGGGTTCAGCGGATCCAACAAATCCTGATGTAAACCCTAATTACGGTCTACCAACCGCGTGGCAAACACCGAGATACGTACGATTCAGTGTGAATTACTCGTTCTAAAGCGCAGGTAGAACAAAAACTTAGAATAGGGCGAGAGTATACTTAAGTGGTAAACCTCGCCCTTTTTAATAAGCAGCACAAAAAGTGAACTGGCAAGGTCGGCTTTTGTGCTTAAAGTGTTAAATGTAAGTTAATATTTACAAAAGAAGGCTGAAAGACAAAAAAAAATTGAACTTTTAGGGAACACCCGTCTGATCCCAGTTGACCCTGTGCTTAGGATGTGGTTATTATCAAATTGAGGCTTTGACCTTACTAATAATAATTCGTTATATAAACGATTTAAGAAACACACACTAAGAGTTTTAGTGGTCCAGGGAGACAATACATGTTTACAAACTCTAAGCTGGCTAAGTCAGTGAAGTTAGCTTGCGCATTCGGTGCTGCATCAACTATCGGCTTCACTGGTGCAGTTAACGCACAGGAAACCGAAGAAGCAGCGGACGCAGTAGAAAAAATCGAAGTAACGGGTTCTCGTATCCGTCGTACCGATATCGAAGGTGCCAACCCAGTTACAGTGATGTCACGTGTTGATATCGAAAAGTTCGGTGTTACATCAATCGGTGACGTTCTTCAAGCAATTCCTTCTGCAGGTTCTGCTATCAACACCAATAATAACAACGGCGGTAATGGTACAACTACTATTAACATCCGTGGTATTGGTTCAAACCGTACACTAGTTCTTGTTAACGGCAAGCGTTGGGCCCCAGGTATTGGCGGTTCTGTTGACCTTAACAACATTCCAGCTGCAATCATCGAGCGTATCGAAGTACTGAAAGACGGTGCTTCAGCGGTATACGGTTCTGATGCGATTGCGGGTGTTGTAAACATTATTACTCGTCAAGATTTCGAAGGCGTTCAAGCATCTGGCTACATTGGTCAGTGGGATGAAGGCGACGGTAATAAAGAGCAGTGGGACATTGGTTTCGGTACAGCGAACGACAAAGGTAACGTATACTTCAACATCTCTTACGTTGAAGAAGAGCCTACATTAGCGGGCGACCGTGAGATTTCTGCAGTACCTGTTTTCGGTACGCCTGCAGGTTTTGGTGGTTCATCGGCTCCTCCTCAAGGCCGTTTCTTTACGTTTGACCAGGCCGGTAATGGTTTCAGTCAGCAAGGTGACGGTAACGGTGGCCTAGAGCCATGGGTTGAACCAGATAGTCGCTTCAACTTTGCACCGTTTAACTATCTATCTACGCCGCAAGAACGTACAAATATCTACACTCAGGCACGTTATGAGCTTACAGACAACGTATCTGTTAACGTAACGGGCTTCTACGGTAACCGTAAGTCAGAGCAGGCTCTTGCGCCTACGCCATTATTTTTAGGTACCGCGTTTGCTGAAGATGCTACATTGGCCGCTAATCACCCGTTCAATCCATACGGCGTCACCGTAACGACGGACCCAACGATCCTCGCGTCAGATCCTACATCTCGTGAAATGTTCTTATTTGGTCGTCGTATGATGGAAGCGGGTTTCCGTAGCTTCAAGCAGAACGTTGACCAGTTCCAGTTCAACGGTGGTTTTGAAGGTGTATTTGAGTTTGCTGACAGAGAGTTCTTCTGGGATGTAAACTATACTTATGCAGATATCACTCAGAACACATCTACCGACGGCCTACTTAACATGGACCGCGTAAGAAGCGCGCTTGGTGACCCTGCTAATTGTACTGGCGACTGCGTTCCTCTGAACTTATTTGGTGGTGCACCTGAAGTTATCGGTGAAGGCACAATCACGCAAGAAATGCTTGATTACATTACCTTTACTGCACAAGACGAGCTTAACTCAGCTCTTGAGAGCTACTCTGCAAACATCTCTGGTGAAGTATTTGAACTACCAGCGGGCTACCTAGCATTTGCTGCGGGTTACGAGAAGCGCTGGCAGTCAGGTTACGACCAGCCTGATGCAATCATTGCTGCGGGTATCACTTCTGGTAACGCGCGTTTGCCTACCTCAGGTGCGTTCAGTGTTGAAGAAGCTTACCTAGAGCTTGCAGTACCTCTACTTTCAGATATGCCTGGTGTAGAGCAACTAGACCTAGAACTTGCTACTCGTTACTCGGATTACAGCAACTTCGGTGATACAACTAACTCTAAAGTTGGCCTTAAGTGGCGTATTAACGAAGACCTACTTGTACGTGGTACATGGTCTGAAGCGTTCCGTGCACCTTCTATCGACGAGTTGTTTAGCGGTAACAGCGATGCATTCCCACCACTAACGGATCCATGTAACGGCGGTGCAGCGGGTAACCCTAACCTTCCTGGTTGTGCGGGTATTCCAGCAAGTTATGTTCAGCCTAACTCACAGATTCGTATCACCGTTGGTGGTAACGCGAACTTACAGGCTGAAGAAGCTGAAAGCTTTACTTATGGTTTCGTTTACTCACCTGCGCAAATTGAAGGTTTATCAATCACGTTTGACGTGTTCGATATTGAAGTTGACCAAGCTGTATCTTCAGTAGGTGCGCAAACTATCCTTAACGCGTGTGCTGAGACAGGTGAAACACTCTGTTCACTAATCACTCGTGGTGCTGGCGGTAACGTTGTTGACCTATTTAACGGTCAAATCAACCTAGGTGGTCAAACGACTTCTGGTTTCGATTACAACGTAGCGTACAACTTCGAGACTGAATACGGTGATTTCCGTATAAACTGGGATGGTACATACATCGATGAGCGTTCACTGATTGTTGTTGACCCAGTAAGCGGTACTTCAGAGACCTTTAACGATGCAGGTCAAGCGGGTGACCGTGACGTTGTTCCACGTCTACGTACTAACTTAGCACTTACTTGGAACTACGACGATTGGACAGCTAACTGGTTAGTGCGTTACATCGGTAACACGACTGAGCTATGTCAAATCGACGGCGGTGCACTTGATCAGCAGCTATGTAGTGATCCGGTTGATCCAACTGCAGAAGAAGGCGATAGCTTCAACGAGCTAGAAGCAATGGCTTATCACGATGTATCGCTAGGCTATGCAGTTAATGATAACCTTCGCATTACTGTAGGTGTGAACAACTTGTTCGACACCGACCCAGAAGTTTCTTACTCGACGTTTGCTAACAGCTTCGACCCGTCTATGTATGAAATCCCTGGACAATTCTTCTACTCACGCGTAAACGTGACCTTCTAATAGAAGTGTAGAATGAACTAATTAAAAGCCTCTTCGGAGGCTTTTTTGTTGTGTGGACAACAGGAAATGAATATAGAACAGTGCATCAAGAATGCTAACGAAGCCCACTCGTCGGGGAATACCGATGAGGCGATGAGATGGCTAAAGCAAGCAGGTAGCTTGGGAGATCTTAATGCGGCACTAGACTATGCCTATTTTAAGTCAGGGGAGAACCCAGCTGAATCGGTAGAGTTCTTAAATGGTGTAGCGTGTGCAGACAACCCCGTCGTTAAGTTTCATAAATTGCAAATTGGTTATTTTGGTGAAGTGACAACGAGTACTAGTGTAGTTGCTAAGACGCTACTTACACTTGGCAACAAAGGTGTTATTGAGGCTTACTTAGTTGCGCTATCTTACCTATCGATAAAAAGCGCTACATTTTCTTACATTGCAGGCAAGGTGTGTCACCTAGCACCGAATATCAGTCAACAGCTTAATCTGGCTTTACCAACGCAAGGTGAAATTGACAAAGACATTGACCAGCAAGTCATTGAGGAATTGTCCGAATCGCTTGATAGAGAAAATAAGCCTTCAAAAGTGTTAGATAAATCCTTACCTATTGAAATGTACGAAGGCATGCTATCTGAATACGAATGTCACTATTTGATTACGAAATTTAGCCCTCTGCTGCAACCCTCAATGATTGTAGATCCCGTTACGGGAGAGGGTAGGATTGATAGTGTCAGAACAAGTTATGTAGCGATAATAGCGCCTAACCATTGCGACTGGATTACCCGCAAGATAGACAAAGCAATATCACAGATAACGAACACACCAAGATGTAATGGTGAAGCATTGAATTTGTTGAGGTATGAACCGGGTCAGCAGTACAAGTCTCACTATGACGGATTAAACGAAAAAAACGATGCGCTAATGTTTAAAGATGGCAAGCAGCGCATTAAGACTGCGCTTATTTACTTGAATACGGTCAAAGAGGGTGGTGAAACCCTTTTTCCAAAGTTTGATATTAGCATAGCGCCAACAATCGGAAATATGGTTGTTTTTTCTAACACGGACGAGCATGGTGAGATATTGTTAAACAGCTATCATGCTGGTGCGCCATCTATTTCAGAAAATAAATGGTTAGTTACAAAATGGATTAGAGAATGTACAACCATTTATGGTAACGTAGTTTACGGTACTCATACTAAGGGATAACACGGATGAAAAAAGTAACAAAAATAATTATTGCATCAAGCCTTGCTTTAACACTAGGTGCATGTGGTTCAACCAGCAATCAAAGTTCTCAGTATGCAAAAGCTGATACCAATGCTGAAGACGATGGCATGGTATGTAAGTTAGAGAAAAAAATTGGCTCAAACCGAATGCAACGTGTTTGTTACTCAGTTGAAGAGCGCGAGCAAATGCGTGAAGCGGGTAGAGAAGCTTGGACTCGTATGCAGGGTCGAAATGAAACTGGCGGTGGCGACCAGTAATTCAAGACTTTGTAAGGTTAGTATGGGAAGCAAAACACTTCCCATTTTTATATGAATAACAACAATAATCACATCACTCAATTAATTGAAAGCATTGCAACAATGGTTGATAAAGCTGATTATGATTCAGCGCTTTCGGCCTATGCGTCTGTTTTCAAACAATACCCCGAATTTTTAGCTCCCAAAAATAAAGAGCTTCTCACGAAGTCTAGGGCCACTCATATCCATAATGCTGCCAACTTGTCTCGCAGAGCGTTATACAGTGCTTGCCATCACATAGGGAGCACGTCAAGGATTAAGCATGCGGTGAATATGTTGTGTGGCGTTGAAAGAAAGGTTTATCAACACAAAGCACAAAAGCCAAGCTTTCTCTTTATACCTGATTTACCCTCATCGCCATTTTCTGAAATTAGCGAAGTGGATGGGCTTCAAGATTTAGTTAATAAGCTATCTTCATCTAAAGAAGCCTTTCTCTCTTGTGTAAAACATGCAAACGACAACTATGTTCATGAGATAGGAGAGGTTCCTACTTCCGATGAATGGAAAAGACTGAGTGAAAATTGGTCTTCCATGCATTTGATGAAAGGAGGTCACTTTACAGAACATGCCAAACGTCTCCCGCACGACGTTGTGTCTTTGTTTAATTCGCCTTTGTTAGCACATTGCCCAACGCACGCACCTGAAGTCGTGATTTCGGTTTTAAAGCCAAAAGCCTATATTCCTCCCCATTACGGTATCTCGAATATAAAGTGGACACTCCATATCCCGCTTGTTGTTAACGACAATGCTTATTTAGACGTCGCTGGCGAGAAAAGAATGTGGGGGGCAGGAACAGAAGCTTTACTGTTTGACGATAGCTTTGTACATAGTGCGGAGAATCCAGCTGACGAAGCACGAGCGGTATTGATCATCGATATTTGGAACCCCCACTTGACCAAAGTAGAAAAGCAAGACATACAAACGCTGATGCGCGAATATGCAAATTGGTCCGCACATTTTGGTGCGCTTGCAGTATTGGATAAGAGGTTTTACTAACATCATGCAAGGCCAACCTAATATTATGATTCCCCAGCTTATTAATGCATTTAGGCAAGGGGAATTTGCAAACATTGTTAAGGCCGTAGAAGCATCGCCAGCGCTTGTTAATGTGGATCCTGTCGTCGTTCAATTATACGGTGGCTCGCTGCGCAAACTGGCAGAGCATGAGAAAGCAGCGAAAGTTTTTGAGAAAGGGTTAAAAAAGTATCCTTCATCTACTGACCTAATGAATAGCTTTGGTAACTTTCTCTTAGACAGCGGCAATGCAGTAAAAGCCTCACAGCTTTTTAGAAAGGCGAGCAGCATAAATGCGTCGTCTTTCGATTATAGATACAATCTTGCAAGATCCCTTTATGCTGAAAAGAAATACCGTGAGGCCTTGCAACTAGGACAGCAACTATTAGAGGTCCGTTTGAACCATATTTCATTACGTATCCTACTAGCTGCTATTCAGGTTGAACTAGGCAACATAGACAATGCCGAAGCCTATTTAATTTCAGTTCTCAATATCGATAACCGTAATGTCACAGCCCTGAATAATTTAGGCAACCTGAAGCGAGGGCAGGGAAAACTCGTGGAAGCAATTAGCCATTACGAGCTAGCGCTAACACATGCTGTTCAGGCCAATGCCGATACACCACTCATTTATCAGAACTTAGCTGCGGTTATGGGGCTCAATGGTGATACTGATTCATCATTAGCGGTGTACCAAAAAGGGCTGTCGCGTTTTCCCACCGACAGCGAATTGAACAAACAATATGCTCATTTTGCCTGGATAAAGAACGTTTCTTCGCCTTTTGCTTTTTTCGAAGAACAATTGTCGGTCGATAATGCAGAACTTGTACTCGTATATTGTGAATTGATGTTACGCATTGGCGAGCCATCAAAAGCGCGTTATTGGCTTGAAAAGTTAATAGACCACACAGACAAGAGTATTAGCATTGCGGCAACCGCTCATTTAAGTAGTGCCCTTAGAGACTTAGGCGAATTTGAGGCAGCCCTAAATTTAAGCGAAAGCAAATTGAAAGCGGCAAAAAGAGATACCGTCGCACTTCTCGTTGAAAAAGGGTATGCGCTATTAAGCTTAAGAAAATACAAAGAAGCAATTGTAGTATTTGAAAAGGTTTGTCGTATGGCCCCACTCAATCAGGGCTACTGGACACTCCTTTCTACAGCGTACAAGGCGAACGGCAATAGCACCAAATACCAAAGCCTGTGTGATTATCAGCGCTTTGTCCACGCTACCAAGCTTCTAGCAGACAGCGCAGTAAATAATAACTTTGTACAGGACCTGAAGGACTACCTTTCAACGTTACATAACAACGAAAGACACCCAATTGGGCAATCTTTAAGAAACGGCTCGCAAACGTTCGAGAATTTGTTGGACAGCAAACATCAATTATTGCAAACGTTAAGACGCGTTCTAGAAGAAAGGGCACAGGAATTTATAGGCAGTTTGAAAACCGAGAAGAAACACCCCTTCCTTTCTAGGTTAAGTGAAAATCTTAATTTCATAGGAAGCTGGTCTGTACGCCTTCGTCAGTCGGGATTTCACAAATCTCATTATCATTCAGAAGGCTGGTTGAGTGGCGTGCTTTATGTCGACGTTCCTGAAGAAGTTAATCAAGGGGGCAATGGATGGCTATGCTTTGGTCGCCCTGATATAAACGGCGTCGCTATGGATGAAGATTATGCGATTAAACCAGAGGCTGGTACCGTTGTTTTCTTTCCCTCATACCTATGGCATGGGACCAACCCCATTGAGACTGAAAGCCAGAGAATGACTGTAGCTTTTGATATTGTGCCAAATTAACAAATTCTCGATAAGCTCTATATTTTTTCCCTTTTGTTTCAATAATTTGTGCCATAGCACGCTGGTAAACGGGCAAACCTGCTATTTGTGCTTCGCTTAATCCTACGGTCCAATGTTTATATTCTGCTGTATCTGCCGTGCGACTTCGTTAAGACGGAATGCGCTTGCTTCAAGACTCTTAAACACAGTAGTTGCTTCATTTTTCGAACATAAATTATCGAAAACCCATATGGGTTTGTCACCTACGGTATGACTGTAAGTCGGTTTTGCCATTGTATTGTTCTTGGTTTTATTTCTATGAGACTATGACATCATTAATATCAAATTGTGTTGTACAATCCAACGCTATTACAAGAAAAACGCTTCGCAAGAAATGCGTACAGATTAAATAAAACAGGATAATCAATGATTGATGGTATGAATAGTCAGCTGTCTCAAGCTGACATAAAAGCCGCTTTCGACAACGAAAGAAAAGTGCGAGTAAAGAGTTTCCTAACCCAGGAGCATGCCGAACAGCTTTTATTGAGCTTAACGAACGACGTACCCTTTGAGATGGCGTTGGTACGTAATGGTCGTTATGAGTCAATTTCTCAAAGCGCTTGGAAGGCAATGGATAACCAGGCAAAGCAGGCAGTAAATACAGAAGTAATGTCTAATGCGGCTAAAGGTATTGGGTTTGTGTACGGACGACATTTAGTAACGTCAACCGAACGTATTGCCTCAATGAGTAAGTTTTACGAATGGATTAATAGTGAAGCAGTACTTCAATGGGCGAGTGAGCTTAGTGGCTTTGATGATATTCGTACAGCAAGTGTCCAAGCAACCCGTTATACACCAGGCCAATTTCTTACTCGACATCAAGATGTAGTTGAGCGAGAGCAACGCCGTCTTGCTTATGTAATTAATTTGGCACCGCAATGGCATCCAGATTGGGGAGGGTTGTTACAATTTTACGAAGATGATGGTACGACCACCGAAAGTTGGGCTCCAGAATTTAATACATTAAGTCTCTTTGATGTAAAACACATCCACAGCGTAAGCTATGTTACCCCTTTCGCACAGCAACCGCGTTATGCGCTAACAGGTTGGTTTAAAGCAATTTAACAAACTGTATTTTGTGAGAGCGACAGCGAAATAGTTAAAAGTTTACATTAATCGATTAAGTAATGTACGGATGTTTATAATCCCTCTGAATTGTTACTTCGCTGAAAAATGATTGTAAAACCAGCAGATAGCAGTCTAACTGTTAAGTGTAAAGAGCGAGTTACTTGACTAAACGTAACATTCCATGTGAGTATACTACGTTCGTAGTACTAACTATTGACGTTAGTGCTACATCCCTGAAACAAAATTGTGAAAGTTTTATACGCCCCTTGCCCGAATATTTTCCTTATCGGCGAGGATTCAAATAAGAAATTTGGTTGGGAACTATGTCCAAAATGAGCAAGAGAACTCTTATTGCTTCTACTGTTATGGGTGCATTCGCACTAACAGGTAGTGCAGTCTCTGCAGACACGCTTGAAGATCTTCATAAAGAAGAAGCAAAAATCCACGCGGCTGCAGCGAAATCTCAAGAAAAAATCAACACGTTGTTTGAACAGTCTCAAGAACTACTTGTTGAGTATCGTCAAACAGTAGATGAGACAGAAAACCTTAAAATCTACAATGATTACATTGCTAGCCTAGTTGCAGATCAGCAGCGTGGAATCGACTCTCTACAGCGTCAAATCGACAGCATCGAAGAAACTAAGCAGGGCATCGTTCCTCTTATGTTTCGCATGATTGACAGCCTAGAGCAGTTCATCAAACTAGACCGTCCTATCCGTTTGGAAGAGCGTTTACAGCGCGTTGAACGTCTTCGTGACCTTATGGCTAACTCTAACGTTACTGTTTCTGAGCAGTTCCGTCAGGTGTTAGAAGCCTACCTAGTTGAAGTTGAATACGGTACTAAGATTAAGTCTTATCAAGGTACTATTGATGATGCAGGTACAGAAGTCACTGTTGATTTCTTTAACCTAGGTCGTACAGCGTTACTAGCTCTTTCACTTGATCAAACGCACGCGTGGGTTTGGAATAATGAAAGCCGCTCTTGGGAGAAGCTAGGTGATGAGTACCTTTCTTCGACTATTGACGCAGTGAAAATGGCGAACGGAACCATTCCTGCGGCTCTTGTTAAACTACCAATTAGCGCAGCGGAGTAATTGTTAATGAAACCAGTATTCAAATCTCTTTTAGCCGCTGTGACAGTTGCAGTTGCGGCAACCGGAGCGCAGGCTCAGGAAGCAAAGAGCCTGAAAGACCTTCTAGATCAGGTTCAGCAGAACCGTGTTTCTGAAGCAAAACTAGATAAGCAACGCGAAGCTGAATTCCAATCAGCGCGTGCTGACAAGCAAGCGCTTCTTCGCAAAGCTCAAGCAAATCTTAAAGCCGAGCAAGACCGTGGTGACCGTCTACAGAAGCAATTCTCAGACAACGAAGTTACCCTTAATGAAAAAGCAGCTGAGCTAGACCAGGCGACTGGTACCCTTGGTGAAATGTTTGGTGTGGTACGTCAAGCTTCTTCTGAGGCGTACGGTCGTATTTCTACTTCAATCGTAAGTGCACAATACCCAGGTCGTGGTCAGTTCCTAGCAGAGATGTCTGAAGATTCTAAAGGTCTTCCAAACATCAAAGAACTAGAAGACCTATGGTTTGCGCTGCAAAAAGAAATGACCGAAGGCGGTGAAGTAGTTAAGTTCACTACAGAAGTTGTAAATCTTGACGGCGGTTCTTCACAGCAAGAAGTACTGCGTGTTGGTACATTTAACCTTGTCGGTGAAAATGGTTATCTAGCGTATGATCCTGAGTCTGAAGTTGTTCAGCCTCTAGGTCGTCAACCAGACGGTCACTTCGTCGCGTCTGCGGAAAATCTAATTGATGCGACTTCAGGTTTTACGCCTTTCTACGCTGACCCATCTCAAGGCGGTATTCTTGGTCTATTGAAGCAGAAAGCGACAATGTCTGAGCGCTACCACGCTGGTGGCCCAGTAGGTTACACAATTACACTTATGCTTGCTGTTGGTCTATTGATTGGTCTGTACAAAATGATCACATTGACGATCACTGGTGGAAAAATGCGTTCACAGCTTAAGAACGTAAATAATCCTTCAGAAGGCAACCCGTTAGGTCGAATCCTTAAAGTTTATCAAGAGAATAAAACTGCGGATGCAGAAAATCTTGAGCTTAAACTTGATGAAGCGATCCTTCGCGAGCTTCCGAAAATTGAAAGCGGCATTAACGTTATCAAGATTTTCGCAGCGATTGCTCCACTACTAGGTCTACTAGGTACAGTACTAGGTATGATCGAGACGTTCCAGACCATCACATTGTTCGGTACAGGTGACCCTCGTATGATGGCAGGAAGTATCTCAATGGCTCTTGTAACTACAGCTCAGGGTATTATTGCGGCTCTGCCTCTAATTCTTACTCACAGCATCGTAGCTTCTCGTAGCAAGTCAATCATCCACATTCTTGATGAGCAAACTGCTGGTATCATAGCTGCTCACACAGAGTCGGAGAAAGCGTAATATGAATTACCTGATTGGATTATTCGAATCGGTCAGGGACTTTATCGCTACCGGCGGTGACGTACTTTACTTCGTTGCTGCCGCGCTCTTTCTCATGTGGGTTTTAATGATTGAGCGTTACTGGTATTTAACCTCGGTCTTCCCAAAGGTGAAGAAAAACATCATCGCGAATTGGGATGCCCGAGCAGATACCACATCATGGTATGCGCATAGAATCCGTGACGCGTGGATTTCTCAAGCGTCAGACGATCTAAACGCTAGAATGCTGATTATCAGAACCATTATTGCAATGTGTCCGCTAATCGGTCTACTGGGAACAGTAACCGGTATGATCAGTGTTTTCGAGACAATGGCAACGCAAGGCACCAGCAATGCACGCCTAATGGCAGCTGGTATCTCTATGGCAACTATCCCGACAATGGCGGGAATGGTAGCGGCGCTATCTGGGCTGTTCATCAGTTCACGTCTTGAAGCGAAAGTGAAGCTGGCAAGAGAAGGGCTAGTTGATAGCCTGCCACATCATTAGAGAGAGAGATTATGGCTCGAAAAGTCAGAACCGAGGAAGAAGATGCACAGATCGACATGACGCCCATGTTGGATATCGTGTTTATCATGCTGATCTTCTTTATCGTTACCACTGTTTTCGTTAAAGAAGCAGGGATCGAAGTCAACAAGCCAGATGCGAGCCAGGCGATTCTTCACAAAAATGCAAACATTTTCATTGCCGTAACGGAAGACGGAAATGTTTGGCTAGACAAGCGTGAAGTTGCGCCGGACAGCGTAAGAGCGAATATAGAAAGACTGCTTACCGAGCAGCCTACTGACTACGTAATCATTCAAGCTGATGTTAAAGCGAAGCATGGTTTAGTAGTTGAAATTATGGATCAGGTTAAAGCCGCTGGCGTTAACCGAGTCTCGGTAGCGGCAAGGGGATAAGATGTTACGTATACTTGTATCTATTGTATTAGGTGCTGCGGTTGCATTTGCCCTTTTCGTTCTAATGGCCAAGTTGATTGAAAATTCATCTAGACCAGCAGACGAGGTACCGCCTGCACCGGTTATCGATATTGTAATGCAGGAACCAGACGACCAGACGCAAACGCGTACTCGTGTTCCACCACCACCTCCGCCTCCGCCTCCACAACCTCCGAAAATGGAGCAAGTCGAGCCGGAAACAGCGGAACCTGATGCAGATGGCTTTAGCTTAGCTATCCCTGCTATCGACACAGGTGGTGTTGGTGTAAACATTGGTGGTGTTGGTGCAATGCAACGTGATGGTGAAGCAACACCTATCGTTCGTATCGACCCGAAATATCCACCTGATGCTGCCCGTGATGGTCGTGAAGGTTGGGTAAGACTGTCTTTCACTATCAACGAAGTTGGTGGTGTAGATGATATCGAAGTTATTGATGCTGAACCTAAGCGTATTTTCGACCGTGAAGCACGTCGTGCTCTACGTAAGTGGAAATACAAGCCTAAGATCGTTGATGGCAAGCCGGTTAAACAACCAGGCATGTTCGTACAGCTAGACTTTAAACTGGAGCAATGATCATGATGAAACGTACATTCAAAATGTCAGCCGTTGCTTTAGTGCTAGGTGCAAGTGCGGTGCTTTCAGCACCCGCTGCCCTTGCGCAGACATCACCTGTTGTTTGTCCTGGATATGAGAAGGGAAAAACGACGCTTGTTGGTGAGCGTACCGGTAAAAAGGTTCAGAAGGCGTTTGAATTCTACAATGAAGACCAAGTCACTGAAGCATTAAATGTACTTTACGAAGCCGACCCGTCAGACGATTTCGATAAAGCTTACGTTAAGCGTTTTATTGGTAACCTACTTGCTGCGCAAGAAGGTCAAGGTGGTAAAGCACTAAACTACTTAGTTGAATCAGTTGAGCCCAAGGTACTTAACGACCTAGAACATTCTCAAACACTTAAGCTTTTAGGTGATTTGAGTATGCAGGAAGAAAAGTATACTGATGCGATTAAGTGGTACAACAAGTGGATGGACTTCACGTGTAAAGAAGACGCCGATGTTTATACGCGTTTAGCTCAGGCTTATTACGAATCTAAGCAACTAGCAAAGATGGTCGAGCCGGCAGACAAAGCAATTGCTTTGTATGAAGAGCCAAACAAAAACCCGTATGTATTGAAGCTGACTTCTTACTACGAGCGTAAGATGTACCCTGAGACGGTTGCTGTTGCGGAAGATCTTGTTAGAACTTTCCCTCAGGAGAAGACTTGGTGGTCGCGTCTTGGCTTTTTCTACATCTTGGTTGAAGACTATAATAAAGGTCTTTCAACACTAGAGCTTGCTTATATGCAAGGTTATCTAGAAAAAGAGTCAGAAATCAAAACGCTAGCCCAGCTGTATCAAAGCAACGGTATGCCCTACAAGGCAGCTAAATTGCTTGAGAAGCATATGAAGGATGGTTTGCTTAAAAACGATGCTGATATGCTAGCTAATATTGCTAACGCATATCACTCGGCTAAGAACTTTAAAACAGCAGCAAACTTGTATGCGCAAGCTGCAGCTAAGAGTTCAGATCCTGAGCACTATCGTAAGCAAGGTACGCTTCTACTTGTAGCTGAAGACTATAAGGGTGCTATTACAGCATTAGAAAATGCTTTAGAACGTGGCGCAGATAACCCGGAGAAAATTCACTTCACATTAATGGAAGCGAACTTCTACGCAGGTAACTATAAGTCTGCCTACAAGCACGTACAAGAAGCTAAGAAGGACCGCTCACTACGCCGAAACGCAGCTGCGTGGGAACCTTACATCAAGGAAAAAGCGAAAAACCGCGGTATTAATATTTAATACTCGGAATTAGCGATAAAAGCCTCCTTTTGGAGGCTTTTTTATTGGCGTAAGCTTTAGTGTATTACTTTAGAGTAGAAACTGAACTGTCGTAAAAGTGACTTGTAAAAAGGGCGATAGCAAATAACGTATCTAACGACACTTCACTTAACAGTATCCAAGAAAGTTACTCGAATGCGGAGCGCAATATAGCTCTAATTGCTGCCGTTGACCCTCTCACCCCATTTACCTTAAAACTGTTTTTTTCTAGCACCTCTTTAATAAGCGTCATATTCATATTTGAGACTTCAAATAGTGATACTATGTAACTATTCGCATTCATTATTTTTATAAGCTTATTCAGTACGTACAGGTTAGCATTACGCAATTCAGTGCCGTTACTGCGTTTGGTCTCGTGCCTGTCACTTATCGCTTTAGAGCGGAGCTTTGCCTCGCTCGCTAATTTACTCAATATAGGCCAAATATCATCAAGCGTTCGCGTTCCTTGTGTAAAGTGGTTTAGCTTATTTATATAGATTTCAAGAACAGAATTGGGCAGTTCGAGCAGGTTGACAGCACTAATGAAACTCGCCTTGAGGGCGACGACTTTTTTAACTAGTTCACCCGTATACTTGTTCAGAGGTAACACAGCCAAAGCGCTGGTTTCACCACTGGCTTTATTGGGTTTTCGACCATAATCTACGATTTCGAAGCCATTGTTAGACCAAAATCCATCAAGTTTATTTGTCGTTCCGTAAGACGTAGATATTGCATCAATAGCGCGTTTATGGGCTTCTTTAACTATTTGTTTTACCAGTTGGCTGCCAATACCTTTATTTTGAAGATTCGGGTGAACGGCAATGCGGTTAATTCGCCAGTAGCGTTGTGTAGCGGCTTTAACGTCGGCTGATAGGAGTGTTAATCGCTGTGCCCCTAAGTGGCCTTTAGGGCGTCGTTTGCCCGTTGCTATACCAAATGCTGCATCGCTTAAACAGCTTCCGCCTTCTACATTTATTATTGCAACCGCTAGTACAAATCCATTAATCGTAAATGAGGCAACAAGCACGTCTGGGCTATCCATTAGGCGCATGAAATCGTCTGGCGTGGTTTGATAGTGGGCAAGTGAAAGCAAAGACATGATTTGCAGCAGCATGCCTTCGTTAATTTTTTCGAAAGAAAAAATATTAAATTCGCATGTCGCTATTAGTTCAGGCGAGATTACTGGTCCGAGAATGGCGCTGATATCTTTCGAGCTGCTTTCTGAGTAGACGGTTCCATCCACATCGTTCAAGTTATAATTTTCAAACAAACAGGTGTTATTAAAAAAGGCCTCGATAGGGTCGTTTTCAAACCAACGTAAAGGTGTTGTCAGCGTTAGATGTAAAGTTCCGTTTGGTAAGTTCGGAATCAGTTTATGAATAAACCCTCTTCCTGAGCCTTCGTAGCCTAAAAGTGTGGTGCTTAACACCCACTGTGGGTTATACGCAATTATTCGGTTAATAACGGGAAGTGGCATAGACGCTGCCTCATCTACTATAACGAGGTCATAGTTCTTGTTTTCTTTGCCAAAAAGCAATTCACTATCTGGCGGGACCCATTTAACCAAGCCTTTAGGCATAGTTTGCTGTTCCGCACGTTGTGTTTCCATACTTGCCACTTGTGACGTACCTAGCCTTACGTTCAAGTCATCTGCGTCTTCAGATTCTGTAAAGCGAGATAAAACATTTGTTACGTTTTCAATACGTTCACTGGTAAGCAGTACGCGCTTACCTTCTCTAACAAGGCTATCGATAAATAAGCCTAATAGGGATGACTTACCTCTGCCTCTTGGCGCTGTAACAAGCGCATTAAGGTGATTACGCATGTATGCTTTATGCAGTTGGTTGTACGCATACTCTTGCTCAACAGAGCGAAAATGGGCATTTGTGTGTTCGGTGTGAATTGATTCTTGTTCTACGCCGTAAATAGAAATACCGGGAAGAACAGTCTTTGTCTCAGTATGAAAACCCATGTATGGGTTTTTACGCAAGTTCTCAATGAAGCGAGAAAGGTATCGACTGTGGTTGAGCGTAAACCCTTCTGATAAGAACGGCACCGATATATTTTCGACCCACTCGTTAAATTCTGGGCAAATGAGTATTAAACAACCACTACGCTTTACAATGCCCGCTACTGCCATTACATCACCTGGCTTAAAGCAATAGCGGCAATCCAATAAGGCAATATCACACTCGACGCCAAGTACTTGTTTTCGCTTCTTACCCTTTAACGCGTCACCACTAAAAATCGCGATGCGTATAGAGGCAACTTCATCAGTTAAGGTTCTGATGTTGGACAACGCAGCGTCACAAAATTCATCACTGCCAGAAATAACCAGCATTCTGCGGTGAAGCTGCGGAATTAGCTGTGAGTTATTGTCACAATAAGGGGCTAGAAGCCATTCGCGTAATTGAGGTAGCGCCATGAATCAGTTTTTTCGGTATAATCTGACGCTATAGTAGCGATTTATTATGAGGAATTCGAATGCGCTTTCTTTCTCGGCGTCTAGTTATGCCAAACGATTTAAACTACGCTAATTCTTTGTTCGGTGGCCGCGCGTTAGAATGGATAGACGAAGAGGCTGCTATTTGGGCAATTTGTCAGTTAGAAACCAATTGTTTGGTGACTAAGCATATCGGTGAAATTAGCTTTGAATCACCGGCTATGCAGGGTGATATCGTAGAGTTTGGTCTAGAAACCAAGGCGGTGGGCCGCACATCTATTACTGTGAGCTGCCTAGTACGCAACAAAGCCACTAAGAAAACTATTTGTTTTGCAGATGATATTGTTTTCGTGAAAGTTGACCCCGATACCCGTCAACCAGCGGCACATGGCAAAACGCTGGAAGGTTTAAAGGCACAGACTGACGATGAAGTCCGTCGTCTAAATATGAATATCGACGCAGACTAGCTGCACGTTTCTAATGCCTTATATCATATAAAATTATGACGTTAGCTTAATGTCTTATCTGCTTGACGGCGAGTATCGAACTGGTAGACTCCGTCGCAGATGTTGAAGCCTCTACGCAGAGCGCTTTAACTCAATACCAAGGGGTGTCCGTTTTCGGTCTGAGATCCACATGTGTGGGAACCCTTAAACCTGATCCGGATAATACCGGCGTAGGGATGGTTCACAATATAGCCTTATCACCTGCCGTTAGACCCGGATCTTTTTTCTTAAATAAGAACAAGAGATCCTATGTATAAAACACTTTTCACACTATCATTGCTTGCGAGTTCAGTAGCAGTCTATGCGCAAGGCACCAATGTAAGTAACAGTTCAAATAGCACGTCAACTGATATTGAACGAGTCGTCGTAACAGGTGATTTTCGTCAAACCACACTCGACCAGTTAAGTGCCAGCGCGACCATTTTAGACCAAGAACGTCTTCGCAGCAGACAGCCTAGCCATATCGACAGCGTGCTAAACAGTATTCCGAATGTGAACTTTGCTGCTGGCGCATCCCGTGGCCGCTTCGTGCAAATTCGCGGTATTGGGGAGCGTAGCCAGTTTGCTGAGCCAATTAACCCTTCAGTGAGCTTTATCGTCGATGAATTCGATTTTTCAGGTCTTGCTGCGGCAGGCATCATTTTTGATACCAAACAGCTAGAGGTATATCGCGGGCCTCAGGCCACGCTATACGGTACTGGTGCATTAGCCGGGGCAGTCAAGCTTTCAAGCAATGAGGTAGGAAGCGACGCGCCAGACTATGTTGAAGCCCGTGTGGGTAACAAAGACAGTTATCGTATTGAAGGCGCAACGGGCGACGATATTAATTCTGATTGGGGGTATCGCGTTGCGCTGGTTCATAACCGAAGTGATGGTTTTGTAGAAAACACGTTTTTAGGGAGAAGCGATACCAATAATATTGATGAAACCGCATTGCGTTTTGCCGTAGAAGGCAGCGTAGACGACCGAACTACCCTTGCTCTAACCTATCGCTGGTACGATATTGATAACGGCTATGATGCGTTCTCGTTGGACAACGACAACAAAACCCTGTCCGATGAGCCTGGTTTTGACGAACACCAAACCCATGCGGTAAGCGCGCGCTCTACAACAAATACAGCCGCGGGCGATCTCATTCTTATTGCTACTCATGCTTCTCATAACATCGCTTATGGCTACGACGAAGATTGGACATTCAATGGATTTCACCCCTGGGGTTACACCTCTTTTGATGCGTACTATCGCGATGTCGAAACCCAAACAGGTGAGTTGCGTTTTGTGTCGTCTGACAGTGCCGCGCTTTTTGATGGCATGACCGACTGGACGGCAGGCGTATTTTATAAAAATACCGAAGAAAAGTTACTGCGTCAGTACACGTACCTTGATAGTGACTTTGCCAGTGAATATACACCAACAACTACCGCTATCTATGCACAAACAGAAAGCCGTTTGAAGGATAATTTAGTGCTTGTAGCCGGGTTAAGAGTAGAAATCTACGATTTTGATTACGCTGATAATAATCAGCTTACACGCGCCTTTGATACCACTATGGTCGGCGGTAAAGTAGCGCTTCAGTATACACAGGGTGACCATTTCTACTACGGGAGTATTTCACGCGGCTTTAAGGGCGCAGGGTTTAACCCCGACAGCAGAGTGAACGATAATCAGCGTTTCTTCGATGAAGAGTACAACTGGAACTACGAAGTGGGCGTAAAAGGCCCGTTATTGACGCCTGACCTGGTTGCTCGTGCAGCAATTTTCTACATGGATAGAAAAGATACGCAGGTAAGTGATTTTGACGTTATAACCCGTAATGATGGCACAGCAGGTTTCGTGGATATTATCGATAACGCTGATTTAGGCACCAACAAAGGGGCTGAGTTAGAACTTAGTTGGTTTGCTTCTGATAATTTTCAGCTAGATGCGAGTGTTGGTTACTTAAGCGCAACGTTTGAAGGGTATACGCTTGCAGACGGCACTGAAGTCTCTGAGCAAAGACAGGCTCAATCACCAAAGTGGACGGCAAATCTTTATAGTGAGTACGCACTTACCGATAACATGCTTTGGCGTGTAGATGTAGACTATAAAAGCGAGTACCGTTTTTCTGATGGCCATGATGTGACCGCACCAAGTACAACGCTGGTTAATTCAGAGTTAGTGGTGCTATATGGAGATTGGCAGACCTCGCTATGGATTCAAAATGCCTTTGACCGCGAGTACTACACCAGAGGGTTTGGTGGTTTCAGTAACGACCCTCGCGATGAATATGCCTTTGAAGAGCCATATTATCAAATAGGTAATGGTCGTCAGTTTGGTATCACTGTTAAGTACGCGTTTTAAAATAAAAGGAAACGAGCATGCAAGTTATGGTTGAACTGTCGTTGTACCCCTTAGTCAACGAATATATTCCGCCTATTCAAGATTTCATAGATAGGTTAAATAGCTATAGTGACATCACGGTTTCAACCAGTTCAACCAGCACGCAGGTTACCGGTGACTATGGTGTGGTAATGAAAGTACTTGGTGAAGAAATGCAAAGGACCCATGAAGAAGTGGGGCAGGCTATCTTCGTGGCCAAGTTTCTTAACTTCGATGCTATGCAATCTAGAAAGTCGTCTTGATGACTAATTTTCTTTCTGAGTTTACCTCACAAATTGCCGCTACTTCGCTATTAGAATGGGTAGCGGTTGTTCTTGCCATTGCTTACGTATTGTTAGCGGCGAAACAAAATAGTTGGTGTTGGCTATGCGCCTTTGTAAGTACGGCGATTTATACTTGGCTATTTTGGCAGGTGACCTTGCCATTTCAGTCGGCGCTTAATTTCTTTTATATGATAATGGCGGGATACGGCTATTATCAGTGGTCAAAAGGAACGGAAGACGGCGAGGTTAAGCCAGTGCTTCATTGGCCGCTATGGGCACACTTACTTATCGTGCCTAGCATGTTAATGCTAGCTTGGTTTCTGTCTACAGTGGCTGGGTCACAATTTAATAGTGAGTACCTACTATTAGATGCGAGCATTAATTTATTGAGTGTTGTCACCACATTTATGGTGGCCCATAAGATTCTGCAAAATTGGGTTTATTGGTTCTTCATCAATTCAGCTTCTGCGTATTTATACTTGCAAGTGGGTTATGCACTATCTGCTTGCCTGTTCTTGGGTTACGTGGGCTTTGCGGTGTTTGGCTATTATCAGTGGCTGGTGCAATATAAAAAACAGGGTGAACAGGTTGGATATCATCGCCACGCTGCAAAAGGCGCTTAATATTACCGATGGTGCAAGAATTACGGTACACCCCGCTGGTGCGGTAAATCGTGTTTACCGGGTTCAAGACCCGGTGAATGGCTCATCATATTTAAGTGAAGGCCACCTTCAGAGTGATAAACAGCAAAAACTAGACAATACTCTTGTCGATTTAGCGGTTAAATGGATGGGCAACGATGACTTTAGTGGTGTGGAGCGTTCCCATCAGTTTGCTTTGCAGCAACAGCTGTATGGATTGGGTATTGCGCCGCAGCCGATTTGGTTGAGTGACGATGAAACCATCTGGGTTGAACAGTGGGTAGACAACAGTAACAGTGCAACGCATTTCACTCATAGACTTTCTGTACATACTTTGGCTGAAACCCTTGCGCGTATTCATTCTCTGCCCATAACCGCTAGACCGTTAAATTTAGCTGCCAGGTGGCTGCATTACCGTGATATTGCGCAGCTCGATATGAACAGTGAGCTTTATTTAAAGGCGCAGGCGTTTCGGAACAAAGCAATAAAAAGCGAAGAAGACAATGACGACTATGTGCTGTGTCACAACGATTTGCTGACTAACCACCTATTAATCAGTACAGAGAATACGCTCAAAGTTATTGATTGGGAATATGCGGCAATGGGAAACCGCTATTTTGATTTAGCAAGCTGTTGCCTTATTAATAAACTCAATGACCTTGAAAGTTGTGATCTGGTTAAGCATTATGCCGCCATCATGAATATCGATGAACAAGAGGCACTCGAGAAACTTAAGCTGCACATCGAGATTGTCGCTATTACCAATGACTTGTGGTTTGCTGCGCTTAATGCAGACAAAGGTATATAGGGCAGGGGAGAATTACACTTACTAGTTCAGATAAAGGGCCTCTTGTGGTTTTGGGTAGAAATCTGGAACCATAGTTGAACATCAGGTGAAATCAGTAGTATTCGATTGAAAAAACAGCGCATTGCGTGTTAATTAAGCATGCAGTTATTTGTGATGATAAAAAGGCTTTACCTTTTTAATGTCATCCGTATAATGCACATCGCGCTAGGGGTGTAGTTCGAATTGGTAGAACAGCGGTCTCCAAAACCGATGGTTGGGGGTTCGAGTCCCTCCACCCCTGCCACTTTCTCTTCTTTGTGAACAGCCTTGTTCAAACCTCAAAAATTTTTCCTTTAGATTATTCTTTCACATACTTACTTTTTTCAATTTGTGTTGCTTAATACCTTTATTTAGGCTCTTGTTCTATCTATTTACAGACCTAACATATTTACATATCTGCCAATAGACTTGTGGCGATTGTATTTTAGATAAAGTGTATTTGAGATAACGTGCATTTCGCGCAAAGGTAACTCTAGGTAAAAGAACGCGATAGCTATTCAATCAGGCCAGCAACTTTAGTAAACTGGGCGGAAACGATGTTTAATTCACTTTAGGTCTTTTGGGCAATGTCTCTTACTTCATATCAGCAGGCGGTATTACAAGAAATGGGGATCCCTGTGTGGATCACTAAAGACGCCTACGCGAAGATGCAAGAACAGGCAAACCTGAAAGAAGGCAGCGCTCTACACCATACACTTGGCACGTCAAATAGTTCGTCGACACAAACACCCTACAGCCAAAATGTTCCATTAAATAAATCGTCTTCAACGCCAATTTCTCAAGAAGAAAAACAGTCACGTCTTGCTCAGTTGAGAGCAAACGTAGGCGGCAGTGCAAAAGATAAAGCGAAGCCCAGAGACGCTGTTACAGCCCAAACGCCTACGCATAAAGCGCCGTTAAATGAAAGAACTCAAAAAAACGGTGCAAATGAAGCGAGAGTAGCGCAAAGCGAAACGGGGGCATCTTCGGCACACGCTACATTGCCACCTAACGGAAACATGGTTACTTCGCAAAAACCTGTAATAAAAACAACTGAGGCGAAAGGGCCTGCATTGGCAGAAGGTATTCCGTTAAGTGCCGAACAGAAAGCGAAGTCACAGCAATGGCTGAAAGACTTGCAGCTAGCCTGTGTTCAGTTAGGTATACCGTCACAATGGGCTACCACTATTATGATTGGCCGTACGCTATCAGTTACCGAATCGGCTATTATATTGCCAGCCACACCGCTTAAACTCTCTACTGCGCAAAAACGTGAGCTATGGGCCCAACTCATTAGCGTAGGGCATACGTTAAACAACTCCTCGACCGAACAGTAGTCGTGGCGATGAAGTTAACAATCGTACCGCCACAAGGCTTCGACGAGTACATTGAACACGCGCATGCTATTCATCAAGACGCACAAGTGGCGCCTTGGAAACTCAGTACCTTCGCGGATTGTTTTACTAAACCCTATTACGGGGTATTTGCCTTTGAAAATGAAAAGGTTATTGGCTACGCGATTATGCTTGAAGTCGTTGATGAAGCAACGCTGATGGATATTGCTGTCGATAAAGACGCCAGAGGTAAAGGAGTAGGCCGTGCTCTAGTTGATTTTGTCATTGAGACATCAATGGAAAATAACATGCGTGAAA
Organism: Alteromonas sp. IB21; assembly: GCF_016405965.1. GTDB lineage: Bacteria > Pseudomonadota > Gammaproteobacteria > Enterobacterales > Alteromonadaceae > Alteromonas. Next base: position 211,290 of record NZ_JAEFCD010000001.1, on the reverse strand, counting down.
TCTGGCTAGAGGTACGTGAAAGTAATCACACTGCCATTGCGCTGTACGAGTGCTCGGGTTTTGAACATATTGAAACTCGCAAAAACTATTACACCGTAAAAAGTACTGACGACGGGAACAACAATAGCAATGTGAATAGCGCACAAAAAGAAAACGCCAAAATCATGAAGTGGACAACCCCCACATTGCAATCTACTCCTGTATCGTAAGGTTTCCATAGGGTTTTATAAAGTTGACCATTTGGTCGATAAATCGATGTGCTTCGTGGTTAGAAAGGTTTTAATCCACCGCTAATTCACTTATATTTGCGCCCATAAATATCCCGCTCAAGTTCAACCCCTGTAGCGGTGATGGCTTCTCTTAAATCAGTTCGTGTAATTGGATTTTTTAAAACGCATGTCTTCATTATCGGTGGCGGAAAAAGCGCAATCTAAAGGTATAAAAATGCTTTTAGTTGCAGTGTTGTGTTTAGGGCTTAATTGGCCAGGCATGAAATTAGGGCTAGAGATAGTTGGCCCGGTGTGGATGATTTGCCTGCGTTTTCTACTCAGTCTTCCGGTACTCGCGCTTTTTGTGCTTATCACTAAGAAACGTTTGCCGGTGTTGAATCGTAAAGACCGGTCTGTGGTTTTTGTGGTCGCGTTTTTCCAGTTTATCTTGTCGATGGGCCTTATTACGGTGTCGCTGCAATATATCCCAGCTGGAACCGCTAGTATTCTCATTTATACAACGCCGCTTTGGATGCTACTTATTGATACGTTATGGTATCGACAACGCCCGCCTTCAAAGCGATTAATTCTTACCGGAATTTCTACTATTGGCTGTGCGATGATTTTATTTGCCTCGGGGCAACCGGGCGCATGGCTGCCGCTCTTAGGTATGTTGCTGGCGTCTGCATTGTGGGCAGTCGCTATTCGAAGGGTGTCTTTCCACAAGTGGAAAGGAAGCGTCATTGAGGCGGTGTTTTGGCAGTTTACCCTTGCAGGTTTCGCCATGCTCGCTATTGCTCTTATGGTAGAGCCAACGCCGAATTTTGCGGCCTATGATATAAGCGATTGGTTGCTACTTGCGTACATTGGTCCAGTGGCAACAGGTCTCGGTTTTGGCCTTATGGTAGCAGCGGGGCCTAAATTACCTCCAGATAAAATCGTTCTAATTAGCACACTCACGCCAATTGTGGGCTATGTAAGCTCAGTGCTACTGCTTAAAGAAACCCTGCAGCCTATGGTGATGGCCGGCGCTATATTGATGATTGCAGCGCTTATTGTGAATGCCATTCCTCAAAGTACGCTTAAAAAAATGCTAGGCAAGGGGCAGGCTAAATAGCCGTTCTTTAAAGCGTAAGCCGCGGCTGGATAAAGTCTAAAAACGCAGAGATACGAGACGATACAGCGCTATTTTTATAATATACCGCTTGTACCGACTCTCTTCGGTTTGGACTGACGATGTCCTCGCTAAACAAATCGACAAGCGTGCCCGCGCTGAGATCTCTGTGCACCATAAAGTGAGACAGTAACGCGATACCTTGACCTGCCAAGCAAAGCTGGCGAATAGTTTCGCCACTTGACGCACGAAGACTGTACTGCAAGTTAATATCTTGCTTGAGCGGCCATTTATTTAGACTTGGTGAGTCGCTAAAACCAATCAGTTTGTGATTGTTTAGCGTGCTAACTCCACCCTCGTCTTCAGATATGGAATATTTTTCAAGATACTGTGGGCTCGCCACAATATTGGCCTGCACTTCAGACGTAATACGCAACCAGTAGAAGACGCTATGCAGCGCATTGCTGACCATGTATTACCTCACTTTCATAAATAACGGAACCAACAAGGAGGCATCATGCCGAATGTAAATCAGTCACAATCTAAAATTCCTTCGCTAGGTGTAGGCACGTTTCGCTTAAAAGACGATGAAGCCTATAACAGCGTGACAATGGCACTTGAAGTGGGTTTCCGTCATATTGATACGGCGCAAATTTACGGCAATGAAGAAGCGGTAGGTCGCGCTATTAAAGACGCTATTGCAAACAATCTTGTTGCACGTGAAGACCTTTACGTCACCACCAAGGTGTGGAACGACAAGCTGAATAAAGCAAGTTTTGTGGATAGCGTAAAAGAGAGTTTGGAAAAACTTCAACTGTCGTATGTTGATTTGCTACTTATTCATTGGCCGTCACCGGAAAATGGCGAAAGTATGGAAGAATACCTAGGTGAATTGCTGCGCGTTAAGGAGCTAGGCCTGACAAAAGAAATTGGTATTTCTAACTTTACCGTGGCACAAATTGAAGAAGCGGTGAGTATCTTAGGCGACGGCGTTATTTCCACGAATCAGGTAGAGGTGCACCCTTATCTTACTAATGAAAAAGTGCGTGCAGCGTGCGAGAAGCATGGCATCACAGTTACAGGGTATATGCCGTTTGCTGTTGGCAAAGTCCTAAAAGACGAGACTATCACTGCGATTGCAGATAAATATGCTGTAAGCACTGCTGAGGTAGTTGTAGCCTGGGAGCTGGCCCATGGTTTAGTCACTATTCCATCGTCGACTAAGCGCAAAAACCTGGAAACGAATTTCAAAGCGCTTGAACTTACCTTAGACGCAGATGATATAGCAAAGATTGACGCGCTAGATTGTGGTGACCGTCAAGCTAACCCAGATTTCTCACCTGCGTGGGACTAATTGGGAACATCACCTTGTTAAGGAGCTTTTATGCAAGCTAACGTTTGGCAATTTGAACAAGCTGGCGCAGCACTGGTGCAAAACGTAAGGGAATTTTCTGAGCCGGAAGCAGGGCGTATTATCGTGCGCAACTATGCTATTGGCATTAACCCCGTAGACTGGAAGTTTATTGATGATAACCCCCGCGACTGGGAAAAAGGGCATATTCCCGGTGTAGATGGCGCGGGTGTTGTTGTAGCGGTAGGTGAGGGCGTCGATGACGGCCTATTGGGTAGGCGAGTGGCATACCATCATAGCCTAGGTGAAAACGGAAGCTTTGCCGATCATAGTGAGGTGTATGCTAGCCGTGTAATGGTTGTGCCAGAAAGCGTTGATTTTGCATTAGCCGCTGCCTTGCCATGCCCGATGCTTACTGCCTGGCAAGCCTTCAGCAAAGTGCCGGTAAGAAAGGGTGCTGACGTGTTGGTTAGCGGTATGGGCGCCGTTAACAAATTGCTGGCGCAAATGCTTTCTCAGGCTGGTTTTAGTGTACATGTTATCTCAGGAAGCTTTTCGCAAGAGCAAGCCGATGAGATGGGAGTTAAAGCCATCCATCGCGGTAAACCTGAAGGACAAACATTTTACGCGCTTTTCGACGCGAATGGTCCAGACTATGCCGCGTCACTTGTGCCACTTCTTGAAGCTAATGGTCACGTAGTGAGTATTCTGGGCCGTATTGAGGTGCCTGTTGATGCGCCTTTCACTCGCACTATTTCTTATCATGAGATAGCACTAGGCGCGCTGCATGATTATGGTGATTTGTCACAATGGCAGCGCTTGGTAAAAGACGGCGAGGCGCTACTCGAACAAGTTGCCGCCCAGACGTTGGTCGTTGAAATACCTAACCTGTTTGAATTTAACGATTTAAACAATGCGCTCAGGTTTTCAAAAGAAGATAAGCGAAAGGCGGTGATCACAGTGTTATAAGGCCGGAACGATTAAGTTTCTTCCTTTATCTTTGGCTACGTAAAGGCCTTGATCAGCCCGCCTGAAGGCTTCGACAATATCGTCGGAGCCCTTACATAATGTCCAACCTATACACGCTCCTAACTTCCTGTCATTAATCGATGCGATGGCTAATTGGTTAATGGCGTGGTGGATAACGTTAAGTTGCTTTGCAAACTCCTCGGCTTCGCTAGACTGGTTGGCATTAGGGCGTTTGATGCGCTTTGCAATGGCAAATTCTTCTCCACCATACCTAGCAGCTACTTGATCTGCATTATTTAGTGGCGCGAGAATATCGGCAATTCCCTTGAGTACTTCGTCACCCACATTGTGTCCGTAGGTATCGTTAATACTTTTAAAATGGTCTAAATCTATCAGCGCAATGGCGAGTGCCTTGTCATCGTGTATAGTCTTATCAAACGTATTATCTACAAATAAATCCAGCGTACGCCGATTGGGCAATTCCGTTAAACTATCTTTAGAAGCTAACTCTGCCAATGTACTGTTGGTCTGTTCGAGCGCTAGGGTACGCTCTTTCACCAGCGCTTCTAGTTTAAATGCTTGCTCACTTTTTAATTGTGCTGCTTCTTTCTGTGCGTCTCTTTCTCTTTGCACAACCTTAACCATGTAGTTCGCGGTAAGCGCGACCATAAACAGACAGGTCATCACGAGCCCAGTCATGAAAGTGGCGATAGGCTCTAGATAAAGCTCGACCTCAAAAAGTGCAATAATAGTAAGGACTAGGGTACTAAATGTTACTGGAAGCATAGCGGCAGCAAGCCATTTGGCTCTGTCAGAGCCTCGCTTGTGCTCTACAAAGATGGTGATACCGGCAATTAATAAGAAAGGGAAAAAGAGAATTACAGGGAGTTTTAGCGCAAAATCAAGCCCTACGCTTTGCCATAGTAATATCCCCATAAAAGGCAAAATTGCGCAAAACAGTTTGACGGGCTTCACTCCGTACACTTCATGGTTGTCTCTGGCTAGTGTCTGAAACAAAACCCAAAAGGCGGTAATCAAAACAGAATAAATACTTACAGCATAGCTAATGTCATTCAAACTTGGCGTATTAGGCCAAAGTAGTTCAAACGCGTAACCGAAGACGCGAAAAAACCAAAAGGTTATAGTAAAAATGAACGAGGCAAAGCTCAAAAAAACTAAATTGCGGCTAGCAATAAAGCCCAATGTACAAAGTACAGTAAGCAGCCCCATTGCGCCGAAAAACGCCATATCCCGCTGTAAGGTTTTCATGTAAAGGTTGCTGTAATATTCAGGTGTAGCGACTGAAAAGCTGTACCTTAATATTTCGCCTGACATGGTACCGCTAAATTCTGTATAGGCTGACGGTGGCAATATGGATGGAAAGTGGTAGTTCGGCGCATTCACAGGACGAGAGCTAAAAGGCAAACTGTCGCCCGTTACCCATATTTTAGTGCCGTCAGTCACTGTTAAACGTTTTATCGCTGGAAAGCTAATTGAAAACCAGACAGGAACTTGCGTATCTAATTGGTTGTAAACGCGAACTTTAAAATGCAAATACTGTGAAGCGGACCTTTCTATAACATCAGCGCTATAAAACCACTGTTCATTACCTGTAAGTTCAGCTGAGTTGCTCACTGCAAAAACGACATCGCGGTCTAAAGAGAGCATGGACTGTGGAGCATTGAAATTAGCTGCGTACGCCGCTTGGCAAAAGCATGATATTACAAGCCATGCGAACAATAATCGCAGCATTTGTCATCCTTGTACCGTTGGTTATTATTTGTTTAGAAATCAATATAGCACATTGTTTAAAAATGTAAGCGTCCAATAAATAAAACAAAAATATATAATCATCAGCTTATGTTTTTAGAGCGCTGCTCAAGTCTAGCCTGTTACAAGTAAGGTCAAGAAAATGTGTGATGCCGTGTAGATTGATGTCGATTCAGTAGGCTATGTACAACAAAAATAGCACCCAGGCTAAATGCGATGGCTACAACGACAGACGAAAAGCGATACAGCGCACTATAAATAATATCCTGTTGGGGTGAAAGTGACTGTCCGTACAAGATGCCAAAGGTGGTAAGTACGCCAAAGCCGGTCCCCGCGCCACCACCGTTCAAAACGTGCTGCCGACTTATAAAAAAGACCAATATCCACAGGCTAAAACTAGCGAAAAATAACGTATCGCTGTAATTCAGCAAAACCAGCTGAGCGAGCAGGGCTAAATTGCACCCAATCAAGGTGCCTATTGCTCGCTGCCAACCGCTCATGGTGGCCCCTTTCCAGCAAAGAGGGAAAAGAATCAGTATGCTCGCCGCTTGCGCCGAGACAGAGTCAACCAAGTCGAAGGTTTGAAATACAGCAAAAGATAACGTAGCCACTATTGTGCACAAGATGACCTCGTGTCGGATACTCGCTTTATTTTTAGAGACCTTAGGCTGTGGTGTTCGTGGCGCTCTATCAGGAAACATTAGGTGCAGGGCAAAAGCGATGCCTAAAGCAAGTAAAATTGCGCCAATATTGGAAATCACCAACGGGTAAATATCTATTCCATCGTTACTATAACTTGCGAAGTGCAACTGTAACGACAGCCCAATAAGGGAAAATGCGCCAAACAAAAATAATGTATCTTTACTCATTTGCCAAAATAAATAAGCAAAGGTTACCGCGATTAACGGCGTAATAAGCAGCGGGTGAGTGCCAAACAAACCATATATTAGTAGCACAACCATAGCCGGGAATACGGTCGCTGCAAGAAACTGTCTTATTATGTGCCCATTTAAAACGGCTACCAGCCCTAGCAATAAAATGGGATAAAGGGTAAAGAATATCGGGTTCGGCCATCCCATTGCCTTAGATATCGTAAATCCGAGAGTCGCGCCGCTGGCAATCCTAAGCATCTGTTGAACATCGTTTTCGCTAAGTTGTGTTTTCATAACCTGTTTTAGTAGATGTAATGCAATAAACTGATAAAGCGAATTTGAACATTCGCGACAAAACTTTCTATAGGGTTATTAGGAACAATTTGAACCGTCGCCCGCGCACCACTCGTCAGATGGTTTAATGGTGCATCACTTTCTTCTAAGCTGATATGAACGCGCTGGCGTTGCGCGTCACGCACCCATCGGTTCGATTTTTCAACAGCGGCCAGCTTGCCATTTGCTGACAGTTGGCCATCACTAACGCCAGCCTCGAAATCTTCCACCTGCGCCGCAAACACCTTCCCAGGTATCGCATCAAAAACAACTTTGGCACGCACGCCTTTTTCTACACTGGTTAGCGACTTTTCTCTAAAATCAGCAACCAAGTCAAGCTTGTTATCTACAACAGATGCAAGGGGAACGCTTTGTTTGGCATAGGTTCCTTTTGTCACCTGCATGTTTGCCATAATGCCTTCGTGCGGAGCCTTTATTCTGGTGTATGCCAGATTTAATTCTGCACGATTTAGCGCGTTGCGAGCTTCCCGATATTTGAGGTTACGTTCTCCTCTTTCTCCCCTAGCTACAATCTGGAGGTTTAACTCAGCTTTAAGTGCGCTCAAATCTGCCTCTGCGCTTTGAAGTTGGGCGTTAGCTTTATCCACGTCTTGTTGAGAAACTACGTTGCTTTCTATTAAGGTGTTTAATCGTTGATATTCACTTTTGCGTTCTACGAGTATGGCAGTCGCGGCTGCTATTCTTGCCTTCATTGCGTCCACCTGGGCGTCAATTTGAGCATTTTCTTGTGCCACATTCGCCAATTTAATCTGCGCTTTTTCAAGTGCAATATTGTAGGGAGTATCGTCAATTTCGAACAATACTTGCCCTTTTTCAACGTGTTGATTGTTGCTAACTAAGACCTTAATGATTGGGCCATTAAGCTGAGGTGATATTTGTGTAACCTGATGGTACACCCTTGCCTGAGGTGTCATTGGCATGCGGATATCAGCAACTACAAAATATATAAAACAGACAGCAAAGGCTACTAAAGCCAGTTTCACGTACCTTGCAAAAGCTTGGTCGGGTGTTCTTTCACTCACTTAGATGCCTCCAGAAGCCTAACGGCATTTTGCTCAATTTTTTTAAGACATAGGGCCACCGTATTCAGCTCATCGTCGGGTATACCTGCATACACCTCATCCCGCAGCGCCGCCAACGTGCTTTCAATATCGTTCATACGGCCTTTTCCCATTGGTGTGAAATAGAGCCGGCGGCTTCGTTTATCCTTGTCATCAACAATACGCTTTATCAAACCCGCGGTTTCCAATTGCTTGATCGTTCTAGTGAGACTCGGCATCTCTATTTCAAGACTTTCCGCTAACGTTTGTTGAGTAGATCCTTCGCCAAGCAAAGCCATATGAATCATCACACGCCACCTCGATTCAGTGAGGTCAAGATGGGCAACATATTCTGTGACCGTTCTTCTGCATTTTTGTGATGTACGTGCAAAAAGTGCAATCAAGTGAAGCGGCATAGGTTCTGAAAACATGGTCTTAATACCTGTTAATTTACTTAGCATGCTAAGTATTTTATTTGGTTAGCATGCTAAGTAAATGGTTATGGGGTGAATAGGCTAATAAGTTCGTTGAGCTTCTACGTAAAGGTTTTCGTTAAATTAAATGTTAAAAACTTGAAGGCATCTTTGAAATTAAACCGTCGATTCATTTAACCCGTCATGAGACAGGTGCTACGTAATTTCGCTCTACTGTTACGCCCAGTAAAATGCTAAAATCCGCGCAATTAATTACCAAGCCGTATCAAGCGTTTCACCGCAATATACAATTTGCGCGGACAAGCATTGCTTATCCGATATAAAACGCACCTGTAAATTATTGTTTTACAGGGATAATAGATAACGAAGATAAGTATTGATGTCAGATAAGAAACTTCTAGAAGAGATTAAAAAGCGACGTACGTTCGCAATCATATCGCACCCGGATGCGGGTAAAACCACCATTACTGAAAAAGTATTGTTGTTCGGACGTGCGCTTCAGACCGCCGGTACTGTAAAAGGTAAAAAATCAGGTCAGCATGCTAAGTCTGACTGGATGGAGATGGAAAAAGAGCGTGGTATCTCGGTAACCACCTCAGTTATGCAGTTTCCGTATAGCGATCACTTGGTAAACCTGTTAGATACCCCGGGGCACGAAGACTTCTCTGAAGATACCTATCGTACGCTAACAGCCGTTGACTCGTGCCTTATGGTAATCGACGCCGCGAAAGGTGTAGAAGACAGAACTCGTAAGTTAATGGAAGTCACTCGCTTACGCGATACACCTATCATTACTTTCATGAACAAGCTTGACCGTGATATTCGCGACCCAATGGAGCTGCTTGATGAGGTAGAAACCGAGCTTGATATCTTGTGTGCGCCAATCACTTGGCCTATTGGCTGTGGTAAAAGCTTTAAAGGGGTTTATCACCTTCATCGCGATGAAACTATTCTGTATCAAAGCGGCCATGGTCACACCATTCAAGACGTGCGCATTATTAAAGGGCTAGACAACCCAGAACTCGATACTGCAGTAGGAAGCGATCTTGCTGGAAACTTGCGTGATGAGCTTGAGCTGGTGCGCGGCGCGTCTAACGACTTTGATCAAGAACTATTCCGTGAAGGTCAGCTAACGCCGGTATTCTTCGGTACGGCGTTGGGCAACTTTGGTGTTGATCACATGCTTGACGGATTAGTTGAATGGGCACCTGCGCCACTAGGCCGCGAGACAGAAGAAGGCACAATTGAAAGCACCGACGGTAAGTTTAGCGGCTTCGTGTTTAAGATTCAGGCTAACATGGACCCGAAACACCGTGACCGTATTGCGTTTTGTCGTATCGTGTCGGGCAAGTACGAAAAAGGAATGAAAATGCGCAACAGCCGTTTAGGCAAAGATGTGCGTATTTCTGATGCATTAACCTTCTTAGCGGGTGACCGTTCACTGCTAGAAGAAGCGTATGCTGGCGATATTATCGGCCTGCACAACCACGGTACTATTCGAATTGGTGATACTTTCACGTCAGGCGATAACTATCGCTTTACCGGTATTCCAAACTTTGCGCCCGAGTTATTCAAACGTATTCGCTTGAAAGATCCACTGAAGCAAAAGCAGCTGTTAAAAGGCCTTATCCAGCTCTCAGAGGAAGGGGCGGTTCAGGTATTCAGACCGCTGGCTAACAACGACTTAATTGTTGGTGCGGTAGGTGTACTTCAGTTTGATGTGGTTGTTGCTCGTCTTAAGTCAGAGTACAACGTCGATGCGCTGTATGAGCATATTAACGTGAGTACTGCCCGCTGGGTTTACTCTAGTGACGAAAGAAAGCTTGATGAATTCCGCCGTAAAGGTGAGCAGAACCTGGCATTGGATGGAGGCGATAACCTAACGTATATCGCCCCGACTATGGTGAATTTGCAGCTAGCGCAAGAACGCTATCCAGATATCCAATTTACCAACACGCGCGAAAATTAAAGAAATATACATTATGAATATACATGCACTATTAGTTAATCGTTTCACTGAAGCTCTGCAAGAGATGGGCGTAGAAAATGCGCCAGTACCAGTTTCGCGCAGTGCTCGACCAGAGTTTGGTGAATACCAGTTTAATGGCGCTATGGCACTGGCTAAGGAGCTAAGACAAAAGCCACGTGATATCGCTGAAAAAATCGTTGAGACAGTAAAGCTTGACGATATTGCCAGCAAGTTAGAAGTAGCGGGCCCTGGCTTTATCAACGTTCATTTAAATGACGCATGGTTGTCTAACCAGTGCGAGCTATCGTTGACCGACCCTCGGTTAGGCATCGCAAAGTCGCCTGAGCAAAACATTGTAGTAGATTATTCATCGCCTAACTTAGCGAAAGAAATGCACGTAGGTCACCTGCGTACTACTATTATCGGCGATGCCGTAGTTAAGGTGCTTGAGTTCTTGGGCCACAATGTAATTCGCCAAAACCATATGGGTGACTGGGGAACGCAGTTCGGTATGCTGCTGGCACACCTTTCAGATAAGTTGCAAGAAGAAGTGGCCGAAACAGCGCTGTCTGACCTTGAAGACTTTTATCGCGAAGCCAAAGTACGCTTCGACGAAGAAGAAGGCTTTGCCGACCGTGCCCGTGAATACGTTGTCAAGCTACAGGGCGGCGATGCACAGTGCCTAGCGCTGTGGGAAAAGTTTATCGATGTGTCTATTGCCCACTCTGAAGAAGTGTACGACAAGCTAAATGTAAGCCTTACGCGCAAAGACATTATGGGTGAGTCGGCGTATAACGAAGACCTAGCCAACGTAATCAGCGACCTTAAAGCAAAAGGTATTGCGGTAGAAGATCAGGGCGCGCAGGTTGTGTTTATTCCTGAGCTTGCCGATAAAGACGGTAACCCAGCCGTTTACATCGTTCAAAAATCCGGCGGTGGATACCTGTACGCAACCACAGACCTTGCGGCGATGCGCTATCGCAGTGGCAAGTTGAATGCCGATCGTACCCTTATTCTTACCGACGCTCGCCAAGCGCTGCACTTTAAGCAAACGGAAATTGTAGGCCGTAAAGCAGGCTTCATGAAAGAGGAGCAAACTTACGAGCACTGCCCATTTGGCATGATGCTAGGCAGTGACGGCAAGCCATTTAAAACCCGTACCGGCGGTACGGTTAAGCTGGTTGAGTTGCTTGATGAAGCGGTAGAACGTGCAGGTAAATTAATTGCCGAACGCGACAACGACTTAAGTGAAGCTGAACTTAAAGAGGTTGCCCGCAAGGTTGGTATTGGCGCTGTAAAATACGCTGACCTATCTAAGAACCGCACAACGGATTACATGTTCAACTGGGACTCAATGCTAAGCTTTGAAGGTAATACAGCGCCTTATCTGCAATATGCCTATACTCGTGTGAAAAGCTTGTTCAGAAAAGCGGGCGTTGATATGGCGACAATGCCAGTTGATATCAACATTGTTGAGAAACAAGAGCATGCGCTAGCTGTGCTGCTTATGCAGTTCGAAGAAGTGATTGGTATGGTATCGCGTGAGGCGACCCCTCACGTGTTATGTACATACCTTTACGATGTAGCGTCAGCATTCATGACATTCTACGAGGCGTGCCCAATGCTTAAAGACGGTATTGAGCCAGCGGTACGCGACAGCCGTTTAGCATTGTCAGCTCTAGTTGCCAAAACACTAGAGAAGGGATTGGCCCTACTAGGTATCGAAACACTAGAAAAAATGTAGTGTTCGCGGTACAACATAGGTATTGATATTGAAGAGGCTGACATTGATTGTCAGCCTTTTTTTATGCGTAATGCGAATGACCAAGACGCTTAGCTTGTCGGTATCAATAAATGTTTTGGTATTTCAGTTAAAACCGATAGGCCGATATATCCTTATAAAGCAGATGATTAAAAATACAACGCAAAGAAAAGACAGGAAATTCTAATGACAAAGATCCTTGCATTTGCAGGCAGTACCCGTAAAGGTTCATTTAACCAAGCCATTGTGAACGTGGCCGCTGAAGGCGCGCGCGAAGCTGGCGCAGAGGTTACCGTAATTGACTTAGCTGATTATCAAATGCCAATATTTAATGAAGACGAAGAAGCTGAGTTTGGTATGCCTGAAAGAGCACAGGCATTTAAAGAGATGCTCATGAGCCATGATGGGTTTCTCATTGCATCACCAGAATATAACTCAAGCTATCCCGCGCTTCTAAAAAATGCCATTGACTGGGCATCGCGTATGGGAGACGGTGAAAAGCCGTTACAAGCCTATCGCGGTAAAGTGGCCGGCATTATGGCGGCGTCAGCCGGTGGACTAGGTGGTATGCGTGTACTGGTGGTGCTGAGGATGCTGCTTGAAAACCTAGGCACAATGGTACTGCCAAACCAAAAAGCTATCGCAAAGGTGAATACGCTTATGGAAAATGGCGCAATTACCGACGAAAAAACGATAAAGCAGCTTAAAAATTTGGGGAAAGAAACCGCCGAGTTGGCTGGTAAGCTTGCCTGAAACATGGGTTAAGGGTCGCTAGAGTAAGCCGTCGGCGCTCTAGCTATCTACACTTCAAATTTTCTATCCATGCTAAACAAGTGTGTGTTTGAAATTGCTTCGATTAGAGAGTGCTCTACTTAATATGAGAAACAATCAGCACCATCAAGCCCCTTCATTGCCCATCCTAGCAAAATAAATTTCAATTCAAAAAACGACGTGAACCCCAACCCATGGCCAGTCGTCAATATTGCTTTAATGTCATAGTCTAGCTCAGTGCATTTGCACATCACTTTAATTGAAAAAAGGAGCTTTATTATGGAAGAACTCAACATTAACGAAATCGATGCAGTCGCGGGTGCAGGTGTAGTTGGAGATATTATGTATGGTATCGGTTACGGCGCTGGCTATGCAGGTGGCTATTTTTATAGCCATGTAATGACGTCTAACCGTTGGTTAGACGATGTCGCTGAATTCGTACTACCTTAAGGAATTATTTTATGGAAGAGTTAAGTCAAGAAGAACTAATTCAATGTAGCGGCGGTTATTGGCAACACGTATTGACCTACATGACGTTTGTAGATCTTGCCTATGATTTCGGCCGAGGACTTGGCAACGGATTCTACGATGGTGCAAACGAGCCAGAAATTCCTTAGTATTAAATGAGCAGGCTTAGGTCTGCTTCTTTAGTTTTATTTAAGTATGGACAAGGCAAATAATCATGGACAAGAAAAATTACAGCAACGTAGCATTTTGGTTTCTTGCGGTAATAAATATTATCTCTCTCTTTGAGAGTATCATTTCAAAAGAAGGGTTCTCGCTCTTAACAGAGCCTGAGTTTCAAAACCTACTTTTACTCGCAATTCTTCAAAAACTTGCGAATCGCCCAAATGAAAGAGCATTGGATACAGACGACATTATATAACGTGTTGTTTCTCGAACTCTCTGTATTATTTTGGCGCTAGGTGTCGAAAGAAAGCCGCTTAATCGAGTGCGGCTCTCTTGTTATGTTTCACACTTTGACGTTTAAATTATTTTATTGACTATAGCTCTTCATTGACATTAGGAAAGGTTCACTGCAAAGGAATTTTTCTTAACTCAGCACTGTAGCTATCAAATAACCCTATAGCTTGTTGCATCCATTGAGCGTTGTAATAAGTGTCGGTGTAACGCTCACCACTATCGCACATGAGGGTAACGATTGACCCAGCTTCGCCGTTTTCGCTCATTTGCTTGGCAATATGTAGCGCCCCCCATAAGTTCGTGCCTGTAGAGGGACCGGCTTTTATTCCCATGGTGTTGTTTAACCAGTGCATGGTTGCAACGCTTGCGGCATCCGGAACCGCAATCATGTCGTCTATCACGTCGTGTTGAAAAGAGGCTTCCACTTTAGGGCGGCCAATCCCTTCTATGCGGCTTCCTCTCGTTGCTGTAAGGGTGTGATCTTTCGTTTTGAAACTTTCAAAAAACACACTGAATTCTGGATCGACGACTACAAGTTGGGAAGCTAGACCTTTGTAGCGTATATAGCGGCCTATTGTTGCCGACGTGCCGCCCGTGCCAGCACTCATTACTATGGTGTGAGGGACAGGATGAGGTTCAGCTTTCATCTGCTCAAATATACTCTCGGCAATATTGTTGCTTCCCCGCCAGTCGGTGGCACGTTCGGCGAAAAGGAATTGATCCATAAAATAGCCACCTAGTTCCTTAGCGACCTTTGTGGCTTCGCTGTGCATTTGTGTAGGGCAGTCGACGAAATGACACAGCCCCCCATATCGCTCAATAAGGGCTATTTTACTCTGGGCGGTAGACTTAGTCATGACTGCTACAAAGGGCACACCAATCATTTTGGCGAAGTAAGCTTCAGATACCGCAGTACTGCCGGATGATGCCTCAACAACCGTTGTTCCCTCCACAATTTTTCCATTGCACAAAGCATAAAGAAAAAGTGAGCGAGCAAGGCGGTGCTTTAAACTTCCCGTTGGGTGCGTGCTTTCATCTTTTAAATAGATATCGATATTTTTGAACGCTATTGGCTGTAGCTTAATTAGGTGCGTATCAGCCGAGCGTTGATAATCTGCGTTAATAGTATTGATGGCTTTTGTAACCCAGCACGTCATATTGACCTCCTTATTGATAACGACGAGGATATCAATGTGCTAAGAGAAATAACGTTTAATTTTTTTGTTTAAATGGCAATTTTTTGGAAAAATATTCTTTATTTTGTTCATGGTATAAAAAATATTGCAAAGATGAATGTGTCTGCTTAACAGAAGTATTGTGGAAACAAAGCATTTCAGCAACCCAGCTATTCTTGATATCTTTGTACCTTATCCCTTACCCCTCACTAGGTATCAACATGAAGACTAAATTGCTTTTCACAGGAATAGTTTTTCTGTCCACGACGCTATTAGGTGCGCAAATTAGTGCAGAAGAGATTAACACGCTTAAAGTGGCCACATTTAACGTAAGTATGGAGGCCACCAATTATAAAGCCTTGGGCATGGAGCCAAGCGATGAAGTACTTCAACATGTTCTCTCCACGGGCGAGCACAGCCAAGTCAAAAATATTGCCGAAATTATTCAACGCGTAAACCCTGATATCTTGATGTTGAACGAATTTGATTACATTGCTGATAAAAGTAAAGGGGTAGAGGCTTTCGTTAAAAACTACCTGAACGTCTCGCAACGCGGTCTTGAACCGGTGGATTACCCTTATACTTATGTGGCAACAGTTAACACCGGCGAGCCGACAAAGTTCGATTTAGATAACAATGGCAAAGCAGAAGGATTTGGTGGAGATGCTTACGGGTACGGGCTTTATCCAGGGCAGTATGGGATGGCGCTATTATCAAAGTACTCTATTGATGTGGATAGCATACGTACCTTTCAGAAGTTTAGGTGGCATCATATGCCTCACCCGCAGGTGCCCGTTATTCCTGACGAGAGCGGCAATACCGACCAAGGCGAGCCTTGGTACAATGTAGAAGAGTGGGCCGCGCTAAGATTGAGTTCGAAATCTCACTGGGATGTGCCGGTGAAAGTGGGAGACAAAGTCGTACATATACTTGCTATGCATCCAACGCCGCCAAATTTTGATGGGAGCGAGGACCGTAACGGTAAGCGCAACAATGATGAAATTAGGCTTATGGCTGATTACCTGTCGCCCGACAAAGGAACATACATCTACGCTGATAATGGCGAGAAAGTAAGCCTATCAGAGAACGCACGCTTCGTACTTGTTGGCGATTTTAATGCTGCAGATATTGGTGATAAACATCGCGAAGGTGTAATTGAGCAATTGACCGAACACCCATTAGTTAATAACGACACAATTCCAACAAGTGCAGGTGGTGCAGCCGCATCAGGAGCTGAGTTCAGTAACCGCTTTACCGCCTACTGGGGAGCCAGAGCCGACTATGTTTTACCCTCTCGTTATGGATTCGAGGTGCGCGACGCCGGCGTATTTTGGCCTGCCAAAACAAGTGATCTCTATCGGCTAGTTAAAGACCGTGAAGCCAGCTCAGATCACAGGTTAGTGTGGGTAAGCCTATCGATAACGCAAGATTGAAAATAGCTAATTTTGCTTAATCTATCAAATGTGTTGTACAAAGCACATCGCACTACTTAATTCTTCTATAAAATCGGTAAGGGGCAGAATTCGAACTTATCTTATAATAGTGGTCTTAAATAGACTGCCTCAGTAAGACGTCTCAATTAGTAGGCGTCAAAAAAGTTGAATAAGCCGAGAGAAAAAATGAAAGAAGCAAGCAGTAAAGCACAGGAGCGTTTAAGGATCTGGCTAATGGCCGGCGTGTGTGCAGCTTTGTCCGCTTGTGGCGCTCAACCCCCAGAACTCATTGATAGCTCTGTTGTGAGTGTTGAAGAGGTTGAAAAACTAGAGCAGGTGGTTGACACCTCCTTGCCCTTGGTCCAGCAAGCCTATTCCATCGAGTCTGAAAAAGTGTGTGAAAAGCATGGTGGCAGTTGGAATAAAATTGGCCGTCAACAGGCTTATGCTTGTGTTTTATCGGCGAATGATGCAGGTAAAACATGTAAAGATAGCAGTGAATGTGAAGTCGCTTGTGTTACGGAAAATAATAAGATGGAAGCAGGACTAAAGGCAAATGGCGTGTGTTTAGAAAGCACTGACTTATTTGGCTGCAAAGCTTATGTGTCTAATGGCGTGGTGGAGCATACCCTGTGTGTTGATTAAAAGGCGTTAAAGCCAACGGGCGTTGAATGAAGTGCACGCTACTGGCATTGTGCAAAACAGGCGTATTCATATTTTAAATAACTTTCATCCGCAATTTGCTTATTTACAGGTGTAGTTTTCATGTTTTCCAACATCATTCGCTTTGCGAAAAACATTATTTTGTCCTTAATTACAATATTCATATGCTTTGGCGTGCTCGACTTCTTGTGGCTTGGCGTTATTGCGGATGGCTGGTATCAAAGTGAAATGGAACCGCTGCTTAGAAGCCAGTTCATCACGTGGCCTTGGGCAGTGTTTTACTTAATGTATGGATGCGTGGTGTTTGTACTTGCTGTGGTAGCTAACAGAGACAAATCGCTGCTTTACGCGGGTATTGATGGCGCGCTGTTAGGGTTGGCTAGTTATGGCGCATACAATTTAACGGCATACAGCATTATTGAAGGCTTTACTTTGTTCATCATGCTTATCGATTGGGCGTGGGGGACGTGCCTAACCAGCGCAAGCGCTATGGCCGGCTGGTTAGGGTTTCAACTGGTTAAGGGAAAGAGTAGCGAATAATGCGCTTTAACACGCTGGCGTATTGTTTCCAAAAACCGCCGGTGTTGTAGTGCATGCCGTGCTGTTTGAATACGGCTTGTACTCTAGGAGCCATCTCTCTATAGCGTCTGGCGGGGATATCAGGGAACAGATGGTGCTCAATCTGAAAGCTTAAATGGCCAGTCAGTACGTGAAACAGGTTACCGCCCTTGATGTTCGATGAGCCTAGCGCCTGACGATAGTACCACTGACCGCGCGTCTCATTTTTGCAATCCTCTTCTTTAAAGGTTTCCACATCGCCGGTGAAATGACCACAGAATATGATGGTTGATGTCCACAAGTTGCGCAGTAAGTTGGCAACAAGGTTACCTGCAAGCACCCATAAAAATAGCGGGCCAGCCAACAAAGGGAATAGCACATAGTCTTTTACTAACTGACGTGCCCCTTTGCTAAAAAAGCGCTTCTTAAGTTCGCTATGGGTAACCTGGTTCTTGCGGTTATCTTTCTTCTTACCAAAAAATACGCGCTCAGCGGCCATCTCGTGATACGACACGCCCCACTGAAACAAAACGCTAAGTACGATATAAGTCGCGAACTGCCATAAGTTTTTTACACGCCATCTAAAATCATTAGACAAGCGAAGCAAACCGTAGCCAAAGTCTCTGTCTTTACCAATAATGTTGGTATAGGTGTGATGCTCGTAATTATGAACGCGATTCCAGCTTGCGCCATCGCAGGCAATATCCCACTCATAGCCTTTTGAATTGATATGTTTATCGTTCATCCAATCGTACTGACCGTGCATCACGTTATGGCCAATTTCCATATTGTCTAGAATTTTAGCCGTAGCTAGGCTTAATACGCCGGCAACCCAAAGCAGAGGCTGTAAGAAACCCAGCATTAATAATATACGGCCACTCCATTCACAAATACGCTGAATAAGAATGATACGTCGAATGTAGGCGGCATCCTCAGCACCTACTTTCTGTTTAATATCGGCCTTAATCTCATCAAACTGTGCGGCAAGTAGCTCGTAGTTAGGTTTCTGTTGTACGCTCGTTGATTGACTTGCCTGAGCTGTACGCACCTGTAACTTTGCTTGTTCAAAAGCGTCTTCACGTTGTTGTTTGTCTATTGTAACGCTAGTGTTCATAGTTGAATCTCCACATCGGTAACGGCTTGTGATACACACAACTGAATAAGTTGTTCTGCGCTATCTGAAAGTTCGCCAGTGCGGGTATCTCTCACCACGCCGCGTTTTTTAACGCATTGGCACTGGTGACAAATGCCCATGCCACAGCCGTATGTTACGGGTTGTTCTGCTTGTTGAAGTTGTGAAAGTAGGGATTGCTGATTGTCGATAGTTAAGGATTGGCCATTGTGAACCAACGAGAAAGTTTCGCTTTCTGTAAGGCTTGTGCTGCTTACCACTGGAAGCGCAGCGAAATGCTCGCTTGAAACAGGCGCGTTAATTAGCTCTGCACAGCGCCTTGCCTGCTCGTACATAGCATTTGGGCCACATACTAACCATTGTGCGTTAGCAAAGTAAGATAAATGCGCTTCTAAATCACCGTCTTTCTGCTTGGTTAAAATTGAATAAGAGAAGCTTTCGCAGCGCTTTTGAAAAGCTGACAATTCGTCAATCAGAACGTGTTCATTGGGCTTGGCGAAATAAAGTAAATGCACCGACTTTTGATTTACCTGTGTATTGTTAATGGCATCGTCAAGCATTGCAATAAAAGGGGTAATACCCGAGCCGCCCGCAATCATAAGTAAGGGCTTTTCCGTCTGCGGCCATATAAATTCCCCCATTGGCGCTGAGATGTTTACCCATTGATTAGGTACACAAGCATGAAGGTAAGGTGTTAGCGCGCCCTG
The DNA here is from genome assembly GCF_016405965.1 of Alteromonas sp. IB21. Lineage (GTDB taxonomy): Bacteria > Pseudomonadota > Gammaproteobacteria > Enterobacterales > Alteromonadaceae > Alteromonas. The sequence goes on along the minus strand of NZ_JAEFCD010000001.1, from coordinate 192,083 downwards.
GGCTTTAACCTTAGTCACCAAGCGAATCTGCTTGTCTCGTTGGTGTGTGCCGGCACCACTTGCTATGGTAAATACGCGGGTGGTGAGTCTGCCATTAACCTCTATGGTCAACGCGATATGCTGCCCAGCGGCATGCGTAGGCCACGCGCGTTCAGGCTTAAGTACCACCTCAAGCATATCAGTGCTTAAGTTTTTTACCGTCACAATTCTGGCTCTGAAATAGCCATCGCGCCAAGCAGGTTTAAATTGCTGCATCAGTACTTCCCAGTAGCCCTTCCAAGAGCCATGGTGAAATATGCGATCAGTAAATTTATCTAGTAATAGTCTCAATGTAGAACTCACACCTATATTCTGTCTGAATATCTTTAATACAAAAGTGATGAAAAAATTTAAGCGTACAACTGTACTCTCATTCAGCGCACAAGTGTAAGCTTAAATTTTTCTGCGTCAAGAGTAGAGGTGTAAAAATTTGGGGTAACGTCGTCGAAATGGGCTAATACTTTTGCTAAAAATGCAAAAGTAATTTGTTAAAAGTGCGGGTTCAAAGACCGCTGGTGGGCCTCATATATAGGGTTACGTAAGGTGAAATTGCAAAAATGAAACGCTTAAAGGATCGCATTATGAAACTATTTGAAACCGTATCGCTGGCTGGAAAAACGCTTAACAATCGTATTGTTATGCCGCCAATGACTGGCTCCCGCTCAACCCAGCCTGATGATGTGCCCAATGCATTGATGGCAGATTATTACGCTCAACGACTTACTTAAGACTCCACACCATGCTTATTCTCTCTGCAGTTTGTAGTTGAAAATAAGTATGTGTAGTTGATTGCAACGCGCTAAATAGATAATTACGCGCTTAAAAATTGCGGTTTCGAAATAGCCAAGCTGCGATGCCACTTCCCGCTATCAGCATTGAAGTGACCAGCCATAGTTTTGAAATAGGTGCGCCGTTGGGGCATTGTAACGACATGGTTGCGCCCGCTAAATTCTGACAGTCAACAAGTTGGCCTAATGCCAATACTAAGAGGCCAAGCAGTACTCCGATAACAGCATAAGACAAATTATTTAACGACATACTTTTCCTATTATTTTTCCATTTGTCGCTTATAACGACGGTAAGGTTTGCACTGCACCCTTGTGGAAAGCGAGAATGTGCTAAACCAGTGCACTACGTTAAAACGCAACGAAGTGTTAAGTGCTTTATAAGTTTATACTTATGGGCTTTGATCGTTTAACCAATGCATGTTGGGAGCCACTGAACGGCAAAATTGTTCACCTTATCGGAAGTGATTGAAAAATACACATGAGCTCACGTAAAACAGTGCCGCAATATTTGCGCCAACCCCTATCAAAATTCCTTCAAATTCGGTACTATCCGCGGTCTTAAATTTTTAACGAAATAAGCGGACTATGTTTGAAATAAACCCCGTTACTAATGCGATAAAAGATATCCGTGAGCGCACCGAAGCGCTTAGGGGGTATCTTTGACTTTGATGCAAAGTCAGAGCGTTTAGAAGAAGTTAGCCGAGAGTTAGAAAGTCCTGACGTTTGGAATGAGCCAGACAGAGCGCAGGCCCTTGGCAAAGAAAAAGTCACCCTAGAGCAAATCGTAGAGACGATCCACAAGCTCGATCAGGGAACTGAAGACGTTGAAGGTCTCGTTGAATTGGCCGTTGAAGCCGAAGATGAAGATACCTTCGTTGAGGCCCAAAGTGAACTTGAAGGCTTAATTGAGCAGCTAGAAGTGCTTGAGTTCCGCCGCATGTTTTCTGGCCCTAACGATGAAAACGACTGCTATATTGATATTCAGTCGGGCTCTGGTGGTACAGAAGCACAAGATTGGGCCAATATGCTACTGCGCATGTATTTGCGTTGGGGCGAAGCCCACGGATTCAAAACTGAACTCATTGAAGTGTCAGAAGGTGAAGTCGCAGGCATTAAAAGTGCAACGCTGCGCGTTCAGGGCGACTACGCGTTTGGTTGGCTGCGCACGGAAACGGGCGTGCACCGCTTGGTACGTAAATCGCCGTTTGACTCGGGCAACCGCCGTCATACGTCGTTTTCATCCGCGTTTGTATACCCAGAAATTGATGACGACATCGATATTGAAATTAACCCGTCTGATTTACGTATAGACACTTATCGTGCATCGGGCGCGGGTGGTCAGCACGTAAACCGAACAGATTCAGCGGTACGTATTACCCACGAACCGACGGGCATTGTGGTGCAGTGTCAGAACGATCGCTCGCAGCACAAAAATAAAGATCAGGCGATGAAGCAGTTAAAAGCTAAACTTTATGAGTTTGAACTGCAAAAGCAAAACGCCGAAAAACAAGCGATGGAAGACAGCAAGTCTGATATCGGCTGGGGAAGTCAAATACGCTCTTACGTATTGGACGACTCTCGCATTAAAGATTTGCGTACTGGCGTGGAAACACGTAACACTCAAGCCGTGCTAGATGGCGACTTGGACAAATTTATTGAAGCCAGCCTGAAATCTGGGCTGTAAACCGAACAACGAAGTGAAAGGTTATGACTGACCAACAAACAGACGATAACAAATTGATTGCAGAGCGCCGTGCCAAATTGAGCGCTATTCGCGAGCAGTGCCGTGCAAACGGTTTCCCAAACAGCTTCCGTCGCGAAAACTATGCGGATGAGCTTCAAGCTAAGTTCGGTGAATTCGACAAAGAAACGTTACAAGAGCAGGGTAACAAAGTAAGCATTGCTGGCCGTATTATGGCAAAGCGCGGTCCTTTTATGTTGCTTCAAGATATGACGGGTCGCATTCAAGCTTACGCTGATAAAGACACGCAAAAAGCGCTTAAAGCAAAATACGGTGCACTGGATATTGGTGACATCATTGGTGTAGCGGGCGACCTGCACAAGTCAGGTAAAGGCGACCTTTACGTGAACATGGAGCAATACGAGCTGCTTACTAAAGCACTTCGTCCGTTGCCAGAAAAATTCCACGGTTTGAGCGATCAAGAAACTAAATATCGCCAGCGCTACGTTGACTTGATCACTAGCGAACAAACCCGCAAAACCTTCATGATCCGTAGCAAAATTGTGAATGGTATTCGTAATTATCTTACCGAGCGTGACTACCTTGAAGTGGAAACGCCGATGCTACAGGTTATTCCTGGTGGCGCGACGGCGAAGCCGTTTGTCACTCATCACAATGCGCTAGATATCGATATGTACCTGCGTATTGCGCCAGAGCTTTACCTTAAGCGCTTAGTGGTTGGTGGTTTTGAGCGTGTGTTTGAAATTAACCGTAACTTCCGTAACGAAGGCTTATCAACCCGTCACAACCCAGAGTTTACTATGCTTGAGTTCTACCAAGCGTATGCAGACTACAATGACCTGATGAACCTTACAGAAGATATGCTGCGCACGTTGGCAGAAGATATTCTAGGTACAAGCATCATCAAGAACACAACTAAAGACGCTGACGGTAATGTGACGTCAGAAGTTCAATACGATTTTGGTAAGCCGTTTGAGCGCTTAAGCATGGGTGAAGCAATTCTTAAATATTGGCCAGAAGCTAACGAAGAAGCTATTCGCGACCCAGAGGCGAACCTTGACGCGCTTAAAGCGATGGCAAAACAGCTTCACATTAAAGAGCCTGAAGTTGACGGTATTTGGGGTGCGGGTAAGTACCTTTGCGAAATCTTCGAAGCAACAGCGGAAGAGCAGCTTATTCAACCTACGTTTATTACAGAGTATCCGTGGGAAGTATCGCCGCTTGCACGTCGTAACGACAACAACCCATTCATTACCGACCGCTTTGAGTTCTTCGTAGGTGGACGTGAATTAGCGAACGGCTTCAGTGAGCTTAACGACCCAGAAGATCAAGCAGAACGTTTTGCGAAGCAGGTTGAAGAGAAAGATGCTGGCGACGATGAAGCCATGCACTTTGATGATGATTATATTCGCGCTCTTGAATATGGCTTGCCGCCAACAGCGGGTGAAGGTATCGGTATCGATCGTCTAGCTATGTTATTTACCGATAGTTCAACGATCAAAGACGTTATCTTGTTCCCACACATGAAGCCTCAAGCGCCGAAAGACGCACAAGAAGCGGGTGAACAAGAATAATCTTAAGCAATAAATAAAGTGAGTTAGGTGCTCGGCGCTGTTAAAGCTTCAGCGCCTTTACACGCTCAACTAAAAGGGTATTCGTGGGAACGTGAATACCCTTTTTCTTTGCCATTTCCACAATATAACCGTTGATGGCGTCTATTTCTGTTTGCCTACCGTGGGCTACATCCTGATGCATGCTTGAAAAGTTTTCTCCTGTCGCTTTGGCTACCGACAGCACGTTTTTATGAACCGTTTGGGCGTCAAACTCTAGCCCGCAAGCATTTGCCACTTGGGTGAACTCATCACAGATTGCGTTGCGGCTTTGTTCAAATTCAGTATCAGCAATGTACTTATTTTGAATATTGTGAAGCGCCGTTAAAGGATTAATTACTGCATTAACAGACAGCTTCGTCCACAGCGCTTTTAAAATATCATCCTGGTACTGCACGGGAGGAAGTGCGGTATCTAACATAGCAATTGCGTTAGCAAGTTGAGGGGCAGATGCTGAAAGAGCAGTCAGCGTTTGAGGTGTTCCCGTACCAAAGTCAGGCGCGCCAATTTGGGTCGCGCCAACCCCAGTATACTGCACATAAACATCACCCGTTGAAGCTTTTACTTTTAACGCGCCGTGACTGGTTGTGGCAAGCAGCAGCGGATAGTCGCAGCCTAATAGCTCTTTTGCGGTCTCAAGCCCGCCCATACCGTTGTGAAGCAGTACTACTGTAGGTTGTTGTGTGAGATAGGGAAGCCACTGCAATAAGGCTGCTTTAAGTTGATACACTTTTAGGGGAAGTATCAATACGTCAGTTTTTGCTAGCTCGACAGGCGTAGGCTTGGCAGGCTTGAGCCCAATTGATTGACCATCTAGCCATTGGGCGTAAGACGGCATGGTTTTCATATCTCTGGGATAGCAATCATAAGGCACGCCGTTTGTCTGAGCGCTTGCAGCAAATAAGGTTCCTATGGCACCGCCGCCGACTATGTGTAGTTTACCCATAAATATCTATCCAACACTCCATCTGGTTTCTATCTCATCGCACATTTATCTTTAACGCGATTTTTGCGTTGTTCGCTTAGAGGGTAGCCAAAAAGCGCGCGGGAAGAGCAGGCCAGGGATAATCGTCTGGCGCGTTTAGCCCGTTGTACCAAGTTTGTACGTCTTCTTCGTTGATTACTTTGCCTGTATCAAAAGGTGCGGTTACCGCTAATTCGCCAGAGGATAAGGGAATGCGTAAATGCCACGCATGCAAATACAGCCTATCAGAAGAGTCACCACCATAAAGTGTATCACCGAGAATTGGCGCACCGATACTTTTGAGCGCTACGCGAATTTGATGGGTTTTCCCCGAGTGAGGCTTAACGATAAAACCGCGAGTTCCGGGCTTTGCCGCGTTACTAAAAAACTGGGTGATGGCGGGGTTTTCCTGAGTCTTTAGAAGAATACGTTGCCCACCTCGACGATTTTTCATATCGCCGATTATCAAACCTTGTTTCTTTTTAGGTTTTTGGGCACTTAAGGCTAGATAGTATTTGTTTACACGTCTAGATGAGAAGAGCGCGCCGATTTCGGCTGCAGTTTGGCTGTTTTTGGCAAGACACAAACAGCCAGAAGTACCGGTATCTAGTCGATGGCAAAGGTGCAATTCTTCCAACGTAAGCTGTTTTTTAAGAAGAGTAACTAATCCATCTGTTCTCGAACCTGTCTGTGCAGTTGAACCTAAGTTTTCACAGGGTGTTATCGTTTCATTACCTTCTTTATCTATGCCATTTTCATCAACAGCATCGTGCATGGCAATGCCTACAGGCTTGTTAACAATGAGTACGTTATCGTCCTCAAAAATAATTGGAATAGCTTGCACTAGCTATTTTCTAACTCAGAAATGGCCTCTTCGTAATCAAGCTCATCAACCGCATCAACGATGGCTGAACGCTTTTCTTGAGGCAAAGCAATGGCATCAAGCCAATAATCTAGTTTGTCTTGTGCAATAAACTCGCTGGCTTTCAGCGCTGCCATTAGTTGCTTTCTGGCTTGCTCAGCCGCGGCTCCAGTCGCTGGTATTGAGGACGATGTTTCTGTTTCAGATTCCTGAATAAGTGCATCTACCGCAGCGATGGTTTCGTTGAGCAAACCCAAAAATACGGGGTACTTATCAGCCACGCGTTTTTCAGTTCTAAAGGCGCTTTCTACTGGTTTGCTGGCATTGTGTAGAGCAAACAGCCCCAGATTACCTGTTACGCCTTTCAGGGTATGTACAAGAGAGTAAGCTTCGTTAAAGTCGCCTTTAGCAATACAGGCTTGCAAACTGGCATCAAGAGTACGGTATTCTTCGGTGAATTTGCCGAGCAAGGTGAACAAAAGTTTTTTGTTTCCGCTCAACTGAGACATTCCGAAATCAATATCGAGTACTGTTGTTGAATGATCCATGCGCCTATCCTTATTTAGCCACTTGTTTTTTGTATCAAATGGAGATCATTGATTATTTCATACATCACGTTTGCCAAATACATTGGCCAAAACTTAGTATATGAAGACTTCATCGCGTCAGTGTATTTCAGAAATACATAAATTAATACAATCATAGCAAAGTCCAAACAGGTAAAGCGCTAAAAAGTCTGGTAATCTTCGGAAATTCGCTATTGCAAAATACGGCTAACTTTATCAGTGCCTTCCCAATTCAATTTTATAGTGAAAAAGCGTTTAGCGAAAAGCGTCGTTATTTTAAAAGGAATCATCATGTCAGGAAAACTGACCCTACGTACTTTGAGTCTCACAATAGGTGTAATGGTTGTTGCTGCATGTCAGCATGCGCCAATAGAACAATCTAAAAGCGAGGCTACATCTCAAGAGCTTGCTACAACCGCCGTATCAATACCCTATGAAAAGTATACGTTAGAGAACGGCCTTACCGTTATTCTTCACGAGGATCACTCTGACCCGTTGGTTCACGTGGATGTTACTTATCACGTCGGTTCTGCAAGGGAAGATGTAGGAAAATCTGGCTTCGCTCATTTCTTCGAACATATGATGTTCCAAGGCTCAAAACACGTCGCTGATGAGCAGCATTTCAAAGTTATTACCGAATCTGGCGGTAACTTGAACGGCACCACAAACACCGACCGCACTAACTATTTTGAAACCGTGCCGGCTAATCAGTTAGAAAAAGTGTTATGGCTAGAGTCAGATCGCATGGGCTACCTGTTAGAAGCCGTAGATCAAACCAAGTTTGAAAACCAAAGAGAGACGGTTAAGAACGAACGCGCACAACGGGTAGATAACCAGCCTTATGGGCTGCGTTATGAGCTTAACGGCGAAGCCTTGTATCCAGAAGGTCACCCTTATTCGTGGATGACTATTGGCTACGTAGAGGATTTAGACCGGGTTAACGTCAATGACCTAAAAGCTTTCTTTAAACGCTGGTATGGCCCCAACAATGCCGTACTCACCATTGGTGGCGACATCGACGTTGCCAAAACCAAGGCGTGGGTGAAGAAGTATTTCGGTGAAATTCCAGCTGGTCCCAAGGTAGAAGAACCTAAGCCTCAGCCCGCGACACTTGAAGAAACGCGCTACATTACTTTAGAAGATAAAGTGCATCTCCCGCTTTTACAAATTACTTACCCTACCGTTTACGGTCGTCACGAAGATGAGGCCCCGCTTGACGTGCTGGCTGATATTTTGGGCGGTGGAAAAACGTCGTTGTTCTACAAAAATCTCGTGAAAGAAGGCATGGCAGTACAAGCCGTGGTGTCACACCCTTGCCGTGAACTTGCCTGTGAGTTCCAGCTATTAGCTTTGGCTAACCCTGCAAAAATTACTTCTTTGTCAACGCTACAGAACGTGTTGAATGAAACTCTCAAGGAGTTTGAGCAACGTGGTGTAACGGCAGACGATTTAGCACGCACGAAAGGACAAATCGAAGCGCGTACCGTTTTTGGGCTTCAAAGTGTATCTGGCAAAGTCTCTGCGCTTGCTGCGAATGAAACTTTTTATCAAACGCCAGACCTGATTGCTGAAGACATTGAGCGTTACAATGCCGTGACAGCTGAAGACGTAATGCATGTTTATAAAAAGTATATTAAAGACGCAAATAGCGTTGTATTGAGCGTCGTGCCCAAAGGGCAGGTTCAGCTTGCTGCGGCTGAACAAACTTTTGAGCGTCCAATAAGAAACATTGATGTCGAAACGGTAGAGGTTACCGATGAAGAAGCCTTTACCAGCGCACCATCAAGTTTTGATAGAAGTGTCATGCCCGCAGCCGGTGAAGCGCCAGTTGTTGATGTACCTGACTACTGGGAAGCCGAACTTGGTAACGGCATTGAAATACTTGGCGTAACCAGCACCGAAACGCCCACGGTGACGCTAACAATAGGTATGGACGGTGGCATGTTGTTAGACCCAGAGGGTAAAGCGGGCACAGCCTACCTAACGGCATTACTCATGAACGAGACGACGAAAAACTACAGTAACGAAGAACTGGCCAGTGAACTTGCTAAATTAGGCAGTGCTATACGGTTTAGTACCGCAGGAAGGTACTCACAAATTTATGTATCTACACTCACTAAGCATCTAGATGAAACGCTGGCACTGTTAAAAGAAAAGCTGTTCAACCCAGCGTTCAGTGAAGAAGACTTCGAGCGAATGAAAGAGCGGGTGATACAAGGATTACAGCAACAAGCAAAAACCCCTTCTAGCCTGGCGCGACGCGCACGAGATCTTATCTTGTTTGGCGATGAAAATCGCGTGAGTTTGCCGGATGAAGGCACACTGGAAAGCGTTCAAAACATTACGTTAGATGATGTGAAAACCTTTTATGCAAACTACTATTCACCTGATAAGGCGAGTATTGTTGCCGTTGGCAACCTGTCTAAACAATCCATGGTCAACACGCTAGATTTTATTGGGCAGTGGCAAGGTAAAACTTATGAGTTTGCTGATTACAGTGAATTTCCAAAGTATGATGAAAACCAAATTTTCCTGATAGATAGTCCTGAAGCCGTGCAGTCGGTGGTTTATATTGTTGATAGAAGCTTACCTTTTGACGCAACAGGCGATCACTTCAAATCTCGGCTTATGAACTTCCCATTAGGAGGGGCTTTTAATAGTCGCATTAATTTAAATCTGCGAGAAGATAAAGGTTTTACTTACGGTGCGAACAGCGGTTTTGTTGGTGGTAAGACACTCGGTTGGTTCGAGGTGAGTACAGATCTTACAGCGGTCAACACAGGTGAGGGCATCACAGAAATCTTGAAAGAGATCAATCGCTACCGGACCGAAGGCGTAAAAGAAGAAGAAATAGCGTTCATGCGCAATGCATTTACGTTAAGTGATGCACTTGAGTTTGAAACACCAACCAGTAAAGCGCGTTTCTTAAGACAGCTATTAAGCTATGGTCTAGAAAAAGGTTACCGAGAAGAGCAGCTAGACATAATTAATCACATAGACAAGAAAACGATAGATGCGTTGGCAAAGCAATATTTGAATCTCGACAAGATGCAAATTATTGTAGTAGGCGACAAAGCAAAAATTTTGTCCCAGTTAAACGCGCTATCGATGCCGATTATCGAGTTGTCAGTAGAGAGTAACACCCGAGAAACGTTAAACTGATAGATTAATTTTTATTGAATTTATACTATTGTCCCCCATAACTGGGGGCAATATTGACATAACGGACCACCATTTTGACTGTACACTCATCCCGTTTTGAAGCGCGCATAGCTGCGCTAAAGTCACCCGAATTTCTCGCTGCACTTAAAAATATTAAGCGCGGTGTTGAGCGCGAAGCCCTGCGTATCAATCCAAATGGTACGCTGGCGCAAACTCCTCATCCCAGACCATTAGGTTCGGCGCTTACCCATGATTCAATAACCACTGATTTTTCTGAATCTCTGCTTGAATTTATTACGCCACCAGAGAGCAGCGCTGCTAAAACAATTTCTCAGTTAAAAGATATCCATAAGTTTGTTATTAGCAATATTGGTGACGAGCAAATTTGGCCGCTAAGCATGCCTTGCTTCATTGAAGATGAAGCCGAGATTCCTATTGCTTATTTTGGTGAGTCAAACATTGGGAAAATGAAGCGTGTTTATCGTATCGGGCTTAAAAACCGCTACGGAAGCATGATGCAAGCCATAGCTGGCGTGCACTTTAATTTTTCACTGCCAGACAGTTTTTGGAAACTGTGGGCAGAGCTCAATGGTAAAGCGTATTCACAAGATCAAATTTCTTCGGATTACTTTGGTTTAATTCGCAATTACCGCCGTCTCTGTTGGCTACTTCCCTATTTATATGGAGCGTCCCCTGCGCTGTGTGGTTCATTCTTGAAAGGAAAGCAACATGCGCTTCCGTTCAAGAAGGTGGGTAAGGGTACTGTATATATGCCTTATGCAACCTGTTTGCGGATGAGCGATTTGGGGTATACAAGCGCAGAGCAGTCTTCACTTAAGATTTGCTACAATCAGCTAGATAATTACGTCAAGCTACTACGTGACGCCATGAACACACCGTCTTCTCGGTTCAGCCAATTTGCTGCTGGAGAAGAAGGGAATTATCAACAATTAAGTCGTAACATTATTCAAATTGAAAACGAGTTGTACTCGCCGATACGTCCTAAGCAGCCAACCCAGTCTATGGAGAAACCCACAGACGCACTAGTGCGCCGCGGTATCAGCTATATTGAAGTCCGTGCCTTGGATGTAAATCCATTTTCAGCAATAGGTATCTCACAGACTCAGTTTGATTTCTTAGATGTGTTTTTAGTGGCGTGCTTGCTTATGCCAAGCCCAGAGTTAGACGAAACCCAGCTCAAAGAAGCGAAAGAAAACATGAACAAGGTAGTACTTGAAGGACGTAGCCCCGAACTACTGCTTCAAAACGGTGGTGAAGACATTTCTCTTACCGACTGGTGTGCTTCGCTATTTACGCTATTCGAGCAAGCCGCGGAACTTCTCGACTTAGCTAACGATACATCCCGCTATTCGCAAGCGGTTAACACTGAATTTGAGAAAGTGCAGAACCCAGATTTAACACCGTCTGGAAAATTACTGTCCACCTTGATAGAAAGTGACAAAGATAATGGTGTGCTAGGCTTAGAGTTAGCCAAGGCCTACCAAGCTGAGATGAAGTCTTTCGAGTATACTGACACAGATGCTGCGGGATTTGCTGCGCAAGCAGAGGCGTCGTTTGCAGCGCAAAAAGACATAGAGGCTGCTGACACTACAGACTTCGATACTTTTATTCGTGACTATTTCGCTGAGCCTCCAGCAAAAAAAAATGCCTGACATGAGTCAGGCATCAAAGGGTTCCAGGGAAACACACATTTTACTAGAACATTAATTAAGACAAGCTATGAACCGAAAGTTCAAAAATTTGGTTGTTTTTTTATCAACACTCATCGTTCTTTTTCCTCTGCTTATCGCTGGATGTGCCACTACACCTCCAAAAGACATCAGCAATTTGTGCGAAATATTCTATGAAAAAGACGATTGGTATGACGCAGCTGCTGATGCAAGAGATAAATGGGGCGTGCCTATCCATGTGCCCATGGCCATGATGTATCAGGAAAGTTCCTTTCGCCATGACGCGCTTCCTCCTCGTGATTATGTGTTTTTCGGTCTTATTCCGTGGGGACGAGTCAGTTCAGCCTATGGGTATTCTCAAGCGAAAACACCTACATGGTCCGACTATATGAGAGAAACGGATAACAGTGGTGCAGATAGGGATGACTTCGAAGACGCTATCGACTTCATGGGCTGGTTTATCTACAAGTCTCAAAAAGTGAACGGCATTTCTAAATGGGACGCTTACGCCCAATACTTGAATTATCACGAAGGGTGGGGTGGTTATAAGCGCAGAAGTTACGACAGAAAGCCATGGCTTAAGAAAGTCGCGTCAAAAGTAAAAGCACGTTCATTACGCTATGCTACTCAACTTAAAACCTGCGAGGAAGACTTGCAGAAAGGTTGGTTTATGAAGTTGTTTAGCTAAAACATAGGCCCCAATTAAACTATAAAATCAAAACGCGGCATTTAGTCGCGTTTTTTGTGCCTTGAAAAACTTTTCAAAAAAGGTGAGAGAACGAGTTTGATTAGAAAAAAATGAGGGATAGACGGGCGTCTATCCCTCAGCGACGCTAAGCCAAGACCGTTTTTTTAACTCACGTCGAACAGGCATTTATAAGATATTGCAAATGAGAATGATTTGCAATAACTTTGTGTTTTTATTTTCCTTATCACTTTTCGCTTATTGTATTTAAGGTTTTCTGCGACAACTAGCAGGCGCAATCTCTATTTCTGCTTTATACCTGAAGCGTTGCTGTTGATGATGTTTGATCAGATTTAGGAAGCGTAGCGATAGTTAATTCATGGTGAATAAAAAGTTTAGCGCGCATGGTAATGTCCATGCTCACTTTCTACAAGAGAAGCGGATTCTTTCTATCAGTCTTAGCGGGCCTTTTAATTTAGAGTTTATTCTTAAATATCAACGCCTAGTGGGTGCAGAGAGACCAAACATCCAAGTACCTTGTTGGGCCAGTTTAGTTAAGAAAATTGCTAGCGGTATGCAAAGGCATAACATCTATCAAAGTAGGAGTATTACTAGGTGCTAGTTACCTTACGCCACTTCATTGGCTTCCTTTTAAATGCTCTAAGTATAAGAACGCTTATTATCAATTTTATAAGGCATGACAGGAGTTAGCCATGGTAGGAAGTCAGCATCAGCTTAGAAGCCTACGAGACAACTTCAATTTGACCTAGATCAAGCATTCAAAACGTTGCCATTCAGCTAAATTTCACTATTGATCTAGATCACATTATCTAGACCGCGCCTCTTCTATTATTAACGTAGTTGAAGAGGAGACAAATTATGTTGTGGACGATGATGAAAGATCCTGTGGTATGGGGCTCACTATTAGGTATAGGTATTATTGTAGCGATGATGATGTATTACACCTATCTCTTTATGCACAATAGCGCTGATGAGAGTAAATAAGCGTTAACGCTTATTGTTCTGAAGCGGGATATCGACCAGCACTAAAAGCGCTGCTTGCCCGCCATATTCTAGCGGAGCTTGATGAAAAGCGCGCACGTGCGGATGCTGAACAAGGTAATGGGGCAGGGCGGCTTTTAGTACGCCCTGACCAAAGCCGTGCATAACGCAAACGCAGTCTATTAGCTCTTTTCTTGCCGTATGAATAAGCGCTGCAAGTTCTGCTTTTGCCATTTCACGGGTAAGGCCGTGTAAATCCAATGTCATTTCTGGCGAGTAATCTCCGCGACGCAGCTGCTTTAAAATATGTGTAGATTCGCCCTCTTGGCAAAAGCGCATGGGACCTTCTTGAGGTAGCGCTGCTTGATACATATCGGAAAAATCGAAGCTCGCTGCTAGTTGCTTGCTGTGCTTTAAATGATTACCTTTTACTTGCTGAGACTTTTTAAACAACTCGACTCGATTATCGGGCTCAATTTTATCTTGTGATAAAGGCGTTACACCCTGCATAGCATCGGTAAATGAAAAGGTTTCTTCCTCAGCACTTATAAAATTACTTCCTTTGCTCGCTCCCCCTTGCCTCGCCTGATTAGTTTGGCGTTTAGGTTCAGAAAGCTGCTTCTTCAATGCTTTAAGTTCTTTTTTAAAGGTTTTCATCAGCAATAGCTTTGATTAATAAACTCGAGTTAAACAATTTAAAACGCCTAAATTATAACGAATAGAAAGATTCTGGACGTAGTTAATTATGTGAATCGGTATGAAGTTTGGGTATGATACCAGCTTTGAAATTTTTGATGTACCCAAACGCCATGACCGATAAGTTCTACCTTGAAGAAGCCATTGAAGATCTACATACCTTGTTAGATATGACACGATGGGCAACCAGCCGTTTTAATGATGCGGCCTTGTACTTTGGGCATGGTACTGACAACGCGTGGGACGAAGCCACTAGCCTTGTTATGCAGGCACTGCATTTACCTCATCCGATTTTAGAGCAGGCGGGCGAGCATGTTTTTAATTCACGTCTAACGAAAAGCGAACGCGAGAAAATTGCAGAGCTCGTACTAAAGCGTGTACAAACTCGCATGCCATTACCATACATCACTAATGAAGCCTGGTTCTGCGGTATGCCGTTCTACGTAGATGAGCGAGTGCTCATTCCTCGCTCTCCATTTGCTGAACTCATTCAAAAACAGTTTGCCCCGTTTGTTGAGACCGCGCCTACCAGTATTCTTGACATGTGCACGGGCGGTGCGTGTATCGCTATTGCACTTGCTCATGCGTATCCAGAAGCGCAGGTGGACGCGGTAGATATCAGCACAGATGCATTGGAAGTCGCCGACATCAATATTCAGGAACACGGACTAAGTCACCGTGTTTATCCTATTCAGTCGGACTTGTTTTCTAGTTTAGAAGGGCAGAAGTACGACCTTATCGTGTCGAACCCGCCTTATGTTGATGCAGAAGACATGGCTGACCTGCCAGAAGAGTATCACCACGAGCCAGAACTTGCGCTTGCCGCGGGTGAAGATGGCCTAGAACTGGTTGATATAATGCTTAAAGAAGCGCCAACATACCTTAACGATGGTGGCTGGATATTTGTTGAAGTCGGGAACAGCGAAGTGCATATGAGCGAACGTTTCCCGAGTTTGGAAGTCATTTGGTTAGAGTTTGAAAATGGCGGTTCAGGTATTTTCGCGGTACGCAAAGACACATTAGTACAGTATTTTAGTAGTAAGGATTAATAGTTAATTATGTCAGGTAACAGCTTCGGAAAACTTTTCACTGTAACTACGTTTGGTGAAAGCCACGGCATTGCGATAGGCGGTGTAGTAGACGGTTGCCCTCCGGGACTCGAGATCACCGAAGAAGACCTTCAGGTTGATTTGGATCGACGTAAGCCGGGCACTTCACGCTATACCACAGCGCGAAGAGAAGACGACGAAGTACAAATTCTATCTGGCGTATTTGAAGGTAAAACCACAGGCACCAGCATTGGCTTGTTGATTAAGAACAAAGATCAGCGAAGCCAAGACTACGGCAATATTAAAGACCGTTTTCGTCCTGGCCATGCCGACTATACCTACGATCAAAAATACGGTAGCCGCGATTATCGCGGTGGTGGTCGTTCATCTGCTCGCGAAACTGCCATTCGAGTAGCCGCAGGTGGTATCGCGAAAAAGTACCTTAAAGAAGTGCACGGCATTGAGGTGTTAGGTTATTTGTCTCAGCTTGGCCCTGTCATCGTTGATAAGGTTGACCATAGCGTAACCAACACCAACCCGTTTTTCTGCCCAGACGAATCTAAGCTTGATGCGCTGGACGAATACATGCGTGACCTTAAAAAATCTGGTGACAGCATTGGCGCTAAAGTCTCGGTGGTAGCGAAAAACGTACCTGTTGGCCTAGGCGAGCCTGTATTTGACAGATTAGACGCTGAAATCGCCCACGCTATGATGGGCATTAACGCTGTGAAAGGCGTGGAAATTGGTGACGGCTTTGACGTTATCAACCAAAAAGGGAGCGAGCACCGCGATACGCTTACCCCCGAAGGCTTTACGTCTAATCACGCAGGTGGCGTATTAGGTGGTATCTCTACTGGCCAGGATATTGAAGTGCATATGGCACTTAAGCCTACCTCGAGCATTTCTGTTCCGGGCAAAACCATTAATAAAGACAATGAAGAAATTGATATTGTCACGAAAGGCCGTCACGACCCGTGCGTGGGCATTCGCGCTGTGCCAATTGCAGAAGCCATGCTAGCGCTGGTATTGATGGATCACTTGCTACGCCACCGCGCACAAAATGCAGGTGTATTATCGACAACTAAGCCAATTGCGGGTCAAGCATAGCGTTTTTTTGATCCCAACGCCGCAAGCCTAATACCGCAATAGTTACGCGGTTTAAAAACGCGCAGCATTAACCTTGTGTTGTGCTAATTATTTTCACCCTTCGCCACTGCCAGTTTTGTGCTAGTGGCGTTTTTGCATATGGAGATGTGAATTGTCACACAATGGCCTAAAGAATACTGAAAGCGCTGGGACATCCACAGCAAATAGCGCAGCAAGTAGCAAAACGGCACTCTTTATCCTTGCTATTACCTACTGGCTTTATTTCGGACAGCTAGGTGTACTTGTCCCTTACTTGGGCATCTTCCTCGATGGGCGGGGCTTTTCTTCTGCCGAAATTGGTGAGCTTTTTGCCGTAATCACTCTTGCTCGTATCTTAGGGCCAGGTTTGTGGGCCGGCGTGGCAGATAAAACAGGTAATGCTATTGGCGTTATGCGCTTAGGCTGTTTACTTACGGTATTGACTTTCAGTTCGGTACTTTACTTCACCAGCTTTTGGGGGCTTACGCTGGCTTTTGGCTTAATGATGATGTTCTGGACGGCAGTGCTGCCGCAACTTGAAGTTATCACCATGAACTCGGTGGCGAACACTAATACCACGTACGGGCAAATAAGATTGTGGGGAAGCGTTGGTTTTATTTGCTTAACAGTAGGTGTTGGAAAGGCCCTTGATATTTTTTCTACCGACACGCCCGTACACGCCAGTATTTTTGTGCTGGCGCTTTTATTTATCAGTACCTTGTTTATACGCGCACCGGAAGAGGCTGCGCCTGAGAGCTCTGCGGTGGGCAGTATTTGGAAATTTGCAAAGCAAAAACCATTTGCCATATTTATCTTCGCCTCTGCCTGTCTGCAAATTAGCTTCGGGGCCTATTACGGCTTTTTTGCGCTTTATATGCGCGACCTTGAATACAGCGGCCAAGAAACGGGGATCTTCATCGCGCTAGGCGTGCTGGCTGAGGTAGGAATATTTCTTATCGCCCGCCGGCTTATCAGTCAGTTTGGCGTATGGAACTTGCTATTTGTGAGCATTGCGCTAACAGGGCTTCGTTGGTACGTCATGGCGGCGTTTGCTGATATCTTTATGGTTATCGTGCTGAGCCAACTTATTCATGCCCTAAGCTTTGGGTTAACCCATGCGGTATCGGTACACTTTATCCATCAGTTTTTGCCGAAGGCGTACCAGAGCCGCGGGCAAGCCGTATATATAAGCGTAGCATTTGGACTGGGTGGCGCCTTTGGCAACTATATGGCAGGTCAGCAATGGCAGCAAGGAACGAATGCCTATGAGACGTTCGTCACTGCGGCGGTATTTGCTGCAATAGGCGCGCTGTCATTGTTAATTTGTTCACGAAAAGAAATGGAAAGTGCAAAGGCGGCTTAAAATCTTGTTCTGAGGGCTGGCCGCAGGCTTACGCCTGCGGTGTACGTCTGCACTCTGATATCATCTCAACGCCATCTTCGCCGTTGTCTTGCTCTAAGCGTATATCGAATTTCCAAAGCCTGTGCAGGTGTCGCATGACTTCATCTTTTGAATCCCCTAGGGGAATGCCCTGCTGAGGAATATAGCGAAGGGTGAGCGAGCGGTCGCCTCTTACGTCCACATTGTGTACCTGAATATTGGGTTCCAAATTGCTCAAATTGTATTGGGCAGACAGCTTCTCCTTGATAATTTGATAACCCTTTTCATCGTGAATAGCACTTACTGCTATAAAAGGCTTTTTGGTGTCGTCTTCAAGGGCGAATAACTTAAAGTCGCGAATGACTTTGGGCGATAAGAACTGACTGATAAAGCTTTCGTCTTTAAAGTTTTCCATGGCGAAATGCACGGTTTCTAACCAGTCTTTACCGGCTATGCTTGGCAAATACTTATAATCTTCTTCGGTAGGCGACTGGCAAACTCTTTTAATGTCCATAAACATGGAAAAGCCAAGTGCATACGGGTTTATACCGGAGTAATAGGGGCTATTGTACTCTGGCTGCATGACTACGCTGGAGTGACTGTGCAAAAACTCCATCATAAAGCGGTCGCTTACCAAACCTTCATCATACATCTCGTTTAAAATATGATAGTGCCAAAAACAGGCCCATCCTTCGTTCATGACTTGAGTTTGTTTCTGTGGATAAAAATACTGCGAAACTTTTCGTACAATACGCACAATTTCACGCTGCCAAGGTTCAAGTAGCGGCGCGTTTTTCTCGATAAAATAAAGCAGGTTTTCCTGGGGCTCTTGTGGAAACCGAATTTTTTCTTTGTGTTTGCTGTGCGGACTATCGGGGAGGGTTCGCCATAGTTCATTTACCTGAGACTGAAGATATGCTTCCCGTTCTTCTTGCCTGTTTTTCTCCTCTTGCAGCGAGATTTTCTGCGGACGTTTGTAGCGATCAACGCCGTAATTCATTAGCGCGTGACAGGAATCAAGTATGTTTTCTACATCTTCATAGCCATATTTTTGCTCGCACTTAGCAATATAATTTTTGGCAAACACTAAGTAATCGATAATTGAACTGGCGTCGGTCCAGGTTTTGAATAAGTAGTTCCCTTTAAAGAATGAGTTATGACCGTAACAGGCATGAGCCATAACCAGCGCTTGCATGGTAATGGTGTTTTCTTCCATCAAATACGCAATGCAGGGGTCAGAGTTAATAACGATTTCGTAAGCCAGACCCATTTGTCCACGACGGTATTGCTGCTCAGTTTGAATAAACTTTTTGCCAAAACTCCAGTGGGTATAATTAAGCGGCATGCCTATGCTGGCGTAAGCGTCCATCATTTGTTCTGCGGTTATTACCTCAATTTGATTAGGGTAAGTGTCGAGTTTAAATTTCTTCGCAATGCGATCTATGTGTTGTTCGTACTGTTCAATAAGCGGAAATGTCCAGTCAGGCCCATCGCTTAATAAATGGAGTTTTAATGATTCAGGCTTGCTGCTTTCTTTTGCCATAGCATCGGTTGTCATATTAGGCTCCTTGCTGCGCATCTTGTGCAGAGCGTTTGAAAAGCTCTCTGAACACAGGGTAGATGTCGGCCTGGGTTTGTATGTGCTTACATACAAAATTATCGTGAGTGGCAGCGACTTTCTCATATTCACGCCACAAACTTTGGTGTTGTCTCTCGGTTATTTCGATATAAGCGTAATAGCGGGTCGCCGGTAGTAACTTGGTAGTAAGCAAGTCGCGACACTGTGGTGAGTCATCTGCCCAGTTGTCGCCATCTGATGCCTGTGCAGCATAGATATTCCAATTTCCATCGCTGTAGCGCTCGCGAACGACTTCGTCCATTAATTTCAAAGCACTTGAAACAATGGTTCCCCCCGTTTCTTGTGAATAGAAGAACTCCTGCTCATCGACTTCTTTGGCTTGAGTATGATGACGAATATAAACAACCTCGACGTTTTCGTAGGTGCGCGTTAAAAACAAATACAGCAAGATATAAAACCGTTTAGCCATGTCTTTGGTGGCCTGATCCATTGAGCCAGACACATCCATTAGACAGAACATTACGGCTTTACTCGAAGGAAGAGGGCGTCTGTCATAATTTTTGAAACGTAAATCGAAGGTGTCGATAAAAGGCACCCTTGCAATTTTCGCTTTAAGTGCCTCGATTTCTTCTTTCAATGCATTTATGACAAACGTATTCTCGTGTTTGTCCTCGACTAGCAGTGCAAGCTTTTCTTCAAGCTCTCTGAGTTTCTTTCTATCACTGCCACTAAGGGCAATACGCCTTGCAACAGAGCCTTTGAGCGAACGAACAATATCTAAATTACTCGGTACGCCGTCGGTTTGGTAACCAGCGCGATAGGTTTCAAATTGGGTAACCTTATCAAATTGATTTTTCTTTAGGTTAGGTAGCGCCAAGTCCTCAAACAGTAAATCTAAGTACTCGTCTTTAGAAATTGAAAATACAAATTCATCTTGGCCTTCACCTTCGTTACTGGCGTCGCCCTTACCTGCACCCTGACCACCGCCACCGGGTGGCCGGTCAATTTTGTCACCCGCTATGAATTGATCATTGCCGGGGTGCACAATGTCTCTGCTGCCACCTCGACCAGTATGGAAAATAGGTTCAGAAATATCTCTGGCGGGAATGCTAATTTGTTCGCCAGAATCTAGGTCGGTTACCGATCGTTGGCCTACCGCATCAGAAACCGCGCGCTTTATCTGCTGTTTATAGCGCTTGATAAAGCGTTGGCGGTTTACCGTGCTCTTACCTTTACTGTTTAACCGTCGGTCAATAAAATGCGCCATACACACCTGCTTATTCTGTTGTGAACTTCAAATACCCGAACGAGAACGTGCGTGAAGTATGCTTGCTTCATGCACACCTAACATCATGCACGCTCTAGAACCACGAAGCTTAAGCCCTATGATGCTTTACGTACGCGTAAGTACCATTCACACAGCAGTCGAACTTGTTTTTGCGTATAGCCTTTTTCGGTCATACGGTTTACGAAGTCGTCGTGCTTCTTCTGCTCCTCTGCAGAACCCTTCGTATTGAAGGAAATAACCGGCAGCAAGTCTTCCGTGTTAGAGAACATTTTCTTCTCAATCACAGTGCGCAGTTTTTCGTAGCTAGTCCACGCTGGGTTTTTACCGCTGTTATTTGCGCGTGCTCTCAATACAAAGTTGACGATTTCGTTACGGAAGTCTTTAGGATTACTAATCCCTGCAGGTTTCTCCGTTTTTTCTAACTCTGCATTGAGCGACGCTCTGTCAAATAGCTGCCCGGTTTCTGGATCGCGATACTCTTGGTCCTGGATCCAAAAATCAGCATATGTTACGTAGCGATCAAACAAATTTTGTCCATACTCAGAGTAAGACTCTAAATACGCAGTCTGAATTTCTTTTCCGATGAACTCCACGTAGCGTGGAATTAAGAAGCCTTTTAAGAACTCCAGATACTTATCTGCGGTTTCTTGTGGGAATTGCTCACGCTCAATTTGTCGCTCCAGCACGTAGAATAAATGAACCGGGTTAGCCGCCACTTCTTGATGGTCGAAGTTAAAAACACGAGAGAGAATTTTAAAGGCAAATCGGGTAGATAAGCCCTCCATGCCTTCGTCAACACCCGCGTAATCACGGTATTCCTGATATGACTTTGCTTTCGGGTCAGTGTCTTTTAAGCTTTCACCGTCATAGACCCGCATTTTTGAAAACAAACTGGAATTTTCAGGCTCTTTCAATCGAGATAGCACGGTAAATTGCGCCAAGCACTCTAACGTGTCTGGAGCACAAGGTACACCGTTAAGCTCACTGCTATCCAACAGCTTTTTGTATATGCGAATCTCTTCACTAACTCGTAAGCAATAAGGTACTTTTACAATGTAGACACGATCTAGGAACGCTTCATTGTTTTTATTGTTTCTAAATGTCTGCCACTCAGATTCATTGGAGTGGGCCAAAATTAGACCGTCGAAAGGAAGGGCAGAAAAGCCCTCTGTCGGGTTGTAGTTGCCTTCTTGTGTAGCGGTTAACAGTGGATGCAGCACCTTAATGGGGGCTTTGAACATTTCCACGAATTCCATTAACCCCTGATTAGCTTTACACAACGAACCAGAATAACTGTAAGCGTCAGGGTCGTTTTGTGCGTATTGCTCTAGTCGGCGAATATCAACCTTACCCACTAGCGCTGAAATGTCTTGGTTGTTTTCATCGCCAGGCTCTGTTTTCGCGATACCCACCTGATCGAGTACAGAAGGGTAAACCCGAACAACTCTGAACTGAGTAATATCGCCGTTAAATTCATGTAGGCGCTTGCGAGCCCACGGCGACATTATGGTTTTTAAATAGCGCTTAGGAATGCCATATTCTTTCTCTAAGATGTCACCGTCTTCCTTAACATCAAATAGACAGAAAGGGTGGTCGTTGACCGGAGACCCTTTAAGCATATAGATAGGTACGTGCTGCATCAGCTCCTTAAGACGCTCAGCTAGCGAGGACTTACCACCGCCCACAGGGCCAAGTAAATAAAGAATTTGTTTCTTCTCTTCAAGTCCCTGTGCGGCATGCTTAAGATAAGAAACAATTTGCTCAATCGCTTCTTCCATACCATAGAATTCTGAAAAAGCTGGATAACGAGAAATAACGCGGTTTGAGAAAATACGGCTGAGCGCCGGTTGGTTGGCAGTGTCAATAAGCTCTGGCTCACCAATCGCTTGGAGCAAACGTTCTGCAGCGTTTGCATAAGCGCTTTGATCTTCCTTACAGATTTCAAGGAACTCCCCAATGGTGAACTCTTCGTGTTTTCGCTCTTCATAGCGACTTTGATAGTGTTCAAAAATACCCATGAATACCCCTTAAATACGGAACCCCGTAATTTCAGCTTAGTAGGTATTTCACAAAAGGATAGTAATTATTGTGTATAGTTTTTAATCTTTTCGTCTAACGAAAAATGCAACTTTAATAAGAATTTAGTGTCTCTTAACGAACAATTTTTCATAAAAAAAGCCCCGCTCGCGAGCGGGGCTTTACATTAGTATTTTTTAACGCAGTGCAGAACTCAATGTGTTCTGCAGTCGTGCGCCTGGTTTACGCAAAGTTTTTGCTTGCGAATTCCCAGTTAACTAGTGCCCAAAAATTTTCTAAGTACTTAGGACGCGCGTTACGGTAATCGATGTAGTAAGCGTGTTCCCAAAGGTCGACCGTTAGTACTGGTGTAAGGTCGTCACCAGAAATTGGTGTTTCTGCATTGCTCGTATTAACGATGTCCAGGCTGCCGTCAGCAGTTTTAACTAGCCATGTCCAGCTTGAGCCAAAGTTGTTCACTGCTTTGTCGTTAAATGCAGCTTGGAAGTCCGCAAATGAGCCCCATTTTGCATTGATCGCATCAGCTAGCGCGCCTGTAGGTTCGCCGCCACCATTTGGGCTAAGGCAGTGCCAGTAGAACGTGTGGTTCCAAACTTGTGCTGCGTTGTTGAAAACACCGCCTTCAGAAGATTTGATGATTTCTTCTAGGCTTTTGTTTTCCATGTCAGTACCTTCAACTAGGCCGTTAAGCTTAGTTACATAAGTAGCGTGGTGCTTGCCATAGTGGTATTCAAGCGTTTCAGCAGAAATATGCGGTTCTAGTGCATTTTGTTCGTATGGTAATGCTGGTAATTCAAAAGCCATGACGGTCTCCATGTTGGTTTAGTATTGTAGTCTAAAGCACACTCATCTTCGCCTGTTCAATAAGTGTCAATCAATGAGACATTGATTATATTGCTTCAGACGCTAAAGCATATCCCAAATGTGGGGATAAAGTCTTATAACTCAATGACAAAATTGTGAATTTTTTCAAATCCCCGTTTTTATCATTGTAGATATTGATCTGATGTACTGGTAGATAGCAATATAGGGAGTGAAAAGATCATTCTGGCAATGAGTAATTAACAGCAAATTTATGATACCCTTCACCTTGATAAATCATTCATGCATTCCCACTTAACGGGGAATACACTTTTGTGCTCAGAGGAATCAAATGGATAATACTGAAAATCAATCAACGCTGGATAGAATCAAGCAGCAAATCGAAGAAAACCCAATCTTGTTGTATATGAAAGGTTCACCAAAACTCCCTAGCTGTGGCTTTTCTTCACAAGCATCGCAAGCGTTGATGTCATGTGGCGAACCATTTGCGTATGTCGATATTCTACAAAACCCTGATATTCGTGCGGAATTACCAAAATACGCGAACTGGCCAACTTTCCCGCAGTTGTGGGTAGAAGGTGAGCTAGTGGGTGGTTGCGATATTATTATTGAAATGTTTCAGCAAAACGAACTACAGCCACTTATTAAAGAAACTGCTGCTAAGTACAAAGAAGCAGAATAATCGTTGTCTTAAATCCCCTATTTTTACAATCTATAAAAATAGATTAAAAAGCCGGCTTACAGCTGGCTTTTTTCATTAATATCCGCCAATAACTACGTACTTTTATCCCCACGAAATCTATATAGACAGGCCAGAAAACCAAATCCTCTACGGTCTAAAAAAATATTTTTATTTCATCGAAAAAGGTTTGTTTTTTAACATCTTGCGTTCTATAACACGGTCATCTGACCGCTAATGAGTCAGTGTTGAAGGTATAAAACAACAACCACTCTGAACACTTTTTTGATGTGTGCAAAACACACAAAGTGCTTTCGAGAAAATCCGGGAAACCACCATGAATACAACCTTGTCTTTATTGACCAGAAACGTACGGGGCGTTCTAGCTGCATCTGCTGCGTTTTCAGTAATGGCTACTGCACCAGTTTATGCGCAAGAAGCAGAAGAAAGTGCGAAAGCTGAAGATTTTGAGCAAATCGCCGTTGTTGGTTCACGCGCAGCGCCACGCTCAGTAGCTGACTCCGCCGTTCCAATTGATATTATCTCTGACGAAGAATTCAAGCAGCAGGGTGCCACCGATATGGTATCCATGATGCAAACTGTTGTTCCGTCTTTCAACGTGAACGACCAGCCAATTAACGATGCATCAACGCTTGTTCGTCCAGCTAACCTTCGCGGTATGGCGTCAGACCATACGCTTGTTTTAGTTAACGGTAAGCGTCGTCACCGCTCTGCAGTCATTACCTTCCTTGGCGGCGGTCTTTCTGACGGTGCACAAGGCCCAGATATTTCCGTTATTCCAGCAGCAGCGCTAAAGCAGGTTGAAGTACTCCGCGATGGTGCAGCAGCACAATACGGTTCAGACGCCATTGCAGGTGTAATTAACTTCGTACTTAGCGATGCGTCTGAAGGCGGAACGTTTGAAGCCCGTTACGGTTCTTACTATGAAGGCGACGGCGACATGATCCAGTTGTCTGGTAATGTCGGTTTGCCACTTTCAGAAAATGGTTTCCTTAACCTATCAGCTGAATACCGTACAGCTGATGATACCTCTCGCAGCGTTCAGCGTGATGATGCAGCGGCACTTGTAGCAGCAGGTAACACTTTCGTTGCAGATCCTGCACAAATTTGGGGTTCTCCTGAAATTAAGCACGACATCAAACTGTTTGCTAACGCTGGTATTGAGTTGTCTGCTACTTCAGAAGCTTATATGTTTGGTAACTTCGCTGAACGTGAAGTTGAAGGCGGTTTCTATTTCCGTAACCCACACAACCGTGGTGGTGTAAACGACGGTGGTACAAATGCTGACGGCGAACAATTGTTGCTTGTAGGTGATTTGACTGGCGACATGTCAGGTAACTGTCCAACTGATATCGTGGTTGGCGACAACGTACTTACTAATCCACGTTACATTAGTGAAGTAGCAAATAATCCAGACTGTTTCGCGTTTAACGAGATTCTTCCTGGTGGCTTTACACCTCGCTTTGGCGGCACGGTAACGGACATGTCTCTTGTGTTTGGTACCAAAGGTGAGTTGGATAACGACATTACTTATGACGTGAGTTTGAACCTTGGCCAAAACGAAGTAGATTTTGCTATCAGCAATACAATCAACCCGTCTTTAGGTCCAGATACGCCAACCTCGTTCAGCCCAGGTCGTTATACACAGTCTGAACAAACTCTTGATATTGACTTTACTAAACCTTTCGATGTTGGTTTGTACGAACCGCTATTCGTAGCGACAGGTTTCCAATATCGCAATGAAAGTTATGAGAGCGTTGCAGGTGACACAGCCTCTTATGAAATAGGTCCGCTGGCGACACAAGGCTTTGGCATTGGCTCAAATGGTTTCCCTGGCTTGGCGGCCAATAGCCAAGGTCGTGTGTCCCGCAACAACATTGCACTTTACGTTGACGCAGAAGCCTATATCACTGAAAACTTCATGTTAGCCGGTGCGCTTCGTTACGAAGACTTCTCTGACTTCGGCGATACGACAAAAGGTAAAATTGCGTTCCGTTGGCAAGCGCTTGAAAACATCGCGTTCCGCGGTGCATTCTCAACTGGCTTTAAGGCGCCTACGCTTGGTCAAAGTAACGTGCGTAACGTTACAACAGCGTTCGGTACGGGTGGTCAGTTAATCGACCGTGCAACGCTACCACCAACAGACCCAGTATCGCAGCTTAAAGGTGGCGAGCAGCTAACACCTGAAGAATCAGAAAGTATCACGTTTGGTATAGTAGCCGACTTTGAAAATGGTCTTTTCATTACTGCTGATTACTACAACATTGAGCTGACTGACCGTATTAGTACAGCGTCTGGTATTGCGTTAACTGAAGACGATATTGCAGCACTTATTGCGCAAGGCATCAACGATGCATCTAGCTTCCAAGAGATCAGCTTCTTTACCAATGACTTCGATACAACCACTGAAGGTCTTGATGTAGTCGCCAACTACTCGATGGAGATGATGGGCGGCGAGACTAAGTTCTCACTTGCTTACAACTGGACATCGACAGAGGTTGACCGTGCATCGGACAACATTTCAGCTGAGCGTATTCGCATGTTAGAAGATAACCTTCCAGCAGTGCGCTACAGTGCAACGGCGAACCATACGAATGGTGATTGGCGCTTCCTTGCACGCTTAAACTATTACGGTAGCATCTTTGAAGACCACTTAGATTCTGCGCTTCCAATCGATAAAGTAGGCTCAGAATTTACTGTGGACTTAGAAGTGGCTTACAACTTCACTGAAGAGTTTACTGTAACTGTAGGCGCGAAAAACGCCTTTGATGAATACCCAGATGAGAATACACAGTATGCCGGTATTGCAGGTTCGTTGTATCCAACGACCTCACCCATCGGTATCAACGGTGGCTTCTATTATCTAAGAGGTGTTTATTCTTTTTAATCGCTAATACTAGCGAACACAACTTTCACAAATGTTTCGAAGTGAAGGGGAGCATTAGCTCCCCTTTTATCTTCTATCATCATTTACGTGAAAATTTACCAAAAAACAGGCATTATTGATGCCCATGTAAGCAAATCGAAACACGCAACATTTATTATTATGACGAGAAAGTCGACAGTAGCTGAAACCTTTTTAAAATACCGCTCTAAGTTAATGCGCGCGGTAGGTTCTATTGTTGGCGCCGACGACATTGAAGATATCGTGCAAGAAGCTTTTATAAAGAGCTACGAAGCAGAATTAAAACAAGAAATACAGTACGAGCGGACATACATGCTCAAAACAGCGCGTAATTTAGCGCTGAACCATGTTGCAAAAGCTGAGAATAAAAATAAACAGCATTTAGACGACATGGATCTTTTGCCTTACGAACTTGTTGGGCATAGTTTAGAAAAAAACGTAGAGAGCAAAGAACGTTTTATTCATTTTTGCCGAGCGACAGACACACTGTCAGCTGATGTAAAACGCGTATTTTTGCTCAAAAAAGTATATGGCATGCGACAAAAAGAGATTGCAGAGCTTGTGGGGCTGAGCGAAAGCACCGTAGAAAAGCATGTCGCCAAAGGTTTAATGATGTGCTCTAGATATTTAGCTGAGCTTTCAAAGGACAGTGCATCCCCCCGTGCCACTGCTACCGCGACTCAGGACATAAGCAGTAGTTAACATGAACAATATTCGCCAGTTTTCAAGCAAAGAAGATATTCAAGAGCAAGCTTGCCTTTGGATAAGCCGTCTCGACCGCGGGTTAAAAAGTGACGAAAAAGAAATATTAGGCGCTTGGCTATCTGAAAGTAATGCCCACCGCCAAGCCTTATTGGATGTAGCAAGTTTGTGGGACGATATGTCGGTGCTCAATGAATTAAGTGGGCTATTCCCTCAGCCGACAGCCCGCCAAGCATCGAAGAAACACGGCCTTCCAAAAACAGCAGTGTGGGGCATTGCGGCCACGTTCTTAGTAATGGCGATTGCTGTTGGCGTTGTTGTTCAGCGTACGTGGTTAGACAACGCGCCTGAATTTGCCGCCGTAACCCAGAAGGTGCAAACAGGGGTGGGGGAGCAAAAAAACGTTACCCTGGCAGACGGTTCACAGCTTCACCTTAATACAAACTCTACAGTAACCGTAGACTTCACATCAACGGCGCGAAATATCGTGTTATTGAAAGGCGAAGCTCACTTTGAAGTCGCTCACGATAAAACGCGCCCATTCTCGGTTACCGCGGGTAATAACACCGTAACGGCGGTGGGTACGGCTTTTAATATGCAATACGTCGACGACAATGCGTTTGAATTAGTGGTTACTGATGGAAAAGTGTTAGTGAAAGACCGATTTAAGTCGTCATCGTCAAACGATTCTCTATTCGGAAAACGCCCCGTCTCAGAAGAAGGTCTGCTGATGTTTGCGGGAGAGAAAGCAACCGTATTAGGTAAAGTAGAAGCTCGCGAAAGTATGTCGCAAGATGATATTGACGATGATTTAGCATGGCAGCAGGGCATGATTGTGTTTAAAGGTGAGCCGTTAGATGCCGTGTTGGCGGAGATAGGACGTTATACGCCTGTTCGCTTTCACATTTCAGACGATAGTTTGCGTAGACGCCGTGTAGCAGGATATTTCAAAGTAGGCGATATAGATGGCTTACTATCTGCACTAAAGAGCAGCTTCAACATTAATTATCAAAGAGTCACCGAAACAACGATTGAACTGAGCACTGCGAAAAGTTAAATATTTTTGAAAGCTGGGTCCTTTCTATGATTACTGATTGGCATCATTTTATTTAATGTGACAATATAATTAAAATAGTAAGCACATTGATTTAATATCTTGCAGTACGGCAATATTGCGATTAGCAGGCAACCTAAAAATAAAAGAAAAAAGCTACATGCTTTCGCGTGTTCGGCTTGCTGTCACTTGCAAAATACAATGCACAAACTCTCGATATCCAGCGCGCTTTCACCTGCGCATTTAGTACCGGGTATATTTTTTCTTCTATGGCCAACAGACACTCTGTTTGCGCAAAATGTTAGCGACTCGCCCATTTCGTCTGAAACCCTTTCTTCGCCTGGTGCAATTACATTTTCAATTCCTGCACAAAACGCCAATGAAGCGCTGACTGAGCTTGCTAAACAAGCCAATACTACGCTTTTATTCCCCTTCGATTTAGCAAGAAAAGTAAAAACTAATGCGCTAGAGGGTACGTTTACATTAAATGAAGCCTTGACCCAGCTTCTTGAAGGTACGGAACTGGCAGTTATTACTGATGAAACCGGCGCATTGACTATTCGTTCTCGTTCATCTCTTTTAACACAATCAAAACAACGTGATGAGAACGAGGAAAAGGTAGAGGAAAAGAGTAACGGACTGGAAAAAATCGCTGTCGTTGGTACCAGAAACTCGCCTAGAAGTGCTGTGGATTCACCGGTTCCCTTGGATGTTATTGGCGCTGACGCGCTGAGTTCTCAAGGTAACACCGACGTACTCTCTATGCTGAGCGTGATGGTTCCATCCCTTAATGTTAACGACCAGCCAATAAATGATGCCAGCAGCTTGGTGAGGCCAGCGAATTTAAGAGGTATGTCTTCAGATCACACGCTATTGCTCTTAAATGGAAAACGCAGACACCGCTCAGCGGTTATCACGTTTCTCGGTGGCGGATTATCTGACGGAGCACAAGGGCCAGATATATCAGTGATACCTGCTTATGCTCTGAAACAAGTAGAGGTACTGCGAGATGGTGCATCGGCCCAATATGGCTCAGATGCTATAGCCGGCGTTATTAACTTCGTCTTAAAAGATGCGAGAGAAGGAGGCAGTGTCGCTTTGAAGCTTGGCGGATACAGCGAAGGTGACGGCGAACTTTTTCAATTTCAAGCGAATAAAGGCTTTGCCTTCGGAGAGACAGGCTTCGTCAACGCGACAGCGGAGTACAGGCAGCAAAATGGTACATCTCGTTCCGTGCAGCGCGATGATGCTCAAAGTCTCCTAGAACAAGGCAATACATTCATTCAAATGCCTGCTCAAATTTGGGGGGCGTTAGATGTAAATGAAGATATCAAACTCGCGCTAAATACCGGCGTTGACCTGTCTTCTTCATCGAAGCTGTATAGTTTTGCTACCGCTGCACGCCGTGAGATTAATGGTGGATTCTATTTTCGAAATCCACAAACGCGTGAAGGTGTGTTTAGCCGCACGGACTCTACTACTGGAGAAAGTCGTCTTATTGTTGCGGACTTAGATGGACTGGGAAACGGTATTGCAT
This sequence comes from Alteromonas sp. IB21, assembly GCF_016405965.1. GTDB lineage: Bacteria > Pseudomonadota > Gammaproteobacteria > Enterobacterales > Alteromonadaceae > Alteromonas. Next base: position 162,137 of record NZ_JAEFCD010000001.1, on the reverse strand, counting down.
GCCCTTCTATAACCCTTTCAAGTAGTAATGTTTTATCAAATCCTGATTATCAGCGAATAGCAGATAACTCAACGGCGCTCGGTGCAAACTGTTTTGCCTTTAATGAGTGGTTTCCCGGCGGGTTCACGCCTCAATTTGGGGGAACGATCACCGATGCCTCTGTGGCTATGGGAATAAAGCACGAACTACCTGAAGGCTGGGCAATGGATGTAAGCGCCACACTTGGATACAGTGATATCGAGTACACCATTTCAAATACAGTGAATCCATCGTTGGGGCCTAAAACACCCACAGCTTTTTCTCCTGGCGGCGTTTCGCAAGTAGAACGTACACTCAATCTGGACTTTACCAAGTTAATACAATCGATTTTTGACGATCCAATTAGTATTGCCCTGGGTGTTGAATGGCGCAAAGAAACCTACTTTCAGAAAGCGGGTGATGAAGCGTCTTACGTTGCAGGTCCCTATGCGCTAGAGCCTCCACTGGGCTTGAATCAAGGGTTTTCTATAGGGTCAAACGGCTTCCCAGGTTATCAGCCACAGTCAGCAGGCCATTGGAGTCGCAATAATTGGGCGTTGTATGCTGACTTCGAGTTTTTCGTTACGGAAGGATGGCAGTTTGCTATGGCGACACGCGTCGAGCATTTTAGTGACTTTGGCTCAACGTTCGACGGCAAGTTAAGTACTCGGTATAAATTAAACGATCTGTTTGCATTACGAGGGTCGGTCAATACCGGCTTTAAAGCACCCACAGTGGGTCAAAGTAACGTAATTAATGTCACCACAGCTTATGGTATTAAAGGCTTGGAGGACCAAGCGACACTGCCACCTACTGATTTAATATCGCTCCAGCTTGGCGCAACACCGCTTACGCCTGAAGAGTCGGTTAACTTCAGCTTTGGTTTGGTTATGCAGGCGAGTGAGACCTTCTTTGCCACCCTAGATTATTTTAATATTCGTCTTGCAGATAGAATTAGTACCACGTCAGCTATCCCTTTGACCGAAGAGGATATCACTGCACTTATAGCCAAGGGGCGTCCTGATGCCGCGAAATACAATGCAGCTAAATATTTTACTAACGATTTTGATACAAAGACACAAGGGGTCGACGTCGTTGTAAATTACAGCTTTTCCTATGACGATTGGTCAAATTCTTTGCTGCTCGCTTATAACTGGACAGACACGCAAGTGGAGCGCGTTACTCGCTATCCTGCTTTGGTCAATGGCGAAATACAACTTTTACCCAATCTAACTCAGGCTCGAGTTAAAATGCTAGAAGATAATCTGCCGGGTCACCGAGGCAGTCTCACTCTCGAGCAATCAAAAGGTGATTGGGCGTTTACTTGGCGCCTAAATTATTACGGTAAGTTTTATGAAGACCATCTTGATGCCTCAGCGGGTATGGATATCTTTGGCAGTGCATTAACTACGTTTGACGCCCAGCTCTCTTGGCGAGTTCTACCGCACACCGTGCTTACCTTTGGAGCGCAAAACCTTTTTGACGCGCTTCCTGAAGAAAACCCATTTCAAGGAGAGGTTGGGGCGCTTTACCCACCTACATCTCCAAGTGGCATCAATGGTGCTTTCTATTACGCAGGGCTTGAATATACTTTCAAGTGATAGTCTGACAGTTGAATTTTCGTCTCACTGCTTTCAATAAAGATGGTATTATCGAAGGGATGATTAGGTGCGGCCTTGCTTGTTCGTCACGGCATTAATGCAGCGGAAAGTAGAAGATATTGTGATAGAGATTGAAGAACAACGGGTCAGAAGGAATAACGTGAAGTGGGCCTAATAACTTACTTAGCCCACGTTTTTGAATAAGGTCTCATCGACAATCGTTTGGTCAATAATTTGCTGTGCCATATTAATGCACTTGCCGCACTGAGAACCAAGCTCTAAGTGTTGACGTAACTCACGCATATTTCCCACACCGCTTTCTTCAACGGCCGCGCGAATGCTTTTATCTGTTACCCCATAGCACATACAAACAAACATTAAACGTACTCCAAATGAATCTGTAAATGATAATAATTGCTATTCATGAATTTGGCAAGTAGATAATTAAAATTAAACTCAATGAAATTGATTGCTATTTTAACTAGGCGAAGAGGTTTTCACTGTGTCATTGGTATGATCTGTTAGAAAAACCAATATCGAGTATTGTTATTTGCATATTAGTACCTACTTTTGCTCTTATAGAAATTTATCCTAAATAATTGCGTTGAGTAATTATTTCTATTATTACAATCCACATATAAATGGAGATACTCATGGGTGTATTAGTTGGTCGTCCAGCGCCAGATTTTACTGCGGCGGCAGTACTTGGTAGCGGAGAAATTGTTGATACTTTCACGTTAAGCGAGGCTATTAAAGGTAAAAAAGCGGTCGTGTTTTTCTACCCACTAGATTTCACATTTGTTTGCCCGTCTGAGCTTATTGCTTTTGACAAGCGTTTCGACGAATTCAAAAAGCGTGGTGTAGAGGTAATAGGTGTGTCTATCGATTCTCAATTCTCACACAATGCGTGGAGAAATACCCCAGTAAATCAAGGTGGTATTGGCCCAGTTAAATATACGTTGGTTGCTGATGTTAAACATGATATCTGCCAAGCTTATGATGTAGAGCACCCAGAAGATGGTGTTGCGTTCCGCGGTTCATTCCTTATCGATGAGCAAGGTATGGTACGTCACCAAGTAGTGAATGACCTTCCACTTGGACGTAATGTTGACGAGATGCTGCGTATGGTTGACGCCCTAGCGTTCCATGAAGAGCACGGCGAAGTTTGCCCAGCGGGTTGGACTGAAGGAAAAGCGGGTATGGATGCGTCGCCTGAAGGCGTGGCGAAGTATCTATCTGAAGAAGCTGACAAACTGTAAGTTTATTGTATAAAGTTCATAGTAGAACAGCGCCTATTGGCGCTGTTCTTGTTTTACAAATCTGCGTTCAAAAACGCTCATCATCGCAAAATCAGCCTTAGGCTTTACTCTCCACTTTCCAAAGGCCAGCCTCCCAATGCTTTGTATCGGTTTACCATATAGCAAAATAGCTCGGTAGTTTTTTGAGCGTCATATAACGCGCTATGGGCTTCGTTTTGGTCAAATTCAATGCCAGCAGTACGGCAGGCTTTTACCAGAACAGTTTGTCCTAATGTCAATCCAGCAAGGCTCGTCGTATCAAACGATACAAAAGGGTGAAAAGGCGTGCGTTTAATATTACAGCGCTCCGTTGCTGCATTGACGAAACTCTGGTCGAACGTCGCGTTGTGAGCCACAATGACTGAGCGCTGACAATCCGCATTTTTTTGTGCTTTGCGAATACCTTTACAGAGATCTTTCATTGCTTCACTTTCTTCGATAGCGCCTCGCAGAGCACAATTAGGGTCAATACCATTAAATTCTAGCGCTGCAGGCTCTAAATTCGCACCCTCGAAAGGATCAATATGATAATGGAAGGTTTGATCCGGGTGCAAAATGCCGTCTTCATCCATTTTGACTGTTACGGCTGCTAACTCCAATAGAGCGTCGGTACCTGCATTGAATCCGGCTGTTTCAACGTCGATGACAACGGGAAAATAACCTCTGAAGCGCTGGGAAAGAAGGGGCGGGTTAGCAGACATAAACACTCTTGTAGACTAGATTAGAAAAACACGTTGATGACTTAAAATGCGCACCAACATGCGAAATGTATGTGAATGGTGAATTATCGCAAGGATGTTACTGAGTTGCCAGTTCCAATTTGAACACGCTCAAATGAAGGCGAGATTAGTCGCTAAAACGAGAAAAGTGAATGGTATTAGGCGCTAAACTTTTCTACACTTTGGACGATAAACACATTATAGGTGGAACTACACGCTGCCGTATTTGCTATGGCGATCGTTTTTAGTCAGGCAAATTGAGGTTGTTGAGTTTACTGAGCAGCGTGGATAAATGTGGCTTTCAAAAGGGTGAGGTGATGAAAAATGCAGTCTGCACCTGGTTTAGTTTGGTTTTCGGAATGGTGTCGAAATGGTCTCGAAATTAAAATATATCGCGTTGATTGGGATGGTGAGTTCACTTTCTTCCCACGCCGCCATGCGGCAGTATTCTGCGACTATAGAGAGCTCTAGCTGGCGTATCGATACCGAAACACGCTTACAGTGTACGCTTAATCATGATTTGCCAGGATATGGTGAAGCCATGTTCACAAGCACCGCATCAAAACAGCTCAATATGGAATTTGAACTGGACATGCATTTGCTGCCTAGTAAATTTGATATGGCGGCTGTTTATTCTGTACCACCAAAGTGGATGCCGGGCGTTGCACCTAAGCCTATTGCGGATATGTCTCTTCGAAAACAATATAATGGTGATCTGCCTAAAGACGCGGCATGGACGATGCTATCTGAACTAGAAAAAGGTTTTTGGCCCACTATCTATTATCAAGATTGGTACAATAAGTATGACCAAGTCAGCGTAGCGCTAAACGCTAGCAATTTTTCGAGCGTGTACCGCGAATTCGTTAAGTGTGTATCTAATTTACTGCCTTTCAATTTCGACGATATCGCCTATACAGTACTGTCTTATCAAAATAACAGCACTGAGCTTACTAAGTACTCACAAAAGCGCCTTACTATGATAGGTGAGTATTTAAAAGAGGACAGCGAACTAGAACTGGTGCTTCTTGATGGTTATACCGATAGTTACGGTGGCCGTTGGAATAACGAGCAGCTTTCTATACGCCGCGCTAATGAGGTGAAAAGCTACCTCACAACGCTCGGTGTGCCTGAAGATAGAATTAAGCTTACCGGTCATGGTGAAAAGCGTCACATCGCGCCAAACGATACCAGAGAAAGCCGTGCCCAAAACCGACGTGTGGTAGTACGGCTGTCTAAATCTTGAGCGCTGGTTGCCTATTATCAACTCACAAGTAGTATAAGAAATGGAGGGAAAAGGTTTAAGCCTCTATTTCCTACTAGTCCGCCATGACAATACTGGAACTAAGTGATCAGTAAACACACCGTCAGCGTTGACAACCTTATCAAGCATTTCTAATACTTCCTCGCTCGTCAGGCCGTCAGGCAACGCGTCTTTTCGATAGGTGTAAGGGTGGATCGTCAGCCCGTTTTTATGAGCGAACTCAAGCCACTTTGCAGCCTCAATCTTCCCCTGTGCCATTGCTTTGTTGTTCAGTAGATGGCCTAACCATGGCCCTATACCATCAGCATAAGATGCTACTTCGTTCATACCTTCTTCAGAACGAACCCAATCAAAGTCGGTGTCACTTTCGCCCCAGCTATTCTCGCCTATAAGCATTACCACTTTGCCTTTATAACCCAATGTGTCGCGAAGTCGTTTTACTTCTTTAAAATCAAAACATTGAATATAGCTGTTGCTATTTTTCCCGCCGAGACTGAACGCATTGAGGGTGTCGATGACAATTTTACTCGCATCAACACCTTCATCGCGGTGAAAGGCCGGGGACTTTACTTCAGGATACACACCAACAGATGCATCAAACTGGCGATTAAGCTCGCGAATAAGCTCAAAATGCTCAGTTAATGTAGCAATCTTAAAATTCGCGTGTTTACCTTGGTATCTATCCTTAAATACGGGTGTACCGTTGCCACCTGTACGTTCATGTACTCTTAGTGCTCTCAATTCTGCAAGCGTAAAATCCCGTGCATAATACCTTCCGTCAGCACGGTGTCGAGCGGGAAATACGTCTTCAACATCGGTAACGGTTTCTAGATGAATATCATGTAAAACAACAGGTATGTCGTCTTTGGTAATGACTACATCTTGTTCTATAAAGTCGGGCCGCAAAGAGAAAGCGAGCGTAGCAGCTTCAAGTGTATGTTCTGGTAAATACCCTGATGCGCCGCGATGTGCAATAACCGTGAAGGGCTTAGTTGCGTTTGCCTCATCAGTGTTCGCAAGTGGCGCACTTGATGTGAAAATACTTGAACACACTAATAGCAAAGCAGGTAAAAGACTTTTCTGTATAGTCTTACTTTTCACACTATTTGAAAAAACTAACTTTTTATACTGCACAGTTGCACTACCCCATGTGTTCATCGTTATTTGCCTTTTCTTTCTCTTTTTTAGCCTTTTACATTATTAGGCTTTCAATTATTGCGTGAATATCAGTGCTCGAGCGCTAAAGATTTATTTTGTATAAGTTCAATCGCATAGCCGTCAGGGTCCCGAACAAAGGCTATCACGGTGGTGCCGCCCTTTACGGGGCCAGGCTTTCTATAAACGTCAGCGCCGTTTGCCGCTAAGTTTTCACAAAAGCTGTAGATATCGTCCACCTCAATTGCGATATGGCCATAGGCATCACCTTTATCATAAGTGTTATCGCCCCAGTTATAGGTCAACTCAAGCACAGTGCTGTCAGACTCATCGCCATAACCCACAAATGCCAAGGTATATTCGTATTCTTTGTTTTCTGATTGACGAAGAAGGCGCATACCCATTAGCGAGGTATAAAAGTGAAGTGATGATTCTAAATTCTCAACTCGAAGCATAGTGTGAAGCATTCGCATAACAGACTCCTATATTGCCGACAGCGAAAGTAATAGCTTGCGGCGTACTGCATGGTTAATGCGTAGGTAATGTCTTTCCATTCAAGCGAAAACACTGTAGATCAATTTAGGGCCTACAGTGATATACAGATAAAGAACAGAGCAACAAACACAACGCAGTGTGACTTTAATAAATGAATGTTAACTCTTTAAGACAGTTATACAATTTTTGTTGGCTAATTTAAGCCATTAAAAATTATATAAATGCATTATTAAAATCACGCGACTAAAAAATAAACGCGAAATGATTGGACATGGCGATGTTTTACCTGTACCTTCTGTCTCGCTCTAGATATGTTATATGCTTTACCTAATACTGCGCTGTACCTTTCTTTATTCCTTCAAATTGAAGTTCTATTTAGATATACAACTGCTTTACTAGCTTGGTTATGTCTATTGCTACCGGTGATTTTCACCACACATCAATTTTTTAAAAAAAGGTTATTATTATGTCTAATTCAGTAAACGGCACAGTTAAATGGTTCAACGAAGAAAAAGGTTTCGGTTTCCTAACACCTGAAGCTGGCGGTAAGGACGTATTCGTACACTTCCGTTCAATCACTTCTGACGGTTTCAAGACTCTTGCTGAAGGCCAAGAAGTTAGCTTCGAAGTTGAACAAGGCCAAAAAGGTCCACAAGCTGCTAACGTAGTAGTTCGATAAGACCATAACGCTTATCTAGTAAATATGGGCTCTTTGACTCGCTGAGCGAGGTATAAAGAGCCTACTTTTCGTTTTAAAATTTCTTAACCCAACCTGCGAGGAATTCAAAACATACAACACTTATAAAGAAGTTCTTAATATGCAAATTCAACATTCTCTTTCTACATTTAATAGCGCGACATCTTCAGCGTTAATTTCAAATATCTCTACCAATAAAACCACTGTTGCTTTTAAAGAGGCAAACACCTACCGTCATGTTGTTCTTACCTCGCGTGAAGAAGTCAGACGATTTGTTGCTGAGTTAGTGAAAGCGTCATAACAGCAAAAGCTAGGCAAACCTTAAGTCCTCTATGCTCTTAGGGATAGTTTTATGTCAATTCAAAAAACTACGTGCGTCATTAAAGTATTAGGCCTTTGTTGGCTGATATCTAGTGCTGGGAATTAGCAAAAGTATTTTAAGCGAATAATAAGGCCAGCATACCTGTTTTGCATGCTGACCTAGTTGCACGTGGCATCAATGAAAAAAACGGACGTTTCTTCAAGATTATTTTGTTTTTAAATCTATCTCTGAATCAGCAAGTAAATATATGCTAGCCGCATAGGCTGCAATGTTTTGCGCAAGCTCATCTGGATTGATTTTATCTAATGTGTCATCTGGAGTGTGGTGAAGATCGAAATAATCCCTTCCGTTCTGATTCAATCTAATAGTAGGCACGCCTTTCGCTGCAAGTGGAATAATATCCGGACCGCCGCCGGCGATATCAGATCCGCCTCGAACAATACCTAGTGGGGAAAGAATTTTTGCGATTTCATCTACTAGCACCGTTGCCTCGGTGTTTACATTAGACACAAGCTGCCAAATAGTTTGAGCCCCAAAGTCAGACTCTGTGGCCAAAACGTGATTGCTCAGATTTTTATCATGCTGTTTTGCATAAGCAAAAGCACCTAATAAACCGACTTCCTCTGCGCCAAACATGACCACGCGAATAGTGCGTTTTGGGCGCTCTGGCAAAGAGGCAATTAACGCCGCAGCTGCCGTTGTTATTGCAATACCTGCACCATCATCGACCGCGCCTGTACCCAAATCCCAACTGTCTAAGTGGCCACCTATAAGTACAATTTCTTCAGGCTTTTCGCTACCTACTAAATCTAAAATGACGTTACCGCTGCTTACTTCGCCTTTCCACTTAGATTCCGAGTGAAGCGAAAGTGATAGTGGTTTGCCAAGATTGTGTAGACGACGTAAATGATCAGCATCGGGGTTTGAAATAGCAACGACGGGAATATCTGCCCAGTTATCACCGTCTGAACTCATCATGCCAGAGTGTGGAAAACGATGTGAATCAGAACCCACTGAACGTACTACCAGTGCCTCAGCACCGCCGCGTTGAGCATGCTGCCATCCTATACGGCGACGTTGGTTCGCTTGACCATAACCTGCACCGGTTTGACTTTTCACCATGGCATCGCCATCCACGAAGGCAATCTTGCCCTTAAGCGCACCATCTTTAACAGCTGTTAGGGCGTGAATATCCCTGAAATACACGATGTCTGCATTGATTTCATTTTCTGAAGGGGCAGCACCACCGAGCGCAGTGCCATAAAGCGGCTGTGCATAGGGCGAAGTAAGTGAAATATGTAAATGACCTCTATCCCAAAAGGGCATAGTAAATTCTTCTATACTGACTTTATCAAAACCTAAACGTTTACCAACTTCTACACCCCAGTCTCTTGCGCGTTTTTCCGCTTCAGAGCCACCTAATCGAGGGCCTATTTCTGTGGTAAGCGATTCTACAATGCGATAGCCCAAATCACTTTTCAGTGCTTTTTGGATAAGTGCTTCAGCATTTTTCTTTTGTTGCGGAGTAATTGGCGAGCTTTCAGCAAAAACGCCAAAGCTGCAAGCACTTACTAATGCTCCAAACGCTAAGCTTTTAGCGATAGTATTTAATCGAGACATGTGTTCTCCGTGAGTTATTTTTATATTTCTATTTTATTTGTGTGGGCACAAACAGGACATTCTTATCATAGCCAATTTGAAATATGCTTTCGAGGCAAACCACAAGCCCATGTGGTTCGTTAATCGCAAAGTTGTTTGGTGCGACTTGTTATATGAGATAGGAAAAATAAAAAAGGAGTCTTTCGACTCCTCTTAAAACGTTTTTATTTCCGCTTCTTCTTCAGCATCAGTTTTTGCTTTTTCTCTTGCTCTTTGAGTACTTCGTTAATAAAGCTTTTTCTGCCGAATTCTCGTGTAATAACGCACTTATTTAAGTCAAATCCTCGGGCAGGGCAGTATTCTCTTCCATAAAGAATGATTTGTAGATGGAGATCGTTCCATCTCTCTCGGGGGAACAGACGTTTTGCGTCACGCTCTGTCTGCTCCACACTTTTGCCGTTTGAAAGACCCCAGCGATACATTAGTCGGTGGATATGTGTATCTACAGGAAATGCAGGAATGCCAAACCCCTGAGACATGACAACTGCTGCGGTTTTATGTCCTACAGCCGGCATCGCTTCTAATGCCTCAAAGCTTGCTGGAACTTTACCGTTATGTAGCTTGATAATCATGTCGGATAAATGCCAGATGCCTTTAGACTTCATGGGCGATAAACCACAAGGACGGATAATGTCTTGAATTTCCTCGATACTCATCATCACCATATCATAGGGGTTATCGGCGCGAGCAAATAGCTTCGGTGTAATCTGGTTTACCCTTTCGTCAGTGCACTGCGCTGATAGCAGCACAGCAATTAGCAGAGTGTAGGGATCTTTATGATCTAAGAAAATGGGCACTTCTGGATAAAGCTCATCCAAAATTCGCATGATTTCATTGACTTTTTCTTGCTTTGAGATGGGCTTAGCAACATCTAACATTAAGACGGTCTCTTACTCTTATTCTATGGTCTCGGTAAAGGATGACTAGCTTTCAGCAGTAACACGCACCCGTGCGGCTTTTTCCGTTGGGACGGTTTGCTGTGCCGCAATTTTAGCGTCGATGATATTTTTTATAGCGATGAGCAAGCCCATGCCTAAAAACGCACCGGGCGGAAGAACGGCGAGTAGGAACGGGTTCTCTGTGTTAAACAGCACGATTGTCCAGTTTTCAGCAATTGGACCAAATAGCCTGTCAGCGCCTGCTAATAATGTTCCTGCGCCCAAAATTTCACGCATTCCACCTAAAATAACCAAAACGGCAGTAAAACCTAACCCCATCATAAGCCCGTCATAGGCGGAGGCAAGAGGGCCGTTTTTAGAGGCAAATGCTTCAGCGCGACCAATGATTGCGCAGTTGGTGACAATAAGCGGAATAAAAATGCCTAAGGCCAAGTAAAGCTCATAAGTAAACGCATTCATTATCAGCTGAATGATAGTTACGAACGCAGCAATAATCATGACGAAAACCGGGATACGAATTTCATTTCTTACTAGGTTTCGTACTAATGATACGGTTACGTTGCTACCAATCAGAACGAGCATGGTGGCAAGGCCTAAACCTAAGCCATTGATAAAGGTAGCGGTAACCGCTAACAGGGGGCACAGTCCAAGCAACTGAACCAGCGCTGGGTTGTTTTTCCAAAGCCCTTGTAGCGATAGGTCGCGAAAATCGGTCACGTTCAAAGCTCCTCTACTTGTTGAGGGTGTGCCTCATAAATATCGTTAGGCTCAGCGGTATTAGCGTTATCTTTGCGTTCACAAGTATTAGGGGCAGAGAATAACGCCGCCTGGTTAGCCTGTGCATACAATAAGGCTTCACGCACCGCGCCTACTACCGCCCGTGGTGTAATGGTTGCGCCGGTAAACTGGTCGAACTCGCCACCATCTTTTTTAACTTGCCATGGTGCTAAATCGTCATCGGAAAAAGGTCTATCGCTAAACGAGGTGATCCAGTTACTAACCGCAAGCTCAATCTTATCGCCTAACCCTGGCGTTTCTTTGTGTTCGATCACTCTAACGCCGAGTACCGTCATTTTATTATCGGTAGTCTTTCTTTCGTGTTGATCAACGTTGTTTCCTAAATCATTGTTTTTTGAATTTAAAAACTTAGATGCGCTCACACTGACGCCTACGACTAAATCAATATCACCGCTATAGCCGTCAGGTGCAGTGGCCTCTAGTACCAATGCACTCGGTTTACCGTTCAATGTGGCTCGGTAGACTTTGTGCGCTTTTTTGGCGCCTAATTCAATCGCCGTCACTTGAGTACAGTTTGCGTATAGAGGGTTATCGTGAAACTCACTCGGCACTACTTCATTGAGCACGCTTAGCAGTTTCTGTTGCTTTTGCTGCTCAATCTTATCTTTAGTGCCATAAAAGGTAAGCGAGATAAGCGCGGTAGTCACGACGGCAAACGTACCTAACATCACGCCGTTTTTGGTTAAGCTGTCTTTCATCATTGAGATTTACCTCGACCTTTATCGGCATTTTTCCCATAAACACGTGGGCGAGTGTAATAATCGATAAGAGGTACAGCCATGTTCATAATGATTACTGCAAACGCTACAGCATCTGGGTATCCACCAAACGTCCGAATGATAACAATCCAAAAACCGATGGCCGCCCCAAAAATGATACGCCCTTTAGGTGTGGTCGATGCTGATACAGGATCGGTGGCAATAAAGAAAGCGCCAACCATAACCGCGCCGTTGAACAAGTGAAAAAGTGGCGAGGCATAGTAGTCAGCATTGGCTAAATGAAGCAATGAAGCGCAGGCAAATACGCTTATTAACATGCCGCCTGGTATATGCCAGCTGATAACACGGGTTTTCCATAAATATAGTCCACCCAGCAAATAAGCAATGCTGACTATTCCCCAGCCTGCGCCAGCGGCTTCAAAAAAACCGCCGTCGAAAATTGGCTTAGTAAGTGATTCTGAGTAAGTGACACCTTGCGTTAAATCGGTTTTTAACGTGTCTAACGGCGTGGCCATAGTCACACCATCGGCAATCGTCTTTAGCTGAGTAACGTCATATCCACTTGTGGTAAAGCCAGTAAATATCAGCGAAACAGAATCAAAGAAGCTCGGAGTAATTCCAGCGTGAGTAGTGGGAGGTAACCATAAGCTCATGGCGGCAGGAAAAGAGATGAGCAAAACAACATAGGCAATCATAGCCGGGTTAAAAATGTTGAACCCCAAGCCACCATAAACTTGCTTAGCTACTGCGATAGCAAAAAAAACACCGGTTACTGTCATCCACCAAGGTAGAGTAGGCGGAATGCTTATTGCGATTAAAAGCCCAGTTAATACAGCGCTATAGTCGGTAAGTGTGCGCTCTATAGGGCGTTTCCTCAGGTATAAAATAACGCCTTCAAAAACCAGAGCACTTATTACAGCAATCACTGACTGTATTATCATTCCCCAACCAAAAAAGAAGGATTGGGCTATCATTCCAGGGATCATGGCATAGATCACCATGCGCATGACTTGACCCGTATCGCGTTTAACCCTCTGATGTGGTGAACTCGATAAACTTAACTTCATTATGATTCTTTCTCTTTGTCAGCGGCAGCTTTTTTGGCCTTAGCTTTCGCGATAGCTAAGGCTATACGCGCTTTCTTTTCATCTTGTCCCGACATGTGAGCGCTCTCTTGCTTATTCGTTTCGACATCGTCTAACGAAGGTGATTCGCTCTGCTCGCCCTTCGCCTGGCTCTCTGTCTCATTGATATCGGTAGGTTGCGATTTTTCTTGGCTTGCTTGGGCAAGCTTTTTCGCTTTAGCTTTAGCTACGGCAGCGGCAATTCTTGCCCGCTTCTCATCCTGTTGCTCATTCTTCTGCTCACCTGCCTCAATAATGGTTTGAGAAGAAGGTTGTGCTAGTGATGACGATTCTGACAGCCCATCTTCGGACATACTTTTAGCCGCTTTCTGGGCTTTTGCTTTTGCCACTGCAGCCGCAATTCGCGCTTTTTTCTGTTCTTCTGCTGAAAGAGCTGCATTGTTTTCAGCGTGAGATTCTTCTGCCTTGTTTGCAACCTGATTGTCTGCGTGTTTGTCTGAGTGGTTTCCGGTTAACGGCTCTTCAGAGGGAGCAGCTTGTGCTGCTTTTTTCGCTTTTGCTCTTGCAATAGCTGCAGCAACTTTGGCTTTTTTCTCATCTTCAGGCGATGGCGCAGCAGGTTGCACAGCCGATAAATCGTCGACCTTTTCACTTTGAGCTTGCGCCGCTTTTTTCGCCTTTGCTCTGGCAATAGCGGCAGCTACCTGAGCCTTTTTATCGTCTGGCGCAGTGCTTGGCTCGTCAGTATTCAACGTTGCACTTTCATCACTTGATTTAGCCTGCATAGCGGCTTTTTTCGCTTTCGCGCGAGCAAGCGCTGCGGCGACTTTATCTTTTGCTTCTGTTGCGTCACCGTTACTGGCGTTGTTGGCCGCTACAACATCTTGTTCTTTCGCTTTATTCGCAGCTAAACGGGCTTCTTTGGCCTTTCTATGCTTTTCTTCACGTTCGTGCTTTTCACGCTCTAATCGCTCTTTGCGTGCCTCAAAACGTTGTTTTGCTTTTTCTGCTTTGTTCTTCTCATCACGCTGTAAACGAATTTCGGCTTTGGCTTGGCGATAATAATGGACTAGCGGTATTTCACTTGGGCAGACATACGCGCAAGCACCACATTCAATGCAGTCGAACAGGTCGTATTCTTCTGCCTTGTCATATTCCTTTGCTTTGGCATGCCAAAACATTTGCTGAGGCAGCAGAGACGCTGGACAAACATCAGCACATGCGCTGCAGCGAATACATGGTCGCTCTGCGTTGTCGTCTACGAGCTCTTTTTTTGCAGGAACAAGCAAACAGTTAGTGGTTTTCACCACGGGTATGTTTGCATCTGATAGAGTGAATCCCATCATGGGGCCGCCCATGACGACTTTGGGCGCCTTTTGCTTTTTCGAATTGTATTTGGCTTCAGTTAACAAATGAGATACAGGCGTGCCGATCAATGCTCTAAAGTTGCTCGGTGATTCAACGGCTTCACCAGTAACAGTGACAATGCGCTCAATAAGCGGTTTGCCATGCAAAATGGCATCGGCAATAGCGTAGCAGGTGCCCACGTTAAACATCATTACGCCAATATCTGCAGGCAGACCGTTTCTTGGCACTTCACGGCCAGTAATAACTTGGATGAGTTGTTTCTCACCCCCAGCAGGATATTTGGTTTCGACGCTGACTACCCGGTAATCTTTCTTATCTTGACACGCAATATTTAAGGCTTCAAACGCTTCTGGTTTGTTATCTTCTACTGCCACAATGATTGCTTTAGGGCCAATTAAGTGCGTAAGAATATCTAGCCCTTGACGTATTTGCCACGCATGCTCGCGCATAAGGCGATCGTCAGATGTAATATAAGGCTCGCATTCAATGCCGTTTAAAATAAGAAATTCAACTGGCTTTGAGGTGGATGCTTTTATGTGAGTAGGGAAGCCTGCTCCACCCATACCCGAAATACCAGCTTGACAAATAGCATCAATAAGCTGACTACGGTCGACATTACTGTAATGAGTAATAGGAGACAGTTCACACCATGTATCCTTGCCGTCAGGGCGTATCGAAACACACATTTCTGTGAGTCCGCTTGGATGAGCAACAACGTGCGGCGCAATAGCGACAATTTCACCCGACGTGGGCGCATGAACGGGCACTGAAAAAGGCGAAGAGCTTTGCGAGAGAACTTGGCCTTTTAATACGGTATCACCGACGTCTACGCAGCATACCCCATCTGAACCAATATGCTGTCGAAGCGGAACTACCAATAGTTCGGGCATAGAAGGCTTCTGGATTACTGACGCATTGGAAAGGGCTTTTTTATCGTCAGGGTGTACGCCACCAGGAAACGAGTATGTCTTTCCCGCATTTAAGGTTTCTATAATTGAATCAAAGCTTGGGTACATCACAATTACGACACCATTTTAATGGGAATATCACCTTTAGGCGATGATGAGAAATCCCACTTCCACGTAGAAGTTGTTTGAGTGATAGGGACCATATCAATACAGTCAACAGGGCAGGGGTCTACACACAGGTCGCACCCTGTGCATTCATCGGTAATGACGGTATGCATATGCTTTGCCGCGCCCAAGATTGCATCGACCGGACATGCTTGGATGCATTTCGTACAACCAATGCACTCATCCTCACGAATAAACGCGACTTTTTTGACGTCTTCCTCACCATGGGCCGCGTCGAGGGGTTTGGGCTCTACACCCATCAAATCAGCAAGCTTTTTGATGGTAGACTCACCGCCCGGTGGACATTTATTTATGTCATCTCCCTCGGCAATAGCTTCTGCATAGGGCTTACATCCTGGATAACCGCATTGTCCACATTGGGTTTGTGGAAGCACGGCATCTATTTGTTCTACCAGCGGGTCACCTTCCACTTTAAAGCGGATGCTGGCATAGCCTAAAACAAGGCCAAAGATTAGGGCCAATGCACCGATAGCAATAACGGCAAAAACTATAGCAGTCGACATCGTCATTATAGCTTCACCAAACCGCTAAAACCCATGAAGGCAAGTGACATAAGGCCTGCTGTAATCATAGCTATTGACGCGCCTTTAAATGAAACCGGTACATCTGCTGCAGCTAGTCGCTCGCGCATCGCGGCAAAAAGTACCAATACCAATGAAAAACCAACAGCAGCGCCAAACCCATAAATGAGACTCTGCATAAAATTATGTTGTTCAGTGAGGTTCAAAAGTGCAACACCTAACACTGCACAATTAGTGGTAATGAGAGGAAGAAAAATGCCCAGTAACCTATATAAGGTAGGACTGGTTTTATGCACCACCATTTCAGTGAACTGCACCACAACCGCAATAACGAGGATGAAAGCTAGCGTTCTTAGATAACCAATACCTAAAGGTGCGAGTAAATAGGTTTCTACTAAGTAGCTTGTTGCAGACGCGAGGGTCAGTACGAATGTGGTTGCCATAGACATGCCCATGGCGGTCTCTAGTTTTCCAGACACACCCATGAATGGGCATAACCCGAGAAACTTGACCAACACGAAGTTGTTAACCAGTACTGTACCAATCAATAGCAGTAAAAATTCAGTCATGAATATCGCTATTCCTTCGAGGAATTTTGACGGACATCGCCCGTGATTTAAAAAGAAAAACAGATTGCGTCTATTATCCCTTTTTAGAACGGGTTTAACAACTTGATTGAATTAGGGTTATTTAATGTCTAAACGCGTTGTTTTAGGAATTAAAATAGAATGATGTGGGTGAGACGATTTGGAAGCCAACTAAGTGGCTCCCCCTCCCCGACTCGAACGGGGGACCTGCGGATTAACAGTCCGTCGCTCTAACCAACTGAGCTAAGGGGGACCTGTGCTTCAACGGAGGCGAATATTAAAGACGTACTTAGGAACTGTCAACAACATAAATGAAATATTTGTTCTGACTGCGCAAAAAATAGCTTTTTGAGGCTTTTGTGCTTATTTTGTCGTCAATCTTGTGAAAGCGGTGATTAATAAGTACCCATTATTCGTTAATTGCAAGTGTTAAGCGTTTTTTGGAATTTGAATAATATGATTTACAACCTTTTTCTAATATCCATTTTTGTCGGTCTTATATAACTAAATAGAATAAAAAAATACTTCCACACTGTTATTATGTACAGCCTTTAATAAATCTGTAACCTGTACCTGAGGATTAAAAGGTTAGTCGTCACTTACGTGTTAGGGGATTAATCGAGCACAAAATCGCGCCAAATATGGTCTAGCGTTAGTTATCCACTAAATCTGTGGATAACTATGTTGATAGCTTAAATTTTATAAGTGCTTTTGCCAGATCAGTGAGAAGTTGATCTACAGTATTTATCAACGTTTATCGGTAATAATTATTTTGTATCAGAAGGTTATGGTTAATTTTGCGATCGTTAATCTCGATCTCATCAGATCGGTTGAACAAAAAGTAGCTTGTGTGTTAATTCAACGAATGTCTAAATGCTACCCAATGAAATCCATCTTATTTCTCAATGCCTTACATTCCATTAACAAATAAGTGTGTCTATCGTACGCCGCATAACCGTCTCTTATAGCCATCGCAGGTGCAAACAGTGAGTAGTAAAACTGAAACGTAACAGACATTAAACTGTAACCAGCTTATTGCGGCGTCTTACGGCGTACTTTGTTCAAAAAGTATTGTTGAGCCTGTATTGAGAGCAAAATTATCAAATTTATGTGTTTTTACGTTTAAAAAAGGGTGTTTACAAACAGCGCTCTCATCCTTTGAATTGTTTGTCGAATACACATAGCTATCTATACCTTGCTCTTTTACACTAATGCACAGTTGTATCAGGATTTTAGTTTGCCGGAGCTCAAGTGATAAAAAGTAACGCTAAACCACGTTCTTCTGACCTATTGGAAGAAGAGATTGGTGTCACGTTAAAGCGTATGACTATTCCCATGATATTGGGCATGGTAATGATGATGAGTTTCGGGCTTATCGACACTTTCTTTGTGAGTTTATTAGGCACCGATCCGCTCGCCGCCATAAGTTTCACTTTTCCTGTCACGTTTACAGTCATAAGTTTAAACATTGGATTAGGGATTGGTACGTCTGCAATTATCGGGAAGCTACAGGGCAGTAAACAATTAACGAAGTCTAAGCATTATGCAACCGGCTCGCTAATGTTGTCTGTGTTGCTTGTCGGTGCTCTTGCGGTAATCGGCCTTTTTACTATCGAGCCTGTTTTTAGATTGCTCAATGCAACAGATAACCTTATGCCGTATATCTCTGACTATATGGGGTTATGGTATTTATCTAGCATTTTCCTAGCTATGCCTATGGTGGGTAATAGCGTATTACGCGCCTGCGGTGATACGCGAACGCCAAGTATTGTTATGGCAGCAGGTGGCGGGCTAAATGCGTTGCTTGACCCTATTTTTATCTTTGGTTTGGGTCCTATTCCGGCAATGGGTATAAAAGGCGCTGCGCTTGCCACGTTTATCGCGTGGATAGTAGGTGCTCTTTGGATACTCTATATTTTGGCTGTTCGTCGCAAGTTGATGCTGCCCCGACTACTTACTGTCACTGAGTTACGCGATAGCAGCCGAGAGATTTTAAAAATAGGATTACCCGCCGCTGGCGCTAACATGCTAACACCCATAGCCGGTGGAGTCATGACTGCATTTGTTGCCAGTTATGGCGCCGAGGCTGTGGCGGCGTGGGGCGTAGGCAATCGCATGGAGTCTATTGCCAGTATTGTTGTGTTAGCCTTATCCATGACGTTGCCGCCTTTTATTAGTCAAAATGTTGGGGCGGGGCAGATCGACCGTGTTAAGAAAGCGTATTCACTCACCTTAAAATTTGTCATTGTGTGGCAGTTTATTATCTTTCTGCTGATGTGGGCGCTTTCAAGCTGGATCGCCGTGGCATTTGCCAGCGAGGTGGAAGTAAGTGTACTCATTCAGCTCTTTCTAATGATAGTGCCATTGGGTTACGGCATGCAGGGGATAATTATACTGACAAATTCTTCACTGAACGCCATGCATCGCCCAATGACAGCATTGCTTTTAAGTGTCATCCGGTTGTTCGTTTTCTTCGTACCCATCAGCATTGCAGGTGGTTTTCTTTTTGAGCTAAAAGGATTGTTTGCAGGAACCGTTGTCGCAAATATAGCAATGGCGTGTGTTTCCTTCGTTGTTTTTAAACGGGCCGTTGCCGATTTTGAAGCAGAGACGCCAAGTTCACTCAAAAAGACATAATCTGACTTTGACTATTCATATAGCTTCACAGGTTAGAAAAAGGCCAAATAACAAACTTGCAGCGTGTATTTGAAAGATGATTTAGTTTTAGCAGATAGCAGATAGCAGATAGCAGATAGCAGATAGCAGATAGCTTCAACGTGTTCTATAAAAGGTTAAAGTAATGAGTAGAGGGTTCGAGCTTCATTCTAAATATAAGCCGGCAGGTGACCAACCAAAGGCGATAGAAGCTTTAGTAGATGGATTAGAAAGTGGGTTAGCCGGCCAAACACTTCTTGGTGTGA
Organism: Alteromonas sp. IB21; assembly: GCF_016405965.1. Lineage (GTDB taxonomy): Bacteria > Pseudomonadota > Gammaproteobacteria > Enterobacterales > Alteromonadaceae > Alteromonas. The sequence goes on along the minus strand of NZ_JAEFCD010000001.1, from coordinate 142,920 downwards.
CGGGGTCGGGTAAGACCTTTACCATGGCTAACGTCATCAACAAGGTGCAGCGCCCTACGCTCATTTTAGCGCATAATAAAACCTTAGCGGCTCAGCTTTATGGTGAAATGAAAGAGTTTTTCCCCAATAATGCGGTGGAATATTTCGTTTCTTATTATGATTACTATCAACCTGAAGCCTACGTACCCAGTACGGATACGTTTATCGAAAAAGATGCATCTATTAACGATCATATCGAACAAATGCGGCTGTCAGCGACTAAAGCGCTGATGGAGCGACGAGATGTTGTGATCGTAGCAAGCGTTTCTGCCATCTATGGTTTGGGCGATCCTGAATCCTACATGAAAATGTTGTTGCACTTACGACAGGGCGACACCATGGATCAGCGTGATATTTTACGTCGGTTGGCTGAACTTCAATACAAGCGAAATGATCTAGCGTTTGAGCGGGGTACATTTCGGGTTCGCGGTGATGTCATTGATATCTTTCCTGCGGACTCTGAAAAACAAGCCGTGAGAGTTGAATTATTTGATGACGAAATTGATAAAATTAGCTTGTTTGATCCCCTAACGGGGGCTGTAGACAAGTCTGTAATACGTGCCACGGTTTTTCCTAAAACCCATTACGTGACGCCTCGTGAGAAAATTCTAAATGCTATTGAGCATATAAAAGATGAGTTGGGCGATAGAAAGAAACAGCTACAAGAAGCGAATAAGCTGATAGAAGAGCAGCGTATATCGCAGCGAACGCAATTCGACATTGAGATGATGATGGAGCTAGGGTATTGCTCCGGTATAGAAAACTATTCTCGTTACCTGTCAGGACGTGCTCCCGGAGAGCCGCCACCAACGTTGTTAGACTACTTTCCCGCTGATGGTTTGATGTTCATCGATGAATCTCACGTTACGGTTTCACAAGTAGGAGCCATGTACAAAGGCGATCGCTCTAGAAAAGAAACCCTTGTAGAGTTTGGTTTTAGGTTGCCATCAGCGTTAGACAATCGTCCACTAAAATTTGAGGAGTTTGAGCAGATCTGCCCTCAAACAATTTATGTATCGGCTACGCCGGGGGATTATGAATTAAAGAAGACGGACGGCGAGATCGTCGAGCAGGTCGTTCGTCCCACAGGTCTTTTAGACCCAATAATAGAGGTTCGTCCTGTAGCCACACAGGTTGATGATGTCCTTTCTGAGATCAAAAAACGAGTGGAAGTTGACGAAAGGGTCTTGATAACCACGCTAACGAAACGCATGGCCGAAGATTTAAGTGAATATTTAAACGAGCACGGCGTTAAAGTTCGTTACTTGCATTCTGATATTGATACTGTCGAGCGAATTGAGATTATTCGTGATTTGCGTTTGGGTAAATTCGATGTGTTGGTAGGGATAAACTTATTACGAGAAGGTTTGGATATGCCAGAAGTTTCTCTGGTGGCTATTTTAGACGCTGATAAAGAGGGCTTCTTACGTGCAGAGCGTTCTCTGATTCAGACGATAGGTCGAGCAGCGCGACATGTGAACGGTAGAGCAATCCTTTATGCAGATAGCATAACTAAATCGATGCGCAAAGCCATGGATGAAACCGACCGACGCCGAGAAAAACAAATTGCTCATAACAAGGCGAATAATATTACGCCGATGCGATTAAATAAGCCAATTACCGATATCATGGACTTAGGTGAAAGTGCGCATCCCGCGTCTGGCAAGGTAAGGCTCAGAAAAGTTGAAGAGAAGAAGAAACAACAAAAAGCAGCCAGTGCAACTGACCTTATGGATCAAATCACCGAACTTGAGAAGCAAATGTTTGAATATGCCCGCGAACTAGAGTTTGAAAAAGCGGCGTCATTGCGTGATGATATTGAATCATTGAGAAAACAAGTCGTTACACTCTCCTAGTTATTGCTTTTGCTTAACACATGGCTGAATGTGGGTTTTCGTATATAGATGAATAACCCCATCAGCCTTTCTTTACTCCCCTTCTAATTTATCTTACCCACTGTTAATTTGAGAATGACTTAGATTCGTTACCACAGTATTAGGTTTTTTTGCTTGAAATGAGATGAAAAGCCGTAAAATGTCGTTGTAATAGCACAATTAGTTTCATATAGTTCTATATTGAGTATCGAAAACTATACCTATAAACAGGTGCTAATATGCTTAACCGTCTTCAAGAATCAGATATAAAGCTATTGCGTGTGTTCTACGCAGTGGCAAGCTGCAATGGATTTACTGCGGCTGAACCCGTGTTGCGAATGCAACGTCCAAATATCAGTGCTGCAATTAAGAAACTGGAAGAACGGCTTGATTTAGTACTCTGCCATCGTGGTCGCGGTGGTTTCCAGATGACAAAGGAAGGGGAGGTCGTTTTTCAAGAAACAAAACGTATCTTTAATGCCTTTGACAACTTCGTGTTTAACCTGAAGTCACTTCATGACGACTATTCTGGTCACATCACTCTTGTATTAATGGCTGGTCTGCCGTTATCCATGCATTTGGCTGTCAGTAAGGCAGTAAAAAGCACGATGAAGAAGTTTGATGATATCCACGTAAATATCCAAACTCGGCTATACAACGAAGTGGAACATGTGGCGCTATCGGGAGAATGCCATTTAGTCGTATCTACCTATGATATGGTTAAGCCAGAATCAGTGACATTCCACCCCATCGGTATTAGCACTGAAGGACGACTTTATTGCTCGCCTGCGCATCCGTTGGCGAAATACCGCGATACTGAATTACCTGAGGGCGTTAAAATAAGCGACTATCCCGCAATCGGTATTTCAGGTTTGTCTTCGGCCAATTATATTGAGGATGAAACGAGATTATCGATTCAAACCTTTTCTGACTCGTTCGATGCCGCTATGTCTGCCATTATGACTGGTGAATACATCGGATTATTGCCTGACTATATGGCGAAAGAGCAAGGTGCTGCACTTGGGCTTGTACCTATCGCGAAAGGAAGTCTATTTAATTTTAGCCACGAACTGTTCGTAATGAACGGTAAAAATACCCGCCTGAACCCGGTATTACGTCACTGTATTAAAGAATTGAGCTACTTCATTGCTGAGAGCCAGAAATAACCATCCAATATTTAACGGCAACGAGATCTCATAATCGAAGACGCACAAATATGCCCCTCACCTAACGCTGGTTTGTCGCAGACAACAGCGCAAAAGTGAGAGGCTTTTATTTAGTACCCTTTATTCATATTCAAGGGGGTCGGTAGCATTATTTTCTTTGAACGCTTCGAGACGCTCTTCACAAGCACCACACTTACCACAGGCCTTTTCCCTGCCGTTATAGCATGTCCACGTTTGTCCGTAATCTAGCCCCATGGAAAGACCATCAGTCAGAATCGCCGTTTTGCTCACGTCAATATAAGGGGTCATGATAGTGACTGGGGTGTAATTAGCGATACCGCAGACGTCATTCATTTTATGGACAAATTCAGGACGACAGTCTGGATATATAGCGTGGTCGCCAGAATGTGCGCCATAATAGACTTTGTTAGCTTCTAGACTCACTGCATAACCCACAGCAAGAGAGAGCAGTATCATGTTGCGATTGGGCACAACGGTTTGCTTCATGCTCGGCTCTTCATAGTGCCCTTCTGGTACCTCTATATCCGAAGTTAACGCCGAACCGCCAATCAGAGTATTGATGGCACTGATATCCACAACCTTATGCGGAACATTGAGGGATTCACATACCCTGGCAGCGTAATCAAGCTCTTTTTTGTGGCGTTGACCATAGTCAAAACTTAGAGCGTGAACTTTTTTTCCCTCTTTCAATGCTTTATGTAACACTGTGAAGGAGTCCATACCTCCAGAGTAAATAACAACAACGTTTTCTGACATAGTTTTTGAAGATTTAAGAAATTATGCCCGAATTTTATGTGATCCTTGGTAAAATCCCAACACACAATCGTTAAAGGGTATCAAATTGTCTGTAATGTCCACGCTAAACATCAATGAGATGTTCGAAACTATCCAGGGTGAAGGTGCTCACACTGGTATTCCTTCTATTTTTGTAAGGTTGCAAGGTTGCCCTGTCGGCTGCCCGTGGTGTGACACTAAGCATACGTGGGAAATAAAGGCTGATTTGAGCGTAACGCCAGAGGCTGTGATTAAGAAAGGTCAAGAATCTGAAACCTACTTTATTTCTGATGAAGCGGCGTTATTGGCACAGTTTTCTAAGGAAGGATATGTTGCAAAACACGTGGTTATCACCGGCGGTGAGCCATGTATGTACGACTTGCGACCGCTCACCAAGCTACTTCACGATAATGGGTACTCTACGCAAATCGAAACTAGCGGTACGTTCGAAGTGCTTTGTGATGCGCGTACTTATGTGACAGTGTCGCCAAAAATAAATATGAAAGGCGGTTATGATGTATTAGTCAGTGCGCTTGAAAGAGCCAATGAGATTAAGCATCCTATTGCCATGCAAAAGCACGTTGATGAACTTGACGCGCTGCTTTCTACTGTGTCTTCCCTTGAAGGAAAACAGGTGTGTTTACAACCTATTAGCCAGCAAAAGCGAGCGACAGAGCTTGCAGTTAAGACTTGTATTGAGCGCAACTGGCGACTATCGTTACAAACACACAAGTATATTGGTATTGAGTAAATGTCAGTTCAAAAGACCAACCTATGGCGCTGCGAAAATGGTTAATTTAAAGCTATTTGAAAGGATTAACCTTTTGTTTTGTGTTCTATGTGGCCTGCTTACAGCGTCTTCTGCGCAGGGGGCGCTGTGGACTATTAATTATCCTCGTCCTATTGATGACTCAGACGCTCGTGCACAATATCCAATTGCATTATTAAAACTTGCCCTAGATAAAACAGGCGTAAATTACGAGTTACGTCCATCAGACAGGATCCTTCTGACAGGAAAAGCAATGCGTCAACTTCGCGAAAATAGAGAAGTAAACGTGGTGTGGAGCATGACTGATAGCCAGCGAGAAAAGGAATTAACGCCTATTCGAATCCCCATTGCAAAAGGGCTAATCGGGCTTCGGGTGTTCGTTATAAACAAAAATAAAAAGTCGAAGTTTGAAAACGTATTGTCTCTCAACGATATGCGTAAACTAACGCCTATTCAAGGCGAAGAATGGCCAGATACGAAAATTCTTCAAGCAAACGGCTTTAATGTATTCACAGTGCCAGAGTTTCGTGAAGCCTATGACTTGATAGGGCAGGGTAAGGGCGATATTTTTCCTCGTTCAGTGATGGAAGTCAGCGCTGAACTTGAGGCTGAAGGTCCGGGTAGCAATCTTTATCTTGAGCCATCTATGGCATTGTATTATCCAACGGCAATGTATTATTTTGTGAGCTTAAATAATAAAACGTTAGCGAACTTAATTGAGACGGGTTTACAAAGAGCCATAGATGATGGATCGTTCGATGAATTATTCAATTCAACCTATGCACCTATTTTAGCGTCTTTAAATGTGGCAGAGAGAACAGTTTTTACGTTAGAAAACCCGCTACTGCCAGTTGAAACTCCTTTGTCGAACCCATCCCTTTGGTACAAGCAGATCAAAGAAGAATAGCCGTTACTTAATGCGCTTAACAATGAAAAAACGCGGCATCAGCCGCGTTTCTTATTACTCTTTGATTGCTAAATCGCCATTAAGATTCACCCGAGTGAACGCCTTTCATTGAGCGACCTGATGGATCAGCATTGTTTTTAAAGCTTTCGTCCCACTCTAGTGCCTCTACTGTGCTACATGCAATTGACTTACCACCGGGTACGCAGCGCGCTGCACTTTCTTGAGGGAAATAGCCCTCGAAAATTGTGCGGTAGTAGTAGCCTTCTTTAGTGTCAGGCGTATTAACTGGGAAGCGGAACTCAGCGGTAGCAAGCTGTTGATCTGTGACTTCGTTTTCTACGAAGTCGCGAATTGAGTCAATCCACGAATAACCCACACCGTCGCCAAACTGTTCTTTTTGGCGCCACAATACTTCTGCAGGCAACGTTTCGCCGTTATCAAACGCCTTGCGAAGGATCCACTTCTCCATTTTGCCATCAAGACACATTTTATCTTGTGGGTTTAAACGCATGGCGACGTCAATGAAGTTCTTATCTAAGAAAGGAACACGCGCCTCAACGCCCCACGCTGAAGTTGCTTTGTTGGCGCGAGCACAGTCAAACATATGCAGGCGGTCAAGCTTACGTACGGTTTCTTCGTGGAACTCTTTAGCGTTCGGCGCTTTGTGGAAATACAGGTAACCACCAAAAATTTCGTCAGAGCCTTCTCCAGATAGCACCATTTTAATGCCCATCGCTTTGATTTTGCGAGTCATTAGGTACATAGGGGTGGCGGCACGAATGGTTGTTGTATCGTAGGTTTCCAAGTGGTAGATAACATCACGGATGGCATCTAAGCCTTCTTGAATAGTGAAGTGGATCTCATGGTGAACTGTACCAATCATATCCGCCACTTTTCTCGCAGCTTTTAGATCGGGAGCACCTTCAAGACCTACAGCAAAGCTGTGCAGGCGCGGCCACCACGCATCAGTTTTGTCTTCGTCTTCAACGCGCTTTGCTACATATTGTGCAGCCACGGCTGACACTAGTGACGAGTCTAGGCCACCTGATAACAGCACCGCGTAAGGCACATCAGACATCATGTGAGACTTCACTGCTTTCTCAAACGCAACGCGTAGTTCTTCTAGATCGCTCGTGTTGTCTTTTACGTTGTCGTATTCCATCCAGTCGCGTTTGTAATACTTGGTGATTTTCCCTTCTTTGCTCCATAGGTAATGGCCTGGAGGGAATTCACTGATTGTCTTACACACGCCAGCTAGCGCCTTCATTTCAGATGAAACGTAGAAGTTACCGTGTTCATCGTAGCCAGTGTAAAGGGGAATAATACCAATATGGTCACGGGCAATAAGGTAAGCATCTTGCTCTTCATCATATAGGATGAAAGCAAACATACCCTCTAGGTCATCAATAAAGTCCACACCTTTTTGTTGAAAAAGGGGAAGAATAACTTCACAGTCAGAGCGCGTTTTAAACGGATAAGGCTCATCTAAGTTAGCAGCTAGCTGTTTGTGGTTATAAATCTCGCCATTAACCGCAAGAATTTGCTTATCGTTTTGGCTGATAAGAGGCTGCGCACCAGTGTCTACATCGACAATCGCCAGTCTTTCGTGACAAAGAATGGTATTGTCATTATTCCAGATACCCGACCAGTCAGGGCCACGGTGGCGCAATAGTTTAGATAAATCGAGGGCTTGGGTTCTGAGTTCAGACACATCGGTTTTGATATCAAGGATACCGAAAATACCACACATATAACGGATTCTCTCTGTTCACTTGTTGAAAAAAATAATTTGAAGTTTTTTCTGTCGGTACTCGCGTACGAGTGAGCGAAGGATTGTTTTTATTCTTTTATCGCGTGCCTTGAATGTGCCAGTCTGACAGGAAATTGCAAGTACATTATGATGAGAAAATGGAAATTCTTATTTCTTTTATCTCAAAATAGCGTTTTATTAACATTTTCGTCCTACTCACAGCGTTAGAAGCGATATTTCTATATTGTTTGAATAAGAACGCTAGCGCTTTTATGGCTAATAAAATTGTTGTTGAACGTAGCTTATTAAAACGCATAAAGGAAAAGGAGCCTTACGGAAGGCTCCTTATCTTATGCTCAATCAAATGCATATAGAGGGGTTATAAAACTAATATTTGCGCTGAAATTCGCTTGCTTCGTTCCACTTTGGCCACCCGTCCGCATTGGCTACACTTACACCAACATCGAATAACATTTGAGTATCTTGCACAATGCCGCTTAAATCCCAGTCGTCGCGATACTGATCGCATACTTGGTGATAGCAACCAGTGACAATAACATTCATACGCTTTCTGTACTTCGCCGTTTCTTCATCTGCTGGCTCATTACCACCTTCAGCGTAAAGTGCTGGTACGCCTTGCTTGGCAAAACTGAAATGATCTGAACGATAGTAGTAGCCCGCTTCAGGGCGGTCTTCTTGAGTTAACGAGCGGCCTTGCTTTGCAGCAGCTTTTTCAAGGTACTCTTCCATTTCCGATTTACCCATGCCCACAACAGCCACGTTCTTTGTTTTACCCAAAACGTTCATTGCGTCCATATTAATGTTAGCAACAGTGTTCTCAATTGGAATAACAGGGTTGCTTGCATAGAATTTACTGCCTAGTAACCCTTGTTCTTCAGCGGTTACCACCAAAAATGATACGGAGCGTTTTGGCGCCGGCGTTAGCTCAGAATAGGCTTTTGCCATGGCTAGAATCGCTGCCGTGCCCGTTGCGTTATCGTGAGCACCGTTATAAATCTGATCGCCTTCTTTAGTTTCATCTTTACCCAAGTGATCCCAGTGCGCTGTATAGATAATATGCTCATCAGGAAAATCAGCGCCAGGTAGAGTGGCAATCACGTTGTTGCTCTCTGATTTTTTGAACGTATTTTTGACCGTTACTGAAGCTTGGATATCCATAGCCTTACTATAGGGACCTTTCATGGCGTTAGCTTTTTCAGTATCAAAATCAAGGCCTGCATCAGCAAACACTTTTTTCGCGGCATCAAGCGTCAGCCAACCTTCAACAGCTACACGGCTTGCTCCTTTGTCAGCGCTTACTAGACCGTATTGCGGACCACTCCAGCTATTTGCGACTACTGACCAGCCATAAGAGGCCGGTGCGGTCTCGTGAACGATAATAGCGCCCGCTGCGCCCTGACGACTAGCTTCTTCATATTTGTAGCTCCAGCGACCATAGTAAGTCATGGTGGTGCCTTGGAACTTGCCGCTTTCAGGGTTTTCGAAACCAGGGTCGTTAATGAGCATGACCACTGTCTTGCCTTCGACGTCTAGCCCTTCGTAGTCGTTCCAGTCGTACTCAGGTGCGTTAACGCCATAACCAACGAAAACAAGCTCAGAATCTTTAAGCGACACTGAGCTTTGCTCGCGCTTAGATGACGCAACCATTTGCTCTTTATAAACAAAGCTATTGTCGCCGATCGTCATTGTCATCTCTGGATCGGCGGTGATTTCCATTAGCGCGACTTTTTGTAAAAAGCTATCACCGTTGCCGGGTTTGAGGCCTGCTTTAGTAAACTCACTGACAAGATAGTCGATGGTTTTCTTTTCGCCTTCAGTGGTAGGTAAACGACCTTCGAATTCGTCTGAAGAAAGTACTTTAAGGGGCTCGCGAATATCGGCATCTGAAATGCTGTTGTAAACACTGTCAAAATTTGAGACCGCGGGCATTTCCTTTTTGGCGGTTTGATTCTGTGGTGTGCTGTCGTTTGATGGTGTGCATGCACTTACGCCTAAAAGAGTAGGTACAAGTAATGGCAAAAACATTTTTTTCATTGTTAGTCTCTGTTTGCTCTACAATACGGTTCCAGTATAGAGAAAACCCCAGAGCGAACCAATAGTTGATATGCAATCAGACTCAATACCCTTCTGTAAAGACTACCTAATAAACCATGCCAGCAAACCGGTTACGGCTCTTCTAGAAGAAGTTGGTTTATTAGGGAACAATTATTTTCCCACGCCCGAACTATTGAACCAATTAACGACGCAATATCACAAGCAATGGCAAGGCCCTCAGTTTAAAGGCCAAAGTCAGTTTTCAGATGACGACAAGCGATACTATGAAACCATCATTAGTGAAGACAAGGTAGTACCAACTCGCGAGGGAAGCTGGCACGACTTGTTTAATGCGCTCGTTTGGCTGCAGTTTCCAAAAACCAAATCTCTGTTAAATGAGCTGCATATTCGCGATATTAACGAACACGGTGTGAGCCCAAGAACGGCTCGCCGCAATCGCATTACTCACTTCGATGAATGTGGTGTAGTGCTTGCGATAGAAGAACCAAAGCATGCGACACAAAATGGTGTCGGTCTTGAAAGGGAGCATGATAGCCGACAACATAATGTTGATTCGCTAGAGGCCTTTCTGCAGAAACTTGCCGCCCATGAATGGGAGCAGACCTTTTTAACCCATCGAGGGCGATGGCATGCTGAAGTCACTCCATTTATTTTCGGACACGCGAATTTAGAAATGATGCTCAACCCATTTATAGGGCTTACGGGAAAATGGCTAGCGGTTTCAGTACCTTACGGGTTTCGCAATCTCGGCAGGTGGCAGCAGCGCTTGGTCCTAGACGATGCTATTGTAGCGCGCGTTGAAGCACTAGATTATTTCCAATCGGCACCGCTTCTAAAGCCTTTGCCCTTGCTAGGCGTACCTTTGTGGCATAGTCAACAAGATGCGGCGTTTTATCAAAACAAAGATTATTTCAGGCCGCTCCGAACGGGAGCCAAGGCGTCAAAACAGCTTCCACTATGGTCTTAGTTTCTTATTTTGCTACGCCTATTGCTTAGCATTTTTCCTGCGTGAACGGCGAAAGATAATGTAAAGTGCGACTGCAGTACGTTAAAAGCGTGCACATAAAAAAATGAAGTTAGAAAGCGCGGTACTGTGAAGATGATGAATAAATACGTATGCGCGCTGTACCAGTGCTCATCTGAATACAGCGCAAAGCGAGCGCAAACGAATTAAAATACAGCAAGTGCTAGTAACCAAATACCATAAATAACGACATAGGGGGCGCTTGCAATCAATGCAGCTTTCTTAAGAGGAAATGACGTCCATTGCGAGATACCAACGGTGGCTAAATAAATGCCCCAAAATAGCTCTAGCCTTAGCGCTTGTCCGAACGCGTACCAAGGTGAGTCCATGGGAATGCTCGCGATAAAGCCAACAGATGTAGGTGACAAAATCGAAGGAGCAACCTGGTGATCTCCGGCCAATAGCAGCAGTGCTAAGCCAACCAAACCCGTTAGTACATAAGGCATTGAAAGCCACCACGCAAAACCGTACCAGTCCGTAAAGCCGAAAACATGGCTATCATCTGAGCGTGTCATCAAGTTCACGTAGACCGCGTATACAGCATTCACAATAATTGGAATAAAAAAAGCGCCAATCATTGATGACCAAAGTAACGCGTCTCTGGTAAAGAAGGCTTTCATTTGCTCTTCTTCTGCTGGGCTCATATCGCCCTGTGCGGCAATATTCATCTGTGCGAACCACTCAATGTCTACAAAGTTTACATATAAATATTGAGATACCAGCGTGATGACCATGATTAATATAAATGGCATCCAACTCCAGTTATTGTTTTCGCCTACGGCCTTGAACACGCCATTTGGCTTGAAGAATATATCATTACACGCTTGGAAGGGGTTCGATACGTTGTGCATCCCTTGCTCCTTTTTCTTCGTTTTAATATTTTATTCGGGCGCAGTTTAAAGCGACGGTTGGTTGTTCGTAATTGCTTTTTAACACGCGAGTTATTTTGAAACTACAGATTACTGGTGGCTAAAACCGTTGTACAGCACAAGGTTCGGATAAAACGAATTTATTTGTAAGGGAAGATGAATATAGCTAACTCAAAAAAGTGTGAAATATTTCAATTAACTGGAAGTAAGAAGGGAAGCGAGGCTTCCCTTTAGACAAAATTCTTACTCAACGCTATAGATAAGTCACATTCAAAAGTGTAAGCACGATAGCGCTATACATGACTGAAATAGGCAGACCTATTTTTATAAAATGCGAAAATCTATAATTCGCCGCATTATAAACAAGCAAGTTGGTTTGATAGCCAAACGGCGAGATAAAACTAGCGCTTGCTGCAAAGGCTACCGCAAGGGCAAATGGCATTAATGGCGCACCGATAATCTGAACTAAGCCGTAGGCAAAAGGGAACATTAACGCCGCGGCCGCATTGTTGGTAACAAACTCGGTCAAAACCAGTGTAAGTAAGTAAATCACTATCAACGCTATAAACCAGTCGGTATCGGATAACACAGGCATGAGTGCTTCCGTTGTCGTACTAATAACGCCTGAATTTTCAAGTGCGGTGGCTAAGCTTAAAGCGCCCACAATTACGACAATCAAATTTAAAGGCAAGTTTCGCTTCATCTCACCATTTGACGTTACTTTAACACCGATCAGAACGGCGGCTAAAAATAACAAGCCAATAGCCAGTGAAATGACGTCTGCAGCGGCCAGTAAAATCGTGGTAAGAAAACCGCCAAGGGTAATCCATTCTTGCTTGTTCGTTAACGGGCGAGCGATTTTTTGCTCTGACAAAATGAAAAAGTTTTTGTTTAAATTCTGTCGAGTTGCAAAGTCAGGGCCGGTAGCGAGTAATAAAAAATCACCGGCTTGAAGTTTTATTTCACCGAGCTTACCTGAAAGCTGTTCACCGTCACGGCGTATGGCTACAACGGCGGCATCAAATAGCGCTCTAAAGCCAAGCTTTTTAATCGTTTGGCCAATCACCTGAGCGCGATTAGCCACTACCACTTCGGTTAAGCTTTCGCGCAGCACACCGTCGGTTTCTGCAAACATGCTTAGGCCTTTAATGTGGCTAAGGTTTTCAAGCTTTTGAACATTGCCCGAAAAAATAAGCTTGTCGTTTTCAAGAATCACTAATTCTGGGCCGACCGGAGATATTAGATTGCCATTGCGAACCACCTCTACTAAAAAGAGTTCTGGCAGGTTACGTAAATGATTTCGCTCAACGGTTTTGCCAATAAGCTCTGAACCAGCTTCAACTTCAGCTTCGACCATATACTCGTGATAATTATTACTTTTGTTACCGATATGAGGCAGTAAAGGCAGCAATAAAAACATCAGTAAGCCACAGCTGAGACCTGCCACGGTGCCATATAAGGTAAAGTCGAAAAAGTTGAAGCCCGGGTGCCCGTGCTCTTGTAGAAAGCTATCAACGATTAAGTTGGTAGATGTACCGATTAGGGTAACTGTACCGCCTAAAATAGCCGCATATGAAAGCGGTATGAGTAATCGGGAAGCGGGGTGATATTGGTTCTGTTTTACAGGGCCAATAAGGCTTGCCACAATTGCCGTGTTATTTAGCAGTGCAGAGGAAATAAAGGTGAGTGAAAAGAGCCGCCAGTAGGATTTCGTAAAGTTAGCACTTACTAGTTTTCTACCAAGGCGTTTTATTAATGCGGTTTTATCTATAGCACTGCTTACTAAAAGCAACAAAACAAGGGTGATAAGGCCCTTGTTGGTTAAATTTAGCAAGATGTCATCAAGAGATAACTGCTGGGTAACCAGTAAAGCTAATACTGCACCTGAAAATACAGTAGAAGGGCGCTGACTGGTAAAAATCAGCGCACATATCGTACTGGCAAAAATTGCCAGTACGATGAACTGGGTCACATCCATATTACTCCAGTCCTGCTTATAGTTTACTGATATCCACAGAGTTCCAATGCGGGAAGTGCTTACGTACTAGCGCATTGAATTCAAGCTCAAACTCAGAGAAGTTAGGCGATGTATGCTGAGCGTCACCGGCAATTTCATCAATGATCATACCAGCGCCTACTGTACCATTCGTTAAGCGGTCGATAACGATGAATGAACCGGTAGGGCGGTTGCGCTTGTACGGGTCACACGCCACAGGCTGTGTGAACTTAACGTCAACCACACCAATCTCGTTAAGATTTAGGTGCATTGCATCCGTTTCTGCAAGGGTGTTTACATCAATTTGGTTATCAATGTGGGCGACAACGCCTGGCGTAGTTTTGGTCGCGAACTTAAACAAGTATTGCTTGTTTGGCATTAACGACTCTTCAGACATCCACACAAGGTGGGTTTTGAACTGTGTGTTAAGCAAAGGCAGGTTGTCTGATTTAACAATCATGTCGCCACGAGAGATGTCTATTTCATCTTCAAGCGTTAGTGTCACTGCCTGAGGTACATACGCTCGCTCTTGGTCGCCTTCAAAGGTAACGATTTGCTTCACCTTAGATTTCTTACCAGAAGGAAGTGCAGTCACTTCGTCTCCAGGTGCAACCTGACCTGAGACAACTGTCCCTGCAAAACCACGGAAATCCAGGTTAGGGCGGTTAACGTACTGTACAGGGAAGCGGAAATCGTCGTGGTTGTCGTCTTCACCAATTTCAATATTTTCTAACATTTCCATTAGCGGCGTGCCGTCAAACCAAGGGGTATGTTCGCTTTTGCCAACTACGTTGTCACCTTCTAATGCTGAAATAGGCACAAACTGAATATCAGGAATATCAAGTTGCTCTGCAAATTTCAGATAGTCTTCCTGAATTTGTTTGTAGACTTCTTCTGAATAGTCCATTAAGTCCATTTTGTTGATAGCAACAATCACGTGCTTAATGCCTAGAAGAGAAACCAGGAACGAGTGGCGTTTCGTTTGTACTTTAACGCCGCCGCGAGCATCAACAAGAATAATAGCCAAGTCGCAAGTAGACGCGCCGGTTACCATGTTACGGGTGTACTGTTCGTGCCCTGGCGTGTCAGCGATAATAAACTTACGCTTGTCGGTAGAGAAGTAGCGGTACGCTACATCAATGGTGATACCTTGTTCACGCTCAGACTGAAGACCGTCTACAAGCAGTGCCAAGTCAACTTTTTCGCCTGTTGTCCCCACTTTTTTGCTGTCTTTAGTGATTGCAGCAAGCTGGTCTTCATAAATCATTTTTGAATCGTGAAGTAAGCGACCAATAAGGGTACTTTTACCATCATCTACGCTACCGCAAGTAAGGAAACGTAGCATGTCTTTCTTTTCGTGTTGTTCAAGGTAAGACAGAATGTCCTGTCTTAATAATTCGTTTTCATTGTTCATATTATGCGCTCACAAGGAAAAAGGGGTTTAACACAGACTCTTTTTGGTTATAGGTAAGAGCGTCAGCGTTGTCATCTAATGGGTTTTCAGGGTCAAGTACGGTTACGTTTGCACCCGCCGCTAATGCAACTGCATGTGCAGCACCCGTATCCCATTCAGATGTTGGGCCCAGACGAGGGTAAAGATGTGCCTCGCCCTCAGCCACTAAGCAAAGCTTCAGTGAGCTGCCCATCGCCACTAGCTCAGCTTCACCATCAAGCTGTGCCAATAAATTTTGAATTTCGGGGCTCTGGTGAGAACGGCTGCCTACCACTTTCCATACTTCTGCACCGTCGTGCTTACGCGCAGAAATAGGGGTGAATTCACCATCTACTTCAGTCCATGCACCTTCACCCACAATGCCTACATAGCTTTTGTTGAGTGCCGGCGCATAAACCACGCCCATTGTTGGTTTACCGTTTTCGATAAGAGCAATATTTACCGTAAACTCACCGTTTTTCTTAATAAATTCTTTCGTGCCGTCTAACGGGTCAACCAGCCAGTATGACGACCATGTCTTGCGCTCTTCCCACGAAATATCTGCTGATTCCTCAGAAAGGATTGGCAGATCAGATTCCGCTTCAAGGGCATTTACAATAACGTTGTGCGCGGCAAGGTCAGCTTCGGTTAATGGGCTGGTATCCTGCTTTTCGTAAATGGCAAAATCTTTCTCGTAAATCGCCATTATCTTATCGCCCGCTTCTTTAGCGATAGTCAGCACTTTCTGTGCAAGAGAATTAATAGGCTGTGTCATTACACCAATCCCTTTTCTTGAAGCAAAGCATACAAACGCTCAGCGGTTTGCTCTGCCGGTTCATCCTGATAGGTTAAGTGTACTTCAGGTGCTTCAGGTGCTTCATACGCTGAATCAATACCTGTGAAGTCCTTAATTTCACCGCTACGTGCTTTTTTGTACAAGCCTTTAGGGTCGCGCTTTTCGCACACTTCAAGAGGTGTATCCACAAACACTTCTACAAACTCGCCACTTTCCATCAAGCTGCGGCAGTAATCGCGGTCGGCTTTGAAAGGCGAGATGAAAGCGGTAAGCACAATAGTGCCGGCATCGACAAATAGCTTGGCGACTTCGCTAATGCGGCGAATGTTTTCAACCCGATCTTTATCGCTAAAACCTAGATCGCCACATAGACCGTGACGTACGTTGTCGCCATCTAGCAGGTACGTATGCTTATTTTGCTCGTGCAGTTTTTTCTCTAGCAAGTTGGCTAAAGTAGATTTACCAGAACCACTCAATCCTGTAAGCCAAAATACGCGAGGCGTTTGACCTAGCTTTTCAGAGCGGGTGGTTTTGTTGACTTCGTGTTTGTGCCAAACGACGTTGTCTGTGGCCATTAGAAGTACCCTTCCATTTTCTTCTTCTCCATAGAGCCCGCGCTGTCATGGTCGATAACTCGGCCTTGACGCTCAGACGTCTTGGTAAGCAGCATTTCCTGAATAACTTCTGGTAAGGTTGCCGCTTCAGACTCTACCGCTCCGGTAAGTGGGTAACAGCCAAGAGTACGGAAACGCACAGAGCGCATCTCTGGTACTTCACCTTCTTCTAGCGGCATGCGGTCATCATCAACCATAATCAATACGCCATCACGCTCAACAACTGGGCGAGGCTTAGAAAGGTAAAGTTGCGGAATATCGATGTTTTCTAGGTAGATATATTGCCAGATATCTAGCTCTGTCCAGTTAGACATTGGGAAAACACGGATGCTTTCACCTTTGTTTACCTGCGAGTTATAGATATTCCAAAGCTCTGGACGCTGATTTTTAGGGTCCCAGCGGTGGTTGCTGTCGCGGAATGAATAAACGCGCTCTTTCGCGCGAGATTTTTCTTCATCACGACGGGCACCACCAAACGCAGCGTCAAACTTATATTTGTTCAATGCTTGCTTGAGTGCTTGGGTTTTCATGATGTCAGTGTGTTTTGCTGATCCGTGGCTAAATGGACCAACGCCAGCTTCAACACCTTCTTCGTTGATGTGAACAAGCAGGTCGAAACCGTATTTCTTAGCTTGTTCGTCACGGAATTTTATCATTTCACCAAACTTCCACGTAGTATCTACGTGAAGTAGCGGGAAAGGAATCTTGCCTGGTGCAAAGGCTTTACGTGCAAGGTGAAGCAGAACAGAAGAGTCTTTTCCTACAGAGTAAAGCATTACTGGGTTTTCAAACTCAGCAGCGACTTCACGGAAAATCTGAATACTCTCGGCTTCGAGTTGTTTCAAGTGCGTTACAGACGGGATACTAGCAGTCATTTTGAAGTCCGAATTTTATGTTATATGCAAAAAAGTTATATACGGGTTATTTTTCTGCATAGAACGATAACATATTTAATTTAAAAAGTAGTATGCGATTTTGCTATTTAAAATAGCTATCTTATTCCATTAATTAAAAATTTCATGCAATTGAAGCATAAGCCACTTTTTTCAAGGGCTATAATTAGAAAAAAGCCCTGCTTAGAAATCTAAACAGAGCTTTGTATTTGCGATATTCGCTGGGCTATTTTTCGCTTATCTTTAGTTTACTTTTCGTTTAATTTCGTTTGAAACGCATCAAAAGTATCAACTACACCTTCTCGAGGTGCACCTGATTTACTTAAAATCATGATGGTTAAGCTAGATAAAATAAACCCAGGCACAATTTCATAGATCCAGTCGCCAAGCTTCTGACCACCAACCTCAACAGGAAGATAAATCCACAGCAACACGGTTACCGCTCCGACTATCATGCCACCTAGTGCCGCCCGACGGGTCATTTCACGCTTAAATAAGCTGAATAAAACAAGTGGGCCAAAGGCGGCGCCAAAACCAGCCCATGCATTACTTACTAGGGTCAAAATAGTACTGTTTCTATCGTAGGCTAGATAGATAGCAACGAGCGCCACAATTACAACGCTGACACGGCCTGCGATAACGAGTTCGCCATCTGAAGCGTCACGACGCAGAAATGCCTGATAGAAGTCACTGGTTAATGAACTTGACGTTACCAATAGCTGTGATGAAATGGTACTCATTATCGCCGCTAAAATTGCTGCAAGTAGGAAACCACCGATAAGCGGATGGAACAGAATTTGAGACAGGTAAATAAATACGGTCTCCGGATCAATTTCATTACCGTTTCCTGTCACATAAGCCAAACCAAACAGGCCTGTCATTAAGGCGCCGATAATTGACACTATCATCCAGCTCATACCAATGTTTCTGGCTGTCGGGATATCTTTGACTGAACGGATAGCCATGAAACGAACAATGATGTGAGGCTGTCCAAAATAACCGAGACCCCATGACATGAGAGAAACAATACCAATGAACGTTAATGCTTCGTTGGAAGACGCATCCATAAAGGCATCGAATAGTGCTGGGTTGATGGTATCTAATGCGTCGATTGAAGCACCTATTCCGCCTAGCTCACTGATAACCACAGCGGGGACCATAATAAGCGAGACAAACATGATACAGCCTTGAACGAAGTCAGTCATGCTTACCGCCATAAAACCACCCACTAATGTGTAGGCTACAACAACGCCTGCGGTGACATACAGCCCTGTCTCATAGGTTAATCCGAATGATGTTTCAAACAATTTCCCGCCAGCTACAACACCCGAAGATGTATAAAGGGTGAAAAAAACGACGATGACAACAGAGGCGATAACGCGAAGTAGACGAGAGTTGTCTGCGAATCTGTTTTCAAAATAATCTGGAAGCGTAATGGAGTTGTTGGCGACTTCCGTATACACGCGAAGACGTGGTGCAACTAACATATAATTTGCTAATGCGCCTAATGTCAGACCAACCGCAATCCAACCGGCAGACAAACCTGATACATACATAGCGCCGGGTAAACCCATGAGCATCCATCCGCTCATGTCAGATGCGCCTGCTGAGAGTGCGGTAACAGCGGGGCCTAATTGACGGCCGCCGAGCATATAGCCTTCGACGTTGGTATCTGTTTGCCGATAGGCGAAGAGGCCTATTCCCAACATTACTACAAAATATAAACCCAACGAGATTATCGTGCCTGTAGCCATATAAATTCCCTATGTTTTTTCTTTCATGCTAACACCTATGACTCAGAGTCTCTACGTCATTCAGCGACCTTGCATGTTTTCTATACGGCTATAGGTAAATAAAGTTTGAGGGAATTTTAAAATGAAAAAGAGGCTACGCGAGCACGGCCGTCGCGTTTAGCCTTGTAAAGCAGGTCGTCACAGGCTTTGATAATTGTGTCTAAGTTTGTTTCTCCTTTCACGTCTAACAGCCCAGACGAGAAGCTAACGCAAAACTTTTCATCAGTGCCGTTCCAATGTTTTTGGCGTGAAAGAGCCAGATTTAGTTCATCGAGTATCCGTTTGGCTGACTTTTCATCCGTGTCGGAGAAATAGATTAAAAACTCTTCGCCTCCGTACCTGCAAAGTTTGTCAGATTTGCGAATTCTATCTTTAATAATCTGGGTTATTGTCGTAAGCACTTCATCACCGACAGCGTGACCGTATCTGTCGTTAATCTTCTTAAAGTTATCAACATCCAATAGTGCAATACTTGAGGTCTTGTTGTCTTTAAGTGACTTCTTCAAGCTATTTAACATAGCTCGACGGGTAAGGGCGCCGGTAAGCGAGTCCCGTTCAGCGAGTAAATCGCTCTGTTTTTTGGCGACCCAGAGCCAGAGGACAAGGATGAGCAATATGGTTAGTATCAACGCGAATATCGTCGTTTTCATGGCTTCTTTGTCGGTAGAAAGACCGTTTCTTTCATTTCGTAGT
Organism: Alteromonas sp. IB21; assembly: GCF_016405965.1. Lineage (GTDB taxonomy): Bacteria > Pseudomonadota > Gammaproteobacteria > Enterobacterales > Alteromonadaceae > Alteromonas. Next base: position 123,434 of record NZ_JAEFCD010000001.1, on the reverse strand, counting down.
GTAGTTAACTCTTTCTGCCGATAGTGCGCTAATTCAATATCTTCTGCCAAGTTATCTGTGAAGTAAGACGAAGAAAATTTAAATTGCTCCGTATTTTTTGCAACGAGTAATTTATTGTAGGACTGAGAGTGCTCATACGCTTTTTTGTAATCGCCCGCAGCATCGTAGAGTCTTGAGAGTTCGAGCTCCATTTTGAGCTTAATTTTGTCTTTAAAACCTGAATCGGAGGTTTTCGCGAGAACGATCTTTTTATATTGCTGCAGTGAATCATTGAACTTTGCTTCATCATTCAGTAGCGCTGAGTAAAGTGCATCTGCGTAGACAGAGAGTTCTTGGGTTTTTTCCTTCACTTTTGAGGTATCGAGTTGTCTAATTTGCTCCATGACTTTTTGTGCTGAGCTTTCATAACCTTCACCTTTCTGAAAAATAATAGCACGAAGCTTTTGAACATATATCAACAGCTTCTCGTCGACTGAATTTACCTTAGATACATAATCTATCGCGTCCTCTACTAGAGCTAAAGCATCGTCAAAACTGTTTTGAACAAGTAATGCGTCTATCGCCGAAAAGAAGGCCCAAGCTGTGACAATTGTGCTTTCAGCCTGTTTTTTTCCATCAATAAGTTGCTGAGAGTGGTAGTAGGCTCTGCTCGGAACGAAGAGCTCGAGATAGGCTTCTCTAAGCCAATCATGCGCGATAGTTCTTGATAGGGCATTTTGTAAGTTTTTGTCTGGTGAATAATGAGGAAGATGCGCCAACGCATATTCAAGTTCATTAATGGCCTGAATAGGATTCGCTAAGTTGAGCTCCATAGCCAGCCATATACTCGCTATTGCTGTAGCTGTTTTACTACCCGTCTCCAAAGCTTCAAGTTTCAACCGTCTCAGTGCGGGCACAGTTTCATTAATACGCAGAGAAGAACCATCAAAGTCGTTAACCGCCCTTGCATATATGTAATACGCCTTAGAAGCAGCGAAGAGTTCAGGCATGAGGGCTTTTAGCTCTTGCCAGTGTTTATCTAATAACGGCTCTTTAACGAAAATCGGAACTCTTGGGGAATCAACATCATTTGCAGTGGAAGTGGCTAATAAATGTCTAAATATCACCCCTTCACTTTGAATATCATTCTGTAAGCCTGATTCCTCAATCATCACAGTAATGTCAGTATTGCTAACGTCACTTGGTGTGTTCCAATGGTAGATGGTTGTGGCTGCAATGTGACTATAGCCGTCAAGTTTCTCCAACCTTAAAGCGTTTTTGATATCTGGGCTCTGTGCGCGTAAAGAAAAACAAGTTATCAGAGGCAACAATAGACACACTATTAGCCTTGTAAAGCGATACCAAGCGCTCATTGTAATTGCTACCTCTATACTGCGGATAAGCGGAATATTGTTGTAATTTAAAACGAGTGTTTTAATCAGGTAGCAATTATAAGTTTTATAAGCGTGAGTTTCACCTTAAATTTGGGCAAAAAAATCGGCCACATTAGGCCGAAGAAGGGAAGGAGTAAGGTAAACAGTTTTTAGGAACGCCTTATAAAAGCGTTATGCAGAAAACTGTATCCTTTCCGAAATGGCTTTTTTCATTTCGCTAAGATCCGCGTTTTTGTCACCAACAATCATAACGTTTGCGCGCTGCATCTTAATGCTCTCGCCGTGATATTGGCTATCCCCGAACCTACTCGGTATGCTAATGTCACCTCGTTCCGGCACCACAAATATAGACATTTTACCTTGTGGCGTATCAACAATGAGGTGCAGGCTTCTAACCGTGCTCAAGTGGCAATAGTTTGCAACTTCTACACCGTCTAACATTTCGCTAAAACTACCGCCGAAGCTTGCTAACTTTGCATTAACCATATTTAAGTCAACCGGAAGCAATGAATGTGCATGTTCCATTTCTGCATACTGCATATGAGCAAGCGCTTGCCCCCCAATGCTAAGCGGCTGGTGATACCACATGGTAAGGCCAATGCCCACGGTAAAAGCAACGGATGCGGCCATGGCCAGATACCAGCGGCTTCTGCGTTTATAACGGGTGAATTCATCTGCAGACTGTTGCCAAATGAGTTTACTGGCAAGGTCCTCCGGGACATCCACTTTCAAAGCTTGCTTTAACTGTTTGTCGAACTGCTTTTGTTCATTCCAGAAACTGCGTTTGCTTTCATCATCTTTTGCCGCTTCTACAACATCACTGTCAGTCGTTTCTGGATCGGCGTAGATTCGACGCCTAAATTCTAATTCATCCATTTACACGACCTCTCTGTTCATTTTGTTTCTCTAATGCCTCTTTCAGCTGATTTCTCGCCCTAAACAAACGGGTCATTACCGTGTTTTTATTAAGTCCTAATTGATTAGCAATCTCTTCACCACTGAACCCAAAGATGAGTTGAAGGATTAAGGGCTCGCGATATTCAACGCTCAATCCACCTATCAGTCGCTGAAGTTCTCTGTCTTTTAAATCGCCGTCTGCGTGCTGCGTATCATCTTGTATGTGGCAATCGTCAATATCCACCGTGTCGAATTGCTTGCGCTCGAACCGACGGGCGTTTTCACGGCGAAGAATGGTAATTAACCATGACTTTGCCGCCTTTTCATCATTTAGGGCGTCGAGTGAGCGCCAAGCGCGTAAGAAGGTTTCTTGCACTACGTCTTCAGCAATGCTCTGGTCTTTAATAAGCCAAAAAGCATAGCGATAGATATCTGCGTGAAAGGCTTTTACTAGCGCTTCATATCGTTGGTGTTTTGCTTTCATACCCGATAAGACCTGACCGCTATCGTATTTATTTCGGCCGAACATAAAAAAATCCAAAATAACCAAACTTTTTTCACTATGGCATAAAAAACGCGTCATTTCGTTAGCCGAAAGACGCGTTTTTATTTACTACTTTAGAGCAAAGTATTTAATCGAGATTGCTAGGCACCTTTTTGTGCAGCTATCCATGCATTTATGTTTTCTTCTAAAATAGAAAGCGGTACAGGGCCATATTTTAACACTTCATCATGGAAACCTTTCCAATCAAACTTGTCGCCAAGTTCGTTCTGCGCCATTTCTCGAAGCTCCATGATTTTAAGTTTACCAATCATGTAAGCAGTGGCTTGACCCGGCATGGCAATATAGCGTTCTATAGCTTTTTGCGCGTCATATTCAGGGTTTGGTGTGTTTTCAATAAGATAATCTACCGCTTTTTCACGGGACCATTTTTTCGCATGAATGCCCGTATCTACCACTAAGCGGCAGGCGCGCCAAAGCTCCATGGCTAAACGACCAAAGTCGGAGTAGGGGTCTTGATAGAATCCCATGTCTTTCGCCAATTCTTCAGTATACAAACCCCAACCTTCCGTGTAGGCCGTAAAACTTAAAAACTTCTGAAATTGAGGAACACCCTCTAACTCTTGTGCAATTGCACGCTGCATGTGATGGCCAGGAATGCCTTCATGATACGCTAGCGCCTCTAACTGATAAGTTGGCATTGCTTTCATATCATAAAGGTTGGCGTAATAAATCCCAGGGCGGCTGCCGTCTTGGGCTGGGCTTTGATAAAACGCTTTGCCCGCAGACTGTTCGCGAAAGGCTTCAACGCGTTTAACGATCATTGGCGCTTCTGGAAGAATGCCAAAGTACTCAGGAATAGCGTCCCGCATGTCATCTATAGCGGTTTTCGCCATATCAAGGTATTGCTGCCTGCCTTCGTCTGTAGAAGGTAAGTAGAATTGATCGTCTTCACGCATGAAAACAAAAAACTCTTGAAGAGTACCTTCAAATTTTACTTGTTTCATGATGTCGCGCATTGCATTGTGTATGCGCTCTACATTATCGAGGCCTATCTGATGTACTTGATCTGCAGTCAGGTCGGTGGTGGTAAACCAGTTGAGGCGGTTCTGATACCACGCATCACCGTTAGGTAAACGCCATACACCATCGCCTTCTGGTGTTACTTCACGCTGATGTGCCAGTTCTTCGATAAACTTCTCGTACGAGGGCATGACTGATGTTACCAAAGCGGCTTTGGCTTCACCAAGTAAAGTGGTTTTTTCAGCGTCAGTTATATCTAGTTTGCTAACTTTATTTTGAAAATCCTCCCATAACGTGGAAGGCGTTTCACTAGAATCAAAAGGTGCCCCCGTAATGACATTCTTGGACGCATCAATCATTTGGTCGTAAGCCCACGCTGGAGGAAATACGCCAGCTTTTTCGCGTACTTTCATTTGTTCAATAACTTGATCGAAGTACGTGCGAACATTATCCAGACGACCTATATATGCTTGGGCGTCTTCTTTACTCTTTACGCTGTGAATATTGATAAGGAAGCTTGGCACTTGAGTATGTGCAGCGCGGAATTGGTGCACAATATAGCGGTGATGTCTGAATTCGTCGTTAGCTAAATCACGCTCTATACCCAGTTTGTATAGACGCAAGCTCAATTTTTCTTGCTCACTCAATTTGCTTGTGTCGAAGCTATTTAGTTTCTCAAGTCGGTTCTTGGCAATAGCAACGCGAGTATCGGCCTCTTCATCGCTGATATCATCCCATTTATCGTAGTCCCATTTTTTGCCAAGGTAACTTTGGAACAGGGGAGAGCGTTTGAGGTCTTCTTCAAAGGTGCGCTCAAAGAACGCATTGAGACGCTCTGACTCAGACTGTCCAGCTGGCTTCTCAGTTTTTATTGGCTCTGGTGCGTTATTGGCTGTTTCCGTTGCTGGAGAGCATGCCGCAAGCGTCGTAATAGCTAACGCTATTGGCGTTAGCTTCAAAAGTGTTTTTTTCATTTTTAGTTCCCCGTCGCGTTTAATTGGTTATTTTTATAGGCTAGGGCTTTTACGGTTAATAAACCTTTTGAGGGCAATAAGGCCTGAGGCCCTAGCTGTTTATCAAATACAGACATCGTATCAACAAAACCCCTGCCAGTACGATATGGCAAAGTGCAAGGGCTTTGATTACGCAAATTCCAATCCATTAGCAAATGAAATGCGTTTTATGAAGCAGGATATAGGTTAGATAGCGTGTGACTGTCCCTCACGTCTTTTCGCTTCCATTCGTTGCGAGTACGCTTAACTTCATGTGAAAGTTCTTCCAAAACCTTCGTTATTTGTTTGGTTTGGACGCTCGCATCAGATTTATTGGCTGAAAAACGCAGTGCGTACAACTCATTAACTATACGGTTAATACTTTCAAACTGTGAATGTTTCACATTACCTGCTGTTAACGCATTTATCCACTGCCTAAGTGAGGGGGATAATGAACGTATATCCTTTGCCTTTATCACTGACATAAGATTTTGATATTGGGCTTTTTCATCAAAACTAGTTGAAGCATGCGAGCCCTGTATAACATTTTTAACACTGCTGTTTTGCCCAAACATCCACGATTGTTTAAGCTTTCTATAGGTGTATAGCCACCCCGAAAGCGCAATAACGAACAGCACCATGAATACTCCAGTAACAATCCAATATAAGGGCGAAATCTTATTAGTATTGGTGTCATCTGAAGCATTTTTTGATGCGTTAGTCTCATCGTCAGGGTTAGTGGAAGGTTGCGCTGCAGTTGAGGGTACATCGCTTGGGATGTCCTGTACTGTTGTACTGCTAGGTAATGGGGTGTTCGCGTTCGTCGCACTGCCCTTATTTGCGCCACTTGCTGGCGCTACCGTAATTGAGCGAGCAGGAATGGTGGCATACTCGGTTTGCTGAGTAAGCGTATTGAACCAAGGAACAGTAATTTCAGGTAAAACAAAGTTACCCGCTTGAGTAGGGATAATAGCCAACGACGTTTGGCGCTGGGAGATAAGGCTTTGGTCCTTTTCCACAGTCGTCGTATTCGACTGGTCTGGATATAATTTAAAGTTTGGCGGATAAAACTCGGGAATATCCGGAAGCTGTTCCTCTACCACACCTAGCGCAGTCAGTGTAACGATTCGGGTTACTGGCTCTCCTGCAACAAAGGAATCTCCCTGCGGCCACTCTTCATCCACTCTTACCATTTCAGAGGGCAGCCATGGATAATCAATTCCCTGAGGAATGGGTTTAATGTTCACAGTGATATCAGGCCCAACCCGATTAATTTGTTGCGTTCTGTTAAAAAAGCCAAACCGCTGATTAGTGTTAGCCGCCATCACTTCTCCAGTAAAGACAGGGCCTCTTAGGGTGAATTCACCAGATGCCTGAGGGACTACAGCGAATTGACGTTCAATGATCTGATAACGTCGTCCATTAACAATGTCGGTGTACTGCTTATCTTCACCTAGTTGTTTAATTTCGGCATTTTGCATTTCGGGTGCTTGAAGGCTGCCCCGTTCAATATTACTTGAGAGAAAAAGTTTGACGGTGTAAAGAAGCTGTTGGTTTAAATAGGCTTCTTTTATATCTATGTCTGTGGTGACGAAATAATCACGGGCCACATTGCTTTGTTCTTGAACCGGAATAACTTTCACCTGAATGGGCTTGGTAGACTTACCCTCTATTGTGAGTGAAGGAATGGTAAACGTACCTTCCTTGCGAGGGAAAAGCGTGGTGGTCCAGACAGTGGTGCGTTTAGTGTCAAAATTAACGATAGACGTTTGGCTGCTTACAGACGTTCTGCCAACCACAAAGTCTTTTAACAGAGGGGAACTATCAAATGCATCTCTGTCTGCACTTCCATCTGCAGTGATAGTTAAGCGTATCGCTTCGTCTATCATTACAGGGTTTCTATCAATGGTGGCTTCTACTGCGTTCACATCCGCCCATGCGTTTGTACTTGCCACTGCGCTAAACAAGGTGGTTAGTATAAAAATAAAATATGTAGATCGTAATAAAGCTTTCATCTACCAATCACTCCGATTTGAAGGCATACGTTGACGCTGACGTTTTTGGGCTTCTAATTGCATTTTTCGTTTAAGCAAAAATGCGGGGTCGTCAGGTACGCGACGCATTAAACTTTCCATTCGCTGTAGTTCTTCTTTTTCTGCATCAGTGAGTTCTTCAGCTTGACCTTGCGCGGCTTGTGCTTCACGCTCTGCCTGTTGCTCGCTCTCTTTTGCTTGCTTACTATTTTGCTGCGCATTTTCATTCTGATCAGACTGGTCCTGCTCTGCATTTTGTTGCTGTGAATCCGATGGTTCGTCCTCGTCATTTATCTTTGAATCATCAGGTTGCTGCGAGTCATCACCGCTATTTTGCTGTTCACTGTTAGCGCGCTGATCTTGATTTTTATCTGACTGTTGGTCCTCACCAGGGTTTTGCTGACCGTTCTGGTCATTTGAACTATCCTGATTGTTTTGGTCACTATTTTGAGAGTCATCTTGCTCGCTATTATTATCAGACTCGTTCTGATCTTGGTCTTGCTGCTGATCATTTTGATTCTGCTGTTGTTGTTGCTGTTTCAGCAAATCTTCAATAATCTTTTTGTTGGTTCTCGCATCTTCAAAATCCGGATCTTCGCGCAAAGCTTGGTCATATTTTTTAACCGCCTCTTCAAGCTTACCGAGCTTTGCTAGTGCATTACCCTGGTTATAGGCGCTGTTGGGTCCAGGGATGTTTTGGTAGGCATTTAACGCACCTTCATAATCACCAGATTTATAGAGTGATGAGGCCTTCCACGTTTCGTCATTAAACTGGTTAACAGCGTCTTTATACTTACCTCTTTGGTAACTGTTCAATGCTTCCTGATTGTCATTCATAAACGGCTTTTGCCACCATGAAAGCGGATTGGGTCCGCTTGCCGACGCTGGTGCAGACGATGTCTGTGCAGCTGCGTTTTGTGAGTCTTGAGAACTTTGCAAGGCATGAGCGTTTTGAACGAAAGACGGACTCAGTATGCCAACTAATACAATGAATACTAGGCCTCGTTTAAATGCAAAAGCTGCGAACGGAAGGAGTAAAAGTAACAGGTAAGGGCCGACTTCTTTCCACTGATCTCCCTGTAAATTGCTCTCTTCTTCGTCCTCTTCACTATCACTTTTATCGAGTAGCGATACCGCCGCGAGCGCCTCGATATCGGCGTCGTTTGATGTGAAGGATTCGAAACGTCCGCCGCTCGTTTTTACAACACCTTTCACTGCGCCTTCATTTAACTTAGGTATAACGATGCTGCCTGTAAAATCCTTTAGAAGCTCGCCGCTTTGTTGGCGAATGGGAGCGCCTTCAGACGTGCCAACCGTAAGCGCATTTACAGTGAAAGGAATAGATGCCACATACTCTTGAAGTTCTTGCTGTTGTTCTAACTCTATACCGTCAGTAATCCAATAGATCATGCCTGAGTTATATCCCGCATTGGTTAGAAGCTCGGCTGCACTCTCTATACCTAACAGCGGATCGCTGCCTGGCACTGGCATGATCTCGGGTGAAAGACTGGGAAGTAGCGTTGTGATATTGCCAGCGTCTTCGGTTAATGGGCTTATAACAAATGCATCTCCCGCATAAGCGACAAGACCCATTTCGCCTTCACCAATAGCGTTGACCAAGTCTATCGCCTTATACTTAGCTCGGGTCAGCCTATCAGGCGTCATATCGGTAGCGCGCATAGATAGCGACATATCAATAACAATGACATGTCCCATTTTTAGCTGATAAACCGGTTGAGGTAATCGTTCCCACGTTGGACCAGCTAGCGCAATAACACTTATAACCCATACAAAGGCCAGCATCCACATAGGCGGTTTTGCGCCTAATTCGTTTTTTCCAATCACCATGTATTGATACAAGTGAGAGGGGATCACCGATTGCCATCCCGATTGCTTAGCCGTGGTTTTTCTTATTAATATCACCAGCAACATTAGAGGAATCAACGCGATAAACCATTCGGGGCGCAAAAAATGAAATTGGTTTAAGAAGTCGAGTTTCATTATTTCGTCTCCTTAGTTAATTCTGGACCATGCGCGGAAAACGGATTTTGCTTTCGTTTTATCCAGCGATATGACGAAATTGCCAGGGTTAAAAATGCCCATAGTGCAGATAGGAGTATTGCTGCCGCAAGAGGATAGTAAAAAAGTGCGCTTAATGGGCGCATTTTGCGGGTTTCACCTTCAATTGGCTCAAGTGCGTCAAGCTGTTGGTATATGGACTGTAGCTCTTGCGCATTTCTTGCCCTGAAATATTGCCCACCCGTTGAAGTTGCGATGTCGGTCAACATTCCCTCATCAAGCTCTTGCGAAGGGTTTATTTGGCGACTGCCGAAGAAACTCTGAATTAGCATTTTGTCGGCGCCTACACCTATGGTGTATACCTTAACGCCTTTGCTAATAGCGAGTTCTTTGGCTTGTTCTGGCGTGATGTTACCTGCTGTGTTCTGTCCGTCGGTAAGAAGGATCAGTACGTTGTTTGATTCTTCACGTTCATCAAAACGTTTCACCGCTAAACCTATAGCATCGCCTATTGCGGTTTGCTCGCCCACTAGACCAATAACAGCTTCACTAAGAAGTGTAGATACTGTGTCTCTGTCGTAAGTTAGTGGCGCTTGAACGTATGCGGTATCAGCAAATAAAATAAGACCAAGTCTATCGCCCACGCGACGCTGAATGAAATCGTAAACCACAGATTTTGTCATGGTTAGTCGATTTACTTGTCTGCCTTGAAGCTGCATGTCATCAATTTTCATACTGCCTGATAAGTCGACGGCTAGCATCATTTCCCTTCCTTCGTTGGGAATGCTCACGGGCTCGCCCAACCATTGAGGGCGGGCTGCGGCAGTCACAAGCAGTAGCCATATTAAACTACTTACCACAAGCGGTATCTTGGTTTGCCTTAATTGAGTTTGCTCTGACACTTCGCCAGGCCGCAAACTGGGAACCCGCAGCGCAGCCATCGGCATGTCTTGCGCTTTTTTAGAAAGCAGGCGCACAATAATAGGCAAGGGGATCGCAAAAAATACCCACCACCAAGCAAAATTAAGCATGATGAGCCTCCTTTGCTTGATTGTCGTTTGCTGATGCGCCGTTTAAGGCTGCTTGCGTATTACTGCCTTCGAATTCTTCATTGCCAGGCACGTCAAATGTTAATTTGTTCTTGGGAAAGCGAGCTTTAGACAGCCAACCTTTTACCGCGTTTTTACATGTATCAAAATCATTGGAATTTGGGTTGGCGTGATAAATATTGCTAACCAACAATGCTAAATCGCTCTCAAGTTTTTTATCACGTTTCCTCAGCGCTGAGGTTAGAAACGCTTGCCACTGTTTACCATATAAACCAGCTACTTGTTGAGTAGGGTAGTAGCTCATTGCTGCGCGCTTCAATATGGAATTAAGCGCTACGGGCCAATTATTCTGTTGTGCTGAAACGGACTCAAGAAGTGCTAAAGCTTGCTTTCGCGGCTTGTTATGGCGCAGGTAAGCTGAAAGCGTTTTGTAAAGGCCGAAAATTGTAATGACAACTAAAGCAGTAAGTAACCACCACCCCCAATCTAGCGGCCAAGCACTGACGTCGTTAGGAACGTGGATATCTCGAAGCTGAGCGAGTGGGTCCTGCTGCTGCGTTTGTAAAGGTTGCTGATTAGGTAACTGCATAGTTTTTGTAACGTTTAACGGAATATTGCTGTTTTGCATCAATTCAGCTCCAATCGTTTTTCTTGTTGCATACTTTGAAGCTGATCATCTAAGGGAAGCCCGGCTGAGACACTGAAACGAGCGATATTATTTTTTCTTAGCATTTCATAAATTGTACGGTTATGTTCGTCACGCCATTGTTTGTATTGATCTTGCTCTTTACTGTCGCCTAAAACCCAGCGCTGCTGATTTTTCCCGTCTGAAACACTTACCGTTTGAAGTGACGATGTGTTTGGTAAGGCGTGCTCTATGGGGTCGTTGACCACTATGGCTCTAACTTCACAATGTCTTGTAAGATGGCTTAAATGCTGAATAGCTTGAGTGCCAAGATGCTGAAAGTCAGACACTAAGTAAACTAGGCTTCCAGGTCTGGCTAAGCGTCTAGCGCGAGCGCAAGCATCGGCAAAGGCTTTTTCATCACGAGCTTTATCTGGCATATGTTGCGTACTTTGCTCATGAAGGGACATGAGTTCATGGCATACGTGCAGTACGGCCTTTTTACGCGTGAGAGGTTTGATTTCTTTATGCTGCTGCTGATTAAAAACTAACGCACCAACTTTATCTCCGCGAGCGGCAGCAGACCAACTAATTAAAGAAGACACATGAGCGGCTTGGACTGCTTTCGTTAACAATTGCGTTCCGAAGGCCATTGAGGGCAAGTAATCGCAAAACAGAAACACGGGGCGTTCTCGCTCTTCGCGATACATCTTAGTGTGTGTCTTCCCTGTGCGCGCGGTCACGCGCCAATCAATGGCGCGAATATCATCGCCAGGTTGGTAATGTCGCGCCTCGTCAAACTCCATTCCGCGCCCCTTGTGTTTAGTAAGGTAGCTTCCTGCAAGCTTGGCTTGAGGCATACGTTTGGGCGCTAAACTAAAGAGTTTAGATAGCTGCTGATAGCGAAGAAGCTCAGCTGTTGACAGGGTGACGCCGTTGCTTTGCAGCTTAGTTAGCTGCGACTTCACATTCTCCATGGCTTATGGAACTGCGACAGTAGCGACAATCTTATCTAGCACATCGTTGATTGTTACACCTTCGGCTTCAGCTTGATAAGACAAAATAATGCGGTGGCGAAGAACATTATGTACAACAGCCTGAATGTCATCTGGCCCGACAAAATCTCTGCCGCTTAGCCATGCGTGAGCGCGTGCGCATCGATCTAAACTAATGGTGGCGCGGGGGCTTGTTCCCATGGCAATCCACTGGCCTAAATCAGCATCGAAGTTTGCTGGTTGGCGGGTCGCCATAATAAGCTGAACTAAATACTGTTCTAATTCAGGCGCCATATAAAGCGATAAGGCTTCCTTACGGGCCGTAAAAATATCGCCCTGTGTGAGCGTAGGTGGTGTTACCGGTGGCTCTGACAGGGCTTCACCGCGTGTTAAACGCAGAATTTCTAGTTCTGTTTCCGCGCCTGGATAATCTATATCAACATGCATTAAAAAACGATCTAATTGAGCCTCTGGCAGAGGATAAGTCCCTTCTTGCTCTAGTGGATTTTGCGTTGCCATAACTAAAAACAGTGGTGGCAAAGGATAGGTTTTGCTCCCTACCGTAATTTGGCGTTCGGCCATTGCCTCTAATAGCGCCGACTGCACTTTTGCTGGGGCACGGTTTATTTCATCGGCCAACACTAAATTGTGAAAGAGCGGGCCTTTCTGGAATACAAATTCACCCGTCTCAGGTCGATAGATGTCCGTACCGGTTAAATCTGCTGGTAGTAGGTCAGGGGTGAACTGCACACGATGAAAATCACCGTCAATACCGTTAGCAAGTGCATTGATTGCGCGAGTTTTCGCAAGTCCTGGAGGTCCCTCAACAAGCAAGTGACCGTCGGCCAAAAGAGCGATAAGAAGGCTTTTTGTTAACGCGTGTTGACCAATGATTTGTTGGTCTAAGTAAGCGTGTAACTGTTGAAATTGCGCTGCTGCCATAATGCAAAAATTTCCGTTTAAGTTCTCGTTATTGGGATGTGTCAGTGCGACGACGACGTAAACAGATGACTTTAAAGTGATCGCTTATGCCATGACTAGATTATTTAAACCTTAGGTTTACGTCACAATGACACAAAACAGACTTTCATTTCCATATAAGGTTCATTGTATCTTTCTTCAAGTCGTTTAACGGTATTAATAACACGATATTTGGTTATGCTTGTAAGCAACGGGCCGTCTTTAAGCATGGCATCAGTCGCGGTAATAACTTTGGGGCATTTATTTTGTTCTTCTATCCGCATTATTTGCTATTTTGTTCATAGTTTGTAAAAATCGTAACTATTACAGGTCAGACCACTTGAAAGGCATAGCGCTAATCTTAAAGTAGGTCATCAATTTAGGTGCATTATGGCTACAAAACAATCAGTTACTACCCGAGAGGGTGATCGCATCGCCATTGTCGCGGGGTTGCGTACTCCGTTTGCTAAAATGGCGACATATTTTCACGGCGTGCCGGCTGTAGATTTAGGCAAAATGGTTGTGAACGAACTGCTCGTGCGTCACGGTGTTCAGAAGGAATGGGTTGACCAGGTTGTTTATGGTCAAGTGGTTCAAATGCCTGAAGCCCCAAATATTGCACGTGAAATTGTACTTGGTACCGGTATGAATGTTCACACCGATGCTTATAGCGTATCACGGGCTTGTGCGACCAGTTTCCAATCAACGGTCAATATTGCTGAAAGTATGATGGCTGGCACGGTTCAAGTGGGTATTGCCGGTGGCGCAGACTCAACGTCAGTCTCACCTATTGGCGTATCAAAAAACCTTGCGCGTGCGTTGGTTGACTTACAGAAAACCAAAACCCTTGGTCAAAAACTTAATATCTTCAGACGTTTGAGCCTGAAAGATTTAGCGCCGGTTCCACCAGCAGTAGCCGAGTACTCTACGGGATTGTCGATGGGGCAAACGGCAGAGCAAATGGCGAAAACGCATCAAATTTCTCGGGAAGAACAAGACAAACTCGCACATCGCTCACACAGTCTTGCAGCTGAAAGTTGGGAGGCAGGTAAACTGTCTGGCGAAGTCATGACCGCTTATGCTGAACCATATAAAGGTGCCCTTGAGCGCGACAACAACGTGCGTTTCGATTCAAAACTCGAAGGTTACGCGAAACTTCGTCCAGTGTTTGACAAAAAGTATGGCTCTGTTACAGCGGCAAACGCCACACCACTTACCGATGGTGCTTCAGCGGTATTGATGATGACAGAGAGCCGCGCAAAAGAACTAGGTTATACGCCGTTGGGCTATATTAAGAGCTACGCGTTCTCAGCAATCGATGTGTGGGAAGACATGCTAATGGGGCCTTCCTATGCTACTCCAATCGCCCTAGACCGCGCAGGCATGACCCTAAATGATCTAACGCTTATCGAAATGCACGAGGCATTTGCAGCGCAAACGTTAGCGAACGTTAAAATGTTTGCAAGTGACAAGTTCGCCAAAGAGAAATTAGGCCGCAACAAAGCGACTGGCGAAATTGACATGGACAAATTCAACGTAATGGGTAGTTCAATTGCCTACGGTCACCCGTTCGCTGCAACTGGTACACGTATGATCACGCAAATGCTTAACGAGTTAAACCGCCGTGGCGGTGGTACAGGTTTATTAACTGCATGTGCTGCGGGTGGTCTTGGTGCGGCTATGATTGTGGAGACAGAATAAGATGAGTCAGGAACAAGAAATGACAAATGAAGTTCAGCCAACCTCAGGCGCATTTACGCTTACTAAGCAGGATAACGGCGTCGCAATTCTAAGCATGGATGTACCTGGTGAATCCATGAATACGCTTAAAGCAGAGTTTGGCGATGAAATTTCAGCCATGCTTGACGACATTGAGCGTGACAGCAGCATTAAAGGTGTTGTGCTAACGAGCGGCAAGCCAAGTTCATTTGTAGCTGGTGCTGACATTACCATGCTAGCCGCCTGTAAAACCGCTGAAGATGCCACAACTATTGCCGCTGGCGGTCAAGCCATTTTCGATAGAATTGAGAGCATGAAGGCGACATTCGTAGCGGCTATTCACGGCCCTGCGTTAGGTGGTGGTTTAGAGCTCGCGCTTGCGTGTCACTATCGCGTATGTACCGATTCACCAAGTACGCAGGTAGGTTTACCTGAGGTTCAGCTTGGATTACTACCTGGTAGTGGCGGCACACAGCGTCTTCCTCGCTTAATCGGTATTCAGCAAGCAATGAAAATGATGCTGACAGGCTCTCCGGCGCGAGCGAAGCAAGCTAAAAAATACGGTATTGTTGATGAAGTTGTACCACAGACTGTATTGCTAAAAGTAGCAGAACAGTTTGCGCTTAAACGCAAACCTGAGCGCGACGCGCCTCAGAAGAGCGTTATGGACAAAATGTTGGAAAAAACTGGCGCTGGCCGCAACATGATGTTTAAAAAAGCCCGTGAAGCAACGTTTGCAAAGACCAAGGGCAACTATCCCGCACCAGGCTACATTATCGATGTTATTGAAACAGGTATGAATGAAGGCATGAAAGCGGGGCTTAAAGCGGAAGCTGATGCCTTTGGAAAGCTTGTCATGACGCCTGAATCGTTCCAGCTTCGTCAAATTTTCTTCGCGACTACTGAAATGAAGAAAGAAAATGGCGTTGAGGGCGTTAAACCTGAAAAGATGAAGAAAGTTGGTGTGCTAGGTGGCGGCTTGATGGGCGGTGGTATCGCCTATGTAACGTCGACGAAAGCTGGTGTTCCCGTGCGTATTAAAGACGTGCGTGCTGAGGGCATCGCTAACGCTATGAAGTACAGCTATGACATCTTGAATAAAAAGGTGAAGAAGCGTTTTATGCGTAATAGCGAAATGCAGAAGCAGTTAGCGCTTCTCACCGGTACGCTTGACTATAGTGGCTATCAAGATATCGACATCGTAGTTGAAGCGGTATTCGAAGATTTAGAGCTCAAGCAAAAGATGGTGGCGGATATTGAAGAGAACTGTAAAGAAAGCACAATCTTCGCGTCGAATACATCGTCTATTCCAATTACACAAATTGCCGCGAAAGCAGCTCGCCCTGAAAACGTGATCGGCCTGCATTACTTCTCGCCAGTAGACAAAATGCCGTTAGCGGAAGTTATTGCTCACGAAAAAACCTCTGATCAAGTTATTTCGTCTACGGTTGAGTTTGCTAAGAAGCAAGGCAAAACGCCGGTGGTTGTTAAAGACGGCGCAGGTTTTTACGTTAACCGTATCTTAGCGCCTTACATGAATGAAGCGGCAAACCTTATTCTTGACGGTGAGCCCATTGAGCATATCGATAAATCTTTGGTCAAGTTTGGCTTCCCAGTAGGTCCGGTGAAGCTTCTTGACGAAGTAGGTATTGATGTTGGTACCAAGATCATTCCATTCCTTGTAGAAGCGTTCGGAGAGCGTTTCACTGCACCAAGCGCTTTCGACAAAGTACTTGCTGATGGTAGAAAAGGTAAGAAGAATCAGAAAGGGTTTTATTCTTATGAAGGTAAAAAGCCAGGAAAAGAAGTGGATGAATCAATCTACGAACTACTGGGGCTGTCACCCTCTGCTAAGTTAAGCGAAAAAGAAGTGGCAGAGCGCTGTGTTTTAATGATGCTTAACGAAGCGGCGCGTTGTTTGGATGAAGGCGTTATTCGCAATGCTCGTGACGGTGACATTGGCGCTATTTTTGGTATCGGCTTCCCTCCATTTCTGGGCGGTCCATTCCGCTATATGGATACCCTTGGTATTAAACATGTGGTTGCTCGTCTTAACCATTACGCTACCGCGGTTGGTGGCAAATTCACACCTGCTGACGTGTTAGTGAAAATGGCTGAAAACGATCACAAGTTTTACGCTTAAGTTTATAAAATGTTAAAAAGCCGGGCTTTGCCCGGTTTTTTTATATCTAATGCTTATTTCTGCTGGTTTATTGTTCGAATTTGGGTAAACTCTGCCCGTTTAAAAAATACACGTGTCAAATTCTTGTCACTATTTATCAGCAGCTTATTGCAAATATTTGACTAATTGAGTCTTTGTCATTGTGTTTTGTCAAATTATGGGGGCGATGTGATTTCACTGTTGGTACTAAGCGTAATCTTTTCACTATACTTTTACGTGGAAGCATTTAAGTGGGGAATGAACGCGAAAAAATGGGCTATTGCAGGCCTTGTATTAGGCCCTGTGTTATTGCCTATGTTCTCTATTTCTCGTCATGTACATTGGCGCAATGCGGTTGGGTTTAATAACCTTTATATCGCTGCATAGACCCAGTAGGCAATCTCGCTAAAAAAGCTTTTTATCAAGAAACAGGTATAAAAAAAGAGAGTACATACTCTCTTTTTTTGAAAATCGTTTAAACTTCAAATTAGAAGCCTACGCCACCACCATGACCACCACCAGTCTTAGGTCTAACATACTCTGGCTGAGTAATGGTTTCTTTTTGCGACTCAGGAGCCTGTTTAGCGCCTTCTTGTTTGTCTGCAGCAACTGGGGTAGCGGTAGAAAGTACTAGTGCAACGGCGTACTCTTTTAACATGTTAATTTCCTCTGATTTTTTGAACGAACAAACAAAGCCGATTGTTTTATATTTTTATCGACATATTAATGTTTGCTAATTGCGTGCCACTTTTTGAAATCAAAGTTTAAGCTATATAAAACAAAGGGTTATGTTTTTTATTTGAAGGGAAAGGAGCTGTTGAGGTTGTCAGCGCCATAAATATGACACTAAAGTCTAATATACGAAGGGTTTAGGGGCGCTTTTTTGCCTCTTGCTGCAATAGACGTAGTTGAAAGAGGAAAATTGACGCCCCCTTGAACAGAGGGTCTATCACCTAACGGGTACAGTTAGTATTGGGTATTGTTTAAAAGCGTGTGGAGCTTTTGGTTCTCTGTAAGCAGTTTTTCAAAGCGCTCTGCGTTTAACGGACGGCTGTATAAAAAACCTTGCAGCATTTCACAATCATATCGACGTAAAATATCGAGTTGCGCTTCTTCTTCAACACCTTCCGCAACCACTTTTAAACCTAAATTATGTGCAATGTTGATAATAGCGGCGGCCATGTGACGGTCCACATTGCTTTTTGCAATATCATCAATAAATGCTTTGTCAATTTTTAAGGTGTTGAGCGGGAATCGCTTTAAATACGCTAATGACGAGTAACCGGTACCAAAATCATCTAATGCTAAATGAATACCTCTTTCCCGTAGGCGAGTCATCATTTGAAGGCCGTTTTCAGGGCTTTCCATTAGGGTGCCTTCGGTTATCTCGCACTCAAGGTGCAAAGGTGAAAGGCCCACATCGCTTAAGATTTTGTTTATTCTGTCGTCTAAGTCTGGCAACTCGAACTGTTTTGCCGATATATTAACGGCTACACGGCCGCTGAATAACCCCTGATTAACCCAGCGTTTCGTATCCGCACAGGCTTTACGCAGTACCTGTTCACCAATCTCAATAATTTGCCCTGTTTGCTCGGCTAATGGAATAAATTGGCCAGGACTAACAATGCCTTTTTGCGGGTGTTCAAATCGTACCAATGCTTCCATGCTAACCAATTTACCAGATGCAATATCCACTTTGGGTTGGTAATACACAGTGAACAGGTCGTCTTTGATCCCTTGGCGGATAAGATTTTCAATTTGCAGTTGCCTAACGGCATTTTGATTCATTTCACCACTGAAAAACTGGTAGCTGTTGCCGCCATTATTCTTGGCAAAATACATGGCCGTATCCGCATTTTTAAGCATTTCTTGTGGCGACTCGCCGTCATCAGGATAAAAGGCAATACCAATACTCGCGCCCAAGACAAACTCTTGTTTGTTAATAATAAAAGGGCGGGACAAGGTATCAAGCAAGCTTTGCGCGAAGTGAGTAACCGTATGAATATCAGCATTATCTTCCATTAAAATACTGAATTCGTCACCACCTAAACGATAGCAAGTTGCATTCTTTCCCGTAATTCGTTGCAATCGTTTCGCTATTTGTTTTATTAAAATATCGCCCGTTTGATGACCTAGGGAATCATTGATCTTTTTAAAGTTATCCATGTCTAAACACAGCAAGCTATGTTGCGCAGCTTTTCGCACTAGGTTTTGATGACTCGCCTGGAAGAAAGAGCGGTTAGGCAGCTCTGTGAGCGGGTCGACATTGGCAAGTTTCAGCAGCTCTTTTTCAGTGTTTTTGCGTGATGTGATATCGCTAAATACACCCACAAAGTGGCTTATTTTGCCGTCTTCGTCATGAACGGCGTCAATATTAAGCTCCATTTCATAGCGCTCGCCCGTTACCCGAACGCTCTCTACCTCACCTGACCAATTACCTTTGGCTTTAAGTGTTTTTTTGATCTCTTCGGTAAACGCATCGGGGTATAGGTGAAAGTGCATGTAGCTAGCGAGTGCTTGCTCACGGGTTTCACCGGTATAGCTGCAATACGCATTATTTACGCTAATAAACTTGAATTGTGTATTGGTAATAAATACGCCTTCAGAGATGTTTTCAATAGAGCGTTTAAACAGGTTAAGCTGTTCTTCCGCTTCTTTAAGGTGATGTATATTTTTGAGTGTTCCGGTCATCCGCACGGGCTGCTCGTTGTGATCACGTTCTACCACTTTTCCGCGGTCTAATATCCAAATCCATTGATTTTTAAAAGTTTTCGCTCGATAGGCGAGTTCATAAAAATCGCTATTGCCTTCAAGATGAGCCCTTAAGGCGTTTTTAACCCGGTTAATGTCGTTAGGGTGAATGTTAGCGTCATAGGCGCCGGCAGTACGTATATCATCTTGTGGGAAATCTAAGGTACCCCATGTATTAGCACGGTAAACTTGACCTCGATATACGTCCCAGTCCCATAGTTCATCGCCCGAACTCCAAAGGGTCAGCTTTAAGCGCTCTTCGGACTCTTTAATGGCGAGCTGATTGGCCTTTCTAATTTGATATTGGCGAATAATAAAAGCGAAAATAGCGAAGGCTACCAAACAGTAGAAAACGAGCGCCACGGTGTGAAGCCAAGGCGGGCGTTCAACAGTTATCTGTAAGTCCTTACTATCGGACCAAGTTTTTCCTGGTTCTTTGGCTTGTACTGCAAACGTATAATTACCGAAGGAGATATTATTGAACTGAGCGTTCCGCTCTTTGTCTACATAAATCCATTCACTCTCAAAGCCAGTCAGCCTGTAGCGATAAGTCACTTGGTCTGGATAAACAGGGTTAACAAGCCCAAATGAAATACTAAAGCGCGTTTCATCGTGCTTTAGCGCTAACTTATCCTTGTAGGTGATATTTTCTTTTGAAGATTGATAACCCGATAATTCCTCATTTTCAAATTGTTTGCGACTGGCTTTTGCCAATGAGCCAAATACGCTAATTTGATAAAGTTGCGGACTTAGAGTTTGATTTACTCGTCCACCCGCGCTCGTAGCTTGCTTCGAAATTTTAACAAAGCCTTTGTTACCGCCAAAATAAATAGACTTATCGGCAGTTGCAATGACAGCGCCTTCGCCAAGAGAATTAAATTCTAATTGGGCATTAGGAATACTGTCTGCCTCCCTCAGCGTAGGTAAGTGAACTTTATGAACCCCTCTAGCATCGGAATACCAGATGCTATTTTCTAATGCAGTAGTTGATGTAATAAACCCGCTTTGATTGTCTCTGTTTTGTTTGTTAACTAAGGCAAAACTTTTTTTATCTAGCTGAATGACGCCATCTGAGCGTGTGGTTAACCAAAATCCATCTGGGGTTTCGTGTACGCCATAGACCAAAGAATTTATGCCGTTGGATGAATCCAGAGTTCGAATGATGCGGCCTTCCTTCACAGAGTAAATGACAATCTTGTCACTGGCCCTAAACCAAATATTATTATCACTATCTTCATATATCGCTAAAGTGTCCCCGGATTTTTCGGTTAGCGCCACATTTATCCCTAGGACGCTTTGAATCTCGCCTGGACTAGGATTAGTACTAATTGTGTGTACATCGCCAATTGCTGCTTGTAACCAAATTGCCGAGGTGCTCTTAAAGATATAGTCTATGAATGAATCTTTGAAATACTCTCGTACTAGTGCTAAGCCTTCTTCTGTTTCTTTGAGAACGAGTAACCCCGCAGACGAGGCGAGCCAAATATTATCTTGATCATCAATTTCTATATCCCAGTAAGATATTGCTGGATCCATTTTTTCGAAAAAATTGAAAAACGTTACGTTTCCTGTTTCCCGGGATATTTTACCTAGTCCTTTTTGCTGGGAAACTAGATAAAGAGTCTTGTTGCTGCTTTCTGCAAAGCCCCAAAGAGTAGAAAAATTGTCGTCGCTACGACGCTTGGAATTGTAAACGGGTTGAAAATGTACGCTGGCATATTCAGGGTGGTATTTGAAAGCGCCGCGATGAAAGGTTGCCGCCCATACTACGCCAGTACGGTCTTCGATAACTCTAATTACGATAGCAGATGGAATTCCGGTTGTGCTGTAAGCTTCTGAGTTCAAGTGCAAATAATTGGGAATAAAATCGGATGATATGGTGCTTTGAGCAGCATCTGATAATAAAAACAGCCCGATATATGTTCCGACCCAAATATCGTTACCAACTACAGAGATCGAAAAAGAATTAACTTCTTCATAGACCCCTAAATCGTCGCCTCTAATCCGCTTTAAAACACGGCCGTTAGAAGCTAAAACGATTAAGCCATCATTGGTCGCTAACCAATAATTACCGTTAATCACTGCAATATCGTGAAGAGCGCGTATATCAAGTGTAACTCCCCAGGGGTTAACTTTGTCCGTATCGTGAACTTCCAGCGTTTCCTTGTCTATAAGTTTGGCTCCAAATTTATTGGAACCAACCCATATTCGATTAGCTTCTTCAAAAATTACTTTAATGAAACTTTCTTCTTTATAAACTTGTGTTAAGACACTTAGTTGAGCGTTTTCTTTCGAGTAACGGTAAAGAAATTTGCGATCGGCAAAAAGGAGGTCACCATCTTTAGCTTCCGAAATAGCCGTAATTAAATCCGTTTTTATTACCGAGTTTTCTTTATTAAAGACTTTAAAGTTGTCGGTCTCTGGCTGATAAAGCGCTAAGCCTGAATGGGTACCCACCCATAGTTTGCCTTCTGAATCCACGAAAAGAGACTGAATATAGCCAGAGGGTAAGGAGTTTGGGTCGACATCAGAAGGGTGATACTGCTTTACATCGTAACCTGAATAACGATTGAGGCCATTTGACGTTGCTAGCCAAATAAAGCCCATATCGTCTTCCACAATGTCTAAAACAGCGGTGTCGGACAGACCATGTTTTTTATTTAATTCTGTAAAATGAAGATCAGACACTTCTATCGCCTTCGCACTGGAAAAGAATACTCCAGGCAAAGCCAACACGAAAAACAGCATTGAATATATTAGGATTGAGCGCACCTACACACCTTTGGCATACGCCATTTATTATTTATTATTTTTTCCTGGCAGCATCCCTAACAACCAGAATAATAAATATGCCGAATTAACGTGGTCGCTACAAGGACTTTTTGGAAATAACCATGGCGGTGGATTACTTATTGAGCAACTTTAGTCAATGAATCGATTAAGTCTTATTTTCCGTGCAGATCTCGACAGATAGCTGCAAAAAATTGACTATTTAATAATAAGGAATTTCTTGTTTAAACTGTGAAATACTGTTGATTGTTCGTTTTTCACTGGTAGGAATTGGGTCGAACTTTCCTCGTGAGAACAGCACTAGCTCGCCACATCGCTCTCTTTTGGCGAGTTGTTGAGCGAATTCTTGTATTTCTTCAAAATCGAGTGCTTTTACTCGTTCGGCTAGTTTTCTGTTGCGGTTAAAGCCTAAGTCCTGCGTACCTAGACTCACCCACAACCGTTGCGACTTCATTGATAGCGTAAGGTCTCTTTCTTCCAATTGTTTAATAAGATTCTGCTGAATAGTAGGCCAGTAGAAGCGATAGAATTCGATCTCATTTAACTGCTGGAATAAGAAGTTTGTCATAGCCTCTAACAGAACCTTGGGTTCACACTGTGGGCTTTGAATATAAAACGCCATTCCTGGGTGCTGATTATGTGGAACATAACCGGTACCAACGATATACCCTAACTGCTTCTCAGTTCTCAAGGCGTTAAAGAAAGGCGCTGCCAACATCTGCTCTAGTACCATACACAGTGCCGTGTCGGTTAAGCTGGGAGATGGAGCTTGTAGGTAGAGCACCACCGCCGAGTCATCGTGACTACATATTACCTCATGATAGAGCGAGCCGCCCACCGGCAATTTAGATACCGCGCGGGAGAGTGGGGCGCCGCCCCTGTTTGCGCACAGTTCCCGTAAACCCGCAGAAAAGTGTTTCGCTTCATCACTGGTCCAGTTTCCATGCATAAAGGCTTCGATAAAGTATCGATTGAATGCCTTGGCTCGACAAGTAAGCATCTGCTCACATGAAATATCATCAATGACGTCTAATAACTCAACGGGCGCTTGCGTATTTCTTTGAATAAGTACACTCAGGCGAGAAAATAGCCTGTTGGTTGGCTTATTGAGCAAAGAATTATGCAAGCTCTGAATTTGCAGCGCTTTATGGTGTTCAAATGCTTTTTTATCAGGGATAAAATTTACTACAGCTTCGAGAAGCTGGCTTGCCAGTAAGGTTTGTTGATTGGTAAAACCACGGGTGTGTAGCGTAAAGCCCGCTTGGTGCCCGTAAATTCGATAATGTAGCCCTGCAATTTCCGCACGATAGTATTTTGCTTGAAGATAGTCATTCAGGGCACCTAGCCAAATACGCTTTGCTGCCACCGATAGTAACGAATTTGAAAAATAGCTCGCGTCAAACGAAATATAGATATCGCCCTTGGGGCTATGGAATTGCTGGTCTTGGGCAAACCAGAAGCGGAAGTCCCCGTCGTCGTGCAGCTTGTTAGGAATGTTAAAGCCAGACTCGGGTAATATCAGTTTATATTCGTTCGCCAAATAGGGATTCGGCGGAGGAAGAGCAAGCGCTGGGTTCAACTTGGGTGAGGCAAGGGAGCGCAGCAAATTCTGGTCGATTTGCTCTATCCCATATTCGGCCTCGTAAAATGCACAGGATTTGGTGGTTTTCACATCTTTAGCAATTATCTTGAGACGAATATTGTCGGGCGAGAAGTAAGATAAGGCGTTTTCTAAAACGCCCCTGTCGTAGCTCCCAATAGTAGAGCGGAGTCGGTTGAGTTCGTGCTGATCAAAAATGAACTGGTGCTGCGCATACTCAATGATAAGTCCGAGTGGTTTTATGTTTTCCTCATATTCCAGTGCGAGTGCGTTTAACTGAGACTTCTCATGAAAACGCCATTCTTCTAATGCCGCCTTTTTTATTAACTCTATGTAGCTAAACAGTGCTTCTAACACCAAAGTTTTGTGTTCTAGCCCTTCTTGTGTGAGCTGAAAGCTGACGTTGAAGTCTTTGAAGCTATCACCTTCTATCCCAGAGCCTGCAATAAGGTTTAATGCCCAATCTTGCTCTTTTAAATAGGCAAGCAAGCTGCCTTCACCTTCATCACCAATTAAATGGCTTATATAATTAAGCGGTTTAGTGGCATAGTCGTTTTGCAAAGCAGGGAGTGCAAACGTCACAATCATTCTTCTTGCTGACTGCAACGGGTTGATATTAATTTGAATACCTAGTTCATTTTCTGTGTAAAGCGGTGGCCAACTATCGTTAGCTAATTCACCCTGAGTCAACGAACCAAAACATTGGTTTATCAACGCTTCAAGCTGGGGGAGAGGCATTGGGCTGGCTACACATAGCCGCATATTTTG
The DNA here is from genome assembly GCF_016405965.1 of Alteromonas sp. IB21. GTDB lineage: Bacteria > Pseudomonadota > Gammaproteobacteria > Enterobacterales > Alteromonadaceae > Alteromonas. The sequence goes on along the minus strand of NZ_JAEFCD010000001.1, from coordinate 99,177 downwards.
AGCACAGTAGAATGTCTGATGAAGCGTTTTTAAACGACGTTTTAGTTCTGCGCAGTCATGCCTAGAAAATGTATCGCTGTTTCCCACTGAAAACTTAGCAAATGGGTGTTCAGGGTTGCAGGTTTCTTTATGTATCTGATAAAGCCGACGTAAATCGTCTTTCTTTTTAAACTCGAACTCAGCATGAATATTCTTAATTTCATTAGTGAGCGCGTCTTCTTCGAACAAAGGTTGCCTGAGCATGTCTGCAAAGGCGGGCAGTGTTTGCGCTATAGCGTCGCCGTTGCAGCTGTAGTGGTAATTAGCGTATTCCGTGCCTGTCCACGCATTTATCGTCCCCCCGTGTTGTTCGATAAAGCCGTTGATGGCGTTTGGTTTGGGTAAGTGACGACTACCCATAAACAGCATATGTTCAAGAAGATGAGCTAAGCCCTGACAGTCGTGGGGGTCATAGAAATGTCCAGCTCTGACAGCCATAGATATAAACGACTCACTCGCTTCTGGGGTATGGCATAACATAACACCCAATCCGTTGGGCAGGGTAACGTGATGTGCATTCTCTAAGTTTATGATGTTATTCACATTGTCTCGTTATTAGTCAAGAGCACCTCACTGCTGGAGCATCTGTTAAGTAGAACTTCAAAAAACATTAAATAATGTACGAATATTCTCACTATTCGCCGTTTAGCGCTAGGCGTCGTACCAGGTCTCTGATATCTTACGCATACTTTCATTAATACTATGCGCAATGTTATGTCAGGTCAAAGTAGCAACGACGACATTTATCTTTTCATTATGCGTCACGGTGAAGCGGAAGCGCCCAGACTCGATGATAAAAGCAGGCAGCTTACTCCGTTAGGGAGAGAGCAGGCGAAATCAGCAGCTTTATGGTTAAGAGATCAATATTGTGAAAAAGGTGTTGTAGACCTTGCACTTGTTAGCCCCTATCGCAGGGCCAAGCAAACACATGATATGGTATCGCTAGACATCATTGCAGACAAAGTAGAAAGTTATGAGGATATTGTTCCAGATGGTTCTCCTCGACTTGTCAGTGATTATATTGACGCTCTTCTGCACGCTGCAGTTAACTCGAAAAAGCCCATCAAAAAGCTATTGGTGGTAAGTCACATGCCTTTAGTGAGCTATTTAGTTGACGAACTCTGCGATTCTTACACAACCAGTTTATTCTCTACAGCTTCAATTGCCGTTATAAAGTATTCGCTGCGTGAACATAAAGGTACCCTGGTCACACATTATCAGGGCTTGTAATTTATCAATGCGGATTGGTACTAAAAGATAAGAATTGCTCAAATAATAGTTAAGGTTCTTTTCATCCGGTCGATAGTATCTTTGAGAGTGTCAAAGTTTATTCTATTGAAGGGTTGGGAAATGGACAGCAAATCTATTCCTGAGCTCCTTAAGCGTTCATTGCAATCGCATATGGCGGAGGCGGATTTACGTGAAGATGAGGAGACGCAGGATATTATTGCCAAATTATCTGTGTTATCAGATAAAGTTGCTGAAGCGAAGGCTAGGGCACTGGCAAACCGAGCGCAGCGCCTAGCTGAGCAAGCAAAAGGGTAGTGATCTTAGTGGAAAGCGCTAGTGGTCATTACCAGATTCTTTGGGCGCAATATAATATTCCGGCATAACTCTGACCGTTTTTATCATGCTCTCTGATATGTCTACAATTTCCAACGGATAGCCGGCTAACCTTACGCTCACCTTATTTTCAGGAATATCCTCAAGATACTCAAGTAATAGTCCATTTAATGTCTTAGGACCTTCAGTGGGTAAATTCCAGTTCATTTCTCTGTTTAATTCACGAACGTTGGCACTACCGTCAACTAAAACTGAACCATCTTGCTGTACGTGGGCTTCTTTACTGTGGTCGGGAACCATGCTTGTAGTAAAATCACCGATGATTTCTTCCAGAATATCCTCAAGCGTTACCAGCCCCATAATGTCGCCGTACTCATCGACGACGAGAGCAATGCGCTCTTTTTCTGCCTGAAATTTATACATCAAAGTATGCAGTGGCGTCGATTCTGGCGTGAAGTAAATCTCACGAACCGCACGAAGCAAACTTGATTTAGTGAATTGGTCTTTCGAAAGCAGACGCAGTGCGTCTCGCACATGAACAAAGCCCACCGCATCGTCAACACTGTCGCGATATAACAAAACTCGTGTGTGCTGCGCATGGGTTAATGCTTTTTGGATTTTTTTCCAGTCATCATTAATGTCAATGGCAAAAATTTCTGCTCGCGGAACCATAATGTCTTCAGCGGTAACGCTCTCTAAGTCTAGAATGCTAACTAGCATGTCCTGGTGACGCTTGGGGATCATCGCACCCGCTTCGAAAACCACTGTTCTTAATTCTTCTCTGCTTAGCGAATCATCGCTACCACTCGCAGGGCTAATTCTTAGAAGCGCAAGGATACCGTTGGTAATTCCGTTGATTGCGGCGACGAAAGGGTAGAGCAGTTTTAGCAGCGGGAGCAAAATAATAGAGCTAGGGAAGGCTACTTTCTCTGGATAAAGCGCTGCCAGTGTTTTAGGCGTGACTTCCGCAAAAATGAGCAACACCAAGGTTAAGCCAAATGTAGCCGCAAACAAGCCCCAATAATCACCAAATAGTCGAATACATAGAATTGTTGCCAAAGACGATGCAGCAATATTAACCAGGTTATTGCCGATAAGGATAAGACCTATCAAGCGGTCAGGTCGGTCGAGAAGCTTAGCAACTCGTATAGCAGAACGGTTGCCTTCGCTCTGCAAGTGCTTGAGCCGATATCGATTTATCGACATCATGCCAGTTTCAGAACTAGAAAAATACGCGGATAATAATATGAGTACGCCGAGCGCGATAAACAGCGTACTCGTTGATATGTCGTCCAATTAATGGGTTCCTGTCTAATCTTAGGATTCAAATGTATTGATTTGATGCCTTGGTTTCAAGGGGAAATTGTTGATATTCCCCTAAATATGTAGAAAACGAAAGGCACCAGCACTAACGGCTCAAAAATTCAATCAAAGCAAGTTAGCTGTGTGCTGGGTGAAATGCGTGCAAAGCGTATGAGTTCACAAAAGAAACTCGCGGACCAATTTACTACCAAAGTAAGCAAGGGATAAAAGAGATACCCCAAGTACTGTCATAACGATGACTTGACGCCCACGCCATCCCCGTACTTTTTGACCTATTAAGAGTATCAGGAAAACCACAAGTGCCGCCGCAGATAAAACGGTTTTGTGAGCGTAGGTTTTGTTAAACATATCATCTAAAAAAACAAAACCACTGATAAGCGAAACCGTTAAAAGCGATGTGCCTGCCAATAGAAGCTTAAATAAAATGTTTTCCACCAGCATCAAAGGGGGAAGTGAAGAATGCAGAAGCGCGGCGCCTTTTTGTTTTAGCCGATAGGTTATATAAGACATTTGTAGCGCATATAAAAATGCAATGGCCAAAGTGCAATAAGCAAACAGAGATAGGCTGATGTGGATAACCAAACCGGGCTGAAGCTCTATATGCATGATATACGATACTGGGATAAACTTTGACGCCAGTACAGTAAGGCTCGCAAAACCAAAAACAACGGGAAGCAAAATCAAGTTGGGTATAGCACGAGCAAAAACGAGCATAGACACGGTAATAATCCATGAAACCAATGAAAGCACATTGGTAACACTCATATCCTGTCCGGGAGCAAGAATGATAACGTTAATCAGAAAAGCAATATGCGCAATTGCCCCTACACTTGCAAAGGACAATCCCAAACGTTTATTAGGTCCATCTTGATGTACAAATTTGCCAATAAGCACTGCAGCAGCAAGGGCATAGAGTAAAGCAGCGGATATGGCGAAAAGGGTGTTCATGGTGCTTCCTGTAATGCGTAGGTGACGAGTTCACCGACTGAGTCGGTATTGATACTGCAACTTGCAAGTAAATTCAACCATCTCCTTGATTTTGTTTATTTCACACCCACTTTGTCCCTGACTATATAACCGACATAAATGTTTGAAAATTTAACCGCAATTGTGGGTACGTTCATATTCCCTTTTACGATACAATGCAGGCATTACGTCTGAAATAAAAAGAAGTTTCATACTATGTTTGAGAATTTATCAGAACGCTTAGGCCAGACATTACGAAATGTCAGTGGTAAGGGGCGTCTTACTGAAGACAATATTAAAGAAACGCTGCGTGAAGTGCGTATGGCACTGCTTGAGGCCGACGTTGCGCTACCTGTGGTAAAAGCGTTTGTTGGTCAAGTTAAAGAGCGTGCAGTTGGTACCGAAGTCACCAAAAGCCTGAAACCTGGCCAGGTGTTTATCAAGATAGTTCAGTCTGAACTAGAGTCGGTGATGGGGGAAGCTAACGAAAAGCTTAACCTCGCCACGCAACCTCCTGCCGTTGTGCTTATGGCTGGTCTGCAAGGGGCGGGTAAAACTACTTCTGTAGGTAAACTTGCCAAATATCTGACTGAGCGTGAGAAAAAGAAAGTCATGGTCGTGAGTGCCGATGTTTATCGTCCGGCCGCCATTAAACAGCTTGAAACGCTAGCAAGTGAAGTGAACGTTGCTTTCCACCCGTCTACAATTCTACAAAAGCCCATTGATATCGTTAATGATGCAATAAGCGAAGCAAAGAAAAATTTCTTTGATGTGTTGCTCGTGGATACAGCGGGTCGTTTGCATGTCGATAACGACATGATGGACGAGATTAAAGAGCTTCACGCTGCGATTAAGCCAATTGAAACCTTGTTTGTGGTTGATGCCATGACAGGTCAAGACGCAGCCAATACCGCTAAAGCCTTTAATGATGCACTTCCTTTAACCGGCGTTATTCTTACCAAAGCAGATGGTGATGCTCGCGGTGGTGCAGCGCTATCCGTGCGTCATATTACAGGTAAGCCCATTAAGTTTATCGGTATGGGTGAAAAAGTCGACGCGCTTGAGCCCTTCCACCCTGAACGTATTGCATCTCGCATCTTGGGAATGGGCGATGTTTTAAGCCTTATCGAAGAAGTTGAGCGAAAGGTTGATAAGTCTAAAGCTGAGAAGCTGGCTAAGAAGGTACAGAAAGGTAAAGGTTTTGACCTTCAAGACTTTAAAGATCAGCTTGAGCAAATGAAAAACATGGGCGGCATGATGGGCATGCTTGACAAGCTGCCCGGCATGGGCGGTATGTCTGACAAAATTAAAGATCAGGCAAACGACAAGCAGTTCAATCAAATGGAAGCCATCATTAACTCAATGACACCTGCTGAACGCGCGCGTCCTGAAATTATTAAAGGTTCTCGCAAGCGTCGTATAGCGGCGGGTTCTGGCACCCAAATTCAAGACGTGAATCGCTTACTAAAGCAGTTTACCCAAATGCAAAAGATGATGAAAAAAATGTCTGGCGGCGGTATGAAGAAAATGATGCGCCAGATGAAAGGCATGATGCCTCCGGGCGGTGGTGGTTTTGGCGGCCCAGGAGGACCAGGTGGGTTCGGCGGTGGCGGCTTCGGTGGAGGCGGTGGCTTCCCGCCACGGTAAAGAGCTACCTCTTCATTTTAAGATGTTTAAAAACCTCAATTGCAGCAATGCGTTGAGGTTTTTTTATTTTTTTGCATCCACTATTAATCATCAAACGTTTGGCTTGTTGAACAGGACGTGAGCAGTACCTATCGCACTCGCTGCCGATACGCGACGTCTCTTCACTAGACAACAAGTATGGAGATGATGATGGAACTTAATAAAACATCACAACAAAAATTAAAATTATCGTTATTAGCTACCGCTATGGTTTTCGCATTGAGTGCCTGTGACGGTGACGACGGTTCTGATGGATTGAACGGTGCCGCTGGTCAAGACGGCGCACCCGGTCAAGACGGCGCACCAGGCCAAGACGGCGCACCCGGTCAAGACGGCGCACCAGGCCAAGACGGCGCTCCAGGCTTTGCAGCTGGCAAGTTTTTGGTTGCCAACAATGGCGATGCTAATAGAAACACGGTGACAGTCGTCGATCAAAATGCCAACCCACTCAGTATCGTAACAACTGGTGCAAATGAAGGTATCGTGTTTACTGAAGGCGGCGCGTTGGTTCAAGCTGGTGACAGTGATTTACCTTTATTGAGAACGCTGTGTAATTTTGATACTCAAACGAATTATATGATGAGTACTGGTAAGGAAATAACCGGTACTTCAACAGGCTTAGTTAACCCCAAAGGAATCACTTTTGCTGAAGATGCTGGCTTAGTGATGGTTGCTGATTTCAACGGCCAAAAGGTAAGTGTTTTCGGTGGTCAGGCAGCGGGAGATGCTGCTCCTGTTGCTGAAATAATGGTGTCGGCAAAACCATGGGACCTCGCCTATGATGAGCAAAACGACAGATTATTCGTGGCATTGACTGATGGTACATTGGCAGTGTACGACAATGTCGCTGGCTCGGGGTTTGCGCCCACCGTAATGCGTTCAGTCGTACCATCTGATGCTGATGGAAATCAAATATCGATAAACCTTCACGGTATTGCCTACGAGCCGATGTCTAATCGCATGGTGTTGTCAGATGTGGGTGATGCTGCGGTTGCAGATGATGGTCAAATTTTTGTATTGGACAATGTTTCTTCTGCAGATGGAGCGGTTGTGCCAACGAGAGTGATTGGCGGAGCGTCGACTCAGCTTGGTAACCCGGTAGATATTATTCTTACGGGATCTGACCTCCGTGTGGCGGAAAAATCAAACGACGCCATTCTTGTGTTCTCAAATATCTTCAACGGCGAGAGCGGTGATATCGAACCTACATTATCTACGCCTTCTATAAAACCAGAGTCTGTAGCCGAGTTTAAAGAATTAGAAGCGATGAAAGACGCGTCTGACAATGGCATAACTACCACGCCTATCATGGGACTGTCTGTATCAAGCAACCCGTCGAGTGAGAGCGCAACAACAGGGCAAGTAGCACAATATAGCGCTGTATTATCCAGCGAGTTAAGTACCTTTGATGCGGGTATAAGCATTGAGAGTGCTGCCTTTACCGCAAGTGGCGATGGTGTTATCACCTTTGATAATGTGGATACGTCAACAGGTGGATTGCTTGTAATTAATCGCCTTAAAACCATGCGTGACGGCATGATGTATAGCGATAGCTATGACCATATGATTGTAGGCAGTGAAACAGGGCTTGTTGCGCCTAAAGGCTTAGATATTTCTTCACAAGATGGGGTTGTATTTGTTGCCGATGTGAACGAAGCAACGCCAGCTGTGCGCGTCTTTTCGCCGTGTGCTTCTGGCAACATTGCGCCTCTATTGACGCTTGAAGCCGCTAATGGGGCTCGCCCTTGGGATGTAGATTATGACCCAGCGACGGACAGTGCGTATTTAGCACTAACAAATGGTTCGGTTGCGGTATTTGAAGAAGTTGTCCGAAGAATGGAGAGCGGTGAAACCGTCATTACCGGTGAAGATAGACTGATTGTGCCTGCAAGTGGTGGTTCAGCTTTTTCCGCCCCCACTAACCTTCACGGTATTGACTATGACAGCCAAAGCGACAGCCTTGTTATCTCCGATGTGGGTAGTGCAGCGGATGCCACCGATGGTAAGCTTTACGTGATAGCTGGCGCGGGTCGTGCCGATGGCTTAACTGATGTGTCGGTGAATATTGCCGGTCCGAATTCAATGTTGGGTAACCCAGTGGACTTAATGCTTAGCAACGGTCACGTATACGTTGCTGAAAAATCAAATGGCATGATCCTTCGTTTCGATAACATTCTAAATTCAGCATCGGGTGATATTGCACCGACCTTTAGCATGATGTACCCCGCGCCTGAATCGGTACAAGTGTTGCCGGTACAGTAAATTAAAGCAAGTCGTGGCGGTAGAGACTGTTTAGCAAACGTTTCTACCGCCGTCCTCACTGAGGCAAACCGATAGCATAGAGAAGTGGTACGTTATACGTAGCGAAAGTGTGCCGCGTTCATTATTAGCCCTCATTTTGGGGCCATTTCTCTACTCATTACAAAATCCACAAACTTCATGCGACCCTCTTGCTCTCGTGATTTGTTTAGCCAGCGACAGAACGCTAAATACCCCATTTTAAGGCGAATAGAGTCTTCATCCGCAACACCCCGCCACCTGTCGATATCAAGCTTGTTAATAATTACCAACGCTACGTCGAGTATCTCAACCAAAGAGAATCGATTTACTTCAAAAAGTGTTCCAGAAACTTCATCACAATAGCGCGCTTTATAACCAACAAATCAACCTGCGTCTGTGCAAATTAGCGAATTCATAATACACTGACGGGCTACATCGTACGCGTGTACTTGCTGTGATATAAGCATGCAGTTTTTAGCCTTTTTTGGGCATACGCAAGCGAGTACCGTTTAGTGCTGCGTGGCATTTCGCGTGGCAGAGTTATTGATACAGGAACACTATGGCAGGCTTAAAACGTATTATTCTTATCGACACGCATTTACCAGGCGTGGTCGAGCTAAAGCTTGATGGACACACCAATATTTGTGGTACCAATGCGTCGGGTAAAACTACACTACAGCGACTGATCCCTGTCTTTTACGGCGAATATCCCAGTCGCGTTGTGCCCGCCACCAGAGACAGTTTTGAACGTTGGTATCTACCTCGCCTGTCTAGCTTTATTATTTACGAATACACCCGCGCCGAGGGTGACCTTTGCCAAGCTGTATTAAGTTCTAACGGTACCGGAGTAAACTACCGGTTAATTGGAAAACCGTTTGATATCAACGACTATCTGATAGAGCAAAAGAGCGGTAAACACGCAAGCGTTAGCAGTGCCGAGCTTGCCCGCGCCATGAAGCGTAACAACGTCATGGTAACCAGCTTGCTTAATACCAAAGACTTCCGCGCAATTATTCAAAACGATCATGGCGTGCTAAACCAAAGCAACAACGCTCGCGAACTATTGGGTTACGCCAAAATCTTTAGCCTGTGCGAGCCGTCAAAGCACATGCGTCATATCGAGAAGTTGGCAAAAGCGGTTCACTCCAAAGAAGGCAAGATGGAAACTATCAAAGCCATGATAGCGGCTATCTTGGAAGAGGATGGCGTTACACCACCGACTTCAGGCCTGAGTCGCCACCGCGTAGATGACTGGATCAAAGAGTGTCACTTAATTAAGCAGTTCGATAAAATTCGCCCAGAGTTTTCTAAACTTGAACAGGCTGACATGGCTCTGACAAGCACAGAGCAAGTGCTTGCTAACCTGAAACATAGTTTTGAACTTGATAAAACTTATTTAGCTGCACGTGTTGAAACCACAAAAAATGAGCTTGATGAAAACAGCTTTCAACGCAAGCAAACTGACAGTGAGTGGGGGGATACCCGTGATCACTTGAACCAGGTTATTTCGTCTGCCCGCGCCGATGTTGAAAAGTTCACGAGTGAATTGGATACAGTAGAGCGTGAATTCGATAAATGGCAAGACGAGAACATTGAACAGCTGAAAGAAGACGTGGCAAATCTAGCCCAATGGCAAAATGAAAAAGCCATGGCCGACAGTCGCTATGTTTTGCTAACCGAAAAACACCAAGATATTGAATCTGCATACAACAAGCGCTTAGCTGAACTAGGCGAGAAGCTCTCAATCACGTTGGAAGAAATGTCGGCTGCACGACAAGAAGCCGCTGAGAATAAAGCGCAGCAGCAGCAAAACGAGCGTGAAGCATTAAGCCGTATTCAAGGCGATTATAATGGTCAGCTCAGTGCGCTACAGAATGATTACCAAACTAGTTTAAATGAGCTGAAAGTAGCAGAAGCCGAGCTTAAGGCTTCGCTTAGCAATGCGGGCTACAACGAGTTTGAGCAATCTCAGTTAGATATTCTTGATGCGGCCATAAAAGAAGCATCGATTAATGAAGATGCGGCGCGCGGTGAATTAAGACAAGCTCAGCAGGCCCACAGCAAGTCAGTAGAGTTTCGCAAAGAGTGTTCAAGCGCGTTGGATAAAGCGCGTAATGCTTTTCAGCAAGAAGAAAAAGCCGTTAATAAAATTAATGCGCTTTTATACCCCGGCGAAGGGTCGCTACTTGAATTCCTGCGCGCTAATGTTGACGACTGGGAGTTGTCGCTTGGAAAAGTCATTCGACCAGAATTATTAGATCGTACCGATTTGGCGCCTACCATGGTGACAGACTCGGCGGGCGTTAGCGACATATTCAATGGTGTTAAATTAGCGCTCACTGAGCTTGATACACCTGATTATGCCTTTACCGAGCAAGCGCTTAAGCAGCAGCTACACGAAGCGGAAGTGCGTCAGGCTGCGGCACACGCAGCACAAAACGAATGTGAGCAGCGTCTTGCAAAAGCAAACGAAGACGTGCGCAACGCAGAACTCGTGGTTACGCAAAAAGATAACACAGTAAAAAGCGCAGAAGCGACGCGCAAACGTGCACAGCAAGACCGAGACACAGTACTCAGTGAATATCAGCAGGCCTTATCTGCCCGTAAGCAAAAAGCAAAAACTAAGCTGGAAGCCAATCAGCAGTCTCAAAAGCAAGCAAAGGCACAGTTTGAGCTGAGTCGAGATGAGATAAAAGATCAGCAGCGCGAAGCGGAAACCGAACACAAATTCCATTGGCAACAGCTTATTGCTGATAGCGAAGCGAGGATTTCCCAAGCCGATAACGATATGCGCAAAGCGAAAGAGAGCGCGGCGCAAGACCGTAAGAATATGCAAGACTGGCTGGAAAGTGAGTTAAGCAATCGCGGTGTAGACGTAGATGAAATAGGCCAGCTTAAAAAGCAAATCAATAAGCTGAAAGAAGATATCACGCGCACTGAAACCCATCGACATAAAGTGGCTGACTACGAACGCTGGTATTCCAATGTATTCACGAAACAAAAGGTTGTATGGCAGGAAGGCTTATCTAAAGCGCGCAAGCTACTCGGTGAATCCGAAAGAAGCTTGGCGAGTAAGCAGGCAACCTACAAGACGGCAAGAGAACAGCTTCAAGAACAGCATGTGCAATTAGAAGCAACGCTTAAAACCGCCAGCGACCACCTGGAGCAGGTTAAAACATTAAGTAAATCGCTAGCTAAGCTAACGCTGCATGCTGGGGATGAGACTGCTGAGATTAAACACGATGACGTGAGTATCAGTCAGCGTATTTCAGAAGTGCAAAGTCAGCTTCAAGAGCGAGAAAACTTGCTCAGCGATATTCGTGCTTACGTAGAAAGGTTTGATCAGTTGATTGCCGCGCAAGCGGGTACAGGTTTATCAGACACGTGGGAACGCGCTCGAGAGGAATGCGCCACAATTAACGCTCACGGCGTGAAGAGCTTTGATCACCGCCGTATGGTGTCGCATTTGGCACAGCTTCTCAATGTCATCGTTCCACAGAAGCTGCAGGGCTTGCGTGAGCAAGGGCGTATTTTCGGGGCTGACCTTTCACAGTACTATTTTGTTCTTGCAGATATCGATAAGCGCATTGTGTCGCAGAGTCGTCGAATTACCCAAGAGGTCGATGGCGATTTATCGTTGGACGGGGTGTCAGACTCTGCTGTCAAAATCCGTTCTCGTATCAGCGAACTTGAATTCTGGCCTGAGCTGGAGCAGTTTAGGAAGCTTTACGAGCATTGGATGGAAGAGGGCGCAAATGAGCTACCGGAGGAAGAATACGGTCAAAGTATGCGCCGGGTCCTCGATATTCTGGGCCGTGCTGCGCTTACTGGCGGCATCAGCAAGCTTCTTGATATCGAGCTTCATTTGCGTGAAGGTAACAGTGACCTCGTCATTCGTACTGACCGACAGCTCAATGAGTCATCAAGCCACGGTATGGCCTACCTTATTCTGTGTAAATTCCTATTAGCTTTCACCCGCCTTCTTCGTGGCGATGCTGATGCTACCGTGCATTGGCCTATTGATGAATTAGGCACACTTCACCAAAACAACGTGAAGAAAATTTTTGAGGCATGCCAGAACAATAATATTAGCGTTGTCGGCGCGTTTCCTAACCCTGAGTCGGAAGTATTAACGCTGTTTGAAAATCGCTATCTAATCGATAAAGTCACTCGCCAACTGCAGGTCGTTCAGCCAAAAGCAAGCTCGATAGGGGCGCGTATAAAATTAAAAAAAGAAGCACTAAAAGACGATGAAGTAGCGGGTAAGGAGACATCAGCATGATGACAGAAAAAGGCCGTGTACTAAGTGCACTTTTACAAGGCGCGTTTATTTGTCAGGTGACCGACGAGGAAGCGTGGCGCTTTCTTAAATCAAGAGACAATGCCGCACAGTTAGCGCCGCACTTAGCACTGTTGAACCGCACATTATCAACTACCGCAGAAGGGGATGTATTTTTTGCAAGCTACCTCACCATAGGTGAGAGCGAGCGCAAAGTGCTCACTCAGCAGTTTCAAGATACGGCGTCTAATTTAGTTCCTTTAGTTGAATGGTTGTTACTCGTACAGCAAGCGAACGAATCTGACATGCCCATTACCATGGGAAGCGCCATCCGTTTAAATGAACTGCAAACGACCATTGAAGACACACCGGCCTATGCGGAGCAGCTAGAAAAAATATCGCGTTACCGCATGTTCGGCTCTACCAGTGTGAATTTAGATGGTCAGCTTAAGCAGGTATTTAAACGCTTAACCGAAATGGGCTATTTGATTAAGCCAAATCCAGACAAACAGATTTATTTAGGCACGGGTAAAATTGAACACTTGTACGAGATGCTTCGCTTTATTGATGAAACTGAAGCGTTAAGTTTATCCGAGCAGGCGGAGGCCGCCATTTCGCAAGGTAGCTTAATATGAGCCAAGTGTTAATTCAGGCGGGTACCAAACTGTTAAATGCGCTGGGTCGTCACAGTGACCTTATCATGCAAGCGTATGTAAACGGTTCGGTTAGAGAGCGCGATCACAGCCCAAAAGTGCTTGAGCAGTTGGTGCAGCTCGGCGTGTTATGGCGCCCAGAAGCACAAAGTGAACTTCGCCTAAAAAGCGCGGTAAGAACACTTTTAGAAGGCAGTTTACAAGACGAACGCAACCGCACCATTAATGCTAATATTGGTGCGTTGTTGGCAAGTCTTAAAACCTTAACCGAGCACTACAAAGAGGCGCTTCATTACGGTAAATACAACGAAGCCGCCGCCCATATGGGCGATTTGACTGAGCACGTTTACCAGCTCTCAGAATCCTTAAGTAACAGTGTACGTGTCATGTTCGGTCGTATTAATAATGAATTCGGCTATGTGTCTTCCGTTGAAGCTAAAATTCGTGAAAACGAACTAGCACAAGGGCAGGTCACAGACTTATTAGCACAACTTGAGTGTTTTCGTTTCGATGAATTAAGTGAGTTGGCGGGCTCTAACCGTGAACTTCGTCATTTATTGGTGGTGTCGCTGCAGCAGCGTTTTGCCAAAGCTGCGCAGGAGTTATCGGTAGTACAAGCTCGCTTGCTAGATCTGCTTGGTAGATTCAGAGAGTTCCAAGGTCGTACTCGCTTACTCAAGGGATTTTTGCTTCATATGGAGCAGCAGCCTGATTTTGCGCCTGGCAACTATGCCAACCTTACCAACGTTCCCGTATTGTTCAACCAGTCAGATTCCATCATTTCAAATGCTGCCCCCGACGTGAATAACGTAGAACATGAAGCAGACTATCAGCATATAGTCGGTTCGTTGACTCACATTCACAAACGTCAGTCCAAGCACGAAGAAACTAAACCGGTCGATATTGAAGTCACGGAACAATCAACGTTGTCATTAGAAAGCGATCCGCTACAGCAGGCAGTAGAAGCGTATTTCTGTGAGGTCATTGACTCAGGTCAGCCAAAGACAGCGCTGAATTACTATGAAGAGCACGATTTAGACTTCGATCCCGAAGTATGGATTTATCAAGTCATTGGTGGATATCAAGCGCTAACCAGTGAAGACAAGCAATTTTTCGCACTAGAGTCTCATGGCCAAAATGATGCGGTTTACACGGGAAATTTTTATATTAATGACATCACACTAGGACTAAGATAGTGCTAGTGTGATGTCAATATGAAGTGCGCCTAGCGATAGACTTTAACGTCTGCTGGGCGTTTATCTTTCCACCTAATCACCACATCAAGGTCCGACAGGGCCATGGTTAATGTCTATGCCCCAAGTTTCTCCAATAATCATACCGTCAAAAAAGTTCTTACTTTTTTACGATGTACAATACTTGGAACCTGTGTAAAAGCACCTATAATACAGTAAGTGTTTACACTTATTTAACATGCTGAACTAAAAGCTTCATTGCAGAGTAACATTACGGTCAATTCATTGGTCTAGGTTACTAAAGCAAGTGATTCGTTATCGCGCTATCGTTGCGCGTAGTATCAAAATCAGTGACGTAAACGCAAAACTATCGCTACTGCAGGATGCAGTACATGTTGTGGTACTGCCGCGTACAGTACGAAGAGGAAGAGTGTTATGCAATTATCAGAACAACAAAGCTTTAATCAGGCCCTAATCAAATTATCAGTATTACTTTATCAAGTTGACGGTATGGTAACGCTGTCTGAACAGGATTATCTTAGCTCAATGGTAGAATCGCTCGATTGGCAGAGCCCAATATGCCGCGAAGCGTTTTTAAACGACACTATCTATCAAACTCGAAAGGCTATCGACACGGGCGATGCAATTACTTTTTTACGCAGTCTAAAGAATGACTTGTCATTTGATGCTGAAAAAACATTAGAAGTTGCGATGGCGATAACCGGTGTAGACGGGGAGCGTAGTGAAGAAGAAACGGAACTGCTCTCGCTTCTTACCCATAAGTTATTGGCTAAAGCACTAGTTTCAGGAAAAGATACCCTTCAATAATTCAAGGTATCGAATATAGACCTATAAATAATGTCAAACCTTGTAATTAAAGCGGCATTTACATGTGCCGCTTCACTGTCGCTTTTAATGTTGAGCGGCTGTCATTCTTCACACAGTTCTCAATTCAGTGCCAGCGAAAAACAGTTTCCTGTTGGGATTCAGCCTTTTAGCGCTTACTTAGAAGAAGTTGAAGCTTACCTTTACCAGCATAGAGCGTTCATTTCTGACGATAAAGCAAAAGAAGTCACCATGAATATGCCGTTTGAATGCGGCTCTCAGTACACCGAGAAAGGGCTACTACTTGTTCATGGATTAGGTGATTCTCCGTTTTTCTTTCGAGACATCGCCAGCGCTTTGTGTCGGGAGGGGGTTCATGTCAGAACTATCTTATTGCCGGGTCATGGCTCTAAACCTGGAGACATGCTAAATGTCAGCTATCAGCAATGGCAAAAGGAAACAAATCATCACATCAAGCTGTTTTCTAGCGAAGTCGATAACCTTTACCTGGGTGGTTTTTCGACAGGAGCAAACTTAACCGCCATCACCAGTTTTACGATGGCCGATCAACTCGACATAAAAGGGCTTGTACACTTTTCTCCAGCATACAAATCTCGCTTTTTTGTCTCTCGTTTAGCGCCTTACATTGACTCACTGTTTCCGTGGCCTAATGTTGAAGAGGAGGATAATCCAAGCCGATATAATTCCACCGCTATGCCGGGCTTTGCAGCCTACCAAGAAAGCGTTAATGCGCTTCAAGATTTGTTTTCTGCATCAGCAAGCAAACAAAGTAAATTGAATTTGCCCGTTTTCATGGTTGTTGCAGAAAAAGACAGCGTTGTTGATACGCTAACCATTGCTCAGCAATTTAAGGACAATTTCATTCACCCAAAAAAGTGTTTAGTGTGGCAGGGGGAAAGTGAGCCTGACATACCTTCAAATTCGCTTATCGTTCAAACGATGAAATTACCAGAGCAGCGCATTAGCGCGGCATCTCACATGAGTACGCTTTTCTCTTCTGACAACTCACTATATGGCACGCAAAGTGATTTTCGAATTTGTGACAATGGTCAAAGCGACGAAAAAGAATCACGCTGTATCGCGGGAGAGGAGGTTTGGTTTGGGCCTTGGGGTTATGAGCCTACAGAGAAAGAGAAGCCTCACGTTTACGCAAGGCTAACCTACAACCCTTATTTCGAAAAGATAGTAGACCAGTTAACTGCATTTATCGGAAAAGATGAGGCCGCAGCTTTCTGCAAAAGCGAGTGAACAATTGCTTACATAGCGAACCTAAACTATCACCTGAATGCAAATTGGCGAGCGCGTCTTTTACCGACAGGATAACAGTTTAGGTTTACTTTCTATAAAACGCTCAAACACTCGCCAACTAGGCGCTATGTACCTGAGCATCTTCCATTTCTTTCTCTAATTTTGCACTTTCATCTGCACGGGGTTTGGTAAAGCGAGCTAAGGCTAAGTAAAGTACAGGGGTTAGATAAAGCGTAAATACTACGGCAATACCTAAACCACCAAATACCACCCATCCTATCGCGTTGCGGGCTTCTGCACCTGCACCAGTCGAGAGTATAAGCGGTAGACCACCGAGAATGGTCGACACCAGTGTCATCATAATGGGACGTAAACGCACTTTACCGGCCTCGACTATCGCATCGTAAACATCAAACCCTTTGTCACGAAGCTGGTCGGCAAACTCAATAAGAAGGATCGCGTTTTTGGCTAGCAAACCAATCAGCATCACTAGGCCTATCTGCGAATAAATATTAATGCTTGTGCCCGTTAAAAACAGGGCATACACAGCCGCTGCTATTCCAAAAGGAACGGTGAGCATTACCACAACTGCGCTATTTACGCTTTCAAACTGTGCGGCAAGTACCAACAGAACGATAACAAATGCCAATATATAGGTAAGCGCGACTTGTTTAGAGGTTTCTTCAAAAGTCTGCGCCTCGCCTAAAAATACCAGGCCTATACCATCTGGCAGAGTATCAAGACCTAGCGTTCGAATTTTTTCAACGACGTCACTTAGCGCTACATCCTCAGGAAGTTCCATTTCAATCTTTATCGCTCGCCTTTGCGCCTGACGTTCTAACTCAGCGGCCACACCTTCTTCGCTTATGAATGCAACGCTGGAGAGAGGGACTAGGTTACCGTCATTACTTTTTACGTACAGACTGGTAAGTTCGGAAGGGTCAAGGGTACTCCGGTTGTTGGTTTGCAGCATAATTGGAATGGCTTGATCGCCCACGTTTAAATCAGCAATATCATCGCCATTAACCGCAGCACGAAGGGTGCTTGCAATATCAGTAAGCGGTACACCTAGCTCTTCAGCACGGCGTCTGTCAATATTTACACGCATTTGCGGCTGCGTGGGGTCGTAGCTTATACGAGGCCTGCCTAACTCAGGCAGCGTTTCTTCAAGCTGGCGGGAAAAGCGTTGTGCAGCACTAAAGATATTTTCATAGGTGTCACCGGTAAGCGCTATTTCAAGACCGCCGCCTTGTCCACGAAGGTTCAAGCTATTTCCGCCAAAGGCATTACCTGGCGCTCCCGGGATCTGTTGAAGTTTTGGACGGATTTCATTCACCACATCTTGAAGGGATTTGTCTCGTTCATCCCAATGCTTAAGCGGTGCAGTGATGAAAACAATGTTTGGATCCCAAGAACCCACCACAGTGTAAATAGAGTCTATCGTGCCGTTTTCCACATAAGGCATGAGTAGCTCTTCCATTTTCTCTGCTTGTCTGTCCATAAAGTTCAGGCCAGCTCCATCGGGACCTCGGGCAAAAATGCGTATAGTGCCTCTGTCTTCACTAGGCAGAAGCTCATTGTCGATATTTTGGGCCAAAATATAAGCACCACCGCCAGCCGCTAAGCTTAAAATGCCCACAACCCAGCCATACTTTAGTGCTTTTAGAAGTGAGGCTTGATAAAGACGTAAACAGGCATGACCAAATTTGCCAAAGGTTTTACTGAACAAACCATCTTTACTGGCTGGTTTTACTTTTAATCGAGCAGTTAATGCGGGAACGAGGGATAGTGCAACAAAAGATGAGATGACTACCGCGCCTGCAAGTACACCGCCGAACTCCCTAAATAATCGCCCTGCGGTAGAGGGTAAAAATGCAATAGGAATAAATACGGAGGCCAGTACTGCTGTTGTGGCGACCACGGCAAAAAACACTTCTCTTGTGCCAACCACGGCAGCAGCACGAGCGCCAAGCCCCATGCTGCGACGTCGCTGAATATTCTCAGAAACCACGATCGCATCGTCAACTATCATGCCTGTTGCCAGCACGAGCGCAAGAAGGGTAAGGATATTAATAGAAAAACCCATACCCCATATAATCGCAAGGGCACCTGCCAGCGATACGGGAATAGACAGCGCAGGTACGATGGTTGCGCGCCATGAGCCTATAAACACCAGTAGCGTAACTATCACAAGCGCTACGGTAAGACTCAGTGATATCACCACCTCTTTAACTGAGTCTCGAATAAACTCAGCATCGTCAGCGGTCACCACAATATTCATATCTGTAAAACGCTTGTCGAGATCAGCGACCATCGCCAGCACTTCGTCCGAAATTTCGATGGTATTTGAGCTGGCTTGACGGATAACGCCTACGCCAATTACAGGTGTGCCGTCTAGACGGACCACGCTGGTGGTGTCAGCCGGGCCGAAAAATACACTGGCTACGTCGTTAATTCGTATATCACCTGTGACCACAATATTGCCAACGTCTTCAGCTGAGACAGATGTGGCGTCAGCGCGAACGATTAATGCTTGTTCCGCCGATTGTATGCTTCCTGCTGGCACATCAAAGGGCGCCAGTGATAACGCATCGGCAATGTCACTCATTGATAAACCAAAACTAGTGAGGCGTAGTGGGTCAACTGAAACGCGCAGTACGCGCTCTCTATCGCCATTTAAGGTTACATCAGCAACGCCGGGAATGCTTAAAAACAGTGGTGCGACGTCAGTATCAACCCGTTCAGTAAGGGTTTCCATATCCAGCGTATCGCTTGATATGGCCAAGCTCACCACCGCTTGTGCGTCGCTGTCAGCGCGAATAATCGCCACTTGCTCAACGTCATCAGGAAGCTGTCTTTGTACGCGGCTTACCGATTCACGTACTTCGTTCGCAGCATCCTCTAAGTTGACACCTGGGCGAAACTCTACGCGTACCCGTGCTGAGTTTTCTTCGCTTTGTGCATAAATATCTTTTACGCCACTCACTCGGGCAACCGCACCTTCGAGGCGGCCTGTTACTTCGGCATCAACGGTTTCTGGTGACGCGCCAGGAAACTGAGCGGTTACAGTAACGCGGGGCGTGTCTACGTCAGGAAGTTCACGGACTTCAAGGCCACTTAATGCAGCAAGACCAGCAATGGCAATGAGTAAATTCAATACAACAATGAGAACAGGGCGTCGTATTGATAGAGAGGGTAAATCGTTCACAGAAGACGCTAGATTAGGATCACTCACCTTGAGGCCCTCCGGCCAGTTCAGTTGTAATTTCCTGACCAGTACGCAAACGTTGTACACCTTCTGCAATCAGTTTGTCGCCCTCTTTAATCTCACCAGAAACTAAAATGGTGCCTCTTAGTCTTTGATGAACGCTCACATCAACTCGCTTGGCTTTTCCGTCTTCAGCAAGCCAGATGTAAGCGCCAGTCGCACCCCAAAGCAGTGCAGCTTCTGGAATAGCGGCAAAACGGTCGCCTTCGATACTCAAATTAACGCGAAAACTCATACCTGGACGGAATTGATCTGATGAATTGTCAAGCAGCGCTCGCGCGCGAAGGGTTCGATCTGCTTCGTTTATACGAGAATCAACCTGCGCTATTTCAGCTTTTACTCGCGTTTCTTTATCGCTCCAAGGCTCTAGGGTAACATTAGGGGCGTTGAGCAGCACTGGCAATGCGGCTTCAGGCGCTTTGAAGTTAATGAAAAGTTTGCTTCGGTTATCTAGCGTAGTGATGATCGTTTGCTCGTTTATGCGATCGCCCACCTCAACATCAGTTATCCCAACAACACCATCAAACGGGGCAATAATATGCCTGTCGTCTAAATCTGCTTGGGCTTCTTCTAATGCAACTTCGGCAAGGTCCCGCTGTGTGCGAGCTAAGTCTAATTCACTGATAGGCACTGCGCCTTGTTTATAACTAGACGCCAGTCTTTCTACAGTGCGCTGTGCGTCTTCTAAATTGAGTCTAGCGCGTTTAAGCGCAGTTTGTTGGCGTCTGTCATCAAGGCGAACAAGTACCTTACCTTTTTCAACCGATTGGCCAGGGACAAAATTGATTTCTGTGACCTCGTCAGAAACGGCCGGGTACAAGATGATGGAGCGCACGGCCTCAGCGCTACCAACGGCCTCTACTTTTCGCGTTTCGTTCATAAATTCGATAGGCTTGGTGACGACAAGTTTAGCTTGTCTGTCGCCCATGAATTGAGCGTTAGCAACTGGTATTGTAATAAGAAAAAGAGCACAAAGACCTGTCCATGTCTGCAGTGCACCATATACTGAATTTTTCATTTTAAACCCGTAGCGCTATTGAACTTGCGGTTCTTCGTTGTCTTTTTTACAGCAAGCTCTTTGTTGTTGTTTTTCCAAACTGCCTAATTATTAGACTTTTGGTTAACCTCATATTTGTACCGTATAGCACCATAGGCGGTTCAGCTAAGCAATTGCAGTTCAGCGTATTCCCTATACAAGGTATCGCTTTTCATCAACGAAGCATGATCTCCGCTGCCCACCACGTTTCCTTTGTCCATTACTATTATGCGATCTGCATGCTGCACGGTAGCTAGCCTGTGGGCAATAACAATGCTAGTTTTGCCTACCATCAATCTGTCTATAGCTTGCTGAACCATACGTTCGCTCATCGCATCAAGCGCACTTGTGGCCTCATCAAGAAGTAAGATAGGTCTGTCCGCTAAGATGGCGCGGGCAATGGCAATGCGTTGTTTTTGACCGCCAGAGAGTTTTACGCCTCTTTCACCTAACTGAGTCTGGTAGCGCTCGTCTAGATTATCTATAAACTCGTGGGCGAACGCTTGTTTGGCGGCATTTATTACCGCTTCATCACTAGCCCCCGGGCTGCCATAACGAATGTTTTCTAAAACGGAGTCAGCGAATACCACAGGCTCTTGTGTGACCACAGCGATGTGCTGCCGTAGAATGTCTACGGGCATTTTGTTGATTGGCACGTCGTTAAATAAAATTTTCCCTGCGCTTGGGTCGTAAAAACGCATTAATAATTGAAACAGCGTGGTTTTACCGGCTCCACTTGCTCCGACTAGCGCAAGGCGCTCACCGGCTTTTATATCAATAGTTAAATTATTGAATAAAGGCTTGCTGTTGGGATAAGCAAAGCTGACATTTTCTATTTGTATGTGAGGTGCTGCTTTTGAAATTGGCGCGTTGTAGTTAGCATCTTTTGATTCTGAATTAAAAGGTGAAGATGGCTTAGAACCAAGCTTCACGCGCGCAAACGCAGACTTTATAGCGGGCTCAGTGTTTAATAACTCGTACAAGCGCTCACTCGCGCCTACGCCACGCTGCACTTCACCAATAACTTCGCTAATAGTAGCTACACTGCCGCCGGCCATCACGGCATAAAATAAAAACGCTGACAGTTCGCCAACCGTCATGGTGCCGTTGAGCACTTGTCTAGCACCAACCCAAGCGATGAAAATAATAGCTGTCATACTAATGCACATAATACAGCCGATAAGTAGCGACCGATAATGAATACGCTTTTTGGCTACGTCCATGGCTAGCTCGACTTTTCTTGAAAAGTGCATTCGCTCAGCATTCTCAGCAGTGTAGGCCTGCACTGTCATTATCTCGTGTAGGCTTTCATCGATACGCGCGCCCAAATCTGCCACTTTATCTTGGCTTTCTTTCGCATAGCGACGCACTTGCGGCGCTAGCACTTTTATAGGCACTAAAACTGCGGGCACCGCAACGATCACGCAGAACGTTAATAATGGGCTTGATAGGGTCATGAGCGCTAGAGCGCCAACAAAAGTTACAACGGAGCGCAGAGTCATTGACAGACTCATACCCACTACAGTTTGAATGATGGTCGTATCGCTGGTGAATCGAGAAATAACTTCGCCTGTTCTAAGCTCTGCGAAAAACGAAGGGGGGAGAGACAGCAGATGCGCATAAACCTGATTTCTAATATCTGCACTTACACGTTCGCCAAGCCATGTCATTAAATAAAATCGAGCGTAAGTAGCCAAGCAGGCCAATAGGGTAATTCCCAATACAAGTACCGTTGCCTTGTTTAAGGTGTCGGCAGCATTCTCAATAAAACCACTGTCAATGGCATACTTAATGCCCTGACCAAGTAAAAGCCAAGCGATAGCAGCAGTAAAAAGCGCAATGACTGCGCCCGTAACTCGCGATTTGTAATGAAGTAAATGAAAACCAATCCACTGTAAAACTTGTTTCGTCGATACGGTTGCTAGCGGTGTTGTCAAAATTACCTCTTTAAATGGGGGACTTTCTGATAGCGTTGTTGAGAAAACGCTAATTAACATACGTGATTTGATTATACGGCAAAGCACGAGCATTGGACGTAAGCAATGCGATTACAGTGGCAGTATTTACGCTGGGATGAAGCAGTAAAACATTAAAGTGATAACGCTACACATATCTAGCGTTAACTCTTGCGAAGTATTTACGTGTTAAGGTTCGGCAGCGACAAGTAGAAATAACCGTGAGGAAAGGTAAGAGAAAGATAGCGAAGAAGCTAAAGTATTGGAAGAGGCGATGACGCAAGTGTAACCCTGCGTCTTCTTTAGCTATTATCGAAAAATGTACGTACTTTTAAACAGTGCCTTCTTTGCATTGTTCAAGGCGTAAATCACCCACTGATTTTGGGTATTCAACTCGTGTTGTTACGATTTCCGATACTGGAATGCCAGAGTCCGTTTCTTGCAGCCAAACTTTCATGTCGCGATTGTCGCGGGTCTGGTTAAGGGAGTAACGCTTACCGCCTTCTAAATTTACATCGAGTCGAACAATAGCTTCGCGCATGTTGTCTACGGGAAGATCAGCATTCACAACCATGGCGCGAACAAATAGAACATGCTCTCCCTCTTCCACGTCCCGCAGCGCTGATGCACTTGTTGGACGCTGATTAAGACACATCAGTTTTACGTACTCTCGCTTGTTGTCAAAAGCTTCGCCGCGATTAGCGAAAAAATCTATACGTGCTTCATTAGGTTGAACGTTAGCTTGTTGGTTAATAACATCTGAAACAGACGTACAAGCGAAAAGAGGAGCAATCGCAGTAGCGAGTAGAAGCGATGGTAATTTCATTTGAATAGTCCTTCTCCGTGAAACATACACTGATGCCTTCAATAAACAAAAGCCTCAGTTAAAAATAAACACATCCTGAGTTGCCATCCTTTGAACTGCATATGGCTGTTCAATTCGCACAATAAAACAGTGCACTATTAACAATACACCAGAATCATATGTTTTACAGAAATTTACGATGGATAGGTTAGTTGTGAACCCGTTTCAGCGTCAATACCACGCCAATGAATAAAGGTTTAACTAAACAACGGATAAATCTGGTTTTTACTTGCATTAAACAGTGATATCCGTATAATTCGGCGGCCTTCTAGCTGGCGTCTATTTTTTAGACGTTGTTTGAAGGTTTAAGTTAACGGTAACGCTACAACGAGTTTGAGGCATTTATGGTTACTATTCGTTTACAGCGTGGTGGCGCGAAAAAGCGTCCATTTTATCAACTAGTGGTGGCTGATAGCCGTCGTGCAAGAAACGGTCGTTTCATTGAAAACATCGGTTTCTTCAATCCAACTGCACAAGGTCAAGCGGAACGTCTTCGCGTAGATCTAGAGCGTGTAGATTACTGGGTTGGCGTAGGCGCGAGCTTATCAGATCGCGTTTCTAGCTTGGTAAAAGAAGCGAAAAAATCTGCAGCGTAAGCTGTTATTAACTGGTGGTATAGATGAGTCTAGCGTCTGACAAAGTGATTGTTGGCAAAATTGGCGCACCGTATGGTGTTAAAGGTTGGGTCAAAATCAACAGCTATACAGAAACGCCAGAAGGTATATTTGAGTACGCGCCATGGTTTCTTGGCGAAGAAAAAGAATACCAAATTGACCAGTGGCGACCGCACGGTAAAAGCCTCGTTGCAAAAATTGTGGGCGTTGATAGTCGAGATGATGCCGAGGGCATCAAAAACTTGGATATCAACATAAATGCTTCACAGCTGCCTGATTTAGGTGACGAAGGGATTTATTGGCGTGAGCTCACCGGCATGAAAGTGGTAACAACGCAAGGTTACGACTTAGGTGTGGTGAAAGAGGTATTTAATACAGGTGCTAACGACGTGATCCACGTTAAAGCAAATGTAGGCGATGCTTTTGGTCAAAAAGAAAGACTAGTGCCTTTTGTGTTCGACGATGTCGTACAAGAGGTAGATAAGGAAGCGAAGGTCATTAAAGTTGACTGGGACCCGGGGTTTTAAGTGACTCCGGAAAAGTGGTTCGGCGTTGTTAGCCTGTTTCCAGATATGTTTGCCCCATTTACCCAGCAGGGTGTTATAGGTCGAGCAGTTAAATCTGGGACCTTATCGGTTGACACCTTCAACCCCCGTGACTTTACACATGATCGCCATCGTACAGTAGACGACCGCCCCTACGGAGGCGGACCCGGTATGCTTATGATGGTAAAACCGCTAACTGACGCAATACAAGCCGCCAAGAAAGTGGGCGGCGAAAAAAGTAAGGTGATCTACTTATCACCACAAGGGAAACCCCTTGACCAGGCAGGCGTACAGCGCCTTGCTAACATCGACCGCACAATTTTAATTTGCGGCCGGTATGAAGGCATCGACGAGCGGGTAATCGAAAGCCATGTAGATGAAGAAGTGTCTATAGGTGATTACGTGTTAAGCGGCGGTGAATTACCAGCAATGGTCCTTATGGACGCAGTTGCACGGTTAGTTCCCGGTGTGTTGGGGCATAAAGCTTCAGCAGTTGAAGATTCTTTCACTGACGGTCTTTTGGATTGTCCGCACTATACGCGGCCCGAAATACTTGATGGTCAAAAGGTTCCTGAGGTGTTGCTAAGTGGGGACCATGAAAAAATTAGGCAGTGGCGATTGATGCAATCATTAGGTAGAACCTGGCATCGTCGCCCTGATTTGTTAAATCACCTAGCTCTGACTGAGGAGCAGCAGCGTTTGCTTGAATTATTCCAAGCGCAACTGCAGCAAGATGACAGTTAACTAGGACGAGAGGATATGATGAGCAAAGTCAGTCAAGATATCATCAAAAAAATCGAAGAAGCACAGCTAAAGACTGATGTTCCTGCGTTTGGTCCAGGTGACACAGTAGTTGTTAAAGTTCGCGTTACCGAAGGTGACAAAGAGCGTCTTCAGGCTTATGAAGGTGTTGTTATCGCTAAACGTAACCGTGGTCTGCACTCGTCTTTTACCGTGCGTAAAATTTCTAGCGGCGAAGGCGTTGAGCGTGTGTTCCAAACACACAGCCCGGCAGTTTCTTCAATTGAAGTTAAACGTCGCGGTGCGGTTCGTCGTGCTAAGCTTTACTATCTACGTGAGCGTTCAGGTAAATCTGCACGTATCAAAGAGAAGCTTAACTAAGATTACTAATCCTTGCGTTATTGTTAACTTCGAAAAAGCCCGCGTTAAGCGGGCTTTTTTGTGCCCGTAATTCGATCCTTTTGTCCTCTCATCGATTACAAATATTAATATTTGTTAATAGAGAAAAGGATGAGTTCAGAATATTTTATTGTGCTGGGAATATTGGGCGTTGCATTTTTTGCGGTTTCTGGCGCGTTACTCGGCCACGATAAAAATATAAACGGTTTTGGCATCGTCGTGGTTGGTGTAATGACAGCACTAGGTGGCGGTACGCTGCGTGACTTATTGTTGGGTAAGCCTATATTCTGGGTAGAAACGTCGGAGTATCTTATAGCTACTTATTCTGCCATCTTCGCAACCGTGCTGTTCGTTCGTTACATGCCTTCCCCCTCAAATTTTTACTTTATTCTCATCGATACTGTAGGGCTTGCTATCTTTAATGTCATAGGTATAGAAAAGGCCTTAATTAGTGGAACGGGAATGATAGTCGCACTGACTATGGGGATGACCACGGGTATTTTTGGTGGCTTGATGAGAGACGTGGTATGCAGAGAAGTACCCTACGTAATGCGAGGTGACGTTTACGCCAGTGCGTGTTTTGCAGGGGGGCTTTCCTATGCCGCGTTATTTGCGTTAGATACTCCCTATATTTGGTGCATATTAGGTTCTATATTTGTAACGGTTTTACTCAGAACGGCCTCTTTGCATTGGGGAGTGAAGGTTGACTTGTTCAGGAAACGAACGCCAAGATCTAAGAAGAAATGTGATGCTGAATTATAGTGTGTTATTGACGCTTCTCTTTTATGACAACTAAGGACAGTGAAACTCGGCGACCTAGTTTCACTGTAGATCTTTGTTAAGCCATTAAAGATAGCGCCTCGATGAGGGGGGCGTTCTCATTATCAATAGTTTCGATAATATGTTTGTGCAAACGTTTTTTATGTTCAGCAAAAATTCCACGCTTTTTATCAAACGATTTTGCGTAGTTAAGCGCGCCTTCCATCAGTGCTTCGTCTGTTTCGTAAGCGTTTTCAACAACATGATCATTTTCTAACTCTTTACCGGACACCCGTCTACCTGAAAGCTTCATTTCATTGAATCTATAATAAGGTATCGCTTTCTTTACAAACTCAATCATGCCCGGAAGGAATGGAATAGATAAATCGACCTCTGGAAAACAGAAGAAACCTTTGTCTGAACGCATAAACCTAAAATCACAGGCGCAGGCCAAGATAGCACCGTTACCGAAAGCGTGTCCGTTGATCGCTGCAATCACGGGTAGAGGAAAAAGAAGCAGAGTTTTAAACACCTCATCCATATCGTACATGAACTGCTTAATTTCTTCTGTGCGACCTGCTTTCATCGCAGGCATCAGCCAGTTAGTATCGATACCTAAGCTAAAACATTTTTCGTCGTTTGACGTGATAACCAGTGCTTTGCAATCTTCATTGCTTTTGATCGTATCTAATGCAGACAGCATCTCTTTGGCAAAGAGAGGGTTGTGGCGGTTTTCACCGTTTTTCATGGTTAAAGTGGCAACGTGGCCCGTGTAGGTGATAACTAAATTTTGCATTGTGTTCTCGTTATTATTCCGTTGTTGGAATGATACAAAATCCTTACGAGGAATGAGAAATTTAGCTTATTTATGTTGGTCAATTATCTATGATGAATAGACATAAAATATGGGGCAGTGTTAGGGCGTTATACGAACTATTTTTGCTGGTTACTAGAAATCGCGGGCAAGACTTTACATTTAAACGTATTACCATCGAAGAAAAGAGGTTAAACCTCACTGCCGACTAAAAAATGTGCTAATAAAAGTGGAGGTTGCCATTCGGTCATGCTCATTCACTTAGAATATACCCTAGATTAAAGTATTATTCGTTAAAGCTTGCCTCATTAAGCTTTAATTGATAAAAAGTCAATGACGTTGAAGAAATATAGAAAAAGCTGGTTGTACAATAAAGTTTACATACAGATTGGACACTCTTTTGGCGTTTTATTTTCAATTTTTTATTTGTAGTTAAGAGAGTAAGAGAACTCCCATGATCAAGGACACTGTTAATAACGTTCACGTAAGTACAGAAGATGTGCTTATTACACCCGACGCGCTTAGCGCAGAGTTGCCTGTTTCAGAAAAAGCACTTGCCGCTATTTCTGATTCGAGAAAAATTGTTTCCGATATTATCCATCGCCGTGACCACAGACTGCTAGTGGTGTGCGGACCTTGTTCAATTCACGATATTGAAGCAGCTAAAGAGTATGCGCTTAAGCTTAAAGAACTTCACGAATCGTGCAAAGACACATTGTTTATCGTGATGCGCGTTTATTTTGAGAAGCCGCGCACCACAACAGGGTGGAAGGGGCTTATTAACGACCCGCATATCGATGGCACGTTTGATATTGAAACGGGCCTTCGCAAAGCAAGAGAACTGCTGATTTGGTTAGCAGAGCTAGAGCTACCTGTTGCCACAGAAGCATTAGATCCTATCAGCCCGCAATATCTAGCAGAACTGTTTAGCTGGGCTGCCATTGGTGCGCGTACGTCCGAATCGCAAACTCACCGAGAAATGGCGAGCGGCCTCTCAATGCCTGTAGGTTTTAAAAATGGTACGGACGGAAGCTTGGATATTGCTATTAATGCACTTAAATCTGCGGCTTCTGGACACCGTTTCATGGGGATTAACAAGCAGGGCCAAGTAAGTGTTATTGGCACCAGTGGAAACCCGGATGGTCACATTATCTTACGTGGTGGGAAACAGCCTAATTATGATTCGGTGTGCGTATCTGAGTGTGAGATTGAATTACAGGACGCTGGGCTTACTGCAGGTTTAGTTGTTGATTGCAGTCATGCGAACTCTTCGAAAGACTATCGTCGTCAACCTCTGGTAGCGCAGAATGTAGTGAACCAAATACTTGAAGGTAACCAGTCAATAATTGGTGTTATGCTTGAAAGCCATTTGAAGCCCGGAAACCAGAAAGCTGAAGGTAAGAAACCTGAAGAGCTTGAATACGGCGTTTCTATCACTGATGGATGTATTGATTGGGAAACGACAGAAAACTTAATTGCTCAAGCCAGAGATAAATTAATTACTGTGTTACCCTTACGTCAAAATAAGCGCACGGTGGCATAAGCTAACTCAACCCGTGCCATGTGATTCAAGGATAAGACATAATGGCCGATATTTCGCAGCAGTTAAACAAGCTAGATACGCTGCGTGAAGGTATTGACGAGCTGGATTCCCAGCTCGTCGAATTACTCGCAAAACGCAATAAAATCACGACCCAAGTTGGACAAATCAAAGCCGAAGCTGGCATGCCTGTTTATGTACCTGAACGAGAAAAAGCGCTAATAGCCTCTCGTCGCGCTCAGGCTGAAGCTCTCGGGGTCTCTCCCGACCTAACTGAAGATTTACTACGCCGCGTAATGCGCGAGTCTTATCATACTCAAAATAACAGATACCGCTGTGTTAAGCCTGACCTAGATAATGTAGTTGTAATAGGTGGTGCAGGGGCGCTTGGCCGCGTTTTTGTGAGTTTGTTCGAGCGGAGCAACTACGCTGTATCGGTAGTCGAAAAAGAAGATTGGGAGAGCGGGCGAGCTGCGGCGCTGTTAAGTGCTGCATCTTTAGTAATTGTGGCGGTGCCTATCAACTTAACCGAGGCGGTAATTAGCCAGCTTACAATGCTGCCTAAAGACTGTGTACTGGCAGATATAACCAGTGTTAAAGCTAAACCGCTAGAGGCAATGCTTGCAGTGCACAGCGGCCCTGTTGTGGGCCTTCACCCCATGTTCGGCCCTGATGCACCTGGCATGATAAAGCAGGTGGTGGTGGTGTGCGACGGACGTGGTAGTGAAAAATATGATTGGTTAATTGAACAAATGCGAATCTGGGGTGCTACTATACACGACTCTAGTGCATTGGAGCATGACCAAGCAATGGCCTATATCCAGGTTATGCGCCACTTTAATACCTTTGTGTATGGACAACACCTCAAAGGCGAAGACCCGAATTTAGAGTCACTAACCATGTTTAGCTCGCCGATTTATCGTTTAGAACTCGCAATGGTAGGGCGACTGTTTGCTCAGTCACCGCAGCTTTATGCCGATATTATTTTCAACAATCCTGACAATTTTGCGCTGCTGCGTCGTTTCTATGAACGGTTCGGCTTAGCCTTGTCTCTTCTCGAGAGTGGGGATAAAAAGGGGTTTGTGGAGCAGTTTATGAAGGTTGGAGCCTGGTTCGGTGATTACGCTAAAAAATGCCTAGTAGACAGTAAGCAAATGTTATTAAAAGCAGATGATGGTCAACTTTTAAGAGATAAGTGATACTAATCCGCATAGATAATTGCACGCTGAATGGGTAATTATCTGTGCGGACTAATGGTATAACACCCCTAAATCTCACAAACTTTAAAAGAAATGCGAGCCTGAAAGTGAAGCGCCCCCTAATTGGACTACCCAATTAGGGGGCTTTTTATTAGTTTGCAAGGGCGCTTGCTGCAGCCACTTTTGTTGGGCTTATTTCTTCGCTTGGATAGCAGCCAAGAACTTTGATATAGCGCGTAATTCCGCGTAATGCGTCAAGCGCGGTTTGTACCGGCCCATCTTCTACATTGCCCTCTACGTCGATGTAAAACATTTCTTCCCACGGGTTACCTGGGATAGGGCGAGACTCTAGCTTTGTCATGTTAATGCTGTTTTCTCTTAGCACTAACAAGGCCTCAACCAATGCGCCGGGCTTTTGAATTGTGGACATAACGAGTGTGGTTTTTGCTGGTACCTGAAGTGGAACTACAACGGGGTTACGCGCCACAACGATAAAGCGGCTGTGGTTTTCCTTCTGATTAGCAAGGTTACTTTTTATAGCCATCAAGCCATACAAGTTACCACCGGCTTCGCTTCCTATTGCAGCCACATCATCCCGTTTAAGTTCGCTTACCGTCAACATGGCGGATGACGTGCTGTCCATAGTTTTTACTTCTACATTGCCCAACTCAGCGAGGAAATGGCTGCACTGGGTGAAAACCTGGGGATGGGCATAAAGCGTTTTTATTTTATCAATGCTGGTATTGGTGCCGACCAGTAGCGTGTGTCGAATGGGGTGTGTAAGTTCACCAATAATACTTAATTGAGTGTGCTGCAACTGGTCGTATACTTCATTGATACTGCCAGAGGTCGTATTTTCTATCGGGAGTACAGCATAGTCAGCTTCGGTGCTTTCTACCTTATGGATGATTTCTGCAAAGCTTTGGCAGCCAATTTCTAAAAGCTCGCCTGGTCGACGAGAGAAGTATTTTTGTGTTGCAAGGTACGAATATGAGCCTTTATCACCCAAGAATGCTACACGGTTAAGAGGTAGGGTGCTACCGGGGTTGGCGCGCTCAGCTAACATTGCTTGTTGGTTCAAAACCGAGTCTTCAATTATGACATGAAAGATTTGCGTCACGTAATGGGGATCTAAGCCAATGCCTTGACCCTCTTTAATTAAGCGCACTAACAGTTGCTCTTCACGCTTCTGATCTCGCACAGGGATATGGTGTTTTATTTTTGTCTCAGCGACTTCGTTAGTAAGTATTCTGCGTTCTGCAAGTAATTTAAGTAATTCACTGTCCAAAGCGGTAATCCGCTCTCTAACAGTATCTAATGCATTGTCTGACATAGTGTTCCCGTGCGTAACATGTAATAAAGTGCTGTTAAAAAAAAACCTCCCAGATGGGAGGTTTTATGCATGTAGCCGCGCCTCCCTAATTTAAGGATGTAAACGCAAAAAAGAAAACTGCTACGTGCTTTATGTTCTGTTTCATATCTTGAATGTATGTTGAACACCTATGCGTGTCAACCCATTTTTACAAAATGTATTATTGTTTTTTATGCTTTGGGCTTGAAAAAGCATAGAAAATAAGTAAGCAACGCAACCTTGTGAACACACACTAACGACTTTGCTAATTCAAGCCTTTAACTTAACGACTTAGTTACCTAAAAGTGCAGACAGCATTTGCCGTACTTCATTCGGCTCAAATGGCTTGTCGCATAACGCGTTTACGCCCGTTTGCTGAATATTAGCCATATGCGCACTGTCTGCTGATTCAGAGGTCACCATGATAATAGGTATATGGGTGGTTTCGGGATTAAAGCGGATAAACTCGGACAGTTCACGCCCATCCATCTCTGGCATATTATAGTCAGTGACAACTAAGTCGAAGGCTTGGTCTTTTATCAGCGTCAATGCCGTTGCGCCATTTTCCGCTTCTTGAATGCGTTGTAGGCCCATTCCTTCTAATACACGCCTGATATGGTTTCTTGCTAGCTTACTGTCATCCACAAGCAAAACACGCACATCGTGAACATCGAATAGATCAAGTTCCAACTCATCGTGATTAATTAAGTCTAAGCTTGCATTTAGCGCGCGAGATAAATGAAGGGGCTCGAACGGCTTAGGCAGGATTGCGGCTACGCCCGCCTGCTTAAATTCTTCAAGTTTGCTCAATCGGTTTTCACTCGATACAAGCATGAAAGGGATACTCTTAAAATTCTCGTTCTCTTTGATAAATTTTAACAGTTCCAACGCGGTTCCGTCTTCGTAATACATCGCACTTACTATAAGATCGGCGCCATGGGCCTTTACTGCAGAACGCGCTTCCGAAAGGGTACTGACGGGGTCAATTTCCTTAACGTTTTCTTTCAACAGCAACGTAGTGATGATTTTCCGCTGAGTATCAGAAGGTTCAACAAGAATAATATGTAAATCAGAAATTGACAGCTTTTCCATTTCAGACTCTTTTTTTGTTATGTGTTTATGAAAAAGGGAACACTTACCATCCGTTGTCGTCAACTAGCCACCAGCTAGTTTAACGCTGTAACCCTTATCTGTAAGAAGTGAACGCAGCTTTTCTCTGTCATCGGTTTGAACTTCAATTACACCGTCTTTGACCGCGCCGCCACAACCACATTTCTTTTTAAGTTCTGAGCCAAGTTTTTTTAGCTCATCAGAGGGAAGGTCTAAGCCTTTGATCAAGGATACGCCTTTTCCCTTTCGCCCTTTAGTTTCTCTATGAATACGAACGATACCGTCCGAAGAGACTGAGCGCAGATCTGTTTTCTGCTCAGGCTTTATTTTGCCGCTTTCAGTACTATAAACTAAAAGTGCGTCTTGCCAGTCTTGCATAAATACCTCAATAAAATTCGTCTTTCCATTTTAATTACACCGAAAACAACACAATCATACAAAAGTTGTATACAGCAACGATGACGATGTAGAAAACTTCAACTAAGATAAGAATAGCAAAGATAAAAGCATCAGATGAAGCATTTATGCTCACATTTAAGGGAACGCGTATGGAAATAACGGCAAGGTTTGAAAATCAAGGAAAAACATTAGTCATTGATGTAGGTGCTAAATTCGATTTTAGTAAAGTTGAGGCGTTTAGAAACGCCTATTGCGATCTCGATAGCGATGTTTCGCATATTAGCGTCAATCTATCGCGCACCGAATACATGGATAGCTCTGCGTTAGGCATGCTGCTCAATATGCAAAAATCGCTAGCAGGCAGAGAACTCACTTACAGCATCGAAGATGCGCGCCCACAAGTTGCTAAAATCTTACAAATATCTCGGTTCGATAAGAAATTTGACATCAAATAACTACTCAGAGATCCACGGACCGTGAAAATTCTTATTGTCGATGACGAGAGCATCAACCGCACACTGTTAACCAACATGCTCTATAACGCGGGTTACAAAGAGTGTATTGAAGCTGTCAACGGCGTTGAAGCTATTAAACTGTTTGAAGAAGAGCAGCCAGACTTAGTTTTGCTCGATGTTGTGATGCCAGGACTGTCTGGTTTTGACGTTGCGCCAAAAATTCGAAAGCTAGCGAAAGGCGCTTATCTGCCCATTCTTTTTATTACAGCACTTGAAGATAAAGAAAGCTTGGTTCGCTGTCTTGAAGTTGGCGGTAATGATTTTGCCACTAAGCCGTTCGACCGTCACATCCTTATTGCAAAAATAAGAGCTCATCTGCAGATACGGGCCCTAAGTGAACACGTTGAGCAGCAAAACAAAACGCTGCTTTTGTTTAATCAGCGCGTCGCGCGAGAGCACGCCATTGTGGAACATATATTCAGTCACGCTATTGTTAATTGCCCTGAAGTCTTGTCACATTTTGACTGTTTATTAAAGCCAGCGGAGACGTTCAATGGCGACCTCTTCCTATGCGAAGCAAGTCCAAGTGGAGGCATTTACTTTGTAGTAGGAGACTTCACTGGACATGGATTAGCGTCAGCAATAGGCGCACTACCTGTGACCCGCGCATTTCGGGAATTGACGCAGCAAGGCGTTTCAATAGCTGAAATCACCTCTGAACTAAATCGAATTCTCATCACATTTCTCCCAAGCGATATGTTTATGGCTGCTGTTATAGGAGAAATCAATGCGGCGGGTGATCGCGTCAATCTATGGCAGGGGGGCATGCCAGAAGTGATAGTTCCAGCGAAGACTGATATCGCATTGCGCACGGTGCCTTCTCGGCATATGGCCCTTGGGATATTAGACGAGAGTGACCTCAACACAGACTATGACACAATTCACTTAGGGCACAACGAGCAACTCGTTATTTATAGTGATGGTTTGATAGAAATAGCAAATGCCAATGGAGAGATGCTGCAGGAAGAAGGCTTAGCGAATATAATAAAAGCGCAAATGCAGGAGCGGGGAAAAGTAGACGCCGAGTCGCTCTTTCGTCAAGCGAAAACGTATGGTTCCTCATTCACATTAAATGACGATGTCACTCTAGTGGTTTTCAATGCTAAACCCATAAACATATCCACTATTCGTAAAACGGTTGAGGGTTTACCCTCTGTTCATGAAATCGCCCTGAGCGCGCCTCACTTGAAGCAGCCTGATATTCTTCAGCGGATTTTGCAGTTGGCTGGTCAATGTGAAGGTATACAAAATATACGTTCTATTTTGTATACCGTTCTTACGGAGCTTTTTAACAATGCGCTTGACCACGGCATTTTAAAGCTCGAATCTAAAGTCAAAACAGACAGCGCAGGTTTCCACCAATACTATGCAGAGCGTGATGCATCATTAAAGGCGCTTAGTCATGGGCGAATTAATATTCGCTTCGAATCTTTACCGTCAGAGGGTAAAGTACTTTTACAAGTAGAGGACAGCGGGGAGGGGTTTAGTTGGGACATAGGACGAACCTTGCCGAATAAGGGGAACATACAAGAAATGAGTCACGGGCGTGGCTTACCTCTTATACATGCGCTATGTGAAAGGGTATGGTTTGAGGATGGAGGCAAAAAGGTGCTCTGCCTGCTTGATACCCAAAATTGAGCTTTTCTATCCGACGTCTCTTTCCCCATGGTGTTTAGTAGTGGTTAGGTGATCTAGGGAATTAGATAACTAATCGAATTTTTCTTTCCTTAAGTAGAAATTGAAGAAACTATCGTGCCACTGGTGATGTTGCACAATTTACTACTGAGGATATATGCTGAAATCGTTTTTGAAATTATTTGAAGATTCACACAGATACAGGGAACCGGCCTACACAGTCGAATTGGCAACGGCGGCTTTACTCAGTGAGATAGTCAATGCAGACAATGAAGTCACTGAAGTTGAACGGCAAGAATATGAAAAGCAACTTAAGAAGCATGTGAATGTCGATGAGGATGCAATGGCGCTTCTTCTTAAAAGAGGACAAGAGACTTCAGAAGAAGCGGTCGATCTTGTGCACTTTACTCAGGTGCTAAATAATCACTGCAGTGCAGATGAAAAAGTCAGCGTAGTAAAAAGCCTTTGGATAATTGCCTATGCCGATTCGTCTCTCGCTCCGCTTGAAGAAAGCACTATCAGGCAAATCGCAGACCTGCTATATGTGTCACACAGCGACTTTATCAAAACAAAACTTTCTGTCGTTGAAGGCAACGTTTGACTAAAACTGTAAAGAAAGTAAATAGGACTTTCTTAAAAATCCATTTTACTTTCTTTGCTCCTGCCTTACTATTGTGAACAAAAAAGTAGGCGCCACGCTCGATGTGCATGAATGTTAATCGTAAAGTGAGTTGCTCTTTAAAGTTAGCTGAGTAGTAAGTAAAGGACACATGTGTGTTTAGAACCCTGAAGATTTCTATTGGTCTTGTGATAGTAGCGACCATGTCAACATTTGCTGTGTCTATTGCTGTCGTTAATAAAGTAGATCGCACTGAGTCAGTTGTTAAAATTGTAAGGGATAATACTGCTGCATTGGGTAATTCTGTTGCCCTTCAACTCGCGGTGTTGATGGAAAGAAACCCAGGAAATAACGCGCTACTATCATCCGTTTTCCAACCTATAAAAGCCTATGAGCACTTATTATCTGCGACGCTCTACGATAACGATTATAACGTTATATCGACGATCCATGGCGAACGTGTAAAAGAAATCGAAGATCAATTAGTACCTCGGTTACCAGAAGTTACACCCTATGGCATTACGCAGTACGACGATATCCTTGTGGCACATCAGATTGTGGGAAGTAGCCTTTATCCGATGGGACATATGGTCCTTTACATCGATGTTGAACGTGCAAAGTCGAAGGATACCGCTCGCGAAATTCTCACGCAAGTGCCTGTCATTCTTGGCATTTGGCTTCTGTGTACGGGCATCTGTATTTTTATTTTATATCGATTAGTGTTGCCTCTTACTTCCCTTTGTCGATTCACTCAAGAGGTATTTGAGTCAAAAGATTACGCCTTGAGAAACTCTTTAAACGCTTCAAATGAAATTGGTCAGTTAGCTCGAAATATCAACAACTTGTTAGATGCTATTGAAGTTGAATTACTGGTGAACTTTGAGCAAAAACAAACGCTGGTTGATCAGCAAGAAACCATGTCGCGACTCGCTAACTTTGACAGCTTAACGGGGTTACCTAACCGACAGTTTGTTCTCGACAATTTAAGGTTAGAATTGGCGAGGGCCAAGAGAAATGAAGAAGATTTGCTTCTATTGTTTTTCGATTTAGATGGTTTTAAAGGCATCAATGATTCGTTAGGACATGAAACAGGCGATCTGATACTCATCGAAGTGGCTGATCGGGTGCAATGTTTACTGCGAGATGGTGACCTATTTGCTCGTTTAGGTGGCGACGAATTTTTGGTCCTTCCTGATAGAGATGCCTCTACTAAACACGCGCAAAGTCTAGCTAACCGATTAATAACAGCCTTTGAGGAACCCTTTGAGCTTCGCGGTCTGTCTTTAACTGTGGGGCTTAGCGTTGGGATAGCTAAAGCGTCAGATGCCGCGTACGATCTCAGTGAGCTTATGAGTAACGCTGACCTGGCTATGTATCGGTCTAAAGCCCGTGGGAGAGGAAGTTACACCCTATTCACGCCCGATATGGTCGAATCGCATAAGCGAAAACTGCTGTTGGCGAACGGCATTGAAAAGGGCCTTACCAACGACGAATTCGTGCTTTACTATCAAGTGAAAGTGAATAACGACGGCAGAGTTATTGGCGTCGAGGCGTTGATTCGGTGGCAGCATCCTGAATTTGGCCTAGTCATGCCGAACGAGTTTATTCCCATTGCAGAGCAGGGGGGCAAAATAACCGCCATTACTCGTTGGGTCATAAAGCGCGTCTGTATTGATATGCCTGCGCTCAATCAGTGGGCTTCTTCTCCATTTAGGGCGTCAATTAATCTATCTGGGCATGATTTACGAAGTACTCAGCTATTTGATTATATTTATAGTACATTTACATCGCATAACGTAAATCCAGAGAATTTCGAATTTGAAGTAACGGAAAGTGCCTATCTCGAAAATTTCGCGCTCTCTAATAAGTTCTTTAGACGGATTGGAAACATGGGGTGCGCAATTGCCCTTGATGATTTTGGTACGGGTTACTCGTCGTTAAGCTACCTTACCCAAATAACCATAGATACGCTGAAAGTAGACAGGCAATTTGTCATGGAGCTTCAAACGTCAGAGCGCAGTCGTTTGGTGACGGGCGCCATTATCGATCTTGCAAAACGTTTATCGCTCTCAGTGTGTGCCGAGGGAATAGAGAACCTCGAACAGTGGGATTATTTGAAGCAACATGGTTGCGACAATGTTCAAGGCTTCTTATTCAGCAAGCCTATTCCTCTTGCAACATTGATAGATTCCCCTTGCCACTTTAGTACCGAGGAGTTTGCCTGATCTCACGGCTATGTGGAGTCGTCTTCTCTGACATTCTTTCATATATGTGTTTCTTAATTGCAACACATTGTATGTTGTCGTATGAGTTAGCGTGAAAAAGTGTTGTGCATGACTCTGATTTGTCTAGGTTTTATCCTTTTGGTCCAAAAATCGCATAACATAAATCGCATAGAAGAAATGTGGTCAATTATGATAGTGGTTGATTGAAGACTAGTGGTACTATTTACATGCTTTTTTATTCTTAACGTTAAAAAATTGAAGAATGAAAAAGCATTCAGAGAAGGATTTTATAAGCATTTTGCGGAGGATTCATGATGAAACGTCTCGAAAAAGTTTTCTTAGCACTCTGTGCTGTAGCTGCAGTACAAGCCATATCGGTAGCGGATGCGCATGCCAACCCAGCACGCTCACTCTTACAACAATTAGACACGAATAAAGATGGTCTCATTTCACTTAAGGAAGCGGTTCATCATACCGGACTACTTCGAAATTTTGGGTTGATTGACGACAATGAAGACGGAAAGCTTTCAGAATCCGAATTAGCGAAAAGTCAGTTAACACCTGGCAATAAAAAACTCACGGCAAGTGAGTAACTAAAGTAAATAAGCAGAAGAGGGTAAGGTTCTGATAAACAAGGTTTCGTTTGGCAAGCGAATAGTCCAGCTAGGTTCGCTCAGGCAGTTGACGTTAGTTAGCTTTTTACTGGCCCTTATTCCTCTTATTGCCCTACTTTGGCAGAGCCAAAGTGACTTGGCCAAAGTGGGGCAAATGACAACCCTCGAAACGCGTTTTGTGGTGGATGTTGTGGGTGATATGCAGCGTTTAGACAACGCTGTTGTGGACCTCGAGAGGAGCATTCGTCAGTTCGCGGTATTAAGAAGCGATCAAGTCGCCTCCCTTTCAGATAACGCAATCGAGCAGTTTACGCTTGCTGCGGATAACTTATGCCAAGCCTTGTCGGTTCCCACAACGTGCTCCCGCCTTTCTGGCCAGTTAAACCAATTAGCAGATTACCGGACTATTGAAGATCAATTGCTGCTAAATGCTTATTTAGCCTCAATTGGTGATAGCGTGGAACAACTTCGCGACGATGTTGAAGCTGTGATTACTGAGCGTGTCCAAGTCCAGCAGGACGACCTTAATGCCATGCAAGCTAAACAGGCTTGGTCTACGGCAATGTTGGTCAGTGTATCACTACTGCTGATATTGCTGGGCAGTCAGCTTATTGTTAACCCGGTAAACAACCTCAAAAAAATCATAAGGATTATGGCGCACAGCGACGGTGAATTGCCGCCTCTTTCAACTCAAGCGCCAAGAGAGCTTATCGACGTTGAAAAAGATTTACACTGGCTCTACGACCGATTACAGCAGTTGGAGCACATTAGAACTGCATTGTTGCGACATGCTGCTCATGAGTTGAAAACGCCACTCGCTAGCATCAAAGAAGGCTGTAGTTTGCTTTCCGAAAATGTAGTGGGAGACTTAAACGATAGTCAAAGAGAGATATTGTCATTACTTACATCGAGTACTCACCGCTTAAATACGCTGGTGGAGAAGTTACTCGATTACAACCTGCTCTTGCAGCAAGCACAGCCGAAGATCGTTAGAAGCGACGCGAAAAAATTGGTTTCAGCGTGTTTGGAAGATTATGCCTTAGCTATTCAAGATAGAGAAGTAGACGTAAATATCGACTCAACCGATGTGAACGTTGACGAAGAATTATTCAGAAGAATACTTGATAATCTGGTTTCTAACGCTGTAGCCCATGGCGCAGTGGGTAGGCCAATCAACATACATCTTTACAAAGAAAAAGAAAGTTTAGTACTCGATGTTGCAAATCGCGGTAAGCGAATCGCGCCAGAATCAGTACCTACATTGTTTGAACCTTTTATTCGTGGACCGGAGCCTAGAAATGACAATGTCATTGGAACTGGTCTTGGGTTATCCATTGTTGCCGATTGCGCTCGACTAATGCATGGTGATGTACGCGTGGTAGATGTAGACTATGCAGATGTTTGCTTCAGAGTGACCATTCCGCAGCAGGAAAAGTAAAATGAGAATAAGTGGTTTAATTGTCGCCTTACTGGTTCTGACAGGATGTCAGAGTTTAACCAGAAACAACGACAGTGCAGGTGAGCCTGAGAAGGTAACGCCTGTCCTGAAAGTAGAGCGCGGTTTTTGTTTGTTTGACGAGCCGCCACAGAATTTTGAAAATAATTGCGATGCAACCTATTGGTTAAATACGTGGATTGATGCTGCCAATCAGCCTTGGTTGGCGAGAAAGCAAACGTTGAGTGCCTTAGGCAAATCGACGTTCGATACGTTTCACGCATATATATTAACGCTGCCTAATGATACCCCTTACCAGGATCGACTCAGAGCGCAATTAGCACTGAATGACATTGCCATAGAACTTACCCCAGCAGCACAAGAATTAATAAGGGTTGTTGCTGGCGCGCAAAATAACCAGATTATGCAGCTAGAGTCGGCAATAATTGTGCTAGAGCAAGAGAATACGTCTCGGGGTGAGAAGTTAAAAGTGCTTGAAAAAGAAGTAGATAACCTACGCAAAAAATTAGAAGAATTGTTGCAAATAGAAGCGACATTGATGGATAAAAACAGGAGTACACAACAGTGAGCGAAAAGGCGAGTAGTAACCCTAACTTATTGTTGGTTGATGATGATAAAAGCTTATTGCGCCTATTAACCATTCGTTTAGAAGGTGAAGGTTATGAAGTGACCGCGGTTGAAGATGGCCAATCGGCATTGCGAAAACTTCAAAATGAAAGTTTTGATGTTGTGTTAAGTGACCTGCGGATGCCTGGCTTAGATGGTTTAAGTCTGTTCGAGGAAATAATGGGAATTAGAAAGGATATCCCAGTAATTCTTATGACAGCCCATGGCACGATTGCCGATGCCGTTGCAGCAACGCAGCGAGGGGTATTTGGGTTCTTGCCCAAGCCCGTGGATCACGACGAACTACGCACTTTGTTGCAAAAGGCGCTAAGTCAATCTCAGGCGGCACAGCCTGGAGACTGGGCAAAAGACATCATCACCCGTTCTCCAGAGATGCTAAACGTGTTGGACCAAGCGTTTCGTATTGCCAAGCGGGAAGTGTCTGTCCTTATCAGCGGGGCGAGTGGAACGGGTAAAGAACTACTTGCTAATGCTATTCATAAGGCGAGTAATCGCAGCGATAAACCATTTGTAGCGATTAACTGCGGTGCATTGCCGGAAAACTTGCTCGAATCAGAACTCTTCGGCCATGCAAAAGGGGCATTTACTGGCGCGGTCGCTGCCCACCCCGGCTTGTTCAGAGAAGCGGACGGCGGTACCCTTTTCCTTGACGAAATTGGCGATATGCCAATGACGCTTCAAGTTAAACTATTGCGCGCGCTGCAGGAACGTCAGATTCGTCCAGTAGGTAGCAGCAAGCATGTAGATATTGATGTGCGCATTATTTCAGCGACGCACAAAGATCTTCACAAAGAGATGGAAGAAGGCACCTTCCGAGAGGATTTATATTACCGTTTGAACGTAGTGAACTTAAAACTCCCGTCGCTAAAATCAAGAAGTGAAGACATTCCTCTTCTTGCGCGCTCTCTGTTGCAACAGAGCGCACAGCGACACGGTGTAAATGCAAGCCAGTTCTCTGATGATGCGATGCAGCAACTGGTAACCTCATCATGGCCTGGCAACGTACGTCAATTGGTTAATGTGGTAGAGCAGTGCGTAGCGTTAACACAAACCCCAGTGATACCGCTTCATTTGGTAGAGCAGGCGCTATCAGCAACTAAGCAAAGCTGGCCTACGCTCACAGAAGCCCGGGATGCCTTTGAACAGCAATATCTTCATAAGCTTCTTAAAATGACCGATGGCAACGTAACCCGCGCGGCCGAATTAGCCGGTAGAAACCGCACTGATATGCACAAGTTGATGAAAAAGCACGAGTTAGATGCAGCTGACTTCAGGTAATAACAAATAGATCTATGTCAAAACAGTGCGTTTTGCGCGGGTTGATGCTTCAAAGCAAGATTGTTTAACTTAACCTGTGATGAATTATCGTTATACAAATCAATAAACTGCTGGGCTAACCAGGGAGCGTCTTTATTGTCCGGGCGATGACAAAAAAAGTACACGTCTTTGCCTTCTTCCTGCCACTGATGCACTTTTTTGACCCAAGGCAATAAACAACGTTTATTGTTTTCATCTACATCGTTCCCTACAAAGCGCACAATAGGAGTATGACCTGTTGCAATTACGTTGACGGGAACTCGGGGCTTTTTCTGCCTGACTTCTTCAAGAATTGCACGTTTGCTAGTGCCGCTAACGTCTATCATTCCGCCAGCGTCTAAAGGGCCAGTAAATAGCGCTCGGGTGTCCATAATTATTCTGTTCGTACCGTGTCGAATTAAAAGTTGGTTTAGTGCTTTTTCCTCATTCCCTTTAGCGAAAAACGCCAGGTGGCGCACTTCAACCGCCACGTTCAATTCTTGCGGCAGCGCTGCTAAAAACGTATCCAGAACGGTAAGTTTCTCTGGTCCGAAAGAGGCGGGGAGTTGCAGCATCATAACCCCTAGTTTCTCTTTGAGCGGGCTCAGCAAAGAAAGCTGTTGGGCAACCTCTTCATCACAATGCTGCAATTGATGTACATGAGTAATGTTCTGGTGAAACTTAAAAGTAAATCGAAAACCTGCGGGCACCGATTCGCACCATCTCGCCACAGCATCTTCGTTGGGAAGTGAGTAAAACGTGGTATTCCCTTCAACGGTATTACACTCCTTTGCATATAGCGACAACCCATTATCAGTCTTTGGATAATTAGCAAACCATGAGCCGGGCCAATGGCTGTGTTGCCACATTGGCAAACCAATGTAGAGATTTCCGCGGGATATAGCTGAATTGTGCATATTTGTCATTGGGCTTTAGCAAGCATTTGTTTATACTATGCGGCCTTTAAATCATTACATTATGCATGTAGTGGGCGGGCCAGCTAATTGGCCAGCAAGTTTACGCGATTTTGGGCAAACTCTTAAGCCCAAAAAATGCGCGGTTTAAAACGCCAACTCACTGCACGCGAAGCAAGAAAAACATCAGGGGTCAACGACCATGCGCACAGATTACTGTGGGAATATCGATTCATCATACATTGGACAAGAAGTTACCCTTTGCGGGTGGGTTAACAAGCGTCGCGACTTAGGCGGTGTAATTTTCATCGACTTACGTGACCGTGAAGGTATCGTACAAGTGGTGTTCGACCCAGATTTGCCAGAGGTGCTATCGGTAGCTAACACGCTACGTAGTGAATTCTGTGTAAAGCTAACCGGTAAAGTACGTGCGCGTCCTGAAGGACAAATCAATAAAGACATGCGCACAGGTGAAATTGAGATCCTTGGCACTGGTCTTGAAGTGATTAATAAAGCTGACGTATTGCCGTTAGATTGGAACCAAGAAAACTCAGAAGAGCAGCGCCTTCGCTATCGTTACCTTGATCTTCGTCGCCCGGTAATGAGCCAGCGATTGCAGTTTCGTGCAAAAGTAACCGGCGCAGTACGTCGTTTCCTAGAAGAAGAAGGGTTTCTTGATATCGAAACACCTATTCTTACTAAGGCAACGCCAGAAGGTGCACGTGACTACCTAGTACCAAGCCGCACGCATAAAGGTGAATTTTTCGCACTTCCGCAATCGCCACAGCTATTTAAACAGCTTCTAATGATGTCGGGCATGGACCGCTACTATCAAATCGTTAAGTGCTTCCGCGATGAAGATTTGCGTGCTGACCGTCAGCCAGAATTTACTCAAATCGATATCGAGACAACGTTCTTAGACGCCGACGGCGTAATGTCTATTACCGAGCGCATGATCCGTGATTTGTTTAACAAAATGCTAAACGTTGA
Organism: Alteromonas sp. IB21; assembly: GCF_016405965.1. Taxonomy (GTDB): domain Bacteria; phylum Pseudomonadota; class Gammaproteobacteria; order Enterobacterales; family Alteromonadaceae; genus Alteromonas. The sequence continues at coordinate 55,615 of NZ_JAEFCD010000001.1, read as the reverse complement.
CCTTGGCGACTTCCCGCGCATGACCTATGCAGAAGCCATGACGCGCTTTGGTAGCGACAAGCCAGACCTGCGTAACCCGCTAGAGTTAACAGACGTAGCAGACCTGCTTGCAAACGTTGACTTTAAAGTATTCAGCGGCCCAGCAAACGACCCGAAAGGTCGCGTTGCGGCTATTCGCGTACCAGGTGGCGCGTCACTTTCGCGTAAGCAAATTGACGATTACACGAAATTTGTAGGTATTTATGGTGCAAAAGGCCTGGCGTGGGTCAAAGTCAATGATGCGGGTGCAGGCCTTGAAGGCTTGCAGTCGCCAATTCTTAAGTTCCTTACGGAAGACATCACTAACGCCATGCTTGAACGCACCGGCGCACAAAGTGGCGATATTCTATTGTTTGGTGCAGACAGCTATACAGTGGTTACCGAGGCCATGGGCGCACTTCGTCTTAAGCTTGGTGAAGACTTTGAGCTTCTTGAAGGCGAGTGGAAGCCGCTTTGGGTTGTTGACTTCCCAATGTTCGAAGAATTCGACGGCCAGCTTCACGCTATCCATCACCCGTTCACTGCGCCACGTGGTCTAACGCCTGAGGAGCTTAAAGCTAACCCAGCTGAAGCCCTATCTGATGCCTACGATATGGTGTTAAACGGGGTTGAATTAGGCGGTGGTTCTGTACGTATCCATAATGGAGATATGCAGTCTACGGTATTCAACATTCTTGGTATTGATGATGAAGAAGCGAAGAACAAGTTTGGCTTCTTACTTGACGCTCTGCGTTTCGGCGCGCCGCCGCATGCAGGTCTTGCGTTTGGTCTAGACCGTCTAGTCATGCTTATGACAGGCGCAACGTCTATCCGTGATGTTATGGCGTTCCCGAAAACGACCACAGCGGCTTGTCCGTTAACGTCTGCACCTAGCCCTGCAAATCCACAGCAGCTTGAAGAGCTCGCTATTGCAACGGTGAAAAAGCAATCGTAATTTATGGCGTATAAGAAGCCTGAATCTGCACTGGTAGTGTTGTATGACCAACACTACCGAGTGTTGCTTTTACAGCGACAAGACGACCCTACCTTTTGGCAGTCGGTAACAGGCGCATTGGAAGATGGCGAGCTGCCCTTAGAAACAGCATATCGAGAGGTGCGTGAAGAGATTGGCATTGATGCCAAAGTACATGGGTTCGTGGTTAACGACCACAATAAACAAAACCAATATGAAATTCGTAGCCGCTGGCTACACCGCTATCCTCCAGGGACTGTGCACAACACAGAACATGTATTTTCCCTTCAAATAAACAGCGATTTACCCATTGTATTAACTGAACATCTGCAGTTCGAATGGGTGTCAAAAGACGAGGCGCTCGCACGTTTATGGTCTCCCTCTAATAAAGAAGCGGTATCTTTGTTTGTACCGAGTGTGCCTTAATGGTTATACTGGGTATAGATCCAGGTTCTCGGATTACAGGCTACGGTTTAATTGCGCGTAGGCAAGGTAAACTGGTATATGTGGCAAGCGGATGCATTCGCGTGGGAACGGCAGATTTGCCTTCTCGTCTTGCTAACATTTTTACCGGAGTTGGCGATATTATTCGTCAATATAAACCTGACCAGTTTGCTATAGAGCAAGTATTTATGGCGAAAAACCCTGATTCAGCGTTGAAACTCGGTCAAGCCAGAGGTGCCGCTATTGTAGCAGCCACGCAAGCGCAACTTCCTGTTGCTGAATATAGCGCAAGGCAAATTAAGCAGTCGGTCGTAGGAAAAGGTGGCGCAGACAAAACGCAAGTTCAGCATATGGTAAAACACCTTTTGAATTTAAGCGGCACGCCACAAGCCGATGCTGCCGATGCATTAGCCGTTGCCTTGTGTCATGCACACACCGAGCAGAGCCTGATAAATATGGCAGGACAAGCACGAAAAACCGTTCGTGGTCGTTTGCGCTAAACCTGCCTAAAGCTCACGCTTTTACAGAGATAACTCATGATTGGACGAATTCGCGGTACGTTGGCTGAGAAACAGCCTCCGGAAATTCTTGTAGATGTAGCCGGTGTTGGCTACGAAATTCACATGCCTATGACCAGTTTCTACCAGCTCCCTGCGGTGGGTGAAGAAGTGGTGGTTTACACACATTTTGTGGTTCGTGAAGACGCCCAGTTACTGTTTGGTTTTGCCGACAAAATGGAAAGAGGGTTATTCCGCGAACTAATTAAAGCCAACGGTGTAGGTCCAAAGCTAGGGTTGGCTATTTTATCTGGCATGTCAGCAGGTCAGTTTTTAGCAAGCGTGCAAAATGAAGATGTATCTGCGCTGGTAAGTTTACCGGGTATAGGCAAGAAAACTGCAGAGCGTTTAGTGGTAGAGCTGAAAGACCGGTTGGCTAAGTTTGGTAAAACGCAAAGCATTGCTATGCCGCCACCTACCAGCGATTTGCTTTCGGGTAACAGTATAGTGGCGTTAAATGACGCCCGCGAAGAAGCACAAAGCGCGCTTATTTCTCTCGGTTACAAACCTGCCCAGGCAAGTAAGCTAGTCGACAGCGTATACAAAGAGGGCATGGAAAGTGAGGCCCTTATTCGCGAAGCATTAAAAGCGGCCATTTAATGGCGCACAGTGAAGATGTCTATATTGAGATAGGCTATCTTACCATCACCGTTTAAAGTAGAACTATCATGATTGAAGCCGACAGACTGATTACGCCTCAAGCCAGTACCGAAGACGAGGTCATCGACCGCGCCATTCGTCCTAAAATGCTGGAGGACTATACGGGGCAGCCTCACGTGTGTGAGCAGATGGAAATTTTTATCCAAGCGGCGCGCAATCGCGATGACGCGCTAGACCATCTACTCATTTTTGGCCCGCCAGGGCTAGGTAAAACTACCCTTGCTAATATCGTGGCGAATGAGATGGGCGTGAATATTAAAACTACGTCTGGTCCAGTACTTGAGAAAGCTGGGGATCTTGCGGCACTGCTTACCAACCTTGAACGTAACGATGTATTGTTTATCGACGAAATACACCGCTTAAGCCCAGTAGTAGAAGAAATTCTTTATCCGGCTATGGAAGACTATCAGCTTGATATTATGATAGGCGAAGGGCCGGCGGCTCGTTCCATTAAATTAGATCTCCCTCCATTTACCCTAGTAGGCGCGACAACCCGCGCAGGCTCGTTGACGTCGCCATTAAGGGATCGTTTCGGCATTGTGCAGCGCTTAGAATTTTACAATGTAAAAGATCTCACCAGCATCGTGGCAAGAAGTGCAAGTTACCTTAACTTAGAAATGAATGAAGAAGGGGCGAAAGAAGTGGCACGTCGCTCTAGAGGAACACCACGTATAGCAAATCGTCTACTTCGTCGTGTTCGCGACTACGCCGAAATTAAGTCTGACGGTACGGTAGGCGCCGACACGGCTGCTAAAGCGCTAGATATGCTCGATGTAGACAAGGAGGGGTTCGATTATATGGACCGTAAATTGCTTACAGCTATTATCGAAAAGTTTGATGGTGGGCCGGTAGGCCTAGATAATTTAGCCGCAGCCATTGGCGAAGAGAAAGAAACCATAGAAGACGTGATTGAGCCGTTTCTTATTCAGCAAGGTTTCTTACAACGCACGCCACGTGGCCGTATCGTTTCTCAGCGCGCCTATCTTCATTTTGGTTTCGCTCCCTCTGAATAATTTTCCACCCTTTTTGTAAGAGGGGGGAGAGATTCTTCTTAAAGCCTAGCAGGATTGCTAGGCTTTTTCTGGAAGTGCAACTCAGTGTGACGCTCGAAAGGATAATGCTTGCACAAGGGATGCACTGTCATATGACTGCCGGCGTAGAAGCAGTTTTAGGGTTCGTGCTAAATGAGTGCGAAGTGCTAGCTAAAACAAGCGGCCGATATAAATCAATAATACAATTGCGTACATAACTTCTAAGTACTAATACTAAATTTTAGGCAAAAAAAAGCCCGCTCATTGAGCGGGCTAAAACAACAAGTGTTGAAGGAAATAAATCCAGGGAACTCATGTCTAACAGGAGAATAACTCTTGCATGACCGTGCTACGCACCATCACGCTCTGTACGACTGATGCTGTGCATTATAGAGATCACGGAAAAAACCACAATTGAGTAAAATTGTGATTTTAAATTAGAAAAACTAATGTGTTAATTGAGTGTTTAATATTGGTTTTAATTTGATTAAATGTCAGCTTTAATAGGGTCTTTGGAGTGTTTCTAGTTTGCATTTTATCGTGATAAATAGTTAGTCCAACTTCGATTTGGATTATTAATTCTTTAGTTTAAGGAATAGTTATGCATTTACATCAGGTAAGAGTGTATTACGAAGATACCGACGCAGGCGGTATTGTGTATTATGCAAACTACCTAAAGTTTATGGAGCGAGCGCGAACTGAGTGGCTTCGCGAGCTGGGCTTTGAACAAGATACCTTGATGGAACAATCCATCGCTTTTGTCGTCAAACACGTTGAAATGCATAATTATGCGCCTGCACGTTTCAATCAGCTGTTGAGTATTGAAACTCGCGTTGTAGAATTAAAAGGCGCTAGTATGACGTTTCAACAAATTATTAAAAATGAACAAGGTGTTACCTTAGTAACAGGAAATATTAAGGTTGCCTGCGTCGATTTGGCCGTTATGAAGCCAAAAAGATTACCACGTACTTTGTTAGGGGAAATTTCGCGTGTCATCTGATCTCACTTTTATTGGCTTGTTTTTACAAGCGAGCTTTATTGTTCAACTCGTTATGCTTTTACTACTCAGTGTCTCTGTAGCTTCTTGGACATTTATATTTCAGCGTAGTAAAGCCCTCTCTGCTGCCCGTAATGAAATGCGTCAGTTTGAGGACAAGTTTTGGTCAGGAGCAGACCTCAACCGCCTCTATCAAGAATTATCAGCAAGAACTAACTTAACCGGCATGGGCAGTATCTTTTGTTCAGGCTTTAAAGAGTTTGTTCGTTTGCGCAAATCAAACACTGCAACGAACGGAATCGTCGATGGTACATACCGTGCCATGCGCGTTTCGATGTCGCGTCAGGTTGAAGAGCTAGAAAGCCGTTTACCCTTTTTAGCCACCGCAGGCTCTATTAGTCCTTATATCGGTCTGTTTGGTACGGTATGGGGGATCATGAACGCCTTTATCGCACTAGGAGAAGTACAACAAGCTACGCTAGCTATGGTGGCACCTGGTATTGCAGAGGCATTGATTGCAACCGCCATAGGTTTATTTGCGGCTATTCCGGCGGTTATTGCCTATAACCGCTTTAGTCACCAAGTTGAGAAGCTAGAAAATAGCTATGGCAACTTTATGGAAGAGTTCTCAGCAATTCTTCATCGCCAAGCGGTTGCTGCGCAAGCACAACAACAAGCCTAAGCGTTTACATTCCAAACGGAGGACTTGTTATGTATGTAAGAAAACGTCGCAGGCCGGTATCAGAGATAAACGTAGTGCCTTATATCGACGTGATGCTGGTACTTCTCATTATTTTTATGGTTACGGCGCCACTTATTTCTCAAGGGGTAAAGGTAGACTTGCCTAAAGCAAGTGCGAATCCTATAGAACAAGAGGATACACCGCCTATTATTGCGTCTGTGGACGTTAAAGGTCGCTATTTTCTTAATGTGGGAGAAGACCAAGAGTCTCCAATTAGCGCAGATGAACTCGGTGCTATTGTAAAAGCACAATTAACCAAAGAGCCCAATACGCCTGTAGTCGTTAAAGGTGACGGGCAAGTAGCGTACAACGAGGTCATACAGTTGATGGTTTTGTTACAGCAGGCTGGCGTACCTTCAGTAGGGTTGATGACGGATCCGGTTGAGTAATATAGATATGTCTAAAACCGAAGTGTCGAAAAGCACATCAAACGCGGATGCATCCAATGGCGCAAAAGGCGGTGCGAAGACGCAAAAGACCAGCAATATAAGCCCTGAGCAAATGGGCTTATATAAATCGATTGGCTTACATATCCTCATCGCCGCTCTGTTGCTTATTAGCGTCAGTTTCTCTCCTGAGCCTTTGCCGAGTATGCCGTCGAATGCACCTGTTATAGAGGCGACCTTTATTGATGCGCAAGCCATAGCCGACCAGAAAAAAGCTCAAGCACAAGCTGAAGCACAAGCAAGAGCTGAGGAGCAAGAGAAACAGAGACAAGCGCAAGCCGCTGCCGAGAAAAAGCGCCAACAGCAGCTTGCTGCAAAGCGCGCGAAGGAAAAGCGTGAGGCCGAGGCAGCTGAAGCTAAACGTCAGAAAGAGCTAGAACGCTTAGCGGCGCAGAAAGAAAAAGAGCGAAAAGAACGGGAAGCAAAAGCGAAAGCAGAAGCCGAGCGTAAGAAAAAAGAAGCGGCTGAACGTGCAGAGGTGGAAAGGATCATGCAAGAGCAGTTAGCGCAAGAGCAAGCGGCTAATAGTGCGCGCAGGCAGCAGCAAGTGTTATCTGAAGTAGAGAAATATCGTAGTTTAATATCGCTGACAATAAACAGAAATTTGTACCGTGACGACAACTTCAGAGACAAAGTGTGCCGTTTGAACGTTAGGTTAGCAACTACAGGCTTCGTAACTAGAGTTACTGTTTTGAGCGGTGACCCAGCCTTATGTCGCGAGGCCGAGAGCGCCTTAAGACGTGTGGATAAATTACCTGTATCTGATGATCCCGATGTTTACGAAAAGCTCAAGGACATAAATTTAACCGTCAAATTGGAATTATAGTGGTATGAAAAAACTAGGTTTATGGATAGCGCTTATTACGATGGCATTTAGTGCCAACGTGTTTGCATCCTTAGAAATTGTAATAACCGAGGGCGTAGATAGTGCACGTCCCATCGGAGTTGTGCCATTTAAATGGAAAGGTCAGGGCAGTATGCCTGGCGACATTTCTAAAGTGGTAATGGCTGATTTAATGCGCAGTGGTAAGTTTAATCCGGTATCTGTCGACAAAATGCCACAGTATCCAGAGACTGTAGCGCAAGTGAGCTACACAGCATGGGCCACGTTGGGCGTTGATACGGTATTGGTAGGAAGTATTGAGCCGCAAGAGGGCGACCGTTATCTGGTAAGCTATGAATTGATTGATATCTTGAAAGGCCAGGTGGATAACGGTCAGGCAAAAGTGCTCAAAAACGGTAGCTTAGTATCGAGCAATGATCATGTTTTAGCCGCTCGTCAGGCTGTGATTAATGGTCGAGATTTTCGACAGTACGCGCATCGAATTAGCGACATAGTATATGAAAAATTAACCGGTGTTCGCGGTGCATTTCTAACAAAAATCGCCTACGTCATCGTACGTGACCGAGATACGGTTGAAAAACCGTATCAATTGGTCATTGCAGACTATGATGGCGAAAACGAGACGCGCTTGTTATCGTCTCCTGAACCCCTAATGTCACCCGTGTGGTCGCCAGATGGCGAAAAGCTAGCCTACGTTAGCTTTGAGAACCGCAGACCGCAAATTTTCATCCAGGATATCTACACCAGTGAACGCACGCGTATTACTGATTTTCCCGGAATAAACAGTAGCCCCGTGTTCTCGCCAGATGGCAAGCAACTTGCTATGGTTCTGTCGAAAGATGGAAACCCTGAACTCTATGTGATGGACTTAGCGACAAAAAATCTTCGCCGAGTTACACGCAATAGAGCGATTGACACGGAGCCTGCATGGCTACCCGACGGCAGTGGTTTAATATTTAGCTCGGAACGGGGTGGTAAACCCCAGATATATAGCGTAAATTTAAATTCTGGGAAAGTAAGGCGAGTCACCTATGTAGGTGAACAAAACCTTGGCGCTACAATTTCTCCAGACGGTACGCAAATGGTCATGGTTAACCAAACTAATGGGAACTACCACATTGCTAAGCAGTCTTTGGAGGGTGGTTCACCGCAAGTACTGACACGGACGTACTTAGATGAATCGCCAAGTATAGCGCCGAACGGAAGCATGATTATATACAGCACCCTTCATGAGGGCACCCAAGTGTTGTCGTTGGTTTCTCTTGATGGGCGTTTTAAAGCTAGGTTACCAGCAGCCAATGGGCAAGTTAAATCGCCAAGTTGGTCACCATTTTTGTTCTAACAATTTAACGACTAAACAATAAAATTTAAGGATTAGTAGGATGCAAATGAATAAAGTGATGAAGAGCTTCATTATCGCATTGCCAGTAGTGACAATGATGGCATGTTCTTCAGGCCCTAGCGAAGAAGAGTTGGCAGCAGAGCGTAACCGCCTAGCACAAGAGCAAGCTGCTGCGGAAGCAGATGCCCGTGAAGCAGAAGCGCAACGTGTTAAAGCAGAAGCGGCTCAGCGTATGAAGCGTCAAGAAGAAATGGTTCAGCAAGAAATGGAAGCGCTGAAAAACGAGCAAACCGTTTACTTTGACTTCGATCGCGCAAGCATCAAGCCAGAGTTCCAACGTATTTTAGACAAACACGCGGCGTTTTTGGTTAAAAACCCAAGCACTAAAGTGACGATTGAAGGTCATACTGATAGTCGTGGTACACCAGAGTACAACATCGCTCTAGGTGAGCGTCGTGCGCAGTCGGTTGAAACTTATCTACTTAATGCTGGCGTTAGCAGCAGCCAAGTAACCGTTGTTTCATACGGCGAAGAAAAACCAGCGGTGATGGGTTCTACTGAGTATGCATTTGCTCAAAACCGTCGCGGAGTGGTTGTATACCGCTAATGACTATTCTAATGAATAAGACATTAAAAATGGGCGTCACCTTATGTGCCGCCCTTGCTGTTTCTACCGCATTTGCGCAAGCACCTGTGGTAGACGCTAATGGTGGCAGCGAATTAGAGCAGCGCATTGTTGTGCTGGAGCGTATTGTAAAAAGTCGAACTGAGATGCAGCATAGGCTGCAAACTCAGCTAGACAATATGCAAATGGAAGTGGATCAGCTACGCGGTGCAGTTGAAGTGAATACCAATGAACTTCAAAAAGTACTAGAGCGTCAGCGTGAGCTTTATCTTGAAATCGATAAGCGCGTAGAAGCACTTAAGCAAAGCGGGGCGTTACAAGGTAGTGCAATGCCTAGCGCGGGTGTAGATTCGGGCTCTGTAAGCTCTCCAGCAGCATCTGTGCCTTCGCAAGCGCCTCAAGCAGGTGAAGACGAAGCCTATGAAAATGCGGTAAACCTGATCCTTCAGTCGCGTGAGTACGATAAAGCCATTCCTGCATTTCAATCGTTCATTTCACGATTCCCTAACAGTGGCTATGCGCCAAACGCGCATTACTGGTTAGGGCAGTTGTTGTTTAACAAACAGCAATGGAGTGAGGCTAGCGAGCAATTCAATATTGTAGCTAATCGCTTTACCGATTCTACTAAGCGACCTGATGCCTTGTTAAAACTTGGTGTCATTGCTGAGCGAACGGGAGACAGCGCAAAAGCGAGGCAGCTGTTTCAACAAGTTGTAAATGAATACCCAGATTCTTCGGCAAAACGCCTAGCTGAATCTAGATTAAATAACTTGTAATGGACAAAGCCTCTTTCAAAGAGGCTTTTTTATTATTTTACCTCTTCATTTCTTCAAAATACTTCACTTAGACGGCTTCAATCTTCTGCACCAAATCTCGCTTCTTTCCGTATAAATATTAATAAACTCATTTAGTACTGGTATAAATACCCAGCGATTTGTTTTCATTTTGACCGTTTAGTCGTATTTTGACAGAAAAATGAAAATAAAAGGACGTTATGGGTTGCGTCGAATAAAAATCTGAGTATTATATGCCGCCGTTGCCAAGACATCGGCAACAACAGGAAAGAAAGGGTCGTTAGCTCAGTTGGTAGAGCAGTTGACTTTTAATCAATTGGTCGCTGGTTC
>NZ_JAEFCD010000001.1:0-45714 GCF_016405965.1 Alteromonas sp. IB21 | reverse complement strand
AGAGCAGTTGACTTTTAATCAATTGGTCGCTGGTTCGAATCCAGCACGACCCACCATCAAGTTTCAAACAAGCACTCAAAATACATCACTTATCAGTTTCTTTTATATCTCTAGAGCTTTTTAATCAAGCACTGCAATTCATCTCATTGGTACTTTGATCTGGTTTACGCAACCCCATGTAGTAGAACAGGTAAGCACAAATATGACTATTTAATTACACTAATATTGATTAGGTAGTGTGTAATTTTTATGACAGTTGGGTATAATCCGCACCCTTGTCGCAACAGAGATGTAGGTTAATGTCAGTAGCATTTCGAGTGGATCAGGTAGAGTACCCGTTCCCTGCAAAACCACAGCCATTATCAGAAGCACGTAAAGCTGAGTTAAAGGCAGAAATCAAAGCCTTGCTAAAGGCCCGTAACGCTGTGCTTGTCGCACACTATTACACCGACCATGAAATTCAGGCACTCGCTGAAGAGACCGGCGGTTGTGTCGCTGACTCGTTGGAAATGGCCCGTTTTGGTAGAGATGCAGAAGAGCAGACATTAATCGTTGCTGGCGTTCGCTTTATGGGCGAAACGGCAAAAATTCTTAGCCCTGAAAAAACAGTGCTAATGCCAACACTTGAAGCGACGTGTTCACTTGATATTGGTTGCCCGGTAAAAGAATTTAGTGAGTTTTGTGACCAGCACCCTGATTACACTGTAGTGGTTTACGCCAACACATCGGCAGCGGTCAAAGCGCGTGCGGATTGGGTAGTGACATCGAGTATCGCTCTTGAAATCGTCGAGCACCTAGATAGCCAAGGCAAAAAAATTATCTGGGGTCCTGACAGACATCTGGGGTCGTACATTGCCAAGCAAACGGGCGCTGACATGCTGATGTGGCAGGGCGAGTGTATCGTTCATGACGAGTTCTCTGCGCAGAAGCTTGCAGACATGAAAGCCTTGTATCCAAATGCCGCGGTTCTGGTTCACCCTGAATCACCCGCAAGCGTGGTAGACATGGCCGATGCAGTTGGCTCAACTAGCCAGCTTATCAAAGCATCGCAAACCATGGACAACGACACCTTTATCGTAGCTACCGATAAAGGCATCTTTTACAAGATGCAACAACTTACGCCAGAAAAGACGTTTATAGAGGCTCCAACGGGCGGTAACGGCGCTACGTGCAAAAGCTGTGCTCACTGCCCTTGGATGGCAATGAACGGCTTAGAAGCGATTAAGGCCTCTTTGACGGGCGAAAGTGATGGCCATGAAATCTTCGTTGATGATGCATTGCGTAAAGGTGCATTAATTCCGCTTGATCGCATGCTTAACTTCTCGGCAGAATTAAAAGCGAAAGGCGGCCTTTAGCGCACGTTTTATAAGCACTTGTTGAATATTTTCCAGCAAGTTCTTGATTAAGCGCGCGGCTTTACCTACTATACGCGCGCTCAAGGATTTTCGTCGTCGAAATCTTCTTGATAAAAAATTTGGAGAGGTGGCTGAGTGGCTGAAGGCGCACGCCTGGAAAGTGTGTTTAGGGTTAAACCTAACGAGGGTTCGAATCCCTCTCTCTCCGCCAAATACAAAGAACCGGCTTTACGCCGGTTTTTTTGTGCCTGTAATAAAGCGCCTTGAATACACTTTGTGTGGTTAAAAATTGTACATGTGCTACTTTAATCTTGTTGTACAAAAATACTTTGTCATGTTGGCAGGGTAAAACTACGTTAAAGCGGAAGGAAATATGTTATGAAACGCACGTTTAAATTATTTATCGTGGTCGTAGCTTACTTTATCGCTGTATCGTCATTTAATACTATGGCGGATGAAAGGGTATTCAAAGGGGGAGACTACTGGGAAGTGACAGCCATCGAAGTGAAAGATGGCCACTGGCTAGATTACGGGAACCACTTAGCAAATGAGTGGCGTTCTTCCATGGAGTTTGCAAAATCGAAGGGATGGATTAACGGCTATAAAGTGATTGGCAACCTCTACCCACGAGAGGGTGAAGCAACGCTTTATTTACTGACTATGTTTACTAATTGGCCATCTGAATCTGAGAACGATGAGCGTTACGCAGCGTGGATAGAATGGTCGAAGAAAAGCCTGGATAAAATGGAAGAGCAAAGCGGAGACCGTGTCGCTATACGCCGTATTATGAGTGAACAGTTGATGCAAGAACTGATATTTAGAAAGTAGAACTGATCTGTCGCTGAGAAATCGTAGTTGAGCCTGTTTACGCTCCTTTTTTGGCGACACGTTTATGCGTTGAGATTTATTTCCCACACCAATAACTATATAAAAAAGTTTAGAGAAACTCAGCCTCAATGCGCGTAACCGCAAGTCGTTGGGAAGGTAATAATGTCGATTATTAAAACGTAGTCGATTTAAGTAATGATCAGCTTAGGCAACACCAAAGGTATTTAATAAAAACGCAAAGCGTTCCTTTCAAAAAAGAAACTCACGTGCAGTGAGTTTCTCTCGGTTATATTAGTGCTGTAAATCAATCACTTCGCAATTTGCTGATGTAGCTTGATTAAATCAGGAAGCTTTTTCGCGTAAATCGCTTTCTTTGTACCTGGATGGAGTAATTGACTAACGAAGGTGCGTAGGAAGCCAAGAACAAACGTTTGAACACGGTCAGGGTCTGCTTCACTTGGGTTAGCGATAAGCTTTTCTGTCTCTGCCTGGACCTTATGTACGATAGGGTCCATTGTATCTTTGCCTGCAACAAGGTCGTTGCCTGTCACTACGCCTTTGCCAAGCAAATCGCGTACAGCGTCATACAGATTGGCTGAAACCGCGTTAGATTGGCCCCAGTTAGCGATATTGTACTCTTCAGAAATTTTATCTAGTTCAGCAGCTGGCTCGCTAGATTTCAATAGGCCTTCAATAAGTTTGTGCGCTTCGGTCTGTTTTACGGGTGTTGATAGTTCTGACATGGTTTACTTCGCTTTGTGCTAAAAACGCGTTTTATAATTTTTTTAGTACCCTCTGTCAAGTTTGATAATTTAAAGTTCTATTTAATCAAGGGCTTATGGTTTTTGTTGCTTCCATGCGCAACGCATTAAAACTAACAATAAACGCTAAGGATATTTGCTCTCTAATGACGAACTTTATTCTACTTAATCGATTTCAATGATTCGCATATATTAAAATATTAAATATCTCCCTATAAACCCTGTCAGGCTTCTATACATCCCTCTATTTTCCTGCTTTAGGTAGCATTGTAATCGTTTTACCCGCTACCATTCTTGTCATCAACTAATATACATTTTGTTTACATCTTGATGGCAGCGTAGTTATTGTAAATACGACTAAATTTTGAGCCATGTTGAATTTGCCGTGTAAGCAGAGGCTCTTTAAAACAATAATTAGCAAGAGAATCGTAAAAGATGAGTAAACGCTTACCCGCCCGCTTTAACCCAAACCGCACTGCCACGTTAGTTGCGTTATGCTTAGGCTTGCATTGCCAAGCAGCTATGTCGCAGGAAACTAACGAGCAAGCCGAAGACGAGCTGTATGAACAAATACTGATTACTGCGTCAAAGCGAAGTACGGGACTCCAGGAAACGCCTATCGCAGTGTCTGTTACGAGCGGCGAAGCGATTGAGCAAACTCAAGTGCTAGATATTCAGGATTTACAGGCGTTGGTGCCAACCTTAAGAGTAAACCCCTTACAACGTTCAGCAAATACAAATTTCTCAATTCGCGGCTTTGGTAATGGTGCGAACAACACGGGAATTGAGCCTTCCGTTGGGGTTTTTATTGACGGTGTATACCGCTCAAGAGCTGCCTCGCAAATTGGCGACTTACCCCGTGTTCAGCAGGTTGAAGTATTAAGCGGCCCGCAAAGTACACTCTTTGGAAAAAACGCATCGGCTGGGGTAATAAGTATACGAACCCAAGGCCCATCGTTCACCGAGGAGGGTAAATTGACGCTAGGGGTGGGCAATTATAATCAGCGATTATTAAAGGGATACTATACAAATGGCATAACCGAAGAAGTTGCATTTAGTTTATCTGGTGGAGTGAACAAACGTGATGGTTATACTGAAAGCGTTGTTGAAGGTGTAGATAAGTTAAACAATCGTGATAGGTGGAATATCAGAGGTCAAGCTCTATACGAACCTAGCACAGATGTTAAGTTTAGATTTATTGCAGATTACAGTGAAATAGATGAGCGCTGTTGTACAGTGGCAGACGTTATTAACGGGCCTACCACCGCTGTCGTACGCGCGTTAGGGGGAACGGTGCTAGAAACCGATGATCCCTTTGCTTTTAAATCTGCGCTGAATTTTAATCCTAGTAATACGGTAGAAGATGGCGGGGTCTCTCTGCAAATCGACGTAGATTTTGATACGTTCGCGTTAACCTCTATTACCGCTTACAGAAACAATAAATCTGACTATTTCGCGGATGTAGATTATACATCGCTCGATATTTTGACAGAGGAAGGGCACACAGAGATAGATACCTTCACTCAGGAACTCCGACTTACTTCCGTTGGTGATAATACAGTGGATTGGATGTTCGGTATGTTCTACTTCTCAGAAGAGGTAGACACAGGTGATACCTTATTCTACGGTCAAAACATCCGGCCTTATTTTGATGTACTGTTGAATTCGGGGGTAGCACAAGCTCTCGCTTCGTTACCCACACCGTTGCCATTTGACGCGGTTTTCCCCGATGGATTTCTTGGCGCTTTTGAACCTTTGTATGGTCAAGCTCCGGGTACTTTTTTTAATGAAAACCAGTTCGTGAATAGCGAGTTTTTACAAAAAAATGATGCATTATCTGTGTTCTTTAATCTTGATTATCATATTTCAGATAGGCTCACTACAACAGTTGGGGTCAGTTACACAGAAGATGAGAAAGACGTATCGGTAGAACAAATTAACAACGAAGTACTGTCGTCTATCGACATCATAAATGGCCAGACGGTTTTCGGTGTGCCTTTATCTACAGCAGTGCCGGCTTTAGCTGGTTTTATTCCCACGCTCCAAGGCGTTCAGTTTTTGCCTCCGCAACTCGTTTTTCCTAATACTGTGGAAGACGGTAACACTAACGATGATAAAGTGACATGGAGTGCGCGTATCGCATACGAGATTAATCAAAACGTTAACGTATTCGCTACTGCTGCAACAGGCTTCAAAGCCTCTTCATGGAACCTTTCACGTGACACTCGGCCGTTTGCTTCTGATCAATCGGCACTAGAATCTGGAAATTTAGCACGTGTTAATCAGACTTATGGAACCCGCTATGCGGGGCCCGAAGAATCAACCGTTTATGAATTGGGGTTAAAAGCAAGGTTCAAACATGGAGCATTTAACGTCACTCTATTTGACCAAACAATCGAAGGCTTTCAATCGAGTACATTTGTAGGCACGGGATACGTGCTGGCGAATGCCGGGAAACAGTCAACTCAGGGGCTCGAATTTGATTCAACCCTAGATGTAACAGAGAATTTAGTATTTAGCTTTGCCGCAACAATACTAGATCCGGTTTACGACTCTTTTGTTGGTGCAAATGGTGTGAATGGACCAATCGATCTATCAGGTACGCAGCCCGCAGGGATACATGAGCGAAGCTTCGTTGCAGGCTTGACTTATCACCTAGAATTCGAAAATGGTACTACTGGCTTTATTCGAAGTGATTATTTACATGAGAGTGAAACACAACTTGTAGAGAATGTTCCACCTGAACTCACTCGTGAAGTTAATATGCTAAATGCCAGTGCAGGATTAATTTTTACAAACGGAATTAGTGTTCAACTATGGGTGAGGAATTTAAACAATGATGAATACTATCTGTCAGCATTTCCACCACCCATACAGGCTGGTAGTTTTAATGCTTACCCAAGTCAGCCCAGAACGTTCGGCGCAACGATATCTTACATGTTTGACTAGTAACTCGTAATTTCGCAGCGAAAAGCCAGCTATGCTCAGAAAATAGCTGGCTTTTTATTATCATTTTACTGTTTCAATCGTGTAGAAAATCTTTGTAACCGTTTTTTAAGCACTGAGGCCTAGTGAAGTTGCATCTGGTCTAGCTAGCGTAAGTTGATCAGGATGTTGAGCTTCTGGCGATATGTAGCGCTTGTTTCTGCCAATAGTGCTTAAAGGCAGTTCAATCGATTTCAGAAACGATGCCCCTGCCATTGTTCCTAGTTTATAATCATGGCGAAGCTGCGCGTCGGTGCTACCAAGTAGCTTACTTTGCAGCTTATCTGATGCAAATATTTGAACAATTTCCACACCATCAGGCGGGTTTTCAATAAATGCCAATTCTTTTTGATAACCGTGCTCGTGTTGCAGTAGGTAGTCGATAGTCTTTGGGCAAGTACCTGTTGCGCACATCACTGCGCTTAGCTTTTTCAGCCAAGGTGACTGTGCCTGAAAACCTTGGTCTACCGTTCTAATAACCACGATTTTGGTCGCGCCCCGTTTGTAAGCTTCAGTTACTGGCAAAGGCGCGGCTAATCCACCATCTAGGTAAAAATCATTATTGGCAGCCTTTTGAGCCTCTACTTCAGTGTGAAGCGGTACGCCTTGTTTGTATAGTAAGGGGAGTGCGCTGGATGCCTTTATCAATTCAACCCAGTTATTTTGGCTTTTCATTGGGTTTAAAAAATAAGCCTTTCTATCTCTAACATTTGTGGCGGTAAACAAAATTTCTCTGTTCGCCACGTTAGCCTCCGCAGTGTCGAGATCAAGCAAACGGTTCGCTTCTTGGGTTTTATCAAAGTACCAGTCCAAATCGACAATGTGTTTACCCATTAAGCCTCGTCCCATTTGAAAGAAACGTTTGTGTCTTGTTAAGCCGCGGATTAAGCGTTTTGCATAGCCTTTTTGACGCGCCACAAAGCTCGTTAAGTTTTGTGAACCTGCTGATGTACCAATGAGAATGTCGAACGGGTCGTATCCGGCGTCTAACCATGTATCAAGTACACCAGCTGTAAAGATACCGCGCTGACCGCCACCTTCTGCGACTAGAGCAACTTTGTTATTGGCAGTACCTTCAGTGTTGCGGGTGTAGGTTGACGCACATTGTTGACCGAACATGATTACCTTCCATTTGACCATATCTAAATTGACTACTTGGTCTAATTGTAGGGAGATCACGTAGCACGGGAAAATTGAAAGATTGAATCAAACTAATAGGAAATAACTGATACAAAACGTTTTTTGTTATTTCTGTGTGATTTTTATGTTTACATTTTGTTTATTAAGAAGCAGTCTAACTAAATAGCAGAAAGTTAGTCATGATAGGAAAAACATCAATGAATATCGTGGTGTTAGGCGCGGGTAGTATTGGTTGTTATATAGCAGGTTGCTTGTTTGAGTCCGGCCCTGCATTCAACAGTTCGAATACGCTTAAGCTTATTGGGCGACAGCGATTATACGACGACATTGTGGCAAATGGCTTGAAAGTGACCGACTGGCAAGGCCGCAATCAAGTTACCGATGCTGAACACGTCAATTTTTCATTGAATAACGATAGCTTAGCCATTGCAGATTTCATTTTGTTATGCGTAAAAAGCCAAGACACCGAGCAGGCGTCAGATATTATCAAGTTGTGGGCCAAACCCTCTGCCGTTGTCATAAGTCTTCAGAACGGCGTAAGTAACGCGCAGGTGCTTCGCCAAAAGCTGAACCAGACTGTTATTGCTGGTATGGTGCCTTTCAATGTTCTTTATAAGGGCCACGGACACTTCCACTGTGGTACTGAAGGCAATATCGCCTTAGAAGACCCTGATAATAGATGCAAAGACCTTATTGAGGCGCTTGAAAACGCGTCGCTCCCTGTAACGGTATACAACGATATGGCTGCCGTCCAGTATGGCAAACTTGTTATGAACCTAAACAATGCCGTTAATGCATTATCGGGTATGCCGCTAAAATCGCAGCTGGGCGACAGGCAATACAGACTGGTAATGGCAAAGGTGCTATCCGAGGCATTGTCTGTGCTTAAAGCCGACGGGATCACACCCGCTAGAACAGGGAAAGTCATCCCTCAATTAATGCCGACAATCATGAAACTGCCCAATTTTCTGTTCAATATTGTGGCGGCATCGACGCTCAAAATAGACCCCGAAGCTCGCTCATCAATGTATGAGGATTTATTGCTAGGAAGACGAACGGAAGTGGATTATCTCAATGGTGAAATTGTGAGGTTAGGGGAGAAAAATAAGATGCTTACTCCTGTTAATCGCCATATCGTATCTTTGGTAAAACAGTCAGAGCACGCACAATTGGGAAGCCCCCACTTACCGGCTAATGCGCTTTTAGGCCAAGAAACTAGCGGTTCAACGTGAAATATTACATTTTTATGTCATTTTTGTGTCAGTGCTCTTGAATCTTATACTAAAGTCTATATCCTGCACTTAAATTTCCGTATTCTCAGTGTGTTTTGCGCTTCAAATCTCAATTTTCATTATCTCTTTTTTTAGGGCTTTTCTTCGCGTCGTCTCTATCGATTAAAGGTGTAGCTTGTGAAGAGGTAGCAACATCAGATGTTGTACCTTCGGCGTATACAGGCAATGGCCTTAGCTATAAAAGTGACAACCAGCAGTTTTCTTTGCGCGTTCGCGGGCGTATCCAGTTTCGCTATGCCAATCCAGGGGCTGGTCAACCTACGCAGCCCAGCGATTTCGACCACGTTGGTGGAAATCAATTCGGTGTTAATCGAGCGCGTATCAAGGTCGATGGCCATATCGGCGAACCTTGGATCACTTACGATATCGAGTATGACGCTGCCGATCAAAGAACATTTAATGCCACAATAGCGTTTGAAAAGTATAACTCGATAAGCGCAAAGCTTGGTCAGTGGAAAGTCGAATACTCAAGAGAGCGAAGCGTAAGTAGCGGAGGTCAACAAATGATGGACCGCTCGATAATCAATAGGATATTCACGCTAGACAGACAAATGGGCGCTTCTATTTACGGTCATATCGATAACGGCGGTGCTGCTAATTTCAATTACTGGGCAGGTATGTTTAATGGTTCAGGTCGTGGTGACTATAGTAATCATGATGGTGAGGCCATGTACTCAGGTCGCTTACAGTGGAACTTCTTAGGTGAGGAGGTTGGTTTTGATAACAGCGATATTAAACGTTCTTCTACGCCTAAAGCTGCTATAGCCATCGCGGGGGCAAAATTCAAAAGTCAGTTCACCCGTTTTTCTTCATCGGGTGGCGGCAATTTAACCAACTTTGATGAAGGTGAAATTGAAGGCCAGTATGATGTTCAGCAATTCGTGATTGATGGGGCTTACTTTTACAAGGGCTTTAACGCTCAAGCAGAATACCACGAGAAAAACATTGTTAATGTGGCTAATGATAATATCGAAACAACGTTGCGTGGATACTATATTCAAGCCGGATACTTTCTAAATGCGTCAATAAGCGCGTGGCCAAAGCCTTTAGAAATTGCAGCGCGCTTTGCTACCTATTCGCCTGATACCAGCGAAGAAGACCAAAGTTTCTATGAAAAAACCGTAGCGTTGAATTGGTTTTTTAACGGCCATAAAAACAAATTAACCGCACAGGCAAGTCGCGTCTCGCTTGAACAGTTTGGAAGTGAAGTTGGCGATAGCACTATTTATTCATTACAGTGGGACGTGAGCTTTTAGCCCCGAGTATTAGCCCGCTGTGAGATATCGTCGTAAGGTGCTTACCAAGAAGGCTTTATCAACCGGTTTACCAACGTGAGCATTCATGCCTGCAGCTAAGCACTCGTCAATATCTTGCTGCATTGCATTGGCAGTCAGCGCTATGATCGGCGTATTTTTCTTAAGGATTTGACGGATGTGTTTTGTCGCGTTTATTCCGTCAACATGCGGCATTTGGACATCCATTAAAACCAAGTCAAATTCTTGATTTGCAAGTGCATCAATAGCTTCTTGACCATTCGATGCATGATGCAAATCCAACTTAAACTCTTCCAATAACGCCTTCATTACCTCTACGTTAATATCATTGTCCTCGGCGAGTAAAACCCGTTTTCCAGCCAGTAAACAGTGTGGTTCCACTTCATCAGTGGCAGGGGGCATACTGTTCGCGTCAGTAGCAATAGCAAAGGTCACATCAAATGAAAATGTGGCTCCCTTGCCAACTTCGCTTTCAACGGTTAATGAAGAGCCCATTAATTTAAGCAGGTTGTTGGTAATATTGAGCCCTAATCCTGTACCTCCGTATTTTCGTGCGATAGAACTTTCCGCCTGCGTAAAGGGAGTAAATAGCTTTGCTTGGTTTTCTTTAGAGATACCAATACCGTTGTCTTTGACCCAGCAATGTAGGGCGTAATGACTATCGCAAGCCTCAATAACGCGAATGCCTATTTCAACAGTACCTTCTCTAGAAAACTTGATGGCGTTACTGATCAAATTAGCCATTATCTGCTTAAATCTGAGTTCATCGAACATCAGTTCATCGGTAAGGTTTCCATCGACATTCAGCTCTAAATGTAAATCTTTACGTTGCGCTTGGTCTGAAAAAATATCAATCAATGTACTCATGCTCGACTTTACGTGATGCGGCCCGATCGCTAACGTCAGCTTGCCGGCCTCTATTTTCGAAAAGTCCAATAGATCATTGATGAGCTGTAGAAGCATTTCTGATGCAGTGACTATTTTCTTCGTTAGATTTTTTGTTTCTAGATCAGATGAGCGTTTAGCTACCGTTTGCCCGAAGCCAATTATCGCGTTCAAGGGCGTGCGGATCTCGTGACTAATATTTGATATGAATTCTGACTTAATACGGCTGTGCAGTTCAGCTTTGTCTTTTGCGGTTGAGTAAAGTGCATTCGCTTGTTTTGATTTTCTTAGCAGTATTAAAATGATTACGATGGTAACCATCGTCAATACGACCAACACAGAAAGTAACATTGAGAACAATTCTTGTGTCTGTTGGGCTTCGTTTTTTAACTGTAACGCTTCTTCGAAAGCTTTGTTTTCGCTCTCAAGTAAGTTCGCTCTTTCTTTCTCTTGGGTAATTTGTTGAACCAGGTTAGCGCTTTCAATAAGTTCTAAATCCTCGTACTTCTTTGCTTTTAAATATGCTTCGTGAAATACCTCAAACTGTTCGAACGCGAGTTTGTAGTTGCCCCTCGCTGCGGTGATATAAGCCGCGGTTTTTTCCAACTGCGCGCGCCATGTAGTTTGTTCATCTTCCCTATTTTCATCGTAAAGCTGGCGTGCAAGTTCTAGCGATTGATAGGCCTCATCTAACTCACCTAAAGTGAGGTGGGCCTCGGCTTTTAAGCGATAGATTTCACTATTGTAAAAAGATGAAGAAAGGGGATGGGTAAGTACTTTTTCAGAAAGTGCTATTGCAGCTTTTAAATCTCCAGCACGATAATAAGTCGTTGCTATCCCATAGATGGCTAGAAATTCTGAATAATTAATATCTATTTGTTTATCATGTTCAACAGCGCGCTCAAAGTAGATGATCGCTTTGTCGTAGTTACCTAAATTTCTGTATAAAATACCAATCGCATAAAGATTGTCACTTTCCAAAATACGCTGATTGGCTGCTTGCGCGCCTTCAAGGGATTTTTCATAAAAGCGCAGGGCAAGATCGTATGCGCTTACCGACTGATAGTAATCCGCCACGATAGAATCGTAGAGGGGTCTTAGGCGAGAAAGATCGTGGGTGATAAGCAAATCATTGACGGCATTAATAAGCTCTGCATTGGGAGCGAAGACCTGCCCTTCACTGTAAGTAAGAATTTGATAAATAAGGGCGTAGGCTTTAACGTCTGCGGGTATGGATGGGGCAGAAATTATAGCGTCAAAACGGTTGTAAGCTTCAGTATAGTTTGCACTTATGCCATACATTCTCGCTATTCCTACCGCGATAATGAATCCGTCTCTGGAGTTATTTTCTAAACCTTGTAGTTCGTGTAAAACGTTCTCGTCCGGTCGCTGATGTATTAATAGTTGATAGCGAACATATAAAGCGGCGACCGCTCTTTTCTCGTCTACTTTTAACCTATCAGATAATAAAAGCGTTTCTAATTCATCAATTGCTGCGCCTATCGGCATGGGCGAGGCTGTTTCTACTTGCAGCCTGATTTCGTTGACCCGGTCAGCTATTGATGCGTGAACATGAAACGCACCAAAACCTAGTGCGAAGACGCATAAAAATGTCATATGAAAAAAACGGATCAAAGCTAGGCGCCCCCCATGGCAGTAGATTATCAATACTAAACGATTAAGATAGTTTATAACTTAATCAATAAGTCTAAACTATTTGAAAGTAAGAAATCATTTCAAGGAGAAGAGTAAATGCATAAGAGCACTAAACTTAACTACGTAGAATTTGCTTCATTAAATTTAGACGCTTCTAAAACGTTTTTTACGTCCGCGTTCGGTTGGAGCTTTACCGATTATGGTAATGAATACAGCGCGTTCAGCAATGCCGGTTTGGATGGTGGCATTTTTGCTGCTGAGCAAGTGACGCGAGCAGAAAGCGGGGCGCCTTTGCTTGTGCTGTATACTCCTAACATTTCTGACGCTCAGCATAATATTGAAAATGCGGGCGCTACAATTACTAAGCCGTTGTTTGATTTCCCTGGTGGTTGTCGCTTTCACTTCGTCGAGCCCGGCGGCAATGAGCTTGCTGTTTGGTCTGAGTCGGCGTAGTACCGCCTTAGCATAATTCAACGACTAGACGCTATGGCTTTTAATAGTGCCATACGCAAAAAACGCCTTGCAGGTGTTATCACAACAAGGCGTTTTTCATTTCTATTTAGTCAGCTTAAAGCTAGCCGTTAGTTCTGCTCAAGCACGATGCGCAGCATTCTGCGAAGCGGCTCTGCAGCGCCCCACAATAGCTGGTCACCCACGGTGAACGCCGAAATATATTCCGGGCCCATGTTGAGCTTGCGGATACGGCCTACTGGAATAGACAGCGTACCTGTCACTTTTGCTGGCGTAAGTTCTTGCATGGTGGCATCGCGATCGTTAGGGATGACTTTTACCCAATCGTTGTGCTTAGTAAGAATGTCTTCAATTTCAGCCAGCGGTAAATCTTTCTTAAGTTTAAGTGTAATCGCCTGGCTGTGACAGCGCATGGCGCCAACACGCACGCAGATACCGTCAATAGGTACTTCACCGCCTTTGATACCTAGAATTTTATTGGCTTCCGCTTGGGCTTTCCACTCTTCACGGCTCTGGCCTGAAGGTAGTTGTGAGTCGATATAAGGAATCAAACTACCCGCCAGTGGAACACCGAACTGTTCGCTCGGGTAGTCTGCGCTTCTGATAAACTCAGATACTTGCTGATCAATCTCTAAAATCGCAGTAGCAGGGTCTTCAACCTTATCTTTTACGTTGCTGTGAATTGCGCCCATTTGGCTAATAAGCTCGCGCATGTGCTTTGCACCTGAACCTGAAGCAGCTTGATACGTCATGGGTGAAGCCCATTCAACAAGGTCTTTCTCAAACAGGCCACCTAAAGCAAGCAGCATAAGTGAAACCGTGCAGTTTCCACCTACATAGGTGCGAATGCCTTTTTCAATACCACTATCAATTTCTCTGCGGTTAACAGGGTCAAGTATAATGACGGCGTCGTCTTTCATGCGAAGCGCCGACGCGGCGTCAATCCAATAGCCGTTCCAGCCAGCGGCTCTTAAATCGTTGTACACTGCTTTTGTGTAGTCGCCGCCCTGACAGGTAATAATGATATCTTGTTTAGATAGTGCTTCGATGTCGTGTGCATCTTCTAGAACACCAGCATCTTTACCAGCAAAATCTGGCGCTGCACTCCCTTTTTGAGAGGTAGTGAAAAAGGTGGGCTCAATGTGCGCGAAATCTTGCTCTTCTTGCATGCGCTGCATTAATACTGAGCCAACCATACCGCGCCAGCCCACTAAACCTACTTTTTGTTGTGACATTAAATTGAGAACCCTTGTTACTAAAATGAAAAGTACGTTATCACTTATGCTTATCGCTATTACTCAATATGCAGACCCTTTCGTTATTTGGCGCGTGTATTGGAAAAAACATAAAAGTGATGTCGAGCGCCGTTTATATATGTGTCGGCGCAATACCTGTCGTTTTTATTTTTGTACCGGCAGTCTAAGTGTTATTTAGCGCGCTGGCTAGATGGTTTTTATAAATTATCTATCGCAGATATAAGCATTTTGAACACGATGGAAACGAAAACAGATCGTTTGAGTGCATTTAGTCATAACACTGGCGTTTTTCCCTAACTTGCAACGTTAATTCTAACGAAACTGTATTAGTTTCATAAAAACGGTCTCAAATTTGCTTAATCATTTTTACCATGCTTTCTCACGATGTGAGTGACGTTGTAAAATGTTGAGATACGCTTAAGGGAAAACGTAGTTCTTAGCATGAATTAATAAAATGAGGAAAATATGCAGTACGATAGTCATAACAAATTTGCTACCACTACGGTATTCTTACATTGGTTGGTTGGGTTAACCATTATTGGGTTACTTGCCACGGGTATTTACATGTCGGAAAACGGTGTGTATGCACTGTATCCTTGGCACAAAGCCATTGGTTTTCTTGTCCTATTTGTAGCGCTAGCGCGCGTAATTTGGCGTCTAAAGAACGGGTGGCCAAGCGCTGCAGCTCACTACAAACCCATAGAGCACAAGCTGGCGTCAGTTGTACATTGGGTGTTGATCACTGCAACGCTGTTAATGCCTATTTCTGGATTAATGTCATCGGTGCTTGGTGGCCACGGTTTATCTGTTTTTGGATTAGAGGTTTTTTCACCTAACTATAGTATTGATGATCCCGAGAAAACGCTGCCTCTAAATTACGAGCTGTCAAAAGCGGGCAGTGCTATCCATTTTTATCTCGGATATACGGTTATCGTCGCTTTAGTGCTACATATTGCTGGCGCACTTAAGCATCATATTATTGATAAAGATGGTACATTAAAGCGTATGCTGGGTAAGTCGATCAGCGAGCAGGGTTGAGAATCGAGTAAGCATTACTAGTTTCTTTCGGCATCAATGACTTCGGGCGCAGCGAAAAAAAGGTAGTCGTCAGGTGCGGCTATCTTGTTCTGCTTTGCTTTGTACATAGCAATATCCGCTGATTTTATCAGCGCATGCAAATTACGGCTTGTTTGCGGGTAAAATGCCACACCTACGCTCATTGAAACCACAGTGGGCTTGGTGTCGTTATTAAAATAAAAAGGCTGTTTAACGCCTTGGTTTACTTTTTCGATAACTCTTTTAACGGATTCTTCGTCATCAGCTTGAAGTAGTAGTACAAATTCATCACCGCCCCAGCGAATAGCAACATCATTCTTACGTATTTTTTCTTTTAGCTGTTCTGCAACAAAAATGAGCACCTCATCACCAGCATCATGCCCGTATATATCATTGACTGCCTTAAAGCCGTTAAGGTCGATAAGCGTTAACGCGAACTGATGATCTTTTTTCATCAGTTTAGTAATTAGCTTTTCACCGCCGTTTCGATTATAGATGCCCGTTAACGCGTCGAAATCTGCTTGCAGTGCAAGCTTCTGCAGTTCTTGCCTACGACTTGAAATGTCATTTAGTGCGAGTTGATAATAACGCTCACCGTCTTCTGTTAACAATGGGCTGGCTATAAGCTGAACCCAATTGGCACTATCATGTCCACTACTCTTTAACTTATATTCCCCTGTCGCGAACTCGTTGCGTGCAAATGCTTCCTTGAGCGCTGATTTCATTGCGTCGGGCGTTTCAAATAGTTCGTCTAACAGTTCACCGTAGCCCTGTTTTACCCCTAGGCCAATTTTTTCCACTAGGTCATTAAAGGCGTTATTTCTAAGTTCAATAATGCCGTTTTCTGCCATTAACACCGTGGCTGTTTTGGCATTTTCAAACAGCATTCTGAAGCGTTTTTCTAGGAACTGTATTTCTTCTCTAAGCTGGCGCTCTTGAGTAAACTGTTCTTCAACTTTGTTTAATAGCTCGTTGGTGTCTTGCACTAATGCGCCGATTTCACTTTGTGCATGGTAGTCGGGAATATCAATTCGCTCTTTTGTTCCTGGCGTTATTTTATTCAGTGAACGCCCTACACGTAGCATCGGGGAAATAATAATGTAGTAAGTGATAAATAGAGCAACGATGCCGACCACGAGTGCCTCAACATAGAGTGAGTAACTATTGTCAGTACTGATTTTATTCGCTTGTCGAGTGATGTATTCGAAGTTTGGGTATACCTTCACCTCAGCAAGTGACTCTTCCGGCATGAAGGGGTGCCTGACCACAAATATTCGAGGTTCGGTGTTTTTGTTGATTGCTTCTGTAACATTCGCTTGATAGTAGAGAGCTTCACTTTTTATAGAGGCAGCAAGAATCTTTTTAGTTTTGACCAAGCCGTTAATAGCTTCTTTGGCTAAATCTTCATCTTCTAAAAATGCCGCAATCGATGCTGTTGCCCCAACGGTTTGATAAAGCTCTTCAATATCATTGTTTGCTTCGTTTATTTCGTTTTCATAGGTAGCTCTATAAAAAAATTCAGCGGTGGTAAGCACCACTAACATGGCTGCTACGACTAGAAACAAAGAGAAACGAAAACCCAGACCTTGAACGTTAATCAAAACGATATACTACCTTCATGTTATCGGTCACATAAGACTCATACACATAAGCTAGCGCTGACTCATCTTCTTCAAGACGCAGCTTAATATCATCGATGGTTTGTTCTATAGCGGGAGGCTTAACGCGGCCTGAGAACTTAAGTCGCGACCAATAGGCATTTACCCTAGCAAGAGGAAGTCCAACCAAAGATTGATAAAACTGACTTTTGAGCTCAGTTTCTGACTCTACATCGATAGGGGTCGCTTCTTTTCCGTTGGGGAACGCTGAATATTTACCCATAAAAAGGTCGATCAACCCTTTTTTGTCAATTAACTGCACATCATTGTTGCGATTCGTTACAACGACAATTTTCTCTTGCGCATATGCCACAAAAGTAAAGCCGTGTATTAGCAATCCTAACGTGATTATTAAGGGCAAGCGTTTAAACAATGTCATGCTCACCCTCTTAAAAACTAAAGCTTAATGCGAGGAATAGGGTGTGCGCTACGCCGTCTTCATCGTCAACGACCAAGCCATCGCGTGCTCGAAGGCCAGTACCTCTTGCTTTAACGTCAGTCCGTTCAATTTGTGCTTTAAACGCCAGATTTTCTTTAAGGTCCCAACGCCAACCAACTGATAATGACCGTTGGCGATGTGCCAGCGTGCTTGCCACTTCTTCCACAAAAATAGCTAATTCGGCGGTATTGGCGTTAATGGGAAAATCCGGCCTTTCTTCGTTGAGGAAGTAGTCATCAGTTTCGGCAAAAGAATACAGTGCGTAGAAGGTGTGGGCACCATAAAGATAGCTTAAATTGATAAAACCATTAAGAGAATGTCTTAGCGCAATTGAATCTGAATTAATATGTGATAGCTCTCCAGATAGCTCCCAATCACCTAAGAAACGATTAAAGTAAACTGAGGTGTATTGAATGTTTGCACCGCGCAAGCTTAGTGAATTGGCAAATGCGGTAGCGCCACTCCAAAACGGTTGTAATTGGGCCACCCTAGAGGAGACAAAGGCTGAGTCTGCATTGTCATTTTTAGCCTCTGTCTGCGTGTGTTTTAACGCGATGCTCCAATCAAAAGCGACAAACTCAACGCCTATGGAGCGTAAGTCGTTAAACGTAATGGGGCTATAATCGGCACTAGTAAAGTCGCTTTCGCCACTTCCCCAGAAGCCTTTGACTGATAAATTAAAATCGCGAAAGCGCGTAGTATAACTAATGTCGGCACCATCGAAACTTCGAGCAGGTACAATACCGTAAACCTCCGTGGGCACTTTTACCCATGGATAGGCGATAGAAACGTCTCTTGTATCACTGAAGTGAAAAATATCAGCGGCGAGTCTGCCCGCTCTTACTTGCCACGATGGCGTAACGTCGTACCTCAGAAAGGCCATTTGAGTTATCGAGTTGATATTTTGTTCGTCTTGCTCGCGATAAACAAATTGCCCTACAAAGTCGAGATCGTTCGACAGGCTGTAATCGAGCTGAACGCCGATTAGACTTAAAGGTTTAAACGCAAAACCGTCCTTTTTGGCAAATTCAGCTTGTGAACGGTCGGTACGAAATTGATAAGTGCGGGTGTCGGCGGTGGCCGATGCTAACGTGCCAAAGCCGCTTATGTTTAGTCTATTTTGTTCAGCTGATGTGCCGTTAGCCAACAGCAGACTTACCATTGCCGTGAAGAACATGTACGGCTTTTTCATCATGTTTTAACCTTATCCGAAATCGATATACATTGTTGCCGAAAACATGTCGTCATGACAATTTTACTTTAGTACAAGCTTAGTAAAGAAACGAAGAGTTCACTGAAAAATTTGAAGTTTTTGTTTTAAACAACCTTGCTAAAAAGGCCGTCTTATCTACAACGTTTAAATGCTTTATACTTCTCTGTACAAAGGAGAAATAAAACGTGAACGAATATGCTCGGTATTTTAATGGCTACCCCTCAGCAATTGTGGAGCAAGCGCTACAGCTCATTTCGAACAATCGGCTTAATACTTATCTGTTAAAAAAATACCCTGATGCCCATGATATAACCACCGATAAACTGCTTTATCAGTATGCAACTGACTTAAAAAAGCGGTATTTGAAAAATGCTCCACCGTTTGGGCGGGCTGCGTTTAAAAAGCAAGGGGATATGATAACTAACGCACTAGGTACGCATACTTACCGTATGCAGGGTAAAACTCGCAAACACGACTTGGCCATTAATAACGACTTACTTTCTGCGCCAGAACCCTTGTTGAAAGCGCTCGTAGTGCACGAGTTGGCGCACTTTAAAGAAAAAGACCACAATAAAGCATTCTACAAACTTTGTTGCTATATGGAGCCCGATTACCATCAACTTGAGTTAGACTTGCGGTTATTCTGCGTAGCTGTCGCTATGGGAGAAAACCCATACGTTTAGCGTAACCGCACAGACAGTACGTCGCTTGAAATGCGTTATGCCGCAGTTGCCGCTTAGAATAATGGTGATAGTTTAATACCAAGATATGGGTTTTACGTGAAAAAGGAGCGTTGATGAGCATTGCGAAAATTATGTCTACACGGGTGGTTAGCGTGCACATGGATGACAGTTTACAGTCACTACGTGAACTCTTTGCTGCGACAGGTTTTCATCACCTTGTGGTGGTTCACGACAATAAGCTGCAGGGCATTATATCAGATAGAGACTTAATGAAATCCGTCAGTCCTTTTGTCGACACAATTAGCGAGCGTATGCTAGATCGGGCGACATTGGATAAACGCGCACATCAAATTATGACTCGCGAAGTCATTACGTTAAACCCAACAGACTCTGTATTTTCCGCTATCGAGCTATTCAACACTCACAAAATTTCTTGTATTCCAATCATTGATGGCAAGAGACACCCGGTTGGCATGGTATCGTGGCGTGATGTGATGAGGTTTATGCAAAGTAGGGTAGAGGCAAAACGCTAGGTAACTACACGCCAATCAAATATGGAGAACGCCCTGTAACGGTAGCAGCCTCTCTGCCAGAGTTTATGGAAATTCCAGCAGAGAGGCCCGTTCTATTCAAGCGTTAGCTTTTGCGGTAGCTAACCTTAAACAGCAGGCTGTAGAGAACAGGTACAGCAATAAGGGTAAGTACCGTGGCAAACGCCAAACCGCCCATAATCGTCACCGCCATATCAGCGAAGAAGGCGTCAAATAGTAGCGGCGCCATCCCTAAAATAGTAGTAACCGCCGCTAATGAAACCGGGCGTACACGGCTTATGGTCGCATCAACAATAGCTTGTCGAATAGCCAACCCTTCCTCAATCTGAAGGTCAATCTCTTCAATAAGAACGATGGCATTTTTAATCAACATGCCAAACAAGCTTAAAAAGCCCAATAGCGACATAAAACCAAAAGGCATGTCGGTGGCTAACAAGCCTGTTACTACGCCTACCACGGCCATAGGTACCACAAGCCAAATAATAAGCGGTTGACGGGCATGGCCAAATAGCAACACCGAGATAATAAACATCACTAAGAAGCCTGCAGGTAAGCCAGCGCCTAATGCTTTTTGTGCGTCGCCAGAGCTTTCAAACTCACCGCCCCATTCCAAAGCGTAACCCGCAGGCAGTTCAATATCTTCAATCAGCGGACGAATTCGCGCCAGCGCTTTGGCGGCGGTTTCGCTTTCACCAGGCTCAGCCTCTACCGTAATCGTTCGCACACGGTTGCGGCGATGAATGCGCATTTCTTCAGCGACAAGCTCTAAACCCCTAGAAACCTGTGTAAAAGGCACGTACTGTCGCTGTTGTGTAGACCACACTTGCGACTCGCGTATTGACTGAAGCTCGGTGTCTTCGGCTTTACCCATTTTTGCAACAATACTGTAGGCATAGTCACCGTCTTGTACTGTGCCTAGCTGAACACCACTACTTGCATATTGGATCGTTTGGCTAAAGTCATTATGGGATACGCCCGCGA
This sequence comes from Alteromonas sp. IB21, assembly GCF_016405965.1. Lineage (GTDB taxonomy): Bacteria > Pseudomonadota > Gammaproteobacteria > Enterobacterales > Alteromonadaceae > Alteromonas. The sequence goes on along the minus strand of NZ_JAEFCD010000001.1, from coordinate 25,230 downwards.
TACCCGCGTTGTAGTTGTCGTACTGGGTATTAATAGCGAAGCCTTTTTCGCGCCAGGTGTGACGTACGTCTTTAATTAGCCCGTCAGCGAAAAGCACCTCTTTTGCTTCATCAGCAAGCTTGCGAAGTACTTCAGAATCAGGGCCAGAAAACCTTGCTTCCAGCTTTGCCCCTGAGCCCGGACCAAATTGCATACGCTCCATGTAGAAGTTAGCATCGAAATCTAAGTCGGTTAGTTTGTTTTTAAGTTTCTCTTGAATAGCCGGAATATTTTTCAGTTCATTAGCGCGAACCATAAAAAACGCATAGTTTTCATTAGCGCTTTTAGGGGCATACGTCAGAGTAAATCGATCTGCACCTTGGCCAATAAAGGTGGTGACAGCCGTCACATTTTCCATTTCCAAAATACGTTTTTCTGCTTCTTTGGCTATGACTTCAGTGGCGCGAATATCACGGTCTTGAGGGCCCCAATAATGCACAAAAAAGAGTGGAGCATTAGACGGCGGGAAGAAACCTTGCTTAACCATGCCAAAGCTTCCATAGGCCACAATAGTAATAACAAACAACGCACCAATGGTTATCCAACGTAGCCGCAGTGCACTTAGCAAAGTACCTTTGAACCATTTTTGCATGGCCGAGGGTTCATTGTTGTTAGTCTGATTGATGCCTTTACGGTAGAAGTATGAACCAAGTACAGGCACTAACGTCACCGCAAGTACCCAACTAATCATTAGGGATACCAGTACCACGGCGAACAAGGAATACAGGAATTCACCGGTAGCATCGTTGGAAAGACCAATGCCCGAAAACGCGGCAATACCGATAACAGTTGCGCCAAGAAGTGGCCATTGGGTTCGCTTGACAATAAAGCTAGCAGATTCTTTAGCTGTAGAGCCTGTGGCCATGCGAAGCATCATGCCTTCGGCTACTACAATAGCGTTGTCTACTAACATCCCCATAGCAATAACCATAGCGCCAAGGGATATGCGTTGTAGCTGAATATTCATTAGCCACATGATGAGAATAGTGCCAAGTACGGTAACCAGCAGCACGGCACCCACTACAACGCCAGAGCGCCAGCCCATAAATAAACACAAGGTAAGGGTAACAACCGCCACAGACATAACCAGGTTATTAATAAAACCTGTAACCGAATCGTCAACAACAGACGCTTGGTCGTAGATAGGGGTAAGCGTAATACCGACAGGTAACTCTTGCAGCAGCTTTTCTACTTTTGCGTTTACGCGCTCGCCTACATCAACAATGTTTACATCGGTAAGTGCGGACACGGATAAAGTCAGTGCCTCTTCACCGTTATAGCGCACGTGAACCGGTTGAATGTCGGCGGGCTCAAGTTTTAGTGTCGCGATGTCTGCAACGCGCAGCGAACGGTTTGTGCCCGGAACAACCACAGATAAATTCGATATTTCCTCAAGTCTGTCAGGGGCGCGCTCTACAATTAGCCGCACGTTTTTCTCGTCTACCTTAATACGACCGCCGTTAAAGGGTCGTAAGTTATCCTCGAAAAGAGCGGCAAGATCAGGAAAAGAAATGCCTAAGCCAGCGAGTTGGTAGGGGTTGATGTACGCGACAATTTGTTCTTTTTGAACGCCTGTCACATTAACCTTTGCTACGCCCTCTGTAGTAAGCAGGTCACGGCGTATAATGCGGGCAAACTCGCGAAGTTCTCGCGTGTCAAAATCCGGCGCACTTAGCGCGTAATAAAGGCCATATACATCGCCAAAATCGTCGAACACTATGGGGTCTTGTGCACCGGCGGGCAGTGAGCTGGCGGTGTCTCGAAGACGTTTTCTTAATTCATCCCAAATTTGTGGCAGCAGGTTACTATCGTACGTGCTTTTCACTTCAACCGTAATTTCAGACAAACCAGGTGAAGAAACAGAAGTCACCTCCTTTAGCTGAGGCATTTGCTGAATAGCAATCTCTAAGCGCTCGGTCACTTCACGCTCTACTTTTTCAGCACTTGCCCCCGGGTAATTGGTGTATACCTTTACTTGTTTAATGGTAAAGGCAGGATCTTCTAGGCGGCCAATCTTGCTCATAGCCAGTACGCCGCCTAATAAGAGTATGAAGACCATCAACCAAATGTTTACCGGTTTGTCTATTGAATAGCGTGCGATATCCATAAACTACTTCTCTCCTTGATAAGGAAGCACTTTCATATCTGCACGCATTTGTGTGGCACCGGCGGCGACTACTTGTTGGCCCAGCGCGATATTGCCTTCGTTTTTGCCTTCAATAACGGCTAATTCGTTTTCTATATGTTTAACCGAGACGGCTTGCTTAACAACAGAACTTGTTTCGTCGTTATATACCCAAACTGCGAAACCTGAGTCCTCATTACCAACTAAAGATTGTACAGGCACTACTAAGCCCTCGGGATACAAACTGCCCTGTAAGCTAACTTTAACCACTGCGCGGGCACCCGGTGTGAGGGGAAGTTCTTCACGAGGCTCCATGGCGAATACCACTTCATAGGTTTGTGAAACCGGGTCGGGTTGCGTGGAGTGCTCTACATAGGAAACGGGGTACCAACGATTGCGGTTGGTCGCCAGTGTAGCGCTAGCTTGTTTAATGCCACGACCAATGTTTGCGGTTAACAATCGCTCAGGCACATTGATATTGAAGTAAATCTTTGACACGTCTTGTAGGCGAGCAATGGGCGTACCTGCTGCGACAAAACTATTATTTTCGACCAGTCGTTGTGACACTTTGGCGTCGAAAGGCGCGTAAAGTTGCGTGTAGCTTAAATCTTGCTCAGCATTTTTAAAGTCGATAACGGCAAGTTCATAGGACGTCCTTGCCGAGTCTAACGAACTTTGTGCCACCAATTTTTGCGCGAACATTTTTTCAATTCGGTCGAGCTCACGTTTGGCTTGATCCAGTCGCGTCTTTGATTCATCTACACGGCGTTCAAAAGGCTTTCGGTCTATTGTCGCCAGCAGCTTTCCTTTCCTGATATCACTGCCTGTCACAAGGTCGGTTTGTATAAGCCTGCCTGACACTTCAAAGCTCAGATCGACGGTTTTTACCGCCGATACCACAGCGGGAAAGGTAAATTCATCGTAGTCAGGAATATTACTGACCGTGGCTAACTTAACATAGCGAGGAGAGGCCTGTGATTGCTCCTTTACTGGCTCTTCAGAAGAACAAGCCGTAAGGGCAGAAACCGACAATATGCTTAAAAATAATAGGTGAGTAAATCGCATTATAGGCATAAGTGCGTGTAATCCAAAGTCAGGGTAAATAATGTATAGACGTGTGTACATTAAGTCTTCGTTACGTCATAAAAGCAGACGTAGACGAATTCAACTTAAAGTAAACTGATGAGTGCATTTTAGTGCGGTTTCATTGAAAAGTAAACTGTACGGTGTAGAATGGAAGCATATTAATATGAGAACAATGTTATGACGGGCAACACACGTACGCGAAGTGATGCAAAGCGCGAAGCGATTATTCAGGCTGCAACTCAGGCGTTTCAAGAGTATGGGGTCAACGGAACCAGCATGGATAAGTTAGCTGAATTGGCTAACGTGTCTAAGCGCACGGTATACAATCATTTTGCTACGAAAGAAGACTTGGTAATGCATTTGGTGACTAAGCAATTTGAGGACGCCAAGCTAAGCGTAACGGTAGTGTACGACCCAGCCCGTGATTTATCCGAACAGTTGTGTGAGCTAATTTTTCAAGAAATTGAATTTACCGTTACCGAAGAACACCTTGATATTGCGCGGGTTGCTATTGGGCATTTTTTCTACGAGCCCGAAAAACTTAAAGACGAAGTGGCGCAGTTAAAAGCGCAAGAGACGGCGTTGCATCGCTGGTTAAAAGCAGCGAAAGCAGATAACAAGATTGACTTTGATGACTTAAGCCGTGTCGTTGATGAAATTGACAGCCTAGTGAAGGGCCAGTGCTTTTGGCCACAGCTGTTCAAAATAGAAGATTCCTTGAGTATCTCGCAAAAGCGAAACGTTGCTAAATGTACTGTTGACTTAATTATTAGCCGTTATGCGAGACTGTAACTAATTTAATGTAATGGCCCTTGTCACCAGATACGTTATCGTACCCTTTATCACATAAGTAACATTGTAGATTTGTTGTTTTCAATATTTGCCGACTTCTACGTGTTGTGTTCTGTTATTACACGTCTTCAATCGGCTCATTTCTTTATTTTTCAGGTGCGTGAATAGACTTACTGGCTACTCATTGTCACTTTCACTTCAGAATACACTTCAAAAACGGTGAAACAGACATATAGGCACCGTCTTTGTTTAAATTGTAATCTCCTACACTCCGCTCCACGGTCTAAATTAAGAAAATTTATAAAGAGTTTTTAAATTTTACTTGTTTGGGGCTCGTCATCTCACAAAATTTTCTATATTATCCTCATCACAAATGACAACTATTATTATTTGCAATTGCAGGCGCAATTGGAAGCGCAACAAATGCTCAGCAAATAATAAGATTTACATAGTTGTAAAAAGAACACACAACACTTTGAAGAACACTTGGAGAGCAATTGTGAAATTTAGACTTACGAGTATTGCTACTGCGATAGTTTTGAGCCCTGCTGCGTTTGCTGCTGATATGGAAGATATTGAGAGACTAACGGTTGAAGGTAAATACCTTTCAGTAAATCAGTCAAATTCAATTAAAAGCCCAACGCCAATCATAGATGTGCCGCAAAGCTTGTCGATAATGACGGCTGAAGAAATTACAGCTCGTGGTATTACTAGCGTTGGTCAAATTATCGATTACACGCCAGGTGTTAATACCTCTCAAGGTGAAGGTCACCGCGATTCTGTGGTATTTCGTGGTGTGCGTTCAACGGCCGACTTCTACTTAGACGGTAACCGCGACGATGTGCAGTATTACCGTGCGCTCTACAACATAGAACAAGTTGAAATTCTTCGCGGGCCAAATGCGCTATTATTCGGGCGTGGCGGTACAGGTGGTATTTTAAACCGCGTATCTAAAAAGGCTAAAACCGGTGAGCAATTCGTTAACTACAATGTATCTGCGAACACGTTTGGTGCGTATAACCTTCAGTTAGATACCAACGTTGATACAGGCGACAAGTCAGCGCTTCGCATTAACGCCATGTACGAGAGCCTAGATAACCATCGCGACTTTTTCTATGGCGATCGCTACGGTTTCAACCCAACTGCGCGCTTTGAAGTGAGCGACGACACCATCGTAGACCTGTCTTATGAATACATCGATCACGAGCGTTTTATTGACCGGGGTGTCCCGACTGCCAACGGAGAGCCAGTTGAAGCGTTTGAAGACATTGTATTTGGTGATCCTGAAAACAATTATCAAACCTTAGGTGCAGACGTGTTCCGTGCTAACGTTGAACATACCTTCTCTGACAATCTGAAAGGTAATTTCAACGCGTTTTACGGTGATTACGACAAAGTTTATGCAAACTTTTATGCAGCAGGCTACGACGCTGATGCTAACCAAGTCACATTGGATGGCTATGTAGACAATACCCAACGTGAAAACCTTATTTTATCCTCTAACTTAGTCGGTGAGTTTTCAACGGGTAGCATTGAGCACACGGTTATTTTTGGTGGTGAGGTGATTAATACTAAATCAGACCAAGACCGTTTTAACCCTGTGTTTGATACGCGTGCGGGAAATAGCAGTTTAAGAAATGACCAAGAGGTGTTCGATATTTCTCGTCCTCTCGATTTTCGTGGCCTGACAGGAACTACAAGTGCTGGCGTTACGACTACGGCGACTTTTAGCGACATCAATGACGATACGCGCGTAGATTTAGATGTGTACTCATTCTATGTACAAGACGAAATTGCGTTATCAAAGAACCTTGATCTTGTGGTAGGCGCGCGTTTCGACAGTTTTGATATTGAGGTCTTTAACGCGGACCCTGACGTACTTGAGACGCGGAGTAGGAAAGACGAACAGGTGTCTCCACGTGCAGGTATTGTGTACAAGCCTCAAGAAAATATCTCAATTTATGCGAGCTACAGTGAGTCATTCCTGCCGCGCAGTGGCGAACAGTATGCAAATATTAATGGCGATGCAAATGCGCTTGACCCAGACACGTTCACTAACCAAGAAATTGGTATCAAGTGGGACTTCAATGACAGCATGAGCTTTACCGCGGCTATCTTTGAAAACGAACAGACGTCACTCGACAACGACCCGAACGACGTCGAACGCTTTATAGAAGTGGATTCAGATATTTCAGGTTTTGAAATCCAACTACAGGGATATATCACTGACAAGTGGCATATTACTGCGAACTACAGCAACCTTGATGGCGAAAATGCCAGTGGTGTTGCGCTTCGAGAGCTTCCTGAAAATACGGTGTCGGTATGGACAACTTATGAAGTCAATGACGTATTTGGCTTTGGTATTGGTGCAACATATCAAGACGAAAGTTTTGTTGTAACAGGCGAAGACTCACCTGTACTACCTAGCTATACTCGCGTTGATGCATCAGCATATTACACGCTTAGCGACAAGACGCGTCTTCAGTTAAACGTGGAAAACTTAACCGATACGCTCTACTTCCCTAATGCGCACTCTACGCACCAGGCAACGGTTGGTGCGCCAATTAATGCTCGCTTGTCGTTGATTGGTTCTTTCTAAATAAAGCACCAACAATTGATGTATTTATAGAAAGCCATTCCTGTATGCGAATGGCTTTCTTATTTTAGGGTATTGTAATAAGTATCGATAACGAGCTTAAAAAACGTGCAGCAATTGTTGATTGTCCTTCACGCTATGCAAGTCAGCAAGTCAGCAAGTCAGCAAGTTAATTATTGTATTGGCAATGTTAACCTTGTTTGGCAAAGTCGATAAGTGTCTGTCCATCCATGCGATAGCCTAGCCACTCACTTTTGGGTTTCGCGCCAAGCGACTCATAGAAATCGATTGCAGGCTTGTTCCAATCTAAAACGCTCCACTCAAATCGACCGCAATCGTTTTCCACTGCTATTTTAGCCAAATGCTGAAGCAGTAATTTTCCCGCGCCGAGGCCTCGAGAGGTAGGCGATACGTACAAGTCTTCAAGATAAAGCCCGTTTCGCCCTTGCCATGTAGAGTAGTTAAAGAAATATACGGCGAAGCCAATAGGGGCATCGTTGTTTTCACAAATTACACAGTGAGCGGTGGCACCTTCACCGAATAATGTTTTTAGCAGTGCTTCTTCCGAGGCTTCTACTTCGTGTTCGGCTTTTTCATAAATAGCGAGTTCTAGAATAAATTGGCGAATTTGCGATATGTCGTTGGGCGTTGCAGGTCTTATAGAAATGGAATTGCTCATTGTATTTTCCTTTCAATACATGAAAAAAATGAGCCTTCAAAGGCTCATTTTTACGTAACAGTACTCGTTTATATCATCAGCCAAAAAGGCTAGTCAATTGAACTACTTGGCTGAGGCGGGGGGGAGACAGTATTGTCGCTGCCATCAGACTTCCTCTTGCGCACAATTTTGCTTTTAATAAACGTATATGGAACATGTAAATCTAGCAGAATCAGGTATAAGCAAGGCACCAAAATTAGCGTAACCAACGTGGCATACAGAACGGCAAAACCCAATGCCGCAGCCATAGGAACAACAAACGCGGCCTGCAAGCTGGTCTCAAACATGATTGGCAATACCCCAACGAACGTGGTGATAGAGGTAAGTGTAATCGCTCTAAAACGGGCGGTACCTGCCTCTGTAACCGCTTCTCTTACGCTATAGCCTTGCGCGCGGCGCTGATTCACAAAGTCAGTCATTACTAGCGAGTCATTGATTACAACCCCTGCTGCGGCAATCAGGCCGAAGTTAGACATCATAGATAGGTCTAAGCCCAAAACAAAGTGACCAAAAACTGCACCAGTAAAGCTAAAGGGTATTACCGACATGATAATGAGCGGCTGGCCATAACTTTTTAAAGGCACCGCTAATAATATATACACCATGATCATAGCGGCTAAGAAAAACAGTATCTGCTCATTTTGCTGCGCTTGCTGCTCTTCAATATCACCACCAAGTTCTGTCATTACCGATGGAAATAACTCTTTAAGCTGAGGAAGAAGTTTGTCCTTAATTTCTTCAACTATTTCATTAGGCTCAACTTTTTCTTCATCGATGTTGCCCCAAATATAAACGCTGCGGTATCCGCCCTCGCGGCGAATGTAGCTGATCCCAGGTTTTTCCTCTAACGCTACCACGTCGCCCAGCATAACCTCTTGTCCGCCTGGCGTTGTGATCAATGAGTACTTCAAATCAGCGAAACGTTCGCGGGTTAATTCTGGATAGCGAACCATGACTCTTACTTCTTCGCCGTTTCGAATAACGCGCTGTGCTTCACCGCCATAGAACCCAGCACCGACTTGTGATGCAATATTAGAAAGGGTGAGGCCTAAATCATAAGCAACAGGAAGTAGCGTCATCTGCACTTCTTTACTTGGTGGGTCGATAGTAGAACTTACATCAAACAACCCATCTTGCTGTTGCAGCATTTCGATGAACTTGAGACCTGCAGCATTTAATGTGTCGATATCAGGGCCAAACAGCAAATAACCAAACTCTCCGTCATCGCCGTCACCGTTTACATCGTCAACGACGGTAAAAGACTTCATCCCGCTAATTTCAGGAATAGCTTCGCGCCAGCGACGGGCAAGCTCGAAAGTATCGATGGGACGATCTTCTTCGTTTACCAGAGGCGCTAAAATTCGACCTTCGGTTCTATCTTCGTTAAAGGCGAGTCTATCTCTGATCATGCCTTGACCAAACTCATCAATAATTCGCTCTTCAACATCCAGTATAGTTTGCTCTACAATTTTAAGTGCATTGATGGTTGCCAAGTCAGATACGTTCTCATTCATTTCTATTTTTACGCTAGGAAAGTCGTGAGGTACTTTGGGGTTTGGAACCATGCGAACGTAATTAGCAGCAATCAGCCCCATGCTTAGCATTAACATTGCGATAAACATCATTAATACTGCCCAGCGCCACTCAATGGCTTTGATAACGGTGCGCTTGTAAGGGCCATTTACAAATGCAAAGAAACCTTTATTGAAGCGGGCTCGCCAACTATCCTGTTTAACTGGCGAAAACTTTGTATGGGCAAGGTGGGCGGGCAAAATTAGCTTAGATTCTATTAAGCTGAACGCCAGACAAAGAATAACAACGACGGCAATGTTATAGAAAAATGCGCCTTCTGGACCACTGCTTAATGTAAACGGAGCAAATACAGCAATTGTTGTTAAAACACCGAAGGTAGCGGGCGTTGCCACGCGTTTCGCGCCCCGAACAACATTGTCGATACCACCACCTTTACTCTCAATTTCAGTGTAGGCACTTTCCCCAATAACAATGGCATCATCAACGACAATACCCAGCACCATAATGAAAGCAAATAGCGACAGAATATTAATACTTACACCGAAGATAGGCATTAACATCATTGCGCCAAGAAAGCACACTGGCAGCCCTACCATCACCCACACAGCCAACCTAAAGCGAAGGAAAAGGGTAAGCATAAGCGCTACGAGAATAGAGCCTTGAACGAGGTTTGACAGCATCATGTCCAAACGCTGGTTAAGGTAATAGGTCATATCTACCAAAACTTCTAAACTGACACCCTGAGGAAGGTTTTCGTTTTTTTGTTTAATGTAGGTTTTAACGGTTTCTGCAACGGGAATAGTATTTTGTGTTTTCGTTGCCTTTACCGCAATGTAAATGGCGTTCATGCCGTTGTATTTGAAGTAGCGTTCTCCCTCAACAAAACCGTCGTTGATATAAGCAACATCACCGAGCGTGACCTTCGCACCGCCTGCGCCAATCTTTATGGGGATTTGTTTAAACTCGTCGCCGCTGTAATATTGGTTTTCAACACGCACCGATACGATGCCGGCATTAGTTCTGAGTTGACCCGCAGAAATGTTCGCTGAGTAGCTGTTAATCGCCTGAGTGACATCGCTAATTGTTAGCCCATATTTTCTGAGCGTATCCGGTTTAATTTCTATGGCAATTTCATCATCCGGTGTATTGGCTTCAACCAAGGAAATAGAACCTAGCTGTAACAGTTCATCTTCGACTTCTTTTGCCAGCACCTTCAGTTCAGACAGCGGTAAATCACCTACAAGAGGCATTTCAATAACTTGCTGTTGAAACTCTACTTGCGACACATTCACAGGCTCCATCCCAGCAGGGAAGGTGGCAATACTGTCCACGCGCAGTTTTACCTTATCCAGTACATCGGTAAGTTCAGCTTTGGTATCTATTTCCAAGGTAACCGCACCGCCACCGCGAAATGCTCTTGATACGGTTCGTTTGATCTCGGTGATATCTTTAACTGCTTCCTCGACTTTAATGAAAATACTTTCTTCAATCTCTTGAGGAGAGGCGCCAGGATAGTTTGCTTCAACGGTAATGTAGTTAATTTCGATGTTGGGAAACATCTGACGCTGAATAGTAAAGTAGCTGGCAATACCCATTACTATGATGAAGAACATGAGTAAGTTGGCGGCGACGGAGTTTCTCGCAAACCAGGCTATGATCCCGCTTTGTGTGTTATTGTGATTTTCCATGACAGCTCCTTAGTTTGCCTTAGCCGTCACAAGTTCGTCAGTGGTCTCGATCACCTTCACCGGCATTCCGTTCTGTGGGTACTCGGGGAGACTCATGACGACTTTACTCGCGTTAAAATCACCCTGAATAAGAAAGTCACCGTTCTCTTCCCGAACAACCTTTACTTTTTGTGATTTAAGTCTGTCTTCATCATCAAGCGTCCAAAGTAAGCGATTTGTTATGAGCTCTTGAGGTACACGGTATACATCACTAAGCGTCTTGCCTTCGAATGCAATCGTGCTGTATGAGCCAAACTTTATGATGGGTTTTGATGAGTTAATTGCGTATGGATCCTCAATACGAGCCACGAAATAACTCATACGGGTCGTACTGTCTACCACACCCGTATCTCTGTGAATTGTGCCCTTAACAGTAGCTCCTTGAATATCGTCTACTTCAATAACGATTTCGCTGCCTACGGTATTATCAGCTAAGAAAACGCGGTCGAAGCCAGCTATTGGGAAGGTGACTTCTGCGTACTCAATATTGTTGATAACCGCGACGGGTGTACCCTGCGTTACGTAGTCGCCGGTACTGATATTTCTACTTACCACTAACGCATCATACGGCGCTTTCACCTTACAATTTTCAAGGTCGCGCTTAGCGATTTTAAGTTGCGCTTCTGCGGATTTAAGCGCTGCCTTTGCGCTCATTACTTGAGGTTTGCGAAGGTAAAGATCAGTAACCCGCGCATTGGGCATCGTTTTCGCTTCCTTCGCTGCTACGTCGGCTTGCGCTTGCTCTTGAATTAACTGGGCCTGCGCGCTAGCAAGATTGGCTTCGGCCATCAAAAGCGCAGCTTCATAGGCATCTGCTTCTATTTCAAAAAGTGTTTCGCCGCGTCTCACCAATCCGCCGCTCACGAACTTGGGGTTCCATCGCTGAACTTCACCTGATACTTGAGCTGCAAGGTTGGTGGTTTCAAGCGGCGTTATCTCACCATAGGATGTTAACTGAACATGCACATTTTCTGGCGATAAAGTCTCAATGGTTACAGTGGGGCGGGTGTCTACCTCCTCTGTGATAGCAGAGTCAGTCGCTGAGGCTTCGATGCCTTTCATACCCATATAGCCAACTAATAAAACACCAATAGGCAATGCAACTTTCATCCATTTCATAGCTAAGTCTACTTTTAAAGCGAATACTTCTTATAGTGTATCGCTAAAGTGTTTCATGAATACAGCGCAAATGTAACGAAACGTAAGTCAAGTTAGTGTAAAGATTAAATGAGGTGAAGCGTTAAGACGAAGTCCGATGCTCAGAATGGGGAGGTGGGCTAATAGTCGAAATGGCACAAACCTGGTCTCTACCATTATCCTTTGCATGGTATAGCGCTTTGTCAGCACGTCTAATAGCATAGGATATATCGATATCCGGCGTCACTTCACTTACGCCAAAGCTACTTGTTACATAAAATTCATGACCGTTAATATTGAGGGGCGCTTGATTTAATGTTTCTCTAATTTGGTCAAGCGCCTCGACCGCACCCGTCTCATCAGTATCATTAAAGATAAACATAAATTCTTCACCGCCCCACCGAGCAATAATGTCTTGCGCGCGAAGGCGAGAGGTGAACACGTTGGATATCTGCACCAGTACCTCATCGCCCTGTTCGTGACCCAACGAGTCATTAATACTTTTAAAACGGTCAATATCGGCGATGGCGATTGAAAACTTACTTTTGTTACGCACAATTCTGGCATACTCGCGTTCGAGACACTGCTGTGCACCGCGTCTGTTTAATAACTGAGTAAGGTGATCGTGCTTTGCCTGGCGCTCAAACTGCTCGCTTAAATATAGCGCAGTATCGTAGCTTTTTTGACGGCTGTATTCGTAAAAAGCAGATAAAAAGGAGACCGTCATAAACGAATAGAGCAAACGCGTTTTAAACGCATAGGTATATTGCGTGAACAGTATTGCTTCGTCAAAGCCGAACAAGAGTAGCGCGCTCACTAGCGTAAATGCGATAAGTGAAAGTAATCCACGGATGAACCCTGCGAAAAACATAGTGACAGGAGGTACCAGGTATATCCATAAAGGCCCGGTATTATCTTTGCCACCCGTTATGAGTAACAGTAACGTGAGCACCATTAGGCAGATAATTAACAAGGTTATGGACGCAGTGCGCGCACGTGCCGTCGCAACACGTACCTGTAATCGCTGGGATATGGCGAATACAACGCTGGCAGTGAACAGGGTGGTTGAAAGCGGATATTCCGCCGCAAAGAAAGCGCGACAACCAAGCAGAAAAGTAATAGACATTCCCACAGCTGCGAACAAGTTGACAACCATGATCCGTCTATTGGTTTCGTCTTTGTAGTGACGACTTACGCCGCTAAATACATATTGCTTTAAAGCACTAAACATAACTGTAGGGTCTAAAATGTAGGGATCTAAAAATTCTGTTCAACGTGTTGAGCCAATTGCATTATGGTATTTCTCATGGCTTTAATACTGGATGGAAATCCGTCATTTTCTAGCGACGCGCTAAATTTAAAGGAATGAATAGAACCGTCTTCTGCTGCGCTACTAATCGTATATTGACCAGAGAATACAACCTCGCCCTCGTAGGTACTAATAAAATCGCTGATATGTAAAGTGATGTGCATTGACTCTTCATTGGGATACTGGTCCCCGCGATAGAGTGAAATTTGATTATCGGCTAATGCGCTTGCAAGCACTTTTGTCAGCCCTTCTTCCACTGGCTCAGCCCACAAATGACGAGTTGAAATGTGCAAATTAGTGTCACTCGTTTGATGCACTAACCCTCTATGCTTTAAATAATCAGGAAGGGTAATTTTATCTAAAACAATGGTCCGGTTAGCACCACTTTGCGTCAAGGGCATGCTATCGGTTGAATGGAGTAAATAATAGTTAAGTGAAGTAGGCGCCGAAGTGCATGCCTGCATTAATAGAAATAAAACTATTAAGGCGCTGATTTGTAAAGCTTTGTTTCTTAAAATTGCCAGGCCCGTTATAAACTGCTCTATCATTCGATTTGAATCCTTCATCCTTGATGGGCGGATGTAATTGTAATAATTTACACTGTATTCACACGCTTTTACATTAGACTATAGCGCAAATAAAATATGCGCGTATCGCGAAAATCAGTAACTGTGTATGATTTTCAAACACTTTTCGTGCCCAGTAAGTTGTAGAAAGTTTCAAAATTGCTAAAACGCCCATCTCTAATTTTTAGCTTTAGGCTGAACATCTGCTTCGCTATCCTGTGAGAAAATTAAGCTACTAGGCGATTGATTAAGTTTCAATAGTAGTGGCTGCATAGTTCTCATCGTTTCTTGGAGCGTATCCACCGTCTCTTTAATCTCTGATTGGTTGAAGCCACCTTCACTGTAGTTTTTGAGTAGTCCATCAAGGCTAACAAGTACTTGGTTAAGGTTACTGTTTAGCGCTTTTGCATCAATATCAGCGATAAGAACATCAAAATCATCACTTGCCGTCTCTACAGACTCAGCAGCAAGGCGCATGTCTTCAACCGCTAGCTGGACGTTTTCGACCATTTCTTTGAGTGGAAGCTGGTTAATTTTGTCGAGTATTGCGTCGGCTTTTTGCGTTAGCTGTGTGAATTCATTGCTCACGGTTGGAATCACTTCATAGCCATTGATTACGTCAATTTTGCCACTGCTACCCGCATCAGGAACGTGTTGTAAATCCACATACAAGCCACCTGTGAGTATGTTACCCATGCGTAAGGAAGCCCGAAGATCTCTGTTAAGCCAATTTCTAATGGTTTGCTTAATGGCGCTGAGGCCTTCTTCCGTATCGGGCTGTCGTGCTTTTCCGGGATAAATATTGATGAGAACAGGAATGGGGTAATCGCGCTCAAGAATGTTTCCTTCAACTGCTGGAAAAGAATTTATTGCTGTGACGTTACCAATTTCAATGCCACGGTATTCAACAGGTGCGCCTACGGTAAGACCGCGAACACTTTCGTCGATAAGTAACAAGTACTCGGCCGCCACCTTATAACGGGCGTCTGAGGCAGAGGCGCTGTCTCCATAAATGGTAAAGAACGCGTTATCCAACACCTGCTCGCCTGTAGGTACGCCTTCTGGAATGCCAAATGTAATCCCGTTTGCAAGCAGTGTTTCTAAGCTTCCTGTTTCTACACTCACTCCGTTAGATTCAAGTAGCAGCTTTACGCCACTGACGTCCCAAAAGCGGGTCGTGTTGGTAATTAGCTTATGATAAGGCGCTTCAATAAAGGCATCGTAATACACAACACGCTCTTCAATGTTGAAGGTCGCGTCTTCAAACTCGCCGACCTTAAAGCCTTTATAAATGATGGGGTCGCCGGGTTTATAGGCAAACTCGTCGTCACTTTTTAGCATGACGTGAAGGCCAGGCGTGCCTGGCGGGGTTACGGGCGGCCGCTCAAGCGCAGTAAATTTTAGCTGTTCTTTGCCTTTGTCGTTTGCCGACATGGCAATGTAACTGCCAGATAATAGGGTGTTAAGCCCTGATACTTCTGAAAAACTAATACGTGGAGCAACAACCCAGAATTTCGCATTTTCGTTGAGAAGATGAGCCGCACTGGCATCAATTCTGGCCGTCACAAGTACACCGTTTAAGTCAGGTTTCAGCGTTATCTTTTTTACCTGACCAATATCCAAATCACGCACTTTTATCGGCGTTTTATTTATTTCAATTCCCGTAGCAGATTGCAGTTCAATCGTTATAAGCGGGCCTTGATTCTTCCACTGGTAATACACCATCCAGCCGCCAATAATGATAACCAAAATAGGAATAATCCAAATGCGAGAGACTGACGAGGTTGGTTTCACCTTTGCTTCGTTTATATTCGGATCGTTAGCGGTCATGATAATTGCTTCCATTGCTGCCAAATTAGCCTAGAGTCAAACGTCATCGCGGCTATCATTGTTACAAATACTACGGCACAAAAGGCGAGTGCCGCTTGGCCGGGATAAATAGACATGGTGTTACCCATTTGAATAAGAGACACCAGCACTGCCACAACAAAAACGTCTATCATCGACCAGCGACCTATAGCTTCGGTGATGCGGTAATAACGTATACGTAATTGTTTCGATGTGGTTTTCTCTCGCTGAACGGAAAAGTTAAGCCAAGCAAGAATAATAATCTTTGCCACAGGTACGATGACACTGGCTATTAGAATAATAATGGCAACGGGGTATGAGCCGGACTCCCACAGCGAGATGACCCCACCGATGATCGTATTAGGTGTTTCCTGTCCAAAAAATTCAGTATACATAATTGGAAGCAGGTTGGCAGGGATATATAAAATGCAGGCAGTAAGCAATAGAGCCCACGTGCGCTGAATGCTCACCTTGGCCTGTGCTTCACATAAGGGCTTAGGCTGTGGTGGCACGCCTTGTGAAAGCCACATTGCATAGCGGGTGGCATCAAACTGAGATATGCATAGTGCTGTGAAAGCTGAAAAACCGATGAATGCATAAAATGACAGTCCTATAGAGACATCTGCAAGCTCAGTAATTTTGATGAGGCTAACTAATGTTCCGACAAGAAAAATTTCAGCCATACTCCAAGGCAATAGGGCTTTCACTAACTGTAGCAACCTAGGTAAATAAAACGGCCGGCGATTTTGAACGTGAGCGAGAGATAGTAGCAGCATTCCTGCTAACACCATACCCGGTAAAAGAAGTGTCGCTAAACTAGTGATAATGGCAAGCGATAAGTAATCGTGTTCAATAAGTACGGTAATGCCGGTCGGTAAGTCAATACTGTGTTTTTGCCCACTTGCTTTAAACGTGAGAAAGTTAAACGGCAGTGAGAGCAGTAAAAAAATAAGGGCGCTGGTGGTATAGGCTAGCAAGTTTTCGCTAGCGCCATTACGGTGAGATAACAACGTGTGATTGCATACGGGGCACACGGCCCGTTGCCTGTGTGCTAGGGCAGGTATGTGCACTTGGGTATGGCATTGCTCACAAACTATAGATAACGTATTAGATTCAGCCATAAGGTTTTCGCGCGCTACTTTTAGTTTGCTAAAAAGCGGCCAATAGATATAACCTGTTGATTTTTTAGAATCAACAGGATAGCGCATTGCGAGCACGTCGGGAAGTAAAGCCAGTCGTTTTTGGAAGATCACAATAATTATTGACAATTAAATCATGGAAATAAAACACGAAATCCGCAGTGTGTATGAAAAAGTAAAAAATCGAGGAAGGCGTCTGTTTTTGAAAAGGCGTATTGGCTTTACGCGCTTTTGGTTGAGCATCACTTTCGCCCAGCGTTGCTATTTTCTGGCAACCAGCATGCTTGTGTTGCAACTGCTTTTGAGTATCGAAAGTAGGCTGTTTGAAGCCATTATGTTTGGTTTTGCCCTTGCAGGTATTGTTAGCGAGACGTGGCCAAGGTTCATGGTGCTTTGGAACAGCTTACCTGGAAAAGCGCTGATCTTGTTCATTTATGCAATCATCGGGAACTTTGCGCTCGCCTCCGCTAGCGGTCTGGTTAACAGCATAACCGGCGTTTCTGCAAGCGCATTACCCTATAGCCACAATTTCGCCCTTATACTAATGGTGCCCAGTTGGTTCTTTGTTACCACGTTGATGGCGCTCGTTGGCGGCATGCTGTTAATTTTTGTTTACTTGTTTTTCTTATTGCTGCTAAAACCTTTTGGTGTACAAAGGCTATGGCACAAACCCGGCTATCGTTTTGTTTTATCTACCGCCGTAGCGCGCTTTGTTTGGACGCTAGGCGTGGCACTGCAACTTGGCGTTGTAGCAGGGCAGGTGGGATTACTCTCTGAATTCAATAGTGAAAGCGCCAACCCTCTCATTACCGTTGAGGATACGACTAAACAGCAGCTTGAAAGTAATGAAACACAGTTAATAGAAAAACAGACAGAAGAAGTCTCTGAATTAGAAAAAGACTTAACGACGCTGTTAAATGATGCAAAAGAAAAAAGTATTAACTACAAAAAAACACAGCGCCAAGCGCTGGCCAGTTTTATCTATGAATTTGAGGCTGATTCTCGTTCACGGTGCGCTCATCCTGAAGGAACTCGGGTGATTGAACTCAATGACTATGAGATTTTGCAAATAGTACAATCTACTGAGGCAGAGGACGGTTACATTTATTCGGTAGAGCCATGTCGTTCGGCTGCTGTTGGAGTAACTATTACTCCGTAACACAAAAATTCTATTTTTATGCTGTTTTAGCATTAAAAAAGCCTGCTAACTGTGCGTGTGAGCAGGCTTTTATATTCACGAGATCGTATTAGCTTAACGTTTTAGACTGACTTAGAAGCTAGCGTTGCCCGGTGTACGTGGGAATGGAATAACGTCACGTACGTTTTGCATGCCGGTTACGTATGCCACAAGGCGTTCAAAACCAAGGCCGAAACCAGAGTGAGGTACAGTGCCGTAGCGGCGAAGGTCGCGATACCAAGCGTAGTCTTCTTTCGATAGGCCCATTTCGTCAAGGCGTGCATCGAAAACGTCTAGGCGCTCTTCACGCTGTGAACCACCAATGATTTCACCGATGCCTGGCGCTAGCACGTCCATTGCTGCAACGGTTTTACCGTCATCGTTAATGCGCATGTAGAAGGCTTTAATATCCTTCGGATAGTTCTGCATGATGATTGGTGCGCCAACATGCTCTTCGGCAAGGTAACGCTCATGTTCAGAAGATAAATCGATGCCCCATTCAACAGGGAATTCGAATTCTTTACCACAGTTTTGCAGAATTTCGATAGCGTCAGTGTAGTCCATGCGAACAAAGTCAGAGCTTACCAACTTCTCTAAACGCTCAATGGCATCTTTCTTAATGCGCTGCGCAAAGAACGCCATGTCATCAGGCAGCTCTTCTAGCACCGCTTTACACACATATTTCAGCATGTCTTCAGCAAGCTGCGCGACATCTTTTAGTTCAGCAAATGCCACTTCAGGCTCAATCATCCAGAACTCAGCGAGGTGACGAGAGGTATTTGAGTTTTCAGCGCGGAATGTAGGTCCGAAGGTGTATACCTTAGACATAGCAGTACAGTATGTTTCAACGTTAAGCTGACCTGATACCGTTAGGTAGGTTTCTTTACCGAAGAAATCTTCTGAATAATCAACGTTACCTTTGTCATCTAGCGGAAGGTTCATCATATCAAGAGTCGATACGCGGAACATTTCACCCGCACCTTCTGTGTCGCTAGCCGTTAAAATTGGCGTAGAGATCCAAAAGTAGCCTCTCTCGTGGAAAAAGCGGTGAATAGCCTGAGATAAACAGTTGCGAACGCGCGTTACCGCACCAATCACGTTAGTGCGGGGGCGAAGATGAGCATACTCACGAAGATACTCAATGCTGTGGCGTTTTGCTGCCATTGGGTAGGTGTCAGGGTTTTCCACCAAACCGACAATTTCCACCTCGGTAGCATCAATTTCTAGTGCCTGGCCTTGACCTTGCGACTCTTTCACTGTGCCGGTTACCGACAAAGAGCAACCTGCTGTTAGGCGCTGTATATCGGCGTAATTTGACAGAGAATTAAGCGCAATAACTTGAACAGGATCAAAGCAACTACCGTCGTGTAGTGCAATAAAAGATAACCCCGCTTTAGAGTCACGGCGTGTTCTTACCCAACCCTTTACGGTTACCGATTCGCCAACGGCGTACTTACCTTTAAGTACGTCAACTACGGGCGCATGCGTCATGTTAATTTCTCCGTCTTACTGATTTTATGCAGTTTCTTGCTATTGAGCCGTGCCCAACAACCTTGTGCATTCACTCATTTACGCTTAAATGATGAAATGCATATAAATTGGTTTATTAGTCAATGTTTTGGATTGTGATGCCGATAAAAACTTATAATCTGTAGCGCTGCTAATCTGCCAAAAAAACGCTCGCGAATTTTGAACAGTCTTCAGCGATGCAAAATACTTTCGCGAAATACCTGTCGAAAGTTGAATAGCTTACCAATCGCGACATGCTTTATATCGACCGCAATATGCTATGGTGATAGATAAATAAGCAATGAATTACAATCCAATAGCACGCTAGTATACCCAACAAAAAGCGGGATGCCAGAGAACAGAGTGACAAATGGGAAATAAAAATGATTCAAACACGTCAGTGCCCCAGCGAGTACAAGAACCAAGCGGTTCTCAACGCGATGCTAATCGTTCCAATGATATTGAAAATGAAAAAAGTAAGATGACTTACGAAGAGCTTGCCGAGCGTCGTTCTACACCTCGTTCCCAAACACCATTTTACAAGGTGATGCTAACGCTGAACATAGTTGGTTGGGTAGGCATGGTTGTCGTGCTGGTGCTGTTCCACTATGCCCGACCTGATTTCATCAGTGGCGTGCAGCAATATTGGGGAATAGAGGGCGATACAACCTGGTCTGAAACTCACCTTTCAGCCATGACCATTATGCTGCAGATATGTTTGGTCGTTACCTTGATAAGCATCATTATGCGCGCAAGAAGAAACCGTCGCCGCTCAGACAGCTTTGGGGTTAATCTTTTTATCTTGTTTGGCATCGCCGCTATCAGCTTAATTACGCTTGCTACAACGTTAGGGCTGTAAAGACTGACATACTTTCGTCCATCGAATGATAAAAACAGAAACGGCCTGACCCAAAGGGCCAAGCCGTCGTCTATTATCAAACGCTTACCAATTGCCTAATCATGCAACACGGTTAAATAAACGCAGCCTGTATAAGCCAATACGTATAGGCTGCATAAGCCAGCACAAATGCGCCACCTTCTAAGCGGTTTAAGCGTCCTTGGCCTTTAATGCCAATACAGAAAATAAATAGCGCTACGGAAGAAGCAAACATCACCATGGCGTCGCGATACAAGAAGTCTGATGCTACCGCCATGGGCTGAATTGTCCCTGCAATACCAACCACCGCTAATGTATTAAACATGTTTGAGCCAATCACGTTACCTATGGCGAGGTCGTGCTCACCCTTTTTAACCGCCATCAAGGATGAAGCCAATTCAGGTAAAGAGGTACCGATAGCGATAACGGTCAAACCTATGATAGTGTCGCTTACACCAAAGAAGGTGGCGACTTCTACTGCTCCCCAAACCAGCATACGAGAACTTGCCACAAGTAAAAGCAAACCTGCAATTAACCACATTATGTGAGTTTTAACCGTGCCTTCGTTACTGTTAATTTCTTCATCATATTCATCGGCAAGGGCGTCTTTATCTCCCTTCATACCGTGGTAGATACTCCATGAAATCAGCAAGACGAACAAACCTAGCAGTGAAAACGCATCGTCTTTAGAGACGTTAAGATCCCATATTTGCCAAACTGCAAAGAAAGTAATGCCTAACAACACAGGCAGTTCTTTCTTGATGATTTCAGACTTTACTGCAATTGGGCTGATGAGTGCGGTCAAACCTAGAATCAACAAAATATTTGCAGTGTTGGAGCCGTAGGCGTTACCTAACGCAATGCCAGAGTTACCTTGGATGGCGGCAAAGATTGACACAATGATTTCCGGAGCCGATGTGCCGAATCCAATAATTAACATACCAATAAGAAGAGGAGATAAACCAAAATGGTTAGCGACAGATGCTGCTCCACCTACGAACTTCCCTGCGCTCCACAGTAAAACCGGTAACCCGATTAAAATAGCCAAGCTGGCTAATAGCATATGTACTCCTTAAACCATTTGTGTCTTTTTGCCCACTTCTATGTATAGGCAAAATTAATAAATAAAAGCTGTTTCGATAGATTTATTAGCACATAAGTTTTTGTTGTCTTAACGATGAAAAAAAGCCGTGCTAATTGTGCTTTGAAAAAAATAAGTTGAGCGTAAACTCAGCGCCACTTTCACCGTGTTTGTAATTTAAGCAAACACTAAGCTAATTGTAACTAACCACACACTTTTTAGAAGCGATATACATGCACAATACCTTGATTGTTACTGATGATGTTACTCCTTTTCGTAACACAGCTTTAACCGTGCTTACTTTTCAGGATTACCTTGCTGAATTCCCTAAACTGAACGAGCCCAAGACACGGGTGATCAACATATGCGATACCACGCGCTATTTAAGCGAAGGGTACTACTGTTCGCTTTTAGCTCAAGCTCGTAATCACTCTGTTTTGCCCGCTGTAAACACGATTAACGATTTACGTATGGCAGAAGAGAAAAGTATTGACCGTATTGTCTTTTCGCTTTCTGTCGTGCAAGAAAATACCGAAATTGCTGACGAGCCTTTATTAGTACTATTCGGCGAAGTGAAAGATCAGCGCTTTAAGCGTTTAGCGCGGCAAGCGTTTGAAAAATATCCGTACCCCGTTTTGGTTTTAAGCCCAACCGTAACTAATACCAAAATGTCCCCTAAAAACAATGGGAAAGTTCAGATAGAAGGGTTTGCTAGCGTACAGGCAAAAGCGTTTAAAGATCTCGATGCAAAGCAACAGGCTCGTTTTATTGAACAGCTAGAAGCACATACGAAAATTCAATGGAAAGCGGGTAAAACCAGCAAGCGAACTCGCTGGGACATGGCGATTTTGGTTAACCCAGAAGAAAGCACGCCGCCCAGTGATGAACGTGCTATTAAAAATTTCGTTAAAGCGGCTGAAAAAGTGGGCTTTCGCGCAGATGTGGTAAGCCGCTTGTCGCAAGAAGAATTAGGGCAATACGACGCACTGTTCATTCGTGAAACCACAGCGATTGACCACCACACATACCGATTGGCTCGAGCCGCCGAGCGTGAAGGAATTGTGGTAATGGACGACACGCAGTCAATTTTGCGCTGCTGTAATAAGGTGTACTTGCAGGATGCGTTTGCTTATCAAAAAGTACCAGCGCCAAAAGCGACCTTCGTATCAAGCGCCACGGATGAAGTGTGCGATAAATTAATTACTGACTTTGGATTACCGCTGGTATTAAAGCTGCCGGAAAGCTCGTTTTCGCGTGGCGTTCACAAAGCTGAAAATAAAGAAGCGTTAAAAACTCGTTTAGAACAAATGTTGGCTGAATCGGCCTTAGTGCTGGTTCAAGAGTATATTTTTACTGAATTCGATTGGCGTATTGGCGTGCTAGGCGGCAAACCGATTTATGCATGTCAGTATTTTATGGTACGTAATCACTGGCAAATTTATAACCATCAGGGTGATCGATTCTCATCGGGTGGGTTCGCCACCATGCCTACGTTTGAAGTGCCTAAGCCGGTCTTACAGGCCGCAATTAAAGCAGCAAAGGCAGTAGGCGATGGTCTGTACGGTGTAGACATAAAACAAACCGGCAACGCCGTTTATGTTATTGAAGTGAACGACAACCCAAGTATTGACTCTGGGGTTGAAGATAAATATCTAGGCAAAGAGCTGTACGAATTAATTATGCAGGAGTTTGCCGACAGATTGGAGCAAAGAGGGCGATGATTCCATCGGCTGAAGCAGTGAGTAAAACGAGCAGTGTGCATAAAATGAATAGCGAAAATCCGACGATGGAAAATTTGCCTAAAGATGAATCGACCGCTGGGCAAGAAATTTCGTACTCGCCCTCAACACAGCCAAGTATTGAGCTACGGGTTGCCACCTTGCAAGATCTTCCTTCTCTTCAGCATATTGAGAAAACCTGTTTCACTACTGACAGGC
Source organism: Alteromonas sp. IB21 (assembly GCF_016405965.1). Taxonomy (GTDB): domain Bacteria; phylum Pseudomonadota; class Gammaproteobacteria; order Enterobacterales; family Alteromonadaceae; genus Alteromonas. The sequence continues at coordinate 2,034 of NZ_JAEFCD010000001.1, read as the reverse complement.
TCAGTAAAAGCCGATTTAAATTTTATATAGAGGCAACACATGCCGAGCTTATTGTAGCCGTACGCGATTGTCCTTCTACGGTGAGCGGCCTGGACGAAAGTAAGTACGGAAAACGTGGGCAAACTACTCACAATACAATAGAAGGTCTGCACGGAAGCGATAGTCGTGAGCAGAGCATCGTCGGCTATGGATTACTTTTGCTTCGCCGTGGTACGCAACTTACCCGTTTATATTCTATTGCAGTGCTTCCAGAGGCGAGAGGACTGGGTATCGCTGAGAAATTAATAAACAGCTTGGGGGAGCGGGCGCTTTTGCGGGGAAAGCGATTTATGCGCCTGGAAGTGGCGGTTGGTAACGCTGGTGCTATTGCGCTCTACAAAAAGCTGGGGTTTAGCCAATTTGGTATGTATACCGATTATTACGATGATCACACTGACGCATTACGCATGCAAAAGGTATTGGTTCCAAGTAAATCGGTTAAACCTGAGGTTTATCCTTGGTATCAGCAAACTACGGATTTTACCTGTGGCCCATCAGCACTAATGATGGCAATGTGCGCGCTCGACAATAACTTTGAAATGACACAGGAAAAAGAACTGTCGTTATGGCGAACGGCGACAACAATTTTCATGATGTCGGGACACGGTGGATGCCATCCAGTTGGATTGGCACTTGCGGCAGTGAACGAAGGGTACAGGGCAGACGTTGTTATCAATCAAAATGTGCCGCTTTTCGTAGACGGCGTGCGTGATACTAATAAAAAGGCGATTGTAGAAAATGTTGAGGCCCAATTTATGGCAGACGCTGCTGTGAAAGGGATCTCTGTAGACATTTCAGACTGGCGCATCGGTATCATTGACCAAACTTTAAAATCTGGTGGTGCTGTTTTGTGCCTTATTAGCACATATGCTTTCGATAAAAAGAAAGTGCCCCATTGGGTAGCAGTTACGAGCTGTGACGCTCACTGCTACTACCTTCATGATCCTGACGCAAGCGAAGGTCAGCCCGTTGAGTATCAGCACATTCCGGTTGCTCGCGATGATTTTTTAAGACTTGCCAGTTATGGCACGCGTAAAGTAAGAACATTGGTCCTCCTTAAATTGAAGAAATAAACCTATTACGAAAGTTACGTTTTAGCTAAGGTCTTAAGATAGCAAAGGTGTCAAGAGGCCTTAGTGGTGAACCTGCGTAACATTTACCTTGTTGTTTAGCGTTTTAAGCTTATTCACGAGTTGAGAAAGTTCTTTTACTGAACCTGAATAGTCGATGTGCTTATTCATCTCCTGACCTTTCACTGCACTTCTATAAAGCGCCCCACTTTCAAAACATGCGGTTTGTGCGTCCAACGTATTCCATTCCGCTTTTAAGTCGCTTGGAATACAATGACGTTTGGCTGTAATTTTGTCTTTAATTTGCAACACTTTTCCGATTAACAATTGAGCATCTGTTGGCATAATCACTTCTCCTTTTACCATTTTTTCAAGCAAGTTACTGATATATAAATGAAGTTTTAGTTCGCTGCTTTAAATAAAACAACTATGCAAATCTTCACTTCTTGCTCTTATATGGAAGTTTGCATTATTGATGCCATGTTCAATAAAAACTTTGAAGCGTAGGATTCGCCTTGGTGTTAAACGAAAGTCTTTGTGCGGGGAGCGTTAGGGAATTAACAGTGCATACTATTTATAAGAATAGCGTTTCGGCTTGTTTCTTACTTTCCTAACTTGGCAATAGCAAAAATGCGGTGTCCAAATCAGTAAATTTATAAAAATAGCGGTAACTAAGCTAAATACAATAGATGATGGGGTTAATGGTACTGATGGTCTGAAGTTGTCTAAAACGCGATTAAGTGTTCCATACTGAGAGGGAGAAGCCATAAACACGAGCTGTTCAAAATAGTGTCCGTGCTCTAACTTTCTCATACCTTGTTCAAGGGTAGTGATCTGCGCGAAGCGAGACGCTTTCATTGAGGCGTTTTCTGACGTGGTCAAGCAAATTCACACAACCCAGTTAAGCAGCTTTTTCTAAGTCCGC